>CAWBLP010000001.1:0-50112 GCA_963789495.1 uncultured Alphaproteobacteria bacterium
GCTCATAACCGCTTGGTTGCAGGTTCGAGTCCTGCCGGGCGCACCACGACGTTACCGGGGCGGTGGACGGCCAAGCGGTCTGGCAAAGCCGGCGCGCCGGGTTATCAGAACTGGCTGAGCCACCGGTCCTTCGCAGCGTGCTCATGCTCCTGACGAGCTCGCGCCGCTTCCGCATTGGCCGCTGCCTGGGATTGCTGCGCACCCCAGTAATTGCCACGTTCTGCCTGCCAGCGTGCGTCCTGGGCGTCACGATGGGCAGCGGAGGCATGTGCGCTGGCCTGATGCTCGCGGTAGTTCGACCATCCTGCGTATCCGCCCGGTCCCGGCGCGCAGCCGGCAAGCCCACCGGCAACGGTCAGCGCGATGCCCAGGCCGATCATGCGTAAGCCCATGATGTCTGTCCTCCGTTGGGAGACGAATGTTCCTGCCGGAGCGAACGATGCCGACCAGGGCTGGTTGCGCTTTTGGCCGTTCACAGCCATGCCAGGAGGCACCTGCACGCGCGAGCACCACCCCCGCCGGGTGCCCTGCGGCGTGCTGAACCGGCCGGTCGATCGAGTGCCGGGACGCCTGGCGCCCTTCATGACGCGGCGTGGCTGATTGGTGCATCGACGGGCTCGCAGCTTTCGTGCGGCCTGGACCGGATCGACCCTATTCGCGCAGTTCGCCCGGTGGGACCGCGCTCCGAGCAGGATTTTGCCTGACGCCGGGCGGCGCGTATGTCGCGCGCGTGGGTGGCGAACACCGACGCGGCTATTTACCGGATCGCAATCTGTCCTCCGTAGGCTATCTGCGTGGCGGACGTGACGCGCATTTCGGCCAATCGAATGCCGCCGCTACCCGGTGCATCCGCACGCCGGCGGCGGCATGGGCATGACGGACCCAGTTTCCAGCAGGTGCTGGCGCGGGCGCATCACGACGTGACGGCGCCGCAGCTGCCGGCGGCACATCGGCTGGTCATCTGGGCAGCGGCGCGGGTGCCGGTGAAGCATGTGCCGCGGGTTTTCGCCGCGCCGGCGCGACGCGCGTGTCTTGCCGGCTGCCGCGAGCCGCGCTGACCCAGGCGATGGCGCGCGAAAATGTCCCGAGTCTGGCGTGCCGGGCTCAGCTTCATCATGGGGCAGGGATCCGGCGGCAAGGTGAAGGCACGCAATCCGGTCCACTCGGCGCGAGGCCTGTATCAGTTGACGCGGGCGAACTGGCATCTGAACCCGCATGGCGCTGCGTCCTTTGGCAATGCCGTCGAGGAAGCCCAGGGCGGCATTCGCTATATTCGGTCGCGTTATGGCGACGCCGATAAGGCGGTCGCCTCTGGCACCAGCACCACTGGTATTGAGCGGGGCCCGGCGTACCCGCCACGCGGCTGACAAGGCGTTCACATTGGCCCTATCGGATGGTCGCGAACGCACTGACGGCTTGCGGAAGTCGATCCGGGACAGCGCAGCATTTCGCCACGCCCTCAGGGCACGTGGACCCTGGCAGGCTGGAGGCCATGATGACGCATCCGTTGTTCCGTTTCTGGTGCAATTCGCCCGCTGCGCCGACCCGCCGGCGGCCGATGCCTTCGAGACCGGGCCGGACGGGATGCTGCGGATGCCAGGTTCGCCGCGGCCGGCGCTGGAAGAAATGACGCAGGCGGGCGAACGGCCTGGCCACATGGAAACCAAGGCTGCTCCGGACCAGCCGGACCCGGACGTGATCCGTGCCGCCAGGATGCGCAGCCTGCGCCGATCGAACAACTGGCGACCAAGGTCGTCACCGTGATTCCCGACCCCGACGTTATCCGGCTGCGGCACTGCGAGAGGCATCGATTCGATCGGTGATCTTGCTCGTCACCCATGGCGGAGACCTCGGCGCCGATCTGGTGATCCGCCAACTGCGCGATCGCCAGGCGTCCTATTATCGGCTGGATACCGATCGGCTCGGTTCGCCGGACTGTCATTTTGGCTTTTCCGACGATCGGCCGCAGCTGGTCGCGCCGGACACCATGCTGGCCGCCGGCGAGGTTCGCGCCGTGTGGCATCGCCGGCTCGCGCGTGCGGCCGGGCTCGACCAGGTGTCGGCATGCTTCCGCGATTTCGCCGCGCGCGAGCTGGCCTGTGTGCTGGACGCCTTCCTCGACAGCATCCCTGGCCTGCAGGTGAATGCTTTCGAGGTGGATCGCCTGGCCGGCAACCGGCTGTTGCAGGCGCAGCGCGCCCGGGCGGTGGGATTCACTGTCCCGGCGACGCTGGTGACGCAGGACGCGGCGCTTGCCCGGGATTTTGTCGCCCGGCACGGAGCGGTGGTGACCAAGGCTCTGTCGTTCGGTCTGCTCGATCAGGAAAGCAGGGCGGCGGCCTATACCAGCCCGGTGGAAGCGGCCTCGGATTGGACCGGTCTGCGGGTTGCACCCTGCCTGTTACAGGCACGCGTGCCGAAGCGCCACGAGTGGCGGGTGACCACCGTCGCCGGCCAAGTCTTCGCGGCCCGCACCCGCAGCGGCGCCGCCGTGGACCCGGATGACTGGCGGCTCAGCCCGGATGCCGCAGAGATCTTCGAGCCTGCCTCGCTGCCGCCCGCGGTCCAGCAAAAGCTGCTGCGGCTCTGCGAGATGGCCGGGCTGCATTTCGCCACGCACGACCTGATCGAGACCCCGGCCGGAGAGTTCTGCTTCCTGGAGACCAACCCGGCCGGCCAATGGGGCTGGTTGGAGCTGTCGCTTGGCCTGCCGATCGGCGCCGCCCTGGCCGGCCTGCTGGCGCGCGGCCAGCCAGGGGGAGCCTGATCGGATGCTGTCATGGCTGCGGCCGCTTTGGTATGAGGTGTTTCCGTTTTGGCTTCAGTCCAATGCCGAACGGTATGGTCAGGAAGCGGCCAGCAACCCGGATTTCGCCGCCAATACGACCGCCCTGCAAGCCCGTATCCCCGATATGGGGCGCAACGAGGTCGACCTGATCCATGCCTACGCGAAGGGACGGATGGATGCGGAAGCCGCCAGGGCCAACTCCGTTCTGTCGCGCGCTCAGGCCTTGCTGGTGGCCCAGGCCTTCCTCGGTGCGCTGCTTTCCCTCGGCGGTACCGTGGTTGGCCATCTGGAAGCGTTCAGCTTCTGGCGGAGCAGCCTGCTGGGCATCGTCGCGCTGTATCTGGTGATCCAGACCGTGCTGCTGACCGTCAGCGCCTTGCGCGCGCTGAGTGGTGTCCCCTTCCCGGCGATCGGCAGTTCGGACCTGCTGGCCATGCTGTCTAGCCCCGCGGACGACATCGTTCGGCAGATGACGCTGCAGATGCTGCTGCACTATCGGACGGCGGCGAACCTCAACACCTGGCGGTTCAGCCATTTGAGCAACGCGCAGACCGCCTTGCGCAACACTGCGATCGCACTCGCCGTTCTGGTGGTGTTCACCCTGGCGCTGAGCGTGTTCGCGGCGCCGAAACCGCCGGCGCCGGGACTGGTGGTGAAGCTGCCGCGGTCCGAAATCGCGGTGGTGGGGGCGGGGCCGTCACCGCTGTCCGATCGCGCGCCCAACACCGGTCCGGACTGAACAGCCGGAGCTTGAACCGAACCTCGGCCGATTGACGCGCCGCCCTGGTATTGAGCGCGGGAACGCCCCCATCTAAGGGTGCGGACGAAATCGGAGACGGCGGATCATGGCAAGCTACCAATACGTTTATGTGATGAAGGATTTGACCAAGGCATTTCCCGGCGGACGCGAGGTGTTCAAGGGCATTACCCTGTCCTTTCTGCCCGGCGTGAAGATCGGCGTGCTGGGCGTGAACGGCGCCGGCAAATCGACCCTGCTGAAGATCATGGCGGGGATCGAAAAGGAATTCGGCGGTGAGGCCTGGGCCGCGGACGGCGTGCGGATCGGCTACCTGTCGCAGGAGCCGCAGCTCGATCCTTCCAAGACGGTCGGGGGAAATGTCGAGGAGGCGTTCGCCGAACTGAAGGCGGCGCTGAACCGCTTCAATGAGATCTCGGCCAAATTCGCCGAACCGATGTCCGATGACGAGATGAATGCGCTGCTGGTGGAACAAGGCGACCTGCAGGAGAAGATCGACGCCGAGGAGGGGTGGGAGCTGGACCGGCGCGTGGAGATCGCGCTGGACGCGCTGCGCTGCCCGCCGGCGGACGCGGCTGTGTCCACCCTGTCGGGTGGCGAGCGGCGGCGCGTCGCGCTGTGCAAGCTGCTGCTGGAAAAGCCCGACCTGCTGCTGCTGGACGAACCGACCAACCACCTGGACGCCGAAAGCGTCGCCTGGCTGGAGCACACGCTGCACGACTACAAGGGCACCGTGATGATCGTGACCCACGATCGTTACTTCCTGGACAACGTCACCAACTGGATCCTGGAGATCGAGCGCGGCCGCGGCTACCCGTTCGAAGGCAACTACTCGTCCTGGCTGGACCAGAAGCGCAAGCGACTGCAGCAGGAGGAGAAAGAGGAGAGCGCCCGCCAGCGCGCCCTGGCGGCCGAACAGGAGTGGATCGGCGCCTCCCCTCGCGCACGTCAGGCGAAGAACCAGGCCCGCATCAAGCGCTACGAGGAGATGCTGGCGAAGTCGCAGGAGCAGGCGACTGGCGTGGCGGAGATCGTCATCCCGCCGGGGCCGCGCCTGGGCAACGTGGTGATCGAGGCCGAGGGTCTGTGCAAGGGCTATGGCGACCAGGAGCTGATCGAGGGGCTGGACTTCAAGCTGCCGCCCGGTGGCATCGTCGGCGTGATCGGTCCCAATGGCGCCGGCAAGACCACGCTGTTCCGCATGATCATCGGGCAGGAGACGCCGGATGCCGGCTCGCTGCGGGTCGGGGACACGGTGAAGCTGGGTTACGTGGATCAGTCGCGCGACAGCCTGAACCCGGACCGCACGGTGTGGCAGGAGATCAGCGACGGTCAGGACGTGATCTATCTGGGCAAGCGCGCGGTCGCCTCACGCGCCTATGTCGGCGCGTTCAACTTCAAGGGTCCGGACCAGCAGAAGAAGGTCGGCATCCTGTCGGGTGGTGAACGCAATCGCGTGCATCTGGCGAAGATGCTGAAGACCGAACACAACGTCATCCTGCTGGACGAACCGACCAACGACCTGGACGTCGATACGCTGCGGGCGTTGGAGGACGCGTTGATCGAGTTCGCCGGCTGCGCCGTGATCATCAGCCACGATCGCTGGTTCCTCGACCGGCTGGCGACGCACATCCTGTCGTTCGAGGGCGACAGCCATGTCGAGTGGTTCGAGGGCAACTTCGAAGCCTATGAGGAGGACAAGCGCCGCCGCCTGGGCGCCGACGCGACGGAGCCGCATCGGATCAAGTATCGGCCGTTGGCCCGATAGCGCCGCGCGCGGCAAGAAGTCCCTGGTGGAGCGGCGTCAAGCCTTCGAGCCGACGAGCGCTGTCCCTGGAGGGTGGTCTTATGGGCACGCCAGGCCGCCGCGAAGCACGACATTCTGCCCGGATTGGAGCATCGACAGAGCCGCTATCTCGACAACCGGGTCAACCACCGGGTGCGGTGTGGCATCTGCCGACACGACGTTGAGACCGGCAGATGCAATGGTTCGAGTCACCCCGCTATGCGCAGTGTTTCCTCGCCTCCCACGGGCGGATCCACCATCACTACCGGCTTCGCCGGCCTCGCTTGACCCCAGTGAGCATCGAGCCTCTCGTGACGCCGTATTCTGCACATGACATGGCGTTACCGGAGCGGCAGCATGAGCTGTGCAGCACCACCCCGCTCCGGCTCCTTGCTGTCCGCCGGGGATTGTTGTGACAATGCCGTCCACCAGATCGACCCGCTGATCAAGGCCGGAGTTCAGGGCCCCACCCGCGGCAGTACGACACCGACAATCCCGGAGCGGTTCAGAAAGCCGGATGCGGGATATTCGCATGTCCGGTTTTATGAGTGCGGTTGGGAAACGGGGCGACGCCGAAGGGTCCAGCTGCCGCGCCCATCCTCGATGCTACCCGCCGCCGCTACAGGTACCGCAGCTCCAATTTCGCCAACAGCATCGCTGCTTGATCTGCCGCCTGCTGTACCTTCACCCGATCCGGCAGGCCTACGCGTGCCCGAGGTGGGGAGACGCTCACCTCGACCAGATTAACTGCCTCAATTGGATCGGACCGGAGATCGTACATCTCCCATTCGTCGGGCACCTGTCCGGATGGGTCGAAATAACGCGCCAGCTTGTAGTCCTGGGTCCGGACGCAACGCACATGGTTCGGCTGTTTGACGCTACCCGGATTGAGTGCCACGGGCCCCGTGTGGTGTCTTCCGTCACGCACTGCCTCAACCACGGCCTGAAACACCCCGAACTCCTCGTAAGATCGCTTGTCCGCCGCCGTGCGCGAGGGCGGCAGCGGCGCGGTGATCTCGTCGTCGGTAATGAACAGAACGCCTTGGCGAACCTCGCCGTCAGAACTCGATGATCGGCATCTCCGTAGCATCGCCCGCCAAAGCGTGCCGGATGATTGCGGACAGGTCGGCGCCCGGTAGCGGCGGCACAGGCCGGCTCTCGGCCAATTTTGCGCTGATCTCGCATCGCTGCTCGGCGTGTACGTCAGCAAATCCCAGCACGGTGGGAAGAATGTCGACGTGGCTGGTCAACGCGTCGAGCTGCCTGGGTTCGGGTGCGATGCCATTTCCCGGTGGGGGTCCTGTTTCACCCCCGGACGCAGGAAATTGCACCACCACCGGCACATGCACGGCTTCCTGGTAGGCGGTGTACCACTTCTCGAGCATCATGCCGTGCGCGGCACCGTACTCGCCGTGGTCAGCCAGGAAGATGACGATGGTATTGTCTGCCTGCCCGGACTCCTCAAGCGCGGTCAACACAGCGTTTATGTGGACGTCGACCACCGAATGCAGCCAGCCATAGAGTTGCAGGAACAACGCGCAGTTCTGGTTGGGATCATCCGACAGCTGGAACGGTATGCAATTTCTGAGCGATAGGGCAACGGCCGCTTCCAGCGCGGTGTCACCGCCGAGCGGCGGCTTACCACCGGCCAGGCTATCGACGATGTTGAAGCCGCTCTTCGAGGCGAGCGCCAGTCCGACCTTGTAGGCCGCTTCGTGCTGACAGGTCGGCTTGTCGGTAAGTTTTTCATTCTGAGTCGGAGACGGGCTGGCGCAGTCCTGCGGAAAGCCTTCCGGATTGAGCGAAATCTGCACCGTACCTGCGATGGGCGGCGGCGTTACGTCGCCTTGGGCCGGCACAGTCAGTGGACCGAATATCGACTGGGCCTGTCGCGTCAAGGTCTTGTCGCCAAGGGTGATGGAATGCGGATCGTCAGCGGGCAATGCCTGGGCGATCACGCCGGGATACGTCGCAATGTCGTGGGGATTGGTAAAGGAGACCACTGCAAACCACGGCGGCAGCTTGCTCGGATCTGGACCACTCGTGCCAGGATTCTCGGCCGAGAGCGATGCATAAATGCGGTTGTAATTCAACGCCAGGCCTTGGCGACGGATGAAGGCGGAGGCGCTGTCGGTGAAGCCGGCGTCGCGATAAATGCCTAGGTTGTTGGTTTGTGTGCCATGCGGTTCAGGATAGGACTCCTCCCAATCGTCAAAGCCATAACGCTCCAGCGAATGATCGGGCGGGTTGGAGACATGCCACTTGCCGAAATAATGCGTGCTGTAGCCGGCGGCACGCATCCAGGTTCCGAGCGTCGGAATGCCGCCGACCTTCAGCCAGGGGAAGTTCACCGAGTTCACCGTCCTTGAAGACGCCGTCGGTTTGGGTGACGCCAGTCTTCGTCCCGTACTGGCCCGTGTAGATGACCGCGCGGCTTGGCGTGCAGGCGCTCGCGCCGATTGTGTGGTTGCGCAAGACAACAGCATTTCGACGCAGCCGGAGGAGGCCCGGGAAATATTTCGCATAGATATTGGATCGATCCACTGTCCCCTGGAAGCCGAGAATCTGCTTTAGCGGTTCGGCAAAGCCGTGGTCAGGGCCGTAGGAGAAGCGTGGGAAGCGATACTGATCGCAGGTGATGAGAAGAATGTTTGGCCGCTTCATGCGGTCGCCGGTGTCTTTAGACATTTATCATTACCCCCCAGGCGCACGTCGAGATTATCAAGGCCCTAAGCAGAATCCGCCAGCTTGACCAACGGGTGGTGGGTACGATTCGCTGCCGGCACCGATTCGCAGGGTGCAGGACATGACGGGCAGATCGCCGCTTTCAGCGAGCGAAGAGCAACAAGCGGCTCTGGTGGCGCTCGCCGGTTCGCGTGATCGTGGCGAGGCAGACCGCGCCCGAGCCGTTCGTCTGACATTGGCTGGCTGGACCAGCGCGCGGATTGCCGAGGCATTTGGCGTGCGCGAGGACACGGTCCGCCTGTGGCGGAGCGACTTCATGCGTGGCGGTATCGCGGCCTTGAAGGCCACCGTCGCACCCGGGCCGGCACCGATGAAGAGCGAGGCAGCCCTGCGTGTTGCGGTGCCGCTACTCGAGGAACCTGTGGCGGATCGGCACAACTGGACCATTCCCCGGTTGCGCGCCGAAATCGAAAACCGCGAGGGCGTGCGTATCAGCCGCTCGCAATTGTCCAAGGCTCTGCGCAAAAAAAGTTCCGCTGGCGGCGTCCGCGGCACACGCTGAAGGGGCGCCAGGTTGCCGCCGATGTCGAGCGGGTTGGTCTGCGCCTGCAACTGCGCAAACAGCAGGCCACCGCTGGCGACATCGTTTTGCTTTACGGCGACGAGAGCGAGGCGCTGACGCATCCCTATCTCGCCCGGGTCTGGGCGAAGGCAGGCGCTGATTTACGTGTTCCTGCGCCAGGACAAGCCAGGAAGGTGGCGATGGTGGGTTCGTTCGATCACGTCACGCGCCAGCTCATCGTGCACACCAGTCCGACCAAGCGCAGCAGCGACTTCATCGCCCATCTCGAACAACTGGACCGGCTCTACGGGCCCAAGCCCGGACAGCCTGTCAAACCGGTGGTTCTGGTCGAGGACAATGGTCCAATCCACACCAGCAAACTCTCCCGGGCAGCGCTCGCCGCCCGTGCCCATTGGCTCACCGTCGAGTGGCTCCCTAAGTATGCGCCAGAGCTCAATGACATCGAAGGCGTCTGGCGGGACCTCAAGGCGCATCATCTCGCCCATCAGACCTTCGCCGATCCCGAGCAACTCGATGGGGCGATCCACCAAGCCGTGAGTGCGCTCAATCAAGAGCGAGCGCCACTTCCGCTGGGCAACCAACAAATCCCTGCTTAGTGAGGCTGTCCAGGGATTGGGAGTTGATGTCCCTGTAATCGGGCGAAGCACTACCTGGCAAGGCTCTGCTGCAAACTTCGCGACACGGCTTTTATTGCAAGCCTCACGGGTTCCTGCGCTGCGAAACAAGCGGTCAATGAGAACGCCGCAGCAGACCCATCACGTCGTCGGCGCCCGGGCGGGATGGTGGCCGGCGGGGCGACTGCTGACTCTGCTGGTGCGGCCCGCGTTGGCCACTGATGGCGTCGGGCGGCTGGGCTGATGGCGCCGGGGAGGGCCGGGCGGCGGCTGGTGAGCGGCGCGTCGGCGGTGAAGGCGGATGGTTGTACCGCTTACGGATCGTGTGCGCGTGTGGTCCGAGAATGTGTCTGAGTTGTTGCGGCAGATTCAACCGTGGCGGATGGGGTGGGATTCGAACCCACGAACCCTTGCGGGTTGGCGGTTTTCAAGACCGCTGCCTTAAACCACTCGGCCACCCATCCCTGCCAATAGAGTATCAAGGGTTAGATGGACGCCGGAGAGAACAAACCCGGCCGGATGGCACCCAATTGGCACCGCGGACCTATCGCTTTCCCAACGCTGCGTCCATAGCCTTTGCGGCGGCGGCGTCCGTGTTGCTGAACAGATGGGCGTAAATGTTCAGGGTGATCGCCGGGGAGCCGTGGCCGAGGCGGCGGCTGATAGTCAGGATGTCCAGCCCGGCCGCGATCAGGGCGCTGGCGTGCGAATGCCGGAAGGCGTGCCAGGTGACCGGCGGCAACCCGAGTAAATTGGCAAGGCGGCGCCACTGCTGGCTGAGCCGATCGGGCGAGAGTGGCGAACCATCCTCCCGGGCGAACACCAGGTCATCCGGGCTAGGGCGCCCGACGCCAAGGGCCAGCCGCAGCTCCGCCTGCTTCACGCGGTGCGACCGCAACGTATCCACCACCGAGCCGGGCAGGCTGATCCTGCGCCGGCCATGCCGAGACTTCGGCGACTTCACCCGCAACCCTTCGTTCGTCTCTTCCAAGCTGCGCTCGACCTGGATTGATGCCGCGTCGAGATCGACGTGCCGCCATTGAAGCGCGCACAGCTCGCCGCGCCGCATGCCGGTGCCGAGGGCCACCACGACCAGCGGATGCAGATGATGGTCTTTCAGCTTGCCGAGGACGTCGCCGATCTGACTTTCGGCTAGGCATTCGACCTCGGATGCTTCCACCTTTGGCGGTGACAGGACCCCGGCAACGTTGCGTGAGACGGTCTCCAGCTTGGCAGCGCGGGCCAGGGCGGCGTGCAGCACCCGATGGGCATGGCCGACCGTGCGAGGCGCCAGCGGGCGCCCATTGCGGCCGCCAGCCCGCAACAGCAGGGCGTGCCACTCGGCAATCTGCGCCGGCCGCAATTTCTGCAACAAGGTGGTGCCGAGGTGCGGGATGATCTGGTGTTCCGCCAACTCGCGGTACCGTTCGAGGGTTTTCGGCGCGAGGTGCGTTGCGCTGTCCAGCCAGCCGCGGACGTATTCCGCAACCGTGATCTTTGAAGGATCAACCGCCGTTCCGTCGCCAACCTCGGCCAGCAGGCGGATCAGTTCAGCCTGTGCGGCCTTCTTGGTGCCCCGCACCGTGACGAATCTGGTCCGGCGCTTGCCGGTGACCGGATCGCGCGCGCCGGCCTCGAATTTCAGGCGCCAACTATTCGCGCCGCGGCGTGTGATGTTGCCTATCATTCTGGCCGCTCCTGGTCGGGCTTCGGCTTTGGTTCGACCCACGGATTTTGATTGAGTTGGGTGGCCAGCCAGCCGCGGGCCAGAGATTCGATCCATTCCCGTTTCCGCTGCGGCGTTGGATCGGGATGGGCCATCCATAGAGCGTTCACGGCGCCGCGCATGGCGATCTCAAAAACATCCGGGTCCTTCAACCATTCCGCGATCTCCCTGCCACCGGCAGCGGCAGCGCCGACATGGTGGAAATTCGCCGACATCAGCAGCGCGATATTGTAGGCGGCCCGCCCGCCGAACACGCCGACGATGTGGTTTTGCAGCGTGAATGACTGCTCTAAGCGGCCAGCCGCCTCGGCATTCAGAGACACCCCATGCTCGCGCGCCGCCGCCTCAATCTGTGCGCGCAATGCCTCTTTCATCCTTACTTTGAGATCAACGGTTGCCGATTTTTCTCGCTCTGCCCACCCGCTCTGTCCTTTTTCATCCCGCTACGTGCCGTCACGTATAGCCCAGAACTTATAGCCCCACAAGTGGGGTTGACCCCATATCCGGGTCTATGCCATACCGCCTTGGGACAGCCCCATATGTGGGGCTATAAGGAAGGACGGAATGGAAAATCTGGACCAGACGGCAAGGAAGGCTCCTTTGACCATCAGCGTGCCGGAGGCCGGGAAGCGGCTCGGTATCAGCCGGAACGCCGCTTATGAGGCGGCCGGCCGCGGTGATCTCCCGGTTCTCCGCTTCGGCAAGCGGCTGGTGGTTCCGTTGGTTGCGCTTGATCAGATGCTGAGCGGCGCTGGCGATCGGGCGAAGGCTGCCGCATAGCAAAACCCCCGACGCATGTGCGGCGCGCGGGGGCCTGGTAGGCGGCTGGATTGTCAGATCACATCGACAATCTAACCGACATGCCGGTTTTCCGCAAGCGCCGCGTCCAGACGAGGACGTGAAAATTGCCTGACACAGACATTCGAATCCGACATCTCCGCGGACTTCCGGCGAGTCACGACCGCCATCCCGACGCCATCGCAGTTGGCGAAGCGGTATGCGGCCCCGTGGCGTTCCGCTTCTACCTATCCGCTCGCCGGCATCATTCATCTGCCGCCCTGGGTATACGCTTACCGACGAGGCGTTGCAGAGCCTCCAGGAGCAGGCACGACAGGCGACAGATCAGCCGCATGACGCTGCCTGACACGCAAGCCGGCTGGCATGCAGCAGGTGCGGCATGAGCGACAATCCCGTTTATCAGGCTAGCCAGATAAAGCGCATCCGCAGCACGAAGGCCGATATCGAGGCAAGGCGCGAGGCCTTGCACGACATCGTCGAGGCCATGCGGCCTATGACGGTGCGGCAGGTATTTTACCAGGCCACCGTCCGCGACATTGTGGAGAAATCAGAGGCTGGTTACGCCAAGGTGCAGACTGACCTCGTGCTTATGCGTCGCAGCGGCGCGTTGCCCTATGGATGGCTGGCCGATAACACCCGCTGGCAACGAAGCCGCGCACCTTCGATAGCATCCAGCAGGCGCTGGAGGATACCGCCCGACTCTACCGCAAGTCGCTCTGGGCGGATGCCTCCTGCTATGTGGAAGTCTGGTTAGAGAAGGATGCTTTGGCTGGCGTCCTATTGCCGGTGACCACGCAATACGATGTGCCGTTGATGGTGGCTCGCGGCTATGCCAGCCTGTCGTTTCTACACTCGGCGGCGGAGCACATCTCCAGTCTGGATGTACCCACCTACATCTACCACCTGGGCGACTTCGATCCGTCAGGCGTGAATGCAGGCGAGACGATCGAGCGAACGCTGCGTGAGATGGCGCCGGACGCCGAGATTTATTTCAGCGCATCGCGGTACGCAGGAGCAGATCAAAGTCTGGGAACTACCGTCACGCCCAACCAAGACGACCGACACCCGGGCCAAGGGGTTCGGCGATATCTCGGTAGAGCTGGACGCCATTGAGCCAGGCCGGCTGCGCAGGCTGGTGGAATATTACATCGAGAAGCATCTACCCACCCACCAACTCCAGGTGCTCCAGGCAGCGGAGGCCAGCGAGCGCACGCTGTTGGCCGGAATGGTCGCGAAACTGCGCGACCAGGCGGCGGTGGCACGATGACCGGCCGCAGCGCCGGGAGGCGCCGCAGACATCCCACTGGTTGCAGCATGGTTTCCATGCGCCATCGCGCCCGCCGGGCAACCGGCGCTCGGGGAAACCGAGGCCACCACCTGGGCAAACTTCGCGGGCGTGTTCTGGTGGCGGCGCGAAGGCGAAAAAGACGGTCCGGCTTTCGCCGCGGCCCGGTTCACGCCGGAGCCAGATGGCCGGCACGTTCGGCGCAAGAAAGCGAACGTCCTGGCGCGCACCGCGATTGCCCTGGACGTGGAGCCGGACAAGCAGACGGGCGAAATTCCGCCACCGATCGACGTTGCGGCCGATCGTTGCCGCCGGCAGGGATGGGCGGCGCTGCTGTATCAGTCGCATTCGCACACCGCGCAGCCGCGCCGCGATATCGCATCATCCTGCCGCTGTCTGCCGAGGTGCGGCCCGATCTTCCGGCGGTGGAGATGGTCGCGGAACGGCTCGGCCTGGCTGGCGTGCTGGACAGGTCCAAGGTCAGGCGCGGCATCCGTTTTCTATTTGCCGAGCATGCCGTTCGGGGCGGACGAGGCGCTGTACGAGACGCTGACGATCGCCGGCGGCCCGGTCATCGGCCGAATGGATCACCGAAGCCGGCACGGCGATCCTGGCGGCACAGGAGGCCGAGGACGCAGCGCATTGCCGCTGCGGCGCATGCCGAGGCGGCGCGGCGGCGCGAGGCCCGAAGATTGCGGCAGGGTTCGACCCCGATCGATTCGCTGATTGAGAAGCTGCGATCGCGGTTCGATCTGGCCTCGGTCCTGGCGTCACACGGCTATGACCGCCAAGGCCAGAACTGGCGGCATCCCAATTCGTCGTGCGGTTGCTTCGGCGCGAATATCAGAGACATTTGGCGGCATCGAGCGGGTTTATCAGCCACAACGCGACCGATCCTTTGCATGCCGGCAATCTGCCGGACTGGTGCGGTGGCGTGACCGCGATCGATGCGTTCGATGCTGTCGCCATCTTCGATTTCGGCGGCGACCGCAACAGGGCAATGGCGACCCTGGCCGAGCGGTTCGGGCTGACCAAGGCGGCAGAACGCAAGAGCGCTGGCCGGGGTGATTTTTCGCCAGATCCGTAAGCAGGCACCGCAAGAGACGATCGAAGCCACTGCATATCGCCGAAGGCGAGCGGCTGGGGTTGTCGCGCGCCGAAGTGGTGCGGGTGGCGATGCTGGGTGGCCAGTCGCCAGCGTCACCGCGGAGGGCCGCATAAATGGACGGCATCCCCAACTTCGACGCCGCGAAGGCGGCGGCAGGCCAGACCCGACGGCAGGCCGATCCGATAGAAATCCCTCGCATCCTGTCTGCCGCCGAGTTCATGGCAGGCTTTGAGCCGCCCGACTACGTCATAGACGGCATAATCCAGCGCGGGCGCCTGTATGCACTTACGTCGCCCACCGGGCACGGGAAGACGGCCGTGGCACTGTATGACGGTTGCATGGTGGCTGCCGGCCGCAACATTGGCGGCATCGAAGTCATGCAGGGCCCTGTCGTGTTCCTGGCCGGCGAAAACCCTGATGACCTCCGGTGCCGCATGTATGCCGCATGCCAAGGCATACCGCCTTGACCGCGACAAGCTGCCGCTGCACGTGCTGCCGGGCAACTTCCTGATGCACGCCGAGGCGGCCGAGGATCTGAAACAGCAGATCGACAAGATCGAACCCGTCCTAATCATTGTGGATACCGCCGCGGCGTATTTCCCCGGCGACGATGACAATCACAACGTCCAGATGGGCAACTACGCCAGGAACCTTCGCATCCTCACAACGTGCAAGGGCAAGCCGGCCGTCCTGACGCCAGCGCACCCGGTTAAGAACCCCGCCAAGGACAACCTACTACCCCGGGGCGGTGGCGCGTTCCTGAACGAGCTAGACGGCAATTTAACCCTCTGGGCCGAGGCGATGGGCGAGACCGCCACGCTGCATTGGCAGGGCAAAATCCGTGGCGCCGACTTCGCCCCCGTCAACTTTCGGCTGCAGCAGGTGAAGATTGAGAGCCTGACCGACCGTCGCGGCCGCCCGATCATGTCCATCATCGCCACACTGCAGACGGATGACGAGGCCGAGGCAGCAGCCAAGCGGGTCCTTAGCGACGAGAACACCGTCTTGGAATGGCTGCGCCGGCATCCTGGCATCGCAATTAAGGACATCGCCATCAATGCGGGCTGGGTTGGCGCCACCGGAGTGCCGAACAAGGCCAGGGCGCACCGGCTGCTGAAGGCGCTTCAGCGCGAAAAACTGGCGACAATGCACCGCGGCAAATGGCGCATCACCGATGCCGGCAAAAAAGAGTTGGAGGCGGAATGAAGTGCCGGTTCATTGCTGAAACGTATGAAGCTGCGTTTCAGTGAAACGCCAGATGAAACGCTGCCGCGTCCAGCGCCCCGGAAACCGGCCTAGCTCTAGGCGAAACGCTGAAACGCAAAACGTGAAACGACCCCTAAGAAGTGAGCGTTTCGTTTCACTCACTTTCTAGGGGGGAACGCTGAAACGCGAAACGCCCGCAAAAGAGGCAGCGAACTGCATCACTGGCGTCACTGCACCGGGCCGCCGGCGCCATGACTGATGCGGCAGAGACCATCGCAGTGCAGTGGAATACCCTGGTCGGAATCGAGACGGTGCTCGGGCGTGAACAAGCTGTTGGCGCTGGCGATCGTCGAGCTGGACATCGGCGGCGCGGTGCTGGAGCTGCAAGGCGTCCAAGTCGTCCGGCTAGCGACTGGCCTGGTGTGCCGCACGCCGCCATTCCGGCACCCACGCGACGGACGGTGGTTGCCGGGCATCGTCCTGCCGCCTGAGGTGATGGACGCGGTCGCCAACATGGTGCTGGATGCGTTTGCCGAGGTGGCGCCATGAACCCCCAGCAAGTCGATCAGTGTCCAAAGCTCGGACGCTGATCGCAGCTCGTCTCTTTCCGACCTCGGCAATCAATATGCCAACCCCAAGGCTCGGGGGATGGCAAATCTGGGAAATTCCCATGATAGGGATCGTATCTGCGGAAATTCCGCAGATAGGACTGACGGACGTGCGCACGTCCAGCGCGGCATGCCCCACGCGGCCGCCAGGATGCCCGCACAGCCGGCCTACCGCCAGCCGCGCCCATGGGCCTGCGCCGCGCCTGCCATGCCCGCGAGCGGCCCTATGGGGGGGCGGATCGAGAATCTACGACGAGCAAGGGGTCTACCACCGCACGGGTGTCATGCGCGGCACAGGCGCGCGCGCCTAGACTCTTTTTCCTAGGAGGCTGAAGATGCCCACGAAACCCCGCACCAGGCGCCAAAATCCGCGCCACATCCTGGCCGAGATCGCCAACGACCCGACCGCATCGGTCGCAGTCCGCTGCAGAGCGGCAAAGGCGTTGCTGGCGGCCGAGCCAAAGCCGGCACGTGCCGCAAAGCGGACATCGGCGGCCCCCGAAGTGCCGGCACCCGAGGCAGAGCAAGATCCCATCATGAGCCGCGCGCTGGAACTGGCGGCAGCTCGCACCCGGAGCCTGAACTAATGGCAGAGCTCCGAACCATCGGCGTCTACCGCGGCGTGGGGATCCACGATTTTCAGGACCAAGCTCGGATCGATGGCGTGGTTCGACCGGAAATTGACGCGGTTTACGAGATCGATGACCCGGACGAGTTGATCGCGTGGGCAGGCGATGTCACCCGCTCGCCAGAAGCCCGACTGTGGGCCGGCGATCGATATTTCGCCGCGGCCGAATCCCGCGCCGCTGCGCATGATTCCCGGCTCCGTCGCGGCGCGCATCTCGCGGCGCTTCTGGCCGGCGTCAATTCGCTCACGTGGGCGGATTCAACTAGGTTTTGCTCCCTATTGGATCATTGCCAGCTCGCTCCCGGCGTCCCGCGCCCGGCGGCCCGCCCGCCAGAACACCGTGCCGCGCTTGAAGTGGCGAAGGCGGCAGACCGCGCCGCCGACCGGGATGCGCGTGGCGGAATCTACCGCGAGTGGCGACGATGAGCGCATCTGACCGCCAGCGCCGGCTGCGAGCTCGGCAACGGCGCGGGGAGGTGGTGGCGCCGCTCCTTGTTTCGGGACCGGTCATTGAGACGCTGATGGACCTGGGCTGGCTTCTCGAAACTGAGTCCGAGGACCGTGACCAGATCGGCGAAGCCGCGTCACGCATGCTGGCGGAACTTGCAGCCTCACACACGAAAAAGCCGTGACGCGTCTACAGTATTGCCGCCGGGAATGTGATGTAGTGTAGTCATGACAACGCAACCCAGCCCGATCCCCGTCCGACCCGTTCAGCCTGATCCTGCGTCCGTGCACGTCATGCGCGCGGCGTTTGCTGCCTTCAAATGCGCTGCGCTTGGCAAGGCCAACGATCCCACGGATGCGGTTGCCGTCTGCGCCGAACTTTTCCCCGGCGATAGTGTCGCGCGATCGTTCCTGACGCGTGCTGACGCCACGGTGGCCACTACCACGACGTCCGGCTGGGCGGCCGAGCTGGCGCAGACTGCGACGGCGGCGTTCCTCGCTTCTTTGGCGCCGGTCAGTGCTGCGGCTGGGCTAATGCTGCGCGGGCTGACTGTCCCGCTAGGCGGCTACGGCGATGCGGTGATCCCTGCCCGCGCGACCGCGCCATCGGCCCTTACTGGAGTCGCGGAAGGTGCGCCGATCCCGGTGCGCATGCAGACAATCACCTCCGCGACGTTGACCCCGCACAAGGTGGCGGCGATCATCGCGCTAACGCGAGAACTGGCCCGTCGATCGTCGGCACAGCAGGTGTTTGAAACGATGCTGCGCGAGGACGCCGCGGTGGCTCTCGATGCAGCGTATTTTTCGACTTCTGCCGAATCAGCAGCACACATCAGGGACTGTTTGCGGCCTGTCAACTTCGTTCTGGCCGGGCGATGTCATTGGCGCGATGGCCGCCCTGGCGGCATCGGTGTCGGCGAACGGCTCGGGCGAGGTGGTTTTCGTTACGAGTTCCGGGCTCGCCTCGGTGGCTCCGATCCTGGCGCCAACTTTGCGAGTTGCTTTCCTTCCGACCTGGCCGTCCCCGATGGCCGACTGATCGCCATCGATCCGCGCAGTCTCGTGCACGGCTTCGGACCCGACGCGCAGATTGATTCCTCCGCCGAGACGCTTTTGCACATGTCCGACGCTCCGTTGGAAATCGTTGCCGATGATACCACGGTGGCAGATCCGACGCGCAGCATGTGGCAGACCAATGGTATCGCGACTCGTATCATTTTGGACATTGCATTCGCGGCGCGGCGAACCGGGGCGGTGCAATATGCGGATAGTGTGCAATGGTAACCATGTCAGAAATCGGCGGCGCCGCCGATGCAGTGCGTTTCGGCGGGGCTGAGACAGGCGGGCAAGCCAACTCCCCCGACCGGAACGCTGCCCGGCGGCGGTGGTTGCCGTGGATGTTCGGCGCGACGGTTGAACGCTTTGCAGTCTCGTGTCAGCGCAGCGAGCAGAAACTTGATTACATCGCGCGCCGGTTACGTTCGATTGAGGATCGCCTCGACCTCCTGGACAGCGGCGAAAGTTCGCAGGTGCGCCGCGCCGCACTGGACAAGGTTGCAGAGACCGGCCCGCTGCTGTTCCAAGCTGCCGAAATGTTCGAAGACGAATCGAAGGCAATCGGTGCCCAGATTAACCGGTGCGTTGCCGAGATCGAAAGCCGGTGGCGCGCTGAGCAGCGGAACGGCGAGCCGTTGACGCCGCTGGAGCAGATGCAGGCGGAACTTTCGGCGGCGCTAAGGCGCATCGAGGCGATGGAGATGCCCGCCGCAGCATCTGTTGCTGACGTTGATGCGTTGCGGGCGGAACTGGCTGATCTGCCCGAGCGGCTGATGAAGGAACGCCCCGCCACCGTGGACACCGGCGCCGACACGCCGGCCGCCGGGTGACGGGCGAGCGCATCAAACTGCAAATCTGCAGTCTGATGCGCTCAACCAGGGAGAGGTCGCCAGCCTCCGGCAAATTTGCCGGAGGTCCCTGCGCCGCTCACCCCAAGCGGCAAATTTGCCGCTTGAAGTTAAAGCGCCGCAGTAGTCTGCGAAAGCTTTCCTGAACTGTACCGGCGCCGGTACAATCGAGTGGTGCCAGAGAGAACGACCAAGGCGCAAATTTGCGCTTTGAACCACAAGGTAGTTTGTCAAAAATATCGGAGATGGCAGCCTTGCCGATTCCGATAAAGCCGCCGCCTCCCATGCCATCGTCCATGACCTCGGCATACATCCCAAGGCATAGGACCGATTTTACAAATCCCGGCGGCCTTGCCGATAGTTGTAAAGCTGCCACCGCTCACGCCAAGGCGGCGCGGGACCGGCGGATTTTCGAGATGTGGCTGGCATGTCATACACAGGAGGAGATCGCAGAATCTCTAGGGTGCTCTGCACAGCCTGTGAAAGACGCAATATCGGATTTTTCGGCAGCCATGCCAGAAAATCTACTTGCCAGCCTCGCGCGGTCCCGCGGCAGAATGTCGGCCGGCGAACCACAAGGAGCCCGGCCCGATGACCCGCCAGCCGTTTGCACTGACGCGGCTGCGACTGCGCCTAGCGTGGCTCCAGGTCCGCATCACGATGGGGTGCTGGCTGACTGGCACCACGCGGGAGGCGCTGCGGCGGGAACTGCGGCGGCGGGCAAGCCAGCTCCCCCGACGCGAACGCCGTTCCCAAGCGGCGGTGGTTGCCGTGGATGTTCGGCGCATCGGTTGAACGCCTCGCTGTTGCGCATCGTCGCAATGAGCAGATGCTTCATTACATCGGGCGCCGGCTGCGCGCGGTTGAAGATCGCCTCGACCTCCTGGACAGCGGCGGCAGTTCGCAGACGCGACGCGCGGCACTGGACAAGATTGCCGCCGCGGGGCCGATCCTGTTCCGAACGCAGGAAATGGCCACCGACGAAGCGAAGGAAATCTCTGATCGGATTCTTGCTAGCGCCGATGAAATCGCACGCCGCTGGGATGTTCCGCCCGCCCCGCCGATTGAGCGCGTCCAGAACGAATTGAGTGTCGCGTTGCAGCGGATCGCGGTGCTGGAAGCACGCCTCGCCCCGCAAGTAGTTAAGGGCGAAGGTCGATCGTGCTGTTGATCAGATGTCCGGCGCAAACTCGTCGCAGTTCGCTCGTTATGTTGTCATCAGCGATAGTGAGATTGCCGCAGATGCGTGGCCTGGGCCGCCAAGGCGAGGCGATCAGATCATTGCCGACGGCAAGGCACTCACCGTGCAAACGGTAGACACCGCTATGCTGAGCCGTGCCGCCGTCAAGCACGTTCTGCAAACACTGGGCGCGTGAGGCTACTGCGCCGCCGGATGCCGTCGTGCGTGCCGTCCAGGCACATGCTGTTGAGATTATATGCCTGGGCATCCTGGATGAGAAAGCCGCCGCGCGTATTCATCGCCCCAACCTGGGATTCGTAGCGACATTGCGCGCGATCTGCGTCGGTTAGTGCTGCGTTCAGTCGGGACACTTCGGCACTCGTGTAGGAATTGCCACCTCCTTCGCACCCGAAGGTTGCCAGGCAGGCGGCGAGAACAAATAGCAGGCGCATGTCGGTGCTCCTTTTGCAACCGATGCCAATGGGCGGTCCGGACGGATTTTGCAAGCATGTCGGCTAATCTGCTCCTCAACCATCCCCTCATATTTTCCAAGTGATTCCGACGAGATAGAGTGGGGCGCCCGGTCCTTCCATGCGGTCGATCTCGGCAACCGAGATGCCGGGCGCGGCTAGGGCCATTGCGAAGTTCAAGAATTCTGCGGCGCGCCGGATTTAACGTAATAGGCAAATTATGCGGTCAGGCCGCTGCATCCGGGTCCGGCGCCGGTGCCAAACGCTGTCGGGTGTCGGGTTGCCTGCCGAGCGGTTCTGGATCACGCTAAACCGTGTTGGAAAAACCCATATGGGGAATCCAGACTCAAATGGAAAATCCGAAATGAGTGCACCAGATTGGGTAAAGCCCGCAGTTTGGGGTGTAATCGGTGGCGCGATCGCCGCAATCATCGTTGGTTTCTACTGGGGTGGCTGGGTAACGGGCGGAACGGCTACAAAGATGGAGGCAGCAAGCGCCGAGACGGCTATCGTCCAGGCATTTACGCCACTCTGCGTTGCCAAGGCGGAGCAGCAGCCGGAGAAGCTCGTGCTTCTGAAGGCGGAGAGCTCTTGGAAGCAAGACGATTTTGTCGTCGAGGCCGGGTGGGTGTAACGTGAACAAAAAATACCGGGCCAATGTTGCAAGGGCGTGCGCGTTAGCGATCATCGAAGCCATGGAAGAAAAGCCAACTGCCACGCCTGCTAAATGATACCGCTGAGCTGCGGTAGGGTTGATACGCACCGTTTGGAACCGCTGCAAAAGCCGCAGATCGCCCTGCGGCTCATGCCATCGGCGGCGCCGAGTGGGGACATGCGCCCCGAGAACCAGAGCGCCAGCGGGAACAAGACGACGCATTGCAGTTCATCGAGTCAGAAGACACCTTCTGGGCTGCCGGTTAGCCATCCCATTATGCAGTCCAGACCTATTGCCTAGACGACACCATAGTGTAGGTCGAACTTGAGAGATGTAAACTCTCGGGCGCTACCCTGTGCAAAAATCGCTACCCTGTGCAAAAATCAAAGACTTCGCACCAAAATCGGAACCTTGAAATCACGGAGCTTTTCCGGTGCGGAAATGAGGTGCATAACTGGGCCATGAAATACGGCAATGCACGGGTATCGACGACGGCCAGTGGGCTCGACCAGCTTGCCGTCATCCACGAGGAGGAAATCTGGCTGGCAAATCGAAGCAGAAAGCACGCCGACCAGCCGCGCCTACAAGACTCGAAGTGCGGTATTTCATGCGCTCGCTCTGGGATCACCAGCACCATATGCTGCGCCAAGTGGACCATCGCGTCGTCATCGCCTGGGAACGGATGCAGCGCGAACATAACCCGCCCGCGTCCGAGGAGATTTTTTTGCGCTCGATGACGATGCATGGTTGGCCGGCCATGTGCAGCGACTGCGCGAAGCCGAGGAACAATTTGCCGCAGTCTCTACGCGGCCGGCGACGCATAAAGTGCCATCGATTGAATGATGACAAAGATCGGTCGCAATCAGCCTTGCCCTTGCGGCAGCGACAGGAAATACAGACATGGCTGTGGCAGCCTTACCAGCACGCCCAGGCCGCAGCCGGCGTCGCCTGAGATGATCCGCGCGCTGGAGGCGCATTACGCCAAGGAACGCATCCGGCTGGAGCAGCAAGGTTTCGGCAAACCGATCATCGCCGCACGGTTCAACGATTACCAAATCGTGGCTGTCGGGAAGGCCATCCATTGGTCGAAGAAGGCAAATACCCAGACTTTCTCAGCGACTATATCAAGCGCGTCCTCGGTTCCGATTGGGGCAATGCCGAACTCGCCAAGCCATTCGATCAGCGGCACACGCTGTTGCAGTGGTATCAACCTATTGCCGATACTAGGCAGCCACGATCAAAACTCCAGGCGAGGTGACAGCGCGGAAATCACAGGCGTGGTCGCCTGCTATCTCGGCACCGCCTACAGCCTTTATCTTTTGGACCACAACGTTGAGCTACAGGCCCGCATTATCCGCCGGCTCAAGAACCCGAGAGATTTTCAGGGTGCCTATTACGAACTTATCGTCGCCAACGCGCTGATCCGGGCCGGATTTAAATTGACGCTCGAAGACGAGACGGACCCTGTCCGCCAAGCACTGCGAATTCGCGGCCGTCTCACAACGCTCCGGAAAAAAATATTGGGTCGAGGCGAAAATGCGCGCTGTGGTCGGTCTGCTTGGGAAGGACCACAACGACGGCACCCGGAACCTCAATCCGATATCCCAGATGTACCGCACTTGAACGGTGCGTTGGCGAAGCCCGCGGCAGGAGACCGGCTGATATTTATCGATCTCAACACCGACGCGGCGCTCGGCGCCGACGGGAAGCCCACCTGGGCGCAAAGCTCATTGGTACGCCTGGAGCAGTTCGAACGCCGGGAGCTGGTCGCCGGTGTCACGGCCTATGTTTTTATCTCGAATGTTCCCTTCCACCGTATGCTCAGCGAGCGGCTTCACACAGCGCTTGCGCCGTTCGGTATCTGGGAATCCCGATTTCAACCGCCCAGGCTTATATCGCCTGATTGAAACCTATCGGCAGAAGCGGAAGCATATCGACGCCCACCACATCGCAGAAGCCTTCATAAAATATCCTCAACTTCCAACAACATTCGACGGGAGCCTTCCCTCGGACAGTCTGGAAGGCAGGCCACGTCCGATGATTGGCGAAACCTATTTTTCGAAGGGGTGGCAAACCTGCCGGATCGATGGGCGGAAACCTTGTGGCGACTGTGACAAGCGCGGATGTGCTAGAGGCTGAGAAGTAGGCGCATATATCTGTGTCACCGATCACAACGGCCACTCGCTCATCTTGTCCGAGCCAATGACAGATCAGCAGCTCTCCGACTACAAAGCACACCCCGAAGCGTATTTTGGCAAGTTGCAGCACGCCGGAGGAAAGGTGAACAGCCCATACGAATTGTTCGAATTTTTCATGGAGTTCTTGCAAGGCCCTGAGCCGAGCCGCTCTCCAGTGTCCTAGTCCTAAATCCGTCGCATCAGCGATTCGAAAACTGCACTGCGGTCAATTCGGCGTGACTTGCGAGGCTCTGTCGTCTTGGAGACGGAGAGCAGGCATGGCGGGACGCAGGCTGGAAGCGCTGAATGTAACGGATGCGGAGAGATCTGAGCTGATGGCGCTGGCCGCCCGGCCCAAGACCTCGCAGGCTCTTGCGGCTCGTGCCCGCATCGTTCTGGCCTGCGCCGAGGGTCTGGAAAACCAGGCGGTTGGTCAGCAGCTTGGGGCGCATCCACAAACCGTCGGCAAATGGCGCCGCCGGTTTCTGGCGCAGCGGGTCGAGGGTTTGCGCGACGAGCCGCGGCCCGGAGCGCCGCGCACGATCGAGGATAAACGGATCGAAGCGGTGATCACCCGCACGCTGGAGAGTAAGCCCGAGGCGGCGACCCACTGGAGTTCGCGTGGCATGGCGCGAGACACCGGCTTGTCGGTCAGCACGGTGCAGCGGATTTGGCGCGCCTTCGGGCTGAAGCCGCATCGGCAGGAGACATTCAAGCTCTCCACTGATCCCGACTTCGTGGCCAAGGTGCGCGATGTGGTGGGGTTGTATGTTTCCCCTCCCGAGCATGCCGTGGTGCTCTGCGTTGACGAAAAGTCGCAGATCCAGGCGCTGGACCGCAGCCAGACCGTGTTTCCGATGCGACCTGGTCAGCCTGAGCGGCGCAGTCACGATTACGTCCGGCACGGTACGACCTCGCTGTTCGCGGCACTTGACGTCGCTACCGGAGCAATCATCGGCAAATGCTATCCGCGCCACCGCGCGACCGAGTTCCGTCAATTCCTGGACGAGATCGAGGCTGCGGTACCGACCGGGCTGGATGTGCATCTGGTCTGGGACAACTACGCGACGCACAAGACCGCGCTGATCCGCGACTGGCTGGCAAAGCGCCCGCGCTGGCATGTCCACCTGACCCCGACAAGCAGCTCCTGGCTGAACCAGGTCGAGCGCTTTTTCGCACTGCTGACCGACCGGAAGATCAGGCGCGGCGTGCATCGCAGCGTCGATGAGCTGGAAGCTGCGATCAACGCCTTTCTCGATCACCACAATGCCAACCCAAAGCCATTCCGGTGGGTCAAATCCGCCGACGACATCCTCGACGCCATAGAACGATTTTGCACCTACAACACTTCAACGACATGATGCGGTGGTCTTATGGTTCAGGACACTAGAGCGCCTTGGCGGTCATCGTGATGCAAGCGTAACTCGTGGCCATGAGTGATGAAGATTTGTTGGCAGAATACTGTGAGGGCATGGTCGCTGGTTCGAATATGTTCCGCGCGAAGGGTGTCGTTCGCGATTTACCATAAAGCGAATTATCCGACAGACGCGAAGAAGGGCTGACACGTCACCGCTCCAACTTTCGACAAGCTCGGCTGAAAGCCGGATTGACCCAGATGGATGTGCAGAACAGATGAGTGCAGAACCCGACCCGACAGCACTACGTCTCCGAGCTCGAAAATGGTCCAGCACAACCCCACCCTCACGACGATGGGGGGACGCTGGCGCAGGCGGTGGGGACGGACGCGCGGGCGCTGCTGAAGCCGCCGCGGAAGCGCGCCGGCTGACCTTCCGATCCGAGCGATGGTCTTGAAAGGTGATGCAGGGCGCGCTGGTCCTGCTGGAGAAGCGGCGCGGGCTGGTGCGAAAGGGTGGTGGTGGCGCCGGAGGTGTGGTGGGAGATGGTGGGAAGGGAGACGGCGCCGTAGCGCCGTCATACCAGTAATGTTATGGTGGTTGCGACGGCGGGTTGCTGCCCGGCGCGTCGGAGATGATGGGCATCGTAACCCATCCTTGTAGGCATACTACAGGGAACGGAGCTAGTTGTCATCATGATCGCAACCTATACAGACGAAGTGACGGCATCTCGCGATGAGCGAGTTGCCATGACGCAAAATGAAGTGCTGGCTTCTTGTCGCGATCAGACCGAGGATTTGGTCGGCGCCCTGAATTCGCTCGGGCATGTCTTGTCGACTATCAGGCGCTCCCTGCAATCAGAGTAGCGATTTTATCAGCTATCTCTTGTGCCGACTTGGTCATTCCGAGGGCGCCCTCTTCTCCGGGGTAAAATGGAGACCGAATTGTCGCGGTGCAACTCCGCACTGCGGTTGCGGCGGCATTAACTATTTCTGGCCGAGCATCAGACGCCAAGATGCCGAAGGCGGCCTCAAGGCAGGTGATCTGAATTTGGAGATTATGTATCGCGACAACGAGCTGAGCTGAGGTCGGAGGCGGACCTGGGATTACGTTCGACACTGTCTGTCTCCCGCTATTTTGCCAACTGTGACGTGGCGATCGCGAGATTACAATGTTTCCTTCTAGCGCCCCCGCTGCCAATACGCGCACCAGTCCACACTCGGCCGACAGGCCATCGCCAGCGTAGCCACGGCCTGAACCTGCCGGCCATTCGCCACCCGACGATGATCCTCGCGCCACGCGCTTTCCTGAGCATAGCGGACCAGATAGGCGCCGCGCCGTTTGCTTCGCCGCATGGCACCCAAATTGGCACCGGACGCCAAAGGACCAGCCGGGACAGGGCGTAGCGACGGTCATGGCAAGTCTCAGAAAAGCCAGCAAATCAGCATCTCTCGGGACAGACGGGGATGGGCCGATACGACGATCGGCGCATTTCAAGACCGCTGCCTTAAACCACTCGGCCACCCATCCTCACGCCATCAACATCCGCGCCTTTTCCACGGCTCACGAGGCCATCGGCGCGACAGAACAGAACGGCGCGGCACCGGTCAAGTCCGGCGCTGCCCGGCAACCAGCCGCGTCACCGGCACGCATCGACATCCACGCCAGAGCGTCGCTACCGCCTGATACCGCCATGACGCACGATCCGCGCTCCCTGGCGTGGCCGCGTCGGAGCCGCAGCGATTCCGCGGATGTGCGGCCAGGTCACAGCGGGCGAGGTAGCCGCGCGCTTCCCACCGCCAATCGCGTCCGGGGATTGACGAAACCCCTACGCTCCCGTTTTCTTCGCGCCCGCACCAAACAGCCGCGGCTTGTCGTGCCACCGCGGGGGAGATCAGCAGGACATCATGGATGCACGTGCAATCGGCCTGCTTGCGGCCGCTGCCTGCCTGATAGCGACGCGCGCTCCTTATGCGGCGTCCCCGGCGGATGATGCACCGATCATCACGGTGCAGGTCGAAAACGACGCGACCGTCCCCCATTCCGACAAATACTACACCAGCGGCGTGCGCATCGGGTACACGTCGGGGGCGAATGTCCTCCCTCGGTTCCTGGCAGACACCGGGCATGCGTTGATGGGCGAGGGGCAGCAGCGCTTCGCCATTGACCTGTCGCAGCTGATCTTTACCCCCAGGGATACCAAAGCCTTCAATCCGCCGCTGCGAGACCGTCCGTACAGCGCCATACTGATGGGCAGCCTGTCACTAATCCAGGACACCGCGGACACCCGCACGGCCCTCGCGCTGGGGCTGGGAATGATCGGGCCGGCCGCGTTGGGACGCCAGGTGCAGAACGGCTTTCATAACCTGATCGCTGAGAGCGATGTTCATGGCTGGAATACCCAGATCCCGAACCAACCCGTGATCCAACTCACCGCCGACCGCATCTGGCGTTTCCAGGGCCCGCAGTTCGGCCCGCTGGAAACGGACGCGCTCCCCCAAGTCACCCTCGGTGCAGGCACTTTCCGCATCTACGGCCAGGTCGGCGCGCAGCTTCGCATCGGGCAGGGGCTCAAGGCGGATTTTGGTGCCCCGCGCATCCGTCCCGGCCTGTCCGGTACCGACGCCTATGACGGGTCCGGCTTCGCGTGGTACATCTTCGTCGGCGCGGATGGCCAGGCGGTGGCCTGGGATGAGACGTTGGACGGGCTGCCCTTCGGCTCCAGCCGCCACGTCGACCGCACGCCGTTCGTGGGTGAGATGCAGGGCGGTATCGCCGTGATGGCCTGGGGTTTGCGGCTGACCGCATCGCATATCCTGCAGACCACCGAGTTCCGCGGTCAGCAGTCCGGGTTGTTCCAGTTCAGTTCGGTGTCCCTGTCGGCGAAGTTCTGAGCCACCCTGCCGCCGCGCGGAGCGTCACGCGGCGTTGGCCCCGATTGCTTGATCGATCTCCACCTCGGTGATGCCCAGCTTGGCGGCCGCCTCACGGATATCGTGCCAGGTTGTCGCATCAACTTCGATCCCGGCTGCGCTGCGGCGTTCGGCGTTGCGGCGTTCCGGTTCGCCAGGCAACAGGATCTCCTCGAATCCAGGCGCCATCCGGGCGGCGCGGATATGCGCCTTGGTCGCCTCGATCCCGTCGGCGATCGCTGCTGGATCGCCGAGGCGTGACAGGTCGATCACCGTCGCCAGCATCGAATTCAGCACGCCGCCCCGGTTCGGCTCGTCGGCCCGCTGCCCGCCCCCGACAGCGGCCGCCATGATTTCGCACATCACTGCCAGGCCGGAGCCTTTGTGCCTGCCGAAAGACAGCAGCGCGCCGGTATGATCGCGAATGAAGCCGGTCGGATCGGTGGTCGGGTTTCCCGCGTCATCGATCAGGCAGCCTTCCGGCACCGCCACGCCCTTGTTGTGTGCCACCCGCGCCTTGCCGGCGGCGATGGTGGTGGTGGCCATATCCAGCAGCACGGCAGGGCCGGTCGGCCCCGGCAACGCGGCACAGAACGGATTGGTGCCCAGCCTGCCCTCGGCGCATCCCCAGGGCGCCTGCGGCGGTGGATGGTCGGCGACATTGACGAAGGCGGTGAACGCGCAACCGGCGCCGGCCGCGAGTTCGCCATAGGTGCCGATGCGACCGATATGCGAGGCGTTGCGCAGGGCCAGCACGCAGGCGCCGAGCTGCTTCGCGCGATCGACGGCGCGGCGGACCGCATCGGCCGCCATGCGCTGGCCGTATCCGCGGCGGGCATCGATCACCAACAAGGCGCCGGCATCCAACACCGTGTCGGCGGTCTGGTTCGGAACCAGCAAGCCGTCCTGCAGCAGCCGCACATAGGTGGGCAGCATGCCCACGCCATGGCTGTCATGGCCGGACAGGTTGGCGCGCACCAGATGGTCGGCGACCTCATGCGCTTCGGCGTCATCGCTGCCCATGCGGCGGGCGATCAGGTGGGTTAGGCCGTAGAGCGACCGGGGCGGGAATATGGGCATGTAAGGTCTGTAGCACGGACCGCCACGGCAATCACCTTGGCGGATCGCTATGCGGCTTCCTCCAGCGAGGACCCGGTGCCGAGCGTGGTGGCGCGTCGCAGGTCGCGCGGCTGGGTTTCGTCGTGCGGGCGGCCGCGATGCATGGTGACGCGGTTGTCCCAGATCACCAGGTCGCCCGACTGCCAGTGATGTCGGTAGACGAAGCGTGACTGGGTGGCGTGCGCGGTCAAATCCCATAGCAGCAGCCGGCCATCCGCCACCGGCCACCCGACCACGCGCGAGGCGTGGGCGGAGAGGTAGAGCGTCCTGCGGCCGGAGCCGGGGTGCCGCCGCACCAGGCGCTGCAGTGAGGGCGGGTAGGCCTCGCGTTCCCCTTGCGGAAATGTGGTGAAGCCGATCTGCGCGCGCGACCAGAACACGTCGTGCTCGACCACCAGATCGTCGATCGCCGCCTGGGTGGCGGCCGGCAAGGCGTCATAGGCGGCACGCATGTCGGCGAACTCGGTCTCGCCGTTGCCGAATGGCGAGGGGGGCGGAAGCGTGACAGCGTGCAACAGGCCCAGCACCACTGGCACCGGCATATAGGAGGCATCGGTGTGCCAGAGCCGGTTGCCCAGACTGTCCAGCCGGCGCTGATCGTCCAGGCTGCGCACCGAGCCATCCACATCCAGGTTGGAAATATCGCCGATCTGCGGGATGGCGAGGCGCCGCGGCCCGGGCCTTGCGGCGGAGCGTCCAATCTCCAGCGGACCGAAGCGGGCGGCAAAGTCGCGCAACTGCGCATCGCTCAGCCGCTGGTTGCGGAATACCAGCACTGCAGCGCGGTCGATTGCGTCCCAGATCGATCGCAGCGTGGCACCGTCCAGCGGGCTGGCGAGGTCGATATCCGCGACCTCGGCAGCGAATAGCTCATGCAGGCTTCGGGTTCGCAGGTCCATGTCGGCCGGTCCTTCCAGCGCCAGGCGTATTGCCTGTCGCGCGTTCGAAGGATGGCGCGTTCGCGTCCACAGGGGAACTGCAGGCCAATCCGCCGCGTCCGTCCCGGCGCGGCACGATGGATGGACGGCATAGCGCTACCGGCGTGGATGCCGGCAACACGGTCCCGGTCGCACCGACGTCGGCACGTCCGGGTCGGTGCCGTTGTCGGGGCGTTTGATGGAATACGAAACTATTCTGATTTAAACTTGACTTTGTTGCCTAAACCGCATTCTTCCGACCCGTCCTGCCATCGGTAGCGGTCCATGCGTCATAGTTTTGCCCGTCTTGATGATAGCCTAATCGAAGGTGCGTTTCAGCCCGTAAGCGATATCATATCGGAACGGTTCGGTCTCGATCGTCTGCGCGCGGCGTGTTTTTGTCTCGATGGCGCATCGCTTGCCTGGGTCCTGTCGCGGGCCGGCATCCTGAGCGACGCGCTTCGCCCGACCGAGATCGGCTCAGCCTGTCTGCAGGTCCTGCTGCTGGTTCTGGGCTTGGTGGCCCTGACGAGCCTGCGCACGTTGTTTCATCGGGTTGCCGGCAGTCGGGCCGCCAATCCGTTGCGAGCGGCGATGCTGCCGCATCGGGCCGTGGTGCTGGCGCTGATCGTTGCCCAGTCGCTGAACCTCACGGGCATGCCGGATCTGGCCGGTCTGGCGATGCTCGGCCTCGCAGCCGCAGCGCTGTACTTCAGCGCCTGCACATCCCGCCCGCCGGCGCGGCGACGGGTGGGACGGCTGGCCGACGCGAAGGCGTAACGCGCGACCGGTCAGGTGATCGGCGCCGGCGCCTTATGGTAGTCCGCATCGCTGACGTGCTCGAACCAAGCGGTACCTTCGCCCTTATCGTTCAGCTCCGACATGGCGAGGTGGGAGAACAGGCGGTCCGGTGCCGCGCCATGCCAGTGGCGCAGGTCCGGCGGAATAATGACGGTGTCGCCCGGTCGCAGTTCCTGTACCGGTTGGCCCTCGAACTGCACCCGGCCGGCGCCCGACAGGCAGTACAGCGTCTGGCCGACCGGATGGCTGTGCCAGGCGGTGCGGGCGCCGGGCGTGAAGGACACCACGGAGCCGCGCATGCGCGACGGTGGCTTGCCGACCATCACCTCGTCGGAGAACACGGTGCCTGTGAAATTGGCGGCTGGTGCCTGCTTGGTGGCGCGAGCCGAGGCGCGCAGGATCGTCATGGAACTTCCTCCTTCGATCGGTTGGCGCGACTGTTGAAGCGGCCTGTCCTCTTGTCAAACCGCGCCAGTCAATGGCGGATATGTTCCGGACGAAATCCCATGCCGATGATGCGCGCGGGAAGGCGGCGCAGCACGTCGTACCGGCCGAGCAGCTTGAGTGGCCAGGGTGCATGGGGTGTTTGTTTCGCGCGCAGGACATTGCTGATGACGCGATTCTGGATCGCCAGTTGCACCCGCTGGGTGAGGCGGGTCGGCACTTCGCGGCGACGCTGGACTGTGCGCAGGTCATCGGGCGACGCCCGACCCTGGCGCAGCCGCGGCACCAGAACATTGGCCGTGGCAACGGCATCCTGAATTGCGAGGTTGATGCCGACGCCACCGATCGGCGACATGGCATGCGCGGCATCACCGATGCACAGCAAACCGGGCAGATACCAACGCGGCATGCGATTCACCGCCACCGTCAGCAGTTTCACGTCATCCCAACTGACGATTTCGCTGACGCGATCATGGAGAGAGGGAGCCAGTCGGGTGATCTCGGCCCTGAATGCGTCGAGTCCATTGGCCCTGACTGCGGCGAAACCATCCTTGGGAATGATGAAGGCGCATTGCCAGTAATCGCCACGGTTGAGCGTGATGAACATGCGACCGGCATCTATGCGACCGAAGGTCTGTCCGGGATCGCTGTCCTTTCGTGACAGGCGCAACCACAGCACATCCATGGGTGCGCCACGATCGGCCACGGTCAGACCGGATGCCTCCCGTATCGTCGAATGCCGTCCGTCACAGGCGATCACCAACTCCGCGCGGATCGTGACCGGTCCGTCCGCCGACTTCGCGGTCACCCCGGTAATCCGATCGCCATCGCGCAGGAGCCCGATCGCCTCGGTAAGTGTCATCAGCCGGAAAGACCGATACCGTCTGGCATGTTCGGCGAGGAAGTCGAGAAATTCCCATTGCGGCATGAAGGCAATGAACTTGCAGCGTGTCGGCAGATGGGAGAAGTCGGCAATCTCGATGAATTCATCACCGACCTGGCCGCCCAGCGTCTGCACCTCCTCATGCGGTCGGGCGAGGAAGGCGTCGAGCAATCCGAGTTCCTGCATTACCTGCATGGTAGAGGGATGCACCGTGTCACCGCGGAAATCGCGCAGGAAGTCGGCGTGCTTTTCCAGCACGACCACCTCGATGCCGGCACGGGCCAACAGGAACCCGAGCATCATCCCGGCCGGCCCGCCGCCGACGATGCAGCAGCGTGCGGTGAGGTCGCTACCGTCCATGGCGACTACTCGGCGGCCTGCTGCTGCGGGGTGTAGGCCGGCACGGCGGCGCGCTGGGCGCCATCCATCGGCTTGGGCCACCAGCGGTGCTCCCAGCCGGCGAAGAATTTCTGCAGCGTCGGCATTACTTTCTCGGCGAACAGCCTGGTGTTGTGCCGGGTCAGGTCCTTGTTCATGTTGCCGAACTGCATCAGCAGCATCAGGTTGCCGACGTTCAGATTCTCCGCCAGCTCGACGAATTGGTCGATCACCTGGCTGGGCGAGCCGATCACGATATAGCCGGCGTCCACCAGTTCCTGCATGGCGGTGGGACGGGCCACCGACTTCGCCGCCGCGGCGCTTACCTGGCTGGTCAGGCCGAAACGCTGCGTTGCCTCGGTGGAATAACCCGGCGGGGTGGCGAAGCGCGGATCGATATGCAGGCAACGACCGAAGAAATACTCGGCCGCCGCGCCGTACATCTCCATCGCCTGATCGCGGCTTTCCGCTACCGCGACGGTCTGCGCGAAGCCGGCGCGATAGGGGTTACGGTCCTTACCCAGCCGGTCCATTTCGGCCCAGAACCCATCCATCGTCGCCTTGCCGACCTTGTGGCCGTAATAGGACAGGTAGCAGTACACGTAGTCCATCTCGGCGCACCACTGCCAGGTCTCGATCGAGCCGCCGCCCGGAATCCACACCGGCGGGTGCGGCTGCTGGATCGGACGCGGCCAGATATTGACATAGCGCTGCTGATTGTAGCGTCCGTTGAAGGCGAAGGTGTCCTGCTCCTGCCAGGCGCGCATCACCAGGTCGTGTGCCTCGTGGTAGCGCTCCCGCAACTGGCTCGGGTTCTGGCCGTAGGCGAAACAATCATCCATCGGCGTGCCGACCGGAAATCCCGCGATCAACCGGCCACCGGAGATCACATCGATCATAGCGAACTCTTCCGCCACTCGGGTCGGCGGGTTGTACAGCGCCAGCGAATTGCCCATGACGCATATCGTCGCATCGGTGGTGCGGCGCGCCAGCGAGGTGGCGATCAGATTGGGCGATGGCATCAGCCCGTAGCCGTTGGAGTGATGCTCGTTGACGCAGATCGCGTCGTAGCCGCAATCGGCGGCGTATTCGAGCTCGTCCATGAAGTCGTTGTACATCAGATGCGCGCGCTTCGGGTCGAACAGTGAGGAGTGGATATCGACCCAGACCGACGGATGCTTCTGTTTGAAGTCGTCCGGCAGCTCGGTGTACGGCATCAGATGGAACCACATCAGTTTCATGGTTCGTCAGCTCCCATGCATTGTGGTCAGCCAGTAGATCACCGATGCTGCAACAGGGGAACCGGCGGCAGCATGACCCTACCGCTGCCGTCACAGTGTCGTCGTTGTCACCCTGTCGCCGCCGTCACCGGGTCACTGTCGTCACAGCGTCAGTGCGGCGGCCGCCTCGGCCACCGCCTGGTGCGCACGGTCCGCTTCCGCCCCCGCCTGTTCCAGGGCCCGGCCGAGCTGGTCCAGCCGGGTCTCGTCGGCGTCGAGCGCATGGGTCAGGCGGGTGTGCAGCGCATCGTTTGGCGCCACCACGGCGAGGTTCCTGCGGATGCGCTCCTCGTCCTGCGCTACGGTCACCTGCTGCGCCTTGAGCTGTGCCACGGTGGCGTGTTTCGCGGCCTCTTCCTGGCGCAGCGCCACCAGATGCTGCAGGCCGCCGCGCGCCGCGGGGGACAGGTCCTGCTGGTTGAGCAGCGCCACGATCACGCGCGTGTCGTCGCTCAGCAGGCTGGTCTGCTCCTGCTGCAGACGGTCGAGATAGGCGGTGATCCGCCGCACCTCGTTCGTCCGCATCGCCACCGGGATGCGCCATGCCGTGGCGGTCTCCTCCATGTCCGGCACCGGCCCACCCTCCAGCGTGAGCGCGCGCCCGTCCTGCTTACGAATTTCCACCAGCACTCGGCGCGGCGCCGAAGCGGGGGCAGTGATCGTGACATGCAGCACCTCGCGCAGCCGGGTTGCGATGTGCAGCACGCCACGTGACGCGGTGAGCGAGGCGAGCATGCGCTGCTCGCTGCGGTCGCGCTCCACCGTGGTCCGCAGATCCTGGGCGAACGACAGCAGGCGGGTTTCCCCGGCAGGGAGGCCGCCGAGCCTGGCGTCGCCGGCGAAGGTGGCGGCGTCGCCCTTGGCGTAGAGGGTGAGCACGCCGGCGGGCAACGACGCGCCGGTATCGTTGGTCACGCGGATGGCGGCGAGCGGATGCGCCGCGTCGCCGGTTGCCAGATCGATCCGCTCCGCCGGCACAGTGCGGTCGATGATCGGCACGGAGGCGGTGTGGCCGGCGGCCAGGGTCACCGGCATCGGCAGCTGGAACACTGTCTCCTCCGCCTGTTCCGTCGCCTGCACCCGATCCAGCGGTTCGGCGATGCCCACCTCCGCCGGCGGTGCTGCAGCGGCCGGGGCTGCCAGCGCGGCACGGTTGCCGGCACGGAACTGCGCCGGAGCCGGTGCGGAGGCTGCCTTCTCCATTGCCCGCGCCCTGGTATCCACGTCCGGCAGGATGCGCCCCAGGATCTCCACCGGAACGTCCGGTCGCTGCACGAAATAGCTGCGATAGATCGCCTGGCGGAACGTGACCGGATTGCCGTATTGCAGCGTCAGCGCTACGTCGTTCCACTCGGTGCCGGATTGGTTTTCCAGCACCGCCCAGCCTTGCAACCGTGCGGGTTCGCCGTCCGTGGCAGGCAGGACCAGACGGTAGGAGGTCTTCCACAGCGGCGCCCCCGCGACGTAGCCGACGCGGACCGTGCGATGGCCGTTGCCGCCACTGCGCAGCGTGATGTGGCGCACGCTCTGGCTGGCCTCGCGGCGCAGCGACGCCACCGCGCGATCGATGCGATTCCGCAGCGCTTGATCGGTGACTTGCATGCTGTCCACATCCTCCAGCAAGAATTGCTGAATGCCCTGCGGGCTGAGCAAGGTCACACGGGTCCGCTGCACCAAGGCCGGCGGCCGGCCGGGCAGCGTCGGCTGAGCTTCCATCACCCGCTCGGCCTGAACGATCCGTCCAGTCATCGGCCGCAGGCCTTGCACGGCAACCTCTACGCCCTGCAACTGGTTGAGCGTGTCGAGCGGAGAGCGCAGGGCGTCAGGGCCGAACGGGACGTCGGCGAAGCTGGCATGCGCGGTGTCATGCCCCGGCAATTCCACTGTTCCCACGCCGCCCTGACTGTCGAACACCACCAGCGACATCAGCACGTCGTCCACCTGATCGAGCGGCACGTCGAGGCCGAAGGTGGCAGGTCGATCCACCGTGGCCTCGTATTCGAAATATCCGACGCCGGCGGAGGACAGCATGACGCGCTTCAACGCGAGGTCGGCGGCATGGGCCGACATCATGCCGGCCAGCAGGAAGGCCGGGATCAGCAGTCGCATCGCGCGTCTCCGTTCAGTCGCCGGGGCCGAATGGCTGAGGTCGCCGTGACGCGGCGGACAACGACGTCGGCGGGCGCTGTGCCAGATCAGCGCGCGCGCCACACCAGCGTCGCCGACACCGCATAGTTCCAGACCACGCCGATGACCGCGCCGATGGCGCCGGCGAAGGTCCACCAGGTATGGGAATCGTACAGTGACTTGGCGATGCCGATATTGGCAACCGCGCCGACGCTGCAGACCAGCATGAACAGCAGCAGCCCGCGCCACAGGGCCGGGCCGCGCAGTCGTTGATCGCGATAGGTGATAGCGTTGTTGAGCTGGAAGTTGAACACCATGGCACCCACGGTAGCGATGGCCTGTTCGCTTTCGAATTCCAGCGCGGTGAGCTTGCGCAGCAGGATCAGCACGGTCAGGTGCACCAGCACACCCAGCGAGCCCACCACGGCGAAGGACACGAAGCGCAGCGGCAGCAGTCCGCCGAACACCTTGTCCAGCAGTAGCCCGCCGAACTGCGCTAGCACCAGCGCATCCAGCTTGCTCTCACCGGCGACGCGGGGGCGGAACTGCACCGGGATTTCCACCACCCGCAGCGGGGCCGGAGCGCTCAGCACCAGGTCGAGCAAGATCTTAAATCCCTGACCGGTCAGGCGGGGCGCCAGTTCCTCGAATAACGCGCGGGGCAGCATGAAATAGCCGCTCATCGGATCGCCCAGACGCACCGGCATGAACAACTGGGCGAGTCGTATGCCGCTGTCCGACAGGGCATGCCGCCAGCGGTTGGCGAGACCGGCGTTGTCGCCGCCCGCCACGTGGCGACTGCCCACCGCGAGATCGTAGCGGCCGCTGCGCAGCGCCTCCAGCATGGCGGGCAGGCGGGTCTCGTCGTGTTGCAGGTCGCCGTCGATGACCGCCACATACTCGGCGGAGGATGCCAGGGCGCCTTCGATCACGGCCGAAGCCAGGCCACGCCGGCCGATCCGGCGGATGCAGCGGACCCGTGGATCGAGTTGGGCGATGCGGCGCACCTCGGCGGCGGTGCCGTCCCGGCTGTCATCGTCCACGAACAAGACTTCCCAGCGGATGCCGGCCAGGGCGGCGTCCAACTTGTCGACCATCGGGGCGACGTTCGGGCGCTCATTATAACAAGGCACCACCACGGTGAGGACCGGAGCCCGGGATTCGGGGTCTTCGGGCGACGCGGTGAGCGTGAATGGATGGGTCATCAATGCGTTCCGGGCATAGCCGACCCTTGCTCACGGTCAAGGCTGTCTTTCGTTAAGATGACGGTATCAATACAGTAACTAGACGTTACATTATCGATTGTACCCTCGGCGCGTGCGTGCTGATAATAGGACAGGTTTCGGATAATTGGGCGCGTTGTGACGCGGTCCCGCTGGAAGGGCGGGCAGCGGCGGGATGCCCAAGCATAGAGGGGCATCTCAGAAGGCGGGAGTTGGTCGTTTAGCGGCTGGGTGTATGGCGGTGGGCCTGGGTTGGGTCACGCCGGTTTGCGCCCAAACGCTGTCGGTCGTGGCCATGCTACCAGTTCAATGCGATCGTCTTCGGCAACTTCAGCGCCAGCGTCGATGTTAAAGGGCGAACTGTCATCGGCGGCAATATGACGGGTGGCGCAACGTTTGAACTCCGCTCGCCGGCAGCGTTTGCGGCGTTTGCGGCGCTCACTGTCTACAACAATGAGACTAGTCCTAGAAATTTCAACGTAAATCACGGCAGGGGCGTGACCGTCCAGGGATTTAATCACGGCAATTTCACTCTGAATGGCGGCGGCAGCAACAGCGGAAATCTCAGCTCGAATGGCGGCAGTGCCAGCGTGCTTGTTGGCGGTGCCAACTCAGGCGCCGTCTCGCGGGCGAACGGCGGCGGCATGATTGTCGGCGGCGCATTATCGCGTCCCGTATGCGTCCCGGCGAAATCTGGTCCATGCTGCTGGCCGCCCGCCGTCCGTCATGAATGGTGGCGGCGGACACGGGGAGACAATCATGATCAAGGTGATCGGTCTGCTGACGCGCAAGCCGGATATCAGCCACGACGCATTCGTTCGTCACTGGCTGGAGATCCACGGGCCGCTGGCGCATGCGGTGCCGGGGGTTCGGCGTTATGTTCAGTCCCATATCATCGGCACGCGAACCCGGCCTGATATTCCCGAGACCGATGTCGAGGTCGATGGCATCGCCGAACTCTGGTACGATAATGAGCAGGCGCTCGCCCTGGCAGCCGCGACACCGGAGATGAAGCGGCTGACCGACGACGGCGCCCTGTTCATCGGGCGGATTAAGACATACGTGGTGGAGGAAAAGCAGATTATTCCGCGGCCTGTGTAAGCGGCACCGCGTCATAAGGCAGGCGCTTCACCCGATCCATGTTCATGCCTTCGATCCGCAGCAGACGGGTCGCTCCGTCGCGGCGCGGGGAATGCAGGACGCCCGGCTCATACAGATGCGCATCCCCGGGCTTCATTGCATAGTCCCGGATGTGGCGGGCCTTGCCGGGCTGTCCCTCAGCGGTCGGTCGGGCCAGGCATTCCCAGTCGGTCATGATGGTCTCACCGGCGGCTTGGCCGTAGATTGCCCAGGAAGCGCCGTGATCATGCGGCTTGCTGTTCTTGGCGCCCTCATAGGCATGCGCCAGAATGGTGAAGCCGAGTTCCGGATCTTCGTAGAGCACCTTCCGCTCCGGCGTTCCTTCCGGGATATAGGTCGCGACGAAATCGGTGTCCTGGAGGATCTGTTTGACCAGGTCGCGCACCTGCTGGCGCCCGGCGGTATCCGGCTGTGCCTTTAGTGCATCATGACATTGTTTGGCGAACTGCTCGATCGTGGTGCCCATCGTCGGAGCCTCCTATGCGGGTTAACGTCGGTAGGGATAGCAGCGCGAACGCTCCAGTCTCAGGTCGAAATGCTCGCCCAGAGCCTTGATGGCGTCGCCATGCTCGGGATACGGGTCGGCATTGCCAGGCCCGACAATTATGCTGGCAAAATCAGGATCGTGCCGGCCGCCGGGCGGCAGCATGGCGGTCACCAGCGACTGGCCGTTTTCGTCCTTCAACGTCAGGAAGAACGGCATCGTGCGCTGGATATGATCCTCCTTGCCGATGTCCTGCTCAATGAAGACGGTCGAGGTCGATCGAAAGCTTTCGGCCGCACGTTCCCGTTCGCGGCGAAAATGCTTTTCCACCGCGTGCCGCATCTCCTCGGATTCGGCCACGGCTTCACCTTCGGTGATGAGGCGGAACCAGGTGCGGTTCCCGGGCGCGTCGCAGGCATATTTCATGCGCCGATCCCCCCTTGGCTTGGACGGTCTCGCTACGCCAGCTTAGGATGCCAGCGGGTTCAGAGCAAATGGACCAGGCCCGGGGGAGACGCATGGCGACGCAGCACAGCGGCAGCGCAGGAGATACCTTCGACTACGTCATTGTCGGCAGCGGGGCCGCGGGCTCGGTGCTGTCGAGCCGGTTGACCGAGGATCCGGGTGTGACCGTCTGCGTGCTGGAATGCGGGCCGCCGGATCGGCATCCCTACATTCATGTGCCGGCCGGCTTCATCAAGATGCTGTTCAACCCGAACTACACCTGGCAATTCCAGACCGAGCCAGGTGAGGGCACCGCCGGACGGCGGATTCCTACGACCCAAGGCCGCACAATCGGCGGGTCCAGTTCGATCAACGGCATGATTTACAATCGCGGGCAGCGGGCAGATTTCGATAACTGGGCGCAGCGCGGCAATCGTGGCTGGGGCTATGTCGACGTGCTGCCCTATTTCAAGCGGACCGAGCGGCGAATCGGCATTGGCGATGATCGCATCCACGGACGCGACGGCAACCTGCCGGTGACCGATATCGACTGGATCCACCCGGTCTGCGAGGCGTTTATCGCGGGCGCGGAGGGCATGGGGATTCCTCGCTGCCACGACTACAACAGCGGCGATCACCAGGAAGGCGTCGGCTATTTCCAGCGTGCTATCTACAAAGGCTACCGCCATTCCGCGGCGCGTGTGTTCCTGCATCCGGCGCGTCGCACGGGGCGGCTGGATGTGCGCACCGATGCGCGGGCTGCGCAGGTTCTGTTCGAAGGCAAGCGCGCGGCCGGCGTGCGCTATGTCGATGACCGCGACCGCAAGACCGAGCGGCGCGTATTCGCGCGGCGGGAGGTCATATTGTCCTGCGGCACCGCCAATACGGCCAAACTGCTGCAGATTTCCGGGATCGGGCCGGCGGCGCTGCTGCACGACATTGGCGTGCCGGTGATGGCCAATCTCCCGGCCGGCGAGAATTTCCGCGACCATTACTCGGCGCGGATGGTGGCGCGGGTGAAGAATAGTCGGACCATTAACGAAATGGCCCGCGGCGTCGGGCTGGCCGGCCAGATCGCGCGCTGGGCCTTGGGCAAGCCGTCCATCCTGGCATTGAGCCCGTCATTGGTACACTGGTTCTGGAAGTCCGAGGAGGCGTTGGACTATCCCGATCTGCAGGGCGTGTTCAGCCCGGCGAGCTACCGACAGGGTTTTGTCGGGCTGCTCGACGAATTTCCAGGCATGACCTGTGGCGTGTGGCAGCATAGGCCGGAAAGCGTCGGCTACGTTCGGGCGCGATCGACCGATCCGTTCCAGGATCCCGCGATCCAGCCCAATTATCTGAAGGATCCGATGGACCAGCGCGTGATGGTGGCGGGCATGAAGCTCGCGCGGCGGTTGCTGCATACGCCGCAGCTGGCAGGGTTTTTTGATGGCGATACGCTGCCCGGCCCCGAGGTGCAGACCGACGACGAGTACCTGGATTTTGCGCGGCGGTATGGCTCGACTTCGTACCATTTGATTGGGACGGCGCGGATGGGGCCGACGACCGATCGCACTGCGGTGGTGGATGATGAACTGCGTGTGCACGGGCTGCAGGGTCTACGCGTTGTTGACGCATCGATCATGCCGAACATGCCGTCGGCGAACACGTATTGCTCGACCATGATGATCGCGGAGAAGGCTTCGGACCTGATCCGCGGACGCGCGGCGCTCGCGCCGGTGGAGGGGATCGCCGCCTGACGCAGGGGGTGGCTACCTGTCTCAGCGGTCCACGTAGTGCGGTGGGATGCCGCAAGCGTCGGGGCGTCGCCCGCGATTGCTTGCGGCACCGCGAGGATCGGTGGCACAGGCTGCCAACGCCTGCCCCGGAACACCGCGTTCAGGATTGTTACGCTGGGCAGTCTTCCACCAGTTCCGAGCAGGTACGCAGATGCAATGGAGCTGTGTGGCGCCAGGCGCGGGCATCGGGTGGAACGGTTTCCGCGATCTCGGCCAGTGCCTGCAGCACGCCAGACAGGCCGTAGCTGTCCACCAGGCCGCGCAGTTGATCCAGTTCCCCGTCATTCCTCATGGCGCAGTCTCCTGTTCTTCTCTCCGCACCAGAGCAATGCTATCGCATGATGGTAAATACCGCGTTTATCGCCGCGGCAGTCGGAATCCGGGAATTCGATAGCGGGACTCTGCGGTTCTCCGGCAACAGCAGCCGATGGCAGGCCCGCGCAGCATCATTCCGGATGGGCGGCTGGCCAGGCGCGCATTTCGGCAATCTCCTTGGGGCTGTGCAGCGATGACGCTGTGCGCCAGCTTCCGCGGCGTCGGATACTGTTGTCGCGCAGGACAACCTGCGCCCTTTCGATCGCGCCCGCGTGGTGCAGGATCATTCCGGCCGTGAAATCCTGGTCGGCATTGCCGGTGGAGGCGATGTCCATGCCATGATGATCCTCACCATGGCATGCCACCAGGACTTGATGGAGGTCGTGTCATCCGCGGATGCCGCGCCCGCCACGTGCATACCTGGCATCGCGGGTGCCGGCTGCGCGAGAGCGGGGTTTGCGAGGGCGGTCGCCAGGATGAGGCAGTCCGCACCCGCATCACCAGACCTAATTTCGAGTCTCATCGATGGTCGGTGCGCCGGCGCGCCGCCAGGTCGTTCCCCCCGGCCCGTCCTCCAGCACGATCCCCTTTGCGGCCAATTCTGCCCGGATTGTATCAGCGCGAGCGAAGTCGCGCGCCTTGCGGGCTGCGAGCCGTTCCGCAATCGCGGCTTCGATTGCGGTCGTATCCCCGCCGTTGCCGCGAAACCAATCCTCCGGCGGGCGTTGCAGAAGCCCCATGACGTCACCGGCCGCGCGCAGACCGCAGGCTGCGTCGAAATCGCCGGCCAGTGCCGCATCCGCCAGCGCGTGCATCGCCGATAATGCCAGCGGCGTGTTGAGATCATCGCACAACGCGTCCATCACCGATTCCGGCACGTCGACGCCGGCATGCACATCCGGATACCGTTCCAGCGCCCGATAGAACCGGTCCAGTTCGCGCCGAGCCTCCACCACCGAATCGTCGCTGAAATCCGCTGTCGAGCGGTAATGCGAGCGTAGCAGCACCAGCCGGATGACCTCGCCTGGCACCCGTGCCAGCGCGTCGCGCAGCGTGATGAAGTTGCCCAGGCTCTTGGACATCTTCTCGCCGCTGATCTGCAGCATGCCGTTATGCACCCAGTAGCGCGCGAAATGGCTTCCGGGAAACGCGCACAGGCTTTGCGCCGCCTCGTTCTCGTGGTGCGGAAAGATCAGGTCAGAGCCGCCACCATGGATGTCGAAGCTCTCGCCCAGATGCTTCCAGGACATGGCGGAGCATTCGATATGCCAGCCTGGCCGTCCACGACCCCACGGACTATCCCAGCCCGGAAGGTCCGGAGCGGACGGCTTCCACAACACGAAATCGCCCGGGTCGCGCTTGTAGGGCGCCACCTCGATGCGCGCGCCGGCCAGCATCTCCTCCGGGCTGCGTCCCGACAGTCGGCCATACCCCGCGTAGCTCGGCACGGAAAACAGCACGTGCCCCTCGGCGAGATAGGCATGGCCCGACGCGATCAGCCGCTCGATCACCATGATCATCTCGGCGATGTGCTGTGTCGCCCGCGGCTCGATGTCGGGCGGCAGTGCGCCGAGCGCCGCAGCGTCGGCGTGGTAATCGTCAGCGGTGCGCGCGGTTAACGTGTCGATCGGCACGCCCAGTTCACGGGCCCGCGTGTTGATCTTGTCCTCGACATCCGTGATGTTGCGGACATAGGTGACACGCGGGTAGAGCCTGCGCAGCAGCCGGGCCAGTACGTCGTAGACCACCACCGGGCGGCCGTTGCCGATATGCACCAGGTCGTACACGGTGGGACCACACACGTACATCCGCACATGCTGGGGGTCGAGCGGCTGGAATTGCTCCTTCCGCCGGGTCAGGTTGTTATGCAGATAGAGCTGGTGCATTGCGCCGATATCCCTGGATGGCGGTTTGTCCGCCAATCCGATCGCCAAATCAACGCACCGCGGTTCGTCCATCAAGCTGGCGGCCCACGGCCCTGCAATAGTGCTCCGATGACCTTGGCCGCAAGCTTCAACTGGGTGCCGTTGATCCCAGGGCTGACAACTGATCGCTCTCGCCAACCAGGAGGTGCGGGCACGGGGCGGAACGCTTTGCGTCACCAGGAGAGCTTGGATCCGAGTCCGTTCAACGAAATCAGGTAAAGTCAGATGCGCTCGTGTACGACGCGGGCATTCAACAAAGCGCCGAATGGGGCCTGTGCAACCGCATCCACCGCCGCCCGTGGCGTATCGCCTTGATGGATGCCCGCGTTAGACTGCGGCCCAACCAGGGAAGAAGGTCTGTCATGCCCACCGTTCCATTCGCAGTCCATCCGATTTCCGGCAGTATCGGCGCTGAGATCCACGGCATCAAACTGGCGGATGATCTTGCCGACGCAACGGTCTCGGCTCTGCGCCAGGCGCTGCTCGATCATCTGGTGATATTTTTTCGCGACCAGGACTTGCCGCCGGCGCGGTTTCTCGCGCTGGCGCGATCCTTCGGAACACCGATCGAATACCCATTCGTCAAAGGCATCAAGGACTTTCCGGAGATCATTGCGGTCACCAAGCTTCCGAACGAGACCGTCAACTTTGGTGGAGTCTGGCACGCCGACACCACCTATCTGCAGGAGCCGCCCGCGGCGACATTGCTGGTTGCCCGTGAGGTCCCCCCTGCCGGAGGCGATACGATTTTCGCCAACCAATATCTGGCCTATGAAACGCTGTCTCCGATGCTGCAGGACCGCCTCTCGGGCCTGTCTGGCGTCTCCAGTTCCGCCAAGGCCGATGCCAGCCGCACCCGAGAGGATCGTATCCGGAGCGACGGCACGACCGAGGCGCGCACGGTCCTCTCCGCCGAACACCCGGTGGTGCGCACGCATCCAGAGACCGGGCGCAAGGCCCTGTACGTGAACGTGGCGCATACGACGCGCTTTGCCGGCATGACCGAGGAGGAAAGTGCCCCGTTGCTGGGCTATCTGTTCCGCCATCAGACCCGCCCTGAGTTCACCGGTCGATTCCGCTGGCAGTCCGGTTCATTGGCCATCTGGGACAATCGCTGCGCCCAGCATTATGCGGTCAACGACTACGCCGGTCACAAGCGCGCCATGCAGCGCATCACCTTGGCCGGTGATCGACCGCACTGATCGCGCTCAGAGCCGGTGAGGGGCTCCATGCGCCTTGGCATGGTCGATGATGCTGTCAATCACGTCGTAGCGGGTGTAGGCCCACCCCTCCACGATGGCTTGGAACACCTCAGCCTTTCGCGCTCTCCGCCATCAGGCAGCAGCGTGACGTTGATAGCCTTAGCCGGCCCAGCGATGCTCGCGCTCCCGTGCAGCCAGTCGTGAATGCCGGGCCTGCGTCCCGCACGACGTTGGACGGTCGGCAGCTATTAGCGGGCATGGGTCAACGGCCCATCGCCTCAACACGAATTGATTTCATTGGGGTATCGACTGATCGCGCGGTAACACCCATCCCTGAGGGGCTTCTTCACAACCTCGATGTAGTAGGATGAACGATACAGCAGAGACAGTTCCCCTCGACCCGCGCGAGCTGCCGACCGGCGTGCCCGGCCTGGATGAGATCCTGTGCGGCGGATACCTAAACAGCCGTGTCTATTTGATCGAGGGCGAGCCGGGCACTGGCAAGACCACCATTGCATTTCAATTCCTCCTGGAGGGCTGCGCCCGCGGCGAGCGCGGGCTGTACATCGCTTTGTCGGAGAGTCGCAGCGAGTTGCTGCATACCGCCAACTCCCACGGCTGGCCGCTGGACGGCATCCAGATCTACGAGCTGGTGCCGCCCGAGCTCAGTCTCGATCCCGAGCAGGAGCAGAGCATCGTCTATACCGCCGATCTCGAACTTGGGGAGACGGTGCGGATGGTGATGGCGGAGGTGGAACGGGTGCGGCCCGCTCGCGTCGTGTTCGACAGCCTGGCCGAGATCCGCCTGGTGGCGCAGAGCGCGGTGCGCTATCGGCGCCAGGTGCTGGCACTGAAATACCTGTTCGCCAAGCTGGGTGCGACAGGCCTGTTGCTGGACGACCTCTCGCATAACCGGCCGGACCTCAATCTGCACAGTATCGCGCATGGCGTGCTGCGGCTGGAGCAGGGCGCGTTGCAGTACGGCGCTGAACGCCGCCGGCTGCGGGTATTCAAAATGCGCAGCCGGCAGTTCCGCGGCGGATACCACGACTTCGTGATTCGCCGGGGCGGCGTGCAGATCTTTCCGCGTCTGGTGGCGGCCGATCATCGGGACGCGCCGCCGGCCCGGCAGCCAGCTCATAGCGGCGTTCCCGAACTCGACACCCTGTTAGGTGGAGGGCTCGAACATGGCACCGGCACCCTGGTGCTCGGCCCGTCCGGCGTCGGCAAATCTTCCGTCACACTGCAGTACGTCATCCGCGCACTCCACCAGGGCGAACGCGTCCAGATCATCAGCTTCGACGAAGTCCGCTCGGTTGCGCTACGCCGAGCGGCCGGAATGGGCCTGGATCTGAGGCCGTTCCTGGCCAACGGCAGCCTGATGCTCGAACAGATCGACCCGGCCGAATATCCGCCTGGTGAAGTCATCAGCCTGGTGCGGCGGGCGGTGGGGCAGGGTGAGGCCAGCATGGTCGTGCTGGACAGCCTGAACGGCTACCAATGCGCGATGCTGGATGAGAGCTATCTCGTGCTGCAGATACACGAACTGCTCAGCTATCTGAACCAACGGGGCATCGTGACCATTATGGTGCTCTCGCAGCACGGTTTGGTGGGTCCAATGCACAGCAGTTTTGACCTCACCTATGTCAGCGATACCGTGATGCTGCTGCGCTTCTTCGAGGCCGAAGGTCATATCCGCCGCGCCATCTCCGTGGTGAAAAAGCGAACCGGCGGGCACGAGTCCAGCATTCGGGAATTCAAGATCGATGCGACGGGTATTCGGGTCGGCCAGGCGTTGCATGACTTCCGCGGCGTGCTGACCGGGGTGCCAACCTTTACCGGGTCATCCGGGGAACTGCTGGGCAATCGGACCAAGCCCGGATGACTAATCGCGGACAGTCGGAGCGTGTCCTGATCCTGGCGCCCAAGGGGCGCGACGCGGCCGTGATTGGAGCCATGCTTGGGGAGGTCGGAATCGCCAGCGCCAGCTTTCCCGACCTGCCCGCCTTTATCGATGGGTTGCAGGAGCCGGATGCCGGCACCGCCGTCCTGGCGCAGGAGGCGATGGCGACGGAAACCGAGGCCCTGGAGGCGTGGATTGCCGCTCAGCCGCCCTGGTCCGACTTTCCGTTCGTTCTGCTCACCTTCCGCAAACCGATCCTGCAGCCGGAATCCTCCCACACCACGCGGGTGGCAGAGGTGCTGGGCAATGCTTCGGTGCTGGAGCGGCCGCTGCATCCGCTGACCCTGGTCAGTGCGGTACGGGCCGCGCTGCGGGCTCGTCGACGCCAGCGCGAGTCAGAGGCGTTCCTGGTCGAACGCGAGCAGGTGGCCGCGGCGCTGCGGGCCAGCGAGGCGAAGTTCCGCGCCATCGCGGAAGGCATGCCGCAGCCAATCTGGTCCGCGCGGGCCGATGGGACCCACGATTATTTCAATGCCCGCTGGCACGGATTTACCGGCGTCGCACCGGTCTACTCCGGAGTCCCCGATGCGCCGGACTGGATGCCTTGGGCGAACCTGCTGCATCCGGACGATCGGGGGCAGTTGGAGACGGCGTGGCGCGCGGTGCTGGACAATGGCGACGCGTTCCGCCTTCGCACAGTGGTTGGGGACTACCGGTGGGTGTTGGGCCGTGCCCTGCCGGTCCATGATGACGAGACCGGCGAACGGGTTCGCTGGTTCGGCAGCTGCACCGATATCGACGATGCTGTCCGCGCGCGTGAAACGCTGGCCAGCAGTCGCGCGGATCTGGAGCGTCTGGTCGATGAACGGACTGTCGAGTCTTCAGCATGAAATGATCGAGCGCGAAAAGGCCGAGGCCGCGCTGGCTCAGGCGCAGAAGATGGAGGCGGTTGGTCAGCTCACAGGCGGTATCGCGCACGACTTCAACAATCTGCTGACCGCCGTTCTCGCCAGCCTCGAGATGATCGGCAAGCACAGCACAGACGACCGCGTGCAGCGTTTCGCCGGCAATGCCCAACGCGCCGCGGAGCGTGGTGCGCGGCTGACCCAGCAGCTGCTCGCATTCTCGCGTCGGCAGCGGCTGAAACCGGAGCCGGTGGACGTGAACCGGTTGATCACCGGAATGGATGAGCTGCTGACACGGGCCACGGGTGCTTCTATCGCCACTAGGACGGCGCTGGCCGCGGACTTGCCACCGGCCTTCGTCGATCCGACGCAGCTTGAGTTGGTACCTGCTGAACCTTGCCATCAATGCGCGTGATGCCATGCCGGCGGGGGGCCAGTTGGACGTGGAGACCTTCGCCTTGCCGCAGGTGCCGGCCGAACTGGCGGATGACCTGACGGCAGGCAGCTACGTGGCGATGGTGGTCGCAGACACCGGCACCGGGATGGCGCCGGATGTGCAGGCGCGGGCGTTCGAACCGTTCTTCACCACCAAGGAGCTGGGCAAGGGCACCGGTCTTGGTTTGTCGCAGGTATACGGGTTTGTTCGCCAGTCCGGCGGCACCATCCGGATCCGCAGCGAAGTGGGCGAGGGGACGCGCGTCTCGATCTACCTGCCCCGCGCCGAGGCCATGCCGGTTCAGCCGGCCGAACCGATCGCTTCGGCCAGTCCGCCCAGGGACCGCCAGCGCGCCACCATTCTGGTGGCCGATGACGACGAGAACGTCCGAGAGCTGGTGGTCGCGATGCTGGAGGAGCTGGGATATCGTGTGATTGCCGCCGCGGATGGGCAGTCTGCCCTGGAGGTCATCCAACGCGGCGAGGCGTTCGACCTGCTGGTGGCGGATGTGGTGATGCCGGGGCTGAGCGGGGTCGAGGTGGCGCAGCGTGCGCGCGCCTCCGGCCGACCGCTGCGTGTGTTGTTCGCCACCGGCTATGCGGATGTTGCGGTCTATCGTGAGGGGCTGGAAGGGGAGGATATGATCCGCAAGCCCTATCGCATGACCGAACTGGCTGAACGAGTGGAACAGGCCTTGCTGACGCCAATGCGCCCGGTGGGTGACCGACCCGGGAGTCGCCCGCATCCGGATCGCGCACATCCGGTCCCGCCTGGTCGCACTGACCCGAGGATTGCGGACGGAGTTGCAAAGCAGGCCAAGGCTGCGCGCAAGGTAACATCCGATTGATCGATCGGAGCCCGATCCGTTTACTGGTCGTTAATAAATCGTTTTCTGCTAGCATCCCACGAAGCGGCAGTGTGCTGATTCCGTCTCCTTTTTGTGAAGTCCTGCAGGTGAAAGGAATGGGGAAGGCACCTCATGCTACGTAAATGAATCAGGATGAATCAGGCTCCGCCACTCTGGGTTGACGGAGGCGCCACCACACGAATGAACCAAGTCCGAGCAGGCGATCCTTTGACGGGCCCGCAGCTTGCCGTGCAGCTCGCAGCTCTTGATGGGGCTGTACCGCCGTCGGTGCATCATGTCGTCTTGCGGGTTACCCGAAGAGGCGACGGCAGCGAGGACCGAAGCTACGCAGTTCCGGACCGGCCGGAGCGGCTGAGCCATGCTGCCTGGGCCGAATGGCTCCACGCCCACGACGTGCTGGGCAGTGCTCAGCTGCAGGTCGCTTTGCTGGTGATCCGGGAAGTCCTCGATCCTGTCGGTTCCCTGGTCGAGTGCACCCTGGAGCGCCGGCTCGGGGCGTCCGATGGCCCATATCATGGTGATCCTGCCCGGGTGGAATTCTTCGGCCCCGCCCGGATGCTGCGATTATATCGTGCCTCCCGTCACGGCTTGGTGGAGGTAGCGCCGTCACCGCAGGCCGAACCGACCGATACGCATGGGCCGGCGCCATTAGCCGGCGAGCAGGTTGCGCTGGAACGCCATCTCGGCCTCGGCATTCAATTCGTCGATGCGCGCGAACCCACCCTGTTAGAGGCCATGGCAGGGCTGGCGAGCGTCGTGCAGGTCCGCCTGCCGGATGATCGCGAGATCGGTTGTGGCGTCGGCTGGCACGGCCCCCTGGCGTTCGTCCTGCAAGCCGAATTTCCCCGGTTTGACACGCCGTTGGCCCTGCCACCGTCCGACGAGGCGGCGGTGCAGGATGCGCTGCGCCGATACCGGCTGATTCGTCATGAGACGCGGCGAGATGAAGGTGGCCTGGCTGTCCTGGCGCGGCAACACGGTGGCCAGGTCCTGTTCCTGCTGCGGTCGGACGGCCAGCGCGTGTCGCCGAAGCGGTATCAGCCGGGCACCGGTCCGGCCGCGTCCGAGGAGCAGCGGCGCTGGATGCGCTATGCCGGTACCTATGAACATCTGAATGTGCTGGACCATTATCGCGATGGCAGCGCGGACGACCTGATCATGTTGACGGCCGACCCAAGTGGCCATGTCTGGCGCCATCTGATCGATCCCGATGGCGTGGAAGCCTGGCGGCGTCCGGCCGATGACGCGGCCGTTGCCGTGCTGCATCGGGAACGCCTGGCAATCGCGCAATCCGACGCGGCGATGCCCGATGCGGAGCCACCCCAGCCGGTCCCGGAGGTCGAACCGATCGCCGCACCTCCGGATGGATAGCCTGCTCGAGTAGGCGCGCCTACGCCAGTGCGATGCAGGCTTTGCGCGGCGCGCAGCCGATGGCACTGGCCGGCGATGTCGGGCTGGGTCTTCCATCCGGCTTGTTCGGGTAGCTGCAGACCTTGCAGGCGGCACTTAAAATCCTCGCGGCGGATCGCTCTGCCAGTGAGGTGGACACGCTGCCGTCGCAAGTTGAGCTCGGGGCGCTGCCTCCTCTGGCTGCGTTGCCGATGCGCTGACTCGTCTGGAAGTGGGGTTGCGGGAGAAACTGGCCTTGATCCGGCTGGTTATGCTGCTGCCGGCACAGCGGCGTCGGCTCAGCGCCATGGCGCCGTTCGGTCTCGACGTGGCCGACCGGTTTCCGGGCTGAGCGCATGACTTCGAAGAGGCGGCGGCCTGCCTGGTGTTCCCACGCCCGACCGCGGTGGTCTTCCATTGCCCCCGCGTGCTGGGCCGTGGGCTGTCGGTGATCGGCCCGCTACGCCGGCTTGACT
>CAWBLP010000002.1:0-66847 GCA_963789495.1 uncultured Alphaproteobacteria bacterium
CGGCGGAGACAAATTGTGCCAGATAGCGGCGTGAAAGTGTACCAGTCAGGTTAATAGAAAAGGGCCGCGAAGCCCTGTTGACTATCGTGCCCGCGCGGGGAGCCGCGCTTCGCCAGGCTCAGCGCGGCTCCCAGCACGCGGCGTCGCATCATGTATCGGTATTGGCCGCTCCTTCCGTTGTTTGCTTCGCTGTCGTGTTCAGCGTCTGGCCCTGCCGTCGCTGAGCTCGTTTGCTGGTCGCCAGCCGGAAGCTGTCGCCATTCATTTCCAGGATGTGGACATGATGCGTGAGCCGATCCAGCAGCGCGCCGGTCAGTCGTTCTGAACCGAAGATCGAGGTCCACTCATCGAATGGCAGATTGCTGGTGACCAGCGTGGCGCCGCGCTCATAGCGTTGGCTGAACACCTCGAAAAGCAGTTCCGAACCAACAGCGGTGAACGGCACGTATCCCAGTTCGTCGACGATCAGCAGTTTGACCGTGTTGAGGTGTTTTTGCAGTGCCCGTAGCCGGCGTTCATCGCGCGCTTCCATGAGTTCATGCACGAGAGCGGCGGCCGTGGTGAATGCGACGCTCTGGTTTTTCTGACAGGCGGCCAGTCCCAGTGCCAGGCCGATGTGGGTTTTGCCGGTGCCGGACGGCCCGAGCGCGATGCAGTTCTGCCGCCTATCGATCCATTCGCAGCGCGCGAGTTCGAGGACCAGCGCCTTATTGAGTGACGGCTGGGCGGTGAAGTCGAACGTGTCGAGGCTCTTGGTCTGTGGAAACCGTGCCGCCCGGATCCGGCGCTCGATGTTGCGCCGCTCGCGGTCGATGCGCTCCAGTTCGCACAGACGCAGCAGATAGCGGGGATAATCGGCGCGATCCTGGGCCGATTCCATGGCCACCTTCTCGTACTCACGCGCGAACGTGGGGAGCTTCAGCGCCTTGAGATGATTGCCGAGCAGCACCTGGGGCGCGACGGCGGTCAGCGCCGTGGTATCGTGGGACATGGTCATGCCGGAACTCCCGCTGTCATCGATGCTGAACGTGCATTGGCGACGAGATCGAGATAGGCGCTCGGATCCGTGGTTCCGACCGTGGCGGCCGGCAGGTAGGGGTAGAAAGTCAGATCGAGCCGGGCCGGGCGGTTCTCCAATTTGGCCAGCACCAACATCTTCACCGCGTCGAAACTGATGGCGCCAAGCCGCAACGCATGCGCAACGGCCTGTTCAACGTCATGCTGACGGAAGTCCTCGATCAGACGCAGGACCTGAATGAACTCGCGCCGTCCGGCATTCCCCATCCGGGCTTCCATCAGCCGCCGCAGCCGATGAATACATTCCGCGAGTTGCCACCCGTCCAATGGTGCCGCCTGATCGAGGGCTTTGCTCTTGCGTTCCAGCAACGCCAGATAATGCAATGGATCGTAGACGAAGTCGGCCGTGTCGTAACTCCGCGCATGAGTGGCGATGGTCTCGCCGCGGCAGACGATCTCGACACGGTCGACATAGCCCTTCGCCAGAACCTCCTGATGACCGTAGCGGGTCGGCACCGAGTAATCGTTGTTCCGGTAACGCACCAGTGACAGCGACGAGACGCGCGTGGCGATCTTGTGACAGGCATCGTACGGCGCCGGCGGCAACGGCATGAACGCAGCAAGGTCGGCCCGCATCCGTTCGGCGATCGAGCTGGTATGGCCGCGCAGGATCGCCTCGCCACGCCGGGTGCAGGCACGCAGGAACCGGGCATTCAACGCGTCGAAGCTGTCCGCGACGGGCAGCGGCGTCATGAAGTTGCGTCGGACATAGCCGACCAGCCCCTCCACCTTGCCTTTGTCGTTGCCCTTGCCCGGTCGGCCGAACCGGTCGTTAAACAGGTAGTGGCTCTGCAGTTCCGCGAACATGTGCGAGCGCAGCCGCTCGCCACCCTTCACGATCCGGGCTACCGCCAGGCGCGTGTTGTCATACAGGACCGATCGCGGTACGCCGCCGAAGAAGTCGAAGGCCGCGACGTGACCATCACAGAAGGCTTCCGCCGTCTCGGCCGGATAAGCCCTGACAAAGCAGCCGTCCGAATGCGGCAGGTCCATGCACAAGTAGTGGAACCGGATCTTCTTGCCCGCGATGTAGCCGTCAGCCTCGCCAAAATCCGCCTGCGCGTGACCAGGACGATGGCTCAAAGGCACGAACATCTCGCGTGATCGCGACGTTGCTTCCGCCACATACTCACGCACGATCGTATACCCGCCGGAAAACCCCCGCTCATCCCGGAGACGTTCGAAAATCCGTTGCGCCGTGTGGCGCTGCTTCTTGTGCACGCCACGATCCGTCTCGAGGATGGCGTCGATCCACGCGATGTGCGGCCCCAGCTTCTTCGAGGCCGGACGTTCGCCCCGTCGGTAGCCCGGCGGAACAGAATACTGAAGCATCTTCGAGATCGTGTTCCGATGAACGCCAAACCGCTTCGCCGCCTCTCGGCGGCTCAACCCGTCCACAATCACCGCGCGCCGGATCCTGGCATAGAGTTCCACTGTCAACATCCTTCCGGCCCCTCCATGCCCCGCACGGACATCGAGAAGGCCTATCAGGACCGGTACACTTTGGCGCCGCCATCACGGCGCCGGCTCAACACCGGTTCAGCGGTACAATTTGCCGCCGCTGTTTATACTGGGTGCAGCCGTGGAGCATGACGATAAGCGGAACGGGCTGGCCGGGACGGTAGCCGCTGGGCACATAAAGCTTGTAGGGGCGACTGCCGGCTTTGTTGCTGAAGCTGGCGGTCAGGAACTGCGCGCCATCCGGCACAGGGTCTGGCACTGCCGCCGGGGCCAGGCCACCGAGCCGTCCGCCCGGCACCGCGACCCCGCCCTGGCTGACCTGGCCCAGCAGGTCGCGCAGCGTCTCGGGCAGCGCGGGTCCCGCCGCTGCCGCGAGGCTGAACGGCCGTCGGCTGGCACCCCGCGCCGCCGGCCCAGGCTGAGGCACGGGCTGGGCCGGCGCCATTCCGACCGGTTCGGCCACGCCCTCCAGGGTTGGCGGAGCGCGACGGGCATCCGAGGTCGTGGTGTCCCGTGCTGCTGCGTTTGGCGCCGCGACGCCGCCGCCCAGCATGCGTTGCAAGGTCGCGGTGGCGTCGGTGAGCCGCCCGGCATTGATGAGGCGTGTTGCTTCGAGCAGATCAGCGTTCGGGATGTGGGTCATGGTACGACTTTCAGTGCTGGGGACCCGGTCAGGCATCCCCGTTCGGAACCGGGATCGGCTTCCGTCGTCGGTACGTGGGTGTGCGTCGGTAGGCGGGTGTGGGTGGTCCGACGCCCTCGGCATGGCCGGGCCAGGCGCGTCAGCGACCGATGCGACAGCGCGCCCTGCGCGCCGCGGATGGGGTCAACCCATGCGATCGGCCAGCGCGGCTCTGACCTCGGCACTGGCGTGGAGCGCACCCAGCACCGTCACCGAGGCGATCGCCGCGCGCGCCAGTTCGGGCGTGACATCGCTTGCGATGGTGGCCAGGCCGAGAACATTGATGCGCAGGGACTCGCCACGGTCCCGCGCGGCCTCCAGGTCCGCGCGGGTGTAGTGCCGCAGCCCCAGATCCAGCGTGTTGCGCGCGACCGACTGCCGGACCGCGTCGGCATGCCGGTCGAGGTGGGTGCGGATAGCCGTCCGGATGAAGTCGGTGCGGTTGGAGTAGAAACCTTCCCGCACCAGCAGATCGATATGACCGAGGTCGACATAGCCCAGGTTGATCGTGATCTTTTCGCTGTCGGCATTCTTGGGCCGCAGCTCGTGCACCGCGCCTGCCATGGTTACCATCTCCACACCATCCATTGGGATGGTAGGTGGGGCCTTCCCAAACAGTTTCAAGGATTGCCGCCCGTGCGCGGCCCCGCAGGCGCAGGGCCGCGTGCAGCATGACCCCGCTGCCAGGGCGTGGCAGGACTCCCCTTGCTACGTGTCGGGGCTACCTGTCGGGGCTCCCTGTCCGGGTTTCGGGGGTCATCTCAGTGTTCTCCGGCCGTTACGCCGCCTGCGTCGCCGCCCGTGCGCTCACCTGGTCGAACGCCTCCAGCGCCTGGGCGGCGTACATCACGCTGGGGCCGGCGCCCATGTAGATCGCCATGCCCATCGTCTCCAGCACCTCCTCGCGCGACGCGCCCTGCTTCAGCGCCGCTTCCGCGTGGAAGGCGATGCAGCCGTCGCAGCGGGTGGCGACCGAAACGGCCAGTGCGATCAGCTCCTTGGTGCGGGTATCCAGCGCATTCGCCTTCAGCGCCGCCTGGGCGAGGGCCGAAAAACCCTTCATCACCTCCGGCGCGCCGGCGCGGAGCACCCGCAGATCCCCCGACAGCTCCGTCGCCATTTCGGTCCAGTCCTTCAGCATGACAGGCTCCCTCATTACGATACGAACAAGAAATGTTGCATGGCGACCACCGTCAGCAGAGCGGCGTTGGCCAGCATCACCATTGGGGCGGCCCCGGTGATGGCGCGCTGCCAGCGCCGGCCCGCGGCCTGGCCGGCGATGCCGACCGCGATCAGCGCCGGCGCGGTGCCGAGGCCGAACGCCAGCATGGCGACGGCGCCGGCCAGTGGACTGAACGTGGCACTCGCCGTGGTCAGCGCGGCGTAGAGCAATCCGCAGGGCAGGAAGCCGAGCGCCGCACCCAGCGCGAGCGATCCCCCCAGGCTGTTGCGATCGATCCGCCCGGTGAGTCGGGCCAGACCGCGTTGCAGGCCGGATGGCGCGCGCTCGAACGCCGGCAATCGGGCGGCGAGCCGCGGCACCAGCCGGCGCAGTGCGTGCAGCGCGAACAGCAGGGCGGCGAGCAGCAGCAGCGAGCCGGAGAGCCAGCCGAACCAGGGCAGCCGGCTGATCGCGCCGCCGCCAAATCCGGCGAGCGCCCCGAGCCCGGCATAAGTGGTCAGGCGGCCGACGTGGTACGGCAGCAGCGCGCCGGCGCTGAGCCGCCGCCATTCGCACAGTTGCGGCGCCGGAACCCGCGCCAACCGGTCCGCCACCTGGCCGAGCACGAACCCGCCGCACATCGGCACGCAATGCATGGTGCTGCCGGCCGCGCCGGCCAGCAGCAGGCCCAGGGCGATCCCGCCACGGGCCGGCAGTGCACCCGTCGTGGCGCAGAGTGCCGCCAGCATGTCGAGGCTCGCGCTCATGCCTGGCAAATGATCCTCAACCCGGTGCAGGGCATTGATCTGGGTCAATGTCGCGATGCGGCATGGCCGGCACATTGCAGCCGCGTTAGCCGCTTGCCGGCAACGGGACGTGTACCCATCCACCGGAGTTGCAGATGGAAATCGAGGCAGGTGACCTCTTTGTTGGGCTGCTGATGGCGGTTCTTGGCCTGTGTGGCCTGCTGGTGGCGTCCGGCGCGCATGACAACGAGATGTACGTGTTCGGCCTGTCACTGGCCGGTTTCGCCGCCGTTTTCGTGTTTGGCCTGCTGCGCCGCCATTACGACCGGGTCGACGCGGCGCGTCATGCGCTGCGCGCAGGGGGACGCCGTCATGTCTGACGCTGCCCTCGCCACGCCGATGAGCGTCGCCGGCCACGCCACCCCGCCGGTGGAGTACAACGAGGCGATGGTGAAGAAATTCGTCATCGCCACGGTGTTCTGGGCGGTGGTGGCGTTCCTGGTCGGTGTCTACATCGCCACGCGAACTGGCCTGGCCGCAGCTCAACCTCGGCCTGTCCTTCGTGAATTTCGGTCGGCTGCGCCCAGTGCACACCTCGGCCGCGATCTTCGCCTTCGGCGGCTCCGCTCTGTTCGGCACCTCGCTTCTATGTCGTGCAGCGCACCTGCCGGGCGCGATTGTTCGGCGGCGATGCGCTGGCGAACTTCCTGTTCTGGGGCTACCAGTTCTTCATCGTCATGGCTGCGCTGTCCTATGTGATGGGATACAGCCAGAGCCAGGAATACGCCGAACCTGAATGGCATCTGGACCTGTTCCTGACCGTGGTCTGGGTGCTGCTACGCGGTGGTGTTCATCGGCACGCTGATGAAGCGGCAGGAGCCGCATATCTACGTCGCCAACTGGTTCTATCTCGCCTTCATCCTGACCGTCGCGGTGCTGCACCTGGGCAACAACATCGACATCCCGATGTCGGTGTTCAGCGCCAAGAGCTATCCGGTCGCATCCGGCGTGCAGAATGCGATGATCCAGTGGTGGTACGGCCACAACGCGGTGGGTTTCTTCCTGACCGCGGGCTTCCTGGGCATGATGTACTACTTCATTCCAAAGGCGGCGAACCGGCCGGTGTATTCGTACCGGCTGTCGATCGTGCATTTCTGGTCGCTGATCTTCCTGTACATCTGGGCCGGTCCGCACCATCTGCACTAGACCTCGCTGCCCGACTGGACGCAGACGCTCGGCATGGCGTTCTCGATCATGCTGTGGATGCCGTCCTGGGGCGGCATGATCAACGGCATCATGACCTTGTCGGGCGCCTGGGATAAACTGCGCACCGATCCGGGCCTGCGCTTCTCGGTCACCGCCGTCGGCTTCTACGGCATGTCCACCTTCGAAGGCCCGGTGATGTCGATCCGCGACGTCAACGCACTGTCGCACTACACCGACTGGACCATCGGCCACGTGCATTCCGGCGCGCTGGGCTGGGTCGCGTTCATCAGCTTCGGCGCGCTGTACTACCTGGTGCCGGTGCTGTGGCAGCGGGAACGGCTGTACTCCACGAAACTTGTGTCATGGCACTACTGGATCGCCACACTGGGCATCGTCTTCTACATCAGCGCGATGTGGGTCGCCGGCATCATGCAAGGCCTGATGTGGCGCGCCTATGACCAGTTCGGCTTCCTGCAATACTCCTTCGCCGAAACCGTGGTCGCCATGCATCCCTACTATGTCATCCGCATGCTCGGCGGCGTGCTGTTCCTGACCGGCGCGCTGATCATGGTCTACAACCTCATCCAGACCGTCTACAGCAGGACCACGGAAAGACCCGTGATGCTGCCTGCCGGTCTCGCCGTGGCGGGAGAGTAAGCGTCATGTTCATCCGTCACGAAACGCTCGAGAAGAACGCCTTCCTGTTCCTGCTGCTCACCCTCGCCACGGTCGCCGTCGGCGGCCTGGTGGAGGTGATCCCGCTCTTCACCATCGAAACGACGGTGGAGCACGTAAAGGGCGTCCGGCCCTACTCGCCACTGGAGCAGATGGGGCGCGACATCTACGTGCGGGAGGGCTGCTATCTCTGCCACAGCCAGCAGATCCGCGCGCTGCGCGACGAGGTGGAGCGCTACGGCCACTACTCGATCGCCGCGGAGAGCATGTACGACCATCCGTTCCAGTGGGGCTCCAAGCGCATGGGGCCGGATCTGGCGCGGGTCGGCGGCAAATACTCCAGCGACTGGCACGTCGCGCATCTGAAGAATCCGCAAAGCGTGGTGCCGGAATCGGTGATGCCGCGTTACGCCTTCCTGGCCGAGACGCCGCTGGAGACGCGGGACCTGGTCGCGCGGCTGCGCACGCTGCGTGAAGTGGGCGTGCCGTATACCGATGAGGATATCGCCGAGGCCAAGGCGGACCTGGCGGCACAGGCCGATCCGAATGCCGACAACACCGCACTGGTGAAGCGCTATCCGAAGGCGATCACGGTGCCCGGCGATGGCCGTACTGTTACCGAAATGGACGCGCTGGTGGCGTATCTGCAGATGCTCGGCACGTTGGTCGATTTCGCTGACCCCGCCAACGAGAACCTGAGGCAATAGGATGGGTGATGTGGCTATCATGCCGATTATGCAATGGATGCAGCACCACGTCGATCCTGCTGATGTTCGCGCTGTTCGTGCTGATCCTGGCCTCCACCTACTGGCCTGGCCGCAAGTCCAGGCTGGAGAAATACGGACATATCCCGCTCGAAGACGATCGTTGAGGAGTTTGTCGCGTGCCCACCAAAGTTGAAAAGGACTCGGTCACGGGTCACCTGACGACCGGCCACGAGTGGGACGGGCTGAAGGAACTCAATCAGCCGCTGCCGAAATGGTGGCTGTATGTGCTCTATGCCTGCATCGCCTGGGCCGCGGTGCTGATGCTGCTGTACCCCTCCGTCCCCGGCATCACCGGCTATTTCCACGGTCTGCTGGGCTATTCGCAGCGCGCCGCGGTGGATGCCGACGTGCAGGCCGTCATGGCGAAGCGCGCCGGCTACATGGACAAGATCAAGGTCCTGTCGTTCGAGGATATTCGCAAGGACCCGCAGCTTCTAGTCGCGGCGCAGACCGCCGGACGCATCACCTTCGCCAACAACTGCCAGCCCTGCCACGGCGCCGGAGGCGGCGGCAATCCAGGCTATCCTGCGCTTGGCCGCAGGTAACTGGCTGTGGGGCGGCACGCTGCAGGACTATTCAGCAGACCATCACCCACGGCATCCGCAGCGCCGATCCCGATGCACGCCAAAGCCAGATGCCGCGCTTCGGTGTCGACGGCATGCTGAAGCCGGCAGAGATCCAGCAGGTTGCGGACTATGTGATGACGCTGTACGGCAAGCCTGGTTCGGGCACCGACGTGGCGGCCGGCAAGAAGCTGTTCGCCGAGAACTGCGCCGTTTGTCATGGCGAGGCCGGCCAGGGTAATCGCGAAGTCGGCGCGCCCGCCGCTGGCCGCACGCCTGCATCTCTACGGCGACGACCGGGAGGCGGTGGTGCGAGCAGATCACCAACCCCCGCATGGGCGTGATGCCGAACTGGAACACACGACTCGACGCAGCAACGATCAAGAGCGTCACGCTCTACGTCCATTCGCTCGGCGGCGGCGAGTAGCCAACCGGCTGGTCATGGCCGGGCCTGTCCCGGCCATCCGCTGCGCACACTTCAACCCAGGATATTCTCTCCGTGTCTCGTATCAGCAAGGCCGATCGGCAAGTCCAGCTCGCACAGGAGGAAGCAGGTCAGCACCTCTATGCGAACCGCGTGCGGGTCTATCCGAAATCCGTGCACGGACCGGTGCGCCGGTTCAAATGGGCGGTGCTGATCGCCTGCCTCGGCATCTACTACCTGCTGCCCTGGCTGCGCTGGCATCGCGGCGTGAACCAGCCGGACCAGGCGGTGCTGCTCAGCCTGTGGAACGAGCGATTCTATTTCTTCAACCTGGAGTTCTGGCCGCAGGACATCGTACTACCTGACCGGCCTGCTGATCATGGGCGCGGTCGGCGCTGTTCCTGGTCACCAGCCTGGTCGGCCGCGTGTGGTGCGGCTACACCTGCCCGCAGACCGTGTGGACCGACCTGTTCATGTGGGTCGAGCGGCTGATCGAAGGCGACCGCAACGAACGCATGAAGCGTGACGCGCGGTCCGGTTTCGCTCGATACCATCTGGCGCAAGGTGACGAAACACGCGGTCTGGCTGGGCATCGCGTTCTGGACCGGCGGCGCCTGGATCATGTACTACGTCGATGCGCCGACGGTGACCGTGGAATTCTGGACCGGCACCGCGTCGAAGGAAGTGTATTTCTTCACCTTCCTGTTCACCGCGACCACTTATCTGCTGGCCGGCTGGGCGCGTGAGCAGGTGTGCACCTATATGTGCCCCTGGCCGCGCTTCCAGGCCGCCATGCTGGACGAGCAGAGCCTCACCGTCACCTATCAGGGCTGGCGCGGTGAACCGCGGATGCGCGGCAAGCGCAGCGAGGGGGCGCCCGGCGGCGACTGCATCGATTGCGGCGCCTGCGTCACCGCCTGCCCGACCGGCATCGATATCCGCGACGGCATCCAGCTTGAATGCATCAGCTGCGGCCTGTGCATCGATGCCTGCAACCACGTGATGGAGCGGACCGGGCGGCCGAACTGGCTGATCACCTGGGACACGCTGGCCGATCAGGCCGCCAAGGCGCGCGGCGAGCAGGCCGCGTTCCGCTTCTTCCGGCCGCGCACCATCATCTATCTGTCCGCGCTGGTGCTGGCGGTGGCGCGTGATGGGCGTGGCGCTGGCGCTGCGTCCCGGCCTTGGCCTGTCGGTGCAGCATGACCGTGCGCCGCTGTTCGTGCCATTGGCGGATGGCAGCTGCGCAACGGCTACACGGTGAAGATCGTCAACAAGTACGCGGCGCCGGTGACCTACGAGCTGCAGGTGCAGGGCCTGCCCGGCGCGAGACTGACCGAGGCCGACGAAGGCCTCGGCCCCGCCAATGTGCTCGGCCTGCCGGTGGGGGCCGACAGCGTCGGCACCTACCGCGTGCTGGTCACCGGCCAACCCGACCGCATTGACGACGGATCGCAGCCGATCGACTTCACCATGCGCAACCCGGAGAGCGGTGAACAGACCGTCTATCACTCGCTGTTCATGGGGCCCGCCGGGCGCTCCGCACTGAGCCGGAAGGGATTTCGATGCGTTACCAAGATGGTATCCGTGCCCAGCGAGACGGCGAGCCGAACCCGCGTTCCGGCTGGCGGTTCTTTCCCTGGTGGATCGCCGCCGCGATGCTGCTGGTGATCGCGGTCAATGTCGGCATGGTGGTGGCGGCGCTGGACACGTTTCCCGGCAAGGCCGGCAGCGATGGGTTCGATCTCAGCAATCGCTACAACCAGGTGATCGAGCGTGTGCAGCAGCAGGCAGCGCTGGGCTGGACGGTGCAGGCCGAGACCGATGGCAGTCGACCGGTGCTGCTGCTCACCGACCAGGCCGGCAAGCCGCTGCGTCAGGCGGTGATCCGGGCCACCGCGGAACGGCCGCTCGGCGCTACCGACAGCACCGCGCTCACCTTCCTTGAGACGCAACCCGGCCGCTATGTCGCCGACGTGGCGCTGGCCGAACGCGGCCAATGGGACCTGATGCTGTCCGCCAGGGCGATGGGGCATGAACTGACCACGACCCGGCGGATCCTGGTGCGGTGAGCGACTCGCTGCCGATACGTGCTGCAGGCGCGGCTCCTTCGCTCCGTAGTCATGGCCGGGCCTGACCCGGCCATCTCCCCCGGAGACCGGGCGCGACGGCGACCTGGCGACCTCGTCCGATCCCGGGCAGATGGCCGGGTCAAGCCCGGCCATGACGGAAAACGGGAATCGGATCGCGGCCTCCTGCGCTCATTGCGGCCTGCCCACCCCCGCCGGACGCCGCTTCTGCTGCCCGGGCTGCGCCGCCGCATTCGAAACCATCCAGCTGCTCGGCCTGGGCCGCTACTATCAGCAACGCCTGCTCGACCCGGCGTTGCGCGCCCCGCGGCCGACCGACACGGTGCGCCACGACCTCGCCCGCCACATCGCCGCCCGTGCTGACGGCACCCACGAACTGACCCTCGCCGTCGACGGGCTGCAATGCGGCGCCTGTGTCTGGCTGATCGAATCCGTCCTGACGCGTCAGCCCGACGTGCTGACCGGACGCGTCAACATGACCAGCAGGCGGCTGAAACTGGCCTGGCGCGGTGCCGCCGCCGAGGCCGACCGGCTGGTGGGCCTGATCGAGGGCCTGGGCTACCGCCTCGTGCCGTTCGACGCGGCGTCCCTCTCCGCGGCGCAGGATCGCACCGGGCGCGCCCTGCTGCGGGCACTGGCGGTAGCGGGGTTTGCCGCCGGCAACGTGATGCTGATCTCCATCGGCATCTGGGCCGGCGATACCGCCGGTCTGCTGCACGACATGGGGCCAGCCACGCGCGACCTGCTGCACTGGGTATCGGCCCTGATCGCGCTGCCTGCCATCGCCTATGCCGGCCGGCCGTTCTTCGCCTCGGCGATCGCCGCGCTGCGCTACGGCCGCACTAACATGGACGTGCCGATCAGCCTGGGCGTGCTGCTGGTCAGCGGCATCAGCCTGCAGCAGACCCTGACCGGCGGCGCGCACACCTATTTCAACTCGGCGGCCACGCTGCTGTTCTTCCTGCTGGTCGGCCGCGTGCTGGACCATCGCGCCCGCGGCCAGGCGCGCGCCACCGCCGAACAGCTGCTCACCCTGCGTGCCACCGATATCGCGGTGTTGCAGCCGGACGGCAGCACTAGGCGGTGCCCCCAGCAATCGGTGGCGCCCGGGGATCGCGTGCTGGTGGCGGCGGGCGAGCGGATCGGCGTGGACGGCACGGTGGAGCAGGGTTCCTCGGCCCTCGATGCCAGCCTGGTCACCGGCGAGAGCCTGCCGATCCAGGCCGCGCCGGGCGCCGCCGTGTTCGCCGGCACGCTGAACCTCGAGGCGCCGTTGACCGTGCGGGCCACCGCGTCCGGCGGCTCCACCCTGCTCGCCGAATGCGTCCGGCTGATCGAGGCGGCCGAGGCGCGGCGCAACCGCTTCGTCGTGCTCGCGGACCGGGTGGCACGCCGCTATGCGCCGGTGGTGCACGCCATCGCGCTGCTGACCTTCGCCTGGTGGTGGCTGGTCGCCGGCGTCGGCGCGGGCCAGGCGCTGCTGACCGCGAGCGCGGTGCTGATCATCACCTGTCCCTGCGCGCTGGCGCTGGCGGTGCCGGCCGTGCAGGTGATCGCGACCTCACGGCTGTTCCGCGCCGGCACGCTGCTGAAATCGGCGACCGCGCTGGAGCGGCTGGCGGAGATCGACACGGTGGTGTTCGACAAGACCGGCACGCTGACCGAGCCGAACCTGTCGCTATCCGCCGATGGCGTGGACCCGGAGGCGCTGCGCGTTGCCGCATCGCTGGCAGCGAACAGCCGGCATCCGCTCGCCCGCGCGTTGGTTGCCGCGGCGGGACCCGTCGTGCCGGTGGCCGGGGTTGAGGAGCATCGCGGCCAGGGGCTCGCCGCGGGGTCCATCCGCCTCGGCAGCCGCGGCTTTTGCGCCGGCCCGGGACTCGACCCGGCCGATGCACCCGCCGAAGCATCCGGCCCGGAGCTCTGGCTGGCGCGTCCGGGACAGGCACCCATCCACTTCACCTTCCGCGAACGCCTCCGCGAGGATGCCGCCACCACCATCGACCAGCTCCGCGCGCTCGGCCTGGACATCCACCTGCTCTCCGGCGACCGCGCCGGCGCGGTCGCCCCGCTGGCCGCCACACTCGGCATTGATGAGTGGCAGGCAGGCTGCACGCCGGTGCAGAAGGTCGCGGCCATCGAGGCGATGCGCGCGGCCGGTCACCAGGTGCTGATGGTGGGGGACGGGCTGAACGATTCGCCCTCGCTCGCCGCGGCGTCGGTGTCCGCTTCGCCGGCCACCGCCGCCGATCTCAGCCAGACTGTCGCGGACGTCGTGGTCCAGGGCAAACATCTCGCCCCCATCGTGCTGGCCGTGCGGATCGCCCGCAGCGCACGCCAGGTGATGCGGCAGAACCTGGCGCTGTCGATCGGCTATAACGCGTTGATGGTGCCGCTCGCGATGGCGGGTTTGGTCACCCCCTGGCTGGCGGCCGCGGCGATGTCCAGCTCCTCGCTGCTGGTGATCGCCAACAGTTTTCGCCTGCGCGGCAGGAGTCCGGCATGACGGTCATTCTCTACCTTCTCGGCGCCAGCCTGTTGCTTGGGGGCGGCGGCCTGGCGCTGTTCCTGTGGTCGCTGCGCACCGGGCAGTACCGAGGACCTGGACGGCGCGGCGAACCGGATCCTGTTCGACGACGAATAGCGCTAGGCGATGCGCATGTATGGCGCAGGCGGTCGTCCTTCTCGCAGGGCTGCCGCAGACGGACGTATCGGATCGCGTGCCGCCCGGCGCCCACTCGCCGCAGACGGACGTATCGGATCGCGTACCGCCAGGCGCCCACCCCGCCACGGACGCCGGACCGGATCGCGTGCCGCTAGGCGCCCACCCGCCGCAGCCAGTCACCCGCCTGCGTCACCGCGGCGCGCGCCTTGCCCACCGTCGCCATGGCGCGCAGGAAGCCGTGCACCACGCCGGCATAGGTCTCGCTTTCCACCGGCACCCCCGCTGCGCGCAGCCGGGTTACCAGCGCCTCGCCCTCGCTGCGCAGCACGTCCAGTTCCGCCAGTTGCACCAGCACCGGCGGCAGTCCGGTCAGATCGGCGCGCAGTGGCGCGGCCAGCGGATGCAGCCGGTCCGCCGCATGCGGCACGTAGACGTTCCAGTAGAACGCCATCCGCTCCCGGTTCAGCCCGTAGCCGCCGCTGCCATAGGCTTGGTAGCTTGGCGTATCGAGCGTGCTGTCGCAGACCGGATAGGTCGCCAGGATGCCGCGCAGCGCCGGCCCGCCGGTGTCGCGCAGCAGCAGCGCGGTCGCCAGCGCCAGGTTGCCGCCGGCGGAATCCCCACCCAGAAGCAGGCGCGATCCGTCCAGCCCCCAATCCGCCCCATGTGCCGCCAGGTGCCGCACCACCGCGGCGCACTCTTCCAGCGCCTGCGGAAACTGCGCCTCGGGTGACAGCGCGTAGTCCACCGACACCACGGCGACCTCGCCGGCCGCGGCGTATTCGCGCGCCAGCCGGTCATGCGTGTCCACCGAGGACCACACCCAGCCGCCGCCATGAAAATACACCAGTGTCGGCAGCGCCCGGTCCAGGCGGGGGCGGGACACCCGGCAGAAGATCCGCCGGCCGCGGGCGCCCACCCAGCGGTCGGTGCTCTCCGCCATCACCGGCCCGCCCTTTGCGTGGAGCAGGTTCAGCATGTCATTCACCGCACGATGCGGATCCAGCGGAATCTCCACCCGGATCGGCGGATACTTGGCGGCCTCGGCTTCCGCGGCCATGGTGAAGGCCAGCATCTCCGGGTCCCAGTTCGATCGGTCGCTCATGCCCTGCCCCTCGATTTTGCCCGATATGCAAGCCGCTTCCCGTCGCCATTGCAATCCGCGGCGCCGACCGAGGGTGACATCCACCGGCAACGCGGCATGACCGTTCCGCGCCCCGCCCCGGCCGGTCGGTTCAGCCCGGAAAACCTGTTCCGCCCACGCTCGATCGCGGTAGTCGGTGCCGGCAGCGAAATCGGCGCGCAGATCATGGCCAATCTCGCGGTCGGCGGCTTCACCGGCGACGTGCAGGCGGTGCAGCACGTCGCCGAACTGGACGTGGCCACGGACCTGGCCGTGCTTGCCCTGCCGGCCGAAGCCATCGCCTCGGCCGTCGCAGCCCTGCCGGCGCGTGGCTGTTTCACCGCGATCATCCCGGGACCGGCCAGCGACCTCGCCGCGCTTGCGGAGCGCACCGGCGTGCGCCTGTTGGGCCCGCATTCCTTCGGCCTCGCGGTCCCGGCGCTCGGCTTGAACGCCAGCCGAAGCCATATCGCCCCGCCCACCGGGCGGATCGCGTTGGTGTCGCAATCCGCGTCGCTCAGCAGGGCAGTGATCGACTGGGCCGGGCCGAACGGCGTCGGGTTCAGCCATGTCGTCGGATTGGGCGGCAATGCCGATCTCGGCTTCAGCCTGGTGCTGGACTGGCTGTCGCGCGACCCCGGCACCGGCTCCATCCTGCTCGACATCAGGCGCCTGAAGGATCGGCGCCGCTTCCTGTCCGCGGCACGGGCGGCGGCGCGGTTGCGCCCGGTGGTGGCGATGCATGCCGGAATCCGCCTGCTCGATCCTGCCGGCATCGCGGAGACCACGTTCGACGCGGCGCTGCGTCGCGCCGGGGTGCTGAGCGTCATCGGGTTCGAGGATCTGCTCGCTGCCGCCGAGACGCTGTCCCGCGCCCGCCCGGCGCGCGGCGAGGCGCTGGCCATCGTCACCAATGCCATCGGCCCCGGCCGGCTGGCCGCCGACGCGGTGCTGCGCCACGGGCTGGCATTGGCGGGCGGCGAGGCCGGCATGCTGCACGTTCCGCTGGGTGACGCGCCACACCTGGCGGAGCAGGCCGAACGGATCGCCGCACAGCCGGAAACCGGCGGCGTGCTGGTGGTGCATGCGCCCGCCGGACCGGGGGATGCGGCGGAGATGGACCTGCTGGTCCTGGCGGCGCGGCGGATCCGCGCGCCGTTGCTGATTTGCGCCATGGGGGAGACCAGCGGCGCGGTGCATCGCCGCAGACTGGCAGAAGCGGGATTAGCGGTCTTCGCCACACCCGACCAGGCGGTGCAGGGCTTCCTGCATCTGGTGCAGGATCGCCGCAATCGAGCCGCCGCACGGGAACTGCCGTCCAGTGCGGTGCTGGCGCTGGCGCCGGATCGGGCCACGGTGCGCCGGCTGTTCGACGGCGTGCGCCGCTCCGGCCGGCTCGCCCTGATGCAGGATGAGGCGCTGGAGGTGCTGGCCGCCTACGGCGTGCCGGCGGTGCCGACCCGCATGGTCGCCGCCGCCGATGACGCGGTCGCCGCCGCCGACCTGCTTGGCGCGCCCGTCGTGGTGAAGCTGCGGCAGGATGTGGCGCCGTCGCTGCGGGCCCGGGGCGGCCTGGCGCTCGATCTGCAAGGCGCCGGGGAGGTTCGGGTGGCCGCGCGCCTTCTGCTCGCCCGCGCCGCACGGCAGCAGGTGGCGGTCGGCGGGCTGCTGGTGCAACGCCAGGTGGCGCGGGCGCGCGAACTGGCGGTGCGCGTCGCCGATGACCCAACCTTCGGCCCGGTGATCGCGCTCGGTGCCGGCGGGACCGTTGCCGACACCGCCGGCGGCTGGGCACTGGACCTGCCGCCGCTGAACCTGCCGCTTGCGCACGGGCTGATCGCCCGCAGCCGGATCGGCGCGCGGCTGGCCGAACCGCTCCGCGACCTACCCGCGGCGTATGAGGCGTCGGTGGCCGAGACTCTGGTGCGGATCAGCCAGTTGGTGGTGGATTTTCCGGCGATCGCCGAACTGGCGGTGACCTCGCTGTTCGCCGATGCCGACGGCGTGCTCGCAGCGGATGCCTGGTTGCGCGTGCGCGCGCCGGATGAGCCGCCGGCAATGCTGGCGATCGCGCCCTACCCGGTGGAGCTGATGGCGCCCTTCGTCTCGCGTGGGGACCGCTTCACCATCCGGCCGATCCGCCCGGAGGATGCGGAGCAGCACGCTGCGTTCTTCCGCCGCCTGGCGCCGGTGGACATCCGCTACCGGTTCTTCACCAGCGTGCGCGAGTTGTCGCCCGAGCAGATGGCGCGGCTGACACAGGTCGATTACGATCGGGAAATGGCTTTCGTCGCGGTGCGCGAGGCCACCGGCGATACCGTCGGCGTGGCGCGGCTGGTCGGCGAGCCCGGCGGGCAAAGCGGTGAGTTCGCGGTGATCGTGCAGCCGGATGTGAAGGGCAGGGGGATCGCCGCCCATATGATGCAGCGGCTGATCGATTGGGCGCGCAGCCGCGGGATGCGCCGGATCGTGGGCCAGGTGCTGGCGGAGAACGCGCCGATGCTGGCGTTCGTCCGGCATCTTGGGTTCTCGGTGCGGCGGATGCCGGAGGAGCCGGACGTGATGGAGGTGACCCTGGCGCTGTAGCGGCGGCAAGCGTCGGGGCGTTGCCCCGAACCCCACCAGGGGCTTTGCCCCTGGACCCCAGCAAAGGCTCAGCCTTTGCAATCGGATTCGGTTTGGGGTGGGGAGGGGGCGTGGCGGAATCGGACCTTGGCGACATCGCGGAATGGCCCCCTCCCCACCCCAAACGGAGTCGGTTCCAAGGGCCGGGCCCTTGGCGGGGATGCAAGGGGCAGCGCCCCATGTGCGCGAATCTAACGCTTGCGCGGTCACGGGGTGGTACGATTCCAAGCTTGGATGCCCCGCGCATCCTCCCTGCGTTCTGGTGAATGGACAGCGATCGTCGCGTCGCTGGCCAGGATTGTCGACCTCGAGGCCACGGCGCGCCAGTTCAAAGCACTGGTGCGCCGGCGCAAGATCCGCTCGGCGGAGGCGTTGCTGCGTCTGGCGCTGATGTGGGGTCCGGGCGGGCAGTCGTTTCGCGCCGCGGCGGCGCTGGCCGGGGATGCCGGCATCGCCGATCTGTCGGACAAGGCGGTCGAAGGGCGGTTGCGCAAGATGGGCGACTGGCTGGCGCATATGCTGGCGGCGCTGCTGGCCGATCGTCTGCACCGGCCCAGCGGCAGTGGGCTGCACCTGTCGCTGGTGGACGGCTCGGTGATCTGCGCGCCAGGCAAGGGCCAGGACTGGCGGCTGCACGCGCGCTACGACCCCGCGCGTGGGCGCTTCGCCGACCTGGCGCTGACCACGACCCGCGAGGCCGAAGCTACCGGACGGACGCGGATCTGTTCCGGCAGCATCCTCATCATGGACCGCGGCTATGCGCGGGTGCGGAACTTCAAGGAAGTGCTGGGGCGTGGCGCCGACTTCGTCACGCGGATCAGCTGGGGATCGGTGAAGCTGTATGACGCAGCGGGCGCGCGCATTGATGTGGCGGCGCTGCTGGCCGGGACCACCGAACCGCGCGAGGTCGCGGTCTGGATCAAGGGTATTCCACGCGGCCTTCGCCTGGTGATCCAGCCACTGCCGCCCGAGGATGCAGCGCGCCAGCGTGCCAAGCGGACGCGCAAGGCCAACAAGAAGAGCCAGCAGATCCAGCCGCGCACCGTGCTCGCGGCTGGGTTTCTGATGCTGATCACCTCGCTGCCGGATGCAGCGCAGCCGATGGCGCAGGTGGCCGCGCTCTACCGGCATCGCTGGCAGGTGGAGATCGGCATCAAGCGGCTGAAGAGCCTGGGCGGGCTGGACCAACTGCCATGTGCTGATCCGGTGCTGGCGCGAAGCTGGCTGCTGGCGCAGCTGATCGCCGCGGTGCTGACCGACGATCTCGCCAACGAGATCGTCGGTTTTCCCCCCTCGGCCTGACCAGACGCAGCCTGCGCCGCAAACGCTGTGGCGGGCTTGGGACACCGCCAGGGAGATCCTGCGTGGCGCGATCCTGCCACGACCCAGACTACGAACCCCGGCCGCCTTGGCGATATTCCGCCACCGCCTTGCCGAAGCGCCGAGACGCCGCACGCTCCAGGCCCACGAGCTCAGGCCCCCGTAAGTTCGCGCGTATGGGGCAGCGCCCCTTGATGGGGGTTTCGGGGGCAAAGCCCCCGACGCTCGCCGGCCCCGCGCCCAAGCCGGGTGCATGGCACAGATCGCGGAACTCTGCTTAGATTCGGGCGCGGCGCCACCACGAGCGCACGCGGAGGAAACCATGATCATCGATTGCCACGGGCACTACACCACCTCGCCGCGCCAACACGAATCGTGGCGGGCCGAGCAGATCGCGGCGCACAAGGAAGGCCGTGCGGCGCCGGCCCGTCCGACGATCGGCGACGATGAAATCCGCGCCGGCATTGTGGACGGCCAGCTCAAGCTGCAGCAGGAACGTGGCACCGACCTGACCATCTTCTCGCCGCGCGCCGCCGGCATGAGCCATCATCTGGGCGACGCCGGCACCAGCGAGGCCTGGGCGGCCGCCTGCAACGAGCTGATCCATCGCGTCTGCGCGCTGTTCCCGCGCAATTTCGTCGGCGTGTGCATGCTGCCGCAAAGCCCCGGGGTGTCGCCGCGCAACTGCATCGCCGAGCTGGAACGCTGCGTGCTGGAATACGGGTTCGTCGGATGCAATCTGAATCCCGATCCGTCCGGCGGCTACTGGACCGATCCGCCGCTGACCGATCGTTACTGGTATCCGCTGTATGAGAAGATGGTGGAGCTGGACGTGCCGGCGATGGTGCATGTCAGCCAGGCCTGCAATCCGGCGTTCCACACCACCGGCTCGCATTACCTGAACGGCGACACCGCGGCGTTCATGCAGTTCCTGACAGGGAATTTGTTCAAGGATTTTCCGAGCCTGAAGTTCATCATTCCGCATGGCGGCGGCGCGGTGCCGTATCACTGGGGCCGGTTCCGCGGCATCGCGCAGGACATGAAGCTGCCGTTGCTGACCGAGCACCTGTTGCGCAACGTGTTCTTCGATACCTGCGTGTATCACATGCCCGGCCAGGAGCTGCTGGCGAAGGTGATTCCGGCGGAGAATATTCTATTCGCGTCGGAGATGATTGGCGCGGTGCGCGGGATCGATCCGGAATCGGGGCATCATTTCGACGACACCAAGCGCTATGTCGAGGCGTTGCCGCTGTCCACCGAGAACCGCCAGAAGATCTATGAGGGCAATGCGCATCGGGTGTACGGACGGCTGCCGGCGCAGTTGAAGAAGCAGTTCGCGGCGGGGTGACCGCGTGGCCTGCTGTGGCCTTACGCGCAGCCACCGGAATGATTGTTCTCCAGCAACTTCAGAGCCTCCCGCGAAGTAAATGCGCCAGCGGCCAGCGGCCAGCGGCCAGGGGCCAGGGGCCAGCGGATAGTGCGTACTCCGTCACGGCGGCCGAAGTCCCGCCCTCCACGCCTTCGCTGCGCGCGGCAACGAAGGCCGTTTATGGCCGGCCTGCGCCGACCATAACGTGGTTGGCCCGTCGACGCCGGCTGACCCGGTTGTACCGCCTCGGGCTCTCAGGCCGGAGCGGGTGCGGGCGGCGGCGATGGAAACGGCCTTACCTTGATCGCCCCGGCCCGTTGTTCGGCCTGCCAGGCGTCATACTGGAGCTGGAGATCGAGCCACATCCGGATATCCGTATGCGGGAGTGCCTTGGCCAGCCGTATCGCCATGTCCGTCGAAATATCCGTGTGGCCATTCACCAGCTCGGACAGCGCCTTGCGGGTCACGCCCAGCCCCTCGGCCGCCGCCGTGATCGTCAGTTCCAGCGGCTGCAGATACAGTTCGCGGAGGATTTCGCCCGGATGGGGCGGGTTGTGCATCTTCATGGCCGCCTGCCTTGCCTGCTTCAGTGGTGGTAGCCCACCGGCATCGGCGCGGGCTGCGCGAAGCGCTATGACTGCCCTGCTTCTTTGTGACCTTTGGTGCCCTTCGCGTCCTTTGTGAAAAAAGCGGAGCCGCATGCCACGCCGGCATCCATGGCGTGAAAAAGCGGAGCCGCATGCCGGACCGGCATCCATGGCGTGAAAAAGCGGAGCCGCATGCCGGACCGGCATCCATGGGAAACCAAGAAACCGCGGCTCATCCAGGCGGGGGGATAGGGTGGCGCGATTACCGCCAAGCCTGCAGCCGCGCCGCCGCCTCGCGCATGTCGGCCTCCGGCCCGCAATAGCTGAAAACCGCACGAACCGGTTGCCGCGGGTGCGGTCGAAATCCACGCCGGGGCTGGCGGCCACGCCCGCCTCCGCCAGCATGCGGGCGCAGAACGCCTGGCTGTCGTTCGACCGGTCGCCGATATCGGCGAACAGGTAGAACGCGCCCTCGGCCGGCGACAGTCGGGAAAATCCCGCCGGCGGGCAGCGCGCCGAGCAGATGGTCGCGCGACGCGGCGGTAGCGGGCGACGTTGGCCTCCAGTTCGGCGCCGCAGTCGAACGCCGCTTCGGCCGCCACCTGGGAGATGTAGGGCGCGCTGATGAACAGGTTCTGCGCCAGGCATTCCACCGGCCGGACCAGGTCCTCCGGCAGCACCATCCAGCCGATACGCCAGCCGGTCATGGAGAAGTATTTCGAGAAACTGTTCACCACCACGGCGCTGGGGCTGTATGCCGCGGCGGTGGCGATCGGGCTGTCGTAGTGCAGCCCGTGATAGATCTCGTCGCTGACCAGCCGCACGCCATGCGCGTCGCACCAGGCGGCGATCGCCGCCAGTTCCTCCGGATGCAGCATGGTGCCGGCGGGATTGCACGGGCTGGCCACGATCAGCCCGTCCGGCCGCGGGTCCAGCCGCTCCAGCATCGCCACGCTCGGCTGGAATCGCGTCTCCGGCCCGGCTTCCACCACCACGGGCTGCATGCCCAGCGCGGTGAGGATGTTGACGTAGGGCGGATAGAACGGCGCTGCCAGCGCCACCCGGTCGCCCGGGTCGAACGCCGCCAGGAAGGCCAGCGGAAACGCGCCCGACGCGCCCACCGTCACCGCCACCCGCTCCACCGGCAGGTCCAGCCCGTACCAGGCGCGGTAATGCGCCACGATCCGCTCGCGCAGCGAGCGCCGGCCGAACGCCTCGGTATAGCCCAGCGCGTCGCCCGAGCGCAGGGCGGCCATCGCCGCGGCCACCGCGCCGGCCGGGGCGCCGGTGCCGGGCTGCCCCACCTCCATGCGGATCACATGCGGCGCGCCCGGCGGCAGTGCCGCCTGGCGCGCATTGGCCGCGGCGATCACGTCCATCACCATGAAGGGGGGCGCGGAGGCGCCCCGGCCGACCTTCAGCGCCATGTGGCGGTCCCGCGCGGCCGGCGATCGGGCGCGCCGTCATACCCGCCGCGCTGCGCTTCGCCGAAGCGTCTGTCCATGACCATTCAGCCCGCCTGCCGGTCGGTTCAGCTGCCGCCGGTCGCGAGACCGGCATCCCGCGGGTCGTTCGCCCAGGCGCAGCTGCCGTTGCTGCCCGGCAGGTAGCGGCTGCACTCGATCACGTTGGCCCGCCCGGGATCGGGCACCGGCGTTGCCATCGGCCGGTTGGTGCGCAGCGTGTTCTGCATGCCGACGGCCACTGCCATCGGCGCGCCCGCCTGGCCGGAGCCGCCAACCGCCGCGCGGAAGCGCGTGGATGTTCTCGTTCCATGCCAGCGCCGCGGCGAGCAGCGGCGGCGGCACGGAAGCGCGGCGAAGCCGCCAGCAGGAAGCCCATGCCCGGCACCATGCGGCCGGTGCCGAACAGATTGTTCATGGTCACCGCGCAGACCACGGCATTGCCGTCGCGGTCCAGCGTAGCGAAGCTGGTCGAGGCCGGCAGCGGCGGCAGCGCCGGCCTGTGGCAGGCTGCTCGCATGCAGCAGCGCACTCGGCCGTGACGCCGCCCTGCGCGCCAGCGCGCCGCGACCGCCAGGGCGCGTGCCGCGGCGCCGGCCAGAGTCGTTGCGGATTGCTGCGCAGCGACTCGAAGGCCGCGGCTGCGGCCAGTCCGCCATCCGCCGGCGGCGGCAGGAACGCCACCTTGTCGTGGCCCCGCCCAGCACGATCAGCGGCGCTGCCAGCTGCGGCAGGGCGCGCGCGCAGTGTCCGCCACAGGTCAGCGGACCGCCGGCCAGCGGCGAGTCCTCCGCGATGCGTCGCGCCAGCATCGCCCTGGTACAGGTCGCCCACGCCGGACACGCGCAGCTGCGCCAGCGTGGCCGCCAGCGCCGGCTGCACCAGCGTCTGCCCATCCGTCAGCGGCAGCGCCGTCCTGGCTGAACACCGCCCGCGCCTCCGGGTCGGCGAACAGCGGGCCGGCCACCGGCGCCAGGTCGCGCGCCAGCGCGCGCGACACCGGCACGCCGAACCGCGCAGCCTCCTCGGCCGGCGACGACCAGGCTCTCGAACGGCAGTTTGCCGTAGCGCGCGTGCAGCAGGTACATGCCCGCGCGCCAGCATCGGCAGCGCCGCCGGCCGGTCGGCATTGCTGCCCGGCGGCTGCGCGGCGCCACCGGCATGAACAGCACCGCTTCCGGCATCGCCGCCATTGATCGATTTGCGGTCCGCCGCATAGGCGAGGCAGGCGCCGCCGCCGCCCAGCCCCGCGCGCGACGGCAGCGTCACCGCCAGGTTCAGCCCGATCGCCACCGCCGCATCGGCCGCGTCGCCGCCGCGCGACAGCACCTGCGCGCCCGGCGAGCGCCGCATTCGGCTCATCCGCCACCACGCCACCGAGGAAACCCTGCACATGGCCGGCCTGGCCTTCCGGTGGCGCACTCGACCCGGCAGGTTCTTCGGCAGCGCTCCGCAGGCCGCGCAGGCCAGGCCCAGCGCAAGCACGACGGCGGCGCGCGAAGTGGCTAACATCGCGAGCATGCCACGCCGTCATGCTCGCCGTCCGCTATCCCTTTGGCCGCTACTCCTTTGGCCGCTCGCCCTCTGGCTGATCGCCTCGGCCGCGCCGTTCGGCGTGCTGGGCGCAGGAAGACCTGCCGTCCCGGCGCCTGGTGGTGATCCGGGACGCCGAGACCGAGACGCTGCTCCACAAATTCGCCGATCCCTTGTTCCGGGCGGCCAACCTCAGTGCCGGGCTGGTCCGCATCGTTCTGGTGAGGGACCGCGCCATAAACGCCTTCGTCAGCAGCGGCAACCGCATGTTCATCAATACCGGCCTGATCCAGCAGTCCGGTTCCGCGCTGGAGGTGATCGGTCACCATCGCGCATGAGACCGGCCATGTCGCCCATGGCGATATCAGCCGCCTGCCGGAGGCCGCCCGTGAGGCGATGCTGGCAGACCCTCGGTTCCATGCTGATCGCCGCCGCGGCGGGCGTCGCGTCGCGCGATCCGGGTGTCGGCGCCGGCGCAGCAATGGGCGGCGCGTCGATGGCGCAGCGGCGGCTTCAACAGCTTCACCCGCAGCCAGGAGCAGAGCGCCGACAACTCGCCTTGCGCTACCTGGATCGGCTTGGCTGGTCCGGTCGCGGCATGCTCGTGCTGTTCCGACCGGCTGGAGCAGGAAGAGGCGCTGGTGGTCGATCGCCAGGATCCCTACCTAATCAACCACCCGCTGACCCAGGACCGGATCATCTTCGTGGAGCATCACGCCGAGGCCTCACCTTATCGCGATGCGCCGCTGCCGGCCGGGTTCGAGTCGGCGTTCCAGATGGTGAAGGCGAAGCTGGACGGGTTCCTCAACCCGCCCGCCGGCGTGCTGCGCCGGTATCCGGCCAGTGATCGGTCCGCTCCGGCGCGCTATGCGCGGGCGATCGCGCTGCACCGGCTGGGGCATGATGCCGATGCCGTGCCGATGCTGGACGAGCTGATCCGCGAGCAGCCCTCCAGCCCCTGGCTGGCCGAACTCAAGGGTCAGGTGCTATTCGAGGCCGGCCAGGCGCGGGCGGCGCTGGCACCGTATCGCGAGGCGGTGCGGCTGGCGCCCGGCGAGCCGCTGATCCGCCAGAGCCTGGCGCGGGTGATGATCGAGACCAGTGACCCGGCCCTGCTGCGCCCCGCCATCGAGCAGCTTCAGCTGGCGCAGCGGCAAAGCCGCGAGGACGACGACAGCTGGCACCTGCTGGGCATCGCCTGGGGCCGGCTGGGCAATCTGGGTGAGGCCAATCTCGCCCTGGCCGAGGAGGCCATGCTGCAGGACGACATCCCCCTCGCGCGACGCTTCGCTCGCGAGGCCGCCAAGGCGCTGCCACAAGGCCCGTCCAGGCTGCGCGCGCTCGATATCAGCAACGCCGTGAAGAAAGAGAATCGCCCATGATCCGATTTTGGCGCCCGCTCGCCCTGCTGGCGCTTGGCGCCGTGCTGCTGTTGCCGGCTGCGGCGCAGGCCGCCTCGTTCACCCCGGAGCAGCGGGCGGAGATCGTCGCGATCATGCGCGACGCCCTGAAGCACGATCCGTCCATCCTGCGCGACGCCGTCACCGCGCTGCAGGCGGATGAAGGCCGGCGCCAGCAGGAGGACCAGCGGGCCGCAATCGCCGAACACAGCGGCGCGCTGGTCACTCCGGCCGATCCGGTCGCCGGCAATCCGCAGGGCGACGTGACGATCGTCGAGTTCTTCGACACACGCTGCCCGTATTGCCGCCGGCTGGAGCCGGTGATGGAGCAGTTCCTCAAGCAGGACCATGGCGTGAAGCTGGTCTACAAGGACCTGCCGATCCTGGGGTCGGCGAGCGTGCTGGGCAGCAAGGCGCTGATCGCCGCGCAGCGCCAGGGCGCCTACGAGAAGATGCGGGACGCGGTGATGCAGCTGCCGCCCAGCACCACGCCGGCGATGATCCAGGAGGTGGCGCGGAAGCTTGGCCTCGACTGGCCACGGTTGCAGCACGACATGGACGATCCGGCGGTGCAGCAGCGCATCGACGCGAACCTGAAGCTGGCCCAGTCGCTGCAGATCCAGGGCACCCCGGCGCTGGTGGTCGGGCACGAGCTGGTGCCGGGCGCGGTCGATCTGGCGGACCTGCACAAGCTGGCCGCGGCGGCGCGCAAGGGCAGTTAGTCGACGGCCGGTGCCGCGTTTCAGCGGGTGAGGTGGGATGCGGCAAAGGTTCGGGGGTGGTTGCCCCCGAACCCCCATCAAGGACCGCTGCCCCTTGAATTCCCGCCAAGGGCGCGGGCCCCGGAGTCGAATTTCTTGGGAGTGGGGAGGGCGCGCCTCCGCGATGTTACCCGGATCCGGGCCCGTCACGCTCCCTCCCACCCAACCAAGTTTTGATTGCAAAGGCGAGCCTTTGCTGGGGTTCGGGGCAAAGCCCCGACCTTTGCTGCATTCCGTTCAAGCGCCGCAGCGTGGCACCGGCTGGCGCTACGCCGGTGGTGGCTGCATACCGCGCCGCACGCCCGCCGAACGCTCGGTTCGGGCTCTGAAGGAGACGGCAGATGACGACCCAAGGCGAAGCACGCCGCATCGAGGCGACCCTGATCCCCGGAGACGGCATCGGTCCGGAGATCGTCGATGCCGTGCAGCATGTGCTCGAAGCCCTGGGCACCCCCTTCATCTGGGACCTGCAACGCGGCGGCATGGCCGCGATCCAGACATCGGGCGATCCGCTGCCGACCGCGACGCTCGACAGCATCCGCCGCACCCGCCTCGCCCTGAAAGGGCCGCTGACCACCCCGGTCGGCGGCGGCTTCCGCTCGGTCAACGTGCGGCTGCGTGAGGAATTCGGGTTGTATGCCAATGTCCGTCCGGCCCGCAGCGTCCTCCCGGGTCAGCGCTACGAGAACATCGACCTGGTGCTGATCCGGGAAAACCTGGAAGGTCTGTATGTCGGGTTCGAGCACTACGTCCCGATCGGTGACGATCCGCATGGTGTCGCCATCGCCTCCGGTGTGAACACCAAGGCCGGCGCCCGCCGCATCATCGAGTACACCTTCGAATACGCGCTGCGTCACGGGCGCAAGCAGATCACCGTGGTGCACAAGGCCAATGTGCTGAAGGCGCTGACCGGTATCTTTCTCGAGGCCGCGGGCGATGTGGCCAAGGCGTACGCAGGCCGCATCGAGATGAATGACCGCATTGTCGATGCCTGCGCCATGCAGCTGGTGCTGAATCCATGGCAGTTCGACGTGCTGGTCACCACCAACCTGTTCGGCGACATCCTGTCCGATGAGATGGCCGGGCTGATCGGTGGGCTGGGCATGGCGCCCGGCGCCAATATCGGCCGCGATGCCGCGATCTTCGAGGCGGTGCACGGCTCCGCGCCGGATATCGCCGGGCAGGGGATCGCCAATCCCCTGGCGCTGCTGCTCGCGGTGGGGTTGATGCTGGACCACGTGAACCGTCCCGACCTGGCGCAGCGCCTACGCGGGGCGGTCGATGCCGCGGTGAACCAGGACAAGGTCCGCACCCGCGACCTGGGCGGTCAGGCATCCACCCGGGAATTTGCCGATGCCGTGGCGCGGCGGGTCTGAGCAGAGGTCCGCGGCCTGTGCCATATATCCGCGCTGGTGGTGGAGGGCGGCAAGCGGCGGGGGCGTCGCCCCCGAACCCCCATCAAGGGGCGCTGCCCCTTGAAACCCCGCCAAGGGCCCGGCCCTTGGAACCAACTCTGTTTGGGGTGGGGAGGGGGCCATTCCGCGATGTTGCCGGGGTCCGGGACCACCGCGCCCCCTCCCCACCCCAAACCGAATCCGATTGCAAAGGCGCGCCTTTGCTGGCGGTCCAGGGGGCAAAGCCCCTGGTGGGGTCCGGGGCAAAGCCCCGCCGATTGCCGCGCCCCACCACCAGCGCGGATGCGTCGCACAGGCCGCGAACCTGGCTCACCATGCTACCGCGGCGCCAATGAGACGTCTGCTGCGCCACCCCGCCATCCAGGCGCTGCTGGCCCACCTGCTCGGGCTCTATCTGAGCTTCGCCCTGCGTACCACACGCTGGCGGCTGGAAGGCGGCGAACATCTCGGCCAGGTGATGAGCGGGCCGCCCGCCATCGCCGCGTTCTGGCACGAACGCCTCCCGCTGATGCCGATCCTGTGGCTGCGTGCCCGCAAGCTGCCGCAGGCCAAGGTCAGCCGGATCCATGTCCTGGTCAGCCATCACCGCGACGGCCGCCTGATCGGCGCCACCATGCGCCATTTCGGAGCCGACACGGTGCTCGGCTCGTCCTCGCGCGGCGGTGCCAGCGGGCTGCGCGGGCTGTTGGGCATTCTGGCCCGCGGTGAACTGGTGGTGATCACCCCGGACGGCCCGCGCGGTCCGGCGAGGCAGCCGGCACCCGGTGTTGCGCAACTGGCCGCTCTGTCCGGCGCTCCGGTGCTGCCTTGCGCCGCGCAAACCTCCAGCCGCTGGGTGCTGAGGAGCTGGGACCGCATGGTGGTGCCGAAGCCGTTCGGCCGCGGTGTCGTGGTGTGCGGCCCATTGATCCCGGTCTCCCGGGCGGCCTGGCAGGATGCCGTGCCGGTCATCGGCGCCGCCCTGACCGCGGCGGCGGAGCAAGCGGACCGGCTTTGTCCCGCCTGAACCCCTCCCGCTCCCGGCTGAGCCACCTGTGGGGCGGCGCCGCCACCGCTGCCGCGCCCGGCCTCCGCCTGTGGCTGCAGTTGCGGCTGGCCCGTGGCAAGGAGGCGCCGGGCCGGTTGGATGAGCGTCGCGGCGTGGACCCGACGCCGCGCCCACCGGGTCGGCTGTTGTGGCTGCATGCGGCGAGCGTGGGGGAGACCGCGTCGATCCTGCCGGTGCTGCCGCTGCTGCTGGACGCCGATGATTCGCTGACGGTGCTGTTGACCACCGGCACGCTGACCTCCGCTCGGCTGCTGGCGCAGCGGCTGGAGCCGGCGCGGCGCGGCCGGGTGATCCATCGCTTCGTGCCGCTCGACGTGCCGGCCTGGGCGGCGCGGTTCCTGGATCACTGGCGTCCGGACGCCGCGGCATTCGTGGAGAGCGAGCTATGGCCGAACCTGCTGGCCGCCTGCCGGACCCGGTCGATACCGCTGATGCTGGTGAATGCCCGCCTCTCCGAGCGCAGCTATGCCCGCTGGCAGCGCCTGCCGAAGCTGGCGCAGGAACTGCTTGGCAGCTTCACCCGCATCCACGCCCGCAACGACGCCGAGGCCGAACGGCTGCGTGCGCTGGGCGCGCGGGAGGTGGCGGTGCCCGGCGATCTGAAGCTGGCGGCCCCGCCGCTGCCGGTCGATGCCGCGGAGCTCACCCGGCTGCGCGCCGCCCTGGCGAACCGGCCTGTCTGGCTCGCGGCCAGCACCCATCCGGGCGAGGAGGCACTGGTCTGCATCGCGCATCGGCTGCTGGCGGAGACGCATCCGACGCTGCTCACCCTCATCGCGCCGCGTCATCCGGAGCGTGGGGTGGAGATCGCAGCTGCCGCCGTCTCGGCCGCTTTGCCGGTTGCCCGGCGCGCCGCGGGAGAAGGACCGCCGGAGCAGGCCGGCCTGTGGGTGGTGGATACACTGGGTGAATTGGGACTGTGGTACCGGCTGGCGCCGATCGCCCTGGTGGGTCGCAGCCTGCTGCCCCCGGGCGGGGGACAGAACCCGCTGGAACCGGCGCGGCTGGGCTGCGCGCTGGCCATGGGGCCGCATACCGGGAACTTTGCCGAACACGTGGCGCTGCTGCGCCAGGTGGACGCCCTGACGGTGGTCCAGGATGCCGCCGCCCTGGCCGGCTTCGTGGCCGAGATGCTGGGCAATGCCGCAAGGTGCACCGCGATGGGCCGGCGCGCGGCGGAGGCGGTGCAGGCGGAAGGCGATGTCGTCGCGGTGACCGCTGCGGCATTGCTGGAGCTGACCCGGCGCCGCTGGGCCGCACCGGCGGCATAGCCGCGTCCAACGCCGGCCGCGGTCGGGAGCGACTTGCACGTGCCTGGCCTGCACAGCCCCGGGGATCGATCGCCGCCCTCCCGCGAGCCGGGTCGCCCGGGCAGCGGCTCGATGCATCGCGGGGTTCGCTGCCGGCTTCCCGGGAGGCGGGTGAGTCGAGCAGCGGCTCGATGCACCGAAGGTCTGATTGCCGGCATCCCGGGAGCCGGGTCGATCGAGCAGCGGTTCAATGCATCGCGGGGTTCGATGGCTGCCCCCGCGAGCCGGGTGAATTGAGCGTGGCTCGATGCACCCCGGGGTCCGATGCTCGGCTTCCGGCGAGCCGGGTCAGTCGAGCAGCGGCTCGAGGGCGCGGACCAGATAGCCGATCTGCCGCTGCCAGGTCATCTCCGCCATCCGCGCCACACCGCGTGCCGCCATTGCGGCGGATGCCGAACGATCCCGCCAGACGGTTTCCAGCTTCTCCAGCATCTCCTCGATGTCGCTTTCGCCCCAGTCCTGCGTGTCCTGGTCGCGGGCGGGGACCGGGCCCTGGCAATTCAGCGGCAGCGCCATATCGTCCTGCAGCAGGTCCAGATGGCCGGTATTGGCCGACAGGATGCAGGGCACGCCGCTCGCCAGACACTCCATCGCCACCGGGTTGGTGCCGCCTTCCGCCCGGTTGGCGAACAGCGCGACGTCGGCCTCGCGGATCACATGCGGCATGACGATGTTGGGCGCGCGGCCGACCGAGACCACCGCATCGGGCGGAATGCCGTTGGCCACGGCCCAGCCGACCACATCCGGCGTTCCATCCTCCGCCTGGCGCGGTGCCACCAGCCCGGGATGCGCCACCGCGCTCGCGGCCAGATCCGACCAGGGCGAGTGCCAGGCGGTCAGCAGCAATGCCTCCCGGTGGCGTTGGTGAAACGCCCGGAACGCCGCCAGCACCAGATCCTGACCCTTGCGGAACTCCAGCTTGCCGCCGGAAAACACGACGAACCGTCCCGGAAACAGGCCGGCCCGAGGGCCAGGGTGATACAGCGCCGTATCCACCCCCTGCAGCACGGTGGTGACCGCGGTGACGCCGTTGGCGCGCAGCACCCGCTCATTCCAGCTGGAACCGGCGACGATCAGCGCGAAGCGTTCGGCGCGGGCGCGGCCCTCCGGGGTCAGCCGCGCCTCCTCCAGGAAGACCACGCCGACCGAGGGCTTGCCATACAGGCGCCGGTCATGCGCCGCCGAGGCGGCCACCAGATCCTGGCCGAGACCCTCCAACAGCGGATGGTCCAGCTCGATGTCAGAGGTGGCGGAACTGGCCAGCGCGTCCCACAGGTCCTGGGCGCCCTGCGCCAGGGGAATGATCCGGCGCTCCCGCAACGGGTCCAGCACCACCTGGTCGGGGCCGAATGGCAGTGCGCAGATCGGCACGTAATCCGGATGTTCGGCCAGGCTGAGCAGCAGGTTCATGCCGTAGATGCCCCAGCCGAAGAAGCTCGAGACGCCCCAGCAGAACACCAGTGGCCGTCTGCCATCGGTGCGGGCGATGTTCAGCAAGGGACGATCGGACACCGGGAACCGCGCGTCACTGACAGGTGGGATCAATCACTTTGGGAATTGACGAGAGCGATGCATCCCTTCTCGGTGGGAAGCTGCATAACCTGCAACCACGGAAATTCCTTCTGCCACAGGCGAACGGCATCGGTTTCGCCGGGACGATCGGCGTCGTCAAGGAAGCCGTGGGAGCCTGGTGACAGCCGGGAAAGCAGGAACTTGCCCGCCGGGTAGCGCACCAGTTGACCGAATGAGAGCGGGGGGCCGTCGACGACCACCATGTCGAAGTTGCCCTCGGGAACCGCTTGAACGCGGTACCACATCAGGCTTCGTCCTTCCACCACAACCGGTTCCAAAGGGGCATCGATCACTGTTGCCCAGGCGGACAGGCCGTAGGCGGCAAGCGCCTGTCGGGTCTGCTGGGCAAAGCCGGGGTCGTGATCCAGCGATGTGACATGGCCGGCGCCGGCGATTTCGCAGCAGCGTGCGAGAACGATGGTCGATACACCGGAGCCGCATTCGACGATGTGGCGTGGCTGCGCTTGCAGATGATGCCGCGCGAGATGGAGCAGGAAATCGGCAGAGGCGGCCCAACCGCCCATTGGGGGGAGGGGACGTGACAGACCCAGCTCATGTTGCAGCACCGCGACGCGCTAAGTCTGCTGCGCCCCTTCCAGCAGGCTACGCTGCAACTCGGGTTCAAAGCCGAGCACAACCCTGTGCACCCGCCTGACCTTGTGAGCGAGATAGAGAAGCCCCGCGAGCTGCAGAAGCGCCGCAATACTGAGGAATCCCAGCGCCAGTGTGGTTGCGTTGTGCATCATCTCGGTTCGCTGAATGGGGTCGGGCGTTGTCGCAGCCAGTGCCCCGGTCTGCCCCACCGCCCGGGTCTGCCCCACCGCCCGGTGACGAAGCGCAGAGCCGCGCGCTCACAGCCTGGAGGGCGACCGCTGGCGTGCCAAAGCACCATCAGGGTCACTACGAAGGTGACGGCGCCCAGCACGATTTCGGCGCCCAGGCGGACCACGAGCTGCCATTCGGACGCCGGGATGCCAACCGCCTTTACGGCCACGGCCATGGCAAGGCTGGCGGCAACCGGGCGCCACATGACGCGGCCCAGATCCGTCGCGGAAAGCGGGATCACCCGGGACAGCGAATGGAAGAAAAGCGGGGCCAGGCAGATCGTTGCCGCCAAGCGCGCCTGGGCCAGCAGCAGAGCGTCACCCCATGGCGTAACCAGGAGCATTGGTATGGCGATGCCGAGGGTTCGCGTCCACGATTGCCGCGCCACAAGGCGCGACTGTCCGGCGGCCAACATGACCTGAAACACGGTGCCGCTCAGAGTCATGACCCCGACGGAGAAAGACAGCCACACCAGCAGCTGTCCGGCGAACGACCATTGTGAACCCAGGAGCAAGGCGACGATGTCATCCGCCACCAGCGCCATACCTGTCGCGGCGGAACAGCACAGGACAGTCATGACCGACAGGATATTGATGTAGGTGTCGTGCAACTGATGGCGGTCGTGAATCAGGCGGGCATAGTTGGGGAACAGGACCCGGTTCATTGGCAGGATGAGTTCGGCCGTGGGCAGTTGCGCCACGTCGGCAGCGGCGTTGTACTGGCCCAGCACGGCGGGTCCGGCAAAGCCGCTGACCAGGAACTGGTCGACTGTGGATTGCATGTAGCTGCCGATATGCGCGGCCAGCGCCCAGCCGGAGAAGGACCAGATCTCCTTCACATGCCGAAAGGAAAGCCGCGGCCGGAAGGGATGCATGCGATAGCTCAGAAGCATCGCGGCAAACTGGCCGGCCAGAATGCCGGCGATCAGAACCCAGTAGCTGCGCCACAGAAGTGCCAGGCCGAGGGTTACGGCAAAGCCCACACTCTTCTTGTAAATGTTGAATCTGAATTCCTTGGCGAAGTCCAGATCCCGAACGAAGTATAACGTGCCGATGTTTTCCAGTCCGCCAAAGATCACGCGAAGGCACAACACCCGCATCAACATCGGCAATCTGGACTCATGGAAATACCATTCTGATCCGAAGGAGGCGATGAAGATCACCACCGCCAAGGCAGACGCCACGCAGATCTGCACGGTCCAGGCAGTATCGCAGTGTTCCCGCGTGGGGTTCGGCATGCGGATGATCGCCAGTCGCTGACCCGTCTCGCCAAACACCTCGATCAGGCCAACCACCATGGTCGCCATCGCGACGAGACCAAAATCTGCCGGCGACAGCAGCCGCGCGAGGATGACGGTACTGACCAGACCGATCCCACGAATCGCCCAGCGCATGCCTGCCATCCAGGCGGAGCCGCGCACTATGTCGCGGTGCCGATCCCGCTCGGTGCTGCCAGTGTTTCGCGGACTCACGCGCTGGCTTCCAGCACCGTCATGGCGTGCCTGGCCTGCGCGCTGGCGTCTCCCTGGCCCAGCGTCTCGATCAAGTGCAGAAGGCGAGCATTGAGCCGGTCCCGCCGATGGGCCTCCGCCCACGCGGTGCGCGCCGGGTTGGTATAGGCGCATGGGTCCGATGCCATGAGCTGCTCGAGTGCCCGGATCAAGCAGGCGGTGTCGTCATCGGGCACCACCACGCCCGCCTCGGTGGCGCGGACGATCGCCGCCGCCTCGCTGCGTTCACCAAACCCCAGGATCGGGCGGTCGCTTCGCATGTAGTCGAACAGTTTCAACGGCACGATGCCCGGATGGGTGGAGTTGGCCAGCAGCAGCAGCGCATCGCTGCCGGCCTGCCAGCGTGTCGCCTCCCGCGCCGAGACGACACCATGACGGCGCAGCACCCCGGGGTGGCTCCGCTCGAACCGATCGAGGTCGGCCAGAACCTGCATCGGCTGATCGCCCACCAGCAGCAGCCGCAGCCGGCGCGCGAGATCGGGACGCCGGTCCAGGGCTTCGCCGAACCGGGTCAGAAACGGTGCGATGGGCAAGTGTCCGGCAGCGCGACCGACGAATGACAGGACGAACTCCCCCGGGTCCGTGCGAACGGCAACCGGCCCGTCGTCCTGGTGGTTGGTCGACGACCAGCCATTGGGAATGACATGGCACGGCTTGGCGGCCAGGAACGGAAATGCTGCGACACTCGCCTCGTGCTTGCCCTGGGTCACGAACACCACCAGGTCGGCACGCCGCAGGCAGCGTTCCTCCCAGCGGCGATCGTCATCGGAAACGGGCAGGAACGGCAACGGATTGACCGTCCATTCGTCTCGGTAGCACAGCACGAGCTTGCAGCGCGGACCCAGCGCCTCGGCCAGGTAGCAGGCGGCCACGAAATTCGAGAACCGCGGACCCGAGGCGACGATCACGCCGGGAGGATCAGTGGCGATCCGGGCCAGGCCGTGGCGCGCCATGGCGAGCGCCGTCACGAAATGTCCGTTGATCGCGGGCGTCACCCGGGTCGAGGGGGCAATCGCCAGTTCCATGTCCTGCCCCAGCCGCTCCGGCACGCGCATGATGCCGACGTCGGGCGGCAATGACTGAAGCAGTTCCATCCCCGCATCGATCGGGGAGGCCGGCGCCGGGCTGCACAGGACCGAGACTCGCCAGCCCAGCGCGGCTGCGTCACGCGCGAACGAGGTCGGCAAATGCATGCCGGTCGCATAGAATGGCGGGAAACCCCAGGAAACCAGCCAAAGAGTCCGCCGATCGCCGTCCGGCGCCTGCAGCGTGGCGGTGCGGCGCGCAAGCGATGCCCGCTGCGCATAAGTCCACAGCACGTCATGGGCTGAGCGCAATAGCGACATCAATCGGAAACGCGCCGCACGGGCAGGAAGCGCAGTGGCGCCAGTCTCAGGGCATCCGCTGGGCCGAACCGCACAACGCCGGTGGTCCCGGCGCTTTCTCGTTCTTCGCCCAGCATCTGCTTTGTCTCTGGTGCATGCGAACCCGCTCGACGTTGCGTCGATGGGCCGTTTCGGTGCCGGCTATACAGGCTATGTCCCTGGATCGGAAGCGGATTTCCGATGCAGCAGCGCTGCCGTGCCGATCGTCCGGGATGCTTTCGCCGATGCGGCAGCCCGCCGCGCCGTGCTGCCGGCGGGCCGCCTCAGGTCAGGTACCGCAGCGTCAGATGCGCCTCGAAATCACCGGGATCCAACGGCTTGCCGGTGGCCGCGCGCAGCAGATCGTTGAACCCGAGCAGGCTGCCGACGCCGTGCACCTTGGCGCGCAGCCAGCCCAGCAGCGGCGAGATGTCGCCACGGCCGAACGCGGCATCCATGCCCGGGGCGGCGCGTCGGGCGGTCGCCATCAGCTGGGCGGCCGCCATGGCACCCAGCGTGTAGCTGGGAAAGTAGCCGAACGCGCCATCATACCAATGGATGTCCTGCAGGCAGCCGCGTGCATCGTCCGGCGGCGTAATGCCCAGCAGCGCGCGAAACCCATCGTTCCAGGCGCCGGGCAGGTCCGCCACCGCCAGGTCGCCGCTCACCAAGCCCTGTTCCAGCCGGAAGCGTAGAATGACATGCGCCGGGTAGGTCATCTCATCGGCATCGACCCGGATGAAGCCGCGCTGCACCCGTCGCCACAGCCGCGCCAGGTTCGCCGGCTGAAACGGGCCCGCATCTCCGCCGAATACCGCATGCAGTTCCGGCCCGAGCCAGGACAGGAACCGGTCAGACCGGCAGGCCTGCATTTCGATGATGAGGGACTGACTTCATGCGCGGCCATGCCGGCGGCTTCACCGACAGGCTGGCGGGCAAATGCCTCCGGCAGGCCGCGTTCGTACAGCGCATGGCCGGTCTCGTGCACCACGGCCAGCACCGCCTGGGTAAAGTCCGCCTCGTCGTAGCGGGTGGTGATGCGCACGTCGGTGCGAATGCCGCCGGAGAACGGGTGGGCCGACCGGTCCAGTCGCGCGTGGCTGTAATCCAGGCCCAGCCGCTCGGACAGGCGACGGCACAGCATCTCCTGGCTGTCGACCGGAAACGGACCTTGCGGGCGCAGCGGCTCGCCCTGCCGGGCCTGGCGTTCCTCGGCCTGCGGGAGGGCCCAGCCGAGGAACGTCTCGTAATTGGCGAACACCGGGTTGACGTCCGCGGCGCGCACGCCCTGCTGGAACCCGTCCATCAGCGCATCGTAGTGCGTCAGCCCGAGGGCCGGAGCGAGGCAGTCGGCGGCCTCGCGCACCAGGCGCACGACCTCCGCCAGATGCGGCTGGACCCGGGCGAAGTCGCTCTGGCGGCGGGCTTCCCGCCAAACCTTCTCGCAGGCCGAGTTGGCACGGGCCTGTGCCTCCACCAGATCGGCCGGCATGGCGGTCGCGCGAAGATAGGCGTGGCGCATCAGCCGCAAATTCGCTGCCTGCCATGGGCCCAGCTCCGCGGCGGCGTCCTCGGCCTCGGCCAGCTCGTCGCCAAGTTCGGGCGCGACCAACAGACCATGCGCCATTCCGGCCAGCACTGCGAGCTGGTCGCCGCGGGCAGGAGCTCCGCCGGGCGGCATCATGGTCGCTGCGTCCCAGCCCAGCACGGCGGAGGCTTCGCTGATCGTGGCGATACGGGCGAAACGGGCGGCCAGCCGGTCATAGGCGGTCATGCGCGCAGCACCTTTCGGGACCAGATCACGAAGATCACCAGCAAGGACGCGGCAAGCCCGTACCAGGTGATGGCGTATTGCAGATGATTGTTCGGGGGGCGCGGCAGGTGCTTGGCCGGATCGGGCCAATGCTGCGGCGGCTGCGGACCGAGTGCCACCAGCACGAAGGGGGCGACCCGCGGCAGACCCAGCGCGTCACCGATCGCGGCCGGATCCAAGGTATAGAAGGTCCGTGTCGCCGCATCGTCGCTGGCACTGAACCATCCCGGTTGTTCGGCGGGATGCACGAAGCCGGTCACGGTGACGGTGCCGAGCGGCTGTGCGATCGGGTCGACCCGCTCCGACGGCACCCAGCCGCGCTCGATCAGGATCGGCCTGCCGTCCGGGCGGATCAGCGGCTGCACCAGATAGGACCCCATCTGCGGTCCGGTCCGGGTGTCCCGCACCTCCGCGCCGTAGAATGCGGAGAGATCGTCGCGCAGCTGGCCGGTGACCTGCACCTTGGCGAATGGGGAGGGGTTTCCGATCAACGGCACCGGCGGGGACGCCTCGGCACGGGCGATCTGGGCCACGATGCCGTTCTTCCAATGCATGCGCTCCACCTGCCAGGTGCCGAGGCCCACCAGCACGGCCAGCATCGCCAGGGTCAGCAGGCCGGGCCCCAGCAGGCGCCTGACCCGACCGGCGTTGCCGGTGCGCGTCGGACCCGCGGCCGTCGCGCCGGCATGGGGTGTGTCAGGGCGAAGTGTCATCTGGCTTACCCGGCACGGTTCGGACCCTTGCTCCACACGCTGCGAGTGACCAGCCTCTGAGCGATCGGGCCGACCGCGGGCAGGAAGGACGGGTCGGAGAAACCGGCCAAATCGCCGATGATCACAGTCGTGATGCAGCAATGATGGCAGGCGTGGCAAGCAGCAGCCAGCGGCGGCGGATCATCCTTACGGTCTCCCCTGGTCGGCGGAGACATAACAAGCGTCCGAAGCGGCGTCCAACGCGGTGCCTGGCGCAGCGCCGGGGCGATGCCATCGCCCAGCCCTGGGACCGTTCACCGATCCATGAAGCCGCGCGGCGGTGGCGGCTTCCTGGCCTCGGCCTAAATCACGCCGCGTGGGCCGCAGCGCGGCCGGCCGGCCGGGACAGGTGCCGGCATGCGTCGCGCCGTGGCAGGGCAAGTCGGTCGACGTAGATTGGGCCATCCCGACGCCCCTCGACCGACCATCAGGAGAGAAACCATGGAGTATCGGCACCTCGGCAAGACCGGCCCCCGCGTCTCGGCCATCGGTCTGGGCTGCATGGGCATGTCCGGCATGTACGGCGCCGCCGACCGGGCGGAGAGTATTGCGACCATCCATGCTGCCCTGGAGGCGGGGATCACCCTGCTGGATACCGGCGACTTCTACGGTCTGGGCCACAACGAGATGCTGATCGGTGAGGCGTTGGCGGGCGGCCGGCGCGATCAGGCGCTGCTCAGCGTTAAGTTCGGTGCATTGCGCGATCCGGCCGGCGGCTGGTCCGGTTACGACGCTCGCCCGGCCGCGGTGAAGAACTTCGTCGCGTACTCGCTGCAACGGCTTGGGGTCGATCACATCGACATCTATCGCCCGGCGCGGCTCGATCCCGCGGTGCCGATCGAGGACACGATCGGTGCCATCGCTGAGCTGATCCAGGCCGGCTACGTGCGCGCGATCGGCCTGTCCGAGGTGGGTGTCGAGACGATCCGCCGCGCTGCCGCGGTGCATCCGATCTGCGACCTGCAGATCGAGTACTCGCTGCTGTCGAGGGGCATCGAGGACGGGATTCTGGCTGCCTGCCGCGAACTGGGCATTGGGATCACCGCCTATGGCGTGTTGTCGCGCGGCCTGATCAGCGGTCACTGGCGCAAGGACTCGGCGGGTGCGGGGGATTTTCGCGCGCACAACCCGCGCTTCCAGGGGGACAATCTGGATCGCAACCTGGCGTTGGTGGAGCAACTGCGCGCCATTGCCGATGCCAAGGGCGTCAGCGTCGCACAGGTCGCGATCGCCTGGGTGGTGGCGCAGGGCGAGGATATCGTGCCGCTGATCGGCGCCCGCCGGTGTGACCGGCTGACCGAGGCGCTGGGCGCGCTTTCGCTGCGGCTGATGCCGGCCGATCTGGCCGCGATCGAGCAGGCGGTGCCGTCCGGATCGGCCGCGGGGGCTCGCTATGCCCCGGCGCAGATGGCGCAGCTCGACAGTGAACGCGGTGCACCCTGACGACTGGAGCGAGGAGGCGGGCAGGGGCGGTGTCCGCCGGCTGCGGGGTTGCCGGGAAGGTCGAAGCCGCAGGCAGGAAATTCGTTAAATGAGGGGGCGGAGATTCGGCGGCCTGTGCCGCGCCAAACCGGTCCCTGGCGCCGGTTCGGTCACCCGATATCTTCGCCGGCGCGAAGCTCCGGCCGTAATTGGCCTGGTTCGAGATGCCAGTTTCGTCCGACCAATGGATCTCAGCTTTTTCCTTTCGGGCTCGTCTCGCGATCGCCGGGTATTCGCGTTTCATCCATGTCTGGATCGCCGCCTCGCTCCTTTCCATCGCCCGCCGGATCGGCCTTTGTGGGGTCAGAATTCCAGGCCGAAAGGATAGTACCGATGGCGTCGGGGACAGGCGGATACGGCTTACGCTAGATCGGCTGGCCAACGCTTCGCGGGTGCATAGTGCGAAGGGGAGTTTCAATTGATCGGGGCATCGCCGACGATCAGCGACGGATCGTCGCTTCCTGGCGCGGTTGAGGGCTTTTTGCTACCTGGCGTCGGCCGCGCCGCCACCGGCCAACGCCGCTTCTCCGTGGCCTCAAAGGCACGAACCATTCCCCAACGAAGCGTCGATTGACCGATGCTGGAATGAGGTTTTAATCTTCCAGGCTTAGGAGAACGTCAGAACAAATCCACAACATCAGGACAGGTCGTCATGCCCACGTCGACTGCGGCACCGGTACTCCACCAGGGCCGCGCGCGCGCATCCCTGTCCGTGGAGAATCGACAAGTAACCACCACTCCGCGTCGCGACCACAAATTCGCCGATCTGTCCCGCCGCGATCTGAGTGGGCGGACCTTGTCCGGGATCGATCTTTCCGGATCCTGTCTGCGGGATGCCGACCTGACCGAGACCGATCTGACCGGCACGCTGCTGTTCGGTGCCGATCTGCGCGGAGCGCGCCTGGACCGTGCACGCCTGGTGCGGTGCGACCTGCGCGGTGCGACATTACGGGGTGCCAGTCTGGCGGGGGCCGACCTGTCGCACGCCGACCTGCGCGACGGAGCGTTGTTGCTGCAGGACAGTGACGGGCTGCGGCCGTCCTGGGTCGCGGACTCGGCGGTCCTCTCCAATGCCTGCCTTGCCGGCGCCCAGATGCTGCATGCGAAGCTGTCGAACGCCTTTCTGTCGCAGACCGATCTGCGCAACGCCGATCTCAAGGGCAGCTCCTTTGTCCATGCCAACCTGGCGGGATCGACACTGACCGGGTGCAATCTGGAGAACGTGGATTTTCAGGGCGCCAAGCTCGATGGCTGCAATCTTGACGGTGCCATCCTGTTCAACGCCAACCTGACCGGCGCCAGCCTGGCGAACGCCAGTCTTCTGGGCGCGCTGCTTGATGGTGCCAATCTTACGTCTTGCAACATGGCGCAGGCGAGGGTCACCCAGCGGCGGGAGATGATCGCACAGGAGCTGGATGGGATCCTGCGGGCCCACGCAAGCTGGATTGAATCGTCCGGCGCTGCGGGCAGTCGCGCCGACCTGTCCAATCTCGATCTGGCGGGCCTGAGTTTCGCCGGTGCCAACCTCAGCGCCGCAATCCTTTCGCATGCCGTGCTGCGCAAGGCGGATCTGCGCGGTATGCGGTTGATGATGGCCGATCTGTCCGGTGCCGATCTGCGCGAAGCCCAATTGAGCGGTGCCGACCTCCGCGGCGGAAATCTGGAACGCGCCAAGCTGCACGGAGCTTGTCTGGCGGATGGACGGTTCGGCTGGATCCAAATCGGTGAGCAGGCGGAGTCGATCCGTCTGGCCTGCAATCTGACCTTGGCCCACCTGGCAGGTGCCAATCTGCACAATGCCGATCTCACTCTGGCCGTGCTGCAGGGCGCGAACCTGTCGCATGCCTGCCTGAATGGCGCGGTCCTGCGGGGTGCATCGCTGGCCGGGGCCAGGCTGGTCGGCGCCGAGATGGATGGTGTTGATCTGACGGGGGCCGATCTTTCCCGCGTGATCGGATTGGTACGTCGACTTGCCGCATGAAGGAAGGCGGCACCCATGTTAGCCACGATTCTCCGCGCCCAAACTGTGAGGCAAGCCGGCCGAGCGGTCGGACAGATGCTGGGCTGGTTGTGCCCAGCCGTGCCGGCCCCACCGGCCCTGACCGCGCCATCCGCCCAGCTCAACCTGGCGCTCGGCAATTTCGAACATGGCGTCGCGCTATGGGATGCCGCGGAATGCCTGTCTCTGGCCAATCGCCGATTCGGTGAGCTGTTCGGCTTGCCGGAGCGGGATCTACCGCCGGGCCTGGGATTCCGCGAGTTCATCGACCTGGCGGTACGCCGCGGGCACATGGACGGCCGTGATCCGGACGAGGTCTACGAAGTGGCGATCTCGCTGATCCGCGACGGCAAGCCGGTCGCATATGAGGAGCAGTTGTCGAGCGGCCGGGTGGTCAGCGTGTCCTATCGGCCGCTGGCCGGTGGCGGCTGGCTGGCGACCTATGAGGATGTGACCGAACGGCAGAAGGCGCAGGCACAGGTCGCCTTTCTGGCGCGGCACGACCCGCTGACCCGCCTGGCCAACCGCGCCCTGTTCCATGATCGGCTGCGCGACACGCTGGCGCGCATGGGCACCGTGGCGGTGCTGTATCTGGACCTCGACCGCTTCAAGGAGGTCAACGACTCCCTCGGCCATCCCATCGGAGACACCTTGCTCCGGCTGGTCTCAGGACGGCTCAACAACTGCGTCCGGCAGAATGACACCGTCGCGCGGCTCGGTGGCGATGAGTTCGCTGTGATCCTGAGCCCGGGCACGCCTGAAAGCGCCGCCGCCGCCGCCCGCCACCTGATCGAGGTCATCGGCAAGAGCTTCGATGTGGAGGGGCACGAGATCAGTATCGGCACCAGCGTCGGCATTGCGCTGGCGCCGGCGCATGGCACCGATCCCGACATGCTGCTGAAGAACGCCGACCTGGCGCTGTACGCCGCCAAAGCGGATGGTCGCGGGACCTGGCGGTTTTTTGAGCAGAGCATGACGGATCAGCTGCAGGCGCTCCGATCGATGGAAAGCGACCTGCGGTCGGCGGTGGCCAATGATGAGCTGGAGTTGTTCTACCAGCCGCTGGTCAACGCGCGGTCCGGCAAGACGGTCGGCATCGAGGCGCTGATGCGCTGGCACCATCCGGTGCGTGGCCTGGTCCTGCCCAGCGAGTTCATCCCGGTGGCTGAGGCGACGCGGCTGATCGTGCCCTTGGGCACCTGGAGCTTGCGGCGTGTGTGCTCGGACATGGCGCGTCTGCCGCCGCATCTCCGCGTATCGGTCAACCTGTCGGCGATCCAGCTGCGCAGCCATGACCTGGTGCGCACCGTCCGCGATGTGCTTGCCGCCTCCGGCGTCGCTCCGCAACGGCTGGAACTCGAGGTGACTGAAATCGACGCTGATCCGGGATGCGGACACCGCCCGCATGGCCTTGCAGGAACTGCGCGCCCTGGGGGTTCGCATCGCGATGGACGATTTCGGTACCGGCTATTCCTCGCTGGCCTATATCCGCAACTTCCCGTTCGACCGGATCAAGATCGATAAGTCCTTCGTGGATGATCTGGGACGGCGGCCTGAACTCCGAAGCGATCATCCGTGCCGTGACAGGCATTGCGACCAGCCTGGGCATCGAGACGGTGGCGGAGGGCGTGGAAACCCGCGGAGCAGTACGTCAGGCTCACCGAGGAGGGTTGCACCGAATTGCAGGGCTATCTGTTCAGCCGCCCTGTACCGGCCGACATGCTGGCGAGTGCCATCGCCAGATTGGAGAGACGTGGTCCGGCGGTCTCGACGCCCTGCGTTGCGGCACAGGCGGTTTGACCATCGGTTTGCCATGAGGCGCGGTCCGCCCCGGTGGCAGCGAGCGAGTGGGGCGCTCCTGCCGCAGGCTTCAGCCAATGCTGGGGGATGCCCCCCGGTCAGCGCATGCCGATACCCCAGCCAATGCTGGCGGATACCGTCCGACCAACCCTGACGGGTACCGTCCGACCAGTCCTGGCGGATGCCTCGGCCAACGTCGGCGGAGAGGGGGCAGGACCGAGCAACGCCCGGGGGCGTGACCGACAGGGGTGACCGACCATAGCGTGACGGATCGAGGGATGGTGGGCGCGACAAGGATCGAACTTGTGACCCCTACCGTGTCAAGGTAGTGCTCTCCCGCTGAGCTACGCGCCCATCCCACGCCGGCGACGGCAGGCTTCTAACGTGGTCGGGCGACGATCCGCAAGCTTGGCTCGTGACAGTCGCCCCCTGGCCGGCTTCAATAGCGTTATGGATCTGTCTGTTTCCGAGGCGCCGCCAACTCCGCCCGCTGTTCTGGTGCAGCGCCCGCTTCTTCAGACGGTTCCCCTCCTGTTTGCCTCTCCCCATTCCGGCCGGTTCTATCCGCCCGCGTTCCTGGCGGCGGCGCGGCTCGATGCGCTGAACCTGCGACGCAGCGAGGACAGCTTCGTCGATGAACTATTCGACGCCGCGTCGGAGCACGGTGCCCCCTTGCTGGCGGCGACATTCCCACGGGCATTCTGCGATGCGAATCGCGAAGCGTGGGAGCTGGACCCGGCGATGTTCGCCGATCCGCTGCCCGCCTGGGTCAACACAGCCAGTGCGCGGGTCGGGGCCGGGCTGGGCACCATCCCCCGTGTCGTCGCGTCAGGCGAGATGATCTACCGGGACAAGCTGTCCTTCGCGGAGGCGGAAAGCCGGGTCCGGTCATTCTGGCACCCGTTCCACGCGACCCTTGCGGCCCTGGTCAGCGGCACCAAGGCGGTCTTCGGCGGGTGTCTGCTGATCGATTGCCATTCCATGCCCTCCCATGGCGCGACCGGCCGGCTTGGTGGCCGATCCGTCGATTTCGTTCTGGGAGATGCGCACGGTACCGCCTGTTCCCCGCGGGTGACCCGATTCGTGGAGCGGGCACTGGCCGACCTCGGTTACACGGTGCGTCGGAACGATCCTTATGCCGGGGGCTATATCACCCGTCATTACGGTCGCCCGCGCGAGCGGGTACATGCCTTGCAGATCGAGATTGCCCGCGAACTCTATATGGACGAAGCCCGGATCGAGCGGCTGCCGCGCTTCGCCGCGGTGCGCGCGCATATTGCGCTGCTCGTCGAGGCGGTTGCCCGGGAAGCCCAGGGTCTAATCGACGGCTGACTGAGCAGGTCGCGGCTGCTGCGCGGCTGGCTGGCGTGGACAAAAAAATGGCGGCGCTCGAGGCGCCGCCAAGTTTAGGGAGGAAACGTCCAAGAAAGCAGACAGCGCGGTCAGGGACCGCATTGCTGCGACGCACAACGTAGGGGCTCGATCGTTCGTCTGCAAGCGATTTTTCGCAATGCACCATTGCAGTCACCGAGGGCGCAGATGGACGGCCCGCGACCGCCGAACAGGGCCCGCGTGAAGCTTCCGTTCACCTTTTCGGCCTAACTTTCGCCGCCATGCGACGCCTGATGCTCATTTTGAGTTTTCTGCTGCCAGCCCTGACCGCCGCACACGCGGAATCGCGGAACCTGCTGGGCGTAAGCCAGGCCCCCGGTTTGCTGTGCCGCCACGCCATCCAGGCAGCCGAACGCCTGCGCGCGATTCCGGCGGGTCTGCTCGCGGCAATCGGCCGGGTGGAAAGCGGGCGGCCCGACCCCGTCACCGGTGCCCTGCATCCCTGGCCATGGACCGCCAATGCCGAGGGGCGGGGCTATTTCTACGATACCAAGGCGCAGGCGGTTGCTGCCGTACGGTCCATGCAGGCGCGCGGAGTCCGTTCCATCGACGTCGGGTGCATGCAGGTGAACCTGATGCATCATCCGGATGCGTTCGACGGGCTGGACCAGGCGTTCGATCCCGCGACCAACGCCGATTATGCCGCGCGCTTCCTGCGCGACCTGTACGCCCAGAGCGGGGTCTGGCCGCGCGCCTCGGCCTTGTACCATTCGGCGACCCCGGATCTGGGCATGGAATATCAACGCAAGGTCATGGATGTCTGGCCGTAGGAACGCCAGCAAGCCGGCACCGGGAACCGGAGCCCGATGGCCGCGGCCTGGGCAGCAACGCTCAACCCCGGTGGGTTCTTGCCACTAAAGCGCGAGGCCGGAGCCCGCATCATTCCGGCCGCCGGGCTCGATGGCGGGCCGCCTCCACCCGGCCGCGGTCTCGACAGCTATCGCGCGGCTCCAGTCATGGCGATCCGGCCGCCCATGTTGCTCAGGCACAGCAAGTAGCGAACGCAAACACGGTGTTTGCGGCCCGGTCCGAGTGAGCCAGGCCGTAGCGGGCGCTGCGCGACTACAAGCGCGCTAATCGGGCGTGGCAGGCGGGACAGGTCACCCGTTCGCCCGCCTGCGCGGTCCAGTCCGAGCGTGGTCCCGGCTCTTCGCCGCAAAGCGCGATCCGGCATCCCGGCGTAACAGCATGGAAGACCGCGTCCTGCGCTGCCGCCTGTCGGCGGCCGATTTTGCACAGGGCCAGGAAGCGGCGCTCCGTTCGGTAGATTACAATGTCGTCCATGGCGGATGCTTGCACGTCGACGAGACCGCCCGTCAACCTGTCATGGTGTCAAACTCAATCCTACCAGCGCAAAATTTCCCTGATCAGAACAAGGCATTTTCGTGGCAGGTATCATAACGAACACGAAACGCGCCACGAATTGAGGGCAAAACCCCGGGCCGGTGGCATGTCTGGTTTCCGTCCATGTTGCTGGCGTGCCGATCCGCTACGCCGCCACCCAGGCGTGGGACGCAGCCAGCGCAGCTTCGGGCCGAGCCGCAACAATGCGATATCGAAAGTATCATGCCGCCTCGTCCGCCATCGAAGCAGGGTCCCGGTGCTGCCGGCGTGTCGGGAGCTGCGCGCGCCACGCTTGCCTCAGCGGAGAACGACTCGTCTGGCGGAGAAGCGCGGGTGGTGGAGAGGTGCGGGCCGAACTCAGCCGTTGAGCTGGTCGCGCAGGGCCGTCCAGCGATCGATGATCGGCAGCAATTCGTCCGCCTTGCCCGCGGGGAGGCTGAACACCGCGCGCTCCACACCCAGTTCCCGGCAGCCGCGCAGATAGTCCAGATCCTCTGCCACGCGGAACAACGAGATCGGCAGGCTGGCCGGATCGCGGCCGGCGTCACGCGCCATCTGCCGGAACTGCGCCAGGATCGAGCGGAGTTCGGCAATTCGATCGGCCCGCGGAATCCAGCCGTCGCCGTAGCGGATCGCTCGCTTCGCCGCGTATTGGAACGCGCCGCCGACGATCACCGGCACATGTGGTTGCTGCACCGGCTTTGGCCAGGTCATCATCGGGTCGAAGTTGACGAATTCGCCGTGGTATTCGGCCTTGTTCTGGGTCCAGATCGCCTTCATGGCCTCGATGCGTTCGCGCGACAGCTTGTGCCGCGTGGCGAACACCGTGCCATGGTCCTCCATCTCGTCCTGGTTCCAGCCATTGCCGACCCCGAACAGGAAGCGCCCGCCCGACACCTGGTCGATCGACGCCACCAGCTTGGCGGTCTGGATCGGGTCGCGCTGGTTCACCAGACAGACGCCGGTTCCCACCTTCAGGGTCTTCGTGGCGGCGGCGGCGGCGGTCAGCACCACGAACGGATCCATGATGTCGTAATAGGGTTTCGGCAGGTCGCCGCCACCGGGGAAGGGCGTCTTACGGCCGAGCGGAACATGTGAATGCTCGGGGACCCAGAGGGATTCGAAGCCGCGCTGCTCCAGTTCCTGGCCCAGCTCGACCGGACCCATCGAATAGTCGGTGAAGAACATTACGGCGCCGATCTGCATATCGCTCTCCGCTGCTGGATTCGTGCAACTTTGCGCGGCGTCGACCGGACCTGCAAATCGCCCGTGTCTTCAGTGATCGGCCACGAACCGATACAGCTCGCCTGTCCGTTCCACATGCCCGAGGCCAGGCCAGGGATGGTGGTAGCCGATCACTCGCAGCTTCTCGTTGGTCAGCCGATCCAGCAACTGGCGACGTGTGACGACACCCTCGGCCGGGTCTTCGTCGAACAGGCACTTGGAGTCCGTGAAGCGGTAGGAAAGCGGATCGTGGAACGCGACGTCGCCAGTCAGGCACCAACCGCCATCGAACAGGAAAGCCAGATGCCCAGGCGTGTGGCCGGGTGTCAGCCAGGCCTGGACGCCCGGCAGGAACGCCTCGCCATCGCGCAGCAGATGCATGCGATCGCGCACGGGCAGCAGATGCTTGCGGACCCCTGCCAGAGTCACCTCGGTCCCTTTCCCCGCCGGATCCGACAACCAAAAGTCCAGCTCGGCCTGCGCGAGATACACCGTCGCGTTGGGGAAGTTCGGCGTTCCGTCATCCGCCATCGTGCCCCAGCAATGGTCGGAATGCGCGTGGGTCAGGACCAGCGCGTCGATCGAGCCGGGGTCGATCGACGCTTCCGCCAGCCCATCCAGCAGCCGTCCGCTCTCGGGTCCGAACAGCGTCGATGAGCCCATGCCGTTATCGAACAGCACGCGCTTGCCGCCGGTGTGCAGCAGCAGACAGTTCTGCGCGACACGCAGCTTTCCGCTCGTCTGTCCGGCCGCGGCCAATGCGGCGTTCAGCGCAGCCCGATCGGCGTCCGGAAACACCCGGGCAGCCCGTGGCAGCAGCAATGGCCCGTCGGACACCATCGCGGCATCCATTGTGCCGATGCGGAACCGATGGAACATCAGCGGATTTCGCGGCAGGCATCGGCCAGCCAGGCCTGCACCCGCGGCTCCAGATGCGGCCCGACCTCGGCCAGCACACGCGCATGATAGGCGTTCAGCCAGGCGAGATCCGCACGCTCGAGCAACGCCGAATCGATCAGTCGTCGATCGAACGGGGCGAGCGTCAGGGTCTCGAACAGCAGGAACGGCTTGGTGGCGGCGGGCCGTTCGGCCGGCTGCACCAGCAGCAAATTCTCCAGGCGGATGCCGTATTCGTTCGGCAGGTAGAAGCCGGGCTCGTTCGACAGGATCATGCCGGACGCGATCGGGATCGGCCGCGCGAGACGCGACAGGCTGACCGGTCCCTCATGCACCGAGAGATAGCTGCCGACGCCGTGGCCGGTGCCATGATCATAGTCCAGCCCGACCTGCCAGAGCGCGCGACGGGCGAACGCATCCAGGTGCGCGCCGCCCACGCCTTGCGGAAACACCAGCGTGGCGATGGCGATGTGACCCTGAAGCACCCGCGTGACCCGCTCCCGCAGCAGGGCCGGCGGGTCGCTCGGGCCGGTCCATACCGTGCGGGTAATGTCGGTGGTGCCGTCCGGATACTGAGCGCCGGAATCGATCAGGTAGACCTCGTCCGGTCGGATCGGCCGGTCGCTGGCTTGGGTCACCCGGTAATGGATGATCGCCCCATGCTCTCCCGCGCCGGAGATCGCCGGGAAGCTCTCGCCGCGAAACCCGTCCACCTGCTGTCGGAATGCCAGCAGCCGGTCGGCCGCGGATAGCTCGGTCTGATCGCCGCGCGGGCCGATCTCGGACAGCCAATGCAGGAAGCGGCAGACCGCGACGGCGTCGCGCGCATGGGCGTTGCGCGCGCCCTGCTGCTCGACCGGGTTCTTGCGGGCCTTGGGCAGCAGGCATGGGTCGGGCCCGGCCACCACCGTCGCCCCTGCCTCCCGCAGGCGCTGGGCGAACCAGACCGGGGAGCCCGCCGGATCGACCCGCACGCGCTTGCCGGCCAGCCGCGCCAGCGCCGGCGCCAACGCCTCGCGACCGGACACCGCGACGGCGTTGCCAAGCCAGTTGCGTGTTGCCTCGGTCAGCTTGGCCGGATCCATGAACAGTTCGGTGCCGCCATCGGCATGGATCAGCGCGAAGCCGAGGGCGAAGGGCGTGAAGGGCACATCGCCGCCACGAATGTTCAGCAGCCAGGCGACCGAGGCCGGATCGCTCAGCACCGCGGTGTCCTGCTTCGCCTCACGCAGCAAGGCGGCGATCTCCTGGCGCTTTTCCTCATTGCTGCGGCCGGCATAGGCCAGCTTGTGCGGTTCGGCGGGGGCGGTGGGGGGTGCCGGGCGATCGGACCACACCGCATCCACCGGATTCTGCGACACCGGCTGCATGGTCAGCCCGGCTTCGGTGTAGCGGCCGAGGGCTTCCTCGCTGATCAGCAGCGGGTCGTAGCCGATGCGGGCGCCGGGGCTGGCATGGGCCGCCAGCCAGCCGGGCGGCGGTTCGTCGGTGATGTGCCGCCGCTCCCACAGCGCCGGGTCGGTCTGTTCCGCCAGTTGCAGCACGTAGCGCCCATCGGAGAAGACGGCCGCCCGATCCGGCAGCACGGCCGCCAGTCCGGCGCTGCCGGTGAAGCCGGTGAGCCAGGCCAGGCGTTCGGCGGAGGCTGGCACATATTCGCCGAGGTGCTCATCGGCGCGGGGAACGATGAAGCCGGCCAGCCCCTGGCGCGCCAGTTCGGTCCGCAAGAGCGTCAGTCGGGTGGTGGTCATGTCCAGCCTCTTTTGCCGTTGCCCATCGGGAAATTCATAGCTTGTTAACCATCCATGTGCTGCACGCAGGGCAGGCGGGGAGAATTGGCAATTATCCACATTGGCAATAATGCCTATGTTGCGCCGCAGAAGAAACCGGGGGCGCCCCTGCCGCAATGACGTCGCGCCTGACCCGGTGAGACCAGATGAGATTGAGTCCCATGAGCGCCCCGATCGCCAAAAACCAATTCGCCTTCGAACTGCCGAACCTGACCTATGTGGATGCGCATTTCGAGGAGCCAACTCTACGCGAGGCGGCGGCTCCGGTCGCGCCCCCGCAGGGTTTCGGTGACTGGATTGCCGCTCGGATCGCCGGAGTTCGCACCTGGCGTGAGAACCGGATGGCGATGGCCGAGATGGAAATGATGACCGACCACGAGCTGTTGGATATCGGCCTGACCCGGGCGGATCTGCCGCGCGTATTCGATGCGCAGGTACAACGCCGACCTGGTTGCGCGTAGCGCCGGCTGAAATCGCGGGCACGACCCGTTGGGGCCGTCGAGCGGGCTGTTTCAGGCCCGCTCGACGGAATTCCGGCGCAGCACCAGTGTGGTCCAGGGCCGGACCTCGATGCGGCGTTCCAGCCGCAGACCCTGACGGCGATGGGCTGCCAACACACCCCGCGCCTGACTTCCCAGCAGTCCTGACAGGATCGCCGTCCCACCGGGGGCGAGATTGGCCGCGAGCCCCCGAGCCATGATGCAGAGCGGTCGCGCGAGAATGTTGGCGAACACGAGGTCGTAGGGGCCGCCCAGGCGCACCCGCTTGTCCTGCCATCCATTCGCCAGGATCGGGTGAACCAGCTGGGCCACCCGGTTCAGTTCGGCGTTCCGCCGGGTCACGCGCACCGCCCATGGCTCGATGTCGGTCGCGAGGATCGGCCTGCGCAGCAAGCCGGCAGCGGCGATTGCCAGAATGCCGGAACCGGTGCCGAGGTCGAGGATGCGGCGCGGACGCCGTCGCGCCGCGCTTTCCAGCGCCAGCAGACAGCCACGTGTGGATCCGTGCTCGCCGGAGCCGAACGCCAACCCGGCATCCAGCGTCAGGACCAGCCGTCCGCCCGGGTCGGTGTGCGCCAGGTGCGTGCCGCGCACCACGAAGCGGCGGCCAATCTGCTGCTCCGGAAATCCGGCATAGCTGCGGGCAAGCCAGCCTTCCGCCGGGGTGGACGCGCGGTGCGGGGTTGGCGCGGTGCCGCTGAGACCGGCGGCCAATGCCAGGGCTGAGATCAGGTCCGAGTCGCCGGCCCCCACCTCCTTCACCCCCTCGAGGGTCCAGTCCCCGCTTGCCTCGTCGCGAAAGAAGCCGACCGTGCTGCAGACGCTGCCCAAGGCGGCCTCGTACGCCTCCAAGGCCGGTTCGGGCACAGTGACAGAGATGGTTTCCAGGCGGACGACGTGGCGGGATGGCATGGCGCCGTCCCATACAAGTCCGCTGGTCCATGCACCAGTGCCGGTCGCGGCGGAAAACCCTGGCAGGTCGCTCAACAAATCCATGCCTGCGCCGGTCGCGCGCCCGCCGGTATTGACGGACCGCGCGGTGGCATCATCATTCCCTGCATGACCCAGCACCCCCTGCCGTTCCGCTTGTCCGTGCCCGACGCAGCGCTCGCCGATCTGCGCCAGCGCCTGGCCGGTACCCGCTTTCCGGACCAGGCCCCGGGGGAGCCATGGGCCTATGGCACCGATGTCGCCTATCTGCGCGACCTGGTCGGGTACTGGCGCGAGACGTTCGACTGGCGTGCGCAGGAGGCGCGGCTCAACGCCTTCCCGCAATTCAGGCTGCCGCTTTCCGGAATCGATGTGCATTATCTGCATGTTGCGGGCAAGGGACCGGCGCCGGTCCCGCTGCTGCTGTCGCATGGCTGGCCTGGATCGGTGTTCGAGTTCCTGGAATTGATCCCGCGCCTGACCGATCCGGCGCGCTTCGGCGGCGATCCCGCCGACGCCTTCACCGTCGTGGCGCCGTCCCTGCCGGGCTACGGCCTGTCCTTCGCGCCGGGACAGAAGCGTTTCAGCCTGCCCGAGATCGCGGATTGCTTCGCGGCGCTGATGACGGAGGTGCTCGGCTACGACCGGTTCGTCGCCCAGGGCGGTGACTGGGGGTCCTTCGTCACCTCCCGCCTCGGCTACGCCTATCCGGAGCGGATGATTGGGATTCACCTCAACCTGCTGCCGATCCGGCGCGACCCGAACATGGTGGCCAATCCCACCGCGGAGGAGCAGCGCTTCCTCGGCGAGCTCAGCCATTGGCTGAAGGAGGAGACCGGCTATCAGTGGATCCAGGGCACCAGGCCCCAGACCCTGGCGTTCGGCCTGACCGACTCGCCGGCCGGGCTGGCCGCCTGGATCATCGAGAAGTTTCGCGCCTGGTCGGATTGTGGCGGCGATGTGGAGAGCGTGTTCGGCAAGGACGAGCTGCTGGCCAATATCAGCCTGTACTGGCTGACGGGGGCGATCGGTTCGTCGTTCTGGCCGTACTACGCGCGGATGCACGGGCCGTGGCCCATCCCCGACGGGGCGGCCATCGGCGTGCCAATGGGCTATTGCGAATTTCCGCACGAGATCCTGCGGCCGCCACGCTCTCTGGCCGCCCGGGTCTACACGGATATCCGGCGCTGGAGCGTGATGGCGCGTGGCGGGCATTTTGCCGCCATGGAACAGCCCGACGCCCTGGCTGCGGAACTGCGCGCATTCGTCCGGCCGTTGCGCGGCTGACCGTCGCGCCGCCGACCGCGACGCGACGATCGCCAGGCCGTCCGGGTGTTACGCGAGCGCCAGCTTGGTGCCGTCGAGTTCCTCGGCCCGCTCGACCTTGATCAGCACCGCGAAGCCTTTCTTGTCGGGATCGCGATCCTTCTCGGGCTGCACCAAGCGGCGCCAGACTTCCTCGTAGGCCGGCCCGGACTTCACGATCTGCGCGGTGCCGTAGAACCGCGCAATGCCACCCTTCGGCAGCACGCCGTCGACACGTAGCTGCGGCTTGCGGAAATACACGGTGACCTTGCTGCCGTCGGCCAGATTGTCGGTGGTGGAGCCTTTGCCGCGCTCCCAGGTCGCCAGATGGTCGTCGTCGAACACCATGGTACTGCCGCGTGGCGTCACCTGGGCAAACCCGTTCGGCAGCACCGTTGCGATCAGGCAGACATGGTCGGGGAAGGCTTCGTTGATATGGGCGTGCAAGGTCTTGGGGATCATCGGCATCGCGGGATTCCTGACAGAGTAGGGGGCTTGGTTCAGGCGAAGAGTTCGCCCAGGCGGCGGATGCTGCCCAGGACCTTATCCTGTTCCAGCCCAGGCCATTGCACGCGCATGATGAAGTGGTCCACGCCCAGCAGCTCGCGATAGCGCGCCACTTCCTCCTTCACCGACGCCTTGTCGCCGATGATGAAGCGGTCGCGGGCGAATTCCTGGAACGACATCGTACCGGTCGGGTTCTGCAGGCCCCAGGACGCATAGGCGTTGTACTTGTATTCCAGCGCGGCGCGGCATTCCTCGAAGGCGGTGGCGTGGCTGGCGCCGACATAGCATTCGCGCGCGATCGGGTATTCCAGCGCGATCCGGCCGGCTTCGGCCAGCGCCGCGCGATAGGTGCGCATCTGCGCCGCGACGGTCTGCAGCCCGGTCGCGTTCACGATCAGCCAGGCATCGCCGATGCGGGCCGCGCGTTTGATGGCCGCGTCCACCTGGGCCGCGATGTAGACCGGTGGTCCGCCGGCCCGGACGGGTTTCAGGCTCAGCCCGGCGTCCTTCACCGAGTAGAACCGGCCTTCATGGGTCACCCGATCCTCGGTCCACAACCGGCGCATCAGCTGGATCGATTCGTTGAAGCGCGGCACCCGGTCGGATTGCTTGATGGCGAAGCTGTCGAATTCCGGCTGACGATAGCCAAGCCCGACGCCCAGCACGTAGGTGCCACCGGTCAGCACATCCAGCGTGGCGGATTCCTCGGCCACATGCACCGGGTTCAGCAATGGCAGGATCAGGATGTTCGGGCCGATCACCATGCCCTTCGCCTCGGCCGCGAGGAACGCCATCATCGGCGTGATCTGCAGCATCTGCAGCGGCGATGTCAGGTAGTGGTGCGGGAACCAGAGCGAATGGAACCCGATGTCGCGCGCGGTGCGGACCTGTTCGATCAACTCCGGAATGCGCGCGGCGACCGACATGCCTTCGGGGAATTGCGTATTGACGAAAAGCCCGAGCTTCACGGGAATCCTCCACCAAGCTGTTGGAAGCAGCCTAGAACAGCGTTCAGGGGAGGGGAAACGCCGCCTCGGGCAGGCCAGGTTGAGCCGGTTCGTCGGCTCGTGTACAGCCTGGGGAACGCACAGCGCGGGGTTCGTCCATGAAGATCGGCCTGTTCATCAACACGCAATTCCCCGCGGGCGACTCCCTGACAGCGCGGGTTCCTGAACTGGTGGAGCAGGTGCGGCTCGCCCGGGACTCCGGCTTCCGCTCGCTGCTGTTCCCGCATCACTACCTGACCGAGCCGCTGCAGATGCTGCAGATCACCCCGCTGATGGCCTATCTGCTGCGTGAGGCGCAGGGCATGACGATCGGCGGCAACATCCTGCTGCTGCCGCTGCTGAACCCGGTGCATGTGGCGGAAGAGGCCGCGACCCTGGACGTGCTGAGCGGCGGCAACTTCGTCCTCGGCGTCGGTCTTGGCTACCGCGTACCGGAATTTGACAGTTTCGGCATTTCGCTGAAGGAGCGGGCGCCGCGCTTTTCGGAATCCATCCAGTTGATGCGCCGGTTGTGGACCGAGGATCGGGTGACCCATGAAGGCCGGTTCTACTCGGTGAAGGATGCCGGGATCAGCCTGAAGCCGGTGCAGGCGGGCGGGCCGCCGGTCTGGGTCGCCGGCCTGGTGGAGGCCGCGGTGAAGCGCGCGGCCCGCATCGGCGACGCCTGGCTGATCGCCAATGCGACGACGATGGGTGCGACCGAGCCGTTGATGCGCGTCTATCGCCAGGCTTTGGAGGAATACGGCAGGCTGGTGACGGAATTCCCGATCGCCCGCGAATGCTATGTCGGGTCGAGCCAGAAGACCGCGATGGAGGAGTGTCGCGCCGCGCTGGAATACAAATACAGCTCCTACGCCGCCTGGGGCATGGAAAGCCCGACTGCCGGCATGAGCTTCGAGGAGATGGCGAAAGACCGCTTCATCATCGGCGACAAGGTCGCGGTGAAGGAGGAGATCGCGCGCTGGCAGGAGCGTCTGGGGGTCAACCATTTCATTATGCGCGTGCAATGGCCCGGCCTGGAGCAGGAGAAGGTGCTCGCCTCGATCCGCCGGCTGGGTGAGATGTTCGGCTGAAGGAACCGCGTCGGCTGGCGCGGAGTCGGCGGAACGGCATGGACGGGCGGGCGCATGCCTCCCGGTCTGTCTGCATATGGTTTCGGGTCGCCCGCGTCCGATCGCGTCGGGCGCAGGCCGCAGAGCGTTCCGATGGAGCAGATTGAAGCAGCCGAGCTGCACGCTCCCCGTCCCGGCCGAACCTGATCGGATATCCACTCGGGAAAGCGCATGCAGCATGGGCTGCGCGACCCGATCGTTCCCTGGAGATGGCCGGGTCCCCCAGTGTCAGGCGCGGCCAGGACACGAACTGGGGGCGGCCATGATGCCGGCAGCAGACCATGAGCCTGCCGGCGCCACCGGTGCGGCAGTCGGCCGCACCCTGTCCGTTGCGATCAGGCCCGGTTCAGCGCCGCCACGATGAGCGCGATGCCTTGCGCGTGCCAGCGCTGCACGGCCTTGTGGTCGGCGCCCAGCGCGGCGGCCAGCCGCCGCCACGGGAACAGCGGACGCTCGTTGATCGGGTGGATCAGACTGCGGGCGCCGACGATGCGCCGCAGCACATAGCGGTCCACCGGGATCAGGCTGATCCATCCCATTGCTTCGTCCATCCGGGTGATGCGTTCGGCCGACGGCACGGCGGGACGAATGCGCCCGGCGCTCCAGCCATAGGCTTCCAACGCGGTGTGGACGATTTCCAACGACGAGCTGCGCAGGCGGGTGGACCAGCCGGTCCCCGGCAAGGCCAGCAGGGTCGCACCGGCTTCCTCCAGACGAGCAACCACGAACGCGGCATCAACTGGCTGTCCGTCCGGCGTGGCAACGGCAGCAACGCGTCGCGCCGCGCGGGCCGCGCCGGGTGTGCGAATGGCCAAGGTCATCGAATGCTCCTGTTGTGGATCGGCCTGAACCAGCCGCTCAGCGACGGAAGAACGGCAGCGGATAGGGCATGCCCTCCAGCACGGTTCCCACGGTGATCGGCCCCCAGCTGAGGGGATGGCCGGCCGGCAGCGGCTCGCGTTCGGGATCCTCGGGGGGCGGGGTGAAATCCGGGGGAGGGCGGCGCGCCCCGATCCGACGAGCGCGGTCGATCACCGTCCAGCGAGTTCAGGCCGAGTTCCGTGGCGATGGTATCCCAGCTTGCGCCCTCCACGCGCAGGCGGCGGAGTTTTGCGTCGTCGGCTTCGAACCAGACGAGTTTCTTGGGCATTGCGCGGCGACCTTTGCTGGGAGAACAAACAAGGAACACTGCAAGAGTTAGGTGAGATAACTCATACTGTCAATATAAATAACAGTCTGGGTCAGCAACGATAACCGATGCGCCGCCTGCTGCGGCTGCGGGCCGAGCCTGTCCTATGGTGGCAAGCCGAGGCCCGGCGGGAGTGCGGTCAGACGGAACGCGGAAAATAGTGGCGTTTATGGAGAAGCAGCGGCCTCCGGTGCCGAGGCAGGCGGGGGGCGGGACCGCTGATCTGTCTCACCCATGGCCTGCACATGCGGGCTGCGCCGCCGCGGGGTCGCTGACAAAAACCTTGTCATAGTTAGTATGAGTGACGTATCCTGCGCCCATGAGCGATCCTAACGAGATTGGCCAGCGCATCCGCGAAGCGCGGAAACAGCGCGGCCTCACCCAGGACCAACTGGCCGATGTGGTCGGCGTCTCACGCAGTGCGGTGGCGCAATGGGAAACCGGCCGCGCCGGCCAGGTCACCGGCAACCTCGCACGCATTGCGGATGTGCTGGGCGTCGGGGTGGAGCATCTGACGCACGGGCGGAACAAATACGCCGCGGCCGAGGCGAATACCGGCGATGAGCTGGCACTGTTGCGGCTCTACCGCGAGTGCCAGCCGGATGACCGCCAACTGCTGCTGCGAACCGCGCGGCGCCTGGTTCGGCGATCGTGACGGGACGCGCCGGCGGCGAAGCCCAGGTCCGGGTCGTGCGCCGGCGTCGCCGATCCAGCCGGTCGGCTATCGGCAGCTCCGGCGGGTTATCGCACGGCCGCGGTTGCGGTGCGTCGGCGCCAGGCGGCCACCAGCGAGGCCACGGCGCAGGATGCCAGCCGCGACACCAGCGAATCGGCGCGGCTGGTCAGGATGATCGGCACCCGGGCGCCGAGCACGATGCCCGCGGATTCGGCGCCGGCCAGGAACGACAGGCTCTTGGCCAGCATGTTGCCGGCTTCCAGATTCGGCACCACGAGGACATTGGCGCGACCGGCAACCGGCGAGACGATATGCTTGATCGCGGCCGCCTCCGGACTGATCGCATTGTCCAGTGCCAGCGGACCATCCAGGATGCCGCCGGTGATCTGGCCGCGGTCGGCCATTTTGCATAACGCCGCGGCCTCGACCGTGGACGGCACCTTGGGATTCACCGTCTCGGTCGCCGACAGGATCGCCACCAACGGGCGATCGAGGCCGATCGCGTGTGCCAGGTCGATCGCGTTCTGCACGATGTCGACCTTGTCCTCCAAGGTCGGTGCGATGTTCACCGCCGCATCGGTGATGATCAGCGGCGCAGCATGACCCGGCACGTCCATGATGAAGCAGTGGCTCACGCGGCGGTCGGTGCGAAGCCCGCTGTCGCGCGCGACCACAGCGCCCATCACCTCATCGGTGTGCAGGCTGCCCTTCATCAGCGCCTCTGCCTTCGCCTCGCGCACCAGAGCGACCGCCTTGGCGGCCGAATCGTGGCTGTGCTCGGAGGCGACCAGAGGCAGTGCGCTGATGTCGATGCCGTTGGCCGCGGCAAGTGCCTGCAGCCGCTCGCGCGGGGCCACCAGGATCGGGTCGATCAGGCCCAGCCGATGGGCTTCGACCGCGCCGGCCAGCGACACTTCATCGCACGGGTGCACCACTGCGGTGACAACGGGCGGCTGGCGGCGGGCCATCGCCAGGACCAGCTGATATTTCTCCCGCCCGTATTCCGCCATGTCCATGATCGGCACTTCCTTCCGCACGTCGCGCGGCACCATAGCGGTGTTGCATTACCAAGGCGTTGACCGACATCAATCAGGAATTTGTGTGCGCCGTGGAGCTCCTGAGCGGGGTCATCTCCGCACTCGACGCCTCCAGGGTGGGCGGCGGAGGTTCGGGTGGCAAAGGTACGGCCGACGAAGGTGCGGCGAAGGTTGGCGGGAGTCGGACCTGATCCGGCGGAGGGGCGACTGGTGCCGGGTGAGGGATTTGAACCCCCGACCTTCGGTTTACAAAACCGCTGCACTACCACTGTGCTAACCCGGCAAAACCGTGGTTTTTCAGCCCCCTAACTCGCGAGCGGCACGTCCGTTTCGCCGAACGGCCGCCCATTTGCCACCCTAGGTGCTCGGCAGCGCCGCGTCGATACGCCGGGCTGCATCTTCCTGCAAGCCGGGGATCGCGTGGCTGTAGGTATCCATCGTGATCGCAATGCTCGCGTAGCCGAGGCGTTTCGATACAATCTTCGGATGCACGCCCGCGCGCAACAGGTCCGCCCGCAACAGGTCCCTGGTGTGGCTATGCCGCAGCGCGTGAAAACTGACCGGCTTGACCTGCGCGCGCGCCACCAGGCGCGCGAACATGTTGGTTACGCTGTCCGGCCGGATCGGGTCATCGACGATCTCGGCGATACCAGCCCATCCGGCTGGCGGCCAATGCACAAGGCCGGTCGCTCGTCGGCCTGGCTGGCGCGATGCCTCGGCAACTCCTCGACCAGTGGGGCTGTAGTCGGCGGACACCACGCCGAAACTATTATTGAAGCACTATCCGGACACCGATGGCGGCGCTCCCCTTGGAGGCCGCCTCTGGTTAAGCGGCTGGATGACGCCGTGGGTTCCCATCTGGCTGGCTCATCGCCAGCATGGCGAGGCTCGTTCCCAGACGATGCCGGGTGTTCTGTCCGCAATGAGACGATCTCGAATAATTGCATAGCGAAAAGGGCAGCAAGATGGGAACATTCCGAATAGGCACTTTTCGGGGAAGCCCCCCGCCGGAGGCTACGGATGGCCGATCCCACTGAGTTTGAGGCCGCTCCCGCCACAATCGACGATCGGCGCAGGCCCGGTCGCGTCGATTACCGCAATGCCCATCTAATTCGCCTTCTGCGCAGCGGTGCACCGCCCGATAGCGAAGAGCAAACGACTGCCAGCAATCACCTCGATCCGGAGCTCGAATATGAGCCGTCGGAGTTCGCCCCTATCCGGGGGATGCTCATAGGGCTTGCTCTCAGCGCTCCATTCTGGGCTGCCCTGATCGGCGTTACGTGGCTGCTCTTGACATAACTCCGTCGGGTAGGGCGGCTGTGATTACCAACTCGCTGGCTTCCTTGAGTTCCGGTTCGCCATTACGCGGATGAGTGTTGGCCACGCATCACCAGACCGCCGCACCGCCGCTGCGCCAACCCGGCTATTTCAGCCAGCCATCCTGCAGTCCACGGTCCCTGGTCGCCACGCAGTCCCGAGCAGATGCGGGGCCGTCCGCAAGCAATGGCGATTAGCTGTCGGAGCTCAGGGTCGGTCGCCAGGGTGACAGCTCGCCGGTAGCCGCGGAACCAGCGAACCAGCTGCACGGGCTCGCGAACCGCAATGCGCCATTCATCCATTCTGCTCGACCGCCAGGCGTCCTATAATCCCCCCATGACCCAGTCCTCCCCCCGCGCCGCCGCCTTCGGGCGCCTGGCCGAACTGGCCGCTCGGCCGGACGGTCGTCGTATCACCCCCCTGTTCGCGGCCGACCCGCAACGGGCCCGCCGCTTCACCGCCAGCCTGGACGAGCTGACGCTCGATATCAGCAAATCGGCGATCGACGACGCTGTGCTGGAGGCGCTGTTCGCCCTGGCCGACGCGGCCGACCTGGACGGGTTTCGCACCCGCCTGTTCGCCGGCGAGCCGGTCAACGTCACCGAGCATCGCGCCGCCATGCACATGGCGTTGCGCGCCCCACCCGGCTCCGGCTTGCGCGCCTATCTGCCCGGCGGGATCGACGCCGCTACCGACCTCGCGGTCGCTGAACGCCAGCGCATGCAGGGGTTCGTCGCCGCGGTGCATGACGGCACCCGCCGCGGCGCCACCGGGGAGCGTTTCACCGATGTGGTGAATATCGGCATCGGCGGTTCCGATCTGGGTCCGCTGATGGCGACCCAGGCGCTGACCCTCGGCCGCAGCGATGCCCATCTGCAGGCGCATTTCCTGTCCAATGTGGACGGGCACGCGGCGGCCGAGGTGCTGCGGCAGCTCAACCCGGCGCGCACGCTGGTGCTGGTCGCGTCGAAATCCTTCACCACGCAGGAAACCGCGATGAATGCCGCGGCCACCCGCGCCTGGCTCACTGCGGCGCTGGGCGAGGCGGCAGTGGGTGCGCATTTCGCCGCGCTCTCCACCAACCTGAAAGCGGTGGCGGCGTTCGGCATCGCGCCGGGAAGCGTGTTCGGCTTCCGCGACTGGGTCGGCGGGCGCTATTCGCTGTGGTCGCCGATCGGCCTGTCGATCGCCCTGGCCGCCGGCTGGGACAAGTTCCAGGCGATGCTGGACGGCGCCTGGGCGATGGATTGCCATTTCCGCGATGCGCCGCTGCGGCAGAACCTGCCGGTGCTGCTGGCGCTGGCCGGCGTGTGGAACGTCGATGCGCTGGGCTGCGCCACCCACTGCGTGCTGGCCTATGATGAGCGGCTGAAGCGATTTCCGGCCTTTCTGCAGCAGCTCGAGATGGAGTTCGAACGGCAAGCATGTCACGCTGCATGACGAGCCGACCGGCTGGGATACCTGTCCGATCGTGTTCGGCGAGCCCGGCACCAATGCGCAGCACAGTTTCATGCAGCTGGTGCATCAGGGGACGCGGGTGGTGCCGGTGGATTTCATCCTCGCCGCGGAGCCTGATCATGACCGGCCGGAGGCGCATCGCGCGCTGGCGGCCAATGCCTTCGCCCAGGCGGAGGCGCTGCTGCGCGGCCGGCCCGAGGCGGAGATCCGGGCCGAGATGGCCGCCAAGGGCGCCTCGGCCGAGGAGATCGATGCCGTGGCCCCGCACCGGGTCTGCGTCGGCGAGCGACCGTCCAATTTCATCATGCTGCGCCGGCTGGACCCGTTCAGCCTCGGCCGGCTGATCGCGTTGTACGAACACAAGGTCGCGGTGCAGGGCTGCCTGTGGGGGATCGACAGTTTCGACCAATGGGGCGTGGAACTGGGCAAGCAGCTGGCCGGCGGCATCCTGCCGGAATTGTCGCCCGGCGTGGTGCCCGGCGCGCATGACAGCTCCACCACCGGATTGATCGCGCGCTTCCGCGCGCTGCGTGGCGAGGCCTGAGCCCGATCCACGACACCGGCGGACGGCGGGTGCATGACCGACATGGCTGCGTGCGCTGCGCTGGCGCCGTGAGTGGGACCCGCCGGGGTCGAACCGTGGCATAGCAAAGCGAACACGCAGGGATTTTCCGCAGAGGACACGGGGAAGAAACTGAGCCGAGGGCCACCGGGATAACGGGGCCGAACGTGACGTCGCCGCGCACGGGTCGGCGTGACGGCGTGCGCCCGCATCCTCGCCGGCTGGCCGATGCCTCTGCGGGGACATCCGCCTGGCTTTCGGTTTCGCCCTTTCATCCACGAGCCTTTGCCACGCATGGCATGAGTGTCTGCCATCGCCGCCCGAACCGCGATTGACCCGTCGGTCTCTCCCGATCACCGTCCGGCTGTCACAACCGTCGGAACACCCTGCGATGGACGCATTGACCGGTCATTGCCTGTGTCGAACCGTGGCGTTCGAGATTTCCGCTGCGCCGCTGCGGGTCCTGTATTGTCATTGCGAGAGCTGTCGCCGCGCCACATCCGCGCCGGTCGCCGCATTCCTGATCGTGCAGCGCGCGGGATTTCGCTACACACGCGGCATGCCGAGGCACTACGCATCGTCGCCCGGCGTGCGGCGCAGCTTCTGCGAGGCTTGCGGCACGCCGCTCGCCTACGAAACGGAGCAGCGGCCGGATCAGATCGATCTGTATGTGTGCTCCCTGAGCGATCCATCTGTTATTTCACCGCACCAGCATGTCTTTGCCGAAGAACAGCTGCCGTGGTTCGAAGTGCTGGACAATCTGCCGCGTCACGCGCGCTCACCCGGTGACGGTGGCGCGATCTGGCAGGGGCCGCGCACGCGCACCGGGTAACGGCGGCCTCGCCGATTGACGGACGCGCCGTCAGTGTCCAGCGTCTGGACCAAGCTGGACACGCTGGGGGATGCAATGCGCATTGCCGAAATGGATTGGCGGATGGTGGAGGACTGGGTCCGCCACGACGACCGCTGCGTGCTGCCGATCGGGAGTATCGAGCAGCATGCCGGCCTGTCGCTTGCGACCGATGCGATCCTCGCCGAACGCGTCGCGGCGGAAGCCGCGGAGCCTCTGGGCGTGCCGGTGTTTCCCGCACTGCCCTACGGGCTGACGCCGTATTTCACCAGCTTCGCCGGCACCATCACATTGCGCGTCGCCACCTATGCCGCGGTGCTGCGCGACATATTGGACAGCCTGAAGCAAATCGGCTTTCGCCGTGTGCTGATCGTCAACGGCCATGGCGGCAACCAGCCGGCCGCGGCGCTCGCGCGCGAGTGGATGATGGACAATCCCGATGCGCGTGTCCGCTGCCACGACTGGTGGCAGGCGCCGATGACCGCCGCCGCGATTCGCCGAATCGATCCGGTCGCGGGACATGCCAGCTGGATGGAGAATTTTCCCTGGACGAGACTGCCAAATCGTCCGCCGGCCGAAGGCACGAAGCGCATGGTGGATACCGACCAGCTACGCGCGCTGCCACCGTTCGAAGTGCGCCTGATGCTGGACGACGGCAATTTCGGTGGCCGCTATCAGCGCGACGATAGCGAGATGCTGGAAATCTGGGACGTGGCGGTCCTGGAAACGCGCGCGCTGTTGGAAGGGTGGTGAACACCGCATGCAAATCCGTTTCGACAACAAGACCGTCGCAGTGACCGGAGCCGGCCACGGCTTCGGCCGCACCATCGCCCGGACCTTCGCACAACTCGGTGCACGCGTGTTCGCGACCGACATCGCCCCGGACACGCTGGCGGAAACCGCCACCGGTGGCGGCATCACCACCGCGGTGGTCGATCTGCGCGATCGCGCCGCGGGCGCCGCCTGGATCCGTCAGATCGAGCAGACCACCGGCGGCGCGATCGACGTGCTGGTGAACAATGCCGGCGGTGTTGCCGGCCAGGAGCACCAGCCGCTGGAGGATGTCTCCGACGCAGACTGGAACGTCATCTTCGACATCAGCGTCAATGCGGCCTTCACTCTGTGCCGCGCGGCCGCGCCGGCGATGAAGCGGGCAGGCAGCGGACGCATCGTCAACATCAGCTCCGGCGCCGGACTGCAGCCGTCGCTGACCGGCGTGCAGGCCTATTGCAGCGCCAAGCACGCGGTGGTGGGACTGACCAGGCAACTCGCGCATGAGCTCGGTCGTTTCAACATCACAGTGAACTCGGTCGCGCCCGGGTTCATCCGCACCAATGCGGCAACGGAACGGCAATGGGACAGCTACGGTGCGGATGGTCAAAAGGCGCTGGTGCAGCGCATCGCCATGCAGCGTCTCGGCAGCGCGCAGGATATCGCCAATGCGGTGGTGTTCTTCGCCTCCGACCTGGCGGGCTTCGTCAATGGGCAGATTTTGCAGGTGGATGGCGGACGCTGACCCGCGTGCGGGCAGGCTTCGCACGTCGGCTGCGCGAGGCCTCCCGGGCCGGCGGGGGGTATCGCCGGGGTTCGCTCCGGGCGTCCGCTCCGCCGGGCCTCTGGGCAGGCCGCCGGTGCTGGTGCTAGCCTGCCGGGCATGACAATCACCGCAGAACGCGTCCCCATCCTGTCCGACAACTACGCCTGGCTGCTGCGCGACAGCGCGACCGGTGCCACGGCCATCGTCGATCCCGCCGAACCAAGACCGGTGATCGCGGCGCTGGAAAAGGCGGGCGGCCGGTTGGATCTGATCCTGCTGACGCATCACCACAGCGACCACATCGCCGGCGTCGACGACGTGCGAGCCCGCTTCCCCGAGGCGAAGGTCGTGGGCGCCGCGGCGGATGCGCATCGTCTGCCGAAGCTCGACCAGGCGGTGCGCGAAGGCGACACGGTGAAGTTCGGCAATGCCGCGGCGCAGGTGATCGACACTCCGGGCCATACTCGGGGGCAGATCAATTTCTTCTTCCCGGACGGGGCGGTGCTGCTGTCCGGCGACACGCTGTTCAGCCTGGGCTGCGGTCGGCTCATCGAGGGCACGGCGGCGGAGATGTTTGCGTCCCTGCGCAAGCTGGCGGTGCTGCCGGCGGATACGAAAGTCTGCTGCGGTCATGAATATACCGAAAGCAACGCGCGCTTCGCGATCAGCGTCGATCCCGACAATGCGGCGCTGCAGGCGCGCATGAACGAGGTGAAGCAGCTTCGTGCCAAGGGTCAGCCGACGGTGCCGTCGCTGCTCGGCGAGGAGCTGGCGGCGAACCCGTTCCTGCGTGCGCCCGATGCGGCGACCTTCGCCGATCTGCGGGCGAAGAAAGACAAGTTCTGAGGGGAGATCGTCGCCGTGAAGCTGCATTTTTCCGCCACCAGCCCGTATGTCCGCAAGGTGCTGGCCTGTGCCATCAGCCGCGGGATCGACGGCCAGATCGAGCGGGTGCCGACCAACGCCAATGCCTCGCCGCCGGAACTGCTGGCGGATAATCCGCTGTCCAAGGTGCCCTGCCTGGTTACCGATGACGGGCTGGCGCTGTTCGACAGTCCGGTCATCTGCGAATACCTCGACAGCGTCGGCGATGCGCTGCCGATGTTTCCCGCGCATGGCGCGGCGCGCTGGCGGGCGCTGAAGCAGCAGGCCATGGCGGACGGAATTCTGGACGCCTCCGTGCCGCGGCGCGCCGAGATGCAGAAGCCGCAGGATGATGGGCGGGTCGCCTGGATCGCGCGGCAGAAGGCTGCGGTTGATCGCACGCTGGACGCGCTGGAAGCCGAACCGCCGCATCGCATCGTCGATATCGGCTCGATCGCGGTGGCCTGCGCGCTGGGTTACCTGGATTTCCGTTATGCGGCGCAGCCCTGGCGGGACACGCATCCCAAGCTCGCCGCCTGGTACGAGGCGTTCGCGCAGCATCCGGCGATTGCGCAGACCGCGCCGAAGGAATGACCGACCTGCGGGATGCCGGCGCCGATGCGGCGTCGGTGATCCGGGCGCTGAACCTGCAGCCGCATCCCGAAGGCGGGCACTACCGGGAAACCTGGCGTGACGCGCCGGCCGCTGGCGGGCGCGGCGCCGGCACCGGCATCCTGTTCCTGCTCCGCGCCGGCGAGCGCAGCGTTTGGCATCGCGTGGATGCCGCCGAATTATGGCTGTGGCACGCCGGCGCCCCGCTGCTCCTGCGCGTCGCCCCCGCCACCGCCCATCGGCTCGGCCCCGACCTGTCCGCGGGACAGGTGCTGCAGGGGCTGGTGCCGGCGCATCACTGGCAGGACGCCGAGAGTCTGGGCGCCTGGACGCTGTGCAGCTGCGTGGTGGCGCCGGCGTTCGTGTTCGACGGGTTCGAGATGGCAGGCGAGGGCGATCCGGACCCCTGGCGCGGGGCGTAACGGCGGGGGTCGAGTGCGCACCGAGTTGGTTTATTAACTAAGCCCAAGGCAGTCACCGCGTCCTCGGTCGCCTCCGGCCGGGAATATCATGACCTGGTAAGTGACGCGTCTCAGAATTCCGGCTGCGTCCTCCATGGCTGCATCTGATAGCTGGGTGTCCTCCCGTAATAGGAGTGATGAGGCGCGCACGGGCCCTCCCAAGGAGCATATATTGAGAGGACAGGGCGAGTTTTTGCCTGAATTTGTCGCTGGGAGAAACGCAATGGCTAAAGCAGCAGATGGAGATACCTGTCCAGCTTGTGGAAGTCCTTGTGGATTTCGATTTGATGTACCTTTTACCTTATGCGAATGCCAGAGATGCGGAACATTCAAGTATGAAGGAAACTGGACATCTGAAGGTTTGTGGCCAGGACATCTAGCAGGCTGCTGAAAAACCCTCTGCAACGTCAGGCGCCAGTAGGTTCAGTGTTCGATTTTCGGTTTGTCGGGACGGAATCAGGCATTTGCACAGCGTCAGAATGGCTCTGATCCAGCATTTGGCATAGCGCTGACAGCCTCATCCTATCGCGAGCAGCCGCGGCAGTCGGATCAGGTTGTAAGCCGTCGCCTTGAACATGAACATCCAGCCTACGCGGGCGCGACCCCGAAACTTCGTTTGCGCCATTCCGCCGACTTCCTTGATCCAGCCATTGGCTTCCTCGATCCGCTTGCGGATCACCTGGCTGATCCGGTAGCCATCGTGACGCGTCGTGCGCCGGTCGATGTTCGAGCCGCGATGCGCGGTGATGTTCTGCGCCACGTGCGGGGTCACATTCAGTTTGCGGGCTGCCGCAACGAACGCCGCCGTGTCGTAGTTCTTGTCTGCTCCGACGGTTTTCTTGTCCGAACCAGGCAACTCGCCCAACATGGCCAGCGCCGCCTCCGGCTCCGCCGTCCCGGTGGCCAGCGTCAGGCGCGCATCCACCACCAGCCCGTTGCGGTTCTCCATAAGCAGATGTCCGGTGAAGCCCAGCTTCGCCTCCTGTCCGCCTGATTTACGGGCAAGACGAGCGTCCGGATCGGTGGTCGAGGCATGTGTCTCGTTGGAACGCGTCTCGCCGCGGAAGTTGCGCTCGCCATTGCGGCCCGGTGCCGGCGGTTCGTCGTTGCCGTCCTTGCGGCGGAAGCTCTTCATGCTGGCCCACGCCTGGATCAGCGTGCCATCAACCGAGAAGTGCTCGTCCGAAAGCAGACCCTGCACCTGCGGCAGGTTGAGCACTGCCGACATGAACGCCGCCGCGATGTCGCCCTCCAGCAGCCGGTCGCGGTTCTTGCTGAAGACGGTCGGCACCCAGACCGGATCGTCCACCGACAGGCCGACGAACCAGCGGAACAGCAGATTGTAGTTCAACTGCTCCATCAGCTGACGCTCGGAACGGATGGTGTAGAAGGCTTGCAGCAACAGCGCGCGCAGCAACTGCTCGGGTGGGATCGAGGGACGGCCGTTCTCGGAATACAGCGCCGCGAACCGGTCGTTGAGCGACTGCAGGGCCTCGTCTGCCAGCGTTCGGATCACCCGCAACGGATGGGTCTGGGGGATCCGGCTCTCCGGCCGCACATAGCTGAAAAGTCCGTCGCGTCGTTCGTCAGAACCGCGCATTGAGGCTACCCGAGGCTGTCAATCCGATAGGGCATCGAATCAGATGCCGCCGCGTCGAAGCAAGGGGTTTTTCAGCAGCCTGTTAGC
>CAWBLP010000003.1:0-149765 GCA_963789495.1 uncultured Alphaproteobacteria bacterium
TGCCGACGACATCCTCGACGCCATAGAACGATTTTGCACCTATAACACTTCAACGACATGATGCGTGGTCTTATGGTTCAGGACACTGATACCCCGAGTTATTGAAATTGCGGGTAGAGCCGCTTGAGCTTGACGCGGGCGTCCGCGTTGGTGAACTGCCAATCGGCCTTGGCGTGCCTTTTGTTGCGGTTCTGCTGCCATGCGGCGATCTCTTGGGTCAGCGTCGGTTTGTCGGGGATTCGCCGGTCTAGGCATTGTCTTGACAGCACGCTGATTTCGCACTCGGCCATATCCAGCCAGCTTCCGTGCTTGGGTGTGTAATGCCACTCGAACCGTTCCACGAGCCGGCGGGCTTCCGCGGGCGGAAAGGCCTCGTACAGCGACGCGGGTTTGTGCGTGCTGAGATTGTCTTGGATCAGAACGATCTTCTCGGCGCCAGGGAAGTGGATGTCGGACACCTCCTTGAGGACCTGGGCGTAATCGGCGGCGGCGTGGCGGTCTGTGACCTTGACGTGCCGCCATCCCTCCAGCGGCGCGAACAGCATGAACAGGTTTGCCGTGCCGTTACGCTCATACTCGTAGTCGACGCGCGAGGGATGCCCGGGCTTCGCCTGGATCGGCACGCGCGTCTCTGCGATCAGTTGCTTTGACGTCTTGTCCAGGCAAACCACCGGGCGCGCTGGGTCGTGCGGGCGCTGATAGACTTCGAGTACGTCCTCCATGGCGGCTACGAAGGCCGCGCTGGCGTCCGGCGGAATGACCCATTGTTCTTGCAGGTGGGGCTTGAGAGCGTTTTTTTTAGCGTCCGCCCGATCGTGTTGTCGCTGGCACGCTCGACGATCTTCAGTTCGACGACCTGTTCTTCCAGCAGTTCAAGGGTCCAGCGCGACCGCCCCCTTGGCGGCTCGCCGCACGCCAGGGCGATCAGCTTGGCCTCGGCGGCCCCGTCGAAGATGCGTGGCCGGGCCGAGGCGGGCGAATATTTGTGTGTCAGGGCCGCGTCCAGGCCTTCCTCCACAAGCCGCTGGCGGGTCCGAAGGATCGTGTCGGTGCTGGTGTCCAACGCCTCGGCAATCCGGTTGTCGGGCCATCCCTCGCCCGCCTCGGAGACGTCGGCCTTCAGCAGGATACGCGCCTTGAGAAGCTTGCGTGCCGGATGCTCGCCTGTTGCGATGAGCGCGTTCAGCCGATCGCGCTCATCATCGCTCAGTCTGACGATGTGCTTCCTGGCAGTCTGTTTCCTTGTCACGAATTGGCTCCGTCATTGCCAGGGCATCGATTTGAAGTTTAACCGCTGAGTTAATGACGTAGGGTGACGTAGGATCTGGTCATTATCTCGGATCGGCGGGGGCTGCATGGAAACGACTTGTGACATTGATCGACCTATTGGTTACTGGATTCAGCAAAATCGCTGGAACGGTCAAGCTGTGGCGGTGAAGGTTCTTCGTGTCATACCGGAGAACCTTTCAGCGGACGCGCCAGACTTCTCGGCACGAGGCCAAAAAGACAGCGGATCAGACTGGGCTGTAGTCCGCCGAAGAGCCTCTTCCGAAGCGGAGGATGTGATCTGGATGGAAGCTATGTCTATGCATGGTTTGCGACGCTCCGAAGCAAAGATGGGAGCCGCGAAAATGCTTGACTGTATGCGAAAACCCCACGACAAGAGGGGCGCGTAATCGCTGATCCGCTCGCGGCTCCCAAACAGCCCACGGATGCCTACAGAGGGGGGCCCGGCAAGGTCCCCTTTTCTGTATCAGTCACCGCTTCTCTAGCAGACCGATTTCATGGTGTGCAATAGGATTCTGTACCCAACAACACCATCTCTGGTGGGGTATCAGTCAATGGCGACTATCTGTTGCGTCGTTGCAGGTTGCGCCCGAGTTGCGCAAGGTCCCATTCAGCGCGCTATCGAGCTGGCCCGCTGCCAATATCCACACCAGTCCACGCTCGGACGGCATGCCATCGCCAGCGCCGCCACGGCTTGAACCTGCCGGCCATTCGCGACCCGGCGATGATCCTCGCGCCAAGCGCTTTCCTGCGCGTAGCGGACCAGATAGGCGCCGGCAACGTGGTGGTGGTGGCCGATCTCGGCCCGGCGCATGCGGGAGAAGAAGGACTCGGCGGCATTGGAGTAGACGCCCGAATGGCTGTAGGCGGCGCTGTGATCAATCCGGTCCACCGTGAACCGGCCATGCAGGTCATTCCATGACGCGGCTTCGTCGGCTACCAGGTGGGTGTCCCGCGACACGCGCGAGGCGATCCACGACAGCGCGGCAGACTCGGACCTGAACACAGCCGGCAGAGTGCGGCCACCACGCTCGCGGACCACAACCACCACCCGGCGCTTGCCGTTCTGGTTCTTGGCCAGCCGGCGGTCGCGGCGGTTCTCCTTGTAGTTGGCCGGCTTCACGTAGCCGCCGAAATAGCCGCCATCCACCTCGACGGTCTCGCCGTCGCCGCCAACCTTCATCCCCTTTAGCTCGGACGCCATCGCCTCGCGCAGCTTGTGCGCCAGGACGAACGCCGTCTTGTACTGACAATCGAGGTCCCGGCTCAGCGCCAGAGCTGATTTGCCCTTTACCTCGTTGATGAAGATGGCGATAGCCGCGAGGTAGGTGCGCAGCGGCATTTTGTGGAACGCGAACAGGGTGCCGCTCGTGATGCTGAAATCCTTGCGGCACGCCTTGCAGCGGAACCGCACCGCGCCGTTCGGGCGGCGGCACTCATAGACAGTTGGGCACTCGCAGTGCGGGCAGATCGCGGCGCCACCGGTCCAGCGGACAGAGCGGAATGCCGCCTCGGCTTCCAGGTCCGTCATGCGCAGCACGGCCGCCAGGGAGAGGGTGCGGGCGCGGGCGGAAAGGAGGAAGTGCTGCGACATGTCATCATATCCGGTGGTGTTATTCACCGGATATAGAGGTTGATACCATTGGATACAAGGACCATTATCATCAGATATGATGATTTTTCGGAGGCGGCTATGGCTACCGGCCCATGGAAGGACAATCCGGTCACTCAGGAGTACGAGGCCCTGGCGAAAAACCTGCTGAAAGCCGAGCTAAAGCGGAGGGGGGTGACCTACGCGCATCTTGCGTCGAAACTGAGCGAGATCGGGGTGCAAGAAACGGAGCGGAACATTGCGAATAAGATTGCCAGAGGTGGGTTCACGGCGGCGTTTTTTGTCCAATGTCTAATCGCAATTGGATGCTCTGTGTTGCGGTTGGAGGATGGCTAATCGGAGCTACCTATGCACCGCTATATTCCCAGGAAAAGAATGCCAATCAGCACCCCGAAGCTGACAAGGCCGGTCAGACTATAAAACAATCCGGACAGCCATCGTCGTCTTCCAACGATAGGAAAGAGCCGTTCCAAGCCGACTGGACCCGCCCCCATTGCGCCAAACCCCAAAGCCATGATGAGGCTGATTTGTGTGAACAGCGACGCATGGCGAAATCTGCCGAAGATTCCGTTGATATTAGCCGAATACAAACCGTGCTTGGGGTCGCTGGCGCCATACTCTTGGTCTGGACGCTGATTGACCAACGAAGGGCGACTCGTGCCGCAAGTAGATTCTGTAAGGACTACTCAAAACGCAGATAGGCCATACTTTACTCTGTTTGAGGTTCAATTGCGGAATTTCCCCCAGGCAGTCAGAAACTCCGACTGGGGAGCTCTTATGCATGTCAATTTTGACATTCATAACATAGGCAGAGGGACAGGATTTCTTGAATCCTACGGTATCGCTCATGAAATCAGTGCCGATGGATATGGAGAACTGCCCCTTATAGTACGGAGTAAGTTGGGAATGCTTAGTATATCCGCTGATGCCAAATTTAGGTCCGGAATGCCTTATGACGTTTTTCAGATTTCCGACAATGACAGGAATGCGATGCTCTCGTTCCGAAAGGCGCTGTACGTTTATGGACAACTCACCTATTGCGACTTTTTTAATGTCACAAGGACTACAGGATTCTGCTTTCAGTTCATCGCCAACCGCGAAGACCCAGAACTCAGCGCTTTTGTAATCCAGCACGACATGCGCTGGTGGTTCGATCGTGAGGAAAATAGAAAGAGCCAGCGCCGCTGGTGGCGCTTTAGCAAATCCTAAGAATTTACTCAGGGCCATGGCCACCTCCGGCGGCCTACATCACGACCTCCTCATGTGGTGACCGGACCCGAGCGTTTCCGCTCTGTTCTGGTGGCGGTTGCTACATAATACCGATTTGATTGCGAAGGCGAGAATTTGCTGGAGGTCCAAGAGGCAAAGCCTCCTGGTGGGGCGGGCGCGGGGCGAAGCCCCGATACCTCCTGAACTCCACCAAGCGCCTGTCTTCCTTCTGCTACGCGAACCGGACGCAGGCGATCGGCGGCAGATGCCCGGCGACCAGCGTCCAACTGTCGCCGCCATTTTCCGAGACCCAGAAATGCCCCGTGGTCGATCCCATGGCCAACCGCTGCCCGGTCTCGTCGACCGCCAGACCGTGGCGATACACCAGATCATAGGCATGAAGCTGCGGCAGACCGTCCGACAGCACATCGAACGAGCAGCCGCCATCCCTTGTGCGTGCCACCACCAGCCTGCCATCCACCGGTACGCGGCACTCGTCCTTTACCCCCGGTACGAACCAGGCGGTGTCCGGATCGCGTGGATGCACCGCCACCGGGAAGCCGAATTTCGCCGGCCGTATCGCGGCAATTTCCTGCCAGGACGCCGCACCATCGGTCGAGCGGAACACGCCGTTATGATGCTGCGCCCACAGTGTGTCCGGTGCGGAGGGGCATTGCACCAGCCGGTGCACGTCCTGCGCGACGATGTCGAGCTGGCGCTGCGGTGGCATGTAATCCGCGCGCATGCCGGGACCCGATGCCTGCCAACTGGCACCGCCGTCCCGGGTCAGCCAGACACCGCCGGTGGAGACTGCAACCGTCACATGCGCGGGATTGCGTGGATCGACGCAAATCGAGTTGATGCCGGACTCATCGAAACCGCCGCCCATCCACTCCTTGCGTTCCGGCAGGTCCCAGAGGGGCTGGTTCAGCGCCCAGCTCGCGCCGTGATCCCGCGACAAGAACAGCGCGCCCGGAATTGTGCCGCACCAGATCCAACCCGACTGCTCGTCGCCTCCGGTCTCCAGGCAAAGCAGGTAGGACACGCTGGGACCTGGCGGATCGGTCGGCGGGAACGCAGGGGCGGGCAGTTCCTGCCACCGCGCGCCGTCGTCGCCGGACCGATGCAGCTTCACGCCGAAATGGCCGAGTGCGAGGGCGGCGTACAGCGTGTTGCTGCGCGGATCGGGTAGCACCATGGAGACTGGGTCGCCCAGAAAATGCACCCCGGCGATCACCCAGCCATCGCCCGAGCGGCGGATGTCGAACAATCCCTTGCGAGTGCCGACCAGCAGTCGGTTGCTCATGGAGAGCCTCCTTCGATTACCCGCCCGACAATGCCTGAAACACGAAGACCTCGTCCTGCTCGCTGACCGGGTCGCTCAGCCGCTCCCGATCCTCGATGCGCGCGGCGTTGACGTAGATGGCGACATGGCGGCGGACGCGTCCCTGATCGTCCAGGATGTAGGAGCGCAGGCGGGGATGCGCGGCGAACACGTGGTCCAGCACGGCGCGGACCGTCTCCCCGGGCGCAGCTTGCACAGGACAGGCCAGGTGACGTTGCAGGTTGGCGGTGAAGGCAACGCGCGGCATGTCGGTATCGTGCCGCGACCGGCGGCCACGCGCCACCCCGATCTGGTTGCTGAAGTTCGGCCCGTTCAGCTCGGGGTCCAGTCCGCCGCGTCATCGATCGGGATCACCGGGCGCGGCATGTGCTGCCAGTCGAAGCGGGACAGGATCGGGCTGGTCAGCCCGGGCGCATCCACTTCGACGATGTCCTGATGGCGGAAGAATTCGTCGTAGCCGCCACGGAAATGGCCGCGCGACTTCACCACCACGATGCGCGCGGCGGCGATGTCCAGCCCGAACGCCTCGAAGAATATTGGATCGGCGCATTGATAGCGATTGGTCAGGACGATGACAGTCATGCCGCCGATCATCAGTGCCGCGGACGGACCGAGATCGAGCGTGTTGTTGGCATAGATGCCGCGTCGGCCCCGCACCGTCCCGTTGCGCAGGCCGCGCACAGTCGCCTCCGCGCTGAACGGCTTGGAGAAGGCGTCGCCGCCGTCACGGTTGAAGCGGGCGGTGAAGCGAGCGCCTTCCCCCAGCCGATGGGCTTCCGCCGCCAGCGCGGGGTCGTGGATCACACCGACCAGGGCGTTCTGCACGTCGGCGCGGTGGAATGCCTCCAGAATCCACATCGTATTGCCACGCCCACCGCCGCCGGGATTGTCCGCCACATCGGCGAAGGCGAGCGCATGCTGACCAGGCTGTTCGGTGGATTTGGCGCGGCGCACCGCATCGTCCAGCGCGGTCAGCGTCGGCCGAAACTGGTCGCGCCGCGCCCAACCGGCTTCGGCGATCTCCCGCGCCAGGTTGCGTGCCGCTTCGGCGTCGGTGGCGGTCACCACCACGGTCAGGCCATTGAACGGTGTATCCGCGTAGGCAAACCCGCCCATCAAGGACACATTCACCACCCGTTCGGCGTAAGGCGGCTCCCGCATCCGCCGCTGGCCGAGGTCGATCAGCTCCCCATACGGCCGGTTCGGCGCATCCGGGCCGGTGAGCATGGTGACGGTGGGCGGTACGATCGGCAGGCGGAGCGAGACAATGTGGGTCCGCATGCCGCCGAGCAGACGACGCAGCACCTGGGCTGATTCAGCGCCGCGCTCCCGCATGTCGAGATGCGGGTTGGTGCGGTAGCCGATATAGGCGTTCACCAGTTCCACATTCGCAGGCGATACGTTGGCATGCAGGTCGTAGCTGGCGACGACCGGCGTTTCGGCGCCCACGATGCGGCGGACCAGCGCGAGCAGCGTGCCCTCCGGATCATGATCCTGCGTGGTGAGGCCGGCGCCGTGCAGCACGCAGTACACCCCATCCAGCCTGCCGGCCGTGCGCAGGCCGGCCTCCCACTGCGTCATCAGCCGATCGAAGAAGACCTGGTCGACCGGCCCGTTCGGCTCCGCCATTGCGAGCAGGATCGGCACCGGCTCCCAGGGGCCTGCCGCATCCATGTCGGCGACGAAGCCGGGCAGTTCGCCCAGCATGCGAGGGGCCGGCGAGCGTGCCTCGTCCATCATGGCAGCGCCGCCGATCAGCGTGCGGGACGAAAAGTCGGGCTCGGTGGCAACCGGGGCAAAGCGGTTGCACTCGATGGAAAAGCCGAGCAGGGCGATGCGGGGTGGGGTCATGCGAGGGATCTTTCCAACCGGCATTGGGACGGGGGAGGCAGCGACCGGCACATATCGCGTCAGTGAGGATTGCGTTGCTTCCCTGCACAGCACGTTGCGCGGCGTTTGAGAAGCACGGTCGGCGGTCGGGGTGGCCAGGCAAGGACGGTCGGCAGCCGAGGTTAGAACGCCCCTGGTCCGGTGCGAACGGTAGCGAAGCAAAGCTTTCACCACGGAGGAAGAACGAGGACCACGGAGCGCCACGGAGCCGGTGATTGTACCACGGCCGTCGTGTCGTTACCGACTCCTGTGGCCCCGGTGTCCTCGTTCTTCCTCCGTGGTGAAAGCTTTGCTTCGCTAAGGTTCGCACCAAACCGAACGGGTGGCCCGCGCTGCCGCCAATTGCGATTGCCCTGCGATCGGTGGTGGCTTTTCCTGCCCGGCCAGGTCTTGTCGGGCGGCCACCGGGTGCGCTGCGGAGTCAGATGACCTTGTGTCGCAGGCCGCGCCGCTCCAGCCGCGGCAGCACCTCCTGCACGAAATACGGAATCTCCTTCAGATAATCGACGAACGCCACGGTGACACCCGCCAATCCGGTGGCGCTCATCCGCGTCATCTCATCCGCCACATCGTCGGGGGAACCGACGAACGGATAGGCGCCGGGATAGGCACCCTCGTAGCGTCTGGTGCCGGACCGGGTGAAGCGGTTGTCGAACGGCCGCGCCATGCGGGCCGCGCCGTCGGGCACCGTGACGCCGCGGTTGCGGCGGTAATAGGCCTGGCCGTCGGCATCGGCCATCTCCTCGGCGAAGTAATGGAAGAACTCCTCCGCCTCCTGCCGCGTCGGCCGGCACACCACGTGGCCCATGGTGAACACCGAGATGGTGCGGCCATGGCGCGCCATGTGCTGGTCCACGTCGGCCAGCAGAGCTGGCACCTGATCCAGTTCGGTGACATTCAGGAACAGCACATCCGCCGCCTGCGCCGCGAAATCGCGACCACGCGGCGAGAAGCCGGCCGACATAACCACCGGCCAGGGACGCTGGAGCGAGACCGGATCCGTCTGCAGGCGCTTCAGTTTGAAGAACTGTCCGTCCCAGTCGAACTCCGGCCCGCCTTGCAGCAGGCGCGACCAGATATGGAACCATTCCAGCCCGTGATCGTAGCGGGCGTCCTGGTCGATGGTGACGCCGTGCAGATCGAACTCCTCCTGGTTCCAGCCGCACACGATGTTCAATCCGGCCCGACCGTGGCTGACATGGTCGATGGTGGCGATCGCCTTGGCGCCGAAGGCGGGCGTGACCAGCGGCACATGCACGGTGGAGAAGATCGCGATTTTCCGGGTCAGCGCGGCGAGTGCCGCCCCATGTGTCAGCGTCTCAAAGGATCGGCCGTAGATATTGGCCTTGCCCTGGTAGCCACGCCACTTCGCCACCGGCAGGATGAATTCCAGCCCGGCCTGGTCCGCGATGCGGGTCATCGCGACGATGTCGTCCCAGTCGGCCCGCCACCGTTCCGGCGCCAGGCTCATGGTCAAGCCGCCGTCGCAGTTGGCGCTGAAGATGCCGAGCTTGAAACGATTGGCGCCGAACAGCGGATGACGCCGCCGGGTTTCGTCCATCGCGTCAGGATGCATTGTGTCCGGGCAGTCCGTTGGGGAACAGGTTCGCCGCGAGCAGGCCGCCATCGACATCCAACGTGGTGCCGGTGATGTAGCGCGCCATGTCGGAGGCGAGGAACAGCGCGGCCTTGCCGATATCGTCCGGCACGCCGCGCTGGCGCACCGGCAGCAGGCTGTTCGCGTAGAGATCGGCGCGATGCGGCGTGTCGTAAAGGCGCGGCGTGACGATGTGTCCCGGCGCGATGGCGTTCACCCGGATGCGATGCGGCGCCCATTCCACCGCCATGGTCTGCACCAGGCTGATCAACCCGGCCTTCGCGGCACCATAGGCACCACGCATCGGGCTGGCGCGCTGTCCGTCCACCGAAGCGATGCCGACGATCGCACCCGGCGCGTTGCGGCGGATCATGGCGGTCGCAACCTCCCGCGCCACCAGGAAAAAATAGCGCAGGTTCAGCTGTTGCTGCTGGTCCCAGACCGCGGCAGTGGTGTCCAGCAGCGAACCCCAGGCGGCCGCGCCGACGATCGAGACCATCACGTCGATGCCGCCCAAGGCGCGTTCGGCTGCGCCGACGATGTCGGGGATCTGCGCGTCGTCCAGAACATCGCCGATGATCGGTTCTGCCCGCCGCCCCAGTTCACGCACCGCACCGGCGACGCGGTCCGCACGGTCGGCCGCCACGTCGACCAGGCCGACATCGCAGCCGGCGCGGGCCAGGAACAATGCGGTGCTTTCGCCCATGCCCTGGCCGGCGCCGATCACCAGCGCGCGCTTCCCCTCGAGTCCAAACAACGACGTTGTGGCGTCCATGTCGGTTCGCTCCTCCCCAGCCGGGCAGATCATACACCGGGACCGGCGGCGAACTATGCGGTTGCACTGCGTCTGCGGTGGTGGTCCGATGCTGCACCGCACAGCGAGGCCGACGAGACACCATGTCAGACCCCATCACCGAGGAACTGTTCCGTAACGCGGTCGCAGCGCTGGGCGACGAGATGGTACTGACGATCTACCGCACCGCCTACTCCGGTGTGCTGAAGAACATCATGGATTACAGTGCCGCCCTGTGCGACGCGCAGGGCCGGCTGGTGGCGCAGGGCCTGTCACTGCCGGGCCATCTGTGTTCCATTCCCGTGGCGCTGCAGGCGGTCCTGAAGCACTACGGGGACGACATCGCCGAAGGCGATATCCTGATCAATAACGATCCGTATGACGGCGGCATGCATCTACCGGATATCTTCATCTTCAAGCCGCTGTTCGCGGACGGGAAGGTGATCGCCTATGCCGCGACGATCTGCCACCACACCGATGTCGGCGGGCGGGTACCTGGATCGAACGCCTCCGACAGCACCGAGATCTATGCCGAGGGCCTGCGTATTCCACCGCTGAAACTGTATGAGCGCGGTGTCCCCAACCCGACGTTGTTTCGCATGATCGAACGCAACGTGCGGGTGCCGAACCGCGTGCTGGGCGACATCCGCAGCCAGCTCGCCGCCTGTGAGATCGCCGCGCGCGGCATGACGGAGCTGGTCGCGCGTTACGGTGCGGATGATCTGCGTACGCTGATGAGCGCCACGATGGACTACTCCGAACGGCTGACGCGGCACTGTCTGGCCGAACTGCCGGACGGGGAGGCCAGTTTCACCGACTGGATCGACGACGATCAGATCGATGTCGGCAAGCCGATCAAGTTGGTCTGCACGGTGCGCAAGCACGGCGAGACGATGGAGGTGGACTGGACCGGCAGCGCGCCGCAGGTGAAAGGCGCGATCAACAACACCTGGAGCTATACCGCGGCGGCGAGCTTCACCGCGGTGAAGTCGGTGCTGTCGATCAACATGCCGAACAACGACGGCGTGTTCCGCCCGATCAAGGTCATCGCGCCGCTCGGCACCATCACCCATGGCCGTCTGCCCGCCGCCTGTGCCGCGCGTGGCCTGACCGGATTCCGCGCCGCCGACTGCTGCTTCGGCGCGCTGGCAAAGCTGTATCCGGATCGGGTCTATGCGGCGTCGGACGGCGGCAACACCGGCCTGACGATCGGCGGCTATGACAAGGACCTGCAGCCGTTCATCTATGTGGACTTCATGTCCGGCTGCTGGGGTGGCCGACCCTGGGCGGATGGGCTGGATGGCAACACCAGCATGTTCGCCAACATGGCGAGCTTCTCGGTCGAGGTGATCGAATCGGAGAACCCTCTGGAGGTGCTGGATTACGAGTTTGTTCCCGACAGTGGCGGACCCGGGAAATTCCGCGGCGGCATGGCGCAGCGCAAGACCTGGCGCATGCTGGCGGATGAGGGGATTCTGCAGGTGAGGGCAGATCGTCAGACGCATCGCCCGTATGGGCTACAGGGGGGCGGACCTGGCCGCGCGGGCCGAAACATCCTGGATCCCGGGCAGAACAGCGAGGCACCGTTGCATGCCAAGCTGACCATGACGCTTCGGGTCGGGCAGGTGTTCCGTCATGAACTGCCGGGTGCGGGCGGCTGGGGCGAGGCGCTGACACGTGACCTTGACTTGGTGGCGCAGGATCTGCGTGCCGGTCTGGTGACGATCGAAGGTGCTGCCCGGGACTACGGCGTGGTCGCCCACGGCGAGCCACCGGCAATCGACCTTCCCGCAACCGAAGCGCTGCGCAAGGAACTGCAGAGCAGCCGCACCCCGTTGCCCGACGTTGCGTGGCAGCCAGCGGCGTGAGGCGGTTGGCGCGCGCGGGTCAGGATGCGGCGAGCACCCGCTCCACTTCCGCAATCAGTTCCTCGCCGGTTATCGGCTTTCGCAACACCGGTCCCAGCGTTTCATTCTCGATGCCTGGAATATCGTAGCCGGTCACGTAGATCACCTTGATGTCACGCTGTCGCATCCGGGCCATGCGGGACAACGCGACACCGTTGACGCTGGTCGGCATGACGATATCGGCGATCAGCAGATCGATCGGTGTGGCGCCGCCGAGCGCCTCGAGAGCTGGGCCGAAATCGCGCGTCACTTCCACGTCGAATCCGGCATCGCGCAACACGCGGCCCAGGGTTTCTCCCCAGGTCTCGTCATCCTCAACCAGGAGGATCCGTCGCGCGGTCGGCGATGCGCCGGTATGCAGGCGGCCCCTTTCCAGCGCCCCGGCTTCCGATCCCATTGTCTTAGCTCCTGATGAATGACATAGAACAAAATATTCCATGCGAGTCGGCGAGTCCATGAATTTACGGTCGCCTCATCGCGGCATTGGCACGTTCCGCACGGTGGTGTAGCACATCTAGACACATTCGCCGTTTCTTAAAGCAGAACCGGCAACTGATACGAATGGCATGTCATGGATCACGATAGCGTCACTTTCTCCCTGCTTGACAAGCACTTCGATGCGTTGCTGCCGGAATGGCTAGCTTGCCAGCGTCGGGATGGTGCGCTGCGTTCCAGTCAGGAGGCGCAGGGTGAAGCGGCGGAAATCGCCCGGCGGTTTCTGAACGAACTGCGTCACGGCCGAAACTTGGGTCCGGCCGATGCCATCTCGATTGCCGATTGGGGAGCCATGCGGGAGTTGTTGCAGGATCTCTCCGCCGAGCGTGTCGTCCAGGGGTTTTCCCCCACTGAAACGGCGAGTTTCGTGTTCTCCCTCAGGGAGCCGCTGTTCGGGCTGCTGCGTCGCGAACTCGCGAATGACGTTGACAGGCTTTCCCAGGAAATCCTGCTGGCATCCCGGCTTCTCGACAAGCTCGGGTTGTACACCTTCGAATGCTACCAGCGATCGAGGGAGGAGATCATCGGGCGACAGCAGCAGGAACTGCTGGAGCTGTCGACGCCAGTGGTCGAACTGTGGAAGGGCGTTCTCGCGCTGCCGCTGATCGGCACGCTGGACAGCGCGCGCACCCAGATCGTGATGGAAAATCTGCTGGAGCGGATCGTCAGCTCGGAAGCGGAGATCGCCATCATCGACATTACCGGCGTGCCGACGGTCGACACGCTGGTCGCGCAGCACCTGATCAAGACCGTTTCGGCGGCCCGGCTGATGGGTGCCGATTGCATCATCAGCGGCATCCGCCCGCAGATCGCCCAGACCATCGTGCATCTCGGGCCTGGAGCTGAACGTGGTGTCCAAGGCCACCATGGCGGATGCATTCGCTCTGGCGCTGCGCCGGATGGACCGAATGGTGGCGCAACGAGGCGAGCCGCAGCCGGCAGGAGGCATAACCGGCATGGGCGATATCCCGATCCTGAAGATCGGCGACTGCCTGCTGGTCTCCATCCAGGTGGATATGCACGACCGCATGGCAATGGCGCTGCAGGACGACCTGACCGAGCGCATCGTTGCCAGCCGCGCGCGGGGCGTGATGATCGACATCTCCGCGCTGGAGATCGTCGATTTCTTCATCGGCCGCATGCTGAACAGCATCGCCGCCATGTCGCGCGTGCTGGATGCCGTCACGGTGATCGTCGGCATGCGCCCGGCTGTCGCGATCACCCTGGTGGAGCTCGGGCTGGGCCTGACCGGCGTGCAGACGGCGTTGAACGTGGACAAGGGCCTGGCCATGATCCGTCGGATCATCGATGCGGATGAGCAGACCGATGCTGGTCGAGGCCGATGAAACGATGCCGGTCCGCACATCCGACGATGTCGTGCGGGTGCGGCAGGCAGTGCGCGGCCGCGCGCCGTCGCGGCAGGATTCAGCCTGGTGGATCAGACCAAGATCGTCACCGCCGCCAGCGAAATCGCCCGCAACACCGTGGACTACGGCGGTGGCGGCGACATTGCGCATCGAGGCGCTGCGCAACGGCGACACGCCGCGGCGTACGGCTGACCTTCACGGATCAGGGCCCGGGGATTGCCGATATCGCCAAGGCGATGACCGATGGCTACACCACTGGCAACGGGCTTGGGACTGGGGCTGAGCGGCGCCAAGCGGTTGTGCAACGAGTTCGCGATCCAGTCCGCGCCGGGCAAGGGCACCGTCGTGATGCTTGGCGCGATGGAGATGAGTGTGATCACCGCGGTTACCGAACCAAGCCAGGTCGCCCAGGCGCGGCGCGTCGGTGACCGACCTTTGCCGGCACGGCCGGCGCGCCGGAGCCGCGGGTCGGCGCGATCGCCATCGTGGTCAACCGAACTCGCGACCAACCTGCTGAAGCATGGCGGCGGTGGGGAGATCCTGGCAGAGCGGTTCGACGACAGCGACGGCGCCGGCATCGAGGTGCTCGCGCTGGACCGCGGCAGCGGCATGGCCGATGTCGCGCGCTGCATGCAGGACGGCTATTCCACTGCCGGCAGCCTGGGCCAGGGGCTTGGCGCCGCGTCGCGCCAGACCGGACCATCTGCGGATCTGGTCCCGGCCCGGACCTCGGCACCGCAATCGGTGCCGCGCTTCGTGCTGGAGAAGCCCGTCCCGGGCAGCAACTGACAAACCGCGGCACTGCTGACGCCGTATCCCGGCGAGACTGTCTGCGGCGATCACTGGAGCTTTGCCGAAAGCCGGGCCGGGCCGACGCTGCTGGTGGCGGACGGCTCCGGGCATGGCGCGGAAGCGCAGAAGGCCGCCCAGCTCGCAGCCGGATATTCCGCCGGCATGCGCGACGATAGCTGCGAAGAATTGATGGGCCACCTGCATCGTGCGCTGATGCCGACGCGCGGTGCCGCCGTGGCCATCGCCCGGATCGACGCCAACGCATCGCTGGTGCGCTATGCGGCGATCGGGAACATCAATGGCGCGTTGGCCAGCCGGTGGCAAGGTTGTGCACATGGTTTCGCATAACGGCACCGCCGGCCATGTGGCGCCGCGCATGCGTGAGTTCACCTACCGCATTCAGCGGCAACCCGCTGATAATCCTGCATTCCGACGGACTACCGGCGCGCTGGGACCTGGCCGCCTATCCCGGCCTGTCGAGCCAGCATCCGACGCTGATCGCCGGCGTGCTGTTGCGCGATTTCCGGCGGGGCCGCGACGACGCCTCGGTGGTTGCGATGCGGACTGCTGCGTGTAGGACTCAGATATGGACGTGCGCCTTCTCCAGGTCGCCATTGCCGCGGAGACGGACGTGGTGCTGGTGCGCAAGCGCACGCAACGACTGGCGGAACTGATCGGCTTCGATGCTCAGGACCAGAACCGCATCACGACCGCGGTGTCCGAGATCGCCCGCAACGCGCTGGAATATGCCGGCGGCGGCCAGGTCGGAATTTCGGCTGACGGACAAGCGGGCGCAGCCAGCAATTCGTCATCGTGGTCCGCGACAAGGGACCGGGGATTGCCGACCTGGAGCGCGGTGCTGGCCGGGCGCCGCAAGTCGCCCACCGGAATGGGGCTGGGCCTGCTGCGGCGCGCAGCGGCTGATGGACGCATTCGACGGTGGACACCCGACCCGGTTTCGGCACCACGGTTCGGCTTGCCCGGCTGCTGCCTCCGCACATCGGGCCGATTCCGGTTCGGCGGTGCGGCGCATGCGGAGCGGTTGGCAGGCCGATGGCCCCGCCGACGCGATGGAGGAAATCCGCCGGCAGAACCAGCAGATCCTGCTGCAGATGGAGGAGCTGCGCAGCGCGGCAGGAGGACCTGGAGCGGCTTGAACCAGGAACTGCAGGACACCAATCGCGGCGTGGTCGCGCTGTACGCCGAACTGGATGAGCGCGCGGATCATCTGCGGCGTGCGGACGAACTGAAATCGAGGTTCCTTTCGCATATGAGCCATGAGTTCCGCACGCCGCTGAACTCGATCCTGGCATTGTCGCGCCTGCTGCTGTCGCGCAGTGACGGCGAACTGACCGGCGAACAGGAACACCAGGTTCAGTTCATCCGCAAGGCGGCGGAGAACCTGACCGATGCTGGTGAACGACCTGCTGGACATCGCGAAGGTGGAAGCCGGCAAAACCGTTGTGACGCCATCGGAATTCACCGCGGAAAGCCTGTTCGGCGCGTTGCGCGGCATGCTGCGGCCGCTGCTGGTCGGCGACGCGGTGGCGCTGGTGTTCGAGGATACCGCGGACCTGCCGGCGCTCGACACCGATGAGGCCAAGGTCTCGCAGATCCTGCGCAATTTCATCTCCAATGCCATCAAGTTCACCGAACGTGGCGAGGTTCGGGTGTGGGCCACCGCCGACCCCGTCGCGGACACGGTTAGCTTCCATGTGCGTGACACCGGCATTGGCATCGCGCCAGACGACATCGAACTGATCTTCCAGGAATTCGCTCAGGTAACGAACCGTCTGCAAGGCCGCGTGAAGGGCACCGGCCTTGGCCTGCCACTCGCCCGCAAGCTGGCCGAACTGCTGTTGGCGGCAGATCGCGGTCGAGAGCGCGCCGGGCGAAGGGTTCGACGTTCTCCGTCACATTGCCGCGCGTCTACTGCCGCGGTAGCAGAGGCGCCGGATATACAAGGAACGTGGCAGATTAGAACCAGGCAGACTCCCGGTGCTTTTGGTGGAAGACGATCCGGCCGACGCATTCGTCGTGGAGCGTTGCCTCGCCGGCTCGGCGTACCAGCTGCTGCACGTCGATCGTCTGCGCCGGCCGAGGCAGCACTTCGCAGCAGATCCGTCCCGCGGCGATCCTGTTGGACGTCATGCTCTCCTCGGACGAGAGCTGGCGACTGCTGCTGCAAATTGCGGCATGACGAAAAGCGGGCGGACATTCCGCTGGTCGTGATCTCGTCTTCAGGTGAGGAGCGCAAGGCGCTGCATCTGGGTGCCGACGAATACCTGTCGAAGCCATTGGACCGAGACCGGCTGTTGGAGTGCTGGACCGGGTGACCGGACAGCAGTTCCGTCATCCGTGTTCTGCTGGTCGATGACGAGGAAGTTACCCGTTATCTGGTACGGCAATTGTTGCCGCGGAACCGCTACAGCCTGAAGGACCACCGCACAATGGCCAGGAGGCACTGGCGCAGCTGAGCGAAGCGCGGCCGGACGTCATCCTGCTGGACATCAACATGCCGGAAATGGATGGCTACGAATTCCTGGAGCGGCTGCATTCGCTCCCAGCCGGGGCGGACATTCCTGCGATCGTGCTGACCTCCGCCATCCTGGATGCGGCCGACCGACATCGCCTGCGTTCGGCTTCGACGATTCTGTCCAAGTCCGAACTGTCCGCTTCCCTGCTGATCGACGCGATTCAGGAGGCGCTGCAGCAAGCCAGTGCAGCGGTGGGCGCCGGATGAGCAAACCGGTCGGCACGATTCTGGTTGTCGATGACGATGCCGCCGGGCTGTACCTGAAGTCGCATATCCTGCATAAGGCAGGCTATCCCGTGTATCAGGCGCCGGACGGGCAAAGCGCAGTGGAATGTTGCCGCGCGACGTCGCCTGATCTGGTGCTGCTGGACGTTCGGCTGCCGGACATCAATGGCGTCGAATTGTGCCGGCATATCAAAGCGGAATTCGCCGGCGTGGCGGTGCTGCAGACCTCCGCCGCGGTCACCAGTGGACACGACCGGGCAATGGCACTGGATGGCGGTGCCGATGCGTTCCTGGTGGAGCCGATCGAGCCGGAAGAACTGGTCGCGACCGCACGGGCGCTGTTGCGCATGCGCCAGGCCGAACAGGATCTGCGCCGGCTGAACGACACGCTCGAGCATCTGGTTGAGGAACGCACGCGCGAGGCGATTGACGCCAATCGCAAGCTCGAGATCGAGAGCGTGGAACGCCGAAAAGCAGAGGAAGCACTGTGGCATGCGCAGAAGCTGGAGGCGATCGGTCAGTTGACCGGCGGCATCGCGCATGACTTCAACAATCTGCTCGCGGTCATTGTCGGCAGTCTGGAACTGCTGCGCGGTGCACTGGAATCGACCAAGGAACTGCCGCAGGAGAAGGTGCTTCGCATGCTGAGGGCGGCAGAAACCGCCACCGAGCGGGGCAGCAAGCTGACGCAACAGTTGCTGGCGTTCGCACGGCGCAGCACGTTGCGCGTGGAGACGGCACAGCTAAAACCGTTGTTCATTGTCAGCGAGCCGCTGTTCCGCCGTGCAATCGGCGAGTCGATCGGTTTCACTCTCAGCTTTCCTGAAGATTTGTGGCCGTGTCGGCTCGATCCGACGCAGTTCGAAGCGGCGATGCTCAATCTCCTGGTCAACGCGCGGGACGCAATGCCGGATGGCGGCACGGTGGAAATCGCCGCGAGCAATGTGTCCGTAGCGCCCTCCGACACGGCGTTGTCTGCCGAATTGCTGGCCGGGTGCTATGTCTGCGTGCAGGTGAAGGATACTGGCGTTGGCATGACGCCGGAGGTTGTGGCGCATGTATTCGAACCGTTTTTCACCACTAAGGACGTCGGCAAGGGCACCGGGCTCGGACTGAGCCAGATCTATGGATTTGTGAAACAGTCCGGCGGTCACGTTACCATCGAAACTGCTTCCGGGAGGGGCACGACGGTGCGGCTGTATCTGCCGCGCGCCGACTCCGAAGCCTCACCGCTGCAGATGAGCAGCGAGCCAGTCCACTCGGTGCGCACCGGTTCGGAAACCGTGCTGGTGGTCGAGGATAATGAGGAGGTGCGTGAACTGGCGGTGTCCATCATCCGCGAGCTGGGTTATCACGTGCTGACCGCTGCGAACGGTCCGGCCGCGCTGGATATGCTGCACAAGGACGACCGGATCGATCTGGTGTTCAGCGACGTCGTGATGCCGGGTGGCATGAGCGGCTATGAGCTGATCCGCAAGGCGCGTGCCATCCGAAGCGGATTGAAGGCGATGGTCACCTCCGGCTACACCAACACTCATCATAAGGGAGCCGAGATGTCGGACGTCCCGTTGCTGCAGAAACCATATCGCCGCGCCGAACTGGCCGAACGTCTGCGGTTTGCATTGGAACATGGCTAATTTCCTGCTTGGCGGCGTGCCGGTGACGTAGTGAACTGGTTGGCTTGAACGGCCAACGGATCACGGGCATGACACTGCGCATCGGCATCGATATCGGCGGCACATTCACCGACCTGGTCTGCATCAACTCAGGCGGTCAGGTCAGGACTCATAAGACCGCGTCGACGCCGCATGACTATGGCGCTGGAATCGTCGAAGGTCTCCGTGCCCTGATCGATGATGACGGCACCGGTGTCGCCGAGGTACTGCATGGCACGACCGTCGGTTCCAACACCGTGCTCGAGGCCAAGGGCGCGCGCACCGCGCTGATCACCACCAAGGGTTTTCGTGACATTCTGGAAATTCGCGATCTGCGGATGCCGGTGCTGTACGACCTGCACTGGACCAAGCCGCGCGCGCTGGTGGAACGGCGCCTGCGTCTGGAGGTGACGGAGAAGCTGCGACCCGATGGCTCGGTCGCAACCCCGCTCGATCCGTCGAGCGTCGATGCGGCGATCGCCGTACTGCGAGATGAGGCGGTGCAGAGCGTGGCAATCTGCCTGCTGCACAGCTACGCGAATGCCGCGCATGAACGTGCGGTCGCGGAGCAGGTTCGTGCCGCGCTGCCGGAAATTGCCATCTCGGTCAGCAGCGACATCCTGCCGGAGATCAAGGAGTATCCGCGCACCAGCACGACGGTCATCAACGCCTATGTGCAACCGGTGGTGCGGGCCTACATCACCAGCCTCGATGCACGGCTGCGCGGGATGGGCATCGAGGCCGGCCTGCAACTGATGCAGTCGAACGGTGGCCTGGCGTCGGCGGAATTTGCTGCCGCCGCCCCCGCGCACATCATCGAAAGCGGCCCGGCGGCCGGCGTGGTGGGTGGAGCGGCCCTGGCGCGGCGGTTGCAGGAGCCGCGTCTGATCACTTTCGACATGGGCGGCACCACCGCCAAGGCCGGCCTCGTGGAACACGGCGAGGTGCTGCGCAGCGAAGCCATCGAGGTCGGCGGCGGCGTGATGGTCGGCTCCCGCCTACTGGTCGGAGCGGGCTACATGCTGAAGCTGCCGGCGATCGACCTGGCGGAGGTGGGCGCGGGGGGCGGCTCGATTTGCCGGCTTGACGCGGCGGGTGCGCCGAAGGTGGGACCGGACAGTGCCGGCGCCGATCCGGGGCCGGTCTGCTATGGCCGCGGCGGCATTGCGCCGACCATCACCGACTGCAATCTGGCGTTGGGGTATCTGGACCCGGGCGGGCTGGTGGGCGGTGCGCTTCGACTGGATCTCGATGCCGCGCGGACCGCGATCGCCCGTGACCTGGCAGAGCCGATGGGCTGCTCGATCGAGCAAGCCGCGTTCGGCATGCTGCGCCTGGCGTCTGCCACCATGATGCGGGCGATCCGTGCGGTGTCGGTGGAGCGCGGACGCGACCCGCGGCACTTCACGCTGCTCGCCTTTGGCGGCAACGGCCCGTTATTTGCCGCCGGCATCGCCGCGGAGCTTGGCATCGCCCGCGTGATCGTGCCGCCCATGCCCGGCCTGTTCAGTGCGTTCGGTCTGCTGGTGGCGGATGCGGAGCACCATGCCACGCGCAGCCTGCGCACGCGGTTGGATACCGCCGATCCCGCGCAACTCGGCGCCGTGCTGGCGGAGCTGGCGGCGTCCGGCGCCGAACGCATGACCCGCGACGGTTTCCCCGCCGCCCGGCAGCAGTTCCGCCGCGCCGCCTTCGCCCGCTATGTGGGTCAGTCGAGCGAGATCGAGGTGCCGCTGCCGGATGGCGAGATTTCCACCTGGCTCGCCAGCGTCCCCGTGCTCTTCGGTGACGCCCATGAGACGACCTATGGGTTTCGTGCACCGGACCAGGAGCCGGTGGAATTGACCGGTCTCACCGTGATCGCGCGGGGATTGCCGGAGCAGCCGCGGTTGCCGGATCGCATCCCGCCGGCCGCCGCCACGGTGCCGTCAAGCCGGCACGCGTGGTTTCCGGACCTCGGCTGGATCGAAACCCCGGTGGTCGATCGGGCCGAGCTGGCGCGGGCAGCGCGGCGGGGACCGTTGATCATTCAGGAGTATGACGCGACCTGCCTGGTCCCCCAGCAGGCCGAGGCCATGGTCGACTCGTTCGGCAACATCACTGTGACGCTGCGCTGAACGACGGTCGCCGGAACGGTTACGGGGCAGGCGCCATCGCCAGCCCCTGCAGCCGGATCAACCCGTCCGGCACCTGCTGGAATCCGGTCAGCGTCTTTTTCATGCCGACGATGTTCTTGCCGGTCCACAGATAGACCAGCGGCAGGTCCTTGCGCTCCTGCGCCCAGACCTTGGCGTAAAACCCGCGGCGCTGGTCAATCGTGGCGACCGTCCGCGCCTCGTCCAGCGCCTTGTCCACGTCGGGATTGCTGTAGTGCCCGTAGTTGAACGTGCCGCCGGTGTGCAGCATCTGCCACATATTGCCATCCGGATCGGCGCGCCCGGACCAGCCGATCAGATAGGCCTGGAAGTCGCCGGCATAGGCCGCCTGCAGGGATGACGCGAATTCCATCGCCTTGAGCTTCACGTCGAACCCGGCCTCACGCTCCATCGACTGCACCACCTCGCCGACCTGCTGGATGTCGGAGCCATTGGTCAGGCTGAGCGTCACCGGCACCGGGATCGTCACACCGGCCTGTTTCAGCAGTGCCATTGCCTTGGCCGGGTCGCGTGCGGGCGGCTTGAGGTCCTGAAAATAGAACGGCGAGCTTGCCGGGTTGGCCTGCACGGTCGGCGCATACATGCCGTTATAGACCACCTGGATCAGCGCCTGCCGATCCAGCCCGAGTTCGAACGCCTGGCGCACCAGCGCATTCTTGCCGATGCTGGTGTTCTGTGCCGGACCACTATCGGTGTTGATAGTGATGCCGGTATAGGCCAGCAAATCGCCGATCGCGATCGCCAGCTTGGGGTCCTTGCGCACCGCCGGCACGTCGGTGGGCAGGATGTATTCCACGATATCCAATGCGCCCGCCTGCAGGTTGGCCAGTCGCACCGCGGAATTCGGGTTCGGTAGATACACCACTTCGTCGAAATGGATCGCCTTGGCATTCCAGTAGCCGGGAAACCGTTTCAAGACGATGCGGTCCTGCGCCACCCTTCGATCGAAGCTGAACGGACCGGCGCAGACCGGGTGCAGGCCGAACTTCTCGCCGGCCGCCTCCGTCGCCTTGGGCGAGATCATGATTCCGGCGCGGTCCGTCAACTGTGCCAGAAGCTGCGACGCCGGTGCCTTGAGGGACAATTGCACGGTCAGCGGATCAATGATCTCGATACTGTCGACCGAATTCACCTCGCCGCGTCGCATGCTGCCTTTCGCGGTAAGGTCGCGGGTCAACTTGTACTTGACCGCCTCGGCATCGAGTTTCTCGCCGTCCTGGAACTGCACGCCGTCCCGCAGATGGATGACAAGATGCGTCGGGTCCTTCCACTCATAGCCGGTGGCGAGTTGTGGGACGATGTTCAGTTTCGCGTCGATATCGAACAGCTTGTCGCACATGCCGGCAAACACGATGCGACCGACATAGGAGGAGCCGAGCGTCGGATCGAGCAGGTCCGGGTCCTCACGCAGGCCGACATGCAGGGTTCTGTCCTGGGCCATGGCCTGCGTGGCAAGGGAGAGCGCGCAGACGGCGGCAAGCGCAAGGCGACGCATTGGGGTTTCTCCGCAGTATTGGCGACGCATACCATGTGCGGCGCGGGTCGTCAGCGTCATGCCGGCGGGATGCGGTCCCGCGCGATGGCAGCATCGATCACCGCTCGATCCAGTGTACCCCACTCGCTGTCGTGTCCCGGCAGGAAACGCCGGAACATGGCGAAGCGCTCCAGGCTGACCTGGTAGAGGCGACGCAGTTCGCGCAGCGGGTCCGGATGATCGTCTGCCCTGATGTCGAGGTCGGGATAGGGATCGCGCGTGCAAATCTTCAGCCCGGCGGACTGTTTGCCGCGTTTGTCGCCGCCGGCTGTTTCCCCGGCTTCCAACGCGGCAAGCAGTCGTTCCGCCAACGGTCCGCGCGCGGCGAGGTAGGCCTCCAGCGTGCGATGCACCGTTTGTGGTCCGGCCAGCATGTTGCCGGCGACCGAGACGTCCTGGCCATGCACATGGCCCGACCAGGTGACGCAGTCGGGGCCGGTGTGCTGGGCGATGCGGCCCGCGGCATCGATGATGTGGAACTGGCGCTGCGCCGCGCCGGGATCGGGACCGACCAGCGATGTCAGGACCTGTTCGGGTGACTCGCCTTCTCGCAGGCGCGGCATGGCCTGCACGGCATACATGGGATTGACCAGCGCCTGGGTGGACAGCGCGGCGACCCCGCCCTCGACATGGATGCACATCGCGCCGACGGCGAAGAAGCGTGAGGCAACGGCGGCGCCGAGTGCGCCGGTCGCGGCATCGCGTACCAGGATCGACCAGGTCATTGCAAAGCGGCTCCATTGAGCACGAAGCGGGCGAGGGTCGCGCCAAGGCAGGTGTTCAACAGGGCGATCGTTTTTTCCCGGTCCGGCTTGCGGGTGCGTTCCAGGTCGATACGGCCTTCGCTCGCCCAACTGCGCATCAGCTCGAAGCGATGGAACAGCACCACGCCTGGGATCACGGCGACCTGCTGCATGACGGTCTCGTAGGGGTCGAGATCGGCATTGGCGCGCAGAAAGCGACTGAACTGGGAATCGACCAGGACCAGGTCGGCGCCGGCCTGCTGCACCTGCTCGATCCCCTCCTGCAGCACCGTCAGCAGGCTGTCCGGGCGCAGGCCACGCACTGCCTCAACCGTGCCGGTCTGCCACAGGACGAGGTGGTAGGTCTGGTGCTTCAGGGCTTCCTGCAGCAGCGGCAGCATCGCCTCCGCGGTCAACCCGCGACCGCCTTGGACCGTCAGCTCCACGGTGATGCCGGCGAGGGCGGTGCGCAGGCTTTCCGCCATCCGGTAGGGAAACGACGCGCCCGGTGCCGTGCCGCCGGCGGTATGGCCTTGCTCGCCAACCGTGGTGGCGGAGCCGATGGCCAATACATTCAACGGCCCGCCGGCGGCGATCGCCGCAGCAACACGGGTCAGCGGCTCATCCGGGGCGCTGAGATCTTCCGGTGCCGCGCAGTCGTGCGGCACCATGACGGTGTACGCCTGCACCGAGGCCGCATAGGCGAGCATCGCAACCAGGAGGGCCGCAAGGCGGACCCAACGAGCCTGACGCAGCATTGGTTTCATCTCGTATCCGTCCCTGCGGCGAGGGGCAAGGCAACAGGATGCGGCGCTGCAACGACGCGTCCCTTGCCGCGGTACCAGGCCGCCATGGCCCCGACCGCGATCATGGCGCACGCGCCGGACAGGTTCACGCCGAACTGCATCATCGCGCCATCGTCGTATTCCAATCCAAGCCGGGCAATAAAGCCGAAGAATATCCCGGAACAGAACACCGGCAAGGAGTTCTGACCCAGCAACACCAGCGGGGCTGCCGGGCGCGATCGCAGCCAGGCAGCGTTGAACGGGATCAGGCGCACGCCAAGCCAGGTCAGTGACAGGATAGACATCAGGCGAAACGGATGCAGGCCAGTCTTGTCCTCGGTAATCACGAAGCGGATCACCGCATGCGGCATCTGCGCCAGGATGCGCGGGTGGGTGTCGATCACCCATATCACCGTCACCCCCGCGATCAGGATCAGCGCGGATACGATGTCGAACAGCCAGCGCGGGCGTGGCAGAGGCGGCGGCGCGTAGGCCAGGACGGCGCCGATCATGAACAGGAACTGCCAGGCGAACGGGTTGAAATACCAGTCCTCGCCGGTCCAGCCCGCCAGGTTCAGACCGGTGACACGAACCACCGCATAAAGTGCGAAAGAAGCGCAGAGCAGAAGTTTGGGCCAGCGCAGCAACGGCAGCGCCAGCGCGAAAATCAGCAGCAGCATCACGTAAAGCGGCAGGATGTTCAGCAAATTCGGCTGAAACCGCAGCAGCAGCGCCTCCAACATGGCGCGATAGGGCGCGTCGGCCAGCACGTCCAGCTTGGCCTCGTCCAGGTAATAGGCGCGGTCCAGCAGTGTCGCGGAATACGCCACCTGCGCGGTAAACACGACGAACAGGAAGATATGAGCGATGTACAGGGTCCATGCGCGCCGCAGCGTATCCGCTCCGGCGTAGAGATAGCCCTGCCGATCCATCGTCCGCCCGTAGGCCAGGCCGCCGCCGTAACCGGCGAGCAGGACGAACACCTCGGTGGCGTCGCACATGGTGAAGTTCTGCAGCGTGTAATGTGCCAGCACGTCGCCTGGCACGTGGTCGGTGAAAATCCACCACAAAGCGAGGCCGCGGAAGAAATCGACCCGAAGATCCCGCCTGCCACCACTGCGAACAAGCTGCATGCCAACTCCTCCGCTGCCTAGTGTGGGCGAACAGCCGGGCGGAAGGGAACCAGCCAACGCGTAGCGACGCGTTACATCGTCAGGGCGCGGGCGGTCGGCTTCAGCGTCCAGTGCAGCCGGGCAACCGGGGTGGCGGATGAGCAGCAGCGACTGACGGCGGATCGCGTCCTTGACCCGTTCGTCGCGGCGGATCACGCCCATCAGCGGCGGATTACGCCGCAGGAACGTCGTGCAGGCGCGGTGCAGTGCGGCATAGGTACGCTCGCCGGAACTTCGGCTTGCCGCCTGGTTGACCACCACACAGGCGGCGCCATCGGCGCGGTCGGCCGCGTGCAGCTTGAGCACGGCGTAGGCGTCGGTGAGGCTGGTGGGCTCGTCGGTGGCGAGGACCAGCAGACAGGTCAGCGAAGGCGGCCATGCGGCGCACCGCTGGTTCGACGCCGGCGCCCAGATCGAGCAGCACGAGATCATAATCCCGCGCCGCTTCCCGGAGCGCGGCAAGGGCATGCTCAAGGGCGGTCGGTATCGAGACCGGCCAGCGCGCCGGAGCCGGACCGGCCAGCGAGAATGTCAAAGCCGCCTTCCGGGTGATGCAGCGCCGTCTCGGCCACCGTCCTGCGGCCGGCCAGGACGCTGGCCAGGTCGAATTCGGGTGTCAGGCCCAGCTGTACATCCACATTGGCCAGCCCCAGATCGGCGTCGAACAACAGGACGCGGCGACCGAGGCGCGCCAGCGCATGGGCCAGCGTGATTGCGAACCAGGTCTTGCCGACGCCTCCCTTGCCGGAGGCTACGGCGATGACGCGACCCGCACGCGGCGGGACGGCGGTGCTCATGCGCGGGCACTCCGGGTCTGTAACAGACGATCGGCGAGATTGGCGGGGGTCAGCGGGATCAATCCGTCGGCTGCCCCGGGGCCGATTCCGGCCTCGGTCAGTGCGAGGCGGCCGTCCAACACGCGCCGCCAGGATGCCGCCCAGCCGCGGGGAGAGGTCCAGGCGGGTGGCAACCAAAAGCGTCGCTCCTTGTTCGGCGTAGGCGCTCGCGAGTTCGCTGGCCTCACCAGGATCGAGACCGGCCGGCAGGACCAGGGCGATGATCGCATTTGCCGTGGCGGCAAGTGCCGCCAGTTCCTCCGCCTGGGTCGGGTCGAACGGATCGCTCCCCGGGGCGTCGATGAACACCGGCGTTGCGTTCTGCCGGCGGATCAGTGCTCTGCCGAGCGCTGCCGGCTGACTGGCCACGATCAGATTAACCCCCAGCAGCCTGGTGAAGGCCGCCAGTTGCTCGATCGCGCCGGCGCGTTTGCCATCGGCGGTGATGCACCATCGGAGCGAGCCCCGCCATGACAAGGCGGGTGGTCAGACGAGCCACGGTCAGGGTTTTGCCTGCGCCGGGAGGTCCGACCAGGAGGAGCGGCGATCGCCTGGGTCGAGCGGCAGCGTGCGAAGGAGACGGCCTTGACCAGAGCGGCGTCGAGCGGACCGGCTTGCAGCGACGCATGCAAGGCTGTCGGCACCGCGTGGAACCGAAACGCCGCAAGGCGCGCCGGATCCGGTGCGCGGCAGTGGGGTCGGTAGTGGTCTCCGGCTCCAGCGCGGCGGTGATCTCCACCCCGTCGCCGACCGGCGCGTCGCCAGGATCAGCGCGTCGCTGCCCGAGCTCGGCCCGCAGCCTGTGCCATGGCCTGCGCCATGCCGGGGGCGCGGTAACAGCTTCAGGCGCACGGGCGGCGTGTCGCCTGCTGGGCGCCAATCGAGGGCGGCAGGGTGAGGAGGTTTCAGCGGCCGCGCCGCAGGAGGGCAGGTTCCCCCGGCGCTTGGGTTGATGCGGGTGAGGCGGGGAGCGGTGGTCCGCCAGATCCGATCGGGGCGGTGCCGGAGCAGCCCGTCGGATCGACCGCAGATGCGACGCCAGCCGGACCCAAGGGAGCGCCTCAACCGAAGGCAAGGCTACACCGCCAAGCGGACCCAAGGGCATGGGAACGCGGTGCACGCTCATATCGTCCCGACCGTACGAATCCGGGCGCGCGGAAAAATTTCGGCCTGTGCCAACACGGGCGTGCTCGGGCGAATCCGCTCCACGATGGCGCGCACATGCGAGTCGGATTCCGCCGCTGGTCAGCAACACCGGCGCATCGCCCTGGGCCGCCGCCGTCTCGAACACATCGCGCAGCCGCTGCATGAACTCCTGCAGCTTGGTCGGCGCCATGGCGAGCTGGCGGTCTTCCGGCGGGCCGACCAGTGCCTCGGTGAACGCGGCTTCCCAGTCCGGCGACGAGCGTGACCAAGCGGGATGTAGCCGCCGGCGCCGGTGTGGCTGTCGCTGATCTGTCGCGCCAGCCGCGCCCGCACATGCGCGACAATCGGCGGGAATGGCGCGGGCCGGGCCGCCGCACGCTTCCTGAATGCCTTCCAGAATAGTCGGCAGGTCGCGGATCGACACCCGCTCCGCCAGCAGCGCCTGCAACACGCGCTGCACGCCGCCGACGGTGATCAGTGTGGGCACCAGGTCGGCGACCAGCTTCTGCTGCTCGCGCGGCAAGTCATCCAGCAGCTTCTGGGTCTCGGCGTAGGACAGCAATTCCGCCATGTTCTCCCGCACCAACTCGGTCAGGTGCGTGGTCAGCACACTCGACGGATCGACCACCGTGCAGCCGCGGAACAACGCCTCATCCTTCAGACGCGGGTTCGATCCAGCGGGCCGGCAGGCCGAAGGCGGGTTCCTTCGTCTCCTCTCCCGGCAGATCCGGGCACGCCGCCTGCGGGGTTCATCGCCAGCATGCAGGGTGGGGCGCAGTTCGCCGTGGCCGGCTTCGATCTCCTTGATCCGGATCGAGTAGGCTTCGGCTGCCAGCTGCATGTTGTCCTGGATGCGCACCGGGCGGCAGCACGAAACCCATATCGCCGGCGATGGCGCGACGCAGGCTCTTGATCTGCTCGGTCAGTCGGGGCGTGTCGCCGCCGGCAAGGGTCAGCAGCCCGTAGCCGAGTTCCAGCCGAATCAGGTCGATCCGAAGCGCTTCAGCTGATCGGCGGTTCGGCGGCCGGATCGTCTCGACCGGAGCGGGTTCGGCCTCGCCAAGGTCCGGGTGTTTGTAGCGCAGCCATGCGCCGCCGCCGGCGAGACCGGCGATTGCCCAGGAAGGGCAGCGCCGGCAAGACCGGGCAGCAGCGCGAGCACGCCTGCGGCGCCGGCTGCCATCGGCCAGCGGTTTCGGGTTGCCGCCGAGCTGGCGCACCAGGGCGGCGTCGGCGCTGCCTTCCATGCCGCCCTTGGTCACCACGATGCCGGCGGCGGTGGATACCAGCAGTGCCGGGATCTGCGTCACCAGCCCGTCGCCGGCGGTCAGCGTGGTGAAGGTGCGCGACCGCGTCCGCCAGCGGCATGCCATGACGGATCAGACCGATCGCCAGCCCGCCCAAAATGTTGATCACCGTGATGATCAGGCCGGCGATCGCGTCACCGCGGACGAACTTCGCCGCACCATCCATGGCGCCGTAGAAGCCGCTCTCCTCCTCCAGCTCCTTGCGCCGCCGGCGTGCGGTCTGCTTCGTCGATCAGTCCGGCCGACAGGTCGGCATCGATCGCCATCTGCTTGCCGGGCATGGCATCCAGGCTGAAACGCGCCGCGACTTCCGCAATGCGGCCCGATCCCTTGGTGATGACGACGAAGTTCACCACCAGCAGGATGGAGAACACGATCAGGCCGATCACCACGTCGCCGCCCATCAGGAATCCGCCGAACGCGGCGACGACATGGCCGGCAGCGAGCGGACCTTCGCTGCCATGCGACAGGATCAGCCGCGTGGTCGCGACGTTGAGTGACAGGCGCAGCAGCGTGGTGAGCAGCAGCAGGGTGGGAAAGCTGGTGAAGTCGAGCGGCCGGTGAAGGAACAGCGCGACCATCAGCACCAGGACCGCGGTGGTAATGGAAATCGCGAGGCCGAAGTCGAGCAGGATCGTCGGCAGCGGCAGCACGAGCACGGAAAGCAACGCAACCACGCCGAGCGCCAGGCCAATATCGCTGCCCGGCGTGAACTGCCGCAGCCGTGCGGCAGCGGTGGGCAGAAATCCCTGGACGGCAGCCGCCTCCGCCATCGTCCGTCAGGCCGCCACGCCTGCGGAAGGCCTTGGCACCGGAACGCCCTGTGCGGCGTAGTCACGCAGCTTGTTGCGCAGGGCGCGGATCGAGATGCCCAGGATTGTTGCCGCATGCGTGCGATTGCCGAGGGTGTGGCCGAGGGTCTCGATGATCAGGTCGCGCTCGACCTCCTCCATCTTGCGCCCGACCAGGCTGGCGACGCCGCCGCCGGCCATCGCGTTGTGCGGTTTGAGCCGGTCCCGGAGGGCCGAGTTCGATGGCTTCGAGACCGATCGTCTGCACCGTCGGCCAGCAGCACGGCGCGGTGCACCGTGTTCTCCAGCTCGCGCACATTGCCGTGCCAGGATGCGTGACCAGCCGCAAGCGCTGCATCCGGTGACAGCGGGCGGTACGGCAGCCCGTTCACCTCGGCGTATTTGCGGGCGAAATGTTCGGCGAGAGGCGCGATGTCGCCGGGCCGCTCGCGCAGGGCGGGATGCGCAGAGCGACGACATTCAGGCGGAAATACAGGTCCTCGCGGAAGCGGCCGGCGGCGCACTTCGGCCATCAGGTCGCGGTTGGTGGTGGCGAGGATTCGCACGTTCACCTTGACCGGAGCCGAGCCGCCGAGCGCGGTCGATCTCGCGTTCCTGCAATGCGCGCAGCAGCTTGGCCTGCAGGCGCACGTCCATTTCGCTGATTTCGTCCAGCAGCAGGGTGCCGCCGCCGGCGGCCTCGAACTTGCCAACACGGCGGGCGAGGGCGCCGGAGAAGGCGCCCTTCTCGTGACCGAACAGTTCCGACTCCAGCAGGTTCTCCGGGATCGCGGCGCAATTCAGTGCAACGAACGGGCCGGCGGACGCGGCGCGAGCGGCGGTGGATGTGACGAGCCAGCACCTCTTTGCCGGTGCCGGACTCGCCGGAGATCAGGACCGAGGCTTCCGACCGGGCGACCTGTTCGGCGCGGCGGACCGCGGCCTGCATGGCGGGATCGCGTAGGCGATCAGCGTGTGCGATGTCGCCGGAGGCCGCTTCCAGGATGGCGGCGATCAGGTCGGGATCGGGCGGCAGCGGCAGGAATTCGCGCGCGCCGGCGCGGATTGCGCGCACCGCGGCATCCGGGATCGTGTCGGTGCCGCAGGCGACGACGGGCACGGCAATGCGCTCGGCGGCCAGTCGCGCGCACCAGGGCGCCGATGTCGTGCGCGACGTCGCACAGCACCAGGTCGACGCGCGCATCGGCGCGCAGGCGAGTCGATCGCCGTCGTCTGGATCGTCGGCCTGGTCCAGGCTGGCGCCGCGTGCCATGGCGATCCGCGCTGCCTGGCCGAGCTCGCCGGCGAGAGAGCCGATGATCAGGACGCGCATGGGCGGTCGCTGTCTGAACCCGAGGACACAGCACGCTCTGATGCCAGATGGATCACGGTGCGCGATCCGCCTTGACGATTTCCGTCATCGTCACACCGAGCCGATTGTCGTCCACCATCACCACTTCGCCGCGCGCGACCAGGCGGTTGTTGACGTAGATGTCGATCGCCTCGCCCAGTTTGCGGTCCAGCTCCACCACAGCGCCACGGCCGAGCTTCAGCAGCTGGCTGACCTGCATGGTGGTCTTGCCGAGCACGGCGCTGACGGTGACCGGGATGTCGTACACCGCCTCCAGCTCGCGCACCGTACGCGGGCACCGGGTTCGCCTGGCTCGGTTAGTTCGGTAAGTTCCATGTCATTCGACATGTTCGGCCTCCTTCGCGGCGGCGTAGGGCAGCAGTCCGGCTGGTGCCAGGATGTCCACGATCTGCGCCCACAGCGCGGCCGTGTCGCGCAGGGCCTGGCCGTTGCGCCAGGTGACGCGGGCATCGCCTGGCATGACGGTCTCGCATGGCAACGATCTGCGCCCGCGTCGCAAGGTCAGGATCGAGCCGCGCGATTTCGCGTGCGACGATATCCACGTCGGCGGGATGCAGGCGGAAGGTGACGTTCGGCTCCTGATTCAGTGCAGGCAGCAAGGTTCGCACGAGCCTGGTCAGCTCGGCTTGACCATGCCGCGCCGACAGCTCCGGCAGGGCGAGGGCGAAACTGTCCAGCAGCATGCGCGCCACGGCATCCGCGGCCTGTTCAGCGGTTGCCTTGGCTTGCGCCCGCGCATCCACAAGCATTGCGGCGATGGCTTGCAGCGCGGCGCGAATCACCGCTTCATCCGCCTGTTTGGCGGCGGCCATCGCGGCGTCATGGCCGGCCTGCCGTGCTTCGTCGCGGGCGGCCTCAAGGTCGTCAGCCGTGAACATCGGCTCGATGGTTTCAGGTTCCACCGTGCGATTGGACGCGGCAGGTGCGTCGAAATCCTCGGCGAACAGCACGATTCCGGAGGACCGTGCGGCGAAGTTGTTGAACCCGTCCATCAGTCGGCTGCCGCGTCAGACGTCGTGGGCGGGATATACGCCAGGAGAGACTTGGCTTTCGGGGCACTCAATAGATCAACTCCTCATCCTTGCTCGCGCTGATGTCGATCTGGCCCTGTGCAGCCAGTTCCTTCGCCAGCTGCACGATCTCGGCCTGCGCCTCGTCCACGTCGCGCACCCGCACCGGACCGAGCGCCTCGATGTCGTCACGCAGCATCTTGGCGGCGCGTTCCGACAGGTTCTTGAGGAACAGGTCCTTGATCTTGTCGGAGGCGCCCTTGATGCGCCAGCGGCAGCTTGTCCTTCTCGATCACGCGCAGCAGCGTCTGCACCGATGGCGGCGTGAGGCGTGCCAGATCCTCGAAGGTGAACATCAGCGACTTGATGCGTTCGGCCGCGTCGCGGTTGCGTTCCTCCAGCGCGGTCAGGAAGCGTGCCTCCGACTGGCGATCGAGGTTGTTGAAGATGTCTGCCATCAGCTCATGCGCATCGCGCCGGGTGCTGCGGGCCAGGTTGGACATGAACTCGGCGCGCAATGTGCGTTCCACGCCGTCCAGCACGTCCTTCTGCACGCTCTCCATGCGCAGCATGCGCATCACGACTTCCATGGCGAAGGAATCAGGCAGCAGGGTCAGCACGCGCGCGGCATGTTCCGGCCGAACCTTCGACAGCACCACCGCGACGGTCTGCGGGTATTCGTTCTTCAGGTAGTTCGCCAGCACGCTTTCGTTGACGTTGCCGAGCTTGTCCCACATCGTGCGTCCTGCGGGACCGCGGATTTCCTCCATGATCTGCGAGGCACGTTCTCGTGGCAGCGCCTTTTGCAACAGCCGTTCGGTGCCTTCGTAACTGCCGATCAGATTGCCGGCGAACTGCCGATACGATCGACGAAATCGACGCACAGCCGTTCAACGACATCCGAGCGAACCGAGCCGAGCTGCGCCATGGCCGCGGAAATGTCTTTGATCTCGTCTTCATGCATCATGGAGAACAGTCGCGTGCACTGATCCTCGCCCAGGGCAAGCATCAGGATCGCCGCCTTTTGCGATGCCGTTCAGGCCGCGGTAGTCTTCCGGGCGCGCGACGTCAGCCATTGCCTTCCTGCACCATCCATCCGCGCATGATGGTCAGAGTCTCTTCGGGATGCTTTTCCACCAGCTCGCTGATGTGGCGCAGTGAGGAGGCGCGCATCTGGCCTTCGATCTGAGCGATGTTCACCATGCTCTCATCTTCCAGCAATGGCGTCGGGGGCAACGCGGACATCGCCCCGGGCGAACCTGGTGCCGCCAGTGCTGACATGGGGGATGCGGACAGCGCTGCGGGCGAACCGGCGGAGGCCAAAGCGCAGCGTACCCCCGGCGCTAGGGCCGAGCGCTGTCAGGCGGATCACCATCGGTCGCACGACCAGCAGGAGCGCGAGCAGTCCGACCAGCCCGAAGACAGCGGTCTGGGCGAGACGCAGCAGGTCGGCCTTTTCCAGTCGCAGGCCAAAGGGTCCAGCCGGTTCCTCGGCCGCGACGGGTTCGGCAATGAAGCGCATGGTCACGACGTCGACATGGTCGCCGCGCTTCTCATCAAACCCGATGGCGCCTTTCACCAAGGTGCTGATGCGGTCAATGTCCTCCGCCGAGCGCGGTTGCCAGGTGGATTTTCCGTCGCTGCCGGTCACCTGCGTGCCATCCACCATGACCGCCAGGCTGATCCGGTCGATCTGCGGTTGCTCCCGGATCAAGGTTCGGACGGTACGGCTGATCTCAAAGTTGGTGGTGTCTTCCTGCCGTGCTTCCTGGGAGCCTGTGCCGCTGGTGCCGGCATTTGCGTTGGGCAGATTGTTCTGCACCGTGACGGCAGGGGTCGCCTCGGTCGATTTGTTGTTCTGCGTCACGCTCTGTGTGCTGCGCGCCACCTGACCGTCCGGATCGTATCGCTCCTGTGTCTCATTTAATCGTTCGAAGTTCATCCGGACCGAAGCCTCCGCGCGGACTCGGCCAGGGCCGAGACTGCGCTCCAGCATCTCCTCGACCGCGCGCGACAGGCGGAGTTCGGTGGCGCGTTGCGCCTCTTCGGCGGACATGGCTTGCGCCGCCTGACCGACCGGCTCGCCAGCGCGGGCCAACAGATTGCCGCGTGAATCGACGATGGCGATGTTCTGCGGCCGCAATCCTGGCACGGCGGCGGCGACCAGGTTGAGAATGGCCTGCACGCCTTCATGGTCCAGCCGCTGCGCACCGGACATGGTCATCAGCACGCTTGCCTGTGCGTCCTGTCGATCCCGAGCGAATGGCTCACGGCGAGGCAGCACCAGATGCACCCGCGCACCGCGTACGCCACGAATGGCGCGGATGGTGCGGGCAAGCTCGCCCTCCATCGCGCGGGTTTCGTTGATCTTCTGTTGGAAGTCGGTCGCGGCGAAACCCTCCCCGCGATCGAAGATTTCATAGCCGATCGAGCCGCCGGAGGGCAGGCCTTCCTTGGCAAGTGCGATGCGCGCTTCCGGCACCTGGTCGGCCGGCACCAGGATCTGGCTGCCGCCCCCGGCGATGCGATAAGGGATGTGGCGGCGGCCGAGTTGCTCGATGACCTGGGACGAATCGCGCAGGTCCAGATCGCCGTAGAGCAGCGCCATTTGATCGACGCCGCTGCGCAAGGCGAGCAAGGCCAGCATGACCAGCATCCCAAGGCCGACCGCGCCCATGGCGGCAAGCCGCAGCGGCCCGAGAGCTTTCAATCCGTCCAGCAGCGGTTTCATCGCCCGTCTCGCTGCGTCTGCCTGGATCCGTGCACGATCACGGTGTGGTTCCCGTTCGGCATCCTGCCGTGGCGGGAGATTGCGCGCGGCGTCTTACCCCGCCGTTAACGGGGCGGCAGTTTCTGCCGGGGTGGCCAGCCGCGCCCGCTGGACCGGCAAAAGATAAACCTTCTCCCGATACCCTGATTCAGGCTATTTTCACCCAACAATTGCGGATGGGAGGAAGTGGATGTTCGAGCTCGATCGATTTATCGCCGCCTGCGAGGAAGCCGTCCGGGACGGGCACGGGCCCGCCGCGGTGCGCGAGGTCGTCGCCCGCGCGGTGGACCATCCCCAGGCGGTGCTGGCCGAACTGGGAGAGCCGACCAGGGCCGGGCTCAACCTGCTGTACCGCTCGGACAATTTGACCATCCTGAACCTGGTCTGGGGTCCGCAGATGAGCCTGATGCCCCACAATCACAACATGTGGGCCGTCATCGGCCTGTACACCGGGCGCGAGGACAATATTTTCTGGCGCCGCCTGCCGACCGACGCGCGCTGGCCGATCGAGGCCGCCGGCGCGCGGTCTTTGATGCCAGGCGACGCCTGCCCGCTGGGCAAAGACATCATCCACTCGGTCACCAATCCGATTCCGCGGCTGACCGCTGCGCTGCACGTCTATGGCGGTGACTTCATGGAGCAGCTGCGCAGCGAGTGGGACCCGGAATCGCTGCACGAGCAAGCCTACGACGTGGCCAAGGCTCGGCGCATGTTCGAGGACTCGAACCGCCAGATGACCCACGCCTGACGGTACGTCACCTGTTCGCCTGACGGCGCGTGCGCGGGCCCGCTGACCGAGGTCGGCGGTTTCAGTCGGCGCGCATTTGGGCATCGTGGTGATCGCCACCTTGGTGTGTTTGGCCCGATCACGCCGCCTTGTGGACTGTCGCTGCCAGCCGCATGGAAGTTTGTCGGCGTGAGCATCGCCCGGGCGCCGCTTACACCTGTCCGTAACAGCTCGCCCTGGCGGACCGGGATGGTCAGGCGGCGGCGATCTGCAGCCGGTTCGCGGCGCGGGCACGTCCGATCAACGGCAGTAGAGCATCGAGCTCCGGCCCGCGCTCCTCTCCGGTCAAAGCAAGCCGCAGCGGCGGCAACAGGGCCTTCGTCTCCCGTCCGGTGGCTTCGCTCAGCATCGCCAGCCAGGTGGCGCAGACCGAGGCGTTCCAGGGTTCCGGCGGCAACAACTCCAGCGCCTTGGCCAGTGTCCGGTGTTCGCCTGCGATAACCGGCGGCACGATGCTGCCCGCAACGACATTCCACCATCCGCGCGCTTCGTTCAGCAGGTCCAGACTGCCGCGCACCGCCAGCCAAAACGTCTCGGTGGCGCCACTGGGCAATCGATCTGAAACGGCGGCGAAGTTGGATCGGTGCAGCACTCGCCGGTTCAGCTCCAGCAGCGATGCCGCGTCGAAAGGTGTCGCCGAACTGGAGAGCGACGACAGGTCGAAGCTCGCGGCGAGTTCCTGCATGGTCAGGAATTCCAGCGGCAGCGACGTGCCGATGCGTGCCAGATAGGCGGCGAGCGCAGCCGAACTCGATACCATCGTTACGCAGGCTGCGCAGGGTCCGCGTCGCCACTCGTTTCGACAACCGTCCGGTCTCGCCATCCGCCAGCGCCGGCAGATGGGCGAAAATTAGTCGCGACGGTTTGGCATTCAACGCCGCAAACAGGTCGAGCTGCACGCCGGTTGCGGTGATGCGTTCCTCTGACCGGATGACGTGGGTGATGCCAGCAGCGATATCGTCGACGACACTGGTGAACAGTGGCAATGGCGTGCCGTCGGCCCGGATCAGAACCGGGTCCGAGACGGATGGCAGCTTCACCGTGCGAGGCCCCAGCACTGCGTCCTGCCAGCCGACGGTCGCATCGGACAGACGGAACCGCCAATATGGACGCTTGCCTCCGGCCTCGGCGGTGCTGCGTTGCGCGCCGGTCAGTTTCAACATGGCGCGGTCGTAGATCGGCGCCTGACCTCGCTTGAGCCGCTGCTCGCGCTTGTAGCGCAGCTCCTCCTCGGACTCGAAGCAGGGGTACAGCCGGCCGGCTTGCTGCAACCTTGCCATGGCATCGTCGTAGAGCGGCCGGCGTTGCGACGAACGCAGGATTGCTTCCCAACTTATGCCAAGCCACTGCAGGTCGTGTGCGATGGCATCGATGTATTCGGGACGACAGCGTTCCTGCTCGGTGTCGTCGAAACGTATAAGCATTGCTCCGCCGAGCCGCTGGGCATGCAGGAAGTTGATCAACGCAACCCGGGCAACGCCGAGCGGCAGATGACCTTCGGGAGCCCATGCGAAGCGGACGCGGATCATTCCTCTGGCTCGTCGCCCAGGTCGTCCCGTCTCGGATCGAGCGCCCGCCAGTTGCGTGCCTCGGAGTCGCCACGGCTATCGACGAAGTCATGCAGTTCCGTCGCGCTGCGCCAGCCGGCCTCTCCAGCGTCCACCACTTCCGCGTCTTCACCGAAGGCAAACCATGCGTCCAGCACTTCTCTTGCGGACATGCCTGGTGCGCGGCAGCGTTCAACGGAATCCCGCACGTAGCGCCGCGCGAAGGCATTGGCCTGCATCAAGGTTGGAAAGCCGCCGACCTCCTCCACGACATTGTCCTGGGCGCCACCCGACAGGTCGAGAATACGCACATGCCAGCCACCATCGGGTGCAAACAGGTCGCTCATGAAAAATCACGCAATTGTGAGGCCATTGTTGTCATCGTGGGGAACCTAGAGAGCGGTTCAGGCAAAATCAACGCGACCTCGCCAATGGCTCGATCTGATCTGGCGCTGATATCCCGAGCTTCTGCTGATGCACAGGAGATGATGCGGGAGACGGGCACCCTGACGGGGCGCGTCGCTGGTGTATACCAGCGCAACGATGCCAACCGCAAAAACCACTTGCCGCTGCCCTGCTGGTCAATGACCGGCCCTGGGGACGCCCTTGGGCCATCGCAGAGTGCAAGTTGCTTTCCACCCGCGGGTGACGCGGGTTAAAAGGGGTACAAGGACGAAGCACGATCGCAAGGCCGTCGTAATAATGGCGCGCCCGGTCGTCCTGCAACAACGGGAGGTTTGGTCATGTCTTCGATCACTGACTCGGCTCGGGCGTTCTTCGGTGCGTGTGAAGCCGGAAAAGGCTGGGACGTGTGCAAGGATTTTTGCAAGCCTGATGCAACGTTTGCGGCGCAGGCCGAGCCGTTGTCGGATGTGAAGACACTTCAGCAATATACCGATTGGACGAAGGGTTTGATGACGGTGTTGACTGACGGCCGCTACGAGGTCAAGTCGTTCGCCACCGATGCCGAACGCAACAATGTCTGCGCCTATGGTGTTTTCACCGGCACACATCTGGCAGGCGGCCCATGCCCGCCGACCGGCAAGACGACCAAAACCGACTACGTTTACGTCATGCAGTTCCAAGACGGAAAAATCGCGCATATGACGAAGATCTGGCATTCAGGTCTGGCCTTGAAGGAACTTGGCTGGGCCTGATCCGTTGGAACCACGCGCTGCCTGATAACCGGACGCGGTCCGTCCACCACGGGCGGGCCGCTGGTCTCCTTCCGCCGCCGCCGTCCTCTCCATCAGATCGGCCGATGCACCTGCGGGGGTCAACCCGTGCCCGACCTGTGTCGATAGCATCAAGGTTGGAGCTTGGGAGAACCAGTATCCGGCGCCGGCGGCTATCGTCGCGCCGACACCAGCAAGAACATCGGACGATGGCGTTCCTCGGCGAGTGCCGGTCGCGCGGCAATTTGCTCGTCGGTCGGGTTCCATTCCTCGACATGCGTCAAGCTGAAGCCGCGTCGCAGCAGCATCGTCAGAAACGTGCCGATTGTGCGGTGCTGTTTGATCACGCCCTTGGCGAGCCAGTCGGTGCTGCGCGGCCCTTCCACCAGGTAGCGATCGAGCGGCCAGGTCTTGCGTCCGTCGGCATCCGTCAGCCAGCCGGGATGCGACGGCGCCGTGTAGATCGGATGCTCAACCGAAACGACAAGTGCTCCGCCCGGGACCAGGGCCGCGTGCACCTTTGCCAGCAGTCCCTGCAGATCGACGATGTAGTGCAGCGCCAGTGAACTGTAGACGAGATCGAACGCCGCCTGGCCGGGATTGAGATGTTCCAGGTCGGCCCGTGCATAACTGATCGCGGTATCCTGTGTGGTGGCGCGCGCACGGTCCAGCATCCGTTCCGATACGTCGATGCCCAGCACCTGGGCGGCACCCTGTTCGCGTGCCCAGCGACAGAACCAGCCAAAGCCGCAGCCGAGATCCAGCACGCGCAAGCCGTGCATCGGCGGCAGCAGGGCGCGCAAGGCGGGCCATTCCGCGGCTCCGTCCAAACCTTCCACGGAGCGGCCAAGCTGGCTGTAGCCTTCGAAGAAGGCGGGATTGTCGTAGATGTTCTGCGTCATGGTTGTGTGCTCTCCATCGGATGTGGATGGACGGGCGCCGGTCAGTCATGAAAAAGGCCCCGTCCGGATGCGGCGGGGCCTGGCGGGCTGCGCGATGCCGATTTCAGCGCGCGCAAAATCCCGGCTTCCCGCCACGTGGGATGCCGGCAGCTCTCGAGACGATCAATACGTCGATCTGGATCATGCGCGCTGTGTCACATACCGCGTGCGCAGCGTCAACGGTTTCAGTGTGGCTCAGCCACGTTCAAGCATCCGCCACTGCACGAGCGTGAATGGCGGGTCGCCTTGGTCATGGGGTTCAAACACGGCCTCCACGGCAGCGCCGATCTCCACCGGCTGGCGCGGGTCGCCGAGCAGGTTGCCGACCATGCGGACGTTGTTGGCATGCGGCAGCTCCACCAGCACGACGATGTAAGGACCATGTCCGTTCAGGGCCGTATGCACCGGATGATGCGGGCGCTGATAGCTCCAGATCCGGCCGGTTCCCGCCACATCCTCCCAGGCGAGATCGAAGCAATGGCATTGATGGCAGATCCATTCCGGTCCCCACTGCCACAAGCCGCAGCCGCGACATTTCTGGATGACCAGTTTCCCGGCTCGCGTGGCCTGCCAGTACGGCAGCGACAATCCGTCGGGTCCGGTGCTGGGTGCGGGCAGTCCTTCCGGCAGATAGGTGTCGGTCACAGTGCTGCCTCCGATCCCAGAATGATCGAACTGACCGGCGTGACCATTGGCCCGCCGATGACGATGGCCGTGTCGTGGCGTGGCACCTGGTTGATCGCGGTACCGCGCAGCTGGCGCACCGCCTCATTCACCAGTTCCAGCCCGTGCATATAGCATTCGGCCAGGTTGCCGCCGCTGGTGTTCAGCGGCATGCGGCCATGCGGCACGATCAGGTTGTCTTTCACCAGCACCTCGTTGGCCTCTTCGGCGCGCACCAGCCCGTGTTCCACCAGGCTCATCAGCACACCGCCGGTGAAGTTCTCGTAGCACTGCACGTTGTCGATCTCCGCCGGCCCCAGCTTCGCCATGTCGTAAAGCCGTGGTGCAAGCTGCGCAAAATGCGAGCTGGCATAGTTCGGCATGTTATGCACCGGCGCGGCACTGCGATGATCGCAGCCTTGCGCACAGGCCATCAGATAGGTCGGCTTGTGGGCAAAATCCTTCGCCCGTTCGGCAGGAACCACGATCACCGCGCCGGCGCCGTCATTCTCCTGGCAGCAATCGAACAGATGGAAGAAGGGTTCGATGATCCAACGCGAATTGTCGTATCGCGCCTCGTCGAGCGGCCGTCCACGCATCACAGCGTTGGGGTTGTTCTGCGCATGGTGATAGCAGGCAAGAGAAATTGCCCGCAATGCCTCCTGCCTGATGCCGTGGTCGTGCATGAACCGCGTCACCTTCATGGCGAAGCGCTGCGCCGGCGACATGACACCATAGGGAAACAGAAACTGATCATCGCCTGCCGCGAGCGGCGCGCCGGTGCCGCGGCCGTAGCGCGCATACTGGCCTTGCGCCAGCGAGCGAAATGCGACGACGCAGTCCGCCATGCCGGTGGCAACCGCCGCCGCGGCATTGCCCACCGCGCCGCAGACGCCACCGCCGCCGCCGCCCCAGAACATGTTGGAAAAGCGTAGCTCCTTGCAGCCAAGTGCGGCGGCGAGGCGGGCGGCATCGCTGCGGTCATTGCCGTAGGAGGCAAAGCCGTCGATGTCATGCGGATTGATGCCGGCATCCTTGCAGGCCGCAACGATCGCCTGCAGGCACAGCTTGAACTCCGCATCCGGTGACTGGCCGTGCTTGTAATAGGTGGTCTCGCCGATGCCGACGATCGCGGTCTTGCCGCGCAGCGTGCGCTCGTCCACCTCAGCGACTCCCGCTGGGCAACTGATTGAACGGCAGGTCCTTGTCGGCGCGCATATCACCTGGCAGCCCCAGCACGCGTTCCGCAATGATATTGCGGAGGATCTCATCCGTTCCGCCTGCGATTCGGTGGCTCGGCGACGACAGCAGCGCATCCTGAAACAGCGCCTGCATCGGCGCCAGCTCCGGGTCCATCACGCCGCCGGCCATGCCCAGCAGATCCATGCCGAACGAAGCAACCTCCTGCAGCTTCGCCGCATTCACCACCTTGGCGATGGAGTTCTCCGGCCCCGGCGTACCACCACGCGACAACGCGGTCAGGATGCGAAGGCGCGTATAGGTCAGGCCCTGCGTCTTCGCATGCCAGTCGGCAATCCGCTCCCGCACCGCCGGGTCGGCAATTGCGGGACGATCATCGATCTGTGCGGATCGTGCGAGCTCCAGCAGGTCCTCCATATCCGGTCGGCGCACTTCCCCAACTGCAAGCCTCTCGTTCATCAATGTGGTGATCGCAACCTTCCAGCCGGCACCTGGTGCGCCCAGGCGCTGCGAGTCGGGGATGCGCACGTCGGTGAAGAACACTTCGTTGAAGTGCGATGCGCCCGACATCTGGTGGATCGGCCTGATCTCCACGCCCGGCGACTTCATGTCAAGGAAGAACGCCGTGATCCCTGCGTGCTTCTGCACCGAAGCGTCGCTGCGCGCGATCAGCAGTCCGTAATCCGAATAATGTGCTCCGGAGGTCCAGATCTTCTGACCATTGATGATCCATTCGTCGCCACGCTTTTCGGCCCTGGTGCGCAGACCGGCGACATCGGATCCGCCGGCAGGTTCGGAGAACAACTGACACCAGATTTCCTCGCCGCGCAGAGCCTTCGGCACGTAGCGCCGCAGTGGTTCCTCGGGCGCATAGGTCATCAGTGTCGGAATGCACATGCCCAGGCCAATCAGGAACACGTTGTAGGGAACGTCGTATTCCGCCTCTTCCTGGTTGTAGATGATCTGCTGCATCGGGGTCCCACCGCGGCCGCCCCATTTGCTGTCCCAGGTGATGCCTGCGAAACCCGCATCGGCTTTTTTCGCCTGCCACGCCTTGGCACGCTGGATTTCGGCGGCATCAACGTCGCCATAGCGGCGCGTGCTGCGGGAGCGTTCCTTGCGCCGCGCATGTGCGGACAGGAAGCTGCGCACTTCGTTGCGGAACGCGGCCTCTTGCGGTGTGTCGTCGAAATCCATCGGCGTTCTCCTCAGGCGGCGTTGCGCATTTCGAGTTCGGTGACGACACGATCCTTCCAGTGCCGAAGGCTGCCCAGGGACAACGCCAGCAGCTTGGCGCGACGGTAGAACAGGTGGCAGTCGAAGTCCCAGGTGAAGCCGACCCCGCCGTGAACCTGGATGTTCTCCTTGGCGGCCAGATAGAACGCATCGGTTGCGGATACGCGGGCCGTTGCGGCGGCGAGCGGCAGTTCAGCGGCATCCGCGGTGAGTGCCCAGGCGGCGTAATAGGCGTTGGATCGTGCCAGTTCGGTCGCGACGTAGACGTCGGCAAGCTTGTGCTTGATCGCCTGGAACGAGCCGATCGGTCGGCCGAAGGCGAAGCGTTCCTGGGCATAGGCGCAGGCCATGTCCAGCGACGCCTGCGCGCCGCCGACCTGCTCGAACGCGAACAGAATAGCCGCGCGGTCCAACACGCGACGTATATGATCCCAGCCCTGCCCTGCAACGCCCAGTAGTTCAGCGGGCGCGTTGTCGAAGTCGATACGGGCGTGATTGCGGGTGGGATCAACGGTTTCGATCGGGCGCCGGGTCACTTCGGGCGCATCCAGCGGTACCAATGCCAGCGAGATCCCGGTTGCGTCCCGAGTGGCCACGACCGCGAGCTGCGCAACCGTGCCATCCGGCACCGGCCATTTTGTGCCGCTGACACGCCCATCGGCCACTCGGGCCCGCACGTTGCCTGGGCGGGGCTCGCCGGCACCCTCCGCCAGCGCGAAGGTTGCGATCAGTTCCCCATGTGCGATCCGCGGCAAATAGGCCTGCTTCTGCGCCTCGCTTCCCGCGGCGAGAATCGCTTCGGTAGCGAGATAGACCGTCGAGCTGAACGGGACCGGTGCGAGGGAACGTCCGAGTTCTTCGGCCAGCACGCAGAGTGCTTCGTAGCCGATTCCGGCGCCGTCATAGGCTTCCGGAATGGCGGTGCCGAACCAGCCCATCTCCGCCATCGCCTGCCACAGCGAGGCATCATGCGGGGCTTCGCCCTCCAGCACCGCACGGACAGCTTTCGGCGGGCATCGCTCCCGCAGGAAGCGCTGCGCCTGCTCGCGCAGCAACTTGCTCTCCTCGGAAAAATCGAAGTTCATGGTGTTTCCGCCCGGCTGTTGCGAGCGATGGTAGCCGTATCGCGTGCAGCCGCAACCCGCTCGGCCACGCCCCATCGCTGCCTGCCACGCCGACACTCATGCCCAGTTCGGCGAACGCGCTGCGCATCACGCGGATATGCGCCGGCATGGGGCTGGACGCGAGGGCAGGGTCACCCAGCGGGTGAGGATTTTCCCCGCCGGTTGGCGCACGGCGGCGCGACCCGGCCTAGCTCAGGACGGGATCGTCAGCGAGATCAACCTGCGACCGGCATTGTCAATTCGGTCCAAACTCCGACACGCGTCGATCAACGCGCTGAACTGCTGTGCGGAAATCGCGAGGCCCGGCAGTACCGGCTCGATTCGGCGAGCCTCCTCATCAAAGTCCCAGATGAACTCGCGACCGGTGCCTTCGCGGGTGAAGCTTCGGCCGTCCTTGGTGAAGACCGTGATGCGCGGGCCGAACAAGGTGCGGCGCACCATCGGGATCAGGGTGACGCGGTGCATCAGGTCCAGCACCTCCGGCGGATCGGTTTCGCCGGCTGCAGGCCGTGGCCCGCGCAATAGCGGATAGCCGCGCGTGACGGCACCGCAGGCGGTGAAATACTGCGTGCTGCCGACCTGTGGCTTGCCGTCGCTGCCTGGTACCGGGAACGCGGGGCTTGGGTATTCGGTCTCGAACCAGTTCACCACCGCTTCGATGCGATCGATGTCGGCGTAGGTCAGGTTGTGATCCGTACACAGCCGCGCGGTGACAGCGACATGCGCGATGTTGTACCCGGCCGTCGAATAGATACGGTAGAGCGTCTCAAGGAATATCCAGTCACGACCAAGGTTTTCGGTGATGCGCGACAGTTCGGTGCTGGTCCGACCGGTGAAACTGTGGCTCAGCCGGCCCAGATTATTGCCTGTGTAGGCGTGATAGAATCCGGCCTCGCCCTCCAGCGTCGTCTCGCCCCCTGGGGTGCCGGACTTTGCCATCGCGACGGCGAGCAGCGCATTGCGGACCGCGGCGCCCTCGCGCAGCGACCGCCCGCCACTGCGAATACCCTCCAGATTGCCGGATGCGAGATTGACGCATTGCGCGATGGCACCATGGATCTGTTCGGCGCCGAGCCCTTGCAGTTTGGCAGCCGCGATCGCGGCGCCGAAAATGCCGAACACCGGGCCGGCGTGGAACCCGCGTGCCATCACCGTCGGGATGAATTCCGCCGCCATCCGCTCCATCACCTCATAGGCTGCGGCAATGGCGGTCAGGAATTGCCGACCGGACGCACCGGTGATTTCCGCCGCGACCAGCGCAGCCGGCAGGATCGCGGTTCCTGGGTGAGTCAGCATACGGAACGTGTCCCACTTGCCGCCGGCCAGGATCATCTCAGCGTTCACGAAAGCGGCGCCGGCCTTGGTCAGATGCGCGCCGCTGCACAAAACTGTGGCCGCACCACCGCCGCCGGATTCTTCCTCCTGCATCAGGGCGAGCGCCTGCCGGCTGGATGGCATGTCATGTGCGACCAAGGCCGAGACCAGCGCCTGCAGGGTGACCCCCTTGGCACGGTCAATAACGGCCTCAGGCAGTTGCTCATACGTCAGATCCGCGACGAAGGCTGCGAACTTGCGGCTCAGTGACATGATGTTCCCCCGGTCAGGACGCATCGCGCATGGTCCAAACGTTCCCCATGGTAACGCTGCCGCGCGCAATCCTGAAGCCGGAGCGGGAATGCCGCGCCGCTTGGATAATCGGTTCGGCAATTCGGGAAGATGCGTGCCATACTGCGTTCGACGAACCTGAACTTGCGTAAGGCTCAGTGACAAGATCACTCTGCCGACAGCACCCGATCAATCGATCGATGAACCGACTGGAAAAGCTCATGCGCCGTCGCAGCCTAGCCGGCATCGCAGGATACGCGCTCTCCGCTGCCGCCCTGTCCGGCAGCTCGGCGGCTCGTGCCGAATCGCAAGGCACGGGCGCCGACATTGAGGCTGCCCTCGCGCAATTCAAGGCGCTGCCAGGAACGACGAGCTACCGAATCGATGTCATGAATGGGCGCGGCAACCGCACCCTGTCACACAATACCGGCAAGCGGCTCTTTGTCGGCAGCGCCATCAAGACATTCATTCTGGCGCGGTATCTCCAGGATGTGGAGACGAAACGGCTCGACGAACTGGAGCAGTGCGCGATCGACGATTCGGTCCGCTCGTTCGACAGCGCGGTGTTCGCACATCTGACCGGTACCGCCTCCGCCCGCACCGTGCTGGAGGCCATGATCTCGCACAGCGACAACACGGCGACCGACGTTGCGCTGCTGCGGGTCGGACCGGATCGGGTGCGTTCATTCATTGCCTCGGCCGGGCTGACCCAAACGCAGATCGCCAACTCCACGCGGCGTCTGATCTCCTATCTCGCAGGTGCGCCGCTTGGCGTGGATATCGGCTGGCAAGGGCTGCAGAAGGTTGCGGCCGGTCAGCTTCCCGGCGCGCCGCGGCCGGCCCTGAACGACGTCCAGACGATGGCGAGCAGCGCCGACGACATGGTGTCATACTATCAGCGCGCGCTGCGGGGCGCATTCTTCCAGCGGCCGGAAACCCTGACGGAGTTCAAGCGCATCCTGGCAATGGCCGACGCCATTGCCCTGGTCGTGCCACCGGATACCGTGGCCTGGGCGAAGGGCGGAAGTATCGACTGGGACGACTTCCATTGCATCTGTGTGCCGGGTCAGATGCTGGCGGGAGACTCCGCGATCACGTTCTGCCTGATCGTCAACTGGCACGGTCCGGACAGCAGCACTCCGGCTGCTGTCGGAAAGATCAAGGTTGCAGTCACCGACGTTTTGGCCGCGGTGAAACGGAGTGTCGGCTAACCCCGATCGTATCGGCACGCACTGCTGGTGTCGCGGTCCGGCCGGTCAGCCTCCCTCGATCTTCGGGATGAAGAAAACTTCTGCACCTGGCTTCACTTTTGCCAGGAAGTCGATCTCGAACAACTCACCGTCGATAGCCACGGTGGTTTCCTGCTCCAGCGTATCCGCCAGACCCGGAAACATCTCGTCCATCGCCTTGATGACCCCGCGAAGGGTCTTCGCCTGCACGTGAAACTCCCGCTTTCCGCCGGTGTAACGGGTGCTGAAGCCGCTGGTGAAGACAATCCGCGCGGGTGCATCAGACATAATTGGTCACCTGGTCGTCACGACTTGCCATCGGGCGATTACAAGCCGTGGGTGGCGGGCCTTTACCCGCCACGACGAGGTGGGCCGGTCGGCGTGTCATCGCATCATCACCCGCCACCGGCCCAATCCTACGAAGCCTTCGCCGAGTCCATCGCTGCCAGGACACGCGGCGGCGACATCGGCAGTTCGGTCATTCGCACGCCGACTGCGCGATGGATCGCGTTGGCGATCGCGGCCATCGGCGGGCAGATGTTCACCTCGCCCACGCCCTTCGCGCCGTAGGGATGCGCCGGGTTCGGAACCTCCACCAGCACCGTGTCGATCATGGGAAGATCGGACGCCACCGGGCAGCGGTAGTCCAGGAACCCGGCATTATCGAGCTGGCCCTTCGCGTTGTAGATGTATTCCTCGTTCAACGCCCAGCCGATGCCCTGCACGACACCGCCCTGGATCTGGCCCTCCACGTAGCTGGGATGGATAGCCTTGCCGACATCCTGTGCGGCAACGAAACGCAGGATGGTGACGCGGCCGGTTTCCGGATCCACTTCCACGTCGCAGAACTGGGTGGAGAATCCAGGTGCCTGGCCGCCGGCATTCACCGACGATGCAGCAACGATGGGGCCGCCGGTGGCCGCCGCCTTCGCCGCCAGTTCCTTCAGCGACAGCGGCTTGAAGTCGCCGACATTGCTGCCGGCCGGCTTGGCATGGCCATCTTCCCAGATCACACCTTCAGGATCGACATCCCAGATGACTGCGGCGCGTTTGCACAGCTCCTTGATCACCGACTTGGTGCCGTTCACCACCGCGGTCCCGGTGGCGAAGGTCACGCGCGACCCGCCGGTTACATGGGTGTAGCCGACCGACCCCGTGTCGGCGACAATGGCACGCACTTGGTTGTAGTCGACACCCAGCGTCTCCGCTGCCATCAGCGCCATGGAGGCCCGTGAGCCGCCGACGTCGACGCTGCCGGTTGCCACCAGCACGGTGCCGTCGGCATTCACCTCGAGTGTCGCGCTGGATTCGCCACCGCCGTTGAACCAATAGCCAGAGGCGACGCCACGCCCCTGGTTCTTGCCCAGCTTCACCTTGTACGCCGGATGGTTCAGCAGCGCCTGGATGGTTTCCGAGTAGCCTTCATGCGCGTGCTTCGGGCCGAAGATGGTGGGCGTGCCGATATGCACGGCGTTCTTCAGCCGCAGCTCCAGCGGGTCCATGCCGATCTGCTGGGCGCACATATCCAGCACGCTTTCCACCGCGAAGGCGGAGATCGGCGAGCCAGGTGCGCGATACGCCGCCGCTTTCGGACGGTTGCACACCACGTCGTAGCCGACCGCACGCATGTTCTCGATCGCGTACGGCGCATAGGCGCACAGGCAGCCGTTCATCACCGGCGAGCCGGGGAAAGCGCCAGCCTGGAACTTGAAGATTCCGTCCGCGGCGGTGATCGTGCCATCCTTCTTGACGCCGATCTTCACCCACATGGAGGAGCCGGAGGTCGGGCCGCTGCCCTTGAACACCTCATCGCGGCTCATCACCAGGCGCACCGGACGACCGGACTTCTGCGACAGCTTCGCGGCCACTGGATCGAGATAGGTCACGGTCTTACCGCCGAACCCGCCGCCGATCTCGGCCGCGTAGACGCGGAGATCGCCGAGCTTTAGGCCGAGCAGCTGCGCGGTGAGGGCACGCATCTGGAAGTGGCCTTGGCTGGAGGTCCAGATCTCGCCCTGGCCATCCGGATCGATCCGCGCGACGCAGGCGTGCGGCTCGATATAGGCCTGATGGACGGCGGCGGTCTTGAACTCCTTCTCGATCACGATGTCAGCGGCGGCGAACCCTTTGTCGAGATCGCCGATCGCGAATTCCAGCCGCTTGGAGATGTTGGACGGCTTGGTCGGCGCCGGCTCGACGCCGCGGGTGATCATGTCCTCGAACAGCAGTGGCGCGTCCGGCTTCATCGCGTCGTCGACGTCGATCGCGTGCGGCAGCACCTCGTAATCGACCTCGATCAGCGCCAGGGCCTCTTCGGCGATGCTCGGGCTCATCGCAGCGACTGCGGCGACGGCATGGCCTTCGTACAGCGCCTTCTCTCGCGCCATCACATTGCGCGTGACATGCCAGAAGTTCACGGCGACACGCTCGGGGCCGATATATTCGAACTTCTGCTCGGGGAAATCCTTTGCCGTCATCACGGCTTTCACGCCGGGCAGCGCTTCCGCCTTGGATGTATCGATCGAGCGGATCCGCGCATGGGCATGCGGTGACCGCAGCACGCGCCCGAAGATCATGCCGGGCACCTTCAGGTCGGCGCCGTACATCGCACGTCCGGTGACCTTGGGGATACCGTCGGGACGGATCGGCCGCGTACCCACCCACTTGAAGCGCTTCAGCTCATTCACATTCACTGTGTCGTCCACGGCCACCTCACTTGGTTTTTTCCCCGCCATCGGCCGCGCACGAACTATCGCCCGCAGCGCCGGCCATCCGGGGGAGCGTAACGCCGGGGCGGGTGGGGCGCAACGCGGGCGACCTGCGGCTGGGCCGGATGGAGGACCGGCGCAGGCCCATCATGCGGTCTGCCGGGCGTAATGCTGCACGAAGCGGGCCCCCAGCGCGGTGACCGCCTCCACCAGCTTCGCGCCGGTTTCCGCCGAACAGCCGCGCGCATCGGCGCCGAACACCGCGTCCGGCGTGATTTCCGACAACTCGATCGGCACGTCGATCTCCGCCCCTTCGAAGCTGGCGGTGCCGAAGCCGGTGACCTTCATGCCGTGGATGTCCGGCGCGTCGTGCGGCGGCGGGGTGAAGTCCGGGCGCATCCAGTCGGGGAACAGATGGGTCGCGATCGAGGTCAGCGGATCGCCGCCATGACCGCTGGTGCGCTGCGTCGCCTCCGCCCCGAGCAAGGACGGCATCAGCCCGCGGGCGATCTTCCACAGATAGAAGCTGGGGATCAGCACCCGCTGCGCCCGCCAGATCTCCCGCGCGGTATCCAGCACCGCCTGCGTATTGCCGGCGTGGCCGTTCACCACGATCAGCCGGCTGATGTCGTGGCGCATCAGGCAGGCGAACATGTCGCGCAGCACGGCGCGGAAGGTCTCCTGGGTCAGTGAGATGCCGCCTGGCGCGGTGCCGAAGAAGTCCGCGCCGCCATAGGCCAGCACCGGGGCCACCAGCGTGCGCGTGCCGGCCTCGCTGGCGCGTTCGGCGATCAGTTCGGCCATGCGTTCGGCGGACAGGTAGTCGCCCATCGGCGCGTGCGGGCCCTGATCCTCGAAACTGCCCAGCGGCAGCAGGATCACGGGACGCTCCGGCAACAGGTCGCGCAGCTCGCGGGCGGTGATCTCGCCCATCCGGTATTTGGTCATGCCAGCAGCTCCAACGCGGCGCGCGACAATGCCTGCACGCCCAGGCCGATGCAGCGTTCGTCGGGCTGGTAGCCGGAGTTGTGCAGCCGATCCTCCCGTCCCGGCTGCGACGAGCCGACCCGCAACTGGAAGCCGGGCACGAGTTCCGCCATCAGCGCGAAGTCCTCGCCGCCCAGGCTGGGTTCGCCCTGCGTGATCACCGCGCCGCACTGGCTGCGCACCGCCGCGACCGACGGGTTCAGCACGCGGTCGTCGTTGACCAAGGGCGGCACACCGCGGCGATACGACACCTCGCAGCGCACCCGCATGCCGGCCAGCATGCCGGTGGCGAGGCGGTGGATCGCGGCTTCCGCCGCATCGCGCGCGTCCGGGTGCAGCGTGCGGACGGTGCCTTTGATGGCGCAGCTGTCGGGGATGATGTTGTAGGTGGTGCCGCCCTGGATCGCGCCGACCGTCACCACGGCCGGCCACAGCGGTGGCAGCTCCCGCGACACCACGGTCTGCAATTGTGCCACGAGCATGGCGGCGGCGATGATCGGGTCGATCGTGGTGTCGGGGTGGGCGGCATGGCCGGACTTGCCGTGCACCACGATGTCGAACCGGTCCGACGCGGCCAGGCAGGCGCCGTGCACGTAGCCGAACGTGCCGACCGGCATGTCCGGATGATTGTGGAAGCCGAGGGCGAGGTCGACCTTCGGGCCGTCCATCACGCCGTCCCGGATCATGGCCTGCATTCCGCCCAGCCCTTCCTCGGCCGGCTGGAACACCAGCTTCACCGTGCCGGCGAGCTGCGGCGCCAGCTCCTTCAGCACCGCGGCGACGCCCAACAGGGTGGTGGTGTGGATGTCGTGGCCGCAGGCATGCATCAGCCCGGGCGTGGTGCTGGCGAAGGGCAGGCCGGTGGCCTCCAGGATCGGCAGCGCATCCATGTCGGCGCGGATCGCCAGCACCGGGCCGGGGCGCCCGCCCTCGATCAGCCCGACCACGCCGGTCTTGCCGATGCCGGTCCGGTGCGGAATGCCCAGCCGCTGCAGCTCCGCGGCGACGATGCCGGCGGTGCGGACCTCCTCGAAGCCGAGCTCCGGGTGGGCGTGGATGTCGCGGCGGGTTTCGATCAGCCGCGGTTCGATCGCTTCCGTGAGGCCGCTGATCGCGGTGGTGGGGTCATTGGGCAGGGTGGAGGACATGGCTGCGTCTTGGCTCCCGCTGGAGCCGCCATCTTGCGGAGCGGGAGGGGCACGGGCAAGGCGGCCGGCTCCGCGGGCGGATCATCCCGAGGGCCTGCGACGGTCGGAGCCGCGGTGCGCCGGACCGGAGGCCGCGGCGTCACGGATGGCGGCGGCCTGGGCGACGGAACCCCAGCCCCCGACCAGACGCGCGGCTTCCGTCGTGGTGTAGCCGCTGGTGCGGGCCAGCAGCCGATCGCGCAGCCCGGGCTGTGCCAGCGGCGAAGCTGGCGGCAGCGTCTGCCACGGTGCATGGGCTGGTGCCGGGTCGGTCGTGCCGCGGCCGGCGTTCTGACCCGGCGGCGCTGCGTGTGGAGCGCCGGGGCGCCACGTCGCATGAGGTGGTGCCGCGGTTGGTGCCTCGGTCGGCTGGCCGGGTTGCTGGCGGATCGTCGGGCGGCGGGAGGCACAGCACCCGGTCTCGGCCTCAGCCCGCGCTTCGGCGCCGATGGCCGGGGCCGTGTCGGCGGGTGCCGGCCACGGTGCATGGCGTGCTGCCGCAGCCTGCGGTTCGGCGCGCGTGGCATCGGCCGGCGACGGATGGGATGGGTCCTCGGTCTGCCACGGTGCATGCGGTGGTGCCGCGTTCGGCGCGATGCCGGCACCGGCGGGCAGCGGCGCCTCGACCAATTGCGGCAACGCCGGGGAGCTGGCCGTCGCGGTGGCGGTTCCGGCCGGCCAAGCCGTCAGGTCGGCGGTCCGCCACGGTGCATGCGGTGGTGCCGCGCCTGGTTCGATGCCGGCATCGGCGGGCGGCGGCGTCTCGACCAATTGCGGCAACGCCGGGGACTCGCTGTCGCAGCGGCGGCGGGCGGCAAAATCGGCAGGTCGGCGGTCTGCCACGTTGCAAGGGCTGCTGCCGCGCTCCGTGCCGGTTCGGCTGGCGCGCCACCCGGCGCCGGTTGGGCAGGCTCGGGCGGCTGCCACGGTGCATCGGGTGGTGCCACGGTTTCCCGGGCCTGCGCCTGCGATGGAGCCGATGACATGTCCGCCGACCCAGGCCAGATCATCGCTCGGCCCAGCCGCCGGTCGGCCTTGATGCATGCGATGGCGTGTTGCCACGGGGCGATCCGAGCGGCCTCGGCGCGCGCCGAGGCGCGATCCACCAGCCGGGAGGGCGGCGGCTGATCGGACCGCGGAAACGGCAGCGGCAGCAGTTCGGCGGGCATCTGCTGCAGTCGCGCCGCCAGGTCCGGCGGCAACGAGTCCAGATAGTGCACCGCCTGGCACAGCACGCGGCCGCGCCGGAGGTCCTGGCCGATATGGCGATGCCAGACCAGCGCCTCCGCAGTGTAAAGGCCGGTCCTGGTGTGGGTGGCGCGCAGCCGCGCCAGCCCGGCCGCGGTGCGCGCGCCGGTGCTGGCGCCGCCATGCATGCGGCAGCGTGCTTTTCCGCGCATCGCCGGCGCCTGGCAGGGGCAGCCGGCGCGGGTGCGCGCGCCGCAGCGGGGCGCCAGGTTCGGGTTGCCGCGCGGGTTGCCGCTGCGCAGCGGGCCGGTGCGGGGGGCGGGCGGCTGCGGGGGTGGGTTGTGGTCCGGGGCGGTGGTCGCTTGCATGGTCGGGTCTCGGGCCGTCTGTTGCTGGTTTGTTCCTACTACCATAGGACGCGTGGCGGAGGATAGGACAACCGTCCTGTGGCGGGAGGGGCCATTTGGGGTCGATGGCCGCGGGCATGCGCCGAGGCGGAGGACCTGCAGTCGCAGCGGCGGGGGCTGTCCCGGCCGGTTCCGTCGGTGACGGTTGACACCCAGCGTCGCGATGCGGGGCAAAAAGCCCGGCGCCTGTGGGTCAAGCCTTGGCGCAACCGACACCGCATCAGCGGCACGCACTGAAGGCACAAGCCGCTCTCCTCTACCACCAGCAAGCGGCGGCGCAGCGAGCGTTCTATGCCTCATCACCCGGCCGTGGCTGCCTGTCGTGGTGGCGGAAGCCGCGCAGATACGCTCCCTGCCCCGGAAGGCGGGATTCGCGCTCCACCAAGCTTCGCAGCCTATTCAGGCGGCTGGAGTTGCAGAGTGGAAGCCAGGCTTTGTTCTTCGGCCCTTTCGAGGGAGCGCCGCATCCCTGGCGTCCTAAGCAGATGGCAGGCCCCCTACCGCGGTGGACTCATCTTCCGGAGGTCCGCTTCCAGCTCACCCAGCGCATCCCGGATCGCCTTCCCAGCCTGGAGCAGTTCCTCGACATGAACCGGTCGCCTCGTCGCATGTCTGACCGTCCAGAGCTTCGGAGTCTCGTAGGTGATGGCGCCGGGAACGACGGACGCGACAGCCTCGGCGAAGGCGCGGAATGGCGCCTTGGCATCGCCGATAGACCAGGGGATCTGCACTGCGCCGCTGCGCTCAAAGCCGAGCACAGCGAGTGTTCGCGAGCCCGACGTCAACCTCAGTATGAGGACGTCACGCACGCTCCATGACACCGGCAATCCCTCACAACTTGCGAGGAAGGCGAGCATCCGGTCGGGCAGCTCTGCACTGATGCCTTCCAACTGGGCCAACCACTCGGGAGCCGATATCAGCGGCTTCCGCGGCGACCGCACCGTAGCGGATTGTACAGACCTCTGCCTGAGCAGGTTGTCGTTGGCTAGGCTGCCGCAGTATCCGAATCAACCCATCCCACTTGTCGCGGTTCGGTAGGCGTTGCCGAGGATCAATGAGGCCCATCTGCTCGAGAAGATATCCGCCCCGTCCGAAGTTGCAAGGCCAGCACGCCGCTACGAGGTTGTCCATGTCGTTCGTCCCGCCACGGGCGTGAGGAACGACATGGTCTAGCGTCGCCGAAACGTAGAGGAAGGCGGCATGCAGGGCAGCGTTTGGCCCTTGCCAGCACAGTGCGTCAGGCACGGCAATCGCCAGTGCCTTGCGTGCGGGGGGCACGACAAGTCGTACGCCGCAGAAGCGGCAGCGCCATCCATCGCGAGCGAAGACCTGGTCTGTCACCGCTTTACCCGGCATGCGGAGCAGCGACTTGTCCGTTTTCGGCTGCAAGGGGACGCTGCGGAGACGGTGAATTTCACGGTCGAGGGGGGCCCATCGCACGCACAGCCAAGTCTCTGAGCACGGAGATATTTGCATGACGCAGATGGTAACGTGCCCGGTCATGTTCTCCGATAAGCACTGCCTCAGCTGCCTGCTCGAGGGAGTCCACTGCAATGTCGAGTTCGGGGACGGGTGGAATCAGGCAATTCCGCGGTGCCCAGAACTCAGCATCGTTACTCATGTGGCCTCTACCCGATTTAGGACGAAGCCACGCCACAAGCGCATTGATATGCGCTCAGCGGAGCCCACTCACCGTGTTTGCAGGTGGCAAGATTGTTCAATCAGTGCCGCCTCTCGGGATGAGCGTCAGGCTGCGGGACAGTGTGGCTAAAACACCTCGCACCGCCTTCGAACCTTCAGGCCTCTGCCGCCCCCTTACCGCGCGTGTTTCCAATCCCCAATCGCGGGACGTACCAAGCCCAGATTCTCCCGCAACGTCGCGCCCGCGTAATCCATGTGCAGCAGACCGCGGCGCTGCAATTCCGGCGTGATGTATTTGGCGAAATCCTCGTACGACCCCGGCACGTGCGACGCCGCCACGACAAACCCGTCGCAGGCGCGGCCCTCGAACCATTCCTCCATGCCGTCCACCACGTCCTTCGCACTGCCGACGAAGCGTGGATGGTCGCGGAACGTGCCGCGCTGGGTCACCTGCATGAAGTCGCGCGTGGTGGGATTGCGTTTGCCGAGCACGCGGTAGACGCGATCGCGCATGCCTTGCGCGCCGGTCCACTCGCGAATTTCCTCCTCGCTCCACGGCTCGTCGACCGGCTTCTTGGCCAGATCGACGTTCAGCACCTCGCACAGCAGCGACAACTGGTCGATCTCTTTCGGCAGGCTGTCGATCAATGCGGCCTTGTCCTCGGCTTCCGCGCGCGTCTCCGCCACCACGTGATACACGCCGGCATTGACGAACACCTTGTCGGGATCGCGCCCGGCCTCGGCGACCTGCTGCTTGAAGGCGGCGTAGTCTTCTTTGCCGATTTTCAGGTTGTGGTAGACGACGAACACCAGTTCGGCCCAGCGCGCGGCGAATTTCCGGCCGCGTCCGCTCTGGCCGGCCTGGATGATCACCGGATGGCCTTGCGGGGAGCGCGGCACGGTGAACGGGCCGCGCGAGCGGAAATGGTTTCCGACGTAATCAAGTCGCCGCACCTTCTCGGGATGCGCGAACAGGCCGGACGCCTTGTCCAGCACGATCGCATCGTCATCCCACGAATCCCAATGGCCCATCACCACTTCCATGAATTCGTCGGCACGCTCGTAGCGGGCGTCGTGCTCGCCATGGGACAGCTTGCCCATGTTATGCGCCTCGCCGTCATTCATCGATGTCACGACATTCCAGGCCGCTCGGCCATTGGTCATCAGATCCAGCGTCTGGAACACGCGCGCGACGTGGAACGGCTCGTAATAGGTGGTGGTGTAGGTGGAGCCGAGGCCGAGCTTTTCGGTGGCCATGCCCATGACGGTGAGGATGGTGACGGGGTCCATCTTCACGCAGCGGATGCCGTTGGCGACGGTGGAGGCATGGTCGCCGCCGAACCGGTCGGGCATCGCCAGCCGGTCGTCGAAGAAACCGAGGTGGAATTTTCCCGCCTCCAGCGCGCGGCCGATACGGCGGTAGTATTCGGCCGAGGTGAAGTCGGGTGCCGCCTCGGGATGGCGCCACGAGCCGACGAAGTTGGTGCAGTTCTGCGCCTGGAGGAATCCGACGAGTGTCATCTGGCGCATGGGGTGCTCCGGCGGTGAGGGGTCTGCGTTGCCGGTATTGGACCCTGCCGTCGCCGGCACCGCAAGCGGCAGGCCCGGAGCGCGGGACAATCGCCATTTGGTGGCGGTGCGGGAGGACAGGCTTGATTGGGTGCGAAGCGCGGGTAGGTCCCGGGCAGGGTGGGACAACAACAAGCAAAGCTTTGCTTCGCTGCGGTGCGCGCCAGACTGGGGCGTTCTCATCTTGGCCACCGGCCGGTCGTGCTGGGTCCGATACGATGACCATGCCGGAACGCCGGACGATGCCTGGTGCGGCAATCGCGTCAGAGCGAATGATGGAAAAATCGGTTCGGTCCCGGCCTAACCGATAGCGCAGGACTTTCGCTGGATCGCCGACGATGCTGGCTGTCGTTCCCGGCTCGGATTTTGACGGCAGTCGCGACGTTGCGACTGCCGGTCGATGTCAGAACGTAGGACCGCCAGCCAGGCCGCCATCAAGCGAGGTCGCAATGAAGATCACCGTGTTTATCCGCTATCAGATCGATCCGTTCCAGCATGCCGCGTTCGAAGCCTATGCGCAGCGGTGGCTCAGCGTGATTCCGCACTGTGGCGGCGAGCTCGTCGGCTACTGGATGCCGCATGAGGGCAGCAACAATATCGCCTATGGGTTGATCTCGTTCGACAGCCTGGCCGCTTACGAGGCGTACCGGGCGCGGCTGAAAACCGATGCCGCCGGCGCGGCGAATTTTCGATCGGCCGAGGAGCAGCGCTTCATCCTCGCCGAGGAGCGCAGTTTCCTGCGGCCGGTACAAAGCGTCACCGCGGATCGGTGAACGGGGAACAAATCGGACCGTGGTGCGCGCGGCGATCAACCGCACCGCCGCGCGTCTTCAATCGAACAGCGAACTCACGGAACTCTCCTCGGCGATGCGTCGCGCCGCCTCGGCCAGCAGCGGGGCGATCGTCGCCTGGCGGATGTTGCGCGCCAGGCGCACCGCCTCGGTCGCCATGATGCTGTCGGTCAAGGTCATCATCTCGATCGGCGAGGAGGCGATCCGCGCCACCGCGCCACCCGACAGCACGCCATGGGTGACGTAGACGGAGGCGGAGCGTGCGCCCTGGCTGATCAGCGCATCCGCGGCGTTGCACAGCGTGCCGCCGGAATCGACGATGTCGTCCACCAGGATGCAGTCGCGGTCCGCCACGTCGCCGATGACATTCATCACCTCGGACTGGCCGGCCCGCTCGCGCCGCTTGTCGATGATCGCCAGGTCGCAGTTCAGCCGCGTCGCGATCTGCCGGGCGCGCAGCACGCCACCGACATCGGGCGACACGATCATCAGGTCGCGGCCCTTGTAGCGGTCCTGGATGTCACGCGTGTACAGCGGCGCGGCGTAGAGATTGTCCACCGGGATGTCGAAGAAGCCCTGGATCTGCGCTGCATGCAGGTCCATCGTCAGCACGCGGTTGGCGCCGGCCTCGGTGATCAGGTTGGCCACCAGCTTGGCACTGATCGGTGACCGCGACGCCGTCTTCCGGTCCTGCCTTGCATAGCCGAAATACGGGATCACCGCGGTTACCCGTCGCGCCGAGGACCGGCGCAGCGCGTCCAGCGTGATCAGCAGCTCCATCAGGTTGTCGTTTGCCGGATAGGACGTGGACTGGATGACGAACACATCCTCGCCGCGCACATTCTCCTGGATCTCGACGAACACCTCCATATCGGCGAAGCGCCTTATGGAGGCCTTGGTCAGCGGCAGGTTGAGGGCGGCGGCGACAGCCTCGGCCAGTGGGCGGTTGCTGTTGCAGGCGACGATTTTCATGCTGGGCAGCCGCGCGATCGGTTCACTGTCTCACCGGCTTTTCCACACCGGAACGACGGCCTTCTAGCAACCGGTCATCTCCCTGTCCACGAACTGCAACAGGCCGTGGCGCGTCGGGCACGATCTGTTCCTGCTTCTTCAATACGTCGTTGACGCCGCCGGATGCCTCGGTCGCGACCACCACGGCCACGTCGCCCCAATAATGGGCGAGTGTGCCGGCGGGGATCTCGTTCAACTGGACGACGCGGCCGCGCTCATTGCCCTTGGCGTCGGTGATGATCCACTGGATCTCCACCCGCTCCTGCCGACCGGCGATCGGCACCACCTTGACCTGGCCCCGCACGGTGAAGTCGGCCCCTTTTTCGGTGGTCTGTACCACCGGTCCCAGCAGGGCGAGGCGCCGTCGCATCTGATTGGTCAGCGAGACGTCGCCGTCCCCGGGCGCGCCGGTGACCTCGGCCACCAGCACCTTGGCCGGGCGGTTGTATAGGCTGTTGGGGTCGGCCTTCTCTCGCGCGATCTCGATGCCGGTCAGCAGGCTGGCGATCTTCGGCGCGGCCTCGGTTGCCACCCGGTCGAGCAGGGCGGGGGTTGCGGTGGCCCAGTCATGGGCGGGGACGGGTGTGCCCTCGGTCTTGCCGCGATCCGCGCCTTTCGGGTCCAGCACGGTGAACACCGGCACGACGGTGCCCCCCTGTGAGTTCGCCGTGGTCACCAGGCGCCAATCGGAGGCCTGGGCGGATTTTGCGACCGCCGGCACCTCCTGCGCCTGCAGCGCCCGGGCCAGCGCGTCGGCGAGGCCGTCGCTGGCGGCGTCCGGCAGCATGGCGTTGCCAGGTGGCGGCACGGCCAGCCGTGGGGTCGGCGGACGCGCCAGGCGCCGTGCGGTGGCGCCTGGGTTGCCGAGGAAAGGTTCCGGGAGATCGCCGCAAGCGGCGAGACCGAGCAGCAGGGTGAGGCAAAGACTCAGGCGGAGGATCATGGGCGGGGTTTCAAGCAGATGTCCGGCCGCTCGACCAGTTCCCTTGACGACCCGCGGCGATCGCAGTGGCGCTGCGATGCCGGGGTCAATGGTCCAGCCGGATGATGGAGATCTGGTGCCCGATCGGGCCGCCATCGGACAGCGTCCTGCGGCGGTGGCTGAAGAACCGGTCCTCCTGCGCCAGCGTATCGGCGTGCACGGTGTCGACCCGGCCGATGCCGGACGCGGCCAGCCGGGCGGCGCAATATCCCGCGAGGTCGAACTGCCAGCGCGCCTCGCGTTGCCCCGGCAGGAAGAAGCTTGCATCCGCTGGGTCGCGTGCCAGCACCGAGTCGCGCAGATCGGGGCCCACCTCGTAGGAGAGCTGGCCGATGCAGGGTCCGACCGCGGCGGCGATCCGGTCCAGGCGCGCGCCGAGGCTCTGCATGGCGGCGATGGTGGATTCCAGCACGCCGGCCACGGCCCCGCGCCAGCCGGCATGCGCCGCGCCCACCACGCCGGCGACCGGGTCGGCGAACAGCACTGGCGCGCAGTCCGCGGTGACGATGCCGAGGGCGATGCCCGGGCGATCGGTGACCATGGCGTCGGCGCGCGGTCCGGCGCCGGGCGGCCAGGCATCGGTAACGACGACGGTGGCCGCGCCATGCACCTGGGTCAGACCGACCAGGCCGGTGGGGTCGCCGCCGAGCGCCTGCACCGCCCGGGCGCGGTTCTGCAACACCGCCTCCCGCGCATCCTGGCCGGACAGGCTGCAATTCAGGCTGGCGAACGGACCGCCGGAGACGCCGCCGCGCCGGGTGAAGAACCCGTGCGGCGATGCCAGGGCCGAGGAGCAAAGCGATTCGGGATGCGGGCTCATGCGGTGTTTCTGGTCGCGGAGCGGCGCCGACAGCAAGTCGATCTTGCCAATCCGGCCTTCGCGGCGGCATTTCGATCCTCGAAGTATCGGCCACGAAGTATCGGCCTGCCGCAGCCAGGAGCCGCCGAATGTCGCATGCCTCTGTTCGCTGACGCAGTCTATCTGCTGTGCCTGGGCACCAGCCTGGCCTGTATGGGCCTGCTGTATCGCGGCTATCGGCGCAGCGGCATGCGGCTGCTGTTGTGGAGCACGCTGTGCTTCGTGTTCCTCAGCCTGAACAACCTGCTGCTATATCTGGACATCGTGCTGCTGCCGGGCGCTGACCTGCAGCTCTACCGGCTGGCGGCAAATCTGGTGGCGGTTTCGCTGCTGCTGTTCGGCTTCATCTGGGAGTCGGACTGATGGCGCCGAACCTGCAGCCGTTCCTGGCCGGCGCGGTCACCATGGGGTTTGGCCTGGCCGGGCTGGGCTTCGTGCGGCTGTGGGCGCGCTCTGGCGACAGGTTGTTCCTGGCCTTCGCCGGCGCGTTCTGGCTGCTGATGCTGCCGCCGGTGACCGCGGTGGTCGATCTGCCGGACCAGCCGGAGAGTTGGGTGTACCTGTTCCGCGTGGCTGCCTATGGGCTGATCATCGTGGCCGTGCTGCTGAAGAACCGGCAGCGACTGGGGCGTATCGGGCGGGCGGATCCCTGGACGCGCCGTTAGGCAGGGTTCAGCGGTCTGCGTCACGTATCGCGTGCCTTTGGTAGGATGCGGCAAGCGTCGGGGTGTTGCCCCGAACCTTGCCGCGTCGCACCAAAGGCACGGGGTACGTGGCACCCTCCCCCGGCCGCCTTGAAATTGCCATGGTCCATTTGCCGCGCCGATCCGGTTCGCTGTAATCATGCAGCGGGATCGAAAAAGTCGATCGGTGCGCGGGGATCGAGGCAATGCAGATTGTGATGGCGTCTCTGCTGGCGACATGTCCCGGTTTCGAGCTGCTGGACGGAGAAATGCTGGAGCAGCTGGCCTCGGTCAGTTCGCTGATCGAGCTGGCGAGTCAGGTGGTGCTGTGCCAGCAGGGCACGGTTCCGGAGGCGCTGCATTACCTGCTGGACGGCCAGATGGCTCTGACCCAGACCGCGGCGGGCGGAACGCAGACACTGATCGACGTGGTGCATCCGATCAGCAGCGTGGCGTTGGCGAGTGTCGTGGCCGACCAGCGGCATCTGATGACGGCGCGGGCGGTGCGGCCTTCCCGGTTGCTGGAAATTCCGGCCGCCCCGCTGCGTCGGATGATCGCCACACGGCCGCGGCTCGCGGTGACCATGCTGCGCGATCTGTCGCAGGACATGCACGCGGCGACCCGCCAGGTGCTGGACCTGAAGCTGCGCAACGCAGCACAGCGGCTGGGCTGCTATCTGCTGTCGCTCGTCACCCTGCCGTCACCCGAGCCGGTGGGGCTGCGGCTGCCCTACCAGAAGCGCCTGCTGGCTGCGCGCCTGGGCTGCCGCTACGAGAACCTGTCCCGCGCCTTTGCCATGCTGCGCAATTGCGGCGTGGAGACCCATGGCTCGCGCGTCATCCTGCACGACATGGCCAGCCTGCGCGCCTTCGCCGTGCCGGACGACCAGGCGGAGCAGGAGCCCGCCGCCACGGCCGCGGAAGCATTCAGCGATGCGTTCAGGTTCTGACGCGGTGCCTACTCTGGCGTGCAATCGCTCCGCCGTGGTGTGATGCCGGTCATGGTCTGATACCAGGCGGGGCGGGCGCATCGTCCCTGCCGGCCGGATGGAGGGCTTCGCGATGAGCATGCCACCGCTGACCCAGGCGATCGACTGGGAGAGCCGTTACCGGGACGGCGCCACCGGCTGGGAACGGCCGGGGCCGAATCCGGCCTTGCAGGTGTGGCTGGAAACCGGCTCGCTGCGTCCCTGCCGCATCCTGGTCCCCGGCGGCGGCCGCAGCCAGGAGCCGCTGGTGCTGGCCGAGGCGGGGTTCGACGTGACCGTCGTGGACGCCGCTGACTCCGCCGTCGCCGCACAGCGCGCGCGGCTCGAACGCGTGCATGTCCCCGCCCGGGTGGAGCGGGCCGACCTGTTCCTGTGGGAACCGGATGCGCCGCTGGACGCGATCTACGATCAGACCTGCCTGTGCGCCCTGCCACCCGCGGTCTGGCCCGGCTATGCCGAACGGCTGCATCGCTGGCTGCGCCCCGCCGGACGCCTGTTCATCCTGTTCATGCAGACCGGCACCGAGGGCGGGCCGCCGTTTCACTGCGACATGCGCCGCATGCGGCAGTTGTTCCCGGACTCGGTGTGGGACTGGGCGGAGCCGCTGCCCCCGCCGGTGGAGCATCCGTCCGGCCGCACCGAGCAGCCGGCCGTGCTGCGCGCGAGGCCGGCATGAGCGAGATCCTGTCGACCAGCTTCGAGCAGGCGCTGCAACATCGCGCGGCGGACGTGCTGGATAATTGCACCGCCTGCGGCGCCTGCGTGGAGGTCTGCCCCATGCCGGGTCCTGCCGGCATCGCCCCCGGCGACCCGTCAGGCATTGCGGCCGGGGTGCTGGCGCTGCTGCGTGGTGAGACCGCGCCCGACGCGGCGGCACGCTGGGCGTCGGTCTGCTCGGGCAGCGGCCACTGCATTCCCGCCTGCCCGCACGGGGTCAATCCGCGTTTCATGCTCACGCTGGCGCGCCTCGCGCTGCAACGCCGCGCCGAGGCCTCGGACCGGCGGAAGGCGGGGTTCGCCCGGTTCGGCGCGATGACCACCGGCGTGCGGGTGCTGTCCCGCCTGCAACTGCCGCCCGATCTGCTGGCCCGCTTCCGGCCGGAGGATGACGAACCCGGCGACGCGCCGCCGGAGGTGGTGTTCTACACTGGCTGCAACCTGCTGAAGACGCCGCATATCGCGCTGCTCTGCTTCGACATCATGGATGCGATGGGCATTCGTTATCGCGTGATGGGCGGGCCGTCGCATTGCTGCGGCGTGCTGCAGTTCCGCGCCGGCGACCTGGCGACGTCCGGGCGGATCGCCTATCGCACGGTGGATCGGCTCGCCGGCGCGGGCGGTCGCGTGCTGTCCTGGTGCCCGACCTGCCAGGTGCAGCTGGGCGAGGTGGTGATCCCCGGCCGGCCCGCCGAAGACCGGCTGGAGCTGACGCCGTTCCTGCTGTTCCTGCATGAGCGGTTGGACGCGCTGCGGCCCCTGCTGCGGTTTCCGGTGGCGAAGCGGGTCGGGCTGCACGAGCATCCGGGTGTCGCCGGTGTGTCCGCTGCGGCCGAGGCGCTGCTGCGGGAAATTCCCGCGCTGCAGTTCGTCGACCTGGCCCAGCCGCGCGTCGGCTACATGTGCAACACGCTGAACCCGCTGCCGGCATTCAAGCGCGAAGTCCACCGTGCCCAGTTGCAGGCCGCCGCCGATGCCGGCGTGACGACCCTGGCCGGCATCTACCACGCCTGCCATCGCGATCTGTGCAGTCACGAGCGCGACTGGCCGTTCGAGGTGGTGAATTTCCTCGAGCTGCTGGGCGAGAGCATGGGGCTGGTTCGGCCCGACCTGTTCAAGCGCCTGAAGCTGATGCAGGACGTGGACGCGATCCTGGCCGATGCGGCGCCGCTGATCGAGACGCATCACCTGGATCTGGACGAGGCCCGGGCAGTCGTGCTGGCGGACATGCTCGGCGAGTAGCGGCCGCCGCTGGGCGGACTGTCGCGCCCACCGTTTTGCACGTCCCCGGCTTCCCGTCCTGGCCGAACCACCGCGGCCCGCCGGCCTCTGTCGTGATCGCAGCGACGAAATTCCGTTGATCGCCGCCCCGGATCGGTAGCCAGGGCGAAACCCGCCAGCGGCTACCCTGCCGTCAGGCCAGCCCGTCGGCGCATCGCCGGGCGCCCGAACTGCACGGTCGAGATCCATGGCGCAGACCATCACCAACGGCACGACCCTCAGCAGCGGCGTCATCCTGTCCTCCGGGGACGTTCTGACCAACACCGCCTCCGGCACCATCACCGCGCCGGCCGACGCGGTCTATGCTGGGCCTGACGGGGCGGTTTCCGTCACCAATGCCGGCAGCATCGGCGGCGGCGCCGTGGGGGCGGGAATCCGGCTGGCCGGCGGTGGCGACGTCACCAACGCGGCGGGCGGACATATCACCGGCTATGGCGGCGTCTACTTGTTCGGCGCCGGCTCCGTGCTGAATGACGGCCACATCGCCGGCGACGCCAGCCACGGTCTGGGCGTGCTGTTGGCCGCCGGCGGCACCCTGACCAACCAGGGCGACGGCAGGATCGACGCGCTGATCGGCGTCTATGTCCGCGGCAGCGCCGGCACCGTGACCAATGCAGGGGTCGTGGCGGGCGACAGCGCGGGCGGGCTGGGCGTGCTGCTCGCCGCCGGCGGGACGATCGACAACCAGGACGGCGGCACGATCACCGGGCGTGGCGGCATCTATATCAACGCCGCGGCCGGGACGGTGACCAATACCGGACAGGTGGTTGCAGATACTGCCTTTGGCGCCGGCATCCGGCTGAGTGCCGGCGGCTCGGTGACCAATCTGTCCGGCGCCGGCATCGTTGGGCAGCGTGGTATCAGTGTGGATGGTGCGGCGGGCACCGTGGTGAATGGGGGTTCCATCAGCGGCAGCGCCAGCGACGGAGTTGGCGTGGTCCTGTCCGCCGGCGGGACAGTCACCAATCTGAGCAGCGGGGTGATCAGCGGCTATTACGGGGTCACGCTGCGCAATGGCGCCGGCACCCTGGTGAACGCCGGCAACATCGCTGGCAGCCACGAGGCGGTACATTTCGCCGCCGGCTACGCCGATCTGCTGGTGGTCGATCCGGGTGCCGTGTTCAGCGGGCGCGTGGAGGGCGGCAATGCCATCGGCGCGGGCGCCATCAGCACGCTGGAACTGGCCTCCGCGGCATCGGCCGGCACGCTGTCGGGCCTGGGCACGCAGTTCGTCCATTTCGCCCGCATCAGCGTCGATGCGTCTGCCGCCTGGACCCTGACCGGCAGCAACACGCTCGTTGCCGGCACCACGCTGAACAATGCCGGCACGCTGACCCTGTCCGACGCGCTGGTGAATGATGGCGTCGTCGTCGATGCATCGACCTTGACGGTCGCCGCGCTGAGTGGTGCCGGATCGGTCACCATCGCCTCAGGTGGTACGTTGATCGCCCAGGGCAGCGTGGCATCCGGTCAGACCATTGCCTTCGCATCCGGCTCCGGCCTGCTGCAACTGACGCCCGGCAGCTTCGCCGGCACGATCGCCGGGATGCAGGCCGGGGCCACGATCGCGTTGGCCGGGATCACCGATGCCACCGGCGCCAGCATCCTGCCCGGCAACACGCTGGAGATCACGCGCAGCGTCGGGCCGGCGATCGATCTGCAGCTCGATCCGACGCAGGACTTCACCGGCGATCTGTTCCATCTGGCCAGCGTCGGCGGCTATGCGGAACTGACCGAGGCGGTGCCGTGCTACCTGGAAGGCACCCATATCCGCACCGATCGCGGCGAGGTCTCCGTGGAGCGGCTCGGTATCGGCGATCGGGTGATGACGCTCGACGGCAGCGCGAAGCCGATCAAATGGATCGGCCGCCGTAGCTATGCCGGGGCAATTCCGGCCGGATTGCGCGACGTGGTGCCGGTGCTGATCGAGGCCGGCGCGCTGGGCGACAATCGACCGGTCCGCGACCTCATCGTCTCCCCGCTGCACGCGCTGTATCTGGACGGTCTGCTGGTGCCGGCCGAACGGCTGGTGAATGGTCGGACCATTCGGCGGCGGCCCGATATCGATCCAATCCGCTATGTCCATATCGAACTGGACCGGCACGACGTGATCTTTGCCGAAGGCGCGGCGGCGGAGACTTTCGTGGATTGCGACAGCCGCGCCATGTTCCACAACGCAGCGGAGTTTTCGACCTTGTATCCGGGTGTCGCGGCCGCGCGATGGATGTTCTGCGCGCCGCGAGTCGAGGGTGGCGAGCGCCTGGCCGCGATCCGCCGGGCGCTGGACGAACGCGCCGGGCTGGCGTCGGCGGACGCGGCACAGGAGCCCGGCCGCCTGCTCGGGTGCCTTGACGGCATCGAGGGTGGCCGCGCCTCCGGCTGGGCGTTTCAGCCGGACCGGCCGGAGGAGCCGGTCTGGCTGGAAGTGCTGGACGGCGACGGGGTGATCGCCCGGGTCGAGGCAAGGCGCTACCGGGCCGACCTGGAAGCCGCCGGTATCGGCGATGGAAGACACGGGTTCGAACTGCATTTGACCGGCGCGCTGCGTCAGCACCGGCTGATCCGCGTCAGGCGGGTGGCGGACGGCGCCGAACTCGACGGCTCGCCGTTGTTGATACAGCCGCCGCCGGCAGAGGCGTTGGCCAAGGAGGCCGGGCGGCTGGTGGCCGCGGCCATCTTGGATCCGGGCGACGGCACGACGCTGGACGGGCTGGCCGCCGAACTGCTGCGTGGGGCGGACACGCTGCGCCGGGTGCGCGCGATGGGCTCCGCCGCCCCCCGCACCACCCGGCATGGCGGGCATCGCCGCGTGCTGATCATCGATTCGATGCTGCCCGATCCCGCACGAGATGCCGGGTCGCAGTCCGTGCTGAGCCATGCCACGGCCCTCACGGCCCTCGGCTGGCAGGTGGAATTCATCGCCTCCCACCAACTCGCCAACGCCGACCAGGCGGCCGCCCGGCTGGAGGCGGCGGGCTATGTGGTGCATCGCTCGCCCGGTGTGGCTTCGGTCGAGGAAGTGCTGCGGCGTCATCGCAACAGCTTCGGATTGGTCTATCTCCACCGCCTCGAAAATGCCGAAACCTATGCACCACTTGCTCGGTTTTGGCAGTCGCGGGCCTGGCTGGTCTACAGCGTCGCCGACCTGCATCACCTCCGCATTGCCCGCCAGGCTCAGCTCCAGGCGTCCGAGGAGCTGCAGGCCCTGGCAGCCGCGCTCCGGGTCCGCGAGTTCTGCACCATGCGGCTGGTCAACTCGGTGATCACCCATTCCAACTGGGAAGCCGCCTATCTGGCGCAGCACGCCCCGGCGGCGCGGGTGCAGGTGGTGCCATGGACCCCCACGGTCCGGCCGCACCCGATGCCGTTTGCCGCGCGCCAGGGCGTCGCCTTCATCGGAAGCTGGACGCATGAACCCAATGTCGACGCGGTGCGCTGGCTGGCCGGCACCATCATGCCGCTGGTCTGGGCACAGGCGCCGCATATCGAATTGCTGGTCGCCGGCAGTTCCTGGCCCACCCAGCTCCCCTGGATCACCGATCCCCGCCTGCGTCTGCTCGGCCCGGTCGAATCGCTCGAAGCGCTGCTCGCCGTGGTGCGACTGACCGTCGCGCCGCTGCGCTTCGGAGCCGGGCTGAAAGGCAAGGTGCTGGACAGCCTGGCGGCCGAACTGCCCTGCGTGATGACCTGGCTGGCCGCCGAAGGCTTCGAGCTGGATGGCGGGGGTCAGGGATTCGCCGCCAACGCCTCCAACTCAACCAGTGCGTTGCGTGACGAGACCGCAGACCTGGCCGCGCTGGTGGCGGACGACGCCAAGGCGCTGGCGGACCGGATCGTACGGTCCCACGAGACGGCGGGGCTCAACCGGGCCGCCGCCAGCGCCGGACGCAGGCTGGTCGAGGCGGCGTATACGCCGGACGCCGTTCAGTCCGCGCTGGCACAGGCAATCACACGCCCCGGCACAGCCGTGTCCCACCCGCACCGGGAGCGCGTTTCCCCCGACGCGATGCACGCAGCGGAGCCCGGCGCAACCGGCCCGATGTGAACCGCAGCAAAACCCGGAGTGCCATCCTGCGCTGGCATCGGCCTATGCTGCCGCCATGCAGACCGCATCTCTGTTCCCAACGGACGCCGAACCGCTCGCCGAGGAGCTGAACCGGCAGGGCTATGCGACACGACGGTTGCTGGAACCCAAGACCTGCCGGATGCTCGCTGCGCTTTATGAGGATGATGCGCATTTCCGCAAACGCGTCATCATGCAACACCACAATTACGGACGCGGCGAATACAAGTATCTCACCTACCCACTGCCCGAGCCGGTCGCGCAGTTGCGAGAGGCGCTGTATCCGCCGCTCGCCCGCATCGCCAATGACTGGCGCAAGGCGCTGGGCGAGGCGAAGCAGTTCCCGCCGACGCTGGATGAATTTCTCGCGCAGTGCCATGCGGCCGGGCAGTCCCGGCCCACGCCTTTGCTGCTGCGCTACACCGCCGATGACTACAATTGTCTGCACCAGGACCTGTATGGCGAGCTGGTGTTCCCGCTGCAGCTGACCATTCTACTCAGCGTGCCGGGCGAGGATTTCACCGGCGGCGAATTCGTCCTGGTGGAGCAGCGTCCGCGTGCTCAGTCACGTCCCGAAGTCGTCGCGCTGGCGCAAGGCGATGCGGTGATTTTCCCGGTGCATCATCGCCCGGTTTCGGGCACCCGCGGCTCTCACCGCGTGACCATGCGACATGGTGTCAGCCGGGTCCGCAGCGGCCTGCGCCAGACCCTGGGGATCATCTTCCACGACGCCGCCTAAGCAGAAGTGCCACACATCCGTGCGTGTGGTGGGACGCGGCAAGCGTCGAGGGCGTCGCCCCCGAACCCCCCATCAAAGGGCGCTGCCCCTTGAATCCCCACCGAGGGCCCGGCCCTTGGAATCGAATTGATTGCAAAGGCGAGCCTTTGCTGGAGGTCCAAGGAGGCAACGCCTCCTGGTGGGGTTCGGGGCAAAGCCCCGATCGCTTACCCGCGTACCACCCCAAGCCGGATGCGGGGATCAGGCTGCGGAACTCTGCGGAGCGGTCAGGCAAGTCCCCAGAATTTGGCGATCAGCGCGGTTGCCGGTGGGCCGCGGTCGGTAGCGTAGGGACCGGTCGGGCCGCCCGTTCCGGTTGGGTAGGCATGTGGCAGGCCGGGGATGGACCACAGCTCCAGTGCCGGTCGGATTTCCTGGCCCCAGGCGCGATGCCGTCCGGTCGGGGTGGCGCTGTCCTGGGTCGGAACCTCCTGCAACCCGTGCAGAGCGCGCCATTGGGAGGCCAGAACCTCGCCGTTGGCCGGCACCACGACATCATCGGCCTCGCCGTGCCAGATCGAAAGCCGTGGCCATGGGCCGGCGTAGCCCTCCGGCCCAAGCAGGCGGGCCTGGTCCGCCAGGGTTGCCGGGGTGCGCGACGGCGCGCCGTGCGCCATCCGGGCGAGCGCCTGCATTCCGGACACCGCCGAACCGACTGGCAGGCCTGCCACCACGGCACCGGCGGCGAAACGGTCGGGATACGCGGCGAGCAAGGCAGCGGCCATGGCGCCGCCGGCCGACAGGCCGACCACGAACACGCGTGACCGGTCCGACCCGAACCGCTCGGAGGCCGCGTCCGTCATGGCGGCGATCGAGCCCGCCTCGCCATGGTCGCGCCTGACGTCGGTCGGCTGGAACCACTGGAAGCAGCGGCCCTGATTGTTGCCCATCGCCTGCTCGGGCAGCAGCAACGGGAGGCGCAGCCGATCGGCCAGCGCGGTCCAGCCGGTATCGGCGGCGAAGTCGGAGGCGGCCTGGCCGCAGCCATGCAACAGCACGACCAGGGGTTGACCTGGGCGAACCTCGCCCGGTGGCACATACAAACGCATACCCAGTCGGCCGGGATTGGGCGAGAACGGCAACCGGACGGCCCATTGGCCCGGCGATGGCGGGATGACGACGGGGGGTCGCGGTATCGCCCGCTCCAGTTCGGCCTTGACCACCCCGCTTGCCAGGCGGACGCCGCGACGGAGCGATTTCAGTTGAGGCGACCACTTCATGCCAGGTTGATCCCGTATTGCACCGATCGGATATGCTGCGCCGCAACATGACTACAAGCGGGAGCCGGGCGGCCATCCTCAGAAGGTGATGGTCGCTTCGTGCGTCGTGCGTGGCGGCGCATGGCCGCTTCGGTTTCCGCTCATTGCGGGCAGCAGATTGCTCGTGGCGTCGGGATTGCCCGTGCGCTGCTCGTGTCGGGCGCTTGGGGTGGCGGCCGAACCATGGGTTCCCGACGTGTGGACGCCGGGACCGGGAGCTGCACCGGCGGCGATCCGGGATCCCGCGGCGGCCGCAATGCCGCGTCCGGCAGGGCTCGGCACGGTTGCAGCCCTGGAGGAACAAGGGTAGCGGTCGCCGCCGCGGATGCTCGTGCCGGTTTCTGAAGACACGCCATGCCAGCAATGGACCCTGACATCGAGGCCGCGGAGGTCGATCTGGACCGCGATGTGTTCCTCCGGCGACTGCTGCGCGAGCTCGCCGGCACGCTGCAGGACGTGGTGGGGGAGGCGGAAGCCGCCGGCTATATCAGCGTCGTCGGTGCGGCGGTCGGCGCGCAGATGGACCAGGCCTATCGGCAGGCCCTGGCGGTGGATCGTCTCTCTCGGCAGCAGGTTTCCGCCGTGCTCATCGACCTCAAGCGGCGTATCCAGGGCGACTTCTTCGTCATCGAACAGACCGAGGAGCGGATCGTGCTTGGCAACCGGGCCTGTCCCTTCGGCGCGTTCGTGCTGGGCCGGCCGTCGCTCTGCATGATGACATCGAACGTTTTCGGGGCGGTCACCGCGGAAAACCTCGGTTATGCCGGGGTTGCCATCGAGCAGGCCATCGCCCAGGGTCATCCCGAATGCCGCGTCGTCGTCTACCTTCGCCCGAGTGAAACCGCTGCATCTGGAGCCCGCGAATATTTCCGCAAAGACGATGCCGATTGACGCGGCTGCAAAGCATATCCTCGACATGCTTCCGGAGCCGGCCCTGCTGGTCGGGACTGACAGCCGCATCTTCCTGGCCAATCCTGCCGCGCGCGCGAGGCTTGGCGCCGGCGCGGGCGACGTGCTGACCGAATTCTGCCCGGCGGACCCAGCCGCGGCGGAGCTGCGTGCCTATCTGCGGCGCTGCTCCGGAGCGCGGAGTCCGCTGCCCGGGGCAATCGCCCTGCGCGGTGCCGGCGGCGAAACCCTGCCGTTCCATGCCAGCGCGGGTCTGCTGGCGCCGTCGCGTGACGGCGACCCGGCAATTCTGCTGCTGCGCCTGACCGATCGCAGCGATGCGCGGTTTGCCGCGCTGGCGCAGCACGTCAGTGACCTGAATGACGAGATCCGTCGCCGTCGCCGCATCCAGGCGCTGCTGGAACGGGCGCTGGAGGACCGCGAGGTCCTGATGCGCGAACTGCATCATCGGGTTAAGAACAACATCCAGATGCTGGCCGCGATGCTGTACGCCGCGCGGCGCGAGGCCGTTGGCGGGGCCGGCGTGCCGGCGCTGGAGGAAGCTTCGCGCCGGCTCGCCGCCGTCGGCATGGTGCACCAGCTGCTCTACACCGGAGACAGTCTGCGCGGCGTGCGGGCCGACCTGTTCGTGGCCCGCATCGCATCGGCGGTGATGGAGGCCGCCGGAGGCGAGGACCGCTTCTCCTCGACCGGCGATGCCAGCGAGATCCCCAACGACACGGCGGTCCCGCTCGCGCTGGTGCTGAACGAGTTGCTGGCCAATGCGGTGAAGCACGGCAACCGCCCCGATGGGACGCCGGGCCATGTCCGTGTCGGGCTGACCGAAGTGGATGGCGCGCTGGAGCTGGTGGTGGCCGATGAGGGGCCTGGCTTCGAGATCGTCGGCGCACTGGGGCGGCGCGCCACCGGTCTCGGCCTTGTGCAGGGACTGGCCCGCCAGATCGGCGGCACATTCTCGGTCGAACGCCCGGCGGTGGGAGGCGCCCGCTGCATCGTGCGATTCCGCACGCGGACCGACGCAGCGATTGGCAAGGACAAGCCATGATGATCGAGATGGATTGGCGCCCGCAGCCGGCAATTCGATCCTGGTTCGGGGTGGCGCCGCATGGATCGGTCGGGATGGTGTGGGCGCAGGATGAAGCCGGCGCAGGGGCCGCCATGCCGCGGCCGGGCCGGGTGCTGATCGTCGAGGACGAATTTTTCGTCGCCCTGGACATCGAGCACGCACTTGGCGCCGCCGGCTTCACGGTGGTGGGCCTCGCGGCCACCGCCGAGGAGGCGGTGGAACTGGCGGAAACCAGCAAGCCGGAGCTGGTGCTGATGGACATCCACCTCGCCGGCAAGCGAGATGGCATTGACGCGGCGGCCGAGATCCGTCGACGGTTCGGCATTCCCTGCGTATTCGCGACGGCCCACTCCGATGCATCCACCAAAACCCGGGGCGAGGCGCTGGCGGCACCGTTCGGCTGGCTCAGCAAACCCTATCGGCACAATGAACTGGTCGCGGCGGTGCGCGATGCGGTCGCGCGGGCGCGGCGTGAGCCCGGGGGTGGAAACTGACGGCTGAACCGCGGCCCGGCGGGGACGTCGTCCCCATTGTCACCGCGGATTCCCGCGCCTGTGACGCGCTCACCGGGACTCCTGTGCGCGTGATGCGCTCACTGGATTTCCCGCGCGCATGATGCGCTCACGGACACGCCGCCTGGTGATCCTGGCATTATACCCGCGTTGCCCATCCGGCCGGCGGATTGTAGCGTCCCGCCGCACAGCAGGAAGCCGGACCAAATTCACCATGCTCGCCCGCACGCTTCTGGTCGCCGTGGCGATGGTCGTCCTTTGCTCCGTCACCGCTCATGCGCGGGACTTGACGGTGGTGACGCGCGCCGATTCCAACCCGGGCGCGCTGCGATCCGTGCTGCTTCAGCCGTTCACCGGGGCGACCGGGATCACGGTTCAGGGGGACACCTGGGATGGCGGGCTGGATACGCTGCGCAGCCACGCGAAAGCCGCCGACAACAGCTGGGACCTGGTCGAGCTGGACCCGGAGGAGCTGTCCATCGGCTGCAGCGAGGGCTTGTTGGAGAAGCTCGACTGGTCGGCCATCGGCGGCAAGGACCATTACCTGCCGCAGGGCGTCAGCGATTGCGGTGTGGGCGCGGTGGTGTCCAGCACCGTGCTGGCCTGGGATCGGGACAAGTTTCCGGCCGCGCCGAGCTGGGCGGATTTCTGGGACGTGGCGAAGTATCCGGGGAAGCGCGGATTGTACAAGGGCGTGCGCGGCAACCTGGAGATTGCGCTGATCGCCGATGGGGTTGCGCCGCAGGACGTCTACAAGGTGTTGGCAACCGCGGAGGGCGTCGATCGCGCCTTCCGCAAGCTCGACCAGCTCAAGCCCTATATCGTGTGGTGGGCGACTGGTGCCGACGCGGGCCGTATCCTGGGCTCCGGCGACGTGCTGATGACCAGTGCCCCCAGCGCCCGCATCCTCACGACCAACCGCGCGGAAAACCGCAATTTCGGGGTGCAGTTCACCGCCGGCCTGTATGAAGTGCTGAGCTGGGCGGTGATGAAGGGCAGCCCCAACCTGCGCCAGGCGCAGCAGCTGCTGTATTTCGCCGGCACCCCGGCGATCGAGGCGCGGCTGTTCTCCGCCAGCGGTGAGCCCGGGCTGGCAAAGGGCGCCAATGACGGTCTGCCGCCCGAGCTGCAGCCGCTGTCGCAGACCATGCCGGCCAATCTTGGGGTCGCCGTACGCGTCGATGCCGGTTTTTGGCACGACAACCTGGCCAAGCTGCGGCAACGCTTCGAGACATGGTTGAACGCACATTGAGGCGGGCCGCGTGGCGTCGTGCCGCGCGTCGCTGATGGCAGTGCCGGACGCAGGATTGTCCGCCGTCGAGCAGGATGCCGCGCTGGTCCTGGCGCTGACCGGGCGTCTGGATGCGGCCGGTGCCGGCGTGGTGTGGCGGCCGGCCGTGCAGGCCGCGGCTCAGGCGCGCGGTCGTCCGCTGGTGCTGGACCTGCACGCACTGACCGCCTGTGACATGAGCGGCGCCACCCTGCTGCTGGCGATCGAGGCCGCGCATGGCGGGCTGGATGAGCTCCGCGGCGCGTCGGAACGCGTCACCGCCTTGCTGCGTCGCGCCCACGATGCCGCGCCCCGGCGAGCCGCCGTGGTCGCCCCTCAGACGCAATCGCTGCGGGATCAGCTGCGCATCGTCGCCGTGTCGTGCAGCGGGGGGATCGCCTTCCTTGGCGAGGCAGCGCTTGCCGTGCTGGCGCTGCCGCGCCGGCGGCGGATGGTCCGCGGCGTCGAACTCGCCCGCCATGCCGAACAGGCCGGCACGCGATCGCTGCCGCTGGTGGTGCTGCTGGGCTACCTGATGGGCTTGATCCTGGCATTTCAATCGGCGATTCCGATGCGCCGCTTCGGGGCCGATCTGTTCGTCGCCAACCTGGTTGCCATCAGCCTGCTGCGCGAACTGGGGCCGCTGCTCGCCGCGGTGATCCTGTCGGGCCGCACCGGTTCGGCCTTCGCCGCCGAGATCGGCACGATGAAGGTGAACGAGGAGGTGGATGCGCTGGCCACCATGGGGCTCGATCCGATGACCATGCTGGTCCTGCCGCGACTGGTCGCGGTGATGCTGGTGATGCCGTCGATGACCCTGGCGCTGGAACTGGCCGGGCTGCTGGGAATGGCGACGGTGATGGTGGGATTCGGCTTCCCGATATCCGCCGTGGCGCATCAGGTACAGTCGGCGGCGACGGTGACGGACCTGCTGGGCGGGCTGTTCAAGTCGGTCGTGTTCGGTGCGGCCGTCGCGGCGATCGGCTGCCGCGCCGGCCTGGCAACCGGTGTGGGGCCGCGCGCGGTCGGGCTGTCCGCCACCGCGGCGGTGGTCGGCGGCATCCTGTCCACCATCCTGCTGGACGGGCTGTTCGCCCTGCTGTTCTACCGGCTCGGGCTGTGACCGACTCCCCCGCCATCGTGGTGGATCGGGTGGCGCAGCGCTTCGGCGCCCGCACCATCTTCCGCGACGTGTCGTTCACCGTGGCCACGGGCGAGGTGTTCGTCATCCTCGGCGGCTCCGGTTGTGGCAAATCTACGCTGATGAAGCAGATGATCGGCCTGCTGACCCCAACCGCCGGACGCGTCGATATCGCCGGCCGGCATGTCGGCGATCCGGCGGCGCGCGAGACGATACGGCGCGGCATCGGCGTGATGTTCCAGTCCGGCGCCCTGTTCGGCTCCATGACCCTGCTGGAAAACGTCATGCTGCCGCTGGAGATGTTCACCGACCTGCCGCCGGACGGACGCGAAGCCGTCGCTCGGGTCAAGCTGGGCCTGGTCGGATTGGGCGACGCGGCGTCGCTGATGCCGGCCGAGATTTCCGGCGGGATGGCGCGTCGTGCCGGGATCGCGCGGGCGATGGCGCTGGACCCGCCGCTGCTGTTCCTCGACGAACCCTCGGCCGGGTTGGACCCGATCACCTCGGCGGGGCTCGACCGGCTGATCCTGGACCTGCGGCAGGATCTGGGCGCGACCTTCGTGGTGGTGACGCACGAGCTCGCCTCCATCCTGGCGATCGCGGATCGCTGCGCGATGCTGGATCGGGGTGCGTTCCCGGATGCCGGCGGCAAGATCGCCGAGGGCGATCCACGGCGGCTGCGCGACGAGAGCACCCATCCGATCGTCCGCGCCTTCTTCCACCGCGCCGTGCTGGCGGCGACGTGATGCCAGGACAGGCGCAATATCTGCGAGTCGGTCTGCTGATCGTCGCCGGCTTGGCATTGGGACTTGGCCTGATCTGGTTTCTCGGCGGCGATCGGATTCGCGGCGGCGTAGTCGCCGAATCCTATTTCAGCGAATCCGTGCAGGGACTGGATCTGGGCGCGCCGGTGAAATATCGCGGCGTGACGCTCGGCCGGGTGACCGAGATCGGCCTGGTCAGCGCCGAATACGACACCGGCCATCCTGAGCAGCTCGATATGCGCAACTACCGGCTGGTGTTCGTCCGCTACCTGGTCGACCGGTCCAAGATCGGGCGGGCGCCCGACACGCCCATCGCGGTGAAACTGGGTCTTCGCGCGCGCCTGGCGTCCCAGGGCATCACCGGGCTGAGCTATATCGAGCTCGATTTCGTCGATCCCGACCGTTATCCGGCGCTGCAGGTCCCGTGGCACCCGAATGCGAGGTATATTCCCTCCATGCCCAGCACGCTGAGCCAGGTGCAGGACGCCGCCCAGCAACTGCTGGCGCATTTGAACAAGGTGGACATCGACGGGCTGGTCGCCGCGTTGACCGGATTGACCCAGGACCTGCATCGCGAACTCACCCAGGGTGACCTGCACCGGGCGTTGACGCAGATCACGTCACTGACCGGTAAGCTGGAAACCACGGTGGATGCGGCCGACCTGCCGGGCCTGACGGCCGATATCCGCCAGACCTCCGCCGCGTTGCGTGGCCTGGCCGAAGGGCAGGATGTGCGTCGCCTGCTGTCCGGCGCCCAGCAGGCGATGGATCGGTTGACGCAGGCCATGACGCGCCTGCCCCCGCTGATCGCCAGCGTGCAGGCGACATCGCGGCGCGCCGGTGACAGCACCGCCGATGTGCAGCAGGCGCTGGTGCCGGTGCTGCGCGACATGCAGGCGACGATGCAGAACCTGCGCGAGACGACCGAGGTGCTGCGCCGCTACCCGTCCCAGGTGCTGAGTCGGCCGCCGCCGCGCACGCTCGAGCCCGCCCGATGACCCGTCGCTGGCTACTGGCCAGTCTGCTTGGAATGGCTGGCTGCTCGCTGCTGCCGGACGTACCCTATACCGAACGGCGCGACTGGCCGCTGATGCTGCGCCGATCGGTGGACTTGCCGCCGCGGCGTGGAGGCGCGGTGCTGCTGGTGCGCAGCATGGCGGCGGCGCCGGGGTTGGAGGCGCGCGGCCTACGCTGGCTGCTGCACGATGGCAGCCTGCATGTGGATTTCTACGAACAATGGGCGGTGCCGCCGGCCCAAGCGGTCGAGGACTCGATGCGCCAATATTTGGCCGGTTCCGGACTGTTCGCGGCGGTGCTCGGCCCCGGCAGCCGCATGTCGGCCGACCTGGTGCTGGAAACCGAGCTACTGGCTCTGATGGCCGATCTGGGCAGCCATAGCGCGCGGGCGAGTCTGGCGCTGGTGTTGCTGGACCAGCGCGTGGGGCGCACCAGGGTGCTGTTGCAGGAGACGGTGACCGGCGAGGCACCGCTGGCCGGCAAGGATCCCGCTATGCTGGTGGGTGCATTGCGAACCGCTGTCGCGGAGGCGTTGCGCAAGGCCGAGGCTGCCATCGCGGTGGCGGTTCGGGTTCAACCGGCCCGACGGCGTTAGGATGCCGCGTTGAGATGCCGCGCCAGGATAAAGCAAGACGCGGCAGCTCGCGCGCTCCGGGTCTTGGTCGGGCTGGATCCGGCCATCTTCCCCTCCGCAGGAGCATGCCGGCGTGCTGCGCGACCCGATCGTTCCGGTGGATATGGCCGCGTCAGGCCCGGCCAAGACGAAAACTGGACCCGGCCCTGAGGCAGATCGGGGCCGGCCGTGGCGCGAGACCGGACCCGGCCATGGCACGAGCCGGGCCTGGCACGACGGGCAACTGCGTGCTCGAGGCTACCCGGCGTGCGCCAGGGCCAGGGCCTTCCACACCTTTTCCGGCGTGGCCGGCATGTCGATATGGGTGATCCCGTCCTCACCCAGCGCGTCGATGACCGCGTTGATCACCGCGGGCGGGCTGCCGACCGCGCCGGCCTCGCCGGCGCCCTTCACACCCAGCGGGTTGGAGGCGCAGGGCACCTCGACCAGCTCGACCTCGATATCCGGCAGGTCGTCGGCGCGCGGCAAGGCGTAGTCCATGAAACTGCCGGACAGCAGCTGGCCGGATTCCGGATCGTAGGCGGTGCGCTCGAACAGGGCCTGGCCGGTGCCCTGGGCCACGCCGCCATGCACCTGGCCGCGTACGATCAGGGGGTTCACCGCCTTGCCGACGTCGTCGCACACGGTATAGCGCACCACCTCGATCACGCCGGTTTCCGGATCGACCTCTACCTCCGCCATGTGGCAGCCGTTCGGGAAGGTGTGAAAATCGATATTGGCGATCTCCGCGGCGTCCAGCGTGACAGCCTGTTGCCCCGACGCCGCCTTGCGCCGCTGCGTGGCGGCCAGGTCCAGGATGTCCACGCCCCGGTCGGTGCCGACGATGGAGAAGCGGCCGTCCGCGAAGCCGATATCCGCCACCGCGGCTTCCAGCATATCCGCCGCCGCCTGCTTGCCCTTGTTGATCACCGTATCGGCGGTGGCATAGATGGCCTGCCCCTCGGAATACAGGCTGCGTGCGCCGCCGGTGCCACCGCCGACCGGGATGGTGTCGGTGTCGCCCTGGCGGATACGGATTTTGTCGCCATCGATGCCCAGGCGATTGGCGGTGAGCTGGACATAGGCCGTCTCATGCCCCTGACCGGTGGACTGGGTGCCGACATAGACGTCGACGAACCCGTCATCGGCAAAGCGGATCTCGGCGCGCTCGGTTGGGTCGCCGCCGGTCGCCTCCAGGTAGTACGACAGACCGAAGCCGCGCCGCTTGCCGCGTTTCGCCGACTCTGCCCGGCGTCCGGCAAACCCGGCATAGTCCATATGCGCCAGGCCGGTATCCAGCACCCGCCGAAAATCGCCACTGTCATACGACTTCCCCACCGGCGTGCTGTGCGGCATCGCGCTCGGCGGCACCATGTTGCGCCGACGCAGTTCCGCGCGGTCGATCTTCAGGTCCCGCGCCGCCTGGTCGACCAACCGTTCCACGAGGTAATTGGCCTCCGGCCGGCCGGCGCCGCGATAGGCATCGACCGGCACGGTGTTGGTGAACACGCCGATCACATTGGCATAGACCGCTTTGAACCCGTACACGCTCGCCAGCACGCCGGTGCCGGCAATGGTGGGGATGTAGGGTGCGAAGGTCGACAGATAGGCGCCCATGTTGGCGATGTTGCGCGTGCGCAGCGCCAGGAACTTGCCGTCTGCATCGATCGCCAGTTCGCCGGTGGTGACGTTGTCACGGCCCTGGGTGTCGCAGACGAAGGCTTCGCTGCGCTCCGAGGTCCATTTCACCGGCTGGCCGAGCTTTCGGGCGGCATAACAGGTGAGCACGTGTTCGGCGTAGAGGAACAGCTTCATGCCGAAGCCGCCCCCGACATCCGGGGTGACGATGCGGAACTTCTCCGGATCGGTGCCGAACAGCGGCCCGATCAGCGCCTTCACCAGCCAGCCGCCCTGGGTGTTGGCATACAGCGTCCAGCGGCCTGCCGCGCTATCGTAATCCGCCAGCGCGACGCGCGCCTCCATCGAGGACACGATGATGCGATTGTTGACGATGGTCAGGCGGGTGACATGCGCGGCCTTGGCGAAGGCGGCATCGGTGGCGGCCTGGTCACCGATATCCCAGTCGAACACCGTGTTGTTCTTCACTTCCGGCCAGACCGACGCGGCACCGGGTTCGATGGCGCCGGCCAGGTCGGTGATCGAGGGCTGAATGTCGTACTCGACCAGGATCGCCTCGGCGGCGTCCCGCGCCTGTTTCACGGTTTCGGCCACGACGAAGGCGACGGGATCGCCCACATGACGCACCGCCCCCTCGGCCAGAACCGGATGCGGCGGGCTGGCCATGGCGGAGCCATCCTTGTTCGGCACCGGTGCGGCGCAAGGCAGCGGCAGGATGCCGTCCGCCTGCAGATCGGCCGCCGTATAGATCGCCTTAACCCCGGGGAGCGATTGTGCCGCCGCGACATCGATGCTGCCGATCTTCGCTGCCGCGTGGGGGCTGCGCAGCACCACGCCGGCCAGCATGCCGGGCAGCACGATGTCGTCGGTGTAGCGTCCGGCACCTTTGAGCAGGCGTGGGTCTTCCACGCGGCGCACGGGCTGGGCAACGCCGAACTTCGTCGTGGTCATGGTTGTCGCTCTCCACGGCTTATCTATCACCGGTGCGGAGCATGCCCGCTCCCGAGCTGAAAGGCCAAGAGGCTATGCCCGATCGTCGCTTATGTGTCTTGAATGCCGGTTCATCGAGCCTGAAGTTCGCGGCCTATCGCATCGATGGTGATCTGCAACGTTGGCAGAGCGGCGCGGTGGAGCGGATTGGCGGCATGGCGCGGCTGCGCGTGTTCGCAGCCAACGGCGCCATCATGACCGAGTCCGAGCTGCATGTGCCGGATCACGCGGCGGCGCTGGCCGCACTGGCGGAGATGCGGGACGGGCCGCTGTCCGCCGAGGGCCTGATCGGGTTCGGCCATCGCGTGGTGCATGGCGGACCCGAAATGGACGCGCCGCTGTTGGTGGACAGCGCCGCGCTGGCGCAGATCGAGGCCTTGTCACCGCTGGCTCCGTTGCATAATCCCCCGGCCGTCGCGGTGCTGAAGGCGCTGATCGCGTCGTTTCCGGACATCCCGCAGATCGCCTGCTTCGACACCGCCTTTCATCGGGGGCATCCCGCGGTGGCCGACCGCTTCGCGATTCCCGATTGGTTGTATCGCGAAGGCGTGCGGCGCTACGGATTCCACGGCCTGTCCTACGAGTTTATTGCCGGCGCGTTGGCCGCGCAGGCGCCGGAGATCGCGCTGGGCCGGGTCGTGGTGGCGCATCTGGGATCCGGTGCGTCGATGTGCGCGCTGGCGGGCGGCCGCAGCGTCGATTCGTCCATGGGGTTCACGGCGTTGGACGGGCTGCCGATGGGCACCCGTTCCGGCTCGCTGGATGCCGGCGTGATCCTGTGGTTGCAGCAGCAGAAGGGCTGGGACGTCGATCGGGTGGAACGGTTCCTGTACCAGGAATGCGGCCTGAAGGGGCTGTCCGGCGTGTCCAACGACATGCGCGTGCTGCTGGCGAGCCACGAGCCGCTGGCGAAGCTGGCGGTGGAGTATTTCGTCTATCACGTGGTGCGCACGGCAGGGGTGCTGGCCGCGAGCATGGGCGGTATCGACGGCATGGTGTTCACCGCCGGGATCGGCGAGCGCAGCCCGGAAATTCGCGCCCGCGTGCTGCGTCGGCTGGGCTGGTTCGGGTTTTCGCTGGACGAGGCCGCCAACACCGCCGGCGATCCGTGCCTCACGCGGCCGGATTCGCTGCGGCACGCCTATGTCATTCCCACCGACGAGGAAATTGTCATCGCCCGTCATGCACTGGCGCTGATCGACGGATAGGAAGGCGGAGCATGGCCGGCGGCGGCACATTTCCGTCTTGGCCGAGCTGACCCGCAGGCATCGAGACAAGCGCAAAGGAGAAGCGTTCCCGGTCCGCCTGCGGCGGGAAGGGAGACGGGAAAGCCCCGCAACTGGGCGCATGACCCGTTTCCCCTGGCTCCTCCTCTGGGCCTTCCGCTGACCCCTCCTGGCCCCTCCCGCAAGGGGAGGGGAATGTTTCTCCTGCGCGCCCCTATCCTGATGCCCATGAACGCAAGCCCCATCCGACACCGGCCGATCCCCACCATGGCAGGTGGATCGGGGCAGGTGGATCGGGCGGCGAGCTTGCGAGCGCCCGCTTAACAGCCCCGACGCCTGGGTGTATCCATCCGCGGCCACTGAGAGGCGGGCGCCGCGGTCGGCAGCTCGGTGGGACAGATTTTGCGGCCCTGCCACGCCGGGCCCTCACCCTTCAGCCGCCGGATCAGCCGTGCCAAGCGCGACCGCCAAGCCAGCTTCGCCCCCGGGCGTTCGCATCATCGCTGTCGCCAATCAGAAGGGCGGGGTGGGCAAGACCACCACGGCCGTAAACCTGGCGACCGCGCTGGCGGCAAAGGGCGAGCGGGTGACGCTGATCGACCTGGACCCACAGGGCAACGCGTCCCAGGGTCTCGGCTTCGTTCGGGACGCCAAGACCCGCGGGGTCTATCAGCTGATCCTGGGGGAGTGCACGCTGGCGGACGCGATCCACACTACCTTCGTGCCCAACCTGTCGCTGATCCCGTCCGACATGGACCTGGCGGGCGCCGAGGTGGAACTGGTCGGGGAAACCCGCCGGGAATACCGGCTGCGCGACGCGCTGGCACCGTTGCGCAGCGCCGAGCAGGCCGGTTTCGTGCTGGTCGATTGCCCGCCGAGCCTGGGCCTGCTGACGCTCAACGCGCTGGTGGCGGCGAATGCCGTGGTGGTGCCGTTGCAGTGCGAGTTCTATGCGTTGTCCGGAATCGGCGCCTTGATGCATACGGTGGAGATGATCCGTCGCCGGCTCAATCCCGGCCTCCGTGTTGAGGGTATTGTCCTGACCATGCACGACCGCCGCAACAGCCTGTCGGACCTGGTGGCAGAGGATGCGCGGGGCGTGTTCGGCGATCTGGTGTACAGCACCGTCATCCCGCGCAATGTCCGGGTGTCGGAGGCGCCGAGCCACGGCAAGCCGGTCCTGTTGTATGATTTCCGCTCGCCCGGTTCGCAGGCCTATATCCGCCTCGCCGCGGAGGTGCTGCAACGCGAACGTGGTGTCCCCAGCGGGACTGCGACACCGTGAGTGCAAGGCCGACCGAGCGCCGGCTGGGGCGTGGCCTGGCCTCGCTGCTGGGTGATATCTCGCCCGGACGGGGCGAGGCACAGGCTGGCAGCGTGCGGATGCTTGCGCTCGACCAGTTGGAGGTGAACCCCTACCAGCCGCGTGGCCGGATCGATGAGACGGCGCTGGCCGAACTGGCCGAGTCGATCCGAGCCTATGGCATCGTGCAGCCGTTGCTGGCGCGGCCGCATCCGGAGGTGCCGGAACGGTTCCACATCGTCGCGGGCGAGCGCCGGTGGCGGGCCGCATCGCTCGCAGGCATGCAGGAAGTCCCCGTGCTGGTGCAGCCGCTGTCGGATGCCGACACCGCCGCGATCGCGCTGGTGGAGAACCTGCAACGGGAGGATCTGAACGCGATCGAAGAGGCTGAAGGCTACGACCGCCTGCTGCGCGAATTCGCCATGACGCAGGAAAGCCTGGCCAAGGCGGTGGGCAAGTCACGCACCCATGTCACCAATTCGCTGCGGCTGCTCAACCTGCCGCCGACGGTGCAGCAGGAGGTCCGGGACGGCCGCCTGTCCTTCGCCCATGCCCGTGCGTTGGTCAGCCACGCCGATCCCGAGTCGCTTCTGGCCACCGTGCTGGCGCGGCAACTCAATGTCCGTCAGACCGAGGCGCTGGCGGCCCGCGCAGCCCGCAAGCCGACGCGCCCCGCGCCACGGCCTCGCGACGGTGCGGCCGCGGACACGGCCAGTCTGGAACGCCGGCTGACGGACGCGCTGGGCTATCCGGTGTCGGTGGTGATTGATGCGCATGGCGGCGGAACCGTGGGCATCCGCTTCGAGGACATGCATCAGCTGGATGAACTGATTGTTCGGCTGACCGGGGCGTAGGCTGACCGGGGCGTAGGCTGAACGGACAGGTGGCCGCTCCGAGGATGCCGCCGGGCCGGGAGACCCGGGCCGGTGGCGCGGCTGACAACGGGCCCCGCATTGTGACGCCCGACATCACCCCCAACGGCCGATATCAACCTGCCGCGCCCGCTGCACGACGAAGCGAAGCCAGACCAGCTGCGGCAGCAGCGTCAGTAGCGGCACGAAAGGCTTGTAAGCGGAGGGTGTGGCGATGAAGACCAGGCAGCAGACGCCGCCGAACAGGGCAAATCCCCAATGCACCAGCGTCACCGCGACCGCCGGCACGCCGGTTCGTTGCGCAATCTGATACAAATGGCCGCGGTGGGCTGCGGTCAAGGTTTCGCCGTCGTGCAGGCGTCGCAGCAGGGTGAAGGCCACGTCGAACAGCACGCCCGCCAGCAGCATCGGCACCAGCAGGAATGACAGTTCGACGCCCTCGAGCCGACTCGCTCACGACTCCCAGCACGGCCAGCATGAAGCCGCAGAACTGACTGCCGACATCGCCCATGAAAATGCGGGCGCGGGGGAAGTTGAACGGAAGAAACCCCGCCAGGCCCGCGGCCAGAAGCAGGCAGGCTGCATAAGCAAACCAACTCTCATGCGTGTAGGACAGGCCGGCCAGGAACAACGCGGCGATCATTGTCACACCGCTGGCCAACCCGTTCAGCCCATCGATGAAGTTCATCGCGTTGGTGGCAAACAGCAGCCAGACCAGAGTCAGCGGTGGGCCCAGCCACACCAGGGAGGCCGTATCCAGATAGGGTATGCGATAGTCATGCACGTAGAGGCCGCTGCCCACCGCGACCAGCGCCGCCAGCAATTGCGCGGCGAGTTTGATGATGAACGGCCAGTCGAAGATGTCGTCGAGGAGGGCGACCAATGCGATCGCCACCGAGGCCTCGATGACGCCAAGGAAATACGGTTCGGCCAGACGCGCAAACTCGGCGTACTGGTAGAGTACCGCGATCCCGGCCAGGAACGCCGTCACCACGCCGACACCGCCGCCTTTCGGCGTCGGGTGGGCGTGCGCCTTGCGCGTGGCGTCCGGCCGGTCCATCAGCCGCGCGGCGATCATCAGCCGGACGACGGCAGCGGACAGAAGCGCCACCCCGGCGGCAAAGGCCAGGTGGCGCAGCAGGGCTGTCAAGGTCATGGTCTGGGGTCAGTCGCTGTGGCGCGTGATCCCTACGCAGACGTTCGCAGCCTGTCCAATGTGTCGCATTTCGTGGCGGATTGCGGCGAACGTCGGGGCGTTGCCCCGAATCCCACCAGGAGGCTTTGCCTCCTGGACATCCAGCAAAGGCTGGCGTTTGCAATCGGATTCGGCTTCGGGTGGGGAGGGGGCGCGAGCGTCTCGGACCCGGGAGTCATCACGAGAGGCCCCTCAGGGCCGGGCCGTTGAAAGGGGCTTCGGGGGCAACGCGGGTGAGATGCATGGCGCAGGCCGCGGTGCAACACCCGCCTCTCCCGACCAGGGAGAGGCGGGGTGCCGTGTCAGCGCATGAAGCCTTGCAGCTCCTCCCTCGCCCAGTCGATCGACTGCTTGATCGACTGGCCGGTCAGCAGCCGGCCCACCATCGCCGGCATCAGGTTGCGGTTCCAGATCTGCACCGCAATCGCGGGCGGGGCAGCCGAACCGGCAATGTCAGTACTCGGCGTCATGCCAGGGGCGCACTGGATAGTTGAACACGACGCCCTTCGGCGGCTCCACATCGCTCCAGATGCTGAAGTTCGACATCGACTGGAACGGCGGGATGTCGTAGCCGACGACCGGGGCCGCGAGCGCCTCGACCTGATCGCGCTGGGCCAGATATTCCATCAGCTCGATCGCCGCGGTCTTGTTCTTGGCGAACTTCCAGATCCCCCAGAAATACGGCCGGTGCGGCACCAGCCTTCCCTTCGGCCCACGCGGCGTGGGGAAGGTCCAGCAATCCTCGGCCACCTGCGGCGCATCGCGCTTGGCGACCGCCCAGGCTGACGGCGGGTTCCAGATCAGCGCCGCCTTGCCGGAGATCAGCGCACGGTTGTTGGAGGCGTCATCCCATTGCACCGCATCCGGCGGCATGAACTTCACGATCTTCTGGCAGTATTCCATCGCCTGCATGACGTTGTCGGAGTCGATGGTGATCTCGCCTTTGCCGTTGACCAGATCGGCACCGAACGCACCGAAGGTCGCACCCCACACCTGATTGGAGTCGGTGCTGTTCTGACCGCAGCCCAGGCCGATCGGATAGCCCGCCTTGGCCATCTGCTCAGCCATCTGGAGCTGTTTGTCATAGGTCCAGTCTTTGCTGGCATCGGGTGTCGATTCGTGGTTGGGGAACCACTGTTGCACATCGACGCCGCAGATCTTCTTGAGCAGGCTGATGCGGCCGCAGGGGGGCAGGGGCGCGGAGCCCCACTGGACCGGCATCGCCATCCAGTGCTTGTCCACCACGGCAAGATACTCATAGGCGCGTCCCAGCTTGCCGTATTTGGCAATGAGTCGACCCATCAGTTCATCGACCGGTTCGAGATCATCGGCGTATTGCTGCACCGTCCACTGATCGAACGCGAATACGTCGTGTCCGGTCTTGGCCTGCGCCTCAGCAGCCTGGGTAATGTTGATCTTGTTGCCGACCGAGGCGAGAAAATCGGTCTGTACCTCGACTTTGTTCTTCTCGGCCCAGGCGTCGATCATCTTTTTCAAAGCCGGGCTTCCGGCGGGGACCCAATGGTCCCAAAGGCCAAGGCTAAGCTTACCCGCGGCACCCGCGGTGCGGATATGAACCAGTGGCAATGCGGCAGCTGCGGCACCCAACTTGAGTGCATTGCGTCGCGAAACGCGACGTGTCGTCTTCATGGCGTACGCCTCCCGTTGCGGCCGAATTGTTCTCGGCCGTTTGCGTCAAGACCGGTCGACACGGACATGGGTCCGCGGTCGCGTCACCTCCGGTGCTCGTCCCGGAAGGTCAATTCTGGCAAGCTCACCACGACAGGGCACGACGGCGGTAGTATTCGCCAGAATGGCGCGGCGCGCGAGAGAAAAAATACGGGATCCGTGCAAATGCACGGGCCGCTCTGGCATCGGACCGCCGGACTCGGATCAGCCGATCAGCGGCTGACGCCTTCCAGTTCATCCTTCGCACAGTCTATCGCCTGCTTGATGCTTGAATCTGCGACCGGCTTTGACACCATCGTGGGGAGCATGCCGCGGTTCCACATCTGCGTGCCAATGTCCGGCGGGTCAAATTAAACCGTGATGCAGTATTCGGCGTCATGCCAAGGACGGATCAGACAGTTGTAAACGACACTGTGTGGCGGCTCGACATTACTGTACACCTGGAAAGCCGACATGGACTGGAACGGCAGGCTGCCGCAGCCGACGGCATCCACGGCTGGCACTCCGATCTGTTCCCGCTGCGCCAGATGTTCCAGCAGTTCCTTTGCCGCACCCCTGGTCTGCCCAACCGGCTGGTCTGCGCAAACGACCACATGCCAAGAACCACATGCCAAGGAAGTACGCCCGCATCGGGATCCGCCGCCCTTTCGGGCCACGCGAACAGGGGAAGGTCCATCAGGCCTCGGCAATCCGCGGCGCGTCACGCCTGGCGACCGCCCAGGCGGAAGGTGGACTCCAGATCATCAGATCATCGCGCGTATTCACGACCCACCCGTCAGAGTCCCGGAACAATACGACCGGCCGGCCGGTGTCCGACGATTGGCAGGAGGCACTTCCGCTGATGCCGGGCCGCGCGCAGCCCGCGGGGCCGGATCCGTTTTCCCGCAGGTCTGGCGGGTATGCCGGCTGGTGGCGTTGGGCTATAGGGTCCGCATGGCCGCGGTACGCTCGCTGATTCGCATCGTCGTCAATGTCGCCATCGATGGCGCATTGGCGGCGGCTTCGGTCCCGCTGGCCAATTGGATGGCCGATCCCGCGGGACCCTGGGTACACCCGCTGTGGCTGATCCCGGCCGCCGCGGTGACGCTGCTGGTCGGCGGGCTGCCCTTCCGCCTGTCGTTCCAGTACTGGCGATTTGCCGGCATTGACGACCTGTTGAGCGTCGCGGCCTCCGCCGCCGGTGGCGCGGCGCTGTTCGCGCTGACCCGCCAGGTCGCCGGCGTCGCCTCGCCCAACCTCGCCTTCCCGATCGTCCACGCACTGACGCTGCTGTTGTTGCTGGGCGTGCCGCGGGTTGCCTACCGCCGCATGCAACTGTCGCGGACCCACGGCCGCTCGCCGCATGCCGACGCACCCGGCATTCTGCTGGTCGGCACGGGTGAGGACGCGGATCTGTTCCTGCGTGCCCTGGCGCATGCGCGGCGCCCCGCCTTTCGGGTGGAGGGGCTGCTGGCAATGGGTTCGCGCCAGACCGGACGGCGCATCCAGGGACATCCCATCCTGGGGTCGCTGGGCGATCTCCCCGCCGTGCTGACCCGGCTAAAGGCCGACGATCGGCTGCCGGACCTGCTGGTGATCGCCACCCCGGACCTGTCCGGTGCCGCGCTCGCCACGGTCATGCAACAGGCCGACCGCTTCGGCCTCACCTTGCGCCGCGCCCCGCGCCCCACCGCACTGGGCCCCGCCGGGGATGCCGAGTCCACACCGCGTGTCGAGCTGAAACCGGTCGCCATCGAGGACCTGCTGAACCGCCCGCAGGTGCCGCTCGACCGGGACGGCATGGCCCGCCTGATCCAGGGCCGCCGCGTGATCGTCACCGGCGCCGGCGGTACCATCGGCAGCGAACTGGCCCGTCAGGTTGCGGCATTCGGGCCGGAAACCCTCGTCCTGCTGGACAATGGCGAATACGCGCTGTGGCAGATCGACCTGGAACTGGCGGAGACCCACCCGTCCGTTCCGCGCCGCTCGCTGCTGGCGGACATCCGCGACGAACTGCGCGTCCGCGCCGTGTTCGAGGAGTGCCGGCCGGAACTGGTGTTCCACGCCGCGGCGCTGAAGCACGTGCCGATGGTGGAGGACAATCCACTGGAAGGTCTGCTGACCAACGCGGCCGGGACCCGGCATGTGGCGGACGCGGCCCGCGCCGTCGGCGCCCAGGCGATGGTGCTGATCTCCACCGACAAGGCCGTCAACCCGACCAGCGTGATGGGGGCGTCGAAGCGGCTGGCGGAAATGTACTGCCAGGCCTTGGACATCTCCGCCCGCAGCGCCGGCCAGGGCATGCGCTGCGTCACCGTCCGCTTCGGCAATGTGCTGGGCAGCACCGGCTCCGTGGTGCCGCTGTTCCAGCGCCAACTCGCCCGCGGCGGACCCCTCACGGTCACGCATCCCGACATGCAACGCTATTTCATGACAGTGCGCGAAGCGGTCGGGCTGGTATTGCAGGCCAGTGTGCTGCGAACCGCCAATGTCGCGCTGCCCTCGGGCCGGGAAGGCGGCATCTTCGTGCTGGACATGGGCGAGCCGGTGAAGATCGTGGACCTGGCGCGGCAGATCATCCGCCTGGCGGGATTGCAGCCGGAGCACGACGTGGAAATCCGTTTCACCGGCCTGCGCCCCGGCGAAAAACTCTATGAAGAGCTGTTCCACGGCAAGGAGCCGCCGGTGCCGACCGGCTATCCCGGCTTGCTGATGGCCGCGCCGCGAACCGCGGATCCCGCCCTGGTCGGCCGCGCGATCGATGAGATCGCCGGCGCGTGCCGAGGCGGCCAGGTGCGGCTGGGGCTGACCCTGGTGGGCCGGTTGATCCCGGAATTCGAACATAATTCCGGCGGCTCGACGGCCGAGGCCACCCTCGCGGGATCACGCGATCCCGCCCGTGCCTGATCGCCCGTGCCTGATCCCCAATGTCTGATTCCCAGTGCCTGATTCCCCCGGGTGTCTGATTCCCCGTGCCTGATCCTCGAAAGCGAGTAGCGATGACGGAACCGTTGCCACCAGCCGTGCCCTTCCTGGATTTGAAAGCGCAGCAGGCGCGCATCGCCCCGGAATTGCGGCGCCGGCTGGATGGTGTCCTGGCGCATTGCCAGTTCATCCTCGGACCCGAAGTCGCGGAACTGGAAGCTCAACTCGCCTCCTATTGCGGGGCGCGCCATTGCGTCGCGGTCAGCTCCGGCACGGATGCCATCCAGATCGCGCTTATGGCGGAAGGCATTGGCCGGGGGGACGCGGTGTTCCTGCCGGCCTTCACCTACACCGCGACGGCGGAGGTCCCGCTGGTGCTGGGCGCCACCCCGGTTTTCGTCGATGTCGATCCCGGGACGTTCCAGATTGATCCGGCACATCTCGAGCGGCGCATCGCAGCGGTGAAACGGCAGGGCTCGCTGCGCCCCCGCGCACTGATCGGCGTCGACCTGTTCGGCCAGCCCGCCGACTGGCCGGCGCTGAATGCGATTGCCGCGGCGGAAGGCCTGTTCACCCTGGACGACCTGGCACAAAGCTTCGGCGCCACGTTGCGCGGCATCCCGCTCGGCTCCGCCGCCGATGCCACCGCGACCAGCTTCTTCCCCTCCAAGCCGCTGGGCGCCTATGGCGACGGCGGCGCGCTGTTGACCGAGAGCGACGAACGAGCCGCGCTGTATCGCAGCCTGCGCACGCATGGCGAGGGCACCACACGCTACGAAGTGCTGCGCACCGGCATGAACGGACGGCTGGAACTCGCTACAGGCGGCCGTGCTGCTGGCCAAGATGACGGTGTTCCCGGAGGAACTCGCGGCGCGGGAACAGATTGCCCGCTACTATGATTCGCGCCTGGGCAATGCCGTACAGGTTCCGGCACGAGTGCCTGACAGCACCAGCGCCTGGGCTATCTACGCCGTACTACTGCGCGATACCGACTCACGCGATCAGGTGCAGGCAACCATGAAGGCGGCCGGCGTGCCGACCGCGGTCTATTATCCGCGCCCGCTGCACCTCCAGCCCGCCTACCGTCCGCATCATGACGGATCAGCCTTGCCGGTGTCGGAGGATCTGGCACAGCGCATCCTGGCACTGCCCATTCATCCGGACCTGACACACGCGGCGCAGGCACAGGTCTGCGATGCGCTGCTCGCGGCTGCCGGGTAACCAGCAGCAGTCTGTCCTCCGGTTCGTCCGTCTTCATTCGTGCCGGGTGCGCCCTGCCGAGCGGCACCGCTGCCGACGCGACGGTCTTTCGCGTCACGCCGAAGCGATGCCTGCACCCTTGTTGTTGCGCTCGATCCTACGCACACTCTCCACCCGATCCTGGCGGTCCTGGTCTCAAGGAGACTGTGTATGCAGTTTGGACTGTTTGGCGCCGCAACGGCGCAACGTGGAGGCCCCGACGTCGACAGCGCCGCCGGGTTCAAGGACTATATCGAATACGTCATCGAAGCCGAGGCCCTTGGCTATCACAGCACCTTTATTGTCGAACACCACTTCACCGGCTTCGGCCAGGTGTCCGCCACGCTGAACCTGCTGACCTGGATCGGTGCCCGCACGCGCAATCTGCGGCTTGGCACCGCGGTGCTGGTGCTGCCATGGCACAATCCGGTGCTGCTGGCCGAACAGGCGGCGACGGTCGATCTGCTGTCCGCCGGGCGGTTGGACTTTGGCGTCGGCAAAGGCTACCGCCACAATGAGTTCGCCAGCTTCCGCATCCCGATGGAGGAAGCCGAGTCACGTTTCGAGGAAGCCGTCGACCTCATCACCCAGTCCTGGACCTCGCACGAGCGGTTCTCGTTCCGCGGCAAATACTGGCAGTTCGACGACATCGTCGTGGAGCCGCCGACCAATCAGAAGCCGCATCCGCCGTTTTGGCAGGGCGCCGGCCATCCGGAGTCGATCGCCCGGGTGGCGAAGCGGGGCCACAACCTGCTGGTGGATCAGTTCTGCCCGATCGAAACCGCCGGGGAGCGCGTAGCGCTGCACAAGGCCGCCATGGAGCGGAACGGGTTCAGCTATCACCCGTCGCAGGCCGGCGTTGCCCGTGCCTTCTACGTGGCGCGCGACGCGGCGGATAAGGAAGCCGCCATCGACCGAAGGGTCGCGGCACAGCAGCGACTGACCGCGATCAGCCAGCGCCCGGATGGCAACAACACCGCCAGCATCATGGCATTCTCCGATACCCGCGCGGCGAGCGAGGCAAGCGCGATGTACGGCAGCCCGGACGAGATCGCCCGCAAGCTGGAAAGCCTGCGCGACATGGGCGTCGAATATGTGCTGCTGAACGGCGGCGGCACATCGCGTGAGAACCTGCGGCGCTTCGCACGCGAGGTGATGCCGGCATTCCGCACTGAACCGGCTCTGCGCCAGGCCGGTTGAGAGGACCGTCCGACCCGTTCGCACGCGGGGGCGTTGCCCCCGGGAATGCCCCGATGCTTTCCGCGCCCTCGACGATACCCTGGTGGACCCGGTGCCCTGCTCGACCGGCCCGAAGATGTCATCGGCCCCGGGGGTGACGTTCCGCCGGACACGGCCGAACTATGGAGGTGAACCGCAGGAGGCAGGGCAATGGGTGCAACCCGAACCGAGACCGACAGCCTTGGCAGCATCGAGATCGATGCGGAGCGCTACTGGGGTCCCCAGACCGAACGGGCGCGACGCCTGTTCCGTATCGGCGAGGAGCACTTCCCCTCCAGCCTGATCCGCGCCGTCGGGCTGCAGAAACAGGCCGCGGCGGAAGCGAACCGCCAGCTTGGCGAGCTGGCCGCGGACCTGGCCGAACCGATCATCGCGGCCGCGCAGGAAATTGCAGACGGCAAGCGGGATGCCGAATTCCCCCTGCCGGTATGGCAGACCGGTTCCGGCACCCAGACCAACATGAACGCCAACGAGGTGATCTCGAACCGCGCCAACGAGCTGCGCGGCCAGCCCCGTGGCGCGCGCAAACCCGTGCATCCCAACGACCACGTCAATCGCGGCCAATCGTCCAACGACAGCTTTCCGACCGTGATGCATATCGCCGCCGCCGAGGCCGTACAGCGCCTGATCCCGGCCTTGTCGCAACTCCAGGCGTCGCTGGCGCAACGCGCAAGCGCCTGGCAGGATATCGTCAAGGTCGGCCGCACCCACATGATGGACGCCGTGCCGGTGACCCTGGGCCAGGAGTTCGCCGCCTGGGCCCGCCAGATCGAGCTCGGCATCGACCGGCTGCGTGACGCGTTGCCGCGCCTGCTGATGCTGCCGCAGGGCGGCACTGCGGTTGGCACAGGGCTCAACACACATCGCGATTTCGACCGCGTGTTCTGCGAACGCATCAGCGCGCTGACCGGCCTGGCGTTCACGCCGAACCCGAACAAGTTCGAAGGCATGGGCGCGCATGACGCGCTGGTCGAGTTGTCAGGTGTGCTGAACGTGATCGCGGTGTCCTGCACCAAGCTGGGCAACGACATCCGTCTGCTCGGCTCGGGTCCCCGCACCGGGCTCGCCGAACTGATCGTGCCGGCCGATGGCCTGTCCAGCTCGATCATGCCGGGCAAGACCAACCCCACCCAGTGCGAGGCATTGACCATGGTGGCGGCCCAGGTGATGGGCAATCACGTGACGATCACCATCGCCGCGGCGCAGAGCTTTCTGGAACTGAACGTCTTCAAGCCGGTGATCGTCTTCAATCTGCTGCAATCCCTGCGGCTGTTGACCGACGCGACGCAGAGCTTCGCCGTGAATATGGTCGACAAGCTGGAACCCAACGCCGAACACATCGCTGAGAACCTGGCCAAATCACTCATGCTCGTGACCGCACTGAACCCGCGGATCGGCTACGACAGCGCGGTCCGCATCGGCAAGACCGCGTTGGCGGAGAACATCACGCTGAAGGAAGCCGCGGCCAGGCTGGGGTTGGTGCAGCCGGACGATTTCGACCGCTGGGTGGTTCCGGCAGCAATGACCACTCCCGGCGCTGCGTTGGAGGGAGGCGGCGGCTGAGCGGGTTGGTCAAACGTAGCTTCTCCTTGGCCGGACATCGAACCAGTGTGGCGCTGGAGGAGGCGTTCTGGGACGCGCTGCAGCACGTGGCGCACACGCGCGGGCAGACCTTGTCCGCGCTGGTCTCGACGGCCGACGCGGCCCGGCAGCCTGGCCAGCCACTCGCGTCCGCCTTGCGCGTGCTCGCACTGCGTGAAGCGGCTGGGTCGCATTAACCCGCGATCAAGGACACTGGTGCATTCTCCCGCTTGGCAAATACTAACCAGTCGGCCAAATATGTATCACGGATGCGCTTACGCGGCATAGCGGACATCGGGTGCCTGGAAGAATGCGCGCACCTTATGTCGCCTGCCCTGTAGCCCGCGCATATGGGCTGTCAGCCCAGCCCTCATCGCGGCCTTGTTCATTGGCGTGCCACGCCGTGCCATGCCTTGTTTGACGTCGTTGTTGACGTATTCGTCTGGGTTCCGCTCCGGCGCGTACGGCGGCAGGTAGAAAAGTTTAATTCGATCCTTGTTCTCTTCGACCCACGCCGCCACGGTCCTGGCCCGATGCACACGTAGATTGTCGACGATCACGAACAGTTTCCGGTCCGTGTCTTTGATCAACCGGCGCAGGAATTTCAGAAAAATCGCTGCATTCAGTGCGCCATCATAGATCATGAAGCGCAACTTGCCCTGGTTGGTCACGCTGGAGATCATCGATTGGGTAAATCGCGTGGCCGGACGCGGTATCACCGGTGTCTTGCCCGCCGGCGCGAAGCTCCGGCCGTAATTGGCCTGGTTCGAGATGCCAGTTTCGTCCGACCAATGGATCTCAGCTTTTTCCTTTCGGGCTCGTCTCGCGATCGCCGGGTATTCGCGTTTCATCCATGTCTGGATCGCCGCCTCGCTCCTTTCCATCGCCCGCCGGATCGGCCTTTGTGGGGTCAGATTCCAGGCCGAAAGATAGTACCGATGGCCGTCGGGGACAGGCGGATACCGGCTTTACGCTCGATCAGCTGGCCAACCGCTTCGCGGGTCCATAGTGCGAAGGGGAGTTTCAATTGATCGGGGCATCGCCCGACGATCAGCCGACGGATCGTCGCTTCCTGGCGCCGGTTGAGGGCTTTTTGCTCACCTGGCCGTCGGCCGCGCCGCCCACCGGCCAACGCCGCTTCTCCCGTGGCCTCAAAGGCACGAACCCATTCCCCAACGAAGCGTCGATTGACCCCGATCGCCCTGGCCACATCGATCCGGTTTGTCCCGGAGAGCACCATGTTTACCGCGACACGTCGCAGTTCGGCCTGGGTTGAGGACGGGAGTTTGCGGAAATCATGGTCCGACGGCATGACGACAGCATAACCGATTCCCATACGGGAGGATACCTATTTGTGCGTCTGGTTAGTAACCGCCACGCGAAGGGAAAATCCATGCGTCACACCAACTCCATCGAAGCGCTTCGCCCCACACAGGTCAGCCCGCTGATCCTCTCCGACCGGCTGATCGCGCTGGCTCAGGATGCCGATCGGGCAGGCTATCTCGAGACGGCCGAACAGCTCGTCAACCTGGCCTGTGCAGTCTTCGATGAGGCACCCCGCCAGACGCACTGAGGCGCGGAGGGCGCCGCCTGCTTTCTGCACACGCGCCACCCAGCCAGGCCGAGCTGCGCTGCCGGAGCCCTCAACCGCAATCTGCGATCTGGTTGTGCCATATCGGTAAAAGGAAAGATCAAACGCAGGTAACGCAAAGGCGGGCAAACGAATGCAGACGCTGCAGCGCTGAATGCGATGTCGCGGCGGGTGATCGACTGCGCCTTCGCGTTAGGCCCAACCAAGACTCAGGCCGTCCGCGCACGCGCGTCCGCCGCCGTCCCGGCGGAGAGAAATTCATTTCACCGAGCCAGAGCCTTGCAGCGCCTGCACCGATCCCTTGAACCTGTTGCCGACCAGTTGCGCAGGCTCGGTTGTCTGGTTATGCACGAAGACCGTCTTCCGGGCCTGATCGTTCGTGAACAGATTGTCGCGAATGACCAGACCGTTGATCGGCTGGCTCACCCCCTCCTCGCCGATCATGATCGTGTTGTTGCCGTTCCCGGTGCGTGGACCCTTCTCCATACGGTTGGAGTTGATCAGCACGGAACCGCCGTTCGGGATGTCGATCAGGTAACTGGAGGTGCCGTTCGGTCCATCCTCGATATCACAGCCGATCACCTCGGTGCGTTGCGCACGGGATTTGATGTGATGGCCGACATGGGTATCGAAGAACCGACTCCGCTCGACATGCAGCAGGCCGATCCGACCAGCATAGATGCCATGGGCGCACTCGCCATCGCATTTGCCGTTGCCGATGAATGTACTGCCCACGATCCAGATCGTCGCACTCGGGTTGGCAGCGGACACCACCCCGTTCTCGTTGTCCTCGAAGCGCACGTTGCGGACGGTCAGGTAGCCGCCCTGGGCGCGAATGCCGGCTCCGTTGTGGTCCGGCACCCTGGCGCCGCGCAGCGTCAGATCCTGCACCGTGAGGTTGTTGCCGTTGGCGACCAGAATCGCCTTCCGCTGGCAGCTCCGGTCGGCCAGCACCACACCGGGGCCGGTGCCCGCGATGGTGATATTGTCCCGGGAGACGACCGCGCAATCGACATACCGCCCGGGCGCGATGGCGACGGCATCGCCCGCCTTCGCCGCGGCCATCGCCGCGCTGGGGAGTTTGTAGAGTTGGTCGGGACCAACCTGCAGTGTCGCGGCATCCGCCGAACCGGCCAGCAGCAGCGTCAACGCAACCAGCGACAGCCGGCGCGTCATCCTGATCTCTCCGGGTCATGATCGGGGTCCCGCAGCCTGCGCCGCGCAGACATCGGGGGCGTCGCCCCCGAATCTCCATCAAGCGGCGCTGTCCCTTGAATCCCCGTCAGGGGCCTGGCCCTCGGAACCGAATCCGATTGCAAAGGCGAGAATTTGCTGGAGGTGCAGGAGGCGAAGTCTCCTGGTCGGGCTCGGGACAACGCCCCGATGCTTCCTGCCTCCATCACAAAGCGCGAATGCCTGCTTCAGTATCCGCTGCCGGGGCGAGCCTCGGTCTCATGCGCAGCGAAATTGCATTCCACCGCGATCCCGTCCGGATCATAGTAGAACAACTGCGTCATATTCAGTCGCGGCAGGACGCGTTCATCGAACTTGATGTCATGGCGCTGCAGATTGCTGCGCATCTCCTTCAGCCCTTCGCAGGCGAAGGCGATATGGTCCAGCCGCCCGGTCTCGGCCGGCTTCCCTGGCCCGTCGTTGATGGCGGCATCGCCGTCGCGATGGCCGATCAGATGCACCGTCGGTACGCCGCCGCAATACAGCCAGTAGCCCGGGAAGCCCAAGGGCGGACGATCGCCCACGCTCAGCCCGACGATATCGCAATAGAAATCCTTGGTGGCTTCCAGGTCGCGGACCCGGATCGTGTAGTGGTTCAACGACTGTGCAGGCATGGCTGTCCCCTCCGTCAGAACTGATTCTCCGGCTCCAGGCCGAACAGGATCTGGCCGACTGTCTCGTAGTGCAACTGCCGCCCCTGGGATTGCTGCGCCACCGTGTGAATGTCCCGCAATCGCTGCTCGAACGGCTGCTCCTCGAACACGGCCTGCGATCCGGCGGCATGATACAGTGTGCTGACCACTTCGCGCGACTGCTGAATGGTCCAGGTGGAGGCCAGCCGGATCATGTTGCGATCCTCGGCCGTCTGCTCTCCGGTGGCTTCGACATTTTGCCAGGCCTCTGCCCAGGTGGTGTGCAAAAATGCCCGGGCCGATCGCCACCGCGCCTCGCATTGCGCAAGCTGGGACTGCACGACGTTGTTCTCCCGCATCGGGCGGGACGCACCGCGGGAGACCTTGGTGGCCGGCAGTGCCAGGAAGTCGTTGATGGTGCCGCGCGCGATGCCCAGCGCGACACCCGCGAAGCCGCAGGAATACAACTGGTTGCTGGTGAAACGATACAGCAGGCCGGCTTCGCGGCGTTCGGCGGCGGTATCCCGCGCCATGCTGTGGTCCTGTGGCACGAACAGGTCTTGCACCACATATTCATCGCTGCCGGTGCCACGCAGCCCGATCGTGTGCCAGATGTCATTCATCCGCACGCTGGATTTCGGGAACAGCATGGTCCGGACCTTGCCCGAGCCTGCGATCCGCATATGCGCGCCCAGCCAGCTGGCGTGATGGCTGCCGCTGGCGAAGCGCCATGTGCCGCTGATGCGATAGCCGCCCTCCACCGGCTGCGCCTCGAACGGAGCGCCCGGCGGCCCCCATGCCAGGATGCCGGTTGGCGGACCAAAGATCGCCGTCGCCACCGCGCGGTCCAGATAGGCCGCAGACATCGAGCAGCCGTTGTTCTGACAGACGCACCAGGCGGTGGAGGCATCGGACTGCGCCAAGGCCTCGGTCACCTGGGCGTAGATCACCGGATAGAGTTCCGCGCCGCCGAGGAACTTTGGCTGCAGCATGCGGAAGAACCCTTGCTCGATCAGGCTGGAAACCACCCGTTCGGGCAGCTCCCGCCGGGCCTCGATCTCGTCCGAAACCGTGGCGAGCAGCGGCGCCAGATCGCGCGCCCGCTGGATCATGTCGATGTCGCCTGTCACTTGGGTTCCTCCGCAGTCGGCCCAAGGCTGCCAGCCTGGGCTGGTTCCGTGAAGTCCCCACGGTTTTCGGCGCTCAGAACCTCGCCCGGTGTTGCAGCGGGTGACGGCAACGCGCGGGACCTGGCTGCAGACGGTCGGGCTGGCGATTTCCTCGCCAAGCCGGTCAGCAAGGATCGGCCCGCCCGGGCGGTACTGCGTGCCATCCCGAACACCACTGCCGGCGCTGCCCGCGGGTCCGGCCCGGAGGCCCGGCCGGCCGCCTGACCTTGCCCGACCGGTGGAAACCCGTTCCCGGGTTGCAGAATCCGCGTCGGCGCCGCATGAGAGCCCACCGGCTCACCCATTCCAGACCTGTGGAGACATGTCGATCGCCCGCATTTGCCTGATTGCGGCCGCCGTCGCCGCGCTATCCGCTTGCGCGACCCCGGCTCCGGCCCCTCCCCCAGCGCCGGCGCCCCCCGCGGTGCCGCCGGCACCGATCGATGGCCTGTATCGGGGCACCAGCACCCGGTTCCAGTCGGACAGCCGATCCTGCCCGCATCCCGGGCTGGTGAAGCTGGAGGTACTGGACGGGCAATTCCAGTATCGCTGGAGTTACCAGGTGTTCGTCGAGTCCAGCGTCACACCGGATGGCGAAGTGCACGGCCAGGCCGAGGGCATCACGCTGGTCGGGCGGCATGTCGGCAAGCGGCTCGAAGGCGACGTGACGAACGGCTTCTGCGGGTTGCATTTCACCTTGGTTCGGCAGGGACCTTAAGCAGAGATTCGTTGGTTGCCCAACGGAAGTGGCGCTCGCTCTTGATTGAGCGCACTCACGGCTTGGTGGATCGCCCCATCGAGTTGCTCGGGATCGGCGAAGGTCTGATGGGCGAGATGATGCGCCTTGAGGTCCCGCCAGACGCCTTCGATGTCATTGAGCTCTGGCGCATACTTAGGGAGCCACTCGACGGTGAGCCAATGGGCACGGGCGGCGAGCGCTGCCCGGGAGAGTTTGCTGGTTTGGATTGGACCATTGTCCTCGACCAGAACCACCGGTTTGACAGGCTGTCCGGGCTTGGGCCCGTAGAGCCGGTCCAGTTGTTCGAGATGGGCGATGAAGTCGCTGCTGCGCTTGGTCGGACTGGTGTGCACGATGAGCTGGCGCGTGACGTGATCGAACGAACCCACCATCGCCACCTTCCTGGCTTGTCCTGGCGCAGGAACACGTAAATCAGCGCCTGCCTTCGCCCAGACCCGGGCGAGATAGGGATGCGTCAGCGCCTCGCTCTCGTCGCCGTAAAGCAAAACGATGTCGCCAGCGGTGGCCTGCTGTTTGCGCAGTTGCAGGCGCAGACCAACCCGCTCGACATCGGCGGCAACCTGGCGCCCCTTCAGCGTGTGCCGCGGACGCCGCCAGCGGAACTTTTTTTGCGCAGAGCCTTGGACAATTGCGAGCGGCTGATACGCACGCCCTCGCGGTTTTCGATTTCGGCGCGCAACCGGGGAATGGTCCAGTTGTGCCGATCCGCCACAGGTTCCTCGAGTAGCGGCACCGCAACACGCAGGGCTGCCTCGCTCTTCATCGGTGCCGGCCCGGGTGCGACGGTGGCCTTCAAGGCCGCGATACCGCCACGCATGAAGTCGCTCCGCCACAGGCGGACCGTGTCCTCGCGCACGCCAAATGCCTCGGCAATCCGCGCGCTGGTCCAGCCAGCCAATGTCAGACGAACGGCTCGGGCGCGGTCTGCCTCGCCACGATCACGCGAACCGGCGAGCGCCACCAGAGCCGCTTGTTGCTCTTCGCTCGCTGAAAGGGGCGATCTGCCCGTCATGTCCTGCACCCTGCGAATCGGTGCCGGCAGCGAATCGTACCTACCATCCGTTGGTCAAGCTGGCGGATTCTGCTTAAGTTCCGCAGCCGGCGAGGCGCCTTACCGTCGATGCCCTCTCCCCGCGAGGCCGATCAGCCCGTAAGCTGACGCGATGCGCTACATCTCCACCCGCGGGCACGCGCCCGTCCGTGACTTCTCCGGCGTCCTGCTGGCGGGTCTTGCCGAAGATGGCGGCCTGTATGTGCCGGAAACCTGGCCACGCTTCACCCCGACCGACTGGCGGGCGATGCGCGGCCTGCCTTATCCGGCGCTGGCGGCGCGGATCATGCACCCCTTCGTCGGCGAGTCGATCCGGTTCGAGACACTCGCCGCCTTGTGCGAGGACGCCTATGCCGGGTTCGGCCACCCCGCGATCGTGCCGCTGGTGCAGTTGGAAACCGGGCTGTTCGTGCAGGAGCTGTTTCACGGCCCGACCCTCGCCTTCAAGGACATGGCGCTGCAACTGCTTGGCCGCCTGTTCGATCACGTGCTGGCGGAACGGAATGAACGGCTGACCATTGTCGGCGCGACGTCTGGCGATACCGGATCGGCGGCGATCGAGGCCTGCGCCGGGCTGGAACGGGTGAACGTGGTCATCCTGCATCCGCACCACCGCACCAGCGAGGTGCAGCGCCGCCAGATGACCACCGTGAACGCCGCCAATATCGGCAATATCGCGGTCGAAGGCACGTTCGACGACTGCCAGGACCTGGTGAAGGCGATGTTCGGCGACACGCCGTTCCGCCGGGAGATGCGGCTGTCGGCGGTCAATTCGATCAACTGGGCGCGGATCGCGGCTCAGGTGCCGTATTACGCGGCGGCGGCGCTGGCGCTGGGATCGCCGGATCGCGAAGTGGCGTTCGCCGTGCCGACCGGCAATTTCGGCAATGTGCTGGCGGCCTGGGTGGCGCGGCGGATGGGGCTGCCGGTGGCGCGGCTGATCGTCGCGTCCAACCACAACGACATTCTGACCCGGTTCCTGGCGAGCAACGACATGTCGGTGACGGAGGTGGCGCCAAGCCTGTCGCCGAGCATGGATATCCAGGTGAGCTCGAATTTCGAACGTGTGCTGTTCGAGCTGCTGGATCGCGATCCGCTGATCACCGGCGACCTGATGCAGACATTCCGTCGCACCGGCCGCATGCCGGTGCCGGACTCCGCATGGCGGCGCGCACGCTCGCTGTTCCACGGCTTCCGCCAGGACGACGCCGGCACGACGGCGGAGATCGCGCGTCTCTATGCCAGCGCGAACTACATCGCCGATCCGCATAGTGCGATCGGCATCGCTGCCGCGCGGTCTCTGCCGCCGGCGCAGTCGGTGGCCACGGTGGCGATGGCGACGGCGCACCCGGCGAAGTTCCCGGATGCGATCGAACAGGCGATCGGCCTGCGCCCGAAGCTGCCGCCGCGGCTCGCCGACCTGTACGATCGGCCGGAGCGCTTCCTGGTGCTGCCGAACGAGTTGAGCGCCGTGCAGGCGGGTGTGCGTGCCCTGACGCGGCGGAATGCGACCTGACGCGTGCCAACGCGGCAGGGATCGGCGATCATCCTTCCTCAGCAGGAGACAGGCATGGACTGGCCAACGCAACGCGGTGTGTTCGCAGCCGGCGACGTCACGCTGCAGTCCGGCGTCGTGTTGCGCGATGCACGGCTTTCCTGGAAGGCGCATGGGACGTTGTCGCCGGCGCGGGACAATGTGGTGGTCTATCCGACCAGCTACGGCGCGCAGCATCCCGATCTGGAATGGCTGATCGGCCCCGACGGTGTGCTGGACCCGACCCGATGGTTCATCGTCATCCCCGACATGTTCGGCAACGGTCTGTCATCGTCACCGGCCGATCTGCCGGACTATCCCGCGCTGGTGACCATCCACGACAACGTGCAGACGCAGCGGCGGCTGTTGCGGGAGCAGTTCGGGATCGAGCGCGTTGCCTGTGTGTACGGCTGGTCGATGGGTGCGCTGCAGGCGTATCACTGGGCGGCACTGTTTCCGGACGCCGTGGACCGCATCGTGGTCAATTGCGGCGTGGCCCGCACGTCGGTGCATAACCAGGTCTTTCTGCGCGGCCTGATGGCGGTGCTGGAAGCGGCGCCGGAACATATCGGCAATGGCCGGTTTGCCAGGGAACCGAGTGCCGCGAAGCGCGCCTTTGGCCGCATCTACGCCGGCTGGGCGCTCAGCCAGGACTTCTACCGTGCGGGCCTGCACCTCGCCGCCGGCCCGACACCCAACCTAGGTGCGCCGGATCTGGACAGCTTCCTGCGCACCGATTGGGAGGAGCGGTTCGGCGCCCGCCCGGCGGCGAACCAGTATGCCCAGCTCCGCACCTGGGATGCCGCGGACATCAGCGCCAACGCGCAGTACGACGGCGACCTGGCGCGGGCGCTGCGGGCAATTCGCGCCCGTGTACTGCTGATGCCCGGGGAGACCGATCTGTATTTCCGGGTAGCCGACAACGCGGCGGAAATGCCGTATCTTGCGCGGGCAGAGCTGCGTCCCATCCCCAGCATCTGGGGACATCGTGCCGGCAATCCGGTGATCAATCTGGTCGATACCGGCTTCATTCGGGACGCGGTGAGGGCGTGGCTGCAAACTTAAGGGGAAACAAGACATGGCCGTGATCACCACCAGCAATCCGACCACCGTGCGGGCGCCGACCGGATACTCGCACGGCGTCATCGTGCAGGGCGCAGAGCGCCGCCTGGTGATCTCCGGCCAGGTCGGCATGGCACCGGACGGCAGCGTGCCGACCACCGGAGAGGGCCAGATCGCGCAGGCTTTCGCCAATCTCCGCGCGGTGCTGGAGGCCAACGGCATGAGCACGGTCAACATCGTCAAGACGACGGTGTTCCTGACCGATCGGTCCCTGCTGTCCGCGTATCGGGCGGCGCGGGGTGCGGTGTTCACCGACCACGCGCCGGCATCCACCTTGCTGTTCATTTCGGGGCTGGCGGACCCGCGGTTCCAGGTTGAAATCGAGGCCGAGGCCGTCGCCTGACTGCGGCCTGTGCCACGCATCCGAGCCTGTGGTGGGCGCAGCAAAGGTCGGGGCTTTGCCCCCGACGCTTTCCTGCATCCCACCACAAAGCGGGATGCGTGATACAGGCCGATGGGGAGGACAATCATGGAGAGCATTGCGCGGGCGCGCCGCAATACGGTGGGCGACGCGGTACGCCGCGCCGCGCTGCTGTATCGCGAGACCACGGCTCTGGTGTTTGGCGACCGGAGCTGGAGCTTTGCCGAACTGGACCGCGGCGCCGATCGCGTCGCCCGGCGTCTCGCTGAACTGGGACTGCAACCGGGCGACCGCATCGCCTGCTACGGCCGCAACTCGGACGCCTATTTCCTCGCCTGGCTCGGCTGCGTGCGTGGCGGCTTCGTGCATGTGCCGGTGAACTATGCACTCACCGGCGAGGAACTGGCCTATATCGTGCGGCAATCGGGCGCACGCATGGTGATTGCCGCACCGGCGCTGGAACCCAACCTGGCCGGCATTGCGGTGGAGCTGCGCGGGCGGTTCGACGGCGGCGGCACACTGGATGTGCTGGCAATCGCGCAGGCGGACACGGCGCCGCAGGTGATCGACCCGGCGCTCGAGGACGAGTCTCTGGCGCAGATCGTCTACACGTCCGGCACCACCGCCGCCCCCAAGGGTGCGATGATGACGCACCGTGCGATGATGGCGCAGTACTACTCCTGCATCCACAACATGGAATACGCCGGCAGCGACCGCGCACTGGCCGCGCTGCCGCTGTACCACACGGCGCAGACCCACGCGTTCACCATGCCGCAACTCCTGGTCGGCGCGCGCACCATCCTGATCGAGGCGCCGGTGCCGGACCTGGTGCTGCGGCTGATCGAGCAGGAACGCATCACCTCGTTCTTCGCGCCGCCGACGGTCTGGATCAGCCTGTTGCGCCACCCGGATTTTTCGGCCCGCGATCTGAGCTCGCTGGAGAAAGTGTATTACGGCGCCTCGATCATGCCGGTACCGGTGCTGCACGAGTTGCGCGAACGCCTGCCGCGGGCGCGACCATTCAACGCCTATGGGCAGACCGAGATCGCGCCGGTCGCGACCATCCTGCGGCCGGAGGAGCATGACGCGCGGCCGGCGTCCTGCGGGCGGCCGGTGCTGAATGTCGAAACCCGCGTGGTCGATCCCGAGATGAACGATGTGCCGCCCGGCACGCATGGCGAGGTGGTGCACCGCTCGCCGCAACTGCTGACTGGCTATTGGGACAAGCCGGAGGAAACCGCGGCGGCGTTCGCCGGCGGGTGGTTTCATTCCGGTGATGTCGGGTATTTCGACGAGGCGGGCTATCTGTACATCGTCGATCGCATCCGCGACGTGATCAACACCGGTGGCGTGCTGGTGGCCAGCCGCGAGGTGGAGGAAGTGCTGTTCACCCACCCGGCGGTTTCCGAAGTGGCGGTGGTGGGCCTGCCGGACGAGAAGTGGATCGAGGCGGTCACCGCCTTCGTCGTGCTTCGCCCCGGGCACAGCGTGGATGAAGCCGCGCTGATCGCGCATGCCCGTCCCCATCTGGCGGCATTCAAACTGCCGAAGCGGCTGGTGGTGGTGGATGAACTGCCGCGCAACACCGCGGGCAAGCTGCTGAAACGGGAACTGCGGCGGCAGTATTCATCCTGACGGAACGCGACGAGCAGCACATTCGAATCCGCTGATCGTCGCACGCTTCGCCTGCCGGCTATGCCGCCTTGCGGAAGGTCGGCGGAATGCCCGCCTTCGGCATCTGGCCCTGCATCGGTTCAGCCGGCAGCGCCTCATGCAGCAGCTTGCGCGAGCCTCCAGCAGCTTCGGCAGGTCGATGCCGGTCTCGAAACCCATGCTCTCCAGCATGAACACCAGGTCCTCGGTCACCACGTTGCCGGAGGCGCCCGGCGCATAGGGGCAGCCGCCCAGCCCGGCCAGGCAGGAATCGAAGGCGCGGATGCCTTCCTCCAGCCCGGCCAGCGCGTTGGCGATACCCAGGCCGCAGGTGTCGTGCAGATGCAGCCCGTACAGCACCGGGCCGATCGCCTCCCGCGTCGCGCGCACCACCTCCTTGATCTGCGCCGGATGCGCGTAGCCGACCGTATCGGCCAGCATGATCTGGTCCACGCCGGCATCCGCCAGCCCCTTGCACAGCGCCACCGTCTGCGCCGTGGTCACCACGCCGTCGATCGAGCAGCCGAACGCGGTGGAGGCGCCCGCCACCACCGGCACCTTGCGCGGCTGCGCCTTCAGCCAGTCCATGATCTCCTTCATCATCTCGATGGACTGGGCCGGGGTGCGGTTGAGGTTGGCCGGCTGTGGCCCTCGCTGACCGAGACCGGAATGCTGATCTTGTGCACCCCGGCATTGTAGGCGTTCTGCACGCCGCGCAGGTTGGGCGCCAGCGCCTGCACGGTGAGGCCCGGCACGGTTTCCAGCACCGCGCCACGATCTCCGGCGTGTCGGCCAGCTGCGGGATCACGCGCGGCGGCACGAAGCTGCCGACCTCGATCTCCTTCACGCCCGGCCGCGGCGATCGACGGCGATCCAGCGCACCTTGTCGTCGGTGGTCATGCGGGTCTTGGCGATCTGCAGCCCGTCGCGCGGGCCGACTTCACAGATGGAAACGAATTCGCTCATGGGGCGGGAACCTCGCAGATCAGAATGCTGCCGGTGTCGGATTCGGTGATCACCAGGCTGCGTCCGTCAGGCGTCACGGCGCAGTTGGTGGTCATCCGGCCGGCAGCAGGATTGGATGCGATAGAGCGGCACGCCGTGCGCGTCCACCACCCAGACGCAGCCATGGCCGGGGTTGCTGATATACAGCCGGTCATGCGCGTCCACCGCCAGCCCGTCCGGGCCGGACTGGCCGGGCGGCACGCGGGCGAAGCACTGCGCCTTGCCGACCACCGCGTCGTTGCGCAGGGCGAAGCGCCACACCTCGCAGGACCGCGTCATCGCCACATAGACATGGGTGTTGGCGGCGTTCAGTGCGATGCCGTTCGGGCTGGGGCAGGTGCCCGAGCAGCCGGTCGGCCGGCCATCCGCGTGATAGCGCCAGACCCGGCCGGTCGGGTCCTGCAATCCGGTCTGCCCCTGGTCGGTGAACAGCACCGAACCGTCCGGATGCAGCACCAGGTCGTTCAGGCCCTTGAAGCCTTCGCTCATCACCGTCTGCAGCACCGGCGAGGCGGCGCCGTCGCCGGGATCGATGCGCATCAGCCCGCGCCGGTAGTCGGCGGCGAGCAGCGATCCGTCGGGACTGACCTGCAAGCCCGTTCGGCCAGCCGTCATAGTCGGCGACCAGCGTCCACTCGTCGCCCTCGATGCGGAAGATGCGGCCGTACGGGATATCGACCACGTGCAGCCGGCCCTGCGCGTCGAAGCACGGGCCTTCCAGGAAACAGTCCACCGGCGCGCCGGCGCGGTTGGCGTCGGCCCACTCGCCGCGCTGCATGCGGCGGAACCGATCCGGCATGCGCGTCAGCACGCGGGTGGGGAGTTCTTGCGGGGGTGCGAACCACATGCCGAAACCGTGCGGCGGGACGCGCCGGAAGGCAAGCGGCGGCCAGGCGAGGAATCGCACCGACCAGGCGTTGTTGCTCGCACTACCCCGCATTCCAGGAGCCGCGCATGCTTCACCAACGCAGCCGGGACCTTTCGCGCGGCCCGCAGCCGCCGTTGCACCGGGACAGCAGCGACGGCTGGGACGTCGTGGCCGGCTCGGTCGGCATGATCGGCGCATTGGTCGGTCGCAAGACGGCCGCGCAGGCCGCGACGGGCCCCGGCCACTCGACCGTGACGATTTCCCCTGCGGCATTCCGCGGCTCATGGCGGGCTTCACTGCGGACGGTCAGGTGAACGAGACGGTGCTGGACGCGCGGGACGGCCGCTTCCGACGGTCCTGGCGGAAGCGGTGTCGGGACCGTGCCGCAATCCCGATGCCGGAGGCGCTGCCGGGCGCGAACGGTTGGCAGAGCGGTCGGACCGCGCAGACGCGGCTCGAGGAACTGGACTTTCCCGCCGATCCGTCGATAGAGACGCCGGATACTTCTGCGCGGGCACCGCATCGCCATGGGGCTGTATAACGACGTCGTGCTGCCGCGGCTGTGCCACCTGGCGATGCGCAATCATCGCTTGCTGCCCTACCGCCGTCGTGTGGTCGGCATGGCCGAAGGGCGCGTGCTGGAAATCGGCGTCGGCTCCGGACTGAACCTGCCGCTCTACGGGTCGGGCGTGCGCGAGGTGCTGGCGCTCGACCCGGGCGCCAGGTTGCTCGACATGGCCCGGCGAACGCCCGCGCCATCCGGCCGGGCGGTGGAGTTCGTCGAGGCATCGGCGGAGGCGATCCCCATCGACAGCGGCAGCATCGATACGGTGGTGATGACCTGGACGCTGTGCAGCATCGCGCATGCCGATCTCGCCTTGGCGGAGATCCGGCGCGTGCTGCGCCCGGCTGGCCAGTTGGTGTTCGTGGAGCATGGGCTGGCGCCGGATGCGTCGGTGCGGCGGTGGCAGGACCGGCTGACCCCGGTCTGGAAGCGGATCAGTGGCGGATGCCATCTGAACCGGCCGGTGCAGCCGCTGATCGAATCCGGTGGATTTCGTATTGAGCGAGTTGACGCCGGCTACATGTCCGGGCCGAAGCTGCTGACGTTCTTCTCCGAGGGTGTCGCGCGGCCGGGCTGACGCGGTGTCATGCGGGGCGGTCGCGGACACTTAGCTCGTCATGGCGGGCGCAGACCCGATGCGCGTTGCGACGGCAGGCCAGCACCGGCTCACCGCCGACACCGACCCAGCCTTCGCGGCGGGCACGTTGCACACTTGCCGTCCTGGCCGGGCCTGACCCGGCCAGCTACGCTCGACCGAGCGTGCAGCGCGACCCGATCGTCCCGGTGGAGATGGCTGGGTCAGGCGCGGCGCAGCGGTCCCAAGTCACGGAACGCCGGGCCGCATTGCCATGCCGCCGCCGCGTCCCACTGCGCGCGGCTGGCGCATGCTTGTCCAACGCGCCTGCAAGGAGCCCAGCAATCCCTGCGGCAGGAAGATGATGAACACCACCAGCAACGCGCCATAGACCAGATTGTCCCAGCCCACCGCCGCCGTCCCGAAATAGATGCGCAGTGTTTCGGCCAGCACGATGGTGATGATCGCGCCGACCGTCGGGCCGAGCAGCACGTAGAGGCCGCCGACCACTGCGGCGAACACCATCTGCAGCGACACCGAAATCGCCGCTGACCGTGTCGGGCGAGATGAACATCTGATACTGGCAGTAGATCGCGCCGGCGAACGCGGTCATCGCCGCGCTCAGCACGGTGATCTTCAGCTTCTCCACCGTCACGTGCACGCCGGCGGCGCCGCAGCAGCATCTTCGTCCTCGGCGATCGCCTCCAGCGCATAGCGCAGCATGCTGCGATCCACCCGCCAGCGGATCAGCAGGCCGGCCGCCCAGACGGCCAGCGCGATCAGATACCAGGTCTGCTTGCCGGTGAACTGCAGCGCATAGATCGAGTGCCCGCCTTGGTAGCGCTCCGGCGTGTAGCCGAGCGAGCCGCCGGTGATGTCGCGCGATGCGGTCACCACCTGCAGCACGATCGCGCTCAGCGCCAGGGTCACCAGCGCGAAGTAGTGGCCGGTGATGCGGAATCGCGAGCAGGGATAGGCGATCACCACGGCCACGATGCACGGCGGCCAGCATCGCGATCGGGATGCCGATCCACGGCGTCAGGTGGAAGATGATTCCACAGCAGCGCGGTGACATAGGCGCCGATGCCGAAGAACCCGCCATGCCCGAGCGACACCAGGCCGAAGCGTCCCATCACCGACCAGGACGTGTAGACGAACGACCAGATCAGGATGATGACCATGATGTGCAGCGGATAGGGCTCGTGGTACACGAACGGCAGCGCGATCAGCGCCGCTCCGGCGATCGCCCAGGGCGTCCAGCCCTTCATGAGCGCCGCGCGATCAGTCCCTGCGGGCGGGCGAACATCATGACGACGAAGAACACGAAGGCGAACACGTAGCCCCACTCGAGGTCCATGTACAGGCCGGCCACCGAGATGATCTCGGCGAACACGAAGGCGGCGACGAAGCCGCCGATCATGTTGCCCAGGCCGCCCAGCACGCAGATCATGAAGGTGATCGGGCCGAAGGTCAGGCCGATGAACGGGTGCACATCGTATTGCAGCACCAGCAGGCAGGCGGCGAGGCCCGCGAGCACGCCGCCGATCGCCGAGGTGATGAGGTAGACGCGGCGGGTGTCGACGCCCATCAGCGGCATGATCTGCCGGTCCTGCGCGATGGCGCGGATCGCCGTGCCGATATAGGTGCGGCTGAGGAACAGATACACCGCGACCATCCCCGCCAGCGCCGCCCCGAAAGCCAGCAGCCGCGCATAGCTGATGATACATGTCGGCCACGTCCAGCACCGGCAGCCGAATGCCCAGGTTGCGGAAGTCGATGCCGAACGCGACGGTGGCAACGCTTTGCAGGAAGAACAGCACGCCGCCGGTGGCGAGCAACTGGTTGATCGGCGCCTTGCCCAACACCGGCTGGATCACCAGCACATGCAGCAGCACGCCCAATCCGCCGACAGCCGCCATCGACAGCAACGCGGCCACCACATACGGGACATGATACACCGAGTACAGATAGTACATCGCAGTACATGCCCAGCATGATCAGTTCAGCGTAACAGATCCACACCACGTCGATCACGCCGAACACCAGGTTCAAGCCCAGCGCGAGCAGTGCCAGCACGCCGCCGAGCAGAACGCCGTTGATCAGGGCCTCGAGCAGATAGATGTCGAAGAAGTCGAACATCGCTGTGTCACACTCCGAGGTAGGACTCACGGATCGACGCGCTCTCGCAGCAATTCGGTCGCGCTGCCGCTGACGCGGATGCTGCCGGCCTCCAGCAGATAGGCGCGATCCACCACGCGCAGTACCTGGTGGACATTCTGTTCGACGATCAGCACGGTCAGGCCGCTCGCGCGGATCCGTTCGACCAGTGCGAACACCTGCTGCACGATCACCGGCGCCAACCCCGCCGACGGCTCGTCCAGCAACAACAGCCGTGGCTCGGACATCAGCGCTCGGCCGATCGCGCACATCTGCTGCTCGCCGCCCGACATGGTGCCCGCCACCTGGTGCCGGCGTTCCGACAGGCGCGGAAACAGCTCGAACACGAAGTCGAGCCGCGTCGCGGAACTTTGCCCGCGCGGCGGGGATGAACGCCCCCATGCGCAGATTGTCTTCCACCGTCATGCGCGGAAACAGGCGGCGGTTCTCCGGCACATGCGCAATACCCAGCGCCAGAATGCGATGCGGCTGGGTGGCCAGCAGATCGGCACCTTCCATGCGGATGCGTGCCGTCGCGTGGACGGATCAGGCCGGAGATGACCCGCATCAGCGTGGTCTTGCCGGCACCGTTGGGTCCGATCACCGCCGACCGCCTCGCCGGCATTCACCTCCAGCGAGACGTCGAACAGCGCCTGGAAACTGCCATAGCCGGCATCGACCTTGGTGAGGGAGAGCATGGTGGTCATCGGCGACGCCACCGGCATGATGCTGTCCGCACCGCCATCACACGCTCACCCGCGCCGCGGTCATCGCCTGCACCGCCACGGCATCGGTGCCGAGATAGACTTCCACCACGCGCGGGTCGGTCGAGACATCCGCCGGCAGGCCCTCGGCGATCTTCACGCCGTGGTCCAGCACCATCACCCGGTCCACCACGCGCATCAGCACGCCCATGATGTGCTCGACCCAGATGATGGTGATGCCCAACTCGCCGCGGATCCGGCGCAGCATGTCGGCGGCCTGTTCCATCTCCGATTCGTCGAGTCCGCCCAGGCTTTCATCGGCCAGCAGCAGCTTCGGGCCGGTCGCCAGCGCCTTTGCCAGTTCCAGCTTCTTCAATCCCGCCGCGCCGAGCCCGTCCACCGAGGCGTCGCGGTCGGCCGGCAGACCCACCAGCGCCAGCGCCCGTTCCGCCGCCTCGAACGCCTGGCTGCGCGAATGACGGCCCTGACCGTAGAAGCCCGCCAGCGCCACGTTCTCGAACAGCGTGAGCCGATGGAACGGCCGCGGGATCTGGAAGGTGCGGCCGATTCCCCTGTTGATGATGCGATGCGGCGGCGCACCGCCGATCTCGTGACCCTGGAATCGGATCGACCCCGCGGTGGGCGCCAGCGTGCCGGAGAGCATGTTGAAAATCGTGCTCTTGCCCGAGCCGTTCGGGCCGATCAGGCCGAGGATCTCGCCCTGATCGACCCGGAACGACACGTCGGACACGGCGGTGAAGCCGCCGAACCGCTTGACTCAGGCCAGTGATCTCCAGCACGGGCCGGGTATCACTTGCGCAGCGTAGGGCGAACTGGCCGGCAGCTTCAGCACCGGCTCGCGCTGCTGCTGCGCCTTCGGCCACACCACGTAGCTCTTGTCGTCGATGTACTGGATCACCACCGGATAGGCGCGGTCGTTCTGCCCGGCCATGTCGCTGTCCGGACCATCGAACTTCACGCCGAAGCCCAGCATGGTGGCGCCATCCGGCATGTCGGTGTCCATCGCGGCCTTGCGCAGATCGTCGGCCGTGATGCCGCCATATTTCTTGATCGCGCGCGGCAGCACATCCGTACAGGAACACGTAGGTGTTGGAGGCGGCCATGCCGAGATGCGCGGATTTGATGACGGTGTCCGGCTTCAGCCTTCATGTACTCATCGCCGACCATCTTGATCAGTGGCGGCAGGTCCGGCTTCAGCGCCTTCGGGTTGGTCTCCCAGATCGAGATCGGATCGACGTCGAAGAAGTAGTTGGCGTCATTGCCGACCGACTGCTTGATCTTGGTGTAGTCGGTATAGCCGGCGCCATGGCCGACCAGGGCCGAGAAGTGCAGGCCCAGTTCGCGCGCCTGGCGCAGGAACAGGCTGATGTCCGGATTGTAGCCGGTGTGGAAGATCACGTCCGGCCGCGCCCGCTTCAGCTTGGTGACCAGCGAGGACAGATCGGGCGAAGCTGACCGAATAGCCCTCGTTCAGCACGATGTTCATGCCCGCCTTCTTGGCGCCCTCGGCATTGCCCTTGGCGACATCGGTGCCGTACGGACCGTCTTCGTGGATGATCGCGACGCGCAGGTCCTTCGGGTCCTTGCCGAGCTGCGCCTTGGAATAGGCGGCGATCATCGCGGTGGAAGCCAGGCCCCATTGCGTGCCATAGGGCTGCGGCCGGAACACGTAGTGCAGGTGGCGGTCCCGCAACACCGGCGAGGCGATGCAGGTGGTGATCCACATGAACTTCTTGAATTCCTCGATCCGCGCCGCGGCCGGCACGCATTCGGCGGAGGAGTAGAAGCCCAGCAGCATGTCCACCTTTTCCTGCTCGATCAGGCGGACCGCTTCATTGATCGCGACATCGGGCTTGCTCTGCGCATCGGCATAGACCGCATCGATCTTGTAGCCGTCGACGCCGCCATGCGCGTTGAACCAGTCGATCATGATCTTGGCGCCGAGGTAATGCAGTTCCGAACCGCCGCCGGCAAACGGGCCGGTCAGGTCGTAGACCACGCCAATTTTGATTTTCTTCTCCTGGGCGACGGCGCCCCAGCAGACCGGCAACCCGACAGCAACGGCGAACAGCCCGCACAGTATGCGGGCGAGCCCTCGACGAAGCATCGCAACCTCCCTGAATGTTTTATTGTGTCGTGCGCTGCTGGCGACAGCTTACCGGGGGTTCGGCACGGAATGTCAAGGACTACTCGCGGGATGTTACCTGAAGGTAGTTGACCGCCGTCCGGGGTTGCCGCAATTGGCTGCCGCCCCACCTGATCCTGTTGCGCCGCAGCAGGCGCATCTGGAAGGACCGAGCGAATGCCGTTGCGACGATTGGCCGCACTGCTTGCGGCCATGCTGTGCCTGTGCGCCCCGGCGCGTGCTCAGATGCCAGGCGGCCCGCCGGCGGTCGGAGTCGTGACGGTGCGGCAGACCGAAATCACCCAGACGTCCGAATTCGTAGGGCGCATCCAGGCGGTGGACCGCGTCGCGCTGACGGCGCGCGTGACGGCGTTCCTGGAGGAACGGCTGTTCACGGAAGGCGCGGAGGTCAAGAAGGGCGATCTGCTGTACCGGTTGGAGCAGGCGCCCTTCGAGGCCGCGCTCCAACAGCAGCAGGCGGCGGTGGCAGAGTCGAGCGCCCGGCTGGCCAATGCCAACATCCAGCTCAATCGCGTCCAGTCGCTGCTGAACACGCCGGCGGGCCAGCGCTCCTCGGTGGATGACGCGGTTGCCAACCAACGTGCCCAGGCGGCGCAACTGATGGCGGCTCAGGCGCAGCTACAGGTTGCGCAGATCAATCTCAACTATACCCAGATCCACGCCCCGATCACCGGCAAGATCAGCCAGACCAATGTCAGCATCGGCAACGTGGTGTCGCCGAGTTCCGGCCCGCTAGCCACCATCGTCAGCCAGGACCCGATGTATGTGCAGTTCCCGATCGCCATGCGGGCCGAGAACGAGTTGGAGAAGCGCTATGCCGATAAAGGCGGCATGAACGCCGTGGTGGTGAAGGTGCGGCTGCCCGACGGCACGCTGTACGATCAGGAAGGCAAGATCGACTACATCGCGCCGACCGTGCAGGCGAACACCGATACCATCGTGATGCGTGCCCGCATCGCCAATCCGGTGCACGGAGCAGCGCAGGCCGGTCAGCCGGTGGATCGGCCGCTGACCGACGGCGAATTCGTCACCGTGCTGGTGGAAGGCATCCAGCCGCTGGTCGCGCTGGGCGTGCCGCGGGCGGCGGTGCTGTCGGATCAGCAGGGCGACTACGTATACGTGGTGAACGCGCAGGACCACGTAGAGCAGCGGCGCATCCAGCTCGGCCAGTCCACCCCCACCACGGCGATCGTGACCGCAGGCCTGAGGGAAGGCGAGCGGGTGGTGCTGGATGGCATCCAGCGGGTGCGGCCGGGTATCCAGGTCACCCCTGGACCGGCCAGCCCGCCGCCCCAGGGGCCCTCGCCACCTGGCCAGCCGAATGCAGGCGCCGGCGCGCCGGGGACCGCTCCGGCTGCCGCATCGGGCGGTTCCGCCGTCTCGGGTGCCAAGCCCGCGGCTCCCGGAGCCAAACAGGGCGAAGCCGAGGACAGTGCCTCGGGCGCCACCTCCAGCGCCGGCGCCGGCACCAGTGCCGGCGCCACCGGAAGCAGCAAGACGGGGACGGGGCGCTGAACGCATGATCTCCGCCGTCTTCGTCGATCGCCCCCGGCTGGCGATCGTCATCGCCATCCTGACCACGCTCGCCGGCGTGCTGTCGCTGCTGCGCATTCCGGTCGCGCAGTTCCCCGACATCGTGCCGCCGCAGGTCACCATCTCCACGACCTTCCCCGGCGCCTCCGCCGCAGTGGTGGAGGCGACGGTCGCGCAGCCGCTGGAAGCGCAGGTCGTCGGCGTGGACAAGATGATCTACATGAAGTCCAACAGCGGCAACGACGGCAGCTACAGCCTGACCGTCAGTTTCGAGCTGGGGACCAACCCGGACATCGACACCGTCAATGTCAGCAACCGGGTGCAGCAGGCGCTGAGCAAACTGCCGGCAGAGGTGCAGCGCTCCGGCGTCAACGTGCGCAAACGCTCCGCCGCGATCCTGGAATTCCTGCAGTTCTACAGTGAGGGCGGCAAGCAGGACCCGCTGTTCATCAGCAACTACGTGACCATTAACGTGCTGGACCGTCTGGCACGCACGCCCGGCGTGGGCGACGCCTCGCTGTTCGGGCGGCTGGACTACTCGATGCGCATCTGGTTCGACATGAACCGGCTGGTCAACCTCAACCTGTCGCCATCCGACGTGGTGAACGCGATCCGCGCGCAGAACGTGCAGGCTCCGGTCGGTCGCGTCGGTGCGCGCCCGACATCGGACAACACCCAGTTCCAGCTCAACGTGCAGACGCAGGGGCGACTGACCACCCCCGAACAGTTCGGCGACATCGTGCTGCGCGCCAATCCGGACGGCTCAGTGCTGCGTGTGCGCGACGTCGCACGGGTGGAACTCGGCGCGGCGACGATGGACACCGAAAGCCGGTTGAACGGCAATCCGGCGGTGTCGATCGGGCTATATCTCGCACCGGGTGCCAATGCGGTGCAGACCTCGGCGCGCGTGCAGGCGGTGCTGAACGACCTCGGCAAGCGCTTCCCGGACGGGCTCAAGGCGCGGGTGTTCTACGACAGCAGCTCCTTCGTCGCGTCCACCATCGACGAGGTGGTCAAGACCCTGCTGATCGCCTTCGGCCTGGTCGTGCTGGTGGTGTTCCTGTTCCTCGGCAATGCGCGCGCCACCATCATCCCGATCGTTGCCGTGCCGGTCAGCCTGATCGGCACCTTCGCCGTACTGCTGGCGGCCGGATTCTCCGCCAACACCATCTCCCTGCTGGCCATGGTGCTGGGCATCGGCGTGGTGGTCGATGACGCCATCGTGGTGGTGGAGAACGTCGAAAGGGTGATGGCGGAAGAACCCGAGCTGCGATCCGAGGGAAGCCACCAAGAAGGCGATGCGACAGATCACCGGTCCGGTGATCGCGATCACGCTGGTGCTGTTGTCGGTGTTCGTGCCGGTTGCCTTCATTCCCGGCGTGTCCGGCTCGCTGTTCCGCCAGTTCGCCGTGACCATCAGCGTCGCAATGCTGATCTCGGCGATGAACGCACTGACCCTGTCGCCGGCGCTGTGCGGCGTGTTCCTGCGCCACCACGGCGCAGCCGCGCGGTCCAATGCGGCTACGTGCTGCGCGGCATCGACCGGGTGCGTCGCGGTTATGCGCAGCGTCATCGAACGGCTGCTGCGGGTCTCGATCCTGTCGGTGGTGCTGATCGCCGCCGCCGGCATCGGCATCTGGGTGCTGAGTGCCCGCACGCCCGACGGGCTTCCTGCCGGAGGAGGATCAGGGCGCGTTCTTCGTCGCGGTGCAGTTGCCGGACGGTGCGTCCGTCTCGCGCACCCGCACGGTGGTGCAGCGCGTCGAGAATCTGATCCGGCCGATGCCGCAGGTCGAAGGCGTGCTGTCGATCGTCGGATTCTCGCTGCTCGACGGCGGCAACGAGCCGAACGCCGCCTTCGTCGTGGTCCGGCTGAAACCGTTCGAGGATCGCACCACGGCCGCGGATCGCGCGCAGGCGGTCATCGGCCGGGTGTTCGGCGGCGCACAGCAGATCCGCTCAGCCACGGTGTTTCCGTTCAACCTGCCGCCGATCATCGGCCTGTCCACCAGCGGTGGCTTCGAATACCAGTTGGAGAACCTGGAAGGGCGCGACCCCGCCGACATGCAGAGCGTCATGCAGGGGCTGGTCGGCGCCGCCAACCAGGACAAACGCCTGGCGCGCGTGTTCTCCACCTTCACCGCCACCAATCCGTCGATCTGGCTCGACATCGATCGCGAGAAGGCGCAGGCGCTGGGCCTGTCGATCGCCGACGTGTTCAACACCTTGCAGACCACGCTGGGCGGCTTCTACGTCAACGACTTCAACCTGTACGGCCGGACCTGGCAGGTGAACATCCAGGGCGAGGCTGCCGACCGCAGCGACGTCTCCGCGATCTACAAGATCTACGTCCGCAATCAGCAGGGCGAGATGGTGCCGCTGCGCGCCATCGCCAATGCCCGCATCGTGCTGGGCCCGCAGGTGATCAGCCGGTTCAACAACTATCGTGCGATCACCATCAATGGCGGCCCGGCGCCCGGTGTGTCGTCCGGCGATGCGCTTGAAGGCGATGAGTGAGATATCCGCCAAGACGCTGCCCGCCGGCTATGCCTATGAATGGTCGGGCACCGCGTATCAGGAAGTGCAGGCGTCCGGGCAGACCGTGGCGATCCTGTCTCTGGCGGTGCATGTTCGCCTATCTGTTCCTGGTCGCGCTGTACGAGAGCTGGATGATCCCGATCCCGGTGCTGCTGTCGGTGACGGTGGGCGTGCTGGGCGCGTTCTTCGGCCTGCTGATCTCCGGCCTGGCACTCGACCTGTACGCGCAGATCGGCATGGTGGTGCTGATCTCGCTGGCGGCGAAGAACGGCATCCTGATCGTCGAGTTCGCCAAGGAGCAGCGGGAAGCCGGCATGCCGATCCGCGAAGCCGCGGCGCTTGGCGCGCGCATGCGATTCCGCGCAGTGATGATGACATCCATCGCGTTCATCTTCGGCCTCATTCCGCTGGTCTGGGCGGAAGGTGCGGCGATGCTGAGCCGGCGGGCGGTGGGCACAGCGGTGTTCGCCGGCATGATCGCCGCCAGCTCGCTGGGCGTGTTCCTGATCCCGATGCTGTACGCGACATTCCAGACGATGCGGGAGAGCGTGAAGGCCCGGTTCGCCCGCCGCGGGTCAGGGGGACATCCCTGATACCAGCCGGCCGCAGGCGGGACTCCGGCCAGAGGAGCCGGTTGGGCACGTCCGCTTCTCGTCGTGGCCGAGTTCAGTCCTCGTCACGGGCGGTTCGGTGTTCGCCATGGCCAAGTCCAGTCCTCATCATGGCCGGGCCTGATCCGGCCATCTCCATCGGAACGATTGAGTCGCGCAGCACACGCCTTCTCGGCCAGCCACCTCTGAGCGGCGGTGTCACGCCGTGTGAATCGCGCCACGCAACTGGATTTCGTCGGAGCGGTCGCCGCCCAGCGCGCGGCGGTTGATCCGGATTGGCACGGCCATTCCGTGCCTCGGGACAACCTTCAACGCGTATAGAGCCAACGGCCGACCAGGGTCTCCACGTCCTCGACAAAGGTCTCGCGCGGTCCCTCCGTGAACAGCGTCCCGGTGCGCATGACATAGACGTAGTCGGCCACGCCGAGGGCGCCTTTGATATTCTGATCCACCAGCAGGATGGCCTTTCCGGACCGCGCCAGCCCGGTGATCATGTCGTAGATCTGCGCGGCAACGCGCGGCTCGATGCTGGCGGTCGGCTCGTCGATCAGCATCACGCTGGGATCGGTCATCAGCGATCGGGCGATTTCGAGCTGGCGCTGCTGGCCGCCGCTCATGGTGCCCGCGGCCTGTTGGCGACGCTCGGCCAGGACCGGAAACTGCGCGTAGGCGCGGTCGGTCCGTTCCCGCACCAACGCCCGGTTGCGGCGGAACGACCAGGCGCCCAGGCGAAGGTTCACCTCGACCGACAGGAAGGGAAACACGCTGGGTCGCTGCGGCAGGTAGGTGATGCCAAGCCGGCTCATCTGGTGGGAGGCGGCGCCGACCAGCGAGGTCGCGCCGAGGCGGATTTCGCCCTGTGCCGGCAGGAAGCCGAAGATCGCCTTCAGCAGCGTCGACTTGCCGGTGCCATTCGGCCCCAGCACGCAGCGCACCTGGCCCCGCAGCACATCCACCGACATGCCGTTGAGGATGTTGATCCCCGGCACGTAGCCCGCGACCACGTTGCGCACGGTCAACACCGGCGCGGCGTCAGAACTCCGGCATAGGCGCGCAACACCTCCTGGTTCTGTTGCACCTCCGGCACCGGCCCATCGGCGATCTTCTGGCCGCGCGACATCACCACCAGCCGGTGCACCAGGCGCTGAATGGCCTCGATGTCGTGGTCGACGATCACGAAGGTGCGCCCCTCGGCGTGCAGCTTCTGGATCAGCACGATGATCTCGTCGCGCAGGAACGGGTTCACCCCGGCGAAAGGCTCGTCCAGGAACAGGATGTCCGGATCGAGCATCAGGGCGCGGCCGAGTTCCAGCAGCTTCTGCTGCCCGCCGGACAGGTTCTTGGCCTGCAGCGCCTCCAACGCGGCCAGTCCGAGAAAATCCAGATGCTGCCGCGCGGTGCGTGTCGCCGCCGCGCGGGTGGAGCGCGGGCGCGCCAGGCCGGGGACGAGCATGTTCTCCAGCACGGTCATGCGGCTGAACAACTGGGTGATCTGGAACGTCCGCCCCACCCGCAAGGCGGCGAATTCGCTCGGCGTCAGGCCATCGGCACGCTCGCCGCGAACCAGGATATGCCCGCCATTCGGTGCGAGATGGCCGGTCAGCATGTTGATCGTCGTGGTCTTGCCGGAACCGTTCGGCCCGATCAGACCCACCAGCTCACCGGCCGAGACCGCGAATTGCAGCATGTTCACCGCGACGATGCCGCCGAACCGCCGGGTCAGATCGCGCGCCTCAATAAGCGGTGGGGCAGGGGCATCCATCTAGCGCGCCTCCCGTGGCCGTTGTGCGCTGCGCCGATGCCAGGCGAGGCTCGCGAACTGCTCCCAGGCTAGAGCCAGCAGACCATTGCGGGCGAAGCGCATAGTCAGCAGCAGCAAGGCGCCGAACAGCACCAGCCGCCATTGCCCGTAGCTGCGCAGTGCTTCGACGAGGACTTCCAGGCCGAGCGCGCCGATGGTTGCGGCGACGAGGCTTTCGGCACCGCCGATGACGGCCATGGCGACCACCAGTCCCATCTGGTCAACGGAGCCGATATCCGGGGTCAGGATGCCGATGTAGTGGCCGAAGAATCCCCCGGCCAGACCCGCAAAGCAGCTGGTGATCGCAAAGGCGAGGATGCGGAAGCGCAGCACTTTCACGCCGGCGGCCGCGGCGGCGTGTTCGTTCTCGCGGATGGCGCGGAAGAACAGGCCCCAGCGCGAGGTCACCAGGAAGCCCATGATGGCGAGCGAGCCGGCCAGCAGTACCAGGCCCAGATAGTAATACGGCGCGTCGGAGCGAGTATGGAACAGCGGTGTCACTTCCAGCCCGCCGGAGCCGCCGGTGACCTCGGTCTCCGACACGATGACGATGCGCAGCACTTCGGAGAAGGCGACGGTGAACAGGGCCAGATAGGGTCCGCGCATGCGCAGGCAGACGAAGCCGATGCCACTGCCGACCAGGCCGCAGATCAGCACGCCGGCGAGCATGCCGAGCGGAATCGGAATGGCGAACCACTTCACCAGCAGGCCCGAGGTGTAGGCGCCAAGCGAGACGAAGGCCATGTGGCCGAAGGAGAACTGCCCCGCGTAGCCCGCCAGCAAGGCCCAGCTCGCGGTGACGATGGCATAGAAGATGGCCAGGATGGCGACCGTCAGCCAATACGGGTTGACCAGGAACGGGTAGCTCAGGGCGAGCACTGCCAGCACCAGGCAGCCGATAATCTTGAGTGCCCGCACCGGCTACTCCATGTTCGTATGGATTCGGCCGAACAGGCCGGTCGGCCGCACCAGCAAGACGATCATCAGGATCAGCAGGCTGAATGCCTGCGCATAGGTCAGGCTGCGGCTTGGGTCCGGAAACAACGCGACGAACATGCTTTCCGAGACGCCGATCATGAGGCCGGCGAGAATGCTGCCGGCCACGGAGCCCATGCCGCCCAGGATGACGATGGCGAAAGCCTGGGTGTCCGGCATCAGGCCCATGGATGGCGAGAGCGAGTAGATCGGCCCCACCAGCGCACCGGCGCCGCCCGCCAGCGCGCCGCCGAGTCCGAAGGCCAGCATATAGAAGCGCTGGTCGTTGATGCCGACGATCGCCGCGGATTCGCGCGACTGGCTGACCGCGTTCAGGGCCTCGCCCCACGGCGTGCGGTTCATGAACAGCACCAGGCCAACCAGCAGCGCGATACCGGCCACGCCGGCGAACACGCGATCCCAGGTCATCACCAGCCCGCCGACCATCAGCACCCCCGGCCAGAAGGAGGGCGGGCGCAATGGATAGGGGCCGTAGATGATCAGGGCGATGTTGCGCAGGAAGATCGAGATGCCGAAGGTCACCAGAATGCCGTAATCACCCTTGCGTTCGGTGGTCGGACTGTAGAGCGGCGTGAGCAAGGTGCGCTCCAGCAGCACGGACAGCAGAAAGCTCAGGATCATTGCGACGACCACAGCGGGCAGGGGCGGAATGCCGGCCAGCGCAATGGCGAAATAGGCGAAATAGCCGCCCATCATGAAGACCTCGCCATGGGCGAAGTTCACGATCTTCAGGATCGAGAAGATCACCGTCAGTCCGCCGGCGATCACGGCGTAGATGATGCCAATGACCAGGCCGTTGAGGGCCTGGATCAGCAGATAGTCGGCCATGCGACATCCTTGTGCTCAACACGCCCGGTCATGCCGGTCGGCGCCCCGATCGCAACGCGCGCGGGGCAGGGACCGGGTTGCGTGGCACCGGCGGGAGCTTCGCCCGTTGCGACGTCCGAACCCCCGACCGGTGTATCACCCACGGCGACGCAGGCTGGGTCAGCTCCCCGGCTTCTTGTAGGTGTAGGGGACGGTCGCGTATTTGCGTGGCCAGACGATCGGTGCGTCGGACTGGCTCTGCTTCTCCGCGTCGTATTGCAGCAGGGTCAGCGGCGCGCCGAGGAACTGGTGATAATGCCAGGCCGGCTCCTTGTCGGTGGAGAACAGGTACTGACCGCGGACACCGACGTATTTGGTGTTCTCCAGGGCATGGATGATCCCCTTGGACTCGGTGCCCCCGGCCGACTTGATCGCGTCGAACAACAGCCAGGCGCCGTCGTAGCTTTCCATCACCGCGCCGGACGGGTCCGCGTTGTGCTTCTTCTTGTAGGCCGCGACGAAGGCCTTGGTCTTGTCGTTCCAGGCATCCTTCGGCAGACCGACATTCTCGGTCAGGAGATATTTGCCGGCCTCGCCGACATTCTCCCAGAAGGTCGGATCCACCGCCTCGCCACCGGAATTGTAGATGCCGCAAGCGGGTGTGGGGGCGAAGCCGAGGTCGTGCGCCTGGCGGATCATCGGATAGGCGCCGGCTTCGGCATAGATGCTGAGGAAGAAGTCGTAAGGCGGCGATGCGGCCTTGAAGCGCAGGATCTGTGCGGTGAAGTCGGTCAGGTTGGGGTCGGCATCGACCGCGGTGAATTTGATCCCGGCCTTGGTCAGCTCCTGCGCCACCACCGTGCGGGCCGACAGCCCGACATCGTTCTTCTCCGCGATAATGGCGACATTCTTGAAGCCGGCGGCGGTGATCCATTGGCCAATGGTGGCGTCGATCAGCGAGATGGCCGGCGCGTTGCGAAACACCTCCGGATAGCCCTTCGCGGTGATCTGGTCGGACCACACGTCGCAGGCCATGAAAGGAATGCCGTATTTGTGGTAGACTTCCATTTCGGCCAGGGCGACCGGGCTGTGGAACTCCCCAAACACCGCCACGACCTTGTCCTGCTGGATCAGGCGTTCGGCGGCGGTGCGTCCCTCGGCCGGCATGCCGCGGGTGTCGGCGTAGATGATCTTCACCGGACGGCCGAGGATGCCGCCTTGCTCATTGATCTCGGAGGCCGCGATCTCTGCGGCGTTCTTCATGTTGGTGCCCTCGGCATAGCCACCGGGCGGTGAGAGCGGCCCGACCCAGCCGAGGGCGATCGGTTCTCCGGCGGCGCGGGCGACTTTGCCGAGCAGGGGAGCGGTGGCGGCAGCGCCCGCGGTTTGAAGCAGGGCTCGCCGCCCCAGTTTGCCGGCTGTCATGGTCGAGGCAGCGACCCCTTCGGGGGCAGTGATATCACGCGGCACCGGTTGCTCCTTCTCTGCGGGCTGAACACATGCAGCGACCCACCCCGGTTGCTGCAGAGCTTCGGCACGAGTTGGGATGCAAGCGTCGTGCCGATGCGATCCTGTCAGCCGGCGCCCGGGCTGCCAAGAGTGCTGCCAGGAGTACTGCGGGGAATGCGGGCGGAGACGCTGATATTTCATGCAAGCGTTGCTCGGTCGCAGCAGGTCTGTCTCCGATCGCGGCGGCGGGGTTATCTGCAGGTTGGAGGACGGGGTGTTTCGCAGGTCTGCCTGCGCCGGGTGGGATAACAGGCCGGGGGCGCTGTGGAGTGTGATCGCGACCGGTCATTCCGCCCGGCCCCGGCCGCTCAGCCTTGCCGGTCGCTGGGAGCGGCCTTTGTCCGGGTCCCATGCACTGCTATACCGGCCGTGCCGCCGAAGGGAACAAATGATGGCCCGCCGTCGCCAGCTGTACGAAGGGAAAGCCAAAATCCTGTTCGAGGGGCCGGAACCCGGCACGCTCGTGCAGTATTTCAAGGATGACGCCACCGCGTTCAACGCTCAGAAGCGGGGCGTGATCACCGGAAAAGGGGTGCTGAACAACCGGATCAGCGAGTATCTCATGCTGCGGCTCGCCGAGATCGGCATTCCGACTCACTTCGTTCGTCGGCTCAATATGCGGGAGCAGCTGATCCGCGAGGTGGAGATCATACCGCTCGAGGTGGTGGTGCGGAATGTCGCCGCGGGCAGCCTGTCCAAGCGGCTGGGAATCCCCGAGGGCACCCGTCTGCCGCGGTCGATCATCGAATATTATTACAAGAATGACGCGCTGGAAGATCCGATCGTCTCCGAGGAGCACATCACCTGCTTCGGCTGGGCCAATACCGCTGACCTCGACGACATCGTCGCGCTGACGCTGCGGGTCAACGACTTCCTCACGGGCCTGTTCCTGGGGGTCGGCATCACGTTGGTCGATTTCAAGCTGGAATTCGGCCGGCTGTGGGAGAACGAGGAGATGCGTATTGTCCTGGCTGACGAGATCAGCCCGGATAATTGCCGCCTGTGGGACAGCAAGACCAACGAGAAGATGGACAAGGACCGGTTCCGTCGCGACCTGGGCAAGGTGGAGGAGGCCTACCAGGAGGTGGCCAAGCGGTTGGGTATTCTGCCGGAGGCCGGCATGCGGGACCTGAAGGGTCCGGAGACGATGCAGTGAAAAGGATCGAGCGGTGAAGGCGGTGGTCACGGTGATGTTGAAGGACGGCGTGCTCGACCCGCAAGGCAAGGCAATCCAGCATGCGCTGCATACGTTGGGCTTTTCCGCGGTCGGTGATGTGCGGGCTGGCAAGGTGATCGAGCTGGAGCTGACCGAGACGGACCCGGAGAAGGGCCGCGCTGCCGCCGAGGAGATGGCCCGCAAGCTGCTCGCAAACACGGTGATCGAGAGCTTCCGGGTCGCGATCGATGTCTGAGCAGGGCAGCAAGCGTCGGGGCGTTGCCCTGAACCCCAAAAGGGGCTTTGCCCCCTGGACCCCCAGCAAGGCCTCGCCTTTGCAGTCGAAATTTGTTTGGGGCGGGGAGGGCGCGCGGGCGCCTCGGACCTTGGCATCATCACGACCGGCCCCCTCCTCACCCCAAACGTATATGGTTCCAAGGGCAAGCCCTTGGCGGGGTTTCAAGGGGCAGCGCCCCTTGCTGGGGGTTCGGGGGCAAAGCCCCCGATACTTGGCCGCTCTCCGGCCAGCCCGCAGCACGTCACCGGAACACAGAGCATGAAGGCCGGGATTATCCTGTTCCCTGGAATCAACCGCGAGCGCGACATGGCAATCGCGTTGACCCGGCCCGACGTCAAGCCGCGCATGATCTGGCACAAGGACGCCGACCTTGACGGCCTGGATCTCGTCGTGATCCCCGGTGGCTTCAGCTATGGCGACTATCTTCGCTGTGGCGCCATGGCGGCGCAGTCGCCTGCCATGGCGGCGGTGCGCAAGCATGTCGAGCGGGGCGGCTACGTATTGGGCGTTTGCAACGGGTTTCAAATTCTGGCGGAGGCCGGTTTGCTTCCGGGTGCCTTGCTGCGGAACGCCACGCTCCGCTTTCTGGCGATGAATTGCCATTTGCGTGTCGAGCGGGCCGATACGGTCTTCACCAACAACTACCAGCGTGGCCAGACCTTCCGCGCCGTGATGGCGCATGGCGATGGCAACTACTTCGCTGATGACGCGACGCTCGATCGGCTGGAAGGCGAAAATTTGGTTGCCATGCGCTACGCCACCCCGGAGGGCGCGATCACGCCCGAGGCCAACCGCAACGGCAGCGCACGCAACATCGCGGGCGTGCTGTCGCCGAACCTGCGGGTGCTCGGGCTGATGCCCCATCCGGAGGACCTGGTTGACCCGCTGATGGGCGGGACTGACGGAAAACCGCTGTTCGACGCCCTCGTTGCCGCCTGATGCAGCGCGACGTCAATCAGGCCCTGGCCCGCGAATTCGGGTTGAGTGCCGACGAATATGCCCAGGTCCTCGAGATTATGGGTCGCACGCCTTCATTGACCGAACTGGGCGTGTTCAGCGTGATGTGGTCGGAGCATTGCAGCTACAAATCGTCCCGCGTCTGGCTGCGTCAGTTGCCGACGAAAGCGCCCTGGGTGATCCATGGTCCCGGCGAGAATGCCGGCGTGGTCGATATCGGTGACGGCCTGGCGGCGGTCTTCAAGATGGAATCGCACAACCACCCGAGCTTCATCGAGCCCTACCAGGGGGCGGCGACCGGGGTGGGCGGCATCCTCCGCGACGTGTTCACAATGGGCGCGCGTCCGATCGCCAACCTGAACGCGCTGCGGTTCGGGCATCCCGAGCATCCGCGTACCCGGCGCATCGTTGATGGCGTGGTGCGCGGCATCGGCGGCTATGGCAATTGCGTGGGCGTGCCGACCGTGGGCGGGGAGGTGAATTTTCACCCGGCCTATGATGGTAACCCCCTGGTCAACGCCATGACAGTAGGGGTCGCGAGCAAGGATCGCATCTTCCTGTCCGCGGCCGCGGGCATCGGCAATCCCGTGGTCTATGTCGGATCCAAGACCGGGCGCGACGGGATCCACGGCGCGACCATGGCGTCGGCGGAATTCGGCGTCGATTCCGAGGAGAAGCGTCCCACTGTCCAGGTGGGCGATCCCTTTACCGAGAAGCTGCTGATCGAGGCCTGCCTGGAGCTGATGGAAACCGACGCCATCGTGGCGATCCAGGACATGGGCGCGGCGGGCCTGACCAGTTCCTCGGTGGAGATGGCCGGCAAGGGCGGCGTGGGAATCGAGCTGGACCTGGACCAGGTGCCGGCGCGCGAGACCGGCATGACGGCGTACGAGTTCATGCTGTCGGAGAGCCAGGAGCGCATGCTGATGGTGCTCCGGCCCGATCGGGAAGCGCAGGCGCGCGCTATTTTCGAGAAATGGGACCTGGATTTCGCGGTGATCGGCCGGATTACCGATAGCGGCCGCATCGTGGTCCGCCATCAAGGCCGCACCGAGGCCGATATCCCGCTGGCCCCGCTCGCCGACAAGGCGCCGCTGTATCACCGTCCGACCATCGAAACCCCTAAGCTGCCGCAGCTCAATCCGGCTCGGATCGAGGATCGCCTTGGCCTGACCGCTTCCCTGCACAAACTGGTCGCATGTGCCGGATCTGTGCTCGCGCGCGTGGATCTGGGATCAGTACGACAGCACGGTCGGCGGCATGACGGTGAAGCGGCCGGGAGCAGCGGACGCGGCCGTGGTGAAGCTGGAGGGTCTCAACCGGGCGCTGGCGCTGACCACGGATTGCACGCCACGCTACTGCGCCGTCGACCCCGAGGCCGGCGGCGCGCAGGCGGTGGCGGAAGCGTGGCGCAACCTGACCGCCGTGGGCGCCCGCCCGTTGGCGATCACCGACAATATGAACTTCGGAAATCCGGAAAAGCCCGAGATCATGGGCCAGTTCGCCGCGGCGATCCGCGGCATGGCGGCGGCCTGCGAGGCGCTGGATTTCCCGGTCGTTTCGGGAAACGTGTCGCTGTACAACGAGACCGAAGGACGCGCGATCCTGCCAACTCCGGCGATCGGCGGCCTCGGCGTGCTGGACGACGCCAGCAAGGCGGTCGGTCTGGCCTTACCGCCGTGGCTCGACCTCGTGCTGATCGGCACCACCAAGGGTTGGCTCGGCCAGTCGCTCTGGCTGCGCGAGGTGGCAGGCCGTTCCGAGGGTGCTCCGCCGCCGGTCGACCTGGCTGCTGAGCGCAGCCAATGGCGACTTCGTGCGCGAACGCATCCTCGCCGGGGCAGTGCGCGCCTGCCACGATGTCTCGGATGGCGGCATCCTGGTGGCGGTTGCGGAGATGGCCATGGCGGGGAACACCGGGGTCCGCCTGTTCACCCACCCGCGGGATGTGCCGGGCCATGCGTTTTGGTTCGGCGAGGATCAGGGCCGCTACCTGCTGGCGGTGCCCGATGCCAGTATGCTGGTGCGGGCGGCGGAAGCGGCCGGGATTGCCGCGGTCCGCATAGGTACATCGGGCGGACAGGATTTGACACTGCCAGATGGCGGCACAATATCGGTCTCGGCACTGCGCGCGGCGCATGAGCGCTTCCTGCCGCTTTGGTTGGATGGCACCTGAAGGGGAGACGCACCATCATGGCGATGGCGGCGAATGAGATCGAGGCGCTGATCAAGGCCGCCCTGCCCGATGCCAGGGTCACGGTCGAGGATCTGGCAGGCGACGGCGACCATTATGCGGCGACGGTGGTATCGGAGCAGTTCCGCGGCCTGCCTCGCGTGAAGCAGCATCAGATCGTCTATGCCGCCCTGCGTGGGCGGATGGGCGGCGAATTGCACGCGTTGGCGCTGCAGACTGCGGCCCCGTAACAAACTGATCGAATGCCGTTCGGCATCGGTGAAAAAGCAAGCAAGGAGTCTGGCCGATGGACAATCCCGTGTTTGACCGCATTCGGGGCGATGTTTCCCAGAACAAGGTGATGCTCTACATGAAGGGCACGCCGATGTTCCCGCAATGCGGGTTTTCCGCCCGCGTGGTGCAGATTCTGACCCATATGGGCGTGCCGTTCCAGTCGGCTAACGTGCTGGAGGATATGGAACTCCGCGAGGGCGTCAAGGAGTTCGCCCAGTGGCCGACGGTTCCTCAGCTTTACATTGACGGCGAATTTGTCGGTGGCTGCGACATCGTGATGGAAATGTTCCAGTCCGGCGAGCTGGAGACACTGCTGAGCGAAAAGGACGTGCCGCACAAATCGGCCGCCTGAGCGGGCTTTGCGATCAGCGGGATGTAGAGCTGACGCTCCGCATCCCGCGTGTCCTGGTCATGACTTCGGAAGGCGGATTACGGATCTGCCTGCGTGTCCAGCCGCTCGTCTCAACCGCTGATGCGAGCACTTTGGCCGCGCGCGCCGCGTCACGGCCATGCCTGCTCCCGTCGTGGCTGGCGCAGGCTCGCCACACACAACTGGCCTGGAACACATCGTCATTTTGCGCGCGCCGACATCCGGAGGCGGCGCAACTTTAGCGTCTTTTGCATGCGGGTGCCCGTACTCCCCCGCAGCCGGTCGTGGCTGCAGAGTTTGCGCCCGGCATGACGCTACACGGTCAGCAAAGGACTGTGTTGACGCATATCGCGTCTCCCCACCCCATGACTTTGAGAGGCCGAACAAGAGTGAGCCCCGGCCACGTCGTATCACACGGAGAAATACTTCGCGTGAGGGTTCAGCACGACAATCGCGCTGGTGGATTGCTCCGGATGCAACTGAAACTCGTCGGACAATTCCACTCCGATCCGCTCCGCACCGAGCAATTTCAGGATCGGTGCCTGATCCTCCAGCCGCGGGCAGGCGGGATATCCGAATGAGTAGCGCGAACCGCGGTAGTTTTGCGCCAGCATCTTCTCCATGTCGCGGTCATCCTCGGACGCGAACCCAAGTTCGGCGCGGATGCGCTTGTGCACATATTCCGCCATCGCCTCCGCCATCTCGACGGATAATCCGTGCAGGTAGAGGTAATCCTGGTAGCGGTTCTCTTCGAACCAGGCGCGGGACACTTCCGAGGCATGCTGACCCATGGTGACGATCTGAAGCGCGATGAGATCGCGCTGCGAATCATCGACATCCCGGAAGAAGTCGGCGATGCACTCGCCGTCCTCACGCGGCTGGCGGGGCAAGGTGAACCGGGCCAGTTCCGAGGTGCCATCCTGATCGAAGATGATCAGGTCATTGCCCTGGCCGGCCGCCTGCCAATAGCCGTAAGCCGCCTGCGGCCGCAGGATGTCCTGCTCGTCGCACAGCGCCAGCATGCGGCGCATCACCGGGCGAAGTTCCTGCTTGGCCCAACCGAGGAAGTCCTCCAATGAGCGACCCTGCTTCCGGAAGCCCCATTGGAACTGGTACAGGCTGCGTTCATTGACGAACGGCACGATCGCCTTCGGCGGCGCCTCGACGATCCGAGCACCCCAGAAGGGCGGTGTCGGAACAGGAACGTCGCGGGTCTTCAGGCGTCGCCGTGCCTGTACGGCAACCACATCGACCGGTTGGAACGCGCGCGCATCCGCCTGGCCCAGTGTGCGCGCGGTGTTGCGCACTTTCCCGGATCGCTTGGATTGCACCGCCGCCAGGTAATCGTCGAACGCGTTGCCGGTCACCTTGTCCATCAGGTGCAATCCATCGAACGCGTCGCGCGCATAGGCCACGCGGCCGCTCGCATAGGCCTGGACGCAGGTGTCCTCGACATAGGATCGTGTCAGGGCGGCGCCGCCGAGGAGGATCGGAATTTCTAGTCCTTGACGGGACATTTCCTCGAGGTTCTCGCGCATGACGACGGTCGACTTGACCAGCAGACCGGACATGCCGATGGCGTGCGCGTGGTTTTCCTTCACGGCGTGCAGCATCTCGGTCAGCGGCACCTTGATGCCGAGGTTGATGACGCGATAGCCGTTGTTGGTCAGAATGATGTCGACCAGATTCTTGCCGATATCGTGGACGTCGCCTTTGACGGTGGCGAGGACGATGGTGCCTTTTTCCTGCCCCTCCACCTTTTCCATGAACGGCTCCAGATAGGCGACGGCCGCCTTCATCGTCTCGGCGCTCTGCAGCACGAACGGCAATTGCATCTTGCCGGCACCGAACAACTCGCCGACCACCTTCATGCCGCCGAGCAGCACATTGTTGATGATGTCGAGCGGAGGCATGTCGCGCATGGCTTCATCCAGCTCGGCCGTCAATCCTTTGCGATCGCCGTCGACGATCCGGTCCTTCAGCCGGCCCTCCACGGTCTCGGCCCGCTTCTTCACTGTGGCATCAGCCGCTTTGCGATCGGCGAAGATCTCGAGCAGGCGCTGCAACGGATCGTAGCCCTCCTGCCGGCGATCGAAGATGAGGTCCTCGGCGACCTTTGCCTCTTCGGGTGCCAGCAGATGCAGCGGGCGGATTTTCGAGACATGCACGATGGCGCCGCTCATGCCGGCGCGCATGGCGTGGTCCAGAAACACCGAGTTAAGCACGGCCCGTGCCGCCGGGTTCAGCCCGAAGCTGACGTTGGACAGGCCGAGGATGATTTGAATGTCCGGAAACTCCGCGCGGATCGCGGCGATCCCTTCCAACGTCCACTGTGCCAGCTTGCGATCGTCCTCGTTGCCGGTCGCAATGGTGAAGGTCAGCGGATCGATCAGCAGGTCGGATTGAGGCAAGCCGTGCTGCGTGCAGGCGAAATCGACCAGACGCCGCGCAATGCGCAGCTTGTCTTCGGTGGTTTTGGCCATGCCGACCTCGTCGATCGTCAGCGCGATCACGGCGGCACCGAAGCGCTTGGCCAGCAGCACCCGATCCCGCGCGTGTTTCTCCCCATCCTCGAAATTGATCGAGTTGATGATCGGCTTGCCGCCGTGCAGCTTCAGGGCTGCCTCGATCACCGGCGTCTCAGTCGAGTCGATCACCAGCGGCGCGTTGACCGAGGACGTGAAGCGGCGAATCACCTCGTTCATCTCGTGCAATTCGTCGCGTCCGACGAACGCGGTGCAGATGTCCAGCGCGTGCGAGCCTTCCCCCAGCTGCTCACGCCCCATCGCAACGCAGCCGTCCCAGTCGTGCTTCTCCTGAAGCTCACGCCATTTCTTGGAGCCATTGGCATTGCAGCGCTCGCCGATGGCGAAGATGGCGTTCTCCTGCCGCAGCGGTACGGACTGATACAGGCTGGCCACGCTCGGGATCCAGACGGGGGTGCGGGGCACTGGCGCCGGCCGGAAGCCGCTTCGCTTACGCAACATGGCGTCCAGGGCCGCGATGTGTTCCACCGAAGTACCACAGCAGCCGCCGATCAGATTGACCCCATCCTCGACAATGAAGCGTTCCAGCCAGCTCGCCAGTTGATCGGCGCCGAGCGGATAATGCGTCTGACCGTCCACCAGCTCGGGCAGGCCGGCATTCGGCTGCACGGACAGCAGGCCGGGCCAGTTGGCGGCCAGCCAGCCGACATGTTCGGCCATCTCCTGCGGACCGGTGGCGCAGTTCAGCCCCATCAGGGGCACGTCCAAGGCGTGCACCACGGCCGCGGCGGCGGCGATATCCGGGCCCACCAGCAATGTCCCGGTGGTTTCCACCGTGACCTGCACGAAGATCGGTGTCTGACTGCAGGCGTCCCGGCAGGCGATCTTGGCGCCGTTGACGGCCGCCTTGATCTGCAATGTGTCCTGGCAGGTTTCGATCAGGATTGCGTCGACGCCGCCGGCCACCAGGCCGCGCGACTGTTCCGCCAGGGCAGCTTCCAGCTCGTCGTAGCCGATGTTCCCCAGGCTGGGCAGTTTCGTGCCAGGTCCGATGCTGCCGATGACGAAGCGATGCCGGTCGTCGGAGAAACTGTCCGCGGCTTCGCGCGCCAGCTCCGCGCCGCGTCGATTGATCTCGAAGGCGCGGTCGGCCAGGTCGAACTCACCCAAGGTCACGGGTGAACCGCCGAACGTATTGGTCTCCACCATGTCGGCGCCCGCTGCGAAATAGCCGCGATGGATGTCGCGTACCAGGTCGGGGCGCGACAGGTTCAGCACGTCCGTGCAGTTCTCCCGTCCCCAGAAGTCACCCTCGACATCCAAGGTCAGCGCCTGCACGCGGCTGCCCATGCCCCCGTCGCAGAGCAGCACCATGTCGCGGAGGGCATCCAGGATGTGCGGTCGTGTCATTCGGTCCGACTTTCAGATAGCGAGTTCATGGGCGCGTGACGCTGTCGTGTCCGTGGGCTGGATGGCGCGCCAGATCCGCACCTCCAATGGGCCGGGCACGGTCAGGGGTGGAGAGCTCTGCATCCCCGCCGTGCCGATCAGGCGCTCCATGTCCGGGTCGGAGAAGCCAGACCAGCGATGGGCGAGGCGTTTGGCCACGTCGTCCCGGTCATGTGCCGCGAGATCGATGACCAGCAACTGCCCGCCGGGGCGCAGGAACTCGTGCCGCTTCGGCAAGCACATCGGTCGGCTGTTCGGCGTAGTGCAGAACCATCTGCACCACGGCGATATCGAAACTATGGTCCGCCACCGGCAGGCGGTACATGTCGGCCAGCCGCACCGTGCAATGCGACAGACCGGCGCGGCCCAGCCTCGCCCTGGCCAGCGCGAGCATCGCCTTGGATGCATCGATGCCAACACAATGAGAGGTGTATGGCGCGAGCAATTCCAGCACCCGGCCTGTGCCGGTGCCGATATCCAGCAACCGTCCGCGCTGATCGGTGGCAATCAGCGACAACAGGGCCGCCTCTACATCTGCCGCCGGCAGATCGAGCGCACGCATCTCGTCCCAGTCGGCGCCCTGGCGGCGGAACTTCTCCGACGCGACGCGGGCGCGTTCTGCCAGTACCCGGGCGGCCTGCCGTCGGTCTGCTTCAAGCACCGGATCGTCGCCCGGCAGGCGGGCGACCAGGTCACGCGCCAGCCCGCCGTTATCGCCGGCCGGCAGCGCGAACCATACATTCGCGCCCTCGCGCAACCGTTCCAATAAGCCGGATTCGCACAGCAGCTTGAGATGGCGCGAGAGGCGTGGCTGGGATTGTCCCAGGATCTCGGTGAATTCGGTAACGCAGAACGCCCCGCGCGCGGCCAGCGCCAGCAGACGGAGTTTGGTGGGTTCGGCTGCAGCGCGGAGGCTCGTGAGCAGGCGATCCATGCGGCTCGTAGTGTCATAAAGATATGCTTATGTCCAGATGGTATTGATCCGCCACCGTGCGATGCTCCGGCTCCCTTGACACCATCTTGCCGGCAGGCTGCCATCGCCGCGGGTCAGAACCGGAAATGCCTTGCCTCAGCTCTCGTTACACACCCCGGTTGGCGATGTGACCGTGTCCGAAGAGGACGGGGCGATCATTGCGCTCGACTGGGGGTGGGGACGCGACCAGGCGGAAACGTCGCTGCTCGTGCGGGCGCGCGACCAGCTTCATCGATATTTCGATGGTGAGATCACCGCGTTCGAGCTGCCATTGCTGCCGGCGGGAACGCCCTACCGCCGCCGGGTCTGGCAGGCGCTGTGCGAGATTCCCTACGGAGCGACCCGTTCCTATGCCGAGATCGCCCGCGAGGCCGGTGGCAGCCCGCGATCGGTCGGGCAGGCGAACCGGTGCAACCCGGTTCCGATTATCATCCCGTGCCATCGCGTGCTCGCCAGCGCGGATCTGGGTGGCTATTCGGGCGGTGAGGGACTGACGACCAAGCGCTACCTACTGGCGTTGGAAACGCGCGGCCCCTGAGCGTGCTGTGGCCGCCTACCCACGGAGAAGAATATGACCAAGGCCATCCGAATCCATACCAATGGCGGCCCGGAGGTGATGAAGTGGGAGGATGTGCCCACACCGGAGCCGGGCCCTGGCGAAGCCCTGATCCGGCAGGACGCGATCGGCCTGAACTACATCGACGTGTATTTCCGGACCGGGCTGTACAAGGCGCCCGGCATGCCGCTGATAATCGGGCAGGAAGGCGCGGGGACCGTGGTTTCGGTCGGCGCCAATGTCACCCAGGTGGCAGCGGGCGATCGTGTTGCCTACGCGGGTGCGATCGGCGGGTATGCGACGGAGCGGGTGATTCCAGCCGATCGGCTGGTCAAGCTGCCCGATGGGATCGATTTCAAGACCGCCGCTGCGATGATGCTCCAAGGCATGACGGCGCAGTATCTGCTCCGCCGTACTTACCAGGTGAAGGCGGGGGACACGATCCTGGTGCATGCCGCGGCCGGTGGCGTCGGGCTCATCATGTGTCAGTGGGCCAAGCATCTTGGCGCGACCGTCATCGGCGTTGTCTCCACCGCGGAGAAGGCGGCACTGGCGAAGGCGCATGGCGCTGCCCACGCCGTGGTGGGGTATGCCAACCTGGTGGGTGAGGTGAAGCGGATCACCGACGGGGCGATGGTGCCTGTTGTCTACGACAGCATCGGCAAGGACACGTTCTCGACCAGCCTGGACTGTCTTTCTCCGCTCGGTCTGATGGCCAGTTATGGCAATGCGTCCGGTCCGGTTCCGCCGGTGGAGATCGGTATCCTGGCCGCCAAGGGAAGCCTGTTCCTCACCCGGCCGAGCCTTGCGACCTATGTCGCCAAGCGCGCCGACCTGGAAAAGACCGCGCGTGACCTGTTCGACGTCGTGCTCAAGGGGGCGGTGAAGATCGAGGTCAACCAGACGTTTCCGCTGGAGCGCGCGGCAGACGCGCATATTGCGCTCGAGGCGCGCAAGACCACCGGCAGTACGGTGCTGCTGCCCTAAGCAGAGTTCCCCAGCCTCTGCCACGAACCCACCTTGTGGTGGGTTCGGGGCAAAGCCCCGACCCTGTCACGGAGGGCGCACGCCCGGTATCCACCGGCCTTGTCGCGCACAGGTGAGGGCAGCCGGACACCGCTTTGGCGATGTCAGCGGACTGGGCGGGCAAGGCAGCGTCACTTGAGGCCGGCGCGCCGAAGACCCTCAATGTAGATTTCCTGGTCGCATGCGCGCGCCATGGGTGAGCGGGTCATGGCGCTGTGCAGGGAGAACTCGGGCTCCAACATGAGCAGACGAGTCCGCGCTTCCGCTGCCTCCTGGTGCCGGCCGAGGTAGCCAAGGGCGGCGAGGTGGCCTTTGTAGGACGAGGAGAAATCCGGGTTCAGTTCGATCGCACGACGCCCGATCTCAGCGGCCGCGTCGAAATTTCCGCTGAGGAGATTTGGCATGGTCTGCGCCATATCGAAGAAGAACCCATGAGGATCGTGCGGTGACAGCCGCTGCGCGATGGCGATGCGGCGAGCGGCCTCATGCTGGTTGCCAAGATAGCAGTGGGCCAGGCCCGAGAAGCACCAGGCCAACGCCAGATTGGGATTAAGTGACAGCGCGCGATCGTGCAGGATGCGTCCCTGATGTGGGCGCTTGCTTAAAAAGCTTTGGACGTGGCCGGCGAGCGTCATGGCTCGGCCATCGGCAGGATCCAATATGACGGCTCGTTCGGCTAGTTCCGCAGCGCAAAGTGCGTTTTCGGTCGGCGTCTCGGTCCAACCCTGCCCCACTTGAAACAAATGCCAGTACGCCAACCAGGCGTGTGTCGAGGCATTGCTCGGATCCAACGCCAGCGATCGTTCGAGAATGCCGCGGGCGGCCTGAAAACCTGTGCGCTCGAAGCGATAGATTGCGGGAATGGCTTGCAGCAACAGATTCTGCGCGTTGGGGTCCCGATGCGGATTGCTCGATGCCCTGGCTCCCTCGCGGAGCAACAGCTCAGGGTCCAGCTGCGCAACGGCTTCGCTCGCGATCTCATCCTGCAGCCTGAGGATATCCCCGGCATCGCGGTCGAAACGACGCGTCCAGACGACCTCACCGGCCGCGTGCATATCGACCAGCCGGGCGATAACCCGCACGCGATGCGCGTTGGTTTGAACCGTGCCCTCCAAAAGAAAGTCGAGGTCGCGATGTTCGGCGACCGCGCTGCCGGCGGGACCATGGTCCATGCTGTGCAGCAGTGACGTGGTGGGTACGCAGGCGATCCAGCGAAATCGGGCCAGTCCGACGGTGATTTCCTCGGTCAGGCCGAGCGACAATCCAAGATCGCCGCCTGGCTCGAGGCAGCGAATTGGGGCGATGCCCAGTCGCAGACTGCCGCGCCGGAAGGCAGGAGATCGCTTATTGGGCGATACTGCGAAGTCGAATCTGGGTGGCGGTTTGGCTGTGGTTCCTCTGATTTGCGCGATGAGCTGTTCGGTCTCGACCGATGGCGTGACATTGGCAGTCTGAGCTGCTGCCGGTTTGGTGGACACGCTGTTTAGCTCGCGGCGGCGATCCGTTCGAACTCCATAGGGCTGAGATAGCCGATGGTCGAGTGGCGTCGTTGTGGGTTGTAGAACCCCACGCCACAAGACCCACAGTAGCGCAGCCGTTGACGAGATGGCGATTGCCTATTCGTGGCATCCGTGGGCTGAGCGGACTATTCGCATTCATGAGGTGATCGAGCGGCCGACTGGTGCGGTTGCGCGCTGCAGCCTCGTGGACGCTGCAGTTGTTCGTGTTCAGGACATCCCGGTCTGGATGTTGGACGCGGCTGCCTGCTGTCAGACTCGACTGGCAGCGAAGCCAGTTGCGGCGCTGTCCGCCCTTGCCGCATTGCGGATCCTGCTTTTGGAAGCGATGCGGATCGCGGCAACAGAGGTGCCGTCAGATGCAGGGATAGCATCTCCCGATTCCTATCGTGGAGATCGTCATGCAACACCGTCGTCGCCGGCCCCGACTGCGGCTCCATCAACTCGATCTTTGGTTGGTGAGGCCGCCAGCGGAATTGGGCGGAGCACCGAGATGGAGCGCGTTGCCGGATCAGACGCAGCGGACGTTGGCCGGCTTGCTGACCGGCTTGCTGATGGCGCACCCCGGCGTCGCAGACCAGGAGCCGGGCGAGCCCTCGGAGGGCGGCAGCGATGAGCGCTGACAAGATTGGCGCGCAGCACCGAGCGCGTAAGGCTGTGCTCTATGTCCGTCAGTCCTCTGCCCATCAGGTTCAGCACAACCGCGAGAGCCAGATACTGCAGTACGCCATGCGTGACCGCCTCGTGCAGCTTGGCTGGTCTGAGATCGAGGTCATTGATGAAGACCTTGGCTGCTCGGCAGCGGGCGGAACCACCCGCGCCGGCTTCGAACGCATGGTCGCCGAAGTTTGCCTCGGCAAGGTCGGTGCGGTGGCAGCTCGGGAAGTATCGCGCTTCGCGCGCAACAGCCGCGATTGGCAGCAGCTTGTCGAGATGTGCCGTGTCGTTGATACACTGCTGGTCGACCAGGAGGCCGTCTATGCGCCGCGACAGGGCAATGACCGGTTGCTCCTGGGGCTGAAGGGCAGCCTCAATGAGTACGAGCTGGACCTGCTGCGGCAGCGCTCGTTGTCCGCGCGCTATGAGAAGGCGCGGCGTGGTGAACTCGTGGTCGGGGCGCCGGTTGGCTTCCTTAAAGCAGGTGACCGCCTGGAGAAGGATCCCGACCGCCGTGTCCAGGCGGCGATCACACTCGCCATCGACAAAGTCGCCGAGCTTGGCAGTGTGCGGCAGGCACTTCTTTGGTTCCTCGAGCACAAGCTTGACTTGCCGACCAGGATCAATGGCGGGCCGATAGAATGGCGTCGCCCGCGGGTACTCGACACTGCACGAGTTCATCGCCAATCCTGCCTATGGGGGTGCATACGCATACGGTAAGACGGGCGTCTCGGTGCAATATGACTGTGCTGGGGCCAGGGCGCGTGCCCGACGCAAGCCCCGCGCGGAATGGCTGGCGTTGCAGCCTGGTGCCCACCAAGGCTACGTCGATTGGGACCGCGCGGAGGCGATCCGGAAGATGGTGAGCGAGAATGTGCCGACCGCCGGAGCGCGCGGCGCGCCCAAGCACGGCTCAGCGCTGTTGTCGGGTCTGCTGCGATGCTGTCGTTGTGGTCGCAAGCTCACCGTGCAGTACACTGGGGCCAAGGGTCAGATCCCTCGTTATGCATGCGTTCGCGGGAGACTTGATTACGGAGAGCCCAGTTGCATTGCATTCGGCGGGCTGCGTGTCGATGACGTCGTCGAGGCGGCGCTTCTCGGCGTCCTGCAGCCTGCCGCGGTGCAAGCTGCGCGAGCGGCCGAGGCACAGGCCACAGTACAGCGCGACGAGGCGCGGGAGGCCATGACCCGCGATCTCGAGGCGGCGCGGTACGCTGCTGATCGGGCCTTCCGACAATATGACGCAGCCGATCCTGAGAACCGCTTCGTCGCCGGGGAGTTGGAGGCACGCTGGAACCGCGCTCTGACTCGCGTGGCCGGGTTCGAGAAGCGTATTGCCGATCATGACGCCGCGGCACAGCCTCGGTCCGACCTCGCGTCGATCTCCTTCACCGCGCTGGCCGAGGACTTCCGGACTGTCTGGTCAGCACCGACGACGGATGCTCGGCTCAAGAAGCGGATTGTGCGCACGGTCATCCACGAAGCCATGGCCGACCTCGATGACGCCACGTCCGAGATCGTGCTGACCATTCACTGGGTAGGCGGGAACCATACCCAGCACCGGCTGCCACGCCGGCGGCGGGGACAGCGCAACAGCACGTCTGCCGATATCGTCAAGGCCGTGCGCACCCTGACGCTGATCGCCCGGGATGACGTCATCGCAGGGATCCTCAACCGCAACGGTCTTAAGACGGGCCACGGCAATCGCTGGACCCGAGAACGCGTGACCGCATTACGATCCAACTATCAGATCCCGGTATACCGTGCGGCGGCAGACGGCGTTGAACTCTGGCTCAACCTTGGCGAGGCCGCTGCCATCGTCGGCGTTGCACCGCGCACCCTGCGACTGGCCGCGGAACGCGGCGAGATCGACGCTACGCATCCCCTGGAAGATGGCCCGTGGATCTTCAGCCGTGCTGATCTCGACAGCACTGCCGCCCGCGACCTCGCCCTGCGGGCCAAGACCTACCCAAGACACCCCGCATTACCGCACGCTGCCCAACAAAATCTGTTCTCCTCAACAACATAGCGAGATGTGCGTTGTGACGAGCAATTGTAGAAAAGTTCGATGTAGTCGAACACGTCGGCACGGGCCTGGTTGCGGGTGCGGTAGACCGTGCCGGCGGTGCGTTCGGTTTTCAGTGAAGAGAAGAAACTCTCCATGGCAGCGTTGTCCCATACGTTGCCCGAGCGGCTCATGCTGCAGGCGACGCCATTGTCTGCCATGAGCTTTTGAAACTGCTCGCTGGTGTATTGGCTGCCCTGGTCGGAGTGGTGCAGCAGCGCATTCGGCTTGCCACGTCGCCAGATCGCTATCATCAGCGCGTCGGTCGCCAATTGGGCGGTCATCGTGGCTTGCATCGACCAGCCAACGACCCGGCGTGAAAATAGGTCGATGACCGCAGCCACGTAGAGCCATCCTTCGGCTGTCCAGATGTAGGTGAAATCGGCCACCCATTTCTGGTTTGGCGCGCTGGCCTCGAACTGACGATCCAGCACATTGGCCGCGATCGCCGCGTTGGACCGTTCGCCGTTATCCGCCGGAAGCCCTCGTCTGCGCGGCCGCGCCCGTAAAGCCTGTGTGCGCATCAACCGTTCAACGCGGTGCAACCCGCAGCAGGCGCCGTCGGCTAGCATGTCGTGCCACACCCGACGGGCGCCATAGGTTCGGTCGCTGCCAACGAAACTGGCCCGCACACGCGCCGTCAACGCCTCATCTGCGACAGCCCTGGGGCGGGGCGGGCGGGATAGCCAGGCGTGGAACCCGCTGCGTGAGACACCGAGCGCCTCACAGAGCCAACCCACCGGCCAGACCCCTCGATGCTTTGCAACGAAGCCGAACTTCATATCGACTCCCTGGCAAAGTAGGCCGCGGCTTTTTTTAGGATGTCACGCTCCGCCTTCAGCTTGGCGACCTCACGACGCAGCTGCGTCAGCTCCTGCTGCTCGGGCTTGACCTGACCGTGCCCGGGAAAGGCTTGCTGGGGATCTACCTCTCCTTCCCGGACCCATCGCCGCAAGACGCTCTCCGCCACATCCAAGTCACGTGCCGCCTGAGCAATGCCCACGCCACGCTCCTTGATCAACTTCACCGCCTCGAGTTTGAACTCTCGGCTGAATACCCGGCGCTTCATCCTGAACCTCCGATCGGGTGGAAAACCTTAACTCGGTGTCCACCAAACCGGCAGCAGCTCAGTCTCGGCTAACGCCGCTCGGCACTTTTCGAAGGCCAGCACGGCTGCGCCGCGATCGCCGATTTCGGCGTAAGCCTCGATAACGGCACGCCACGCTGGTTCGTGGCTGCGGTCAATCGCCACAAGCTGCTCTGCGACCCGCAGGACGCCATTGCAGTCCGGCTGTTCCGCCAACATGCTCTCGGCGACGGTTCTGGCGATCTTCCGAAGCCGCTCCGTCTGGTGAAGCAGCCAGTGATCAAAACCCGGATCAAGGCCATGAAGATCGTCAAGCAGCCTGTGTTGAAAGGCATCGACCAGGTTGGCGCGGGCGACCATCGGGTCGTTGAATGCGCCCACATCCAGCCAAATCCGCTCAGTGTCGAGCGTGAGATGGTTCCGATCTGCCTGAAAGGTGGTCGATAGCGGCGCCAGCCGCTCATGGAGCTCGTGAACCGCTTGCCGCAGCGAGGCCCGGGCCTGTTCCTGCTCCCGTTGGCTCCACAGCAGCTTGGCGACGCTAGCCCGCAGCACCGGACGCGGCGCCGCGAGTGCAAGAATGGCGAGGAGTGCCCGTGCCTTCCGCGTCCTTGGCAGGACCGACTGGCCGGCCGTATCTTCAGCCCTCATTCGCCCGAACAGGTGAATCCGCAGGAGAGGGGAGGAGATATTGGACTGCCTGAGCGATTCCAGAGCGGCCTGGTTACGAATTGCGGCGATAGGGAACGCCCTCCGGCGGATCTCGCAACACAACCATGGCGCGTGAACGGGAGTGCATGGCGCGTGAACGGGAGTGTTCGATAACGCAATGGGCGTGAAATGGCAAGCTTCAATCCAGCTATGCTATCTTTGCGTGTGATTCGGGCTGCTAATGTTCGCCTGTCAACAGGCGGAGTCCCCAGGGCCTGCACGTCCAGTCGCGGCGTCCGAAGGGCATCCGTGGCTTTGTTGCACGCAGCCGAACCAGGCGGTGGATGGATAGCCCGCGCCGACCATGCCGTGCTAGCGACTGCGCCGGGATCGATCCGAAACCAGCAAATCGGTAGACTTGCAGACCTCACTCCGCCACCCAGACCACAACCGGGGACACCATGATCACCACCACCAGAATGCCAGGCTTGCCATCCCTGTGGCGGCGCGAGAGGACGTACTAATGGCAACGCAGAAGGAAGCCGTCTTATCCGGACCATCGCTGGCCTCGCTGCCTGCGCCCGCGCGGCTGGCGGTTGGGCTGTGCCTTTGCGTTGCCATCGCGCTGGTGGCCAACTTCGCCGCTCGTTCGGCGCCGTTGGTGGGCGCCCCGATATTTGCCATCGTGTTGGGTGTTGTGCTCACCAACACCCTCCGAGGCCCCCTGCAGCTTTCGTCCTGGCGGATTGGCGACGTCAGTAAAATATGCCTGAAGGGCGGCATTGTCTTGCTGGGTGCCAGCTTGGACTTTGCCGATATTGTCCGAACCGGCTTCGACTCCCTGCCGCTTCTCGCCGTTACGATAGCCGTTGGCTTGATCTGTGCTTTGTGGCTCGGGCGTGGCCTGAACGTCGATTGGCGAATGCGTTGCCTGATCGGCATGGGCACGACCATCTGCGGGGCATCAGCCATCGCCGCGCTGGCGCCGGTGATCCGCGCCAAGGCCGAAGAAATTGCCTACGCGATTTCTGTGATTTTTTTCTTCAATATGTTGGCGGTGTTCATTTTCCCCATCATCGGCCATCTGCTCTCACTATCTGACTTCGGCTTCGGGACTTGGGCCGGGACCGCGGTGAACGACACTTCGGCGGTGGTGGCCGCGGGATTTGCGTACAGCAACGCCGCTGGCACAACGGCGACCATTGTCAAACTGACGCGGACAACGCTGATCATTCCGCTGGTGATTGGCTTCGGCCTTGCCATGCCGTGGTTGGATCGGACCTCACCGGCAGTCGAAGAAACCTCCGTGCTGCGCCGCGCGTATCGCGCCATGCCGCTGTTTATCATTCTGTTCTTGCTCGCTTCGTTGCTCAACACCGTGGGGGCGTTCGGAGCTTACAGCGGGAATGTGCAGCTTCTGGGTCGCTGGGTTCTGGTCGTGGCGCTTGCCGCGGTCGGTCTCCAGGGGCACTGGAGGGCATTCGCAGGGACCGGAGCGCGTCCGCTTCTCCTTGGCCTTGCGACCTGGGCGGCGGTGGCTGTCTCCAGCCTGGCCATCCAGGAATGGACCGGCATGCTTTGAGCATATTCCTTCGCATCTAGGAAATATATCTTGACTCTGTCCTAATTTCGGACTACATGCATCGTCGCCGGCGGGGCAAAGTCTCCCCGGTGGCCCGCTCCGCCGAGGGCGGACAAGTCAGGCGAACGGGCAAGCGCGGGTTGCGCGTTGGCCGCATCGCTTGCGGGCCACCGGGGCAGTGTCGTTGGTCGGCAGCCACATGCGAGGGCAGATCATGACCACAAGCAAGCAAGACTGTCTCCCCGGCTCTGCGGCATCCTCTGGCACTGCCGTAACGGACTCTGGCCGGGTCGTTCTCGGAGGCGGGTACAGGCTGCCTCCGATGCCGCAGCGGCCAATTGCCGACAGCGGCAAGATCCGGTTGGGCGGCGGCTATCGTCTTCCTGCCGTCCGCCAGGGTTGACCTGCGTGTCCGCGGCGGCGATCTGTCCGTCGCGGACACGGCTTTTCGGATGGTTTCATCCAGCGGCAGGGGTGTTCTCCAATGGCACCGTCCGATCAAAAGATCATTCAGTTCTATAAACTTCTGCACGAAGCGCGCGTGCCGCAACGGGCTGACCGTTCGGCAGCCGGAACGCTTCCCACGCGGGCGTACCGCTATTGCGAGGCCGTGACGAGCGCCTCGGCGTTTGGTTGGTGGGTATTCCCTCCCATCGACCTGCATCTGATGTGGGACGGCTCTGACATTTTTTGGACCTGGGATCAGGCTGTCGATTGGCAGCCTCTGCTTCCGTCCGCGCAGTTGCCGGACTTCCCTGCGCGGTTCGATGACGCCGCTCCGCAGGAGATCAAGGGCTGCTCACCGCCCTTCCTGACGGCACTACCCGAGCCTGGGACGTTACAAATCTGGACGGGTTTGCTGGCCCGCACCGCTCCGGGCTGGCACTTGCTGGTGCGCGCACCGGCCAATCTGGCTGGCCCGGGTGGCGTGGTCCTCTATGAGGGGATCGTCGAGACCGATCGATGGTTCGGGCCGCTGTTCGCAAACCTGCGCTTCACCCGGTCGCACAGTCCAATCCGGCTCCGAGCTGACTTCCCCTTGGTCCTGGCCCAGCCGGTGGCCGAAGTTGCCTACTCGGAGGCGGTGCTCTCGTCCATGTCGGTTATCGATGATCTGGCAGGCTTACGTGATACGGACTGGGCGGACTATCACCGGACGATCGTGGTTCCGAACCAGAATCCTGACCGTGCTTTCGGGGCTTATGCTGTCAACAGCCGACAACGTCGGCGACAGATGTGCCCGCACTCGCAGGCGGCTCATGCTGAGATTGGAACCGTGTGATCCCCGGCGGCAGCCGGACGAAAATGTTTCTTTGTCGCCATCAAAGCGGTGTCTGACGAGCAGCACGCGCGGCGAGGCGAGAAGCGTAGGAACAGCTGACTGCGCCGGCCGTTCCAGGTCACGGCGAGCCGATCGCCGGACTTGACGCTGCCGGCAGCGATGTGAGGTTTCGTGCGGCATGTATTGGAGTTGGTCAATGGATATTGAGGCCGACAGATCGACGAGGCGGTTCTGGCGCGGCTGTTCCTGACACTGCATGACGGTTCTCGCACCTGGAAGGGCCACGACGGGGACGTGATGGATCGTCTGTATCGCCAGGGGATGATCCACAATCCGGTCGGCAAGGCGAAGTCCGTCGTATTGACCGATGAAGGGCTGTCCGAGAGCAAGCGACTGTTCAGCAAGCTGTTCGAGCGCACTGAGCTGCTGCCGGTTTGGTGGACACCGAGTTAAGGTTTTCCACCCGATCGGAGGTTCAGGATGAAGCGCCGGGTATTCAGCCGAGAGTTCAAACTCGAGGCGGTGAAGTTGATCAAGGAGCGTGGCGTGGGCATTGCTCAGGCGGCACGTGACTTGGATGTGGCGGAGAGCGTCTTGCGGCGATGGGTCCGGGAAGGAGAGGTAGATCCCCAGCAAGCCTTTCCCGGGCACGGTCAGGTCAAGCCCGAGCAGCAGGAGCTGACGCAGCTGCGTCGTGAGGTCGCCAAGCTGAAGGCGGAGCGTGACATCCTAAAAAAAGCCGCGGCCTACTTTGCCAGGGAGTCGATATGAAGTTCGGCTTCGTTGCAAAGCATCGAGGGGTCTGGCCGGTGGGTTGGCTCTGTGAGGCGCTCGGTGTCTCACGCAGCGGGTTCCACGCCTGGCTATCCCGCCCGCCCCGCCACAGGGCTGTCGCAGATGAGGCGTTGACGGCGCGTGTGCGGGCCAGTTTCGTTGGCAGCGACCGAACCTATGGCGCCCGTCGGGTGTGGCACGACATGCTAGCCGACGGCGCCTGCTGCGGGTTGCACCGCGTTGAACGGTTGATGCGCACACAGGCTTTACGGGCGCGGCCGCGCAGACGAGGGCTTCCGGCGGATAACGGCGAACGGTCCAACGCGGCGATCGCGGCCAATGTGCTGGATCGTCAGTTCGAGGCCAGCGCGCCAAACCAGAAATGGGTGGCCGATTTCACCTACATCTGGACAGCCGAAGGATGGCTCTACGTGGCTGCGGTCATCGACCTATTTTCACGCCGGGTCGTTGGCTGGTCGATGCAAGCCACGATGACCGCCCAATTGGCGACCGACGCGCTGATGATAGCGATCTGGCGACGTGGCAAGCCGAATGCGCTGCTGCACCACTCCGACCAGGGCAGCCAATACACCAGCGAGCAGTTTCAAAAGCTCATGGCAGACAATGGCGTCGCCTGCAGCATGAGCCGCTCGGGCAACGTATGGGACAACGCTGCCATGGAGAGTTTCTTCTCTTCACTGAAAACCGAACGCACCGCCGGCACGGTCTACCGCACCCGCAACCAGGCCCGTGCCGACATGTTCGACTACATCGAACTTTTCTACAACCCACAACGACGCCACTCGACCATCGGCTATCTCAGCTCTATGGAGTTCGAACGGATCGCCGCCGCGAGCTAAACAGCGTGTCCACCAAACCGGCAGCAGCTCAGCCACCTGGGCAGCCGTGACGCTCATGCCGTCGCTTTCAGGTGCCGAAATGACGTCGCACCGAGGCTAGACCGGGAGAAGCCTCAGGCACTGTCCCTTCCGCCCCGCCCGAAACAGGAAGTCGACCAGTCCGCCAACATCAGGCAGCCTGGGCCACTTCACCAGTGCGTCGAGTTGAGTGAGTTCCTCCACCGCGTCGACCGCACCGACCAAGCTAGGATCTGGGCCGGTTACCAGCAGTACGGGGAGGCGCCGGTCGAACGCGGCGACGGTCATCATGACGTGGAACCCGTCCACACTGCCGCAGTCGAGCTCCGATACAACGCCCATCGGACGGATCTCGCGCAGCGTTGTCTCGAGGTTGCATTCGCCGGTGAGTTGTTCCAGTCCAACACCGAGAAAGTCGCACACGAGGTCCAGTCCGACCGATAGACTGTCATCGGCCTCGATCACGAGAAGAACGGGTTGGCGAGGTTCGGAGCTGTCGCTCATATCGGTTGAAACCGTCGGGGCAGTGACCTCAGTCAGGTGTTCCATGTAGGCCATTTTTGCCTCCGTTACGGGGGAGTTAAGAACTCTGGTGGAGCTGTCGGGACGAATGATCTGATGCCGTTGGATCGATTCCGGCGCATTGGGCCCCTGTCAGGGACGGCGTGGGCCGGACATCCAAAGTAGCGTGCGGTGCGACAAAGTCTTGGGTGGCGGGCCTTCGCCATGACGGGACGCGCGCGGCCCTGGGCTCCATCTGTAGACAGCAGAACACGATTGCTGGAGCGGAGTATGCGCGATCCCAACGATCTGATGAAGGTCGTGGACGGTGAGTTCGCCGTCAGGAGGCGGGATTACACCGTGAATGTGCGTGAAATGAATGGCTCAGGGCGATTGGTGTCGGGATACAACCAAGTCGGGGCAGTTTCCACCGTAGTTTCAGCCCGTCCGGGATTTTTCAGCCGTAGCAATGCCGGCTGGCCAGGGCATCCCCTGTCCCTCGTTGCTGGCGAGGGTCCGACGTCGCTGCCTACCCCGCTGCTTACGCCCGCTCCGCAAAGCTGCGGCTGTGGCTTGTGCCGGCGACGCAGGCGAACCGCCACCGCCGGTCGGGGGTTGTGGAGGCGATGACATCCCAGCCGCATCCACGGGTGTCTGGAGGTCGGTCCCGGAGTTCACATAGCGGTCACAGATCGCACCAATGCGAATCACCAGCTCGTCCGCGCCAAGAGGAACGGGGGCCATGTCGTAGAAGGTGGAGCGCGCGAGGCCCATCAGCTCGCATCCTCTTTGGACGGAGACGGCACTGGGCCGGTAACGACGGAGGTGGTCGCGCTTCTCGGCCGGGGTGCATGCTTCAAAGCCCCCTTTAGCAGCTCGATCTCGAGTGCCTTGCGACCGACCATCGGCTCGAGAGCAGCAATCTTGGCCTCGTATTCCTGGATCAGGTCGGCCGCCTGCACATCCTCGTCCAGGGCGCCGGCCTCGAACTTGCCGACCCAGATCCGGATCAGTTGGCGCGAGATATCGTGGCGCTTGGAGAGCGCGTGCAGCGTCTCGCCCGCGATGAACTCCTCCGCCACCTGCCGCTTGAACGCCGCGCTGTGGGACCGGTGTCTCGTCATGGCTTCCATCCTCCGGAAGCCCAGCAAGGGGGGCAATCCAAAACGCCTAACCTGTCCACCCGCAGGGGCGCACTCCAAACCCGGATCAGTTCTCAATGGAACTCAACAGTCCGGCCAATGCCCGATGCGCTGCGCAGCATCATGCGTTTGGCGGCGCGCTCAATGACGAAGTCCCACCCGACAACCAGCGCCACCAATAGAATCCCGGACAAAGTGAGCCAGTCCCATTGGTAGGAAGGCGACAGGGTCGAAAGCAGGAACGACATCACCGGCAGCGTCGCCTTACAGACCAGGACAATTACCTCGTCGGTTCGGCGCAGGGCAGTCTGCAAAAGCAGCATCGGGAGCAGAGTCCCGGCCGTGCTGATCAGCGCTACCAGCATCAGCGCGTGGGCCGGCGGCGTTTCGAATGACATCATTTCCATCGGCAGCCAGAGAACCGCTATGCCGAGTGTCAGGTAGAAGCGGTGGGCGAGCACCGTCGCCGGTGTCCAGCCCATCGTGCCGAGCCGCCTTGACGTCATTGCCGACAGCGCGATGGCGATGCCGACGGCGACGCTGACGAGGATGCCACTCCATACGAGGCGACCATCGGCCATCGGGATGGAGCGCGTGATTTCCCGCCAGGACAGGAACACGCAACGGGCGGCGATCCCGACGCAGACCAGAGAGCGCACCATTCGCGGCCAGGCTCGCGACAGGTACGGCCGCCACGACAACCCCGGTGACCAGCGACAGGCCGATCTCGATCGCACCGAACAGCGCCGGCGGGATATGCCGGATTGCAAAGAACGCACCGATATAGCCGACCGCCGTCAAGACATTTGCGCATACCAGCAATTGCCGACCTTTCTGCGGCATCCGACCGCGGACCGCAATCATCAGCACGATGGCGGTCAGGCTCAGACTCGCCAGAATGAACAGTGGCGTCGAGATGCCGGTAAGGAACATGTCATACAACACGCCGCTGGCCGCCTGCAGGAAGACGGCGAGGAATGTCAGCGTGTGTCCGGTACACATGCTTCAGACCTCGCTTCGCAACATCCGCGTGGTGCGATTTGGTGTGGCAGCCATCTACGCAGTATCGCTGTCCGGAATCAGAACGATGATGAGCACGATGCCGGTCATCGCGACGAACTCGAATGCTTTCTGCTGGCCATTCCAGATCTGCGACTGCCACATCGCGAACCACTCGCCGCCGATGACGATGAAGCCGACTATGTAAAGTAACAATCCGAGCGTCAGGCCGGCGATGGCGAGATCCTTGCTGCGGGCGAAAGCCGTGCTGTGCGCCGTCATCAGCAGGCGGATGAAGCCTGCCCAAAGCACCGTTGCCGTGATGATCTGCATCGCGATGATCAGTTGATAGGCCGCCCCCTGCAAAACAGGATCCGTGATCGCGCGCCAGTGCAGGTTCGAGTTGGGGAACGTGGTGTCCATCGACAGCACGTGCCGCACGAACGCCAGTTGCTCTGGTAATCGGTGACGTTGCCGAAAGCCACCAGTGTGAAGAACAGCGCCACCGCGGCGACAAGCGCGGCTTGGCAGAGACGCCGGACAACCATGGCTACCTCGTACTGTTTGAGAGTCGTTGACGATCGGAGCGGCGTAGCGCGCCCCCAAACCAAACGCCGGGGCCTACTCCCCGCGGAACGCCCCGGGCGAGCCGGTCGCTGAGCGGTTTGATCAGGTGTGACAGCACGGTCCGGGTTCCGGTCTGCACGAATGCCTCGATCGGCATGCCGGGTGTCAGCCGCAGTTGGCCCAGCCGCGCGAGTTCCGCATCGGACACGGTCAGCCGGATCGTATAGAAGCCTTCGCCCGTCCGGCATCGGCACGGTGCTGACACCGCCGAGCATGCCGATCCCCGCGAAGGCGCCGGGAAACGACAGCATCAAACGGTGCAACTCGCTGCTCCGCGCCGGTGGCGACCGGGAAATCGGTAGATGCATCGGTCACAGTCCTTGGTTCCTCGCGCGAAACCTTCGGCGGCGCGTGATATCGCCACATTCGCCCAGGTGAAGCTCACGGTGTCGGCAGCGCTTACCGGGACAAGCGCGGCAAACCATCGGGTGACGGCCGTGACGGCGGCGAATAGTTCATGCCAGCGGCCTTCATGTCACGAAAGGTGGCTGAGATTGCGTTGAAATCTGGCGCGCTGTGCTGCGGCCGAGTCGGTGGGCGATTCTTGGGAATTTTCAGGGCATGCTCCGGCGCGACCGAGTCCGCGGCCGGAATTGGGTCAATCGTTCGGCGAGCGCGCTCCCTGTACGGGCTGCGATCACTGAGCGTGGTCGCGGTCGCCTTATAAACCTGGAGTTGTATGTCGCGCGCCCCCTATTCGCCTGAGCGACGAGTTGACTTGAATCGATGCCTCGGTGCGCGACTTCGGGCATCATGCGACGTTGCGCAGACTCGCCGGATCTGCAGCAGCCAACAAAGGTGATCCATGTCCGCTGAGGAAAGGGGGAGGTATCGTTTCGATGGCCTCACACTGGATCTCGACCGTGCATCGCTCGGAGCGACGCGAAGGAACTTGCGCTGCGCCCGAAGGCCTTTTTGATGCTCAAGCATTTCGTGGAAAACCCCGACCGTCTGATCGACCGAGATGAGTTGATGCGGGTGGTCTGGCCGGACGTGATCGTATCCGACGACAGCGTAGCGCAGTGCATCGGCGAGATCAGGCGCGTGATCGACGGCGACGGTCAGCATTACCTCCGTACCGTACAGCGCCGAGGCTATCGGTTCGCGGGACCGGTGCACCGGGTGGCTTCGACCGAGCAACATGGATCGGTGGCCTCGGCGCCGGCGCTACAGCCGCGCGCCCGACAGCCGCGTGGTCCGCGGACGCCCCGATGATCGCCGTGCTGCCGTTTCAGAACATGAGCGATGATCCGGAGCAGGAGTATTTTGCAGACGGCATGGTGGAAGAGATCATCACCTCGCTCGCACGCATTCGCTGGCTGCTCGTGATCGCGCGCAATACGACCTTCACTTATAAAGGCCGCGCCGTCGACATCAAACAGGTCGGCCGCGAACTGGGCGTACGCTATGTCATGGAAGGATCGGTGAGGCGGTCGGCGCAGATCTGCGCGGATCACCGCGCAGTTGATCGATGCAGAGAGCGGCGCGCATCTCTGGGCCGACCGCTTCGACGGTCAACTGCGTGACGTGTTCGAGCTGCAGGATAAGATCGCCGTGGCGGTCGCCGGGGTCATCGAGCCGACCCTGCAAGCCGCCGAAGTGAAACGGGCTGTCGAGCATCCGACGCGGGACCTGACCGCGCACGATCTCTACCTGCGGGCCTACTATCGCCTTGTCGTCGGCCGCGCGGTTTCGCGAAGCGCTGGAATTGGTAGAGCAGGCGATCGCGCGCGATCCCAATTATGGACTCGCCCTGTCATTCGCCTCGATCTGCTATTTCCGCCTGGTGTTCGACGGTCGCAGCAAAGACCCGAAGGGCGACGCCGCGAAATCCGTCGATCTGGCGCGACGTAGCCTGGCCGCCACCTCCGACGATCCTACCGTGATGGCGCACGCCGCCAACGTGCTGCTGTATTTCGGGGAAGCCGCGAGCACGACGTTGGCGCTGGTCGATCGTGCCTTGCTGCTGAGCCCCGGTTATGCGCGTGGCGGGGGACATCAGCGGCACGATGCGCATCTGGCTCGGTCAGACCGAGGAGGGCATTGAGCATGCCGAGAGAGCGCTCCGCCTGAGCGCGGGTGTCCGGGTTGGCTCGGTCGTTTCCGGACTCGGCATCGCCTATTTCCTGACCCGTCGCTTCGAGGAAGCGGTGCCGAAATTCCTGCTGGGGATCAACGAGGATCCGAGCTACCCTGACCCATACAGGTTTCTGGCGGCGAGCTACGCGCATATGGGGAAACTGGACGAGGCGAGGAAGGTTGTTGCGCGCCTGCGCGAGATCACCTCGGTCGTGGTTCCCACCGCTGACCATTTGCGCGTCCCGGGAGCAGCGCAAGCTGTTCCTCGAGGGCCTCCGTCTCGCCGTGTGGTGATCCGGGCCGAGATCTGGCGAGCCTGCAGATCGGCATCAGTCGCCAACTCCGCCGCAGTCGGTGATCGGCTCCTATCACGACAGTCCGGAGGGGCGGCGAGCTCGACGCGACGGCCCCCCGACGCCGTTCTTTATGATCACTGGTCTCCCCAGTTCTGGCGATGTGCCAACCTAGGGAACGGGCCACGGTTCCGCAGACATGCATTGTGAGGAACCACCCCATGAACAGCTTCAATCCGACACCGCCAAATCGGCGGGCCAGCTTCGAATGGCAACTGGAACCCGCAATAGTCGATCCGGCTCCACAATCTCGACCTGTGCGGCCCGCTGGCCCCTGTCGCTGACGAGATCGACGCCGTGGATCTGCCGGTCATCGGCAAAATCCCCGAAGACCTGCAGGGCGTCTATCTGGGGACGGGCCTGAACCCGAAATTCCCACCGCTCGGAAGCTACACCTATCCGTATGACGGTGACGCGATGATCCACGGTGTGTGGCTCGCGGGTGGGAAGGCAAGCTATCGCAACCGCTATGTGATGAGCCGGCGCCTGAAGGCGGAAATGGCGGCCGGCCGCGCGCTCTGGGGCGGGCTGCTGACGCCTTACATGCCGCCTGCCTCGCCGCTGGTGCCGGATCCCGACGCGAGCGATTACCGGCTGCAGCCAACCATCAGTATCGTTCAGCACGGGCACCGCTTCCTCGCGCTCAGCGAATGTGCTGTCCCGGACTCACTTACGGCCCGCCTGCAGACCGTGGGGCGCTGCGATTTCGGCGGTGGCCTGCCGCTCGGCATGTGCGCGCATCCGCGGATCGATCCGGTGACGGGAGAAATGATCCTGTTTCGCTA
>CAWBLP010000004.1:0-562078 GCA_963789495.1 uncultured Alphaproteobacteria bacterium
GGCGGAGACAAATTGTGCCAGATAGCGGCGTGAAAGTGTACCAGTCAGGTTAATAGAAAAGGGCCGCGAAGCCCTGTTGACTATCGTGCCCGTGCTGGGAGCCGCGCTTCGCCAGGCTCAGCGCGGCTCCCAGCACGCGGCGTCGCATCATGTATCGGTATTGGCCGCTCCTTCCGTTGTTTGCTTCGCTGTCGTGTTCAGCGTCTGGCCCTGCCGTCGCTGAGCTCGTTTGCTGGTCGCCAGCCGGAAGCTGTCGCCATTCATTTCCAGGATGTGGACATGATGCGTGAGCCGATCCAGCAGCGCGCCGGTCAGTCGTTCTGAACCGAAGATCGAGGTCCACTCATCGAATGGCAGATTGCTGGTGACCAGCGTGGCGCCGCGCTCATAGCGTTGGCTGAACACCTCGAAAAGCAGTTCCGAACCAACAGCGGTGAACGGCACGTATCCCAGTTCGTCGACGATCAGCAGTTTGACCGTGTTGAGGTGTTTTTGCAGTGCCCGTAGCCGGCGTTCATCGCGCGCTTCCATGAGTTCATGCACGAGAGCGGCGGCCGTGGTGAATGCGACGCTCTGGTTTTTCTGACAGGCGGCCAGTCCCAGTGCCAGGCCGATGTGGGTTTTGCCGGTGCCGGACGGCCCGAGCGCGATGCAGTTCTGCCGCCTATCGATCCATTCGCAGCGCGCGAGTTCGAGGACCAGCGCCTTATTGAGTGACGGCTGGGCGGTGAAGTCGAACGTGTCGAGGCTCTTGGTCTGTGGAAACCGTGCCGCCCGGATCCGGCGCTCGATGTTGCGCCGCTCGCGGTCGATGCGCTCCAGTTCGCACAGACGCAGCAGATAGCGGGGATAATCGGCGCGATCCTGGGCCAATTCCATGGCCACCTTCTCGTACTCACGCGCGAACGTGGGGAGCTTCAGCGCCTTGAGATGATTGCCGAGCAGCACCTGGGGCGCGACGGCGGTCAGCGCCGTGGTATCGTGGGACATGGTCATGCCGGAACTCCCGCTGTCATCGATGCTGAACGTGCATTGGCGACGAGATCGAGATAGGCGCTCGGATCCGTGGTTCCGACCGTGGCGGCCGGCAGGTAGGGGTAGAAAGTCAGATCGAGCCGGGCCGGGCGGTTCTCCAATTTGGCCAGCACCAACATCTTCACCGCGTCGAAACTGATGGCGCCAAGCCGCAACGCATGCGCAACGGCCTGTTCAACGTCATGCTGACGGAAGTCCTCGATCAGACGCAGGACCTGAATGAACTCGCGCCGTCCGGCATTCCCCATCCGGGCTTCCATCAGCCGCCGCAGCCGATGAATACATTCCGCGAGTTGCCACCCGTCCAATGGTGCCGCCTGATCGAGGGCTTTGCTCTTGCGTTCCAGCAACGCCAGATAATGCAATGGATCGTAGACGAAGTCGGCCGTGTCGTAACTCCGCGCATGAGTGGCGATGGTCTCGCCGCGGCAGACGATCTCGACACGGTCGACATAGCCCTTCGCCAGAACCTCCTGATGACCGTAGCGGGTCGGCACCGAGTAATCGTTGTTCCGGTAACGCACCAGTGACAGCGACGAGACGCGCGTGGCGATCTTGTGACAGGCATCGTACGGCGCCGGCGGCAACGGCATGAACGCAGCAAGGTCGGCCCGCATCCGTTCGGCGATCGAGCTGGTATGGCCGCGCAGGATCGCCTCGCCACGCCGGGTGCAGGCACGCAGGAACCGGGCATTCAACGCGTCGAAGCTGTCCGCGACGGGCAGCGGCGTCATGAAGTTGCGTCGGACATAGCCGACCAGCCCCTCCACCTTGCCTTTGTCGTTGCCCTTGCCCGGTCGGCCGAACCGGTCGTTAAACAGGTAGTGGCTCTGCAGTTCCGCGAACATGTGCGAGCGCAGCCGCTCGCCACCCTTCACGATCCGGGCTACCGCCAGGCGCGTGTTGTCATACAGGACCGATCGCGGTACGCCGCCGAAGAAGTCGAAGGCCGCGACGTGACCATCACAGAAGGCTTCCGCCGTCTCGGCCGGATAAGCCCTGACAAAGCAGCCGTCCGAATGCGGCAGGTCCATGCACAAGTAGTGGAACCGGATCTTCTTGCCCGCGATGTAGCCGTCAGCCTCGCCAAAATCCGCCTGCGCGTGACCAGGACGATGGCTCAAAGGCACGAACATCTCGCGTGATCGCGACGTTGCTTCCGCCACATACTCACGCACGATCGTATACCCGCCGGAAAACCCCCGCTCATCCCGGAGACGTTCGAAAATCCGTTGCGCCGTGTGGCGCTGCTTCTTGTGCACGCCACGATCCGTCTCGAGGATGGCGTCGATCCACGCGATGTGCGGCCCCAGCTTCTTCGAGGCCGGACGTTCGCCCCGTCGGTAGCCCGGCGGAACAGAATACTGAAGCATCTTCGAGATCGTGTTCCGATGAACGCCAAACCGCTTCGCCGCCTCTCGGCGGCTCAACCCGTCCACAATCACCGCGCGCCGGATCCTGGCATAGAGTTCCACTGTCAACATCCTTCCGGCCCCTCCATGCCCCGCACGGACATCGAGAAGGCCTATCAGGACCGGTACACTTTGGCGCCGCCATCACGGCGCCGGCTCAACACCGGTTCAGTGGTACAATTTGCCGCCGCTGTTTATAGGCGTAGTCGGCGAGCTTGCCGGCAAGGTCCGGCGGCAGGCGGAAGGTGTGCTTCGTCCGCATGCGCGCTCACATTCCAAGATCGTCGGCGCGATCGAGCGGCGCTTGGCGCGTGGCGGTGCTGAAGTTGCACTGCATGACCCGCTGGCGCTGCACTTCGTCGTCGGGCTCGTCCTCTGAGCTGCTGCCGGTTTGGTGGACACGCTGTTTAGCTCGCGGCGGCGATCCGTTCGAACTCCATAGGGCTGAGATAGCCGATGGTCGAGTGGCGTCGTTGTGGGTTGTAGAAAAGTTCGATGTAGTCGAACACGTCGGCACGGGCCTGGTTGCGGGTGCGGTAGACCGTGCCGGCGGTGCGTTCGGTTTTCAGTGAAGAGAAGAAACTCTCCATGGCAGCGTTGTCCCATACGTTGCCCGAGCGGCTCATGCTGCAGGCGACGCCATTGTCTGCCATGAGCTTTTGAAACTGCTCGCTGGTGTATTGGCTGCCCTGGTCGGAGTGGTGCAGCAGCGCATTCGGCTTGCCACGTCGCCAGATCGCCATCATCAGCGCGTCGGTCACCAATTGGGCGGTCATCGTGGCTTGCATCGACCAGCCAACGACCCGGCGTGAAAATAGGTCGATGACCGCAGCCACGTAGAGCCATCCTTCGGCTGTCCAGATGTAGGTGAAATCGGCCACCCATTTCTGGTTTGGCGCGCTGGCCTCGAACTGACGATCCAGCACATTGGCCGCGATCGCCGCGTTGGACCGTTCGCCGTTATCCGCCGGAAGCCCTCGTCTGCGCGGCCGCGCCCGTAAAGCCTGTGTGCGCATCAACCGTTCAACGCGGTGCAACCCGCAGCAGGCGCCGTCGGCTAGCATGTCGTGCCACACCCGACGGGCGCCATAGGTTCGGTCGCTGCCAACGAAACTGGCCCGCACACGCACCGTCAACGCCTCATCTGCGACAGCCCTGGGGCTGGGCGGGCGGGATAGCCAGGCGTGGAACCCGCTGCGTGAGACACCGAGCGCCTCACAGAGCCAACCCACCGGCCAGACCCCTCGATGCTTTGCAACGAAGCCGAACTTCATATCAACTCCCTGGCAAAGTAGGCCGCGGCTTTTTTTAGGATGTCACGCTCCGCCTTCAGCTTGGCGACCTCACGACGCAGCTGCGTCAGCTCCTGCTGCTCGGGCTTGACCTGACCGTGCCCGGGAAAGGCTTGCTGGGGATCTACCTCTCCTTCCCGGACCCATCGCCGCAAAACGCTCTCCGCCACATCCAAGTCACGCGCCGCCTGAGCAATGCCCACGCCACGCTCCTTGATCAACTTCACCGCCTCGAGTTTGAACTCTCGGCTGAATACCCGGCGCTTCATCCTGAACCTCCGATCGGGTGGAAAACCTTAACTCGGTGTCCACCAAACCGGCAGCAGCTCAGTGTCGCCTATATTACCGACTGGTGAGTAATAGGAGATCCGGGTCTCACCGTCCCAGCATCCGCGCCAATCGACCGGAAATTTCGTGGTAGTCAACCTGCTCTTCGCGCATGCGTTTCCGGAACAGTGGCTCGGTGACGATCTGACTGCTGCCCGAGACCACGCGGCTGGACGTGAACGGCAGGACACGCAAGGGTGGGGGAGGGATTGCCGCCCGCGGCGCGCTCTCCGTCAGAAAAGATTCGAAACTGTGCGAGACGTGTACGCGGTCGTTTAGGAATGGCCTCTTGTCGCCGCAGAAGCGGGCTAGTATCGTCTTCAGAGTTGAGCAGTGATCCAGAATCACGCTCGGTCCCTTTCCGGGTGATACCCACGGGGAGACGACGAAGGTCGGAACGCGCACGCCGTACGGGACCTTGACCGTAACATTGGCTGGGACTGGATCGAGGGGCTCGCCCAACAGAACGCTGAGCCGGTCCGGATCGATGTGCAACCCGCCCGGGCCGTGCGAGACGCCGCCGAGAGCGCTCAGCCCGGCGTGACCACCGCGTCCGCCGCCGGATGGGGGCGTCGTTGACCCGCCGTCGCTGATCGCGCCGCCGAGGGTTCCCGGATCGGCGACGACGGGCCTCGGCGCCTCGAAGACGTCGGCGATCGGCGGAATGACGTGGTCGTAGAACCCGCCGTGCTCGTCGTAGGTGATGATCAACATCGTGTTCGCCCACACTGCCGGGTTCGCGGTCACTGCGGAATAGACACGCCGCAGGAACGTCTGGCCCCGGTACATATCGGCGTCGGGGTGGTCGTCGTCTTCGGGCTGGTGGTGCATGGCCGGTTCGATGACGACGAGCGACGGCACGTTGCCCACTACGAAGTCATGCTCGAGATCGTGGATGGGGCGGATGTTGACGTTGTCCCCAGCGTATCGAGCGAACATCCGCAGCATCGTCACCGACGGCTCGGACTCGTAGACCTTCCAGCTCACGCCCTCTCGGGTCAGAACGTCGTAGATGGTCTGAGCCCGCGACAGCAGGAAGTTGTCTCCATCGTTGCTGTCCAGGATCGGGAAGCCGTGGCGGTCGTACTGGACGTCGCCGGTCAGCGAGTACATCCGGTTGGGCAGTGTCGGTCCCGGGTGCGAGCTGAAGTACTGGTCGCAGTAGCTGTAGTTGGATGCGAGAAACGTCGAAATCGGCAGATCGTTGCCCGGACGAACGCTGCTGTCGTCCGTGATGTTCTCGTTGGTCTCGTAGTATCGGAGTACATCGAAGGGCACGACGACGTTCTGGCCCCGTGGTGGGTCGTCAAGGTCGTTGCCGTATGGGTTGTTGCCCAGTTTTCCCTCGCGGAAGTTGTTGATGAACCCGCCCGGGTCGTTGATCGTGCGGCCGCCCGGCCCGTCTATCTGGCCGGCGAGTTGTTCGGTCACGTCCGCAAGTTCGTGCCCCACCCCCTTCGGTAGGCGCGTCCGCAGTCCGAGGGTGTTCGGGGCGAAGGCAGAGTTGCGAATCGGATGTACCGGCGGGGTCGTGTCGAAGTGGATAGGCGGTTGACCCGGCGGCGGCGGTTGTGGCGGCGGCGGGCGGAACGCCTCGGCACGTGCATTGACGGCGGCGACGAGGTCGGGCGTCCAGCCGTCCGCGGCGTCGCGCGCCGTGGCCGGGTTAAGCGAGCGGAACCCGAGCACGTGGTCGGTACGAGCGGTTCTCCATCATCACGACGACGATGTGCTGGATCTTGGCTTTGAGGTTTTCCGCCGCCCAGGTGTCGCCGAGGCTATTGGGGATAAAGCGGGTGTGCCCCAGCGCCTCGAACAGCGGTGACCTACCGATGGCGCCGGCGTAGTTCTGGCGCGGCTTCGGGTCGGGCTCCAAAGGGGCGACGTGCTCGAACAACACATCGACTTCCTCGAAGCGTATCGGGAGGCAAGTCATATGCGCGCCGAGCATTGTCATCAGGATCCGTGGCGCCAGCGTCGGGTCGTCGAACAGTTTTGCCACGCCGTCGACGATCTTGCCGTTGGCGTACAACTCGGCCGCCTCTTCGAACGCGGCGACGCTCAGCACGCCGCCGATGAGACCGACCCCCGCCCCGATCACAGTGCCGAGCGGTCCGAACAGGCTGCCTCCGGCCGCGAGGGCGGCGGTGGTGGCCGCCACCCATTCGGCGATCGCGGCCTCCTCGAAGTCGACCTCGAACGGCTCGTCCGGCAGCCACGTCACGATGCGGGGAGTGCCGTCCGGGTCGATGCGAAGACCAACCTCCATCTCGAACACCCCGCCCTTCACGGACGCGGTGGCCAGAGTCTGTCCGAGCCCCTTGATCCTTAACTCACCGACGACGCCTACCCTCAGATGAATGGCTGGGGTACCGGGCCCGAGATGTTGGGCTGGTGCGATCGTGACATTGATCGACGTGGTCCGCAGGCCGCCTACGTCGATCGTGGTGCCGTACCCGATGACGTCAACCGGTGCCGAGGCCACCACCATAGGCACGTTCGCATTCACGTCGGTCGGCTCGCCGTGCGCGACCAGCGGAGCATCGAGCAAGCCGTGCATGTCGATCGTCTCGGCCGCGGCGATGTCGGTGATCGTCACTATCGCCTCGGCGAGGCCGCCGACGTTCTTCCCGGTGAATTGCAGGAACGTGCCGTCGGCACCGAAGACGAACTGGATCCGCGACTGCAGCAGGCCGGTGTTGATGCGGCCCGGCGCGAGCACCGTCGCGGTGACGAAGTGTGTACCGGAACCGAGGCCGCTGATCTCGGGCGTGACCTCCAGTGTCCAGGGGCGCGATTTTCCAGTCGCGTCGCGCGAGCGACCGAGCACGGACAGCGGGACGGGGATGCGTAGGTGACTCCCGCTGGTGCGCGCGAACTCGGCCGCATCGGGGTCGATGAGGCGCATCGACCCCCGCCAGGGCCCGGCAAGGAAGTTCGAGCCGACCACGTTCGCGACAAAGTCACCCACTCTGAGCAGGTCGAACGCGACCTTCAGGGGGCCGGCGTCCAGCGCCGTGCGCGGGACAAGCGGGGGCGCGCTCGAGGACGCCACTGTCTCGGTTACCGCAAGGTGGATGGATCCGGTCGGATCGGTGACGCTTTCGTGCAGGGCTGAGCTGGGATTGTAGACGCGGCTCGTCCCGCTGAGGTGAAACGACCACCGCCGCGAAGCGCCGCGCACGGTCCGAAACTTCTTCAGGTCGCCGAGCGTCACCTCGTTGCGCGTAAATAATTGGCCACTGGGGTCCCTGATCTGCAGGTTGAGAGCGATTGCTTCCACCGTCACCTGTACGCCGTTGTGCAGCGGGTGTGGCACCGGATCTGGATGCGGGTGGCCGCCGAGTCCACCGTGCGTCGGGTCATCGATCCCGCTCGGAGGAAGTGGCACTGATGTATCGGGAATATCGATACGCATCGCATGGCGCACCGACGCTGTCGCATCGCGCTGTAACCGTCCTGGATGCAGCACCAGGAACGTGCCCTGCGCGGATACGGTGAAGAAGAACCCTTGTGGAGTGTCGTGCTGCTCGAGATCGAGCCGTTGCGACACGAGGACGTGCTCAAGTGTGAAGGGCATGGCCGTCTCCTAAGCTCGGCTTTCCGCATTTTCATGCGCCGGGCGGTCACGTCATAACCCAGATGATATCCTCATAAGCGGTGAAGCCAAGCGCGTCATGGATCGACAAGATGGTGCGTCCAAACGGGCCTGTCGAGGACCATCGGTTCTTCCAGAACGACCAATACAGGACTTCGAACCTGTTGCCGCATTCGGTAGGACGCAAGCGTGCGACCAACGCCCCGGACCGGGCACTGTAAGCGTATAGCCGCGGTTGCGCCGTTCCGTGAATAGGGTTCCCCTGGAACAGCGAGAGCGCTCGATACGTTGAATGATCAGGTCGTCCATCGCGGCGCATATTATGCGAACGCTTTCGCATGCTGATGATTGCAGGCGGTTATGAGGACGGCGCGATGCCGACGCCTGCGCTGCGGCCCGATGTTCAAGCTGGCGATGGAGCGCCTGCCAGACCACGCCAAATTATGCTCGCAGTCCACCACCTCGCGCACCGAGAACCTGCCCGACGCGCGCGCCCTGCTGCGCATGGGCCGCTCGATGGCCGATCACTACTGCCACAGCTTTCGCCAGGTGCCGCGCCGCATTGTGCTCGACATCGACGACACGTTCGACGCCGCGCATGACGGTCAGCAGCTTCGCCTGTTTGTGATTCGGCGTGTGGAAAAAGGACCCCGTATTGGAGTGCGCCCCTGCGGGTGGACAGAATCAAGCGCCAGGTTTGACCACGTGCTGGGCGTGTTGATCCTCAAACTGCATCGGGCTGAGATAGCCGAGTTGTTGGCGGGCGCTGGAACGGGCACAGGGCGATGTCCAGACTGGTCCGCTTGGTGGCGACTGAACCGCGCCGGGTTTGCCGGAGGCTCTGAACCTTGAGAGGTTGGAGCGATGGAGAAGGCAAAGACGGCGAACCGCTACTCGGCCGAGGTGCGATCGCGTGCGGTCCGGATGGTGTTGGAGCACGGGGCGGATCACGCCTCGCAGTGGGCGGCGATCGGCTCGATTGCAGCCAAGATCGGTTGCACAGGGGAGACGTTGCGCGGCTGGGTGCGCCAGGCGGAGCGCGACCAGGGGCTGCGGGCTGGTCCAACCAGCGATGACCGTGAGCGCATCAAGGCCCTGGAACGCGAAGTGCGCGAACTGCGCCAGGCCAACGAGATTCTGCGCAAGGCGTCGGCGTATTTTGCGATGGCGGAGCTCGACCGCCGGTCCAAGCCATGATCGCGTTCGTCGACGATCATCGCGCTGCCTGCGGGGTCGAGCCGATCTGCCGGGTTCTGCCGATCGCCCCGAGCACCTACCATGCGCACGCGGCAAAGCGCGCCGATCCAGGCAAGCTATCCGCGCGGGCGCGGCGCGATAGGGCCTTACAGGCCGACATCAGGCGGGTCTGGGAAGCGAACTTCCGGGTCTATGGCGTGCGCAAGGTCTGGCGGCAACTCCGGCGCGAGGCCATCCCAGCGCCCTGCTGTCAGGTGGCGCGCCTGATGAAGCAGATGCGTCTGGCTGGCGCGGTGCGCGGCAAAACAGTGAAGACCACGCACAGCGACAAATCGGCGCCGAGCCCGCTTGACCGTGTGAAGCGGCAATTCCGGGCGTCAGCGCCCAATGTTTTGTGGGTTTCCGACTTTACCTACGTCGCCACCTGGCAGGGCTTCGTCTATGTCGCCTTCGTCATCGACGCCTTTGCCCGGCGCATCGTCGGCTGGCGCGTATCGCGCTCAGCACGAGCGGACTTCGTGCTCGATGCGCTCGAGCAGGCATTGTGCGATCGTCGCCCGGTCCGCAAAGGCGGCCTTGTGCACCACAGCGACCGTGGCGCCCAGTACCTCTCGATCCGCTACAGCGAGCGCTTGCTTGAAGCTGGGATCGAACCTTCCGTCGGCAGCGTCGGCGACAGCTACGACAACGCGCTCGCCGAAACCATCAACGGCCTATTCAAGGCCGAGGTGATCCATCGGCGCGGCCCGTGGCGCGGCGCGGAAGCCGTGGAATTCGCCACCCTCGAATGGGTCGACTGGTTCAACAATCGTCGCTTGCTCGAACCGATCGGAAATATCCCGCCCGCCGAGGCCGAAGCGCGCTACTATGCCCAAGCCAACGAGCACGCCATGGCGGCATGACTCAAACCAAACAGCCTCCGGCAAACCCGGGGCCGTTCAGTCGGCGCCGTTGCGGCCATACTCTCCAGTATGTTGAGTTGGCTCCTGATCAGTGCTGCGGACACACGCCCGTCGACGCCGCAAGACGGACCGATACCCACGGCCGGCGTGCCGACATCGGGGGTCGTCGTTGCCGTGAGATAGCGCTCGCCATCTTGGTCTCGGTGTAAGGCTGAGCGGGGCGAACCAGCGACACGACAATGCCTCAACGCACCGCGTCAAGCGGCGAGCGAGTGGTTTCGGCGTCAGGCCACTGCTCAAGTCGCGCGTGGGTAACGTTCCGGTCGGCGCGACATTCCCAGGCGCAGTCGAATGAGTGGAGGCCGGTTCCCTGATTAGGCCTCGAGCCTGAGATCGAGGCCCAGCTGCGTTGGCGCCGCGGCGTCTTCCGCCTCGAAGCTGGATAGCGTCACGCCCAAGAGGCGGATGCCCTTGGCGGGCGGGTAAACCGAGCGAACCAGATCGAGACTGACGGCGTGCAGCAGTTCGCGGGTCAGGACGGACTCCGATAAGGTCCGGCTGCGCGTTGCCTGCTGAAAGTCGGCGTATTTGATCTTCACCGTCACAGTCCTGCCGAACATCTAAGTCTTCTCGCACCAGGCCCAGACGTTGTCGGCCATGGCAATCACACCCGCCTCGATATCGACGGGCAACGTGAGGTCCTGACGGAAGGTCGTTTCCGAGCCGGAGGATTTTCGGGGACGGTTTGGCTGCACGGGCCTCACGTCCTCGCCGCGCGCAATCGCATAGTACCAGGCACCTGACTTCCCGAACTGCGCCTGCAGGAACCCGAGCGACTGCCGTTTCAAGTCTGCGCCCGTGAAAATGCCGAGCGTATTCATCTTCTCCGCCATTCTCGGCCCGACGCCATGAAACTTCTTAATCGGCAATTCCTCGATGAAGCCAGGCCCATGGGCGGGCGGGATGACGAACTGCCCATTCGGCTTGCGTTGGTCGGAGGCCAGCTTCGCCAAAAACTTGCAATAGGAGATGCCAGCGGAGGCACTGAGCCCGGTCTCCCCCTTAATGCGCGCCCGGATCTCGGCCGCCGTTGCGGCTGCGGTAGGGAGGCCGTGCCAGTTCGCCGTCACGTCCAGATAGGCCTCATCCAAGGACAGTGGCTCGATCAGATCCGTGTACTCGGCGAAGATCGTATGGATCTGCCGCGAGACGGCGCGATAGACGTCGAAGCGTGGTGGCACGAACACCAACTCGGGACATTTCCGAGCCGCGATGGTCGAGGGCATCGCGGAATGCACGCCGAAAGCGCGCGCCTCGTAGCTCGCGGCCGCGACAACACCCCGCGTTGCGCCATGGCCGACTGCCACAGGTCGGCCGCGAAGCGAAGGATCGTCCCGCTGTTCGACCGACGCGTAGAACGCATCCATGTCGACATGGATAATTTTGCGGACTGTAGAATTGCTCACGTGAGACCCTATCGCGGCCAGCGCCCCCGGGCGTTCGCCTGCCCATCATCAATGCTCCCCCACGGGTTGCTGCACCGCACATTATGGAACATGGACGGTGGTGGCGATATCGACATCGTCGCTCCCAGCCTTCGAAGTGGCCAGTCTGGTGACCAACGGCAGAGCGGACAAGCCGTCAAGGCAGCCCTGTGGCTAGCTGGCGATCTGTCCGGTGTTTGTAGCTCGTGAAGTGTCCGGTCCACTGGCTCGCTGGAACGGGGGGCGGCGATGGATCGGGCACGCATTCACGAGGGGGTTCGTCGGATGCGTTTTCAGGACGTGCTGGGTCGGACCGAACGGTCTGAGCTGAGCCAGCTGGAGGCGGCGGAGTTGCTCGGGGTCAGCGAGCGGACGTTCCGCCGCTGGCGCGACCGCTACCGGGAAGAAGGAGTTGCGGGATTGAGCGACCGTCGCCTCCGCCCCTCGCTGCGGCAGGCGCCGAAGGCGGAGATCGAGCGGATGCTGGGCCTGTATCGCGATCTCTACCGCGGCTTCACGGTGAAGCATTTCCATGAGCAGTTGGGCAAGCGGCACAACTACACGCTGGGCTACACGGTGACCAAGCTGCACCTGCAACGGGCCGGGCTGGTGACCCCGGCGCGGTCGCGCTCGGCGCATCGCAAGAAGCGGCCGCGCCGGCCGTTGGTGGGCATGATGCTGCATCAGGATGCGTCGACCCATGCCTGGCTGCCTGGCGACGAACGCAAATACGACCTGGTGGCGACGATGGATGACGCGACGAGTGCGGTCTACTCGCTGTTCCTGGTGGAGCAGGAGGGCACCGCCTCAAGCCTGCGTGGCGTACGGGAGGTGATTGAACGGCACGGCCTGTTCTGCTCGCTCTACACCGACCGTGGCAGCCACTACTTCGAGACGCCCGAGGCCGGCGGTCGTGTCTCGAAGACAGTGCTGACACAGTTCGGCCGGGCGCTGAAGCAGCTCGGCATCGAGCACATTGCGGCCTACTCGCCGCAGGCCCGCGGGCGGTCGGAGCGCCTGTTCGGCACGTTGCAGGACCGGCTGCCGAAGGAGCTGGCGCTGGCCGGGATCAGCACACCGGAGGCGGCGAACCGATGGCTGCGGGAGGTCTACGTCGCCGAGCACAACGCGCGCTTTGCGGTGCCGGCCGAGCAGGCGGGATCGGCCTTCGTGGTGGATCCGAACGGTGCCTGGCGGGAGATTCTGTGCATCCAGGAGGACCGCCGAGTGGGTCATGACAACACGGTGAAGTGGCGCCGCCTCACCCTGCAACTGCCGCCGTCGCGGCTGCGGCCGCACTTCGTCAGAGCCACCGTGCGCGTGCACGAATATCCGGATGGGCGGCTGGCGGTGTTGTGGGGGCCGCACCGGCTGGCGGATTACGACGCCGAGGGGCGCCTTTTCCAACAGGAGCATATGGCCGCATGACACGCTTCCAGTGCGGCTGCTCTGTGCCGGGGCATGCCCCGGCACAGAGCAGGAACGAAGCGGACAGATCACGCGCTACCAAAACCGGACAGGTTGACGCGCTAGCGACAGCCGTCAAGGCAGCCCCGACCAGGTGCAACCGCGTCGCGCAGGCAATTCGTCCACCGACCGGCGTTGTCGGAAAGCCGAATCGTCCCGTGACCTGTCAAGCTCGGCCTCCGCGGGGCGTTGGTGCGCGAATAGACTGGCGGTTATGTTTCCGCTCTGAGCCTTCCTGTCAGCGGGTCCGGGCGGAGACCGGCATGCCGAGACCTGTCATCCGGTTGAGCACATTGCACCCGACTTTCGCCTCGATCGTTGATGGTAGAATCCGGGCGTGAAGTCGTCGGCTGATGATCGTCTTGTAGCGAAACATCGCGGTTTCCACCAAACTCCGGCGATTATAGCTGGAGCTTCGCTGCCAGCTCATGCGTCCATGCTCCGCAATGGTCGTGAGATGTATGTCGCGTTGCGTGGCTGTCGTTTCACCCGCAACGGACGTTACCCGCGGTGGTACAACGACCGACGCTTTCGGGTAACGCTCGGCAACTGCGTCATAGACGACCTGGCCATCGTACGCTCCCTCTGCCGTCAGCGACGCAACGTCAGCATCGATCTGATCGAGGACGTCTGGCAATTCGGCGATGTCACCGGCATCGTCCGGCGTCAATTCCACCGCGACGATTTCATGCGTATCCGCATCGACACCGAGATGCAGCTTGCGCCAGCGCTCGGCGCGAGCGGATGCCGTGTTTTCGACCGAGCCACTCGCCCTCGCCGTAAATCTTCAGCCCAGTGCTGTCCACTAGCAGATGCAGTGGCTCTATGCGGTCGAACTCGCTGCGGCAAAATTGTCAGACTGCCCCCGCGGCGGCTGAGTGTCGTATGATCGGGAATGGCGATGTCGATCTTGAGCAAATCGGCAATCGATCGCAGCAAACCCTCCGTTTGTCGCAGTGGCTGGTGGAAGACCAGGCGGAGCGCGAGGCTCGTCTCGATGGCGATCGCCGAATAGATCGGTTGACCGCCCCGCTTTCTGGTGGCCGGTGCCTGCCATGCCGCGACGGCCTCCTCGGTCAGCCACACCGTCAGGCTTCCGCGCCTAATCGGTGCGGCATCGTATTCCGGCCAGTTCGTGACCCGGTATTTGGCCTTGGGGATCTTGTGGCGGCGGCTCTCGTTGAACTTATACGGCATGGATCTCACCAGCCTCGCGGCCACCGACCGTACCGCAACAGCGTCAACCTTGCCACTCTCTCCGGTTGCAACTCTCAGCAGCAATAGCACAACCTGCGGTCTATTCGCGCACCAACGCGGGTCAACTCAGCATCTCCCAAATCCATATCCCCGACTTGGCTCCATGAAGAAGTGCCTGACTGATCGAGTCCACCTGATCATCGTGTGGGCTACCAGGAAAGGCAAAAAGCTCCGCCTCCAACTCCGGCAGCCAGCTTGCTCGAACCGGAAAGTGGACTTGGCCCGCCTCGAAGATTGCAGACGCCATCGACATGCGAGCTATCTTGTCACGTTCCGGCTTGACGCCGGTTAGCCCGGCGATCTCGTAGCGCAATTCCTGAACTAGACCGATCGCAGTGCCGGCTTCCTCGATCAGCACCTGGCGGGCATTCCATTCTCGCGCCAGCTGTATGACCTTCAGTTTCAAATCCGGATAATTCAACCGGCCGCGCCATGTGTGTACCAAATACCATTGGCGATCGCGAGTTTGCTGCCACGTCGTGCAGACCGACCAGTCGTTGTCCGGCCCTCCCTTTGCCGCGGTGTCCCAGCTTTGCAGCACGCTCAGCAGCCGATCCTCAGCAGGAAGCTCCGAGTAGCGCTGGACCCAGTGCCGCTTGATCATCGCGGTGAACCGCGCCGGGTTTGCCGGAGGCTCTGAACCTTGAGAGGTTGGAGCGATGGAGAAGGCAAAGACGGCGAACCGCTACTCGGCCGAGGTGCGATCGCGTGCGGTCCGGATGGTGTTGGAGCACGGGGCGGATCACGCCTCGCAGTGGGCGGCGATCGGCTCGATTGCAGCCAAGATCGGTTGCACAGGGGAGACGTTGCGCGGCTGGGTGCGCCAGGCGGAGCGCGACCAGGGGCTGCGGGCTGGTCCAACCAGCGATGACCGTGAGCGCATCAAGGCCCTGGAACGCGACGTGCGCGAACTGCGCCAGGCCAACGAGATTCTGCGCAAGGCGTCGGCGTATTTTGCGATGGCGGAGCTCGACCGCCGGTCCAAGCCATGATCGCGTTCGTCGACGATCATCGCACTGCCTACGGGGTCGAGCCGATCTGCCGGGTTCTGCCGATCGCCCCGAGCACCTACCATGCGCACGCGGCAAAGCGCGCCGATCCAGGCAAGCTATCCGCGCGGGCGCGGCGCGATAGGGCCTTACAGGCCGACATCAGGCGGGTCTGGGAAGCGAACTTCCGGGTCTATGGCGTGCGCAAGGTCTGGCGGCAGCTCCGGCGCGAGGCCATCCCAGCGCCCTGCTGTCAGGTGGCGCGCCTGATGAAGCAGATGCGCCTGGCTGGCGCGGTGCGCGGCAAAACAGTGAAGACCACGCACAGCGACAAATCGGCGCCGAGCCCGCTTGACCGTGTGAAGCGGCAATTCCGGGCGTCAGCGCCCAATGTTTTGTGGGTTTCCGACTTTACCTACGTCGCCACCTGGCAGGGCTTCGTCTATGTCGCTTTCGTCATCGACGTCTTTGCCCGGCGCATCGTCGGCTGGCGCGTATCGCGCTCAGCACGAGCGGACTTCGTGCTCGATGCGCTCGAGCAGGCATTGTGCGATCGTCGCCCGGTCCGCAAGGGCGGCCTTGTGCACCACAGCGACCGTGGCGCCCAGTACCTCTCGATCCGCTACAGCGAGCGCTTGCTTGAAGCTGGGATCGAACCTTCCGTCGGCAGCGTCGGCGACAGCTACGACAACGCGCTCGCCGAAACCATCAACGGCCTATTCAAGGCCGAGGTGATCCATCGGCGCGGCCCGTGGCGCGGCGCGGAAGCCGTGGAATTCGCCACCCTCGAATGGGTCGACTGGTTCAACAATCGTCGCTTGCTCGAACCGATCGGAAATATCCCGCCCGCCGAGGCCGAAGCGCGCTACTATGCCCAAGCCAACGAGCACGCCATGGCGGCATGACTCAAACCAAACAGCCTCCGGCAAACCCGGGGCGGTTCACACCGCCAGGCGGCACCGGAGCCTGCTGGGACTGTGCCGAGAACGCGTCCGAACCAAGTTGCACGCGTAAGCCCTCAAGGACCATGAGCGGCTCGCGTTCGGGTGCCAGGACCTCTCCGGAACGGCGGTGGTACTCTCGGCCACTCCCGAGAGGAACTGTTTCATCGATCTCGGCGATGGCCGGTAAGTTCAAGTGGGTCCAGGCTTCGCCCTGGGCGAGAACGAACCCGGTCAGATCTTCCATGTGTACTCGCTGCATCACGATGATGATCGCGCCGAGTCGCTTGTTGTCTAACCTCGAAAGCAATGTGTTGGCGTACCACTGGTTGACGGTGCCTCGGCGCAGGTCGGAAAGAGCATCGATCGGCTTCAATGGATCATCGATAACGATCAGATCGCCGCCTCGACCCGTGAGTGTGCCGCCGATGGAGGTGGCAAGGCGGTAGCCCCGGAGCGTCAGCTCGATTTCGCTCTCTGTGTCCTTATGTGAACTTATGCGCGTTGCCAGAAACAGGTCGCGATACCAGTCGGAGGCCAGTACCGGCGCGGAAATCGTTCGAATGTTTGCGCGCGAGCTCGCTCGAGTAGCTGACGCAGATGATTCGCCGCCTTGGATCATGTCCGAGCAGGAATGCCGGTAGGGCGACCGAGGCGGCGATCGACTTCAGCGAGCGCGGCGGCATATTGACCACCAGCCGCCTGACCTCGCCGGTTTGCACCTGCTCAAGCCGATGGGAAATGGCCTCGATGGGCCAGCCGGCGACAAATTTCTGGCCGGGCGACAGTGTGTGGAAGGTCTTGCGCAGGAAGCTCGTAAAGTCCGAGCGGAGAATTGCGCTCAGGTACAGCACTGTTTACCCCGTGCTCCACGTCAGGTCTTCCTTGCTTTGCCATCTTCGCTCCGTGCAGCCCCCTCATCCGCAATGGCGTCGGCCCGAGGCTCCGCAGCGGAGGATGGCGCCGTACCATGTCGCGCCAGGAAATCCGCGATGATTAGATCGTCTTCCTCTGCCATGACCGTTGGCTCCGGCCTGGGTTCCGATCCGTTCGCGCCGTGCCGGCGCATGAAGTCGAGCAGCAGTCGGGTGGCTCTCGGGTCACCTTGGGCGGCGCTATTGACGAGACGCCGGGCAATGACCTCCCACATGCTGACATACCGACGTCGCCCGTTTTCGGTGATAGCGACACGCACATTGAGTGCGTCTTCCATGATGGAGGCCGCGTCCCGCGGTTGCTTGGGTCGGCCCTTCGGATTGCCGCTTTGCCCTGGCTTGAAGCGGGTTTCAGTTGGCGGGCGGCGATAGCCGACCGAATACTCGTCCGAAGAGTGCGGCTTCCGGCGCGGCATCTCCGCGGTCATCCCCGCCGTTTCCGAATGGGTGGGGCGGCGGCGCCGTGAGGATATATGGGCGGCCCGGCCTCGCCGGCCGACGTGGAGCCGGGTGGGGCGGCCCCACCCGGCTCGGATGCTTGGCTCGACCGGCCCGGGACTTCTGATTGCAGTCGCTTCGCGCGGACTTCGGCGAAGGTGGCACCGTCGCCTTCCAGTATCGCCTCTAGCCTGGTGTACTTCTCCCACCGCCGCAGGCAAACCTCGACGTAGCCTGGGTCGGTACTCGAGCCCGTAGCAGATACGTCCGATTTTCTCCGCCGCAAGCAAGGTCGTACCCGATCCCAGAAAGACATCGAGGACCAGGTCCCCCTTGATCGAACAGTCGCGCAGCGCGTCCGCCACCAGTGCGACCGGTTTCACCGTCGGATGCATGGACAGTTCGTCGCTGCGGCCGGCCCGGAAGCTATTCAGGCCGGGGTAGGTCCAGACGTTTGAGCGTGTACGGCCGTGTGCGCCAAGGCCGAACGTATTGCGGTGATCGGCCTCACCTACCTTAAACACGAAGATCAGCTCGTGCTGACTTCGGTAGAACGAGCCCTGGCCAGGCGAGGTTTTGTTCCAGACGACCAGATTTTTGAGCTCGGAGAAGACCGCCGCACCAGCACGCTGCAGCTCGAGCATATGGCGCCAGTCCATGCAGACGAACGCGATGGCGCCATCGCGCGAGACGCGGGCCACGTTCCCCAGGCATTGCCGCAGGAACATCTCGAACTCGGCCTCGGTCATCTCGCCACTGGCGAAGGCGAACTCGCGGTGCTTCACTCGGCCCCGGCCCCGCACATGGCCGGTAATGGCGACGTTGTAAGGGGGGTCAGTGAAGGTAACGTGGACACGCTCGCCGGCCATCAGATGATCGATGTCGGCGGTGGAGCGTGCATCCCCACACAGCAGCCGGTGAGGCCCCAGGCACCACAGGTCACGGGCACGGATGCACACCGGGTCGCGGGTCGACTCCACATGGTCGGCGGGGTCCGCTTTGGTGAGACCACGGTCGGCAAAGAGACCGTCGATCTCCGGTGGATCGAATCCCGTCACCGTCAAGTCCAGTTCGATCGAAGGGAGCAAAACTGCAAGGTCTCCCAGTTCAGCGACCAGCAACTCCCGATCCCAACCGGCGTTCTCCGCCAGCTTGTTGTCCGCCAAGACGTACGCACGCTTCTGCGCCTCGGTCAGCCCGGCAGCCCGGATGGTTGGGACGGTGGGGATGCCGAGCAGGTGTGCCGCCTTCAGCCGGCCATGGCCGGCGAGGACCATGCCGGTGTCATCCACCAGGACAGGGTTTAGGAAGCCGAACGCCCGGATGCTATCGGCGATCTGCCGGATCTGGCGCTTGCTGTGCGTGCGGGCGTTACGAGGGTTCTCCCGCAGGCCGGTGACCGACGAGTAGTGGATAGCGAGTTCGGCCGACGCAATATTTTGTGCCACGCGGACCTCATCAGGTTGTCCGCGGTCGCTCTATCAGGGGGTGCTCGCGCTCGTCGGCTAGTGTCCTGAGTTCCTAAATCCGTCGCATCAGCGATTCGAAAACTGCACTGCGGTCGATTCGGCGTGACTTGCGAGGCTCTGTCGTCTTGGAGACGGAGAGCAGGCATGGCGGGACGCAGGCTGGAAGCGCTGAATGTAACGGATGCGGAGAGATCTGAGCTGATGGCGCTGGCCGCCCGGCCCAAGACCTCGCAGGCTCTTGCGGCTCGTGCCCGCATCGTTCTGGCCTGCGCCGAGGGTCTGGAAAACCAGGCGGTTGGTCAGCAGCTTGGGGCGCATCCACAAACCGTCGGCAAATGGCGCCGCCGGTTTCTGGCGCAGCGGGTCGAGGGTTTGCGCGACGAGCCGCGGCCCGGAGCGCCGCGCACGATCGAGGATAAACGGATCGAAGCGGTGATCACCCGCACGCTGGAGAGTAAGCCCGAGGCGGCGACCCACTGGAGTTCGCGTGGCATGGCGCGAGACACCGGCTTGTCGGTCAGCACGGTGCAGCGGATTTGGCGCGCCTTCGGGCTGAAGCCGCATCGGCAGGAGACATTCAAGCTCTCCACTGATCCCGACTTCGTGGCCAAGGTGCGCGATGTGGTGGGGTTGTATGTTTCCCCTCCCGAGCATGCCGTGGTGCTCTGCGTTGACGAAAAGTCGCAGATCCAGGCGCTGGACCGCAGCCAGACCGTGTTTCCGATGCGACCTGGTCAGCCTGAGCGGCGCAGTCACGATTACGTCCGGCACGGTACGACCTCGCTGTTCGCGGCACTTGACGTCGCTACCGGAGCAATCATCGGCAAATGCTATCCGCGCCACCGCGCGACCGAGTTCCGTCAATTCCTGGACGAGATCGAGGCTGCGGTACCGACCGGGCTGGATGTGCATCTGGTCTGGGACAACTACGCGACGCACAAGACCGCGCTGATCCGCGACTGGCTGGCAAAGCGCCCGCGCTGGCATGTCCACCTGACCCCGACAAGCAGCTCCTGGCTGAACCAGGTCGAGCGCTTTTTCGCACTGCTGACCGACCGGAAGATCAGGCGCGGCGTGCATCGCAGCGTCGATGAGCTGGAAGCTGCGATCAACGCCTTTCTCGATCACCACAATGCCAACCCAAAGCCATTCCGGTGGGTCAAATCCGCCGACGACATCCTCGACGCCATAGAACGATTTTGCACCTACAACACTTCAACGACATGATGCGGTGGTCTTATGGTTCAGGACACTAGCGCGAATTCAGCTTCCGCTTCGCGCGCGACAAGCGGTCCTTCAGCCCGGAAATGGGCGCCTCTTTGAGGGCGCCGGTCTTGGGGAAGAATATCTTGCCGTCGGCAATATCGTCGACCACTTGGCGCCGGTCGTGGGCCGCCTCCAGCTCCCGCTGAAGCTCCCGTTCCGTGATCTTGGGCCGCGCACGGACCAGATCGATGATGAGGCGTTGCAGGGCGTCCGGCTTCGCTGCCTTGCCGCCAAGGCTCGAGAGGTTCTGTTGGCTGCGCCGCAGCAATATCGGATGCCCAAGAGCGCCTCCGCGTCCTGAAGCGCCGCCTCGAATGATCTCTGAAGCCTGACCGGAATGAGCCGGTTGGCTTCGCGTTACAGACCGGCCATAGCAAGGTGCAGCACGTCGGGGTCCTGTAGCCGACGCTCGGCTTCCGCCGATTCGCGTCGCCAAAACTCAGCGTTTCGACGGTTCAAGTCGGCTGCGGTGGGCGGCGTAATGGGCATATTCGGCGCTCCCGGGCGATCGAATCGTTGGGCCGACCTACTAAGTGGTGCGACTGTCCCTGCATGGAACCCGGGGCTGACCTCACCGCATCGGGCAGGCTCACAACCCTGGCTCCTCAGCCCGGGGCTCGGAAACCAGCCCCTCCCCACGCGCCCAAGCCGGGCGGATGGGCCGCCTATCGGCGGCGCGACCAGAAGGCAGCCGATCCGCGAGCGGCCCGGCGTGTTCCCTGTTCCGTGCGCCGAAATTCCCTGCTCCGGCGCTTAGGGAATTTTCGTAACCGGGGCAAAACCCCGGGCGGATTGCATTTTAGGGCTTCCCCGACGCGGACGAGTACGATTCGCTCGCCGCATGTCACCGCCCACTGATCCGTCGGGTCTGCCGCACGCCGAGCTGGAAGCTCTGGTGGTTGAGCTGCTGGGCGAGGTGTCGGAGCTGAAGCAACTGGTGGCGGCACAGCGCGATGAGATCGCCTGGCTGAAGGGCCTCAAGGGTCGCCCATCGATCAAGCCGAGCGGCATGGAGAAGGGCACCGAGCCGAAGCGCGGCGGCAAGCGGGGCAAACGCCGCGGCCGCGGCAAGGTGACACCGCGGGTCACACCGCAGACCGAGGTGCTGCGGGTGGCGCATCCGCCGGGTTCGCAGTTCAAGGGCTACGAGCCGTATCGAGTGCAGGAGCTGGTGCTCACGGCACGGGCGGTGCGCTACCGCCGCGAGCGCTGGCTGACGCCGCAAGGCGAGACCATCGTGGCGCCGCTGCCCAGTGGCATCCGCGGCCATTTCGGGCCGGAGCTGCGGCGCTTCGTGCTGATGCAGTACCACCAGGGCCAGGTGACCGTCGAGCGTTTGGTCACACAGCTTCAGGCGATCGGCGTCAGTATCTCGAAGCGGCAGGTCATGCGCCTGCTGATCGATGGACAAGATGACTTCCTGGTGGAGAGCTGCGAGGTGCTACGTGCCGGACTGGCGACAGCGGACTGGGTCACCGTCGATGACACCGGCGCGCGCCATCGCGGCGCCAATGCCGTCTGCACGCAAATCGGCAACGACACGTTCGCCTGGTTCGGCACAACGGGCAGCAAGAGTCGCCGGAACTTTCTTGACCTGCTGCGTGCCGGTCACACCGATTACGTGATCAACGATGCGGCGCTGGACTATATGCATGAGCATGCCCTGGCCGGACCGCTCATCCAGCGACTGGCAACACATGGGCAGCGGCAGTTCGCCGATCAGACCGCCTGGATGCGCCATCTTGAGCAGCTCGGCATGACCGGTCTGCCGGTGACGCCCGATCCGGTGCGCGTCGCCACAGAAGCTGCGCTGTGGGGCGCGGTGAGCGCACACGGGTTTCTCTGCGAGGCGGTCATAGTCAGCGACGATGCCGGGCAGTTCAACATCGGCCAGCATGCGCTGTGCTGGATCCACGCCGAACGCCTGGTGCACAAGCTGGAGACCTTTACCGACCAGCAGCGTGCCGCCCAGCAGCATATCCGCGGGCTGATCTGGTGGTATTATGCCGACCTGAAGCTCTACCGGCGTGAACCGACGCCACGCCGACGCCGTGAAATGCGGGGGCGGTTCGACCGCATCTTTCACCGACGTACCGGCTTCGCCACTCTGGACCGCCTGCTCCAGCGGCTGCACGCCAACAAGGCCGAGTTACTGATGGTGCTCGACCATCCCGAGATCCCGCTGCACACCAACGGTTCGGAAAACGACATCCGCTGTCAGGTGACAAAGCGCAAAGTCAGCGGCGGAACCCACAGCGATATCGGCCGAGACTGCCGCGACGCTTTCCTCGGGCTCGCCAAGACCTGCACCAAGCTCGGCATCGCATTGTGGGACTATCTCGGTGCCAGGCTCAGCATCTCAGGTGCTCCCGCCGTCCCGCACCTTCCCAGCCTCATCCGCCGCCGTGGCCAACCCGCCTGAAAACACCACTCGCCCGGGATTTTGCCCCGGTTACGAATTTTCGGGACAACCTATTGATCAAACGTGTCTTTTTCGGGGGTCCCAGTCCGCCAGACCTGACGTAATGGCCGAAATTCCTTGTTCTTTCCCAGAAAACAGGGAATGAGAGACCGTTTCGCTCCAGACTGCGTCCACAGCACAAATTCATCGTCCCAGATCCGCGATTGCACCGCCGCGGCGGTGGCGGGATCGGTCGAGCTGCCCTCGATCAACCCGATGCGTGAGGCCATCGGATGCGCTTCGATTGCGACGCGGTTATACACGCGAATGTCGATATCGATGCCGATCGCGCGACCCGGCCCATGGCCGCGAACAGGCTGGCGTAGAATACCAGCGATCCGCCATGCGCGACGCCGGTTTCGACAACCACATCCGGGCGCAGGCGCCAGATCATCTCCTGGATGCGCACCATGTCTTCCGGCAACTGGATGATCGGTCGTCCCATCCAGGTGAAGCCGTAGACATATTTCACGTCCCAGCCGCAACGCAGCCACGCGGCGGAAACCGCCTCGAAAGCCTCTGCGGTATCGAGTGCGAGTTCGTCCCGCGACCCATCCGGCCGTTGGACAATCACCCGATTGCCGACCTCATCGATCGTGAGCACTGGCCCCTCTCCGCGAACGGAAGGAGTATGCGTATGTCTGCTGAAAGATCACTTAACGCAGCACCGAATTCGGCGGTGATTCGCGTGATGTCGATCACTGGGAAGGCGATACGGGGCGCCTCGGTCTGAAACCCGGTCTGCCAGCCGAACGCATCCTGCAGAACGGCGGCCAGTTCGCCATGCGCCGTGTTATGACCGGCGGCCAGATTATACAGCCGTTGCTCGCCTCGGGTTGCGAGCCGCGGCAGCATGCGCAGCACCTCGTCGAGCGCCACATAATCCTTGGCGGAGGCGGCAGCCTGGCGAAACTGCACGCCGCCAGTTGCGAGCCCTTCCTGCAACACCTGCCCCAGAAATGTATCGGTGCCCATGTTCGGCCCGTACACATTCGACAGCCGCACGACGCGCACCGTTGGCCTCGGGTCACTCAGGCACAGCGACTCGCCGGCAAGCTTGGTGATGTTGTAGAGGTCCGATGGTTCGGTCGGCATGCAGAGCAACGGCGCACCCTCGGTGGTCACCGTGGCACGCGCGTACACCCGGGTGGACGACAGGAACAGGAAGGACTCGCATTGCAACGTGCTCAGGCAGTGCGCCGTAATGCCGACATGAGCCTCGGCGGTGTCCTGCCGGCGCACCCGGAAGTCCCCTGTCAGGCCAATGCAATCGATGACATGCCCGGCGGAGCGGTGGGTCGCCAGCAGGGCCGGCAAAGACGCTCGGGTAACGCCATGCACAATATGCCCGCAGCGTTCGAGATGTGTGACCAACGCGTGGCCAACATAGCCGCCGGCGCCAAGGACGGTGAAGTGCATCATGGGGCGGGGCGCCGTCGCCAGCCACGGATCGTGGCGGGTGTACCCAGGGCGATGCAATAAGCGGGAAGCAATCCGCGCACCAGCGAGGCAGCACCGATGACAACGCCGTCCTCCACGATAGCGCCGTCCACCAGGACGGTGTTGGCACCGATCCAGACGTCGTCGCCGATGGCGATGCCGCCGCGGCTGGTCTGAAAACCTTGATCCCGGATCGGCCGGTCAGGGTCATCGAACGCGTGATTGGTCGGAGCAAGCGTGCAATTGGCGGCGATCAGGACGTTGCGACCGATGCGGACGCCATTTCCGGTATACAGCACGCAGCCGGCATTGATGACGCTGCCACGGCCAACTACCACATCGCCGCTGCCGCCCGCCGGCTTTATCTTGACGAAGGAGTCGATGATCACGTCATCCTCGATGATGATGCGGCTGCCGCGCACCGAATCCTCGATATCGGCGAGGTGAGAGATGCGGGCGGACGGTGCGATGTACAACATCGCTATTCGGCGGCGAGCCGCAGCGCCGGATCGTCCGCCCGCCAGGCGTCCCACAATTCGCGAAACGCGGTCTCGACGGCGCGGGCGAGGCCGGCGGGATCGTGCAGCGGCGATGCGAGGAAGCGTGGGCGGAGACCCGCACGCAGAGCGGCGAGAGCATCGAGATCGGACGCCGCGGCGACGGCACGCGCCACATAGGCATCGACATCCTGCGTCACCCAATCATCCAGCTCCACCGCGTGCAGGATCGCGGCACCGAACCGGCCGACGCTCGGCCGTCCCGCCAGCGTGACCACGGGCACGCCCTGGTAGAGCGCCTCGATCGTGGTGGTGCCGGCGTTGTGCGGGAACGGGTCGAGCGCAATGTCGATCGTGCCGTACGCCTCCCAGGTGCGCGGCTGCGGCGTTGTGTAGATCAACTCCAACTGCTCCGCCGGCACGCCGTGGGCGGCGAAACGCGCCGAAAAATCCGCGTGTGCCGCAGCTTCGGCAAAGGGTGCGCTGTTGAGGACGAGGCACGCATCCGGCACGGCGAGCAGGATGCGGGCCCATGCCGCGATGACCCCATCATTCAGGCGCACCGTGCGGCCGAAATAGCCGAAGGTGACGCGGCCGCCCGTCGCCGCGGGCAGCGGTGCTACCGCGGGCATCTCCTCGGGTGGACGGTAGGTCAGCGGAATGCGCGGCAGCCGGATCAGCCGCTCGCTGAACAGCGTGTCCGCCTCGGGCGGGGCGAGCGCGTCGTCGGCCAGGAACGCGTCCATCGCCGACAGGCCGGAGGTGTAGCCATGCCCCAGCATGTATTCGATCTGCACCGGCGCCGGCTTGCGCGCGAACACCAGCAGCCGATTGCCGGCGGTGTGCCCGGCGAGGTCCACCAGCACGTCGATCTTGTCCTGGCGGATCTGTTCGGCCATCGCTTCGTCGGTCAGGCCGAGCGTCGGGCGCCAGTGATCGGCGAGGGCGCGGAAGCGACCGGTGGTGGCGTCCTCCACGGCCAGTTCGGCGTAGCAGAACAGTTCGATCTGGCTGTGGTCATGCGCGGCGAGCAGCGGTTCGGCGAACAGCGCCACGGCGTGCTGGCGGAAGTCGGGGGAGACGTAACCCACGCGGAGCCGGCGCCCTGGCGTATGGTCCAACGCGAAGTGCGCGGCTGGCGGGGCCAGTTTGCGTGCGTGCTGCGCGTCCCAGGCCTGGTATTCGGCAAAGATCGCCCCGGCCGGCAGGTCGTCGCGGTAGTTCATCGCGAACAGCAGGTTGCCGTGACCTGTCGCGTAGTCCGGCCGCAGCGTCAGTGCCTGACGATAGCACGCCTCCGTTTCCGCGTGCCGCCCCTGCATTTGCAGCGCAACCGCTAGGTTGCCGATCCAGCGATGCTCATCCGGAGCGATGGTGTGTGCATCCCGTGCCGCCGCCTCGGCCGCGATCGGGCACCCCGCGCGAAGGCACAATGCAGCGAGATTGCCATGCGCGGGCGCATGACGCGGGGCAACAGACAACGCGGATCGAAATGCTTCGGCGGCGGGCTGAAACTGCTCGAGCCCAAGCCGCGCAACTCCCAGATTTGTGTGTGCCTCGGCGCAGTGGACCGCGAGATGGGCCGCGTGTGCGAAGCAGGTCGCGGCATCGGCAAGATGACCGCGCCGCTGCACCAGCGTACCGAGCGCATTCCACGCATCTGCATAATCCGGCCGAAGCGATAGCGCCGCACGATAGGTGGATTCCGCGGCCTCCAGGCGATCCGAGGCCGCCAGCAGATTCCCCAGATTGTAATGCGCCGCAGGTAGCCGAGGATCGAGCGTAATGGCGCGACGGTACGCGGCTTCAGCTTCTGCGTCGCGTCCCATCGTGCGCAACAGAGCCCTGAGATTCGAGTGGTCCGTCGCGTCCTTCAGCACCGGCCAGAGCCGCTTCAGCGCGCTGGCCGCGTCCAGTTTTCCGCCTTGCCAGGCAGCGAGTGCTGCCGTGGCATCGACCCGAGCCTGCAGCGATGCGGCATCTTTCGAGGCTCGGGTTGGCATGGCTCTCCAATAGCAGGTCAGACCTGCATGAAGCTGTTCGCGTCGTACGCCCAGGCAGCCGTGCCATTCGTCGTGATCGTGCCGATCAGTACGCCGCCGCCTGAGAACGATCCGTCGGCGCTGTAATACAGACCTCCGGTATCCTCTTGGTAAACGAAGCCGCCTTTTCCACCGTTGGACAGCGAAGCGGCGAGCCGGGCCGTGGCATCCGCGACGTTCGTAAGATCCACGCCATCTACGATCCCGCCCGTCCCGATGTCGAAGGCATTAACCCCGAGGACCGCACTGTCTGTCGTATCCAGCGCAATCATGTCGCCCTGACCCGAGGAGAAGTTCTTACTAACCAGACGCACAAATAGGTATCCTCCCGTATGGGAATCGGTTATGCTGTCGTCATGCCGTCGGACCATGATTTCCGCAAACTCCCGTCCTCAACCCAGGCCGAACTGCGACGTGTCGCGGTAAACATGGTGCTCTCCGGGACAAACCGGATCGATGTGGCCAGGGCGATCGGGGTCAATCGACGCTTCGTTGGGGAATGGGTTCGTGCCTTTGAGGCCACGGGAGAAGCGGCGTTGGCCGGTGGGCGGCGCGGCCGACGGCCAGGTGAGCAAAAAGCCCTCAACCGGCGCCAGGAAGCGACGATCCGTCGGCTGATCGTCGGGCGATGCCCCGATCAATTGAAACTCCCCTTCGCACTATGGACCCGCGAAGCGGTTGGCCAGCTGATCGAGCGTAAAGCCGGTATCCGCCTGTCCCCGACGGCCATCGGTACCTATCTTTCGGCCTGGAATCTGACCCCACAAAGGCCGATCCGGCGGGCGATGGAAAGGAGCGAGGCGGCGATCCAGACATGGATGAAACGCGAATACCCGGCGATCGCGAGACGAGCCCGAAAGGAAAAAGCTGAGATCCATTGGTCGGACGAAACTGGCATCTCGAACCAGGCCAATTACGGCCGGAGCTTCGCGCCGGCGGGCAAGACACCGGTGATACCGCGTCCGGCCACGCGATTTACCCAATCGATGATCTCCAGCGTGACCAACCAGGGCAAGTTGCGCTTCATGATCTATGATGGCGCACTGAATGCAGCGATTTTTCTGAAATTCCTGCGCCGGTTGATCAAAGACACGGACCGGAAACTGTTCGTGATCGTCGACAATCTACGTGTGCATCGGGCCAGGACCGTGGCGGCGTGGGTCGAAGAGAACAAGGATCGAATTAAACTTTTCTACCTGCCGCCGTACGCGCCGGAGCGGAACCCAGACGAATACGTCAACAACGACGTCAAACAAGGCATGGCACGGCGTGGCACGCCAATGAACAAGGCCGCGATGAGGGCTGGGCTGACAGCCCATATGCGCGGGCTACAGGGCAGGCGACATAAGGTGCGCGCATTCTTCCAGGCACCCGATGTCCGCTATGCCGCGTAAGCGCATCCGTGATACATATTTGGCCGACTGGTTAGTAATAGTTGTGGCGTTGCCTGCCGTCGCCTGGTCGAACACGAACTCATCGCCGGCGGATGTGCCGGTGATGAAGTTCATGCCGGCCCCGCCACCAACCAGGGCTGCCACCGATCCACTCAGGACGATGGTATCGTCACCGGTGCCGCCCATGATGGTTTCGGCGTTCGTGACGGTGAGCGTGTTGGCCCCGTTGGCCAATTTCAGGGAATCGTTCCCGCCGCCAAGGTCGAACTGACCCGTGGCAAGGACGCTGTTGAGGGTAATGACATCATCGCCGGCGCCACCGAACAATGTCGAAACGTTGCTGATTGAAGCAGTGTTCCCGGCGGCCGCGAGGGTCAGCTTGTTGGAGCCTGAGCCGAGGTCAACCTGAGCGCTGCCTGCCAGGCTTGTCCCGAGTGTCAGAGTGTCATTGCCGCTACCCCCCGTGATTGTCTCGACGTTGCTGACGGTGGCCGAGTTGGTGAAGGCGCCGAACGTCAGGGTGTCGCTGCCGCTACCGAGATCGATGCTGGCATTGACGGAAGCGGCGCCCAGGGTCAGCGTGTCTGCTCCGGTTCCGCCGGTGATCGTCTCAACATTGGTGACGGTCCCGGTGTTGCTTCCGTTTGTCAGCGTGAGACTGTCGGACCCGGTCCGCAGATCAATGGCCATCGCATTGGTAAGTGCGGTGGTGAGCTGGATCATGTCGTTACCGGTGCCGCCGGTGATGGTCTCCACATTTGCAAGGGTGGCGGTATTGCCGCCTGCGGCGAAGGTGAGCGTGTCGCTGCCGGCGCCGAGGTCGATGCTGGCATTGCTGACGGCCGCCCCCAGGGTGACGGTGTCGGCGCCGGTGCCGCCGGTGATGGTCTCGACATTGCTGACGGTCGCGCTGTTGCTGGCATTGGCCAGGGTCAGCGTATCCGCCCCGGCACCCAGGTCGATGCTGGCCTTGGCGGCGCCGGAGAGGGTGACGGTATCGGCGCCGGTGCCGCCGACCACGGTCTCGGTGTTGGCGACGGTGAGGCTGTTGGTGCCGGCAGCCAGGGTGAGCTTGTCGGAGCCGCCGCCGAGGTCGACGCTGCCGCTGACGAGGGCGGCGGTGAGGGTGATGGTGTCGGTGCCGGAGCCGCCGACCAGGGTGTTGACGTTGCTGACCGAACCGGTGCCGCCGGTGGCGGCGAGGGTGAGGCGGTTGCTGCCGGTGCCGAGGTCGATGGCACTGGCGGTGGTGAGGCCGCTGGCCAGGGTGACGGTGTCGTTGCCGGTGCCGCCGGTCAGGGTCTCGATGTTGGCGACGGTTGCGCTGTTGGTGCCGTTGGCGAGCACCAGGGTGTCGCTGCCGGCGCCGAGGTCTAAGCTGGCATTGGTGACCGCGCCGCCGAGGGTGATGGCATCGGCGCCGGTGCCGCCGACCAGGGTCTCGGCATTGCTGAGCGTGGCGGTGTTGCCGCCATTGGCCAGGGTGAGCCGGTCGGCGCCGGCGCCGAGGTCGACCGCGGTCGCGGTGGTGAGCACGGAGCCGAGGGTGATGGTATCGGCGCCGGTGCCGCCGGTGATGGTCTCGACATTGCTGACGGTCGCGGTGTTGGCGAAGTTGCCGAGGGTAAGGGTGTCGGCGCCGGCGGCGAGGTCGATGCTGCCTTTGAGGATGGCGGTGGCGAGGGTGATGGTGTCGGCGGCGGCGCCGCCGATGATGGTCTCGACATTGCTGAGCGAGCCGGTGTTGGCGCCGCTGGCGAGGGTGATCTTGTCGGAGCCGACGCCGAGGTCGACGCGCATGGCGGCGGAGAGGGTGCCGCCGAGGGTGATGATGTCGGCGCCGGTGCCGCCGGTGACGGTCTCGACATTGTCGAGCGTGGCGGTGTTGCCGCCGGTGGCGAGGGTGAGGGCGTCGTTGCCGGCGCCGAGGTCGATGCTGGCGTTGCTGACCGCGGCGCCGAGGGTGACGGTGTCGGCGCCGGTGCCGCCGGTGACGGTCTCGACGTGACTGACGGTGGCGGCGTTGGTGCCGTTGGCGAAGGTGAGGGTGTCGGCGCCGGTGCCGAGGTCGATATTGGCCTTGGTGACGGCAGCGCCGAGGGTGATCAGGTCGGCGCCGGTGCCACCGGTGACGGTCTCGACATTGCTCAGCGTGGCGGTGTTGCCGCCATTGGCCAGGGTGAGCGCGTCGGACCCCGCGCCGAGGTCGATCGCGTTGGCGGTGGTGAGCACCGAGCCCAGGGTGAGGCTGTCATTGCCGGTGCCGCCGGTGATGGTCTCGACATTGCTGACGGTTGCGCTGTTGCTGGCATTGGCCAGGGTCAGCGTATCCGCCCCGGCACCCAGGTCGATGCTGGCCTTCGGCAGCGCATCGGTCATGACGATGGTGTCGGCGCCAGATCCTGATGTGAGTGTGTCGACGGTGCTGAAGGTCGCGGTATTGGCGCTGTTGCCAAGGGTAACGACGACGGACACGGGACCACTCCCTGGTCAGGGAAACCAGGGATCCGGCTAATTCTGGCCATGCGCCCGGTGATCTGCGCGGTCTTCGCGCATGACCTGACTAAGGGCTATTGGTAAAGAAACCGTTCGCGTGGATGGTCCGCCGTGATGGTGCAATCCCCCACCCGCACCTGGATCGGCTGCAGCCCCGGCGACCACAGGATCGCGCTGTCCGCTGGCTGCCGCTCGTGCGCCGCCAACGCGGGAGCGAGCAACGCAGCGGGGTTTGCCGCGGCAAGGCGCAACGCGTCTTCCGCCGATCCGAGACGCCAATCGACCAGATTGCGCATCGCCTGGTCGAGGCACAGGGAGGAGCCCGCCAGCACTGCAGCCCCCGGCACACGGACCGACCCGTCCGCCGTGCGCTCGATCGTCATCCCGGCAAACGGATAGAGGCCGGGCGGAGCGGCCGCGGCGGCGGTGGCGTCGGTCACCAGCAGCGCGCGGGCACAGCCCTTAGCGCGCAGAAAGACACGCAGCATCGCTGGCGGAATGTGGATACCGTCAGCGATGAAACTCGCGGTCAGCCCGTCCTCCGCCAGCTGCGCCATCAGCGGATTGAGGAATTTCGGCAACAACTGGGGCAGGCCATTGCCCAGATGGGTACTGAGAACGGCGCCGAGCTCCACGGCGCGGGCCAGATCGGCGGCGTTCGCGGCGGAATGGCCGATCGCCACCAGCATGCCTCGACGTCGCGCCCAGGCGATCAGCGCCCCCGCCCCCGGCTGCTCCGGTGCCAGCGTGAGCAGCAGGATCGGACGCGCCAGCCCAGCGGCGACCCGCTCGACCAGACCAGGATCGGGCGGGATCATCGCGTTCGGTGGATGGCAGCCGGCAAACCCCTGGCCGGGGTTCAGGAACGGCCCCTCCAGGTGATAGCCGGGCACCATCAGCGGGCCTAGCCGGCTGGTCGCGACAGCGCGATCGAGCGCGGCGAACCGCGCCGCGAGCGTGGCCTCGGATGCCGTGATCAGGGTGGGCAGGCAGGTGGTGACACCGCTGCGCAGCATCGCCTCCAGCGCATGATCCAGCGCAGCGGCGGTCAGGCCGGCGTCGTTGAAATCGACTCCGGCGTACCCATTCACTTGTAGATCGATCAGCCCGGTCGACCGCATTCTGTCCCCTCTCTGTCGACCCTGTGCAGCACCGTTCGTCAAGTCAACGCGCAATCGGCCGGGGCGGCGGCACGAACCCGGCCCTGTCGCAGTTGTTGCCTCAGGCGGTTGTGCACATCATGCGTGCCATCGCCAGATAAGGAGTTCCGGAATGCCGGTGCAGAAGCCGCAGCTGCCCTCGATGATCTGGATGCTCTTCTTTGGCCTGCTGGCGGTCGGCGTGTGGGGACTGTTCTCGGCCGACAACAGCGGCAACGGCGTGGCGGTGCTGCCGTACAGCCAGTTCCAGCAGTACCTGGATGCCGGCAAGGTGAAGAAGGTGACGGTGTCCGGCGACGTGATCCGCGGCACGCTCACCGAGAAGATACCGGACGGCAAGACCGAGTTCAGCACTGTGCAGGTGCCGCCGAACCTGGCGAGCCAACTGGCAAAGCATGGCGTCGAATACAGCGGGACGCCAGGCAACAGCGCGTTCGCGACTCTGCTGTCATGGATCATTCCGCCGCTGTTGTTCGTCGGCATCTGGATGTGGGCCTCGCGGTCCATGATGGGCGGCCGCGGCGGGCTGGGCGGCGGGCTGTTCTCGATCGGTCGCAGCCGCGCAAAGCTGATCTCGCCGGAAACCGAGGTGAACACCACGTTCGACGATGTGGCCGGCGTGGATGAGGCGAAGGCGGAACTGCACGAGATCGTCGATTTCCTGAAGCGGCCGGAGGAGTTCGGCCGGCTCGGCGCACATATTCCCGCGCGGCATCCTGCTGGTGGGGCCGCCCGGCACCGGCAAGACGCTGCTGGCGCGGGCCGTGGCCGGAGAGGCGGGCGTGCCGTTCTTCTCCACCAACGGCGCGGAATTCGTGGAAATGTTCGTGGGAGTCGGCGCGTCGCGGGTGCGCGACCTGTTCGAGCAGGCGCGCGAATCGGCGCCCTGCATCATCTTCGTCGATGAGCTGGACGCGCTGGGGCGAGCCCGCGGCGCCAACCCAATGACCGGGCAGGACGAGAAGGAGCAGACGCTCAACCAGTTGCTGGCGGAGATGGACGGGTTCGACCGATCGGTAGCGATCGTGGTGCTGGCGGCGACCAACCGGCCGGAGATCCTGGATCCGGCGCTGCTGCGAGCCGGACGGTTCGACCGCCAGGTGCTGGTGGACCGGCCGGACAAGAAGGGCCGGGTGGACGTGCTGAAGATCCATCTGCGCAAGATGACGCTGGCGCCGGACGTGAAGATCGAGGATATCGCCGCGCTGACGCCGGGCTTCACCGGCGCGGATCTGGCCAACCTGGCGAACGAAGCGGCGGTGATGGCGACGCGGCGCGGCGGCGAGTCGCATCGGCGATGGACGACTTCACGCGCGCGATCGAGCGGATCGTCGCCGGACTGGAGAAGAAGTCGCGCATCCTGATTCCCGAAGGAGCGACGGATCGTCGCCTATCACGAGATGGGCCACGCCCTGGTGGCGCTGGCGCTACCCGGTGCGGACCCGGTGCAGAAGGTCTCGATCATTCCGCGCGGCATCGGTGCGCTCGGCTACACCATGCAGCGGCCAACCGACGACCGGTTCCTGATGGGGCGATTGGAGCTGGAGGACAAGATGACCGTGCTGTTGGGCGGTCGCGCGGCGGAAATGCTGCTGGGCGATGACGTATCCACGGGTGCGGCGGATGACCTGGCGAAGGCGACCGACATTGCCCGCGGGATCGTCATGCGGTTCGGCATGGACGAGAAGCTGGGGCCGGTGGCGTGGGACACCGAGCAGGGGCAGTTCCTGCAGGAGCAGCCCGGGGTATTCTGGCGGCAGCGGCGCTATTCGGATGAGACCGCGCACCAGATCGACCTGGCCGTGCGCGGGCATGTGGAAGCGGCCCGATCACGCGCGGTGGCGATCCTGCGGGACAATCGGGACGCCTTGGATGAGGGCGCCGCGTCGCTGCTGGCGCACGAGACGCTGAATGCCGATGAGCTGCCACGACCGAAGCAGGTGGTGCGGGCCGCGGCGGAATAAGCTCGCCGGACGGTAATCATGCGCCGCGTGGCTTGGCCGAGGTGCGGGCGGACAGCTACGCGGAATACCCCTGGCCGCCGGCACTGGCGGGGTGCCTATCGGCGACCTGACGGCCGAGGCCGGCGCCGATTACGCGGCGGTATGCAGTGGCGCCGGCTACCGCTTGCGATACAGCGCCCGCGCGTTGTCGAAGAAGAAGCCGCGCCGCTGCTGCTCGGGCAACGGCATCGGCAGCACCTGGGTCGGATCGTCGTAGTCCCAATGCGGGTAGTCGGTGGCGAACAGCAGCCGGTCCCAGCCGATCCACTCGATGGCGTCCAACACCTGCTCGCGCGGCTGCGGCTCCTCCATCGGCTGCGTCGTCAGCCACACCCGGTCGCGAATGTATTCGGATGGCGCGCGCGTCAGATGTGGCGTTTCCACCTTGAGCCGCCGCCAGATCTTGTCCAGCCGCCAGGCCAGCGACGGCAGCCAGGCAAAGCCGCTCTCGATCAGCACCAGCCTGAAATTGGGCAACCGCTCGAACACGCCTTCGATCACCAGGCTGGTCAGGAACGCCTGCGCCGACTGCGAATGGCCGACCATGTCTTCGATGTAGTAGGACGGCCAGCCGCTGCCGCTGACCGGATAGCCGCCAAAGCCGAAGGCGTGCACGCCGATCGGTAGCCCGGCTGCCGCGGCTGCCTCATACACTTTCCAGTAGCGCTTCTGCCCGGGCGGCTCCGACGTGCGGGTCACCATCAGCACCTGCGCAAAGCGGTCGTCGCCCGCCCAGCGCTCGATCTCCTGTACCGCGGCGTCGGCATCCTCGTACGGCACGACTATGGAGCCCTTCAGCCGCGGCTCGATCAGCCAGTTCTCCACCAGCCAATGGTTCATCGCGTGGCACACCGCGGCGCCGAATTCGCGGTTCTGGAATGACGATCCGTTGTCGCCGGTGGCGTTGAGGATGCCGAGCTGGATATTGTTGGCGTCGAGCAGTTGCTGCTGCATGAAGCGCAGGGAACTGCCGGGGCGGCCACCTTCCGGCGGCCAGGCGTCACGGCGCGACGCGTTGGGCTGGCCTTTCGGGTAGGCGGGACCGGCCTGATAAGCCTGGCGCGGGCGCGTGCCGAAGGTCAGAGCATGGTCCTGCCAGCGCTTTTCCAGCCAGGGAAAGATATCCTTGATTCTGTTGCGCTGCGGGTGGATGTCGCCGTCGGCGATCGCCAGCTTCGATGTATTCGCGGCCTGCGGCGTGGGACGGGAAGTGACCTGCACGTTCATTGGACCGTCTCCGTCAGGCGGGCTGCGGCGAGCCCGTCGTTGGGTGCACCATAAGACTGCAGGATAACCTAACCTGAAACACGCAACTCTGGCGAGCGGCAGGCAAAGCGAGGCGCCGGCGAGGGTCAGTCAGTAAGGGCGATACCCATAAGGCTGGTAGTAGGCCGGCGGCGGGTAGTACGGCCGCGGTGGGTAGTAGACCGGCGGCGGTGGGTAATACACCGGTGGGGGATAGTAAACTGGTGGCGGGACCCCGATGAACACGCCCCCGCGCCATCCCGAGCCGCCTTGCCACCCGCGATTCCATCCGCCGCCATGGCCGTGCCAGCCATCACCCCCATGCCCTCCTCCGTGCCGTTCGGCAAAGGCGGGAGACGCGGCAAGGCTGAACGCGATCATAGTGACGGCGCACCCGACCGGTGCAAGCGCCCGGATCGATGACCGAAGAAACCGCATGACGGGACCTCCGCTGGAGCGTCATTTATTGACGCGTATCATGGCGGAGTTGTGGTTCGATTAATTTGCTGTGCGGATCGCAGCGGACGTCGCTCAGATGGAACGCCGTGCTGCCCGGGCGCGATCGACTGCGGCGGTGCCGGGAAAATGGTGGAGCCAAGCGGGATCGAACCGCTGACCTCCTGAATGCCATTCAGGCGCTCTCCCAGCTGAGCTATGGCCCCGTACCAATGGGACGCCGCACTTAGAGCCTCGACGGGAGCGGGTCAAGCGCAGCCGTTATCCGGGTCGCGGCCCGGACGCGTTGACGGCGCCAAAGCCCGCCGCAGCGTTGCCACTTCCCGTGCGCCGGCTTTTGCGGCGGCCGTCTCCAGACGCCGATAAGCCTCCAGAATCCGCCGCCCCGCCGGCGTCAGGTACAGCACCGCCACCCCCCGCCCCGCCCTTCGCTGCATCCACCAGCGGGCCGGCGAACGTGGCGTTCAGCTCCTCCACCAGCAGCCAGGCACGGCGATAGCTCATGCCCATCCGACGCCCGGCCGCGGCGATCGAGCCGGTCTCAGCGATGCCATCCAGCAGCTCCGCCTTGCCCGGCCCCATCGCGACCTCGCCGCCCAGCACCACACGCAGGTGCAGGCCAAGTCGGTCCGGATGCCGTACGCGCTTCATCATGCGTCAGCAAAGCATGCCGATGGGGATTTGCCGATATTCCCGTTTGGATATATCGTGCCGGTCATGCGCACGCTTCTCCTCATGCTCCTGCTGTTGCTACCCGGCACCACCCGCGCGCAACAGCCGCTCACCGTGTTCGCCGCAGCCAGTCTGACCAACGCAATGCAGGACATCGACATGGCCTGGCAGGCGCACCACCACCCGGCCCTGCATCTATCGTTCGGCTCCAGCTCCACCTTGGCGCGACAGATCGCCCAGGGCGCGCCGGCAAACCTGTTTGCCTCGGCCGATGAGAAATGGATGAACTACCTGGTGCAGCAGGGCGCGATCGCCACCGACACCCGCCGCGACCTGCTCTCCAACCGGTTGGTGCTGATCGTTCCTGCCACAAATGCCCGCCACATCGACATCGGCCCGAACCTCGACCTGTCCACCCTGCTCGGCTCCGACGGACGGCTGGCGGTCGGCGATCCGGCGCATGTTCCCGCTGGAATCTACGCCAAACAGGCGCTGACCAAACTTGGGTTGTGGGACCGCGCGGAACAGCACCTGGCGCCCGCCGCCGACGTGCGCGCCGCGCTTCTGCTGGTGGAACGTGGCGAAGCGCCCGCGGGTATCGTCTATGCGACCGATGCGGCGATCTCTCCCAAGGTGACGGTTGCGGGCATCTTCCCGGAGAGCAGCCACGACCCGATCACCTACCCCTTCGCCGCCACAAAAGGCGGCGACACGGCAGACGCCCGGACCTTGCTGGACTTTCTGAGCGGGCCGGAGGCGAAGGCGATCTTCGCCCGCCGCGGCTTCAGCGCGGAGTAGCGCGATCCGCGACTTCCTCTCTCCTGCGGAATGGCAGGCGGTCTGGCTGACCCTGGACGTGTCGGCCCGCGCCACGCTGGGCTGCCTACCGGTGGCGCTGGGCCTGGCCTTCGCTCTGGCTCGGTGGCGATTTCCTGGCCGCGCATTGCTGGACGCCGCCGCCCACCTGCCGCTGGTGCTGCCACCGGTGGTGGTAGGATGGCTTTTGCTGCTGCTGTTCGGCTTGCATGGTCCCATCGGAGCGACGCTGCACGATTGGTTCGGGATTCGGCTGGTGTTCACCAAGGCCGGGGCCGTCCTGGCCTGCGCGGTGATGATCCTGCCGCTGATGCTCCGCACCATCCGCCTGTCGGTCGAGGCGGTCGACCCCGGGCTGGAACTGGCCGCGCGCACGCTGGGCGCCGGCGCCTGGGACCGGTTCCTCACCATCACGCTGCCGCTCGCGGCGCCTGGGGTGCTGGTCGGCGCGATCGTCGGGTTCGCCGCGTCACTGGGAGAGTTCGGTGCGGTGATCACCTTCGCGGCGAACATTCCCGGGCAGACTCAGACACTCCCATTAGCGATCTACAGCGCATTGCAGGCGCCCGGCGGCGAGGCAACGGCCGCGCGCCTGTCGCTGATCTCCGTTGCCTTGGCGGTGGGGTTTTTGATGGCGGCGGAGCTGGCGGGCGGGAAGCTGCGCGCCCGGGTCGGCCGATAGACCGGCCACCGTCAGGAACCGATGTGGCCGGCTCACCGGCCGATACGACGGCCGGGCGCCACCTGCTGTCGCGACCGAGCGCTCGCGATGGACAGCTGGCAGCGGCATCCAAATGGCGTGACAGGCCACCGCTTCCGTGCGACCTCGGCTCAGGCGCTGCGCCGTGCCGGTGCCGCCTGGCCGCGTGTTTGCCGGCCCTGCGCATCGGAAGTTCCCCATGACCCTCTCCGTCGCCTTCCGTCATCGCTTCGGAGACATGGCATTCGACATCGCATTCGACGCGCCGACCCCCGGCACCACGGTGCTGTTCGGACGCTCCGGCGCCGGCAAGTCCAGTGTCATCGCCGCGGTGGCCGGGCTGTTCCGGCCGATGGAGGCGCGGATCACCATCGACGACACGGTGCTGGTCGATAGCCGCACCTACATCCCCCCCGAACATCGCCGGGTCGGCCTGGTATTCCAGGATGGCCGGCTGTTCCCCCACATGACGGTCGCCGGCAATCTGCGTTATGGGCTGCGTCGCGCGCCGAGCGGGCCGTTCCGGTTCGACGACGTCGTGGCGCTGCTGGCGCTGGCGCCCCTGCTGGACCGCCGCCCGCACAACCTGTCGGGCGGGGAACGCAGCCGGGTGGCGATTGGCCGAGCTCTGCTCTCGCAACCACGCCTGCTGGCGATGGACGAGCCGCTCGCCAGTCTGGACGGTCCGCACAAGGCGGAGATCCTACCCTATCTCGGCCGCCTCCAGCACGCGCTGCGCCTGCCAATCCTCTACGTCACCCATGCGCTGGATGAGGTCGCCCGTCTCGCCGACACGCTGGTGCTGATCCGCGCCGGCCGGGTGCTGGCAGCCGGACCGCTGACCGAGATTCTCGCCCGCGGAGACCTGCCGCTCGCGGCGCGCGACGATGCCGCCGCGGTGCTCCCCGCCACCGTACTGGCGCATGATCCCGCGCGGCAACTGACGGAACTCCTTGCGTCCGGTCGGCGGCTGCTGGTGCCGCTGCTGGCCACACCGCCCGGCGGGGCCGTCCGGATCCGGATTCCGGCCCGCGAGGTGATTCTGGCAGCAACCGAGCCGCAGGGGATCAGCGTTCACAACATCATCGCCGGCAGGGTGCGCGGCATCGTGGCCGATCCGGTTCGCCATGCCTCGTTGGTGGAGGTGGCACTGGATGGCGACGGGCTGCTGGCCCGTGTCACGCCGGATGCGGTCGCACGGCTTGGCCTGGTCGCCGGCACGCCGGTGCTGGCGCTGGTGAAGTCGATGGCGATCGAGGTGCTGGTCGCTTAGCGCGATGAAGGAACTCGTAACGCACCCGCCCTTGCCTTTCTGCGTCAGGGTGTGCAGATGCAAGTCATTCTCACGAGTCTGGAGTAAAGCTGCGATGCGTCTTGTCCTGCCGCTTCTTGCCGCACTCGCCGCCGTCGGCACGATGGGTCCCGCACTGGCGGAGACCCCCAGCTTCACGCTGACCATCCGCGACCATCAGTTCGAACCCACCGAGTTGCAGGTACCGGCCGGGCAGCGATTTGAGCTTCACGTCGTCAACCAGGACAAGTCGGCGGAGGAATTCGAAAGCTCTTCGCTGCACCGGGAGAAGATCGTGCCGGCCGGTTCGCAGATCACCCTTCAGCTCGGGCCCTTGAAGCCGGGCCAATATGACTTCTTTGGCGACTTCCATCCGAAATCGGCCCGGGGCCATATCGTGGCGAAGTAGGCTGTCATGCTCGCCATCGCCGTCATCGTTTTCCGTGAGGTCCTGGAAGCGGCGCTGATCACCGGCATCGTGCTCGCGGCATCGGTGGGCATCGCCGGGCGTGGGCGCTGGGTCGCGATCGGCATTGCCGGCGGCGCCGCGGGGGCAACCGTGGTCGCCGCCTTCGCCTCCGGCATCGCCGAGATGTTCGCCGGCAACGGGCAGGAACTGCTGAACGCCGGCGTCCTATGCCTCGCGGTCTGCATGCTGGGATGGCACAATATCTGGATGGCCCGCCACGCCCGAGAGATGGCCGCCGAGGCCGGGAAGCTCGGTCGTGAAGTCGCGTCAGGCGCCCGGCCGCTGGCGGCGTTGGCTCTGATCACCGGCGCGGCCGTGCTCCGCGAAGGCTCCGAGACCGTGCTGTTCGTGTTCGGTGTGGTCGCCAGCTCGCAGGAGGGCGTCAGCAGTCTGTTTGCTGGCGGTTTGCTCGGATTGGCCGGGGGCGTGGCCGCCGGAATCACGATCTATCGCGGCCTGCTGCGCATTCCCCTCCACCGGCTGTTCACCGTGACAAGCTGGATGGTGCTGCTGCTCGCCGCCGGCCTGGCGGCGCAGGCGGCTAGCTTCCTGGTGCAGGCGGATCTGCTCCCCGCGCTGGGCAATCAGGTCTGGGACACCTCCTGGATCCTGTCCGACCAAAGCCTGCTCGGCCGCGTCATGCACACCCTGGTCGGCTATGTCGCGCGGCCGGAGGGCATCCAGCTGCTCGCCTTTGCCGCCACCTTGCTCGTGATCGGCCTGCCGATGCGGCTGATCGCCCGGCCAAAGCGGTCTGCCGTCGCCATTGCAGCCTTGCTCGCCGGCGGCATGCTGGGGCTCGCGCATCCCGCCATCGCGGCACTGCGGGCAAGGGCGTCCGCCACAATCTCCGACCCCGCATCGCCGAGGTCCGGGCAACTGGCCACGCCGGCGGCGGGAGCATGGCACAACGACCGGGTCGAGCCGTCCGGTCCAACTGGCGGCTGAATGGCCGCCGACGCACCGGGTCGATTGACATCGCCTGACCTGCCGGACCGCGGCGCGGCGACAGTCCGCGATCGCATCGCTATAACCCCTCGGCATTCATTACGGGCGCAAGGCGATGTCACTCCCACCGCGCAAGATCGGCTTCATTCTGGCCGCCGCGGATCAGGGCACCCTGATCCTGAATCGATTCGACTACCGCATGATGGACGCCAAGACCGGCTACGGCGTCGGCTATATGCTGTTGGAAAAGTCGGCCTATGATGCCGATGAAGTCTCGCTGGCCTGCCGGTTGCTGACGTGGCGCCGCCAATATTTTGGCGATGGCGTCATGGCGCTGGACTGCGGTGCCAATATCGGCGTGTTCACCGTGGAATGGGCCAAGGCGATGACCGGCTGGGGTTCGGTCCTGGCGATCGAGGCCCAGGAACGCATCTACTACGCCCTCGCCGGCAACATCGCGATCAACAACTGCTTCAATGCCCGGGCGATCCATGCGGCGGTGGATGCCCAGCCGGGCACAATTCGGTGCCCTGCCCGGACTACCTGTCACCCGGCACGTTCGGCAGCCTGGAGCTGCGCCACCGCCCGAACACCGAGTTCATTGGCCAGCCGATTGAGTATGGCGAGCGCGGGCTGGTTTCGGTGCAGGCAATCAGCATCGACTCGTTGGAACTGCCACGCCTCGATCTGCTCAAGATCGACGTCGAAGGCATGGAGATGTCGGTGCTGGCCGGTGCGCAGCAAACCGTCGGCCGACACCTGCCGATCATCATCGTCGAGCGGCTCAAGACGCAGGAGGCGGAGCTGGACGCGCTGCTCGCCCCGCATGGCTACCGACGTTACCGGGTGGGACCGAACATACTTGCAGTTCACCCGAGCGATTCAACCGCGGCCCACATCACCCAGAAGAGCTGAACGCGCGACCGGAGCAGAGTAGACGCCAGACCGGACCGGCACGGCGACAAATTCCTCCGGGACCGCGGCGAAACGGCGTCGTCGCATCCAGGCGCCCAGAGCGGGGGACGCCGTCACAACGCAGAGCGGAATGGCCGCCAGTAGTCCACCGGCGAAAGGCAGAGCCCATAGCGCGGCATGCCAGCCGGCCCCCGCCAGTCCGCCGAACAGCAGCAGGCCGATGAGTGTCTGCGGCCAGTACAATTGCGCCGCCTCGCCCCAGGAGACCCCGCGCTCGGCCCGGTTCTGGGTCAGCCAGTCGGACCTGGCACCGCAGGCCAGCCTCAACATCGCGCCGGTCTTGGCCACCGCCGATACGGCGTCCAGCAGCAAGGTGAAGCCGGTCTCCGCCGCCACCCCAGCCGCGAACCGCAGGCCGCCGCCATACCGGAGCAGCTCCGGCGGCGACAACGCAATCTCCAGGTAGCCCAGCAGCTTGGGCGCATAGAGCGCGGCGGGCCAGGCGAGGCTGAGTGCCAGTGCCGCCCCAGTCGGAAACGCCGATACCGCATCGGTGGCGGCAGCCCAGGCGACGGCGAGCCCGAACAGCAGATGCAGCGGCGCGCCGGCGAACAGCAGGATCGCCTGGACCAACTGCCATCGTCCCATCGGGCGGAGGCCGGGCAGGCGCAGCAAATGGCGATATTGCAGATTGCCGGCCAGCCAACGTCGTTCGCGAGCCAGGAAGTCGGGCAGGGAAGGAGGATTCGCCTCGGCCGAACCGTCCTCCATTGGGAGCACCCGCACGCCCCACCCGGCCGCCTGCAGCAGGGCCGCTTCCACCTGGTCGTGCGACAGGATCGACGAGCCATCCGGCAGAAGCGGCAGCCGCGCGTGGCGCCGAAATGGCGCGATCCGAACCAGGGCGTTGTGACCCCAATAGGGACCGGCATCGCCCTGCCACCAGGCTTGCCCCGTTGCCCAATTGCGCATCCCGGCGCGCATGCCGAACTGGAACAACCGGGGAAACACCGATGCGGCGGGCAGACCCACCGTCAGGTGCTGCACGATACCCAGGCCTGGATCGGCCTGCATCGCCGCCACCAGTCGAAGCACCGCCGGCGCGGTCATGTCCGAAATCGGCATCCAGGGTCAGCATCAGCGCATTTCCGTCCGCGTGACGATCCAGGAACTCCATGATGTTGCCGGCCTTGAACCCGATATTGCGCCGCCGATGCCGATAGCGAATGCGCGCCGGAGCGCGATCGGCGGCACGGAACGCCGCCACGGTGTCACGCTCTGCCTGCAACTCGTCCGGATTGCTGTCGGACAGCACGAACAGGGTGAACGCGTCGCCCACGCCGCTGGCATCCAGCCCATCCAGCAGCCGTCTCGTCCGCTGCAGCACCGGCGCCATGGCTTCGTTGCGCACGGTCAGGGCGATGGCGATCCGCGGCAACGGGCCGGGTGGCGCCGGCGATATCGGAAACACGCTCTGCACCGGATCCTGCGCCGCGATGCGGATAGCGAACCCGATCAAGCCATTGGCGGCGCACAGCCCGGTCCACGGCGCCGAACCCAGGAAAGCCACCAGCATCAGCAGCTTGGCCCCGGTCCAACCGCCCGGCAGCACGACATGCAGCAGCAGGATCAGAAGCGTGGTGCTGACCAGCAGCGCGATCAGCATGACAAGGGCGCGGCGCGCCGCCATGGCAGTGTCCGTTATTGAGAGGCAGGCTGCGGATCAGATGGAGTGGATCACAGCTTCGTCACCTCCCCGTTTGGCCGAATGATGGCGAGCCTTGTATAGGCGCCCCGAATGACCCCCGATCCCTCCGATCTGGTTGCCATGATCCTGCCCCCGCATGAGGGGTTCGGGCCGGGACGGGCCGGCGCAGTCGGGACCATCGTGCATAATCTGGCGCGGACGGTGGGATTCCGCAGCTTGGTGTTCGGCGGCCCGCAATCGACCACATTCAGCGACGTCGTGTTCCGGCCGGTGCGACCGGCAGTGTGGTGCCCCGGCAATGTGAACCTCCGCTACGGTGCCGCACTGCTGTGGCCGCTCTCCCGCCTGCGTCCGGCGCTGATCGAAGTGCATAACCGTCCGGAACTGGCGTTGTTTCTGGCCCGCTGCCTGCCGCGGATCCCGGTGATGCTGTTCCTGCACAATGACCCGCAATCGATGCGTCGGGCGCGGCGCGCCACCGATCGCGCCGCGCTGCTGCGCCGCCTCACCCGCGTTGTGACGGTTTCCGACTACCTGCGCGGTCGCCTGCTGGACGGCGTGGACCCGCCGCAGCGCGCACCGGCGACACTGCCCAATTGCATCGACCTGGCAGCCTTGCCGCCGCCGCAGCCGCGCGACCGGCTGATCCTGTACGTCGGCCGGATCGTCGCCGATAAGGGGCCGGATGCCTTCGTGGCGGCCTGCGCATCCGTGCTGCCACGGCTCATCGGCTGGCGCGCCGAGATGCTTGGCGCCGACCGGTTCCGGGTGGACAGCCCGGAGACCGAGTTCGTCCGGCTCACCCGGATCGCCGCCGACGCGGCGGGCGTCCGTCTGATCGGTTATCGCGACCATGCCGCGGTGCTGGACGCGATGGCGCATGCTGCCATCGTTGTCGTGCCGAGCCGCTGGGAGGAACCGTTCGGGCTGGTGGCGCTGGAGGCGATGGCGAGCGGCGCGGCCCTGGTATGTTCCCCGCGCGGCGGTCTGCCGGAAGTGGCCGGGGACGCGGCGGTGTACGCCGATCCCGATCAGCCGGGCGCGGTGAAGGAGGCCATCCTGAGCCTGGCCGCCAATCCAACCAGGCGGGCCGCCCTGGCGAAGGCAGGTCTGGCGCGGGCGCGCGACTACGACCTGCCGGTGATCACGGCGCAACTTGCGGCGCTACGCCTCGACGCGCTGCGGCAGGCGGCGGTTACCGCGTCCGCCAATCGATAGGCACGGCGGTCGGTCGGCGTGGCGCAGATGCCGATACGCCGACGCGGCAGATGTAAGGCCCGCCCTCCGCTAGGACGGCTCGATCGGCATCCGCGCGATGCTGAGCCAGGCGATGGGCGCTCCCGCCTTCTCCGCTGCCTGATCCGGTGGAAGGGCGGAGTCCCAATCCGCCGCAATGAAGCGGCGCCCGTTCACGAAAGCCGCGTCAGACACCAGCCACAGCAGCGGCGTGACCATGATCTCCGGCTGCAGCATGCGGTTCCGATCGCCGGCGTCATCGCCCACCAGCGCCGTATTCGTCACGCCACCCGGAACCAGCACGTTCGACGTCACGCCGGTGCCCTTCAGGTCGGCGGACAGCCCGGCCATCGCCGCTTCCGCTGCAGCCTTGCTGGCGCCGTACAGCAGATAGCCCGCCCGTACCATTGTGCCGAGGCTGGTGGTAACGGTGATGACTCGTCCCTGCTTCGCCTTCAACATGTGCGGCAGCACGGCGCGCGCCATCATGATCGGCGCTGTGGCGTTCACCGCCAGGAAGCGGCTCCATTGCTCCGGCGTCGTCTCCCAAAAGCGGATCGGGTTGTTGCGCTGGTCGGCCCGAATGGCGGCCTGACCGATGCCGGCATTGTTCACCAGGATGTCGATGCGGCCATGACTCTGCATCGCAGCGGCGGCAATCCGGTCAAAGGAACCAGGCTGCGCCAGATCGACCTGCATGGTCCGCAGCGCGCCTGGCTTGCCTTGCGCGGCCGACTGCAACGCATCCAGCGCGGCTTGATTGCGATCCACTGCCAGCACGGCGATGCCGGCGTCACTCAGGCCCAGTGCCATGGCGCGCCCCAGGCCGCTGGCGGCGCCGGTGACGATTGCGACCTTGGTTTCGGTCGTCATGGATATCCCCTCCTTGTCCGGTCCAATGAGTGTCGCCGAACCGCATGCGGCACGCCAGCGGAGGCCAGTTCGGCCCAGCCGCACCGGCTGGGACAAAAAACCACGCGACCCCAGCCCCCCGGCCGCCTATGGTTTCCGCGCATGAAGCGGGACGCGGCGGCATTGCGATCCCGACTTGCCTGGGAGAGCTCTGGGATGCGCATTGCCCGTCTCGCATTGGGGCTGACCGTCGCTGCGATTTTGGCTCTCGGCGGCTGGGCCGTCCTGGGCCGATCGGCCGGGGAGTCGGAGGCCGCCACACCGCCCGACACGTCAATTCCGGTCACTGCCGGTGTTGCCGCCACCCGGGATGTGCCGGTCTACGCGCAGGGGCTCGGTACGGTTGAAACGATCAACACAGTCAGCGTGAAAAGCCGGGTCGATGGCCAGATCATGCGGGTGTTTTTCACCCAGGGTCAGGAAGTGGAGCAGGGCGAACGCCTGTTCCTGATCGATCCCCGCCCGTTCCAGGTCGCGCTCGACCAGGCGGAGGCGCATCTGCAACGGGACGCGGCCCAATTGAAGGGGGCACAACGCGACCTGGATCGATACGGTAAGCTGGTGGGCAGCGGATTCCAGACCCGCCAGAGCTATGAGGATCAGCAGGCCACCGTCGCTCAGTTGGAAGGCACGGTGAAAGCGGACCAGGCCGCGATCGAGGCCGCGCGGCTCAATCTCGGCTTCGCCGTGATCCAGGCGCCGATCGCCGGACGAACCGGCGCGCTGCTGGAGAACCTGGGCAGCTTCGTGCAGGCTGGTGCCGGCACCAGCCTGGTGTCGATCACCGAGATGAAGCCGATCCGGGTTGCCTTTACCCTGCCGGCCGATCAGCTGGACGCAATCCGGGCCGGCCAGACTCTGCATCCTCTGCAGGTCGATGCCTTGGCGAAGGACGGCAAGACGCTGCTTGCCAAAGGCACGCTCAGCTTCATCGACAATCACATCGATACCGAGACCGGCACGATTGCGCTGAAGGCCACCTTCGCCAATGAGGATGAACGCCTGTGGCCCGGCGCATTCGTCAATGCGCGCATGATCCTGGCGACCCGGCACGACGCCGTCACCGTGCCGGCACCGACCGTGATGGCCGGACCTGACGGGCCTTATGTCTATGTGATCCGACCGGACAACTCGGTGCGGCGCCGCCCCGTGCAGGTGGTGGTGCGGCAAAACGGTATCGCCGTGATCGGCAAGGGACTGCAGGCTGGGGAGAAGGTGGTGGTGAACGGACAATACCGCCTGGCCAACGACGCCAGGGTCCGGATCGAACCCCCCGAAGGACAGACGGCAGGCTGAGCGGGATGGGCCTCTCCGAGATCTTCATTCGACGGCCGATCGCCACCGCTTTGCTGATGGCCGGCGTCCTGGTGTTCGGCCTCGCGACGTTCACGATGCTGCCGATCGCGGCGCTGCCGAATGTGGATTTTCCCACCATCGTGGTGACCGCCCAACTACCCGGCGCCAGTCCGCAGACCATGGCGTCGTCCGTCGCCACGCCGCTGGAACAGCAATTCGCCGCCATCCCGGGCCTGGCCGAGATGACCTCCACCAGCGGGCTCGGCACCACGCGGATCACCCTGCAATTCGACCTGGCGCGCAACATCGACGGCGCGGCCGGTGACGTGCAGACCGCCATCAACGCGGCGAGCGGTCTGCTGCCGAAGAACCTGCCGAAGCCGCCGACCTTCAAGAAGACCAATCCGGCCGCCCGCTCGATCCTGATCTACGCCGTCAGTTCGGATGCCATGCCGATCCAGGATATGGACAAATATGCGTTCAACGTGCTGGCCGAATCCCTGTCCCGCATCAACGGCGTGTCGCAGGTGAATATCGCCGGCGAGCAGATCCCTGCCGTGCATGTGCAGGTCAATCCCGATGCGCTGGCGTCGAGGGGGATCAGCCTGGAAGACGTGCGCAACGCGATCGTCAATGCGACGAGCAACGGGCCGAAGGGCAATCTGGAGGGCGGCCAGCAATCCTTCACACTGGACACCAACGATCAGTTGTTCGACGCGGCTTCCTTCCGTCGCGTGATCGCCGCCTATCGCAATGGCGCCCCGGTTACGCTGCAGGATGTCGGCCACGTCTTCAACGGTTCGGAATCGCCGCGGGCGGGCGGCTGGTTCAACGGCAAGCGAACCGAGCTGCTGCTGATCCAGCGTGAGCCTGGCGCCAATACGATCCGAGTGGTGGATCAGGTCAAGGCGATGATGCCCGGTCTGGTGGCGTCGATTCCGCCTTCCGTGCATGTCGACCTGGTGTCCGACCGGTCGCAGAACATTCGCGCCTCGGTGGCGGATGTGGAGCTGACGCTGGCGATCACGGTGGGCCTGGTCGTGCTGGTGATCTTCCTGTTCCTGCGCAACCTGTGGGCGACAATCATTCCCAGCATCACGGTGCCGCTCGCTTTGGTGGCCACGGCGGGCGTGATGTATGTGGCCGGCTTCAATCTCGACAATATCTCACTGATGGCGCTGACGATCTCGGTGGGCTTCGTGGTAGACGACGCCATCGTGATGATCGAGAACATCGTCCGCTATATCGAGCAGGGCGAGACTCCGTTTGCCGCGGCGATCAAAGGAGCCGGGCAGATCGGCTTCACCATCGTGTCGATCACCTTCTCGCTGATCGCCGTCTTCATTCCGTTGCTGTTCATGGGCGGCATCATCGGCCGGTTGTTTCGCGAATTCGCGGTCACGGTCACCGTCGCTGTGATTGCGTCGGCGTTCGTGTCACTGACCCTGACGCCGATGATGTGCTCACGCTTTCTGCGGCATGAGCGAACGGAGGACAAAGCGCGTTGGAACCGCGCGGCGGAGCGCTTCTTCGATGCGACGCTGCGGGTCTATGACCGTGGTCTGGGCTGGGTGTTTCGCCATCAGCCGCTGGTTCTGGCGGGCACGCTGGGGCTGATTGCTCTGACCGGCGTGTTGTACATCTACGTGCCAAAAGGGTTCATTCCGCAGCAGGACACCGGCTTCATCTTCGGCATGGCGCAGGCCCGCCAGGACATCTCGTTCTCGGCGATGGCGGAGCTGGAGCGGGAGATTTCCGGCATCGTGCTGAAGGACCCTGCGGTGTATGCAGTCGTCGGATTCGCCGGCGCCACCGGGTACAACCCGAGCGAGAACACCGCTCGCATGTTCATCCAGTTGAAGCCGTTCGGTGAACGCGACGATGTTGCCGCCGTCATCCGTCGCCTGAAGCCGCAGATCGCGCGTCTGCAAGGTGTACGCTTCTTCATGCAGGCCGGGCAGGATGTGACGATCGGCACGCACCTGACGCAGGCGCAATACCAATACACGCTGACCGACACAGACGATGGCGAACTGAACCATTGGGCGCCAATCCTGTTGCAGCACATGCGAGGGATGAAGCTGCTGACCGACGTCGCATCGGATCAGCAGATCGCTTCGTCCCACATCGCCGTGAACGTGGACCGCGATGCCGCCTATCGGTTGGGCCTGTCCATGAAGCTGGTCGACCAGACCCTGTACGATGCGTTCGGTCAGGAACAAGTGGCAACGATCTACACGGATTCCTCGCAGCAGAAGGTGATCCTGGAGGTCGAGCCGCAATTCCAGGCCAGCCCTGACGCCTTGTCGCATATCCATGTCGCGTCTGCGTCCGGGGCACAGGTCCCGCTGTCAGCCGTTGCGCATTATGGTTACACGGTCGAGCCTTTAACGGTGAACCATCAGGGCGTGTTCCCGGCGGTAACGCTGTCGTTCAACCTGGCACGCGGCGTGGCGATCGGCCAGGCGGTGGATGCTATCGACAAGATGCAGGCGACGCTGCATGTGCCGGGGACGTTGCATGGCTCGTTCCAGGGATCCGCCCAGGCGTTTCGCGCCTCGCTGTCTTCCACTCCGTTGCTGGTCGCCGCGGCAATTCTGGTGGTCTATATCGTGCTGGGAATGCTCTATGAGAGCTTCATCCATCCCCTGACAATTCTGTCCGCATTGCCGTCCGCCGGCGTGGGCGCGCTGCTTATGCTGATGCTGTGCGGATACGAGCTCAGCCTGGTGGCGTTGATCGGAGTCATTCTGCTGATCGGCATCGTCAAGAAGAACGCGATCATGATGATCGACTTCGCCCTGGACGCGGAACGGCGCGAGGGCGTTGCCCCGCTGCAGGCGATCCATCAGGCCTGCCTGCTGCGCTTCCGCCCGATCATGATGACCACGATGTGTGCCTTGTTCGGTGGTCTGCCACTGGCGCTGGGTCATGGCGCGGGGTCGGAGCTACGCCGGCCGCTGGGGATCGCGATCATCGGCGGACTTCTCGTTTCGCAGGTGCTGACGCTCTACACCACTCCGGTGGTCTATCTGTATCTGGATCGCCTGGCGCGATCACTGGCGCCCTGGCGACGCCCGGGACACGAGCCGCGCGCGACACAGGCATCGGAGACCGCCGATTGATCCGGGGCAGTCGTCGCAACGCCTGGCGTTTCCAACCGTGCCACAGCGGAGAAGAACTCGCGCGCTCGCCAGCATATTGCTGCACGAAGGTGACGCACGAATTTCCGTCGCCGCAGGTGAGTGACTGACGCGGAATAACCGGGCCGGCAGGCGCCGGCGGTGCGTACCCCGTCGTGGTCGGCGCAGGTCGGACACCCACGGCTTTCGCTGCCGCACGCAGCAGAGTCGTGGATGGCTGGCCTGCACCACGATCCGCCGCTCTGATGGAGCACTGATTCCGCGTCAGGCCCTAATGCGGCTCCAACGACTAGCCACTCGCCTTGGCGCCCGCCCGACGCGCATCCTCCAGCACTTCATGCGCCAGCGGCAGCATCGCATAGTCGACCATCGCGCCGTGATAGCTCACCGCACCCTGCCCGGCCTTCTCGGCTGCCTCAAAAGCCGCAAGCAGGCCTTCGAAATAGGCCACCTCCTCCGGCGTCGGCGTGAACACGGCATTGGCCACCGGAACATGCGAAGGATGCATCACCGCAACGCCTGTGTATCCCAGGTCGCGCGCGCGACGGATCAGCCGTTCCACCGCCGCCAGATCATTCTGCGGCGTGCCGAATATTCCCGCCAGCGGATACATCGCCCCACCGGCGCGGCTATCCAGCACCAGCTTGGAGGCAAGATACAGTTGCTCGGTGCCATCCGTCGTCGCGCGAAAACCAAACGCGCGGGCAAAGTCGCCGGAAACCGGGCCACTCAACGCGCCGTGGATGCCCTTCACCCGCGGGCTCGCCTTGGCCAGGTCACGCGCGGAATACATGCCCTCGGCGGTTTCCGGCAGCGGCAGAATGCCGACGCTGCCGTGCGGCAGACCGGCCCGGCCCTCCGCATAGCCCAGTAGGTCATGGAGGCGGTGGATTTCCGCCACGCTCGCCGTCTTCGGCAGCACGATCGCCGTGCAGCCTTCGGTCACCGCCGCCGCAATTTCATCAGCCGTGCGCTCCGACAGCGGGTTAACCCGGATGAACGCACCGACGCCGGCCGCATGGAGTTCGGCGATTTCCTCCTTCAGATATCGCATGGCCGCCGGCTTGTGCTCGGGCGGCACCGAATCCTCGATATCCAACACCACGGCACCTGGCGACACGCGCAACGCCTTGCCGACCCAGTCGCGGCGATGCGCCGGCACAAACAATGCAGAGCGGATGGGCCACATCGATGGTGTCTCCCCTGATCGAACCATGAAGGCTGCTATCTCCCCGCGCGCCCGCTCTGGCAAGAGCGCTCAAGGCAGCTCCGGCAGCGGTGAAATTCTTTGCCCGACGGCGATCAGAATGAATGGCATCCCATCCGCGCCATGCCAAAACACCATGCGGTTCACGGACTGGCTGGCGGCCGCCGGCTGTCCGGCCAGCATGGAGAAGTCGATCCGCAACACCCTGCCCCACTGCTTGCTCCGCGTGGTCAGCGACTGATCGAGCCGGATGTTCTTGCGCAGCGCGGGGATCAATGAGAGGCAAGCGTTGCGAAATGTGACATCGTCAGGAACCACGGTTTCGCCTTCAGGATCCAGTGGCGGCGGATTGGAGACCATCGGCGGAATCGAGGTGGCGTAGGACTGGCCGAAGACCGGCGCATGCAGGCACAATCCCAGCAGCAGTGCCGCCCCCGCCAGACACAGCCGTCGCCCCAGCCTTTCACGCATTACACCGGCCAGGGTCAGTAGGATTTCGGCAGGCCGAGAGCGCGTTCGGCAACGTAGTTCAGCACCATCTCCTGGCTGACCGGCGCGATTAGCGGCAAGATCGATTCACGAAAGTAGCGTTCTACGTGAAACTCCTTTGCGTAGCCCATGCCGCCATGCGTGCGCACCGCGCGTGAGGCTGACTTGAAGAACAGTTCAGCGCACAGATACTTCGCCGCATTCACCTGCGGACCGCACTCCTCACCGTTGTCGTACATTGTCGCTGCCTTGAGCAGAATCAGTTCTGCAGCTTGCTGTTCGATCCAGCATTCCGCCAGCGGATGCTGGATCGCCTGGTTCTGACCGATCGGCCGGCCGAACACCACGCGCTCCTTGGCGTAGTTCACCGCCTTGTCCAGCACGTAGCGCGAGGCACCCAGAATGCCGGCCGCCACGATGATGCGCTCGGAGTTCAGCCCATGCAGCAAGTACTGGAAGCCACGACCTTCCTCGCCGATGCGATCCTCCATCGGGATTTCCAGTCCATCGATGAACAATGCATTTGAGTCGACCGCGTTGCGGCCCATTTTCTCGATCTGCCGCACCTCCACCTTGCTCCGGTCCAGATCAGTATAAAACAGCGTCATCCCGGCGCTCGGCCGGACGCTGTCCTCGAATTTTTGCGTGCGCGTCAGCAGCAGAATCTTGTTTGCGACCTGTGCGGTGGAGGTCCACACCTTGCGCCCATTCACCACGTAACGATCGTTCATGCGGGTGGCGAAGGTGCGGATATGCGTGGTGTCCAGCCCCACATCCGGTTCCGTCACGCCGAAGCAGGCGCGGTCGGTGCCGTCGATGATGCGGGGCAGATGGCGACGCTTCTGCTCATCGGTGCCGAACTTCACGATCGGCTGGCAACCGAACATGTTCATGTGCAGTGTGGAGCAGGCGTTGAAGCCGAGCCGGCCGACTTCGGACATGATGATGGCGGCTTCGGTCAGGCCAAGCCCGGCACCGCCCACGTCCTCGGGAAAGATGGCACCGAACCAGCCGGCCTCGGCGAAGGCACGCGAGAATTCATGCGGGAATTCGTGGTTCAGGTCCTTGCGATACCAATAGTCGTCACCGAACTGGGCACAGATTCGCCCGATACTGTCACGGATCTGCTGCTGTTCTTCGGTGAGGCTGAAATTCATCGACCGTCTCCGTCCCTGAGGGGGCGCCTGAGGGGGCGAGTGTGAGCAAGCGGTGTCAAAGGGCCGGCAGTCAAAGCGGCCCCTGCCCACACCGGCATCGCAAGCCTCGCGTCCACAGGCGACAACGCCGTTATGCCGCCTGCTTTCGTCCGGCACTACCCCGGGCATCTTCGCGGATCATCGCCGCTCCCTTCTCCGCGATCATGATCGTCGGCGCATTCGTGTTGGTGGAGGTCACCGCCGGCATCACCGATGCATCCACCACGCGCAGCCGTTCCAGCCCGTGCACGCGCAGCCGGTCATCCACCACCGCCATGACATCCGACCCCATCTTGCAGGTGCAGGTGGCGTGGAACACGGTCCCGCCGGTGCGGCGCGCATAATCCAGCAGATCGTCATCGCTCTGCGCCGCCTGGCCGGGCACGGTTTCCGCGATGACGTATTTCGCCAGCGCCGGGGCAGCGAACAGGCGGCGGATGAAGCGCAGGCCGCCGACCACAGCACGCCGATCGGTCTCCTCGCTCAGGTAGCGTGGATTGATCGACGGCGGATCTTCCGGCCGGTTCGACTTCGCCTCCACATAACCGCGGCTGAGCGGACGCATCTGCCACATTCCCGCGGTCATACCAGGCTTGTGGTCCAGCTTGCGGACCGGTCCGGCCGCATAACTGCCGGGTGCGAACAGCACCTGCACGTCCGGTGTAGCGGATTCCTCCAGGACCTTGACCGACGCGGCCACCAGGGACGCGGCGTAGGTCAGAATGCCCTTGCCGGTCAGCGCATAGCGCATCACCTCGCCGGCCAGGCGCACGCCGCGCGACTTCTCGTTCAGCGTGCGCGCGCCCTTCACATCGCAGGACACGCGGGCGAGGAAGTGGTCCTGCAGGTTCCTGCCGACCCCGCGCAATACGTGCCGCACGGTGATGCCGACCCGATCCAGATGGTCGGGATCGCCGATCCCGGAGAGCTGCAGGATATGCGGCGAACCGACCGCGCCCGCGGAGAGAATCACCTCGGCGGCGGCATCGACGCGCTCGACCGTGCCGTTGCGGGCATACTCCACGCCAACGGCGCGATTGCCGTCCAGCACGATCCGATGCACCAGCGCGCCGGTGATAACCTGCAAGTTCGGCCGCTTCATAGCCGGACGCAGATAGCTCCGCGCGGCGCTGGCGCGGAACCGTCCGCCGCGCGTCTGCTGCACCCAGCCGATACCATCCCCCGCCCCAGCCGCCAGGTCGTTGACGTCGGCGCGATATTCCATGCCGATCTGCTTCCCCGCCTCGATCGCGGCGTGGCAGAGCTCCGGCATATCCGCCGTCCGGGATGTGAACAGCGGGCCGCCAGCACCGTGCGTCGTGTCGGCCCCCCCTTCCCAGTTCTCGGCACGCTTGAAGAACGGCAGCACGTCCTCCCACGACCAGCCGCGATTGCCCAGCTGGCCCCAATGGTCGAAGTCCTCCGGCTGACCGCGGACATAGATCATGCCGTTGATCGAGCTCGATCCACCCAGCACACGCCCGCGCGGATAGGCGATGGCGCGGCCGGCCGTGCCGGGGTCCGGTTCGGCCTTGAATCCCCAGGTCAGGGTGGGATGGTCGAGCAGCTTCATGTAGCCGGCGGGGATATGGATCAGCGGATTCCAGTCACGTCCCCCGGCTTCCAGCAGGACGACGCGCGTGCCGGGGTCTTCGGTCAGCCGATTGGCCAGCACGCAGCCGGCCGAACCGGCACCGATGATCACGTAGTCCGCCTGCATGGCCGTATCCCCCATCGGCGGACCAGCCGCCTTGTGCGGCATCTAACGGCCAGCCGCCCCTTGTGCCAACCCGGGAGCCGCCGTCACTGTAGGGTCAGATTTGCCAAATGGGGGAAACCGGCATGCAAGCCAATCCGATGCGCGCGGGGGTGGAGCGCGGCGAAGTTCAGATCGGCACGTGGGTCACCATGCTGCGCAACCCGGCCATCCTGTCCTTGCTGAAAGCCGCGGGCCTGGACTTTGCGCGGGTGGACATGGAGCACACCGGGCTGACCATCGAGCGCGTTGCCGACATGGCGGTGCTGGCGCGGGCACTGAACTTCCCGATCGCGGTGCGGCCGCCCAAGGCCAATCGCGAATGGATCACCCGGCTCCTGGATGTTGGCGTGTGGAACCTGCACTGCCCGCAGGTGGAATCCGCGGCGCATGCGGCCGAGATCGTCGCGGCATCGCGTTATGCTCCGCGCGGGTTGCGCGGCAATGGTGGCCTGAGCCCAGCCACCGAGTTCGAGACCACCGGTTCGGTGGCAGAACGCCGCGCCTTCGCCAATCGGCAGGTATTCGTCACTGTGATGCTGGAGACCGACGCGGCCTTCGCGGACCTGGACGCGATTGCCGCAATGGACGGGATTGATGCGCTCACGCTGGGCCCGGCCGATCTGGCGCAGGATCTTGGTGTGGCCGGTACGCCGGATGAGGCGCGGGTGATGGACGAACGACGCGATCTGGTCCTTGCGGCGGCAAAGAAGCACGGCAAGACCTGCGCCATGCTGGCCTCGAGTTTCGAGCAGGTGCAGCAGTGGAAACAGGCTGGCGCGCTGCTGCTGGCCTATTCCAGCGATGCCGAGGTGCTGCGCAGCGGCTTCAGCCAGGCGATGGCGCGGATCAAGGGATAGCCCGCGCTCCCAGCGGGTCTCCCCCGTGGACGCAGCGTGGTGAGAGGCAGGAAGGATCAGGCGTTGCCGCCGGGCCTCGCCGCCGAACCCTGCTGCTGGACCTCGTCGCCGAACCCCGTCGTCGTGGCCGGGCTGGACCTGGCTGGACCGGGCCATCTACCCCCGACAGAGCGTGCAACGGGCGGATCCGACCCGATCGTTCCGGCGGCGATGGCCAGCTCAATCCCGGCCAAGGCGCGGCGGTTGGACCGCGTGGTTGCCCGGGGCGGCTGGAAGGGCGGTTGGACCACGCGATTGACCGGTGCGGTCGGACCCGACGGTTGGACTGGGCGGTTGCCCGAAGCGGTTGGACGAGGAGGGTCGAATGCCCGCCTCAATTGCCAGCCCGGTGCGGGATCGGCTCCTGCGGCACCGCGTCCGCAGGGGCCGGGCCGAAGGGTTGCGGCAGCCACACGCTGACCGTCGTGCCCACGCCTTCCTCGCTCTCGATCACCAACTGCCCGCGGTGACGGCTGACAATATGCTTCACGATTGCCAGTCCCAGCCCGGTGCCGCCCGCCGCGCGTGAACGCCCTTTGTCCACGCGGTAGAACCGTTCGGTGAGCCGTGGCAGGTGCTGGCGCGAAATGCCCTGCCCCTGATCGGCCACCGCAACAACCACACCGGGCCGCGCCGGCCAGCGGCCGCCCGGCGGAACCGACTGCACGTCCAGCCGGACGGTGCCGCCCTCGCGACCATATTTCACCGCATTGTCCAGCAGGTTCTGCAGCACCTGGGCGATCTGGTCGGCATCGCCCACCACCGCGGGCAGGGGCTCCGCAATATGGGGCTCCAGGATCACCCGCCGCTCGGCCAGCCGCGGCTCAAACCCCGGCAGCAGTCGGGACAGCAGCGCCGCCAGGTCCAGCCGGTCGGCCGGAGCCTGATGCTCCATCAGCTCGATCCGCGACAGGCTGAGCAGGTCATCGATCAGCCGGTTCATCCGTGCGCCCTGTTCGGCCATGATCGCCAGAAACCGCTGTTGCGCGGGCGGATCATCGGCGGCCGGACCGCGCAGCGTTTCCACAAACCCGATCAGCGACGCCAGCGGCGTGCGCAGTTCGTGGCTGGCATTGGCGACGAAATCCGCGCGCATGCGTTCCAGCACGCGCTCCCGCGTCCGGTCCGACAGCACCACCACGGCGCGTCCGCCATCAGCCAGCGGTGGGTCCATCGGCACCACGGTGGCATGCACGTCCCGGGGCACCGGCACCGGCAGGCTCAGTTCGGCCGTCTGCACCTTCCCATCCGCAAAAGCGCGCTCGATCGCACCGCGCAGCCCGGGATGCCGCAGCACCGCCGGCATGTCGTCGCCGAACGCCGCCCGCGCCGCCGAATTCGAACGACGCTCCGTGCGATCCGAGCCCAGCACGATCAGCGGATCGGGCAGCCGCTCCACGATCGCCGCATCGGCCCGACGCAGCTGCTCGACCAGGGCGGTGCGCGTCGCGACCCGGCGAGCGAGGCGTTCAATGTCGCTCTGCAGCGCCTGCATCGAGGGCAGGGACGCGACAACCGGCTGCCTGTCGGGCGGCTCATCGGCCGCCACCTGGCGCAGCGCCTCGGTCAGCGCCGCCTGGTCGCGTCGCCAGAGCGCTGCGATGCAGGCGGCACAGATCAGGGTCAGGCAGATCGCGATGAAGGCGGGCCCGGTCGCAGCCCAGCCGAATCCAACCATCAGCCCCAGCGCCACGACCGGTGTCGCTGACAGGCCACAGGCGAGCAGGGCAATGCGCAATTCGGCCGGCTTCAGCCGGAACCGAGGGGCCATCGCCCCCCGGTGTCAGTTGCCGCTCTCCACACGGCGATAACGCGCCCGCACACCGCGTTGGATGGCGGCCGCCACCAACGGGTCGAGATGCAGTTCGGTCTCCACGAATTCCAGCATCTGCAGGGTCTGCTGGCCTGCCACCTGGTCGGCCGCGATGACCTCGCAGGCCAGTGCGTAGGCGGTCTCCCGCAGGCGGGGATTGAGCGCGGCACGGATCAGGCGGGCCGCGTGCTGCAGCCCGTCATCCTCATTCAGCAGCCGGACCGCGGCATCCGTGCCTTCCTGCAACTGGCCGCTGGTGAAATCGTGGAACGCTGGGAGCGTCTGCACCTGGCCGGACATCACGCCGATCTCGCGATCGGTAATGCCGCCATCGGCGGCGGCCACCAGCACCATGGTCAGGATCAGAGCCTCGGCAGGGTTCAAAGCGTCGCGGGCGCGCATCGGAGAGTTCACTTTCGTCATAGAGCGGACCCTGAGCGAAGCGCGGCGGCAGATCAAGCCAAGACCGATGACGTTTACGGGGTATTCAGAAAGCCTCGCGTCTCTGTCACCGCCTGAGCCAACCCGACCCGGCGCAACGTCACCCCGGACGGGAAGGCCGACAGCAGCCGCGTCGGGGTCTGTCGGTCCAGCAGCACGAAAACGCCACGATCCGTGGCACGGCGAATCAGCCGCCCGAACGCCTGCCGCAGCCGCAGCCGGGCAATCCGGTCGTCGAACGCTTTCGGATTGCCCTGCGACAGATGCACCCGGCGTTCGCGATGCAGGATGTCCGGACGCGGCCAGGGCACCTTCTCGAATACCACCAGGCGCAGTGCGCGCCCGGGCACGTCGACGCCATCCCGCATCGCGTCGGTGCCGAGCAGGCAACTGTCCTCCTCGGTACGGAAGATGTCGACGAGCGTCGCATTGCCCATGGCATCGACGTGCTGCGCGTAGAGCGGAATGCCGGCTGCCTCCAGCTCCGGCGCGATACGGGCATGGACCGCCTGCAGGCGGCGGATCGCAGTGAACAGGCCGAGGCCGCCGCCACCGGAGGCAAGAAACAGGGCGCGATAGGCCGCGGCGAGCTGGTTCAGGTCGCCGGCCGCGACATCCTGCACGATGAAGCCACGGGTCTGGGTCGCATAGTCGAACGGCGAGGCGGCGGTGGCGCGGATCGCCGGTGTCGACAGGTGCGGTGCGCCCACCCGCGCTTCGGCCGCCTCCCAGTTGCTCTCCGGGTCGGCCGCTCCATCCGAATCACGCAGCGTGGCCGAAGTGACCACCAGACCATGCGCCGGCGCCGCCAGGGTGGTCGCGAATGGGACGGTCGGATCGAGCCAGTGGCGGTGCAAGCCGACATCGACGTCGCGCAGCCCGTCGCGCCGATCCAGCCGCAGGAAGAACACGTAGCAGGGCAGGGTGCCGGGATCCCTCGGTGGATCTGTCAGATGCCGCAGCATCGCCTGCCAGGCGGCGAGTGGGTTCAGCGCCCGCCGCTGCAGAGAGCGGCCGATCGCCTCGATACGGTTGCGGGTGGCCGCATCCATGTCCTCCGCCTCATCATCGAGCCGAACCAGCAGACGTTCGCGCAAGGTGGTGAGGGGTTCGGCGATACGGGCCAAGGCGCGAACCAGATGGTGCGCCGCCTCGGCCAGTTCCGCATTGACCGGCTCCAGATCGCATTCCAGCGCCCCCCAGGCCCGCCCCCGTTCGGCCTCGTCACCATAGACGCGGGCGAGCACCTGGCGACGCATCAGGCGCAACAGGTGCTCGGTGGGATTGGGCCGGCCAGCCTGGATGCCGGCAAGCTCGGGTCCCTCCTCGGACAGGCGCTCGGACCAGCCGGGGGCAGGCAGCGCCCCGGTGGCCTGCAAGGCGGCGTCCAGCGGGGCTTCAAGATCCGGGCGTTGCGCGACCAGCTCATCGATCCGACGTCGCAGACCGCGTGCGCGTGACCGCCCGCCCTCCGCACCGCGCAGCCAGCGGCGCAGTTCGGCTGTCTCAAGGCCGGACAACACTGCGGAGAAGGCGCTGTCCGCGGCATCGAACACGTGATGCCCCTCGTCGAAGACATAGCGGGTGGGCACGGTATTGTCGTCGAGCCCACCCCAGGCGGCCTGGGTCATTACCAGCGCGTGGTTGGCCACCACCAGGTCGGCGTTGCGGGCCCGCCGGATTGAGTGTTCCACGAAACACCGCCGCCAATGCGGGCAAGCGGCGTGGATGCACTCGCCGCGCCGGTCGGCCAGACCGGCAAGCATCGCGGTGCCATACAGCTCCGACAGCCAGCCGGGCAGATCGCCGCCCTTGATGTCCCCATCGCTGGTCGCCACCGCCCAGCGGACGATCAATCCGAGCGGGATGTTCGATGCATCGATGAAACCGGTGGTGGCGGCGCCAACCGCGTCCTCCAGGTTCAGCAGGCATAAATAGTTCTCGCGGCCCTTGCGAATGACGACGCGGGTGCGGCGCTGCACCGGGTCCGGATGCAGGCGACCCAATTCGCTCTCGATCTGGCGCTGCAAATGGCGGGTGAACGTGCTGATCCAGACCGTGCCGCGGTTCTTCTCCGCCCAAACGCTGGCAGGCGCCAGGTAGCCGAGGGTCTTGCCGGTGCCGGTCCCGGCCTCAGCAAGCACAAAATGCGGCGCGCCACGGGTTTCCCGCGGGGCGAAGGCCGCTGCGGTGGCGCCGGCATAGTCACCTTGGGCCGGACGCGTTTCAGCCTCGGGCCCGAGCATCATGGCCAGACGGTGGCGAACCTCGGCCTCGGTGACGGGCTGCGACGAGGGTGGCGGCAACGGCGCCTGATCCTCCCATTCCGGCAGTCGTTTCCAGATTTTCAACGGTTCTGCGGAGGGGCGCGCATCGGGACGTTCCAGCGCCTCCATCACGTAAGGCGCCCAACCCCAGCCGGCGGCGCCCATGCGCGCGGCGAGCACGGCGGCATCGCGATTCAATGCCGTATCGCGTCCCTGCAACAGCCGGCGCAGCAATGTGGCGGCGAGATCAGGCAACAGCGCCGCCTCCGCTTCCAGGCCACCGACCGGTGGCTCATGGTCCAGCACCAATGCCAGGCCGCGCGGCGTAGGTGCGACGGTGCGGGCGGGGAGCACGAAGGCGAACAGCTCCAGCAGGTCGAACGCCGGACCGGATCGCAGGCCGAGCCGTCGGAAGCTGGCCGGCGCATGCACCAGCAGGGGTGGCGGCATGGCGCGCAAGCGCTCCGCCGCCATTGCCGACGGCAGCAGAAGCAGTTCCCCGTCCGCGGTCAGCAGTGCCGCGCGGCCATGCCCGGCCACCACCGCTGGAGCGTCGGGAAGGGCGAGGCGGGTACGCACCACAGCGGCGTAGCGCGGATTGCCCGCGCCTGCCAACGCCAACCGCCGGATTGCGCGGTAGAGCGGGATATCGTCCGCTCGATGTTGGCCAAACTCGGGAAGCTGCAGCGCAGAAGATATCGTGGCGCGTCCGCCGCAGCTCCCTTTCCCCTTGCGGGCCGCTTGCGGAAGGGAAAGCCCGCGGAACTCGGCGGATCGAATCCGCCCCTGGCCTCCTCCTGCAAGGGGAGCGGGAAAGCTTCTGCTTCTCCTTTACGTGCTCGTTCTCTTGTTGCCTGTGGGGTCAGGCCCGGCCGAGACGGAAGGTGCGCGGCGCGTGGATCGGTGGGACACGCCGGCTTGGCGACGTCGCGGATGGTGGCCCTGCATCTTGCCCTCACACCGCATCCGGCGTCGATTGCAGAGCCATCGCTTCCGCCCGATAGTCACCGCCATGCTCAGGACCTCACAATGACCATGCCGCGCACGCCTTCGATGCGGCTGGATGGCCGCCGAGCGCTGGTCACCGGCGCGGGACGCGGCATCGGTCTTGCCTGTGCCGCCGCCCTGGCACAGGCCGGCGCGCATGTCGTACTGGCCGCCCGCACAAGTGCGGAAATCGAGCGTGCTGTCGCAGAGATTCGCGCAGACGGCGGCGATGCGGAACCGCTGACGCTCGACGTAACCGACAACGCGGCGATCCGCGCTGCCATCACCGCCGCGCCGCCCTTCGACGTGCTGGTCAACAACGCCGGCACCAATCGCCCACGCGACTTCCTCGAAGTTTCCGACGAGGACTATGACGTCATCACCACGTTGAACCTGCGCGCCGCATTCTTCGTCGCGCAGGCGGTGGCACAGCGCATGGTTCAGTCTGAGACGTCCGGGTCGATCATCCACATCTCGTCGCAGATGGGCCATGTCGGCGGCGCGCGGCGCAGCGTCTATTGCATGACCAAACATGGCATTGAAGGCCTGACAAAGGCGATGGCGATCGATCTCGCCCCGCACGGGATCCGAGTGAATACGATTGGTCCTACGTTCATCGAGACGCCGCTGACCATGCCCTTCTTCCAGGACGCCACATTCCGCGACGACGTGCTCCGCCGCATCAAACTCGGCCGCCTCGGCACCGTGGAGGACCTCATGGGCGCCGTGGTGTTCCTGGCCTCCGATGCCGCGGCGCTGATCACCGGCACGGCCCTGGTGGTGGACGGCGGTTGGACCGCAGAATGAAGGAACCGGTGCAATGATCCGCATCCTGAAGCACGGCGCAACCGAGGCCGAAAAGACCGAGGCCGATCGCAAGGTCCGGCAGACCGTGGAAGCCATCCTGGAGGATATCGCGGCTCGTGGTGACACGGCGGTACGGGATCTGTCAGCGAAATTCGACCGCTGGCAACCCGAGTCGTTTCGACTGACGCCGTCCGAGATCCAGGGCCTGATCGATAGCCTGCCGACCCAGGTGATCGACGACATTAAGTTCGCCCAGGCGCAGATCCGGCGCTTCGCCGAGGCACAGCGGGCCGCGCTGCGCGACATCGAGGTGGAGACCCTGCCGGGGGTGCGGCTCGGCCATCGCAACATCCCAGTGTCGAGCGTCGGATGCTATGTTCCGGGCGGCCGCTATCCGATGGTCGCCAGCGCCCATATGTCCGTGCTGACCGCCAAGGTCGCCGGTGTGAAGCGCGTGGCCGCCTGCACGCCGCCGCTGAATGGCGTGCCGCCCGCGGCAACCGTTGCCGCCATGGCGCTCGCCGGCGCGGACGAGATCTATCTGTTGGGTGGCATCCAGGCCGTGGCCGCCATGGGCCTCGGCACGGCGACCATCCCGCCGGTCGATATGCTGGTCGGCCCCGGCAACGCCTTCGTCGCCGAAGCGAAGCGGCAGTTGTTCGGCCGGGTGGGCATCGACCTCCTCGCCGGCCCCACCGAGACGCTGATCATCGCCGACGACACCGCCGACGCGGAAATCTGTGCCACCGACCTGCTCGGACAGGCCGAACACGGTCCGACATCGCCGGCCATCCTGCTGACGACATCAGCCCGGATTGCTAACGAGATCGCCGCGGAGATCACCCGCCAGCTTTCCAGGCTGGCGACCGCCGATATCGCCGGTGTGGCATGGCGCGACCACGGCCAGGTGATCCTGTGCGAGACCGATGAGGAAATGCTGGCGGAGGCCGACCGGATCGCCAGCGAGCATGTGCAGGTGATGACCAGCGAGCCACGCTGGTTCCTGCAGCGGATGACCAATTACGGCTCGCTGTTCCTCGGCAAGGAAACCAATGTCGCGTATGGCGACAAGGTCATCGGCACCAACCATACACTGCCGACGAAGCGGGCGGCGCGCTACACGGGCGGGCTTTGGGTCGGCAAATTCCTGAAGACGGTGACCTATCAGGAGGTCAGTCCCGAGGCGAGCGCCATGATCGGCGAGTATTGCTCCCGACTATGCGCGATCGAGAATTTCGCCGGGCACAAGGAACAGGCCGATCTACGCGTTCGCCGCTACGGCGGCCGGAACGAGAGCTGATCCGCGGCGATGTGCCTCGCATCGGACTCGCGAGGGCGCATAGCAGGCGTCGAGCTCGCCGGCGGGCGCTGTTAGGCGACGGCGCCGGCCGTGCTGGCCGGCTGCTGCTGGTTGCGACGGGCCTGCCACAGCGCGACGAAATCGATCGGCTGCAGCAACACAGGCGGGAAACCGCCGTCACGCGTCACGTCGGCCAGAATGTTACGGGCGAATGGGAACAGAATTCGCGGGCATTCCACTAACAGCACCGGCTCGACTGCATTGTCCGGCAATCCAGACAGGGTGAATACGCCCGCATAGGTCAGCTCCGCAACGAACACGGTGGGAGGCACCCCGCCGGTCTGGCCATTGCTGCTTTGCCCGGCCGCTTCATGCGCCTCTGCCCGGATGATGATCGAGACCTCGAACACACTCTGTCCGTCCTGAATGCGGCGGGCCTGCACGTCGAGATTGATGTTGACCTGCGGTTGCGCCTTGATCTGGCTGAAGATTCCGGGCGCACCCGGCACCTCAAAGGAGAGGTCCTTGACGTACTGAATATTGACCACCAGCGGCGGCTGGGCCGGCGTGGCTCCCGGTTGAGAAATTGGGGTCGTCTCAGACATGACGCTCTCCGTAATCAATGATGAGCCAGAACTGGCGCGTTCATGGGTGCGCCGGGTAGCACGGATGACACCAATGCGCCATCGGTTCGCGGCCGCCTGAGTTCAGGCGCGCCAGACGATCTCTTCGGGTGCAGGATCCCGCGGATCGCATTGTAACCATTGACCATTCATGACGCTCTGACCGGTCAATGACAGAATGAATCCCCAATGACTTACCACGACCGTCTGCGACCAGTCGGGTAATGCCGCCATCTCCGCGCGAAACAGGGCTGCCCGCCCAAGCACGGATTCGGCTGGCTCCTCGATCGCCGGCCACCAGACCTCGTCGATGCCGGAAAAATCCCGTTCCGGCCAGGCCAGCGCCAATTCGGTCCGCGGAGTGCCGATGTCGCAGGCAAAGGCGTAACGTTCGCGGACGATCGGGTTGATCAGCACCGGGACGTCAAGGATACGCGCCAGCGGCGCGGCGGTTTGCAGCGCCCTTGTATACGGGGAGGTAATGATCCGGGCGATCCGCTGCTTGGACAGATGCTGCGCCGCCTCGACCGCCTGAGCGTGACCCAATTCGGTCAGCCGCGGGTCGGCAATGCCGGGGTCGCGGCGGGTTGCGGTGAAATGCAGGTTGAACTCACTCTGCCCGTGGCGTAGCAGGATCATGGCGCTCGCATACTCGTGGTCTGCCGCCCCGGCAACCCCATCCGGCACCCTCGCCGTGGCCACGTCACCGAAGCAACGGGGACAGATGCGGGTTTCGTTTGTCTGACGGCCTCCTCCCCCCTATCTGTCAACAACGAGGAGTGTGGTCATGGGCGCGAGCGGCGGATTTCCGATCGATCTGGTCTTGTTCGGGATGGTGGCAGCCTTCCTGGTGCTGCGCCTGCGCAGCATCCTGGGACGGCGAACCGGCTTTGAGAAGCCACCGCAGGCACAGCGTCCCGCGGGACCCGCGGCCACCGGTCCGATCATAGATGCCCAGCCTGAGCCGATTTCCGCGTCCAAGCGGCCGCTGCCCGACCCGGGCAGCGCACCCGGACAGGGGCTGGCACGCATTCAGGCCAAGGACCGGTCGTTCGACCCGGCACGATTTCTAGATGGGGCCGAGCGGGCGTTCCGCATGATCATCGTCGCCTTCGCGGCCGGGGACCGTGTTACCCTGCGGAACCTGCTGTCGGATGAGACCTACGCGTCGTTCGAGCAGGCGATCGCCGCCCGCGAAAAGGCCGGCCACGAGCAGGTGAGCGAACTCCATAGCATCGAGACGGCAGCGATCGAGCAGGCCGATTTGCGAGGCAGTACCGCATCGGTAACCGTACGATTCGTCTCGGACCAAATGAGCCTGACGCGCGACAAGGACGGTCATCCGGTGATGGGAACCGAGGCGGTCACCGAGATCACCGATGTCTGGACCTTTGAGCGCGACCTCGCGAGCGGCGACCTGACCTGGCGTCTGGTGGAAGCCCGCAGTTCCTGAGCGCGCTGCGCCGACTGGCCGCTTTGCCGCTGGGACGCTAGGCTGGGTGCATGCCCCCTGTTAAGCCGCGCGTTGCCCTGTTCGTCACCTGCCTGGTCGATCTGCATCGTCCCAGCGTCGGGTTCGCCGCCATTAAACTGCTCGAGGAAGCCGGTTGCCAGGTGGAGGTACCGCGTGGCCAGACGTGCTGCGGACAGCCCGCGTATAATTCCGGCGATCGCGCCACGACCCGAGCGCTCGCCCGCGGCATCCTGGATGCGTTTGGCGGCTATGATTACGTGGTCGTTCCGTCGGGCTCCTGTGCGGGTATGCTGAAGCTCCATCTGCCTCATCTGTTCGATGATGATCCGAATTTGCGCAGCCGAGCCGATGCGCTGGCAGCTAAGACGTTCGAATTGATCAGTTTTTTGGCCGATGTGCGGCATATGGAGCGGCCAACCACCCGCTATGCCGGGCGGCCGGTGACCTACCACGACAGTTGCTCCGGGCTGCGCGAACTGGGGATCAAGCAGCAGCCGCGAACCTTGCTGGAGGCGATCGGCGCGACGGTGGTGGAAATGGCCGAACCGGAACTTTGTTGCGGATTCGGCGGCACCTTCTGCGTCAAGTACCCGGACATTTCGGTGCGGATGGCGTCCGATAAGACGCGGGACATAGCCGCCACCGGCGCCGAGACGGTACTGGCCGGCGATCTGGGTTGTCTGCTGAACATTGCCGGGCGCCTCGCACGCCAGGGCCAGGCCGTGAAGGCACGGCATGTGGCCGAAGTGCTGGCCGGCATGGATGGTCAGCTTCCGGCGATTGGCGAGCCCGCCGCAAAGGACTGAGCGGCCAGATCAGGCGGCGCGCGCGTTCGCTATGAAGGCCCGGATCAGAACTGGGTCCTTCACCCCCTTGCCCCGTTCGACACCAGAGGAAACATCCACCGCCTGCGCCCCGGTGGCGTGGATCGCTGATGTGACATTCTCCGGAGTCAGCCCACCGGCGAGGATCCAGGGCACCGGCGCCTGCCAGCCGCGCAGCAGGCTCCAGTCGAAGCGGGTGGCGTTACCGCCCGGCCGGGTCGCGTCCGGCGGCGGCTTCGCCTCTAGCAGCAGGGCATCGACTCCGCCGAATCGTTTGGCAGATCGGCCACCCTGTCGATGCCGACCGGACGCCAGATCGGGCGGTCGAACTGCCGGCGCAGCCCCTGGATATCCGTTCGGCCATAGAGCTGCAGAATATCCAGCGGACAGGCATCCAGCACCGCGGCGATCATCGCCGGTGTCGGATCGACGAACAGGCCGACCCGCAGCGGGCGGCCAGGATGCCGGCCGGACAATTCGGCGGCCAGCGCAGGCGTGACGAAGCGCGGCGAGGGCGGGAAGAAATTGAACCCGAGCCAGTCGGCCCCTGCGTCAACCGCCGCATCGAATGCGGCGGGGTCGTTGATGCCGCAGATCTTGACCTTCACCCCGCTCATGCGATGGCGGTCGCGATTGCCCCGGCAGCTGCTTCCGGGTCGGATGCGCCGGTGATCGGCCGTCCGACCACGATCCAATCGGCCCCGGCGGCAACTGCCTGCTCGGGCGTCATGGTGCGGGCCTGGTCGCCCAGGGCAGCACCGGACGGGCGGATTCCCGGGACCACGAGCGTGGGACCACTGCCCAGCGCATCCCGCAGCATCGCCACTTCCATTGGACTGCAAACCAGGCCCTCCGCCCCGGCGGCGAGCGCCAGCCGCGCCAGCCGCAACACCTGAGAGGCGGGTTGGTCGTCCACGCCGGTGGTCGCGAGCGCCGCCGCATCCAGGCTGGTCAGCACGGTCACCGCCAACAGCATCGGCCTGCGATCGGCCGGCGCCAACTCGGCGGCGGAGCGGGCCGCCTCGATCATGGCGGCGCCTCCGGCGGCATGGATGGTGAGCATCCGCGGGGCCAGCGGCAAGACTGCGCGCACGCCACCGGCCACGGTGTTCGGGATGTCGTGCAGCTTGAGGTCCAGGAAGATCGGCCGGCCGGCGATCGCCTGCACGCCGCCGGGGCCGTTGGCCAGAAAGAACTCCAATCCGAGCTTGAACAGGCCCGCATGCGCGGCCGTGGCCGCCGCCCAGCCGGCGGCACGCTCCGCATCCGTCGTGTCCAGTGCGACGATCAGCCGCGAGCCGGCCATCACACCGTGGGTGGCGGCAGAGCCGGCTGCGGCAGGCGTGACTTCAGCTCCTGGATCTGTGTCTCCAGCAGGCGAACCTGATGTTCGGCGCGGCGTGCACGATGGCGCTGGTTGAGCACGGAGAACCAGACCAGCACGCCGCCAACCAGAAAAGCGATCGCCATGGCGCCCAGAATGGCGAGCGATAACGGCGCCTCCAGCGAGAAATCGGTCGGCCAGAGACCCAGCCGCACCGCGCCGGTATTGGACAGGGCGAACAGGACGATCAGCAGCAGGAGTGGGGTAACGATCAACAGACGCATGGCATCATCAATATCGAAACGGGTCCTGTTGGGCGTTCAGGCGTACCGACAGAGACCACAAACTGCTTCCTCGCGGAAGTGGGGAGACGCGTTTTAGCTGCAAAGCCCCGCCTAGCTGCAAACCCCCGCGCCCATGACTCGCTCGCCGCGTCCCCGCATCGCCCATTGCAGCGCCACAGCCCAGGCCGGCAATGATTTTGCGCAGACGCAAGCCCGTTTTGCGCTTGCCCCGGCGGGGACCCCGCCCGCGCTGGCCCCTGACACCCCCAGACGCTATGGTCCGCGGCCCCTTGCTCTGGAGACATGCTGCTCATGCGTCCTTCCGGCCGCGCCGCCGATACAATGCGAATCGTCAGCCTCACCCCCGGCTTCTCCCGCCATGCCGAAGGCTCCTGTCTGATCCGCATGGGCAATACCGAAGTCTTGTGCGCCGCCAGCGTTGAAGGCCGCGTCCCGTCCTTCCTGCGCGGCAGCGGCCAGGGCTGGGTGACCGCGGAATATGGCATGCTGCCGCGCGCCACCCACACCCGAGGCGACCGGGAAGCTGCGCGCGGCAAGCAGTCCGGCCGTACCCAGGAAATTCAGCGGCTGATCGGCCGCAGCCTGCGCGCGGTGGTGGATCGCGCCGCCCTGGGCGAGATGACCATCACCCTGGACTGTGACGTGCTGAACGCCGACGGCGGCACGCGGTGCGCCGCGATCACCGGCGCCTGGGTGGCGCTCGCCCTGGCCTGCAAGCGGCTGCAAACGATGAACGTGATCGCAAAATCACCACTCACCGGCCAGGTGGCCGCGGTGTCCTGCGGCATCGCCACCGGCGAGCCTGTGCTCGATCTCGATTATGAGGAAGACTCCTCGGCCGACGCCGACGCCAATTTCGTGCTGACCGACAGCGGCGGCCTGGTGGAGGTCCAGGGCACCGCGGAGCGCACGCCATTCTCCGAGGCGCAGTTCCTCGGCCTGCTCGCTTTGGCGCGCAAGGGCGTGGGCGAATTATTCACCCTCCAGCGCGAAACTGTCGGCGTCTGATGGCGCGGCGCCTGCACCGGGGCGCGCGGCTGGTGCTGGCCAGCCACAACCCCGGCAAGTTGCGCGAGATCGAGGATCTGCTCCGACCGCACGACATCGACGTCGTCTCCGCCGGCGCCCTCGGTCTGGCCGAACCGGTCGAGGACGCGCCGGATTTCGTCGGCAACGCGCGCATCAAGGCGCTGGCCGCGGCAAGCGCCAGTGGAGTCCCGGCATTGTCGGATGATTCCGGTTTCTGCGTCGCGGCTCTGGGCGGCGCCCCCGGAGTCCATTCCGCCCGCTGGGCCGGTCCGACCAAGGACTTCGGCGCCGCCATGACCCGCGTGCACGAAAAACTCGACGCCAGCGCGGAGCAGCGTGCCTGGTTCGTGGCCGCACTCTGCCTGGGCTGGCCGGACGGTCATACCGATACCTTTGTCGGACGGGTCGATGGTGTGGTGACCTGGCCGCCGCGCGGGGATAAGGGCTTTGGCTACGATCCGATGTTCCTGCCCGCCGGCCAAAGGCAGACGTTCGGAGAGATCGAGCCGGCTGAGAAGCACGCCGTCAGTCATCGCGCCCGTGCCTTCGCCCAGCTGCTCGCGTCCTGCTTCGACTGATCGACGACCGGCCGCTCAGCTTTCCTGTCTGGCTCGTGGCCCTGCCGGTTGATCCCCCGTACCGGACCTCCGCGGTGCTGCACCATTGCCGAGAGCACCGCCGCCGTGTTGCTCGTCGTGCTCCGCTGTGAGACGGTGCCGACGTCCACAACGGAGCGCAGCCGATGAGCGACCCGGTGCCGTTCAACCCCTATGCCCCCGGCACACAGCCGCCCTATGACGTGCCGGGCTATATCGGGACGACCAAGCGCCACCCGAAGCAGGCGCTGCATCCGATCCCGCACACCATCACCGAGACCACCGGACCGCGGTTCTCGACGGCCCTGTTTCCAGCTTCCATCGACCTCACGACCAACACCACGGGGCAGCCGGCGGTTGGCGAGCGCATCGTCGTTGCTGGCACTATCAGCGACGAGAATGGCCGGCCGGTGCCGCACACCATGGTCGAGGTCTGGCAGGCCAACGCCACCGGCCGTTACGACCATACCGGCGATCAGCACGACGCGCCGCTCGATCCGAATTTCCACGGCGCCGGCCGGGTGTTCACCGATGATCGGGGACGCTACCGCTTCGTCACGATTCGCCCGGGCGCGTATCCCTGGCCGAATCACCGCAATGCCTGGCGGCCGAATCATATCCATTTCTCGTTCTTCGGCCCGGCCTTCGCCACACGGCTGGTGACGCAAATGTATTTCCCGGGCGACCCGCTGCTCGCCTTCGATCCGATCTTCAACGCGGTGCCGGACCAGCATGCCCGCAACCGATTGATCGCGGCGTTCGAACTGGACCTGACCGAGCCCGACTTCGCCTTGGGCTATCGCTTCGATGTGGTGCTGCGCGGCCGCGTCGCCACGCCGATGGAGGAATGACAGCATGCCGGTGGCGACTGCCAGCCAGACGGTCGGGCCGTACTGGCACCTGATCGAGGTCAAGAGCTGGGCCGACCTGACCCGGTTCGGCGCCGAGGGAGAACGGATCACACTGACCGGTTGCGTCCTCGATGGCGATGGCAAGCCCTGCCCGGAAGCCTGCATTGAAATCTGGCAGGCCGATCCCCCCGCCTCTGAGACGTTCCCGGGGTTCGGCCGCAGCAACACCGATGCCAGGGGCGAATACCATTTCACCACCATCAGGCCGGGTCCGGTCCCCGGCCGCGGCAATGCGCATCAGGCACCGCATATTGCGATCTGCGTGCTGTCGCGCGGGGTGATGAAGGGACTGATGACGCGCGCTTATTTCCAGGGCGAGCCACTCAACGCGACGGATCCGCTGCTGCTGTCGATCGACGATCCCGGGCGTAGCGATACGCTGATCGCGGCACCCGCCGGGATGGCAACCTGGCGGCTCGACATCAGGCTCCAGGGTGACCGCGAGACCGTGTTCCTGGACGTCTGAGGCCGCCCGACCCCTGATCGGGGGCCGATCTGAGAGAGAAATCATGCCGACCAATCCCGCCGACGGCCCGATCCTGGGCACGCTCTACGGCAGCGACGCGATGCGCGCGGTGTTCGACGAGCAGGCCTATTTCCAACGCATGCTCGATGTCGAGGCCGCGCTTGCCCGTGTGCAGGGGCGGTTTGGCATCATCCCGGCGGACGCCGCGGCAGCGATCGACGCCGCCGCGAGGGTGGAGAACCTGCGGACCGAGGAACTCGCCGCCAGCGCGCGCAATGTCGGCTACCCGGTGGTGGGCCTGGTCGCCGAATTGTCGCGCGCGGCGGGTGCAGCGGGTGGCTGGACCCATTGGGGTGCCACTACTCAGGACATCATGGATACCGCCACCGCGTTGCAGCTGCGCGACGGGCTGGCGTTGATCCGCGGCGAACTGGCCGCGATGCTGCAAGCCCTGGCTGGGCAGGCCGACCAGCATCGGCACACGGTCATGGCAGGCCGGACCCATCTGCAGCAGGCGCTGCCGACCAGCTTCGGGCTGAAATGCGCGATCTGGGCACAACCGTTCCTGAGCCATCTTCAGCGGCTCGATCAGCTGCGGCCGCGCGCCGAACTGGTGGAATTCGCTGGCGCCGCCGGCACCCTGGCCTCGCTCGGGGACCAGGGAATCGCGGTGATGGAGGGCCTGGGGAAAGAGCTGGGCCTCGGCGTACCGGCGGCGCCCTGGCATGTCTGCCGCGACGGCCTGGCCGAGACGGTGAGCTTCCTCGGCCTGGTGTGCGGCAGCCTGGCCAAGCTCGCCACCGACATCATCCTGCTGGCGCAGACGGAAGTCGGAGAGGTGGCCGAACCCTACGTGGCCGGGCGCGGCGCATCCTCCACCATGCCGCAGAAGCGCAATCCGATCGCCAGCGAATACATCCTGGCCGCGACCCGCGTGGTGCAGGCTTTGGTGCCGGCCATGCTCGGCGCGATGGCGCAGGACCACGAACGCGCCACCGGCCCGTGGCAGTCCGAGGCGCTGATCCTGCCGCAGGCCTTTGTGCTGACGCACGGCGCACTGCTGCACGCCCGCGCCATTGCCGAGGGCCTGGTCGTGGACGCGGCAAGAATGCGCGCGAACCTTGAGATCACCCATGGCCTGATCGTGGCAGAGGCGGTGATGATGGGACTGGCGCCGCAAATCGGCCGCGGCGAGGCGCATCACGTGGTGAAGCATGCCTGCGATATCGCTTTGGTCGAAGGCGTGTCGCTGGCTGATGCACTGGCCCGCGACCCGACGGTGAGCGACCGGCTCGACCGGGCCGCGATCGACCAACTCACCGATCCGGCTGGGTATCTCGGTAGTACCAATGCGTTTATCGACCGCGTGCTGAATGCGATTTCACATCCGCCATCCGACTGAACGTTCCGTCCGCTGCAGCCGCAGCGTGCATGCGGCAAGAGCTTCGTCCTTCTTGTACTGTCGATACCAAGGGGATCGGTCGTCGCGCTCGGGCGATTGCCGGCATTCAATGTCCGAAGTGGGTTCCCAGCTTCAGCCAGCCTGCTACACGTAACGGTGCAGACTGTTGCGGTCCACGCACCGCGACAAAAACATCTGATAGGGCATTGTGATGATCTTCGGCCTGCCTCCGGTCCAGATCGCCGTTCCGATCCTGATCGCGACCTACGTGTTGGTTATGGTGGATCGCTTCGATCGCTCGATCATCGCTTTGCTGGGCGGCGGCGCGATGGTGCTGGCCGGTGTGCTGTCACAGGACCAAGCCGTAGAGGCGATCGACTTCAATACCATCGCCCTGCTCACCGGCATGATGATCCTGGTCGCCATCGCGCGACGCTCTGGCGTCTTCGAATATACTGCCATCCGTGCAGCACAGCTGGCGCATGCTTCGCCGCCCGGGCTGCTGATCGCATTGGCACTTGTGACGGCTGTTCTGTCTGCATTGCTGGACAACGTCACGACGGTTCTGCTGATCGCTCCGGTGACGATCGCGATCTGCCGCCGCCTTGATATCCCACCCTTCGCGTTCTTGTTCGGCGAGGTGATGGCATCGAATTTCGGTGGTGCCGCGACGCTGATCGGTGATCCGCCGAATATCCTGATCGGATCGGCCGCGCATCTGACCTTCAATGATTTCATCATCCATCTGGCGCCGGTCGTGGTCGTCGTGATGGCGGTGCAGGTCCTGATCATGCATGCGGTGTACGGCCGTTCGCTCGGCGCGAGTGCCGAATCAAAATCTGCCGTCATGGCCATGCGTGCCGCCGACGCAATCACCGACAAGCGCCTGCTGCGTCATGCCGGTATGGTGTTCGCCTTTGTGCTGATCGGATTCTCTACCGCGCAGAACACGGGATTGGAGCCGGGCGCGATCGCAGTGATCGGGGCCGCGGCTTTGATGCTGCTGGAAAACCTCGCGCATCCGCGGGACGAGCAATTCGGCAAGATCTCAGCCACCTACGGCGAAGTCGACTGGATTACGATCTTCTTCTTCATCGGCCTGTTCATCGTGGTCGGCGGCGTCGAGGCAACCGGTGCGCTGGACTGGATCGCGCGCCAGATCATGACCGTCACGCAGGGCGACCTCGCACTGACGCTATCATTGTTGCTCTGGAGCGCGGCGATCCTCTCCGCCATCATCGACAACATCCCGTTTGCCGCGGCGATGATTCCAGTTATTCACGCGATGGCACCACAGTTCGGCGGCGAGGATGCGATCCTGCCCCTCTGGGTGGCGCTCTCACTCGGCTCCTGTTTCGGCGGCAATGGCACGCTGATCGGCGCATCCGCCAACCTGACGGTTGCTGGCATCGCCCAGCGTTCCGGCGTTCCATTCGGCTTCGGCGCGTATATGCGGCCTGCTGTGCCGATGACCTTTGTTGGCGTGGCGATTGCGCAGGTGTACCTGTATCTGCGTTACCTCTAGGTCGACCGAACCATCTGCCCGGCTGACGGTTCCTAAAAAAGGCGGCGGCCGTGAAAACAGCCGCCGCCCTTCGTTGGTCGCCCTCTATTGGCCCTGGCCTGAGCCGCGTTGCGTCAGGCGGTCAGATGCTTCTCGCGATACTCCATCCAGAAGCCTTCCCAGGCCTGATCATCGCCTTTGAACTTGGACTCGGCGTCCTTCCAGCCCGCCATGACCTTGTTCAGACGAGCGACGCGCTTGGTTTGCCAGTCCTCGGCCTCGGCAGTCCACCAGCCCTTTTCCTTCATGTAACGGATCGTGCCTTCGTGGAACGGCCCATCGGCGCGCGGCAGACCTGACATCTTTGGTGCCCAGTTGGCCGAACTTCCGGTGGTGCCTTTGATCAGATCCATCGCGTCGTCGACCGCTTTGACCATGGCATACACCTCGTCGGCGCTGGTCGAGGCGTAGGTCGTCATCATCGGGTAGCGGATACCGATCAGTTCTACGCCCGCCGCGGGAATTGCCGCACCCGCCGTCTCTACGCGAGGCTCCAGGAAGTCGAGCACCTTCTGCATGCGCTCCCACCCGGCCTTGTCGTCAGCCGGGAAGGGCGGCCAGATCAGGCCACGTGGGCTGGCCTCGATCTCCCGCATATTCGCCGACGTGGTCACACTGCCCATGCCATCGAGCTGGTTGTTGACGATGGCGGTCTTCATGGCGTTGTAGCTGCCGAACCAAACCGGCTGGATATCCTTTTCGGTCAGTCCCGCGAAGGCGAGATAGGCCGCGTTCTTGACGTTGACCGAGGGATTTCCCTTCACATAGCCCAGACGCTTGCCCTTCAGGTCGCTCATCTTGGTCATGCCGGTGTCTTTGGCCATGGCCAAGCCATTGGAGGCAGGGCGCGCCAGCACGACGCGCAAATTCTGCGGGCCCCACGACCGGGCGCCGAAATCTTCCGTACCTTCGGTGGCGAAATACAGCTCGTTCGCCAGGTAACCATAATTCGCGCGCCCCTGCTTGATCGGCAGCAAGCGCCCGATCGAAGTGCCGGACGGCATAATGCGCACGCGGAGCTGGTTCTGCTTCTGCAATGCCTCGGCGATGGCCGAGGCTTCAACGTAACCCGAGGAACCGAGATCGTACGACGTCCAGACCGAGCTGCTCGGCAGGCCTGCTGCCTCCGACGATCGGGTGACAAGTGTTCCGAATGCGGAAAGCGCGGTGCTGATAACAAAGGTTCGGCGCGTTGGCATCGTCTTCTCCCAGCGTGAGGCAATCTGATAGTTTTTGCTTTGGTGCATTTTCATTTTTGCAAACTAACCCGCTCTCGGTCAAACTCCGTTGCGAACCGCGCGGTCTACCACCCCGCGCAAAGGAAGAATCGGGGGCTTCGTTCGATGACAAGCAGGCAGGATGGTGAGCAGCCAGTGGAACTGGCGCTCGCGCCTGAGGATGGCGGACGCGATCGCCTGAGCGGCACGTCCTACTGGATCGCGCTGGTTTTCGGCACGCTCGGGATGGCGCTGACTGTCAATCAGACCTTCAATCTGAACGCTTTCGGCGGTCCGATCATCGATACCTCGTTCTTCTACCTCATGCTCGGCCTGTTTCTCTCGCTCGCCTTTCTCGCCTATCCCGGCCTTTCTTCCGCACGCAACAGAATCCCGTGGCCCGACTGGATTTTGTTCGCCCTGACGCTCGGCTGTTGCGGCTTTCTGGCATGGAACGGCGGGCGGATCGTCGCCGAAGGCTGGGACCTGATCGCCCCGCTGGATGCCACCATCGTCGCCGGCGTGATCTGCCTTCTCGCACTCGAAGGGCTGCGCCGAGCCGGCGGCCTCGTGCTGTTTGGGATGTGCGTCCTGTTCGGGGTGTTTCCACTCTTCTCCGACCACATGCCCGGTTTCCTGTGGGGACCAGGCATGACCATCGCCCAGACCGTACGCGCCCACGCATTGGGGGTGGAGAGCATCATCGGCGTGCCGATGCGCACCGTGGCGTCCCTGCTGGTCGGCTTCCTGATCTTCGGTTCGGCACTCGTGGTGACCGGGGGCGGTGAATTCTTCATGGCGCTCGCCACCGCGCTGATGGGGCGCAGTCGCGGCGGACCGGCCAAGGTCGCTGTGCTGTCCAGCGGATTTTTCGGCTCACTGTCCGGCAGCGTGATTTCCAACGTGGTCACCACCGGGCAGATCACGATTCCGACCATGAAGCGCATCGGCTATCCGCCGCATTACGCCGGCGCCGTCGAGGCCTGCGCCTCGACTGGCGGAGCATTGATGCCGCCGGTGATGGGTGCGGTCGCATTCATCATGGCCGAGTTCCTCAACGTGCCGTACAGCGAAGTGATGCTGGCCGCCGCGGTGCCGGCGCTGCTGTACTACGGCGTGCTGTTGCTGCAGACCGATCATTACGCCGCGAAGAACGGGCTGCGCGGCCAGTCGTCCGAGGAAATCCCTCGCCTCGGCGTTGTGTTCCGCCAGGGGTGGCACTTCCTGTTCAGCCTGGTTCTGCTGACCTATCTGCTGCTGGTGATGAAGCAGGAGGCCTTGGCCCCCTACATCGCCACCATCGTGCTGGTGCTGACGTCGTTCCTGTTCGGGGCGAAGCGTTTCAACCTCACAAGTCTGCGCGATCTGATCATCGATACCACCCGCAACATCGTCAACATCACGGCGATTCTCGCCGGTGTCGGATTCATTGTCGGGTCGCTGTCCTACACCGGGGTGGGCGGCGCCTTCTCGCGGGAGCTTCTGCAATTCGCCAATGGCAATGTGCATCTGCTGCTGCTGATGGGAGCGTTGACCAGCTTCATCCTCGGCATGGGGATGACCTCCAGCGCCTGCTACATCTTTCTTGCGATCACATTGGGGCCTGCACTGGTGGGTGGCGGTCTCAATCCCATCGGCAGCCACTTGTTCATTCTCTATTGGGGGTTGATCAGCTTCATCACGCCGCCGGTCGCTCTGGCCGCGATCGCCGCGGCCAGCATCGCCCGCGCCAATGCCTGGCAGACCGGCATTTGGGCCATGCGCCTCGGCATGGTGAATTTCGTCCTGCCATTTTTGTTCGTGCTGAACCCGACCCTGATTCTGATCGGCACGCCACTGAGCATTGTGCATGACGTCACCACCGCAACCATCGCCATCTGGCTGCTCGCCTCCGGCAGCGAGGGCTGGCTGTATGGCGTCGGCGCCATTGGCTGGGGCTTTCGCATACCCTTGCTCGTCGCCGCCTTTGGTCTGCTGAAGCCAGGACTCGAGAGCGACCTCGTGGGACTGACCATCCTGGTGGCGGTGTACGGAACCTGTCTTCTGTCACGCCGCCGCGCGACGGCCTAGCCGACCGCGACACACAGCTCTCGGCCGACAGAACTGGATCGGACGTGACAGCGCCTCGTCCGATCCCGGTTCAACCCGTGCGCCCGGACAGCAGCGCCGGAATATGCGCGAACGACGCCGACAGGGTCTCGTAGATCGGCCGCTTGAAGGCCACCGCCAGATCCGGCAGCGTCGGCAGTTCGACCCATCGCCAGGCGTCGAACTCCGGATGCGGGTCGAGGTCGAGCCGGATGTCCCGATCCTCCCCGGTGAATTTCAGCGCGAACCAACGCTGACGCTGACCGCGATAACGTCCGCCGAATGCGACCCCGACCAGATGCGGCGGCAGGTCGTAGGTCAGCCAATCCGGATATTCGGCAATGATCTCGGCTCGATCCGTGCCGATTTCCTCCGCCAGTTCGCGCAGCACGGCAGCCCGCACATCCTCACCCGCATCGATGCCACCTTGCGGAAGTTGCCAGCCCCCAGCAGGTCCTTCCGCGTTCGGCAGATCGGCGCGGCGCGCGACGAACACCAGCCCACCCGTATTGAACAGCAGCGCACCGACATTGGGGCGATACGGCAACGTGGTCATTGTGCGGGTTTTGCGTCGGGCGGAGGCACGACCAGCGCGCTGGTCGGTGCCAGAACAAAGCCGCGATCCGCCAGACTGTTGGCCCAGGTGGCAATGCGCTGCACGGTAACCGGTCGGGGAGTGCCGGCCAGTCCCAGGGCGCTTCCGGTATTGCGGGCAATCCGCTCCAGCTCGGTCAGCTTGCCGTCAATTTCCGCCACTGGTTCATCCACCACCACATCCACATCACGGCTCCAGACCCGTGGCAGCGGTGCCTGACCCAGCCGGGGGTCGATGTAGAGCAAGCCGCGCTGCGCGATCCGCGCAAGCAGCGGTGACATCTGGTCGGTTGCGGCGGCGAACCGCTCGCCCCGCAGCACCCCCAAAGCCCCGGTCACGCCGGCATAGCCAGCAATACGGGACAACAGCCAGTTCAACCGATCCAGATTCTCCGCGGGTGACAGGTTGGTCATCAAGGCACGTGGTCCCGGGTCGTTGAGCGGAAATCCCTCAGGCTCCATCGGCAACGCCAGCAGGTATTCGTGTTCGGCAAACCTGGCCGCCTCCAGCGTTTTCTGTGGGCTGGCCGCATAGGGCGAAATTGCCAGTGTGATCCCCGGCGGCAGCGTGCGAATCGCCGCGGTGCTGGCCGCAGTGTCCAGACCGATGCCGCCCAATACCAGCCCAATCCGCGGACGGCGGCTGCTTCGGTCGAAACCCGCGGCATAGACCTGCATCGGCATCCGCCCGTCCGCCGCGATCTGCGGCAGCCTGCCGCCATCCGGACCGGCTTCCAGCAACGCGGGATCCGGATCGACCACCGGTCCAGGCGTGTCGCGCCCCGGTCGCTGCGGGTTGGGCACTTCGCGGCGTTCGCTCACGAGAGGCGCACGTGGTGGTGCCGGCGCGGCCGCCGCGGGCGAAGCAGGAGCCTCACGCACGGCTTGGACCGCCCGGTGCGACGGCGGCCCCAGTGTCTGAAGAATGCCAGCGGTTGTACCCAGCAGCAGAAGCACCGCCAGCCAGAACACGCCCAGTCCGCGCCACCCGGTCATCACCCGATGGTGCTCCGCCAAGCGGATCCCGCCGTGCCGTACATCAACAGGCGGCCCTCAGTTGGTCGTCGCCGCGTTCCGCGCAGCCATGGCCTTGGCCAGCACCACGGCCTGCTGCAACTGGAAGTCCGTATCGTCCGGCTTGCTCGCATCGAACTTCGGAAAACCTTCCGGCGGCTTTGCCGGCAGCTCCTTGGCGATCGGCGGCAGATCGGTCCGCGGGGGCAGTTCCACCGGCCCGACCCCGCCCTGGTTCTTCAGCACGCGGTTGAGGTCAGCCTCCCGTTCCGGGCCGAAATGCGGCGGCTCCTCACGTGACTCGGCCACCGTCACGTCGGGCGTAATCCCGAGCCCCTGGATCGAACGGCCGGATGGTGTGTAGTAGCGCGCCGTGGTCAGTCGCATGGCCCCGTTCCCCGGTAGCGGAATGACCGTCTGCACCGAGCCCTTGCCGAAGCTGCGTGTGCCCAGCAGCACGGCGCGGCGATGGTCTTGCAGCGCGCCGGACACGATCTCCGATGAGGAGGCGGAGCCACCATTGATCAGCACGATCAGCGGGACTCCCGGAATGATGTCGCCGCCCTTGGCGTCCCAGCGCTGGCTGTCGTCGGGATGGCGTGCGCGGGTCGAAACGATCTCACCCTGATTGACGAAATCCGAGGACACCGCCACCGCTTGGTCCAGCAAGCCGCCAGGATTGTTGCGCAAATCGAGAATCAAGGCCGACAGCTTGCCGCCCGCCTGCTGCTTCAACTCGCGCACGGCCTTCTTCAAGCCCGCATCTGCCTGCTCGGTGAACTGGGTCAGGCGGACATAGCCGACATTGCCCGGCTCCATCCGCGACTTCACCACCTGGATGTGGATGATTTCCCGCAGCAGGCCGAATTCGAGCGGCTTGTCCACGCCGGGGCGTTTTACCGTGAGGGAGATCTTGGAATTTGCGGGGCCGCGCATCCGGTCCACGGCGTCGTTCAGCGACAGGCCCTGCACTGTCTTGCCATCCAGCGCGGTGATGATGTCGCCCGACTTCAACCCACCACGCGAGGCCGGCGTATCGTCGATCGGGGTGATCACCTTGATGAAGCCATTCTCCTGCGTGACCTCGATACCCAGACCGCCGAACTCGCCCTTGGTCTGGACCTGCATGTCCCGGAACGCCTTGGCATTCATGTAGGCGCTGTGGGGATCGAGCCCGGTCAGCATGCCGCTGATGGCGCTCTCCACCAGTTCCTTGTCACCGACCGGATCGACGTACTCGGCCCGGATGCGTTCGAACACGTCACCGAAGAGCGTCAGCAGACGATAGGTGTCGCTGCTGGCGCTGTCCTGGGCGAAAGCATGGCTGAGCACGACGGAGGTCGGGCCGACCACCGCACCGCCAAGAAAGGCCGCGCCAAGCATCAAGACCATGCGAAAACGCCGCGGACGAAAATGCATACGTGTCATCCTCTGGCACCCGACCAGTCAGTGCGGGCGCGTTACTTGCGGGAAGTTGCAGCCTGACCTTTTCGCGCGTGGCGGCTTGAAAAGTCCAGTGTGGAGTTTGTAAGGCTGCAAATCCTAGCCACGGGCTTTCAACCACGGCGCCGGGTTGACCGGCCTTCCATCATGCCGCAGCTCCACATACAGCGCCGGGCGATGACCGGAGCCCGGTTCCCAGCCGGGCATCACGCCTACCGGCTCACCGGCCTGCACCGACTCACCGACCTTGGCATCCAACCGATCGAATCCCGCCAGCACGGCGTGATAGTCGCCGCCGCAATCAATAATCAGCAACAAGCCATAGCTGCGGAACCGGTCGGCAAACACTGCCCGACCTGAGCACGGCGCCACCACGCGGGCCGCCGGCGCCGCTTGGTATGAGATGCCGGTGGCAGGGCCCGCTTCGGTTTCTTCGCCCCAGGCGCGCACCACCGTGCCGGAAACCGGAGCCGTTAACTGGCCGTTCGGCTTGCCGATCCCGGCCAGCGTCCCCGCCCCGCTGGGATGCGCCAATTCCGCTTCACGCCGGCGCGCCGCCTGTGCCGCTTCCGCGTGCTTGTGGCGCTCCGCCTGCACCGCAGCCTCGCGGGCGCGGGCCTCCTCGGCCTTTCGTTGCACCTCCAGTTTGGCGAGCACGCCGCGCAGGCTTTCCGCCTTGGCCGCCTGATCGGCGGCATGCTTGGCGGCCGCAGCAGCTTCATCCTCCGCCTGCTGCCGGTTCGCTTCGGCCTTGGCAATCTGATTGTCGAGATCGGCCGCGGCGGCGGCCTGCGCCGCCTGTGCAGCGGCAAGCTTGGGCACTTCCGCTTGCACCGCCTTCGTCGCCGCATCCAGGGTCGCCTGCTCCCGTCGCAGGCCCACTGCCTCCTGCTGCAGCTGACGTGCCACGCCCTGCAGGACGAGGACGCCCCGCAGTCGGTCCTCCGGTGCGGCAGGAACCGCCAACAGGGTCTCCGCAGGGTAGAGCGATAGGCGTTCGACCAGCGGTAGCAGCGGCTCCATCGCCTTTGCGCGCAACGCGAGCTTTTCTGCCGCCTGACGACGCTTCTCGATCAACTCGTCCATCCGGTCAGCTGCCGAACTGGTGGCGGCTTCGGCCTGGCGCAGCCGCGCCATCGCCGCATCCCGCTGCGCCTTCAGTTGCTCTGCTTCGGTTGCAGCGGCGGCAGCCCGCGCAGCCGCTTCGTGCTGCGCCTTCAGGTCGGCCGCGCGTGCACGCTCCGCCGCCTCCATCTGCTGGCGGGTGGCCGCCTCATCGGTGGGCGTGGCGCCCTGAGCACCCGCCACCGTGAGCAGCATCAGGCCGAGCAGACTACTCCGCGGCGCGCGCCGCATCGCGGAGGATCAACGTGTGGCCTGTCATGTCAGCCGGCTGCTGCAACGCCATCAGATCCAGCAGCGTTGGGGCGACATCAGCCAGCCGCCCATCCTGCAGCGCCTCCGCGGCACCGCCCATCAACACCACCGGCACCGGGTTCGTGGTGTGCGCGGTATGCGGGCCGCCGGTCTGCGGGTCCTTCATCAGCTCGCAATTGCCGTGATCGGCAGTGACCAGCAGGGCACCGCCTTGCTTGCGCACCGACTCGGCGATGCGGCCGAGACCGGTATCCACCGTCTCCACCGCCTTGATCGCAGCGGTCAGGCTGCCGGTGTGCCCGACCATGTCGGGATTCGCGTAGTTCAGCACGATCAGGTCGTATTTCTTCGAATCGATCGCGGCGACCACCTTGTCGGTCAGTTCTGGTGCCGACATTTCCGGCTGTAGATCGTAGGTGGCGACCTTGGGCGAGGGCACCATGATGCGGTCCTCGCCGGGAAATGGCGTTTCCTGCCCGCCATTCAGAAAATACGTGACATGCGGGTATTTCTCGGTCTCGGCGGAGCGCAGCTGTGTGCGGCCGGCCTCGGCCACCACGCTTCCCAGGATGTTGCTGAGTGGTTCGGGCGGGAACAGGACACCGAGATACGGAGCCAGCTCGTCGCTGTAGCGGGTCATGCCGGCGGCAGCGGCGATCTTGATCCGGCGTTTCCGCTTGAAACCATCGAACTCCGGTTCCAGCAGGGCGGCGAGGATTTCCCGCACCCGATCGGCGCGAAAGTTGAAACACAGGATGCCGTCGCCGTCCTGCATGCCCTTGTAGTCACCGATCACGGCGGGCGGAATGAACTCGTCGAACTTCTGCTGATCGTAGCCGGCCTGCACCGCCTGGATCGGGTCGTCGAACCGCGATGCCTCCGCCTCGGCGATGGCCGCATAGGCCTTGCCAACGCGATCCCAGCGCTTGTCGCGATCCATGGCGAAGTAGCGGCCGATCACCGTGGCGATCGGCACCTCGGTGGGCATGGCGGCTCGTAGTCGCTTCAGGTCGTCAGCGGCGGATTGCGGCGGCGTGTCGCGGCCGTCGGTGAAGGCGTGCACCACCACGGGCACGCCGTTCTTGTGCAGAATGCCGGCAAGGGCGGCAGCATGGTCCTGGTGCGAATGCACGCCTCCCGGCGAGACCAGGCCCATCAGATGGCAGGTGCCACCCGACTGCTTCAGTTTCGCGATCAGCTCCATCAGAGCTGGAGTCCTGGCAAGACTGTCATCCGCGATCGCGTCGCCGATCCGCACCAATTCCTGCGGTACCACCCGGCCGGCGCCGATATTCAGGTGGCCGACCTCGGAGTTACCCATCTGGCCATCCGGCAGACCGACATTGCGGCCGGAGGTGCGCAGAAACGCGTGCGGGCAGGTCTGCCACAACCGGTCGAAGGTCGGCGTCCTGGCCTGGCGCACGGCATTGTCCGCGGTTTCCTCCCGCCAGCCAAAGCCGTCGAGGATGACCAGCATCACCGGCCGGATGGATTGTGGCATGGCTCCGCTCCTTCGGTTCAGCATCTCGGACCTGGGTAGCGCCTGAGGCGGGGTGGAAACAAGGCACCGGGCGCGGCGAAGCGGGCCGCCGCCGGTTCATTCTCCGGTAAGGATAGCCTCGCTGATGCGCTCCGCGACCATGATCGTGGGGAGATTGGTGTTGGCGCGGGGAATCACCGGAAAAACCGACGCATCGACCACCCGCAGACCCTCGACACCACGGACCCGGCCCGTTGGCGTGGTCACCGCCAGCCGATCGTCATCCGCCCCCATGCGGCAGGAGCAGGAGGCGTGCCAGACACCGACCGCGGCCTTGCGGATGAAACCCTCCAACGCCTCCTGATCCTGCACCAGCTCCGCCAGCGATCCACCCTCGCAGATCAGCCGGCGGATCAGGGTTCGCCGCAAGGCGGCCGGGCCATCGAGCAGCCGGGCGAGCAGGGCGGTGAGCAGTCGGTTCCTCAGATTGAGTTCGGCAACCTGACGCACCTTGTCGCTGTAACTGGCGGGAAACGCATCCGAGGTCACTGCCTGCATCACCGACGTGTCGAACAATGGGGCGAAGCGGCGGATCGCATCCGCCAGCCGCGCCAGGTCGCGGGAGTCCGACAGCAGGTTAAAGTCGACCGCCGGGTGGACCCGCCAGTCACGCGACTGGAGCCGAACCTGTCCCGTCGCGGAGTAGGTCTTGTTGACCCACATGTTCAGCGTCGCGATCTGGTCGCCGACCGCATGCCAGGCCGACTTGGTCGAGACCGTCGCCGCCATGTCGCCGGCAGGCGCCCCATCCAGCCCGGACGAGAACCGCAATGCCAGCAGCAGATGTCGCCTGGTGCGGCCGTTGATCCGGGCATGCGGTTTGATGAAGGCCGCGATCGCCACCGAGGGGTGGTCCATCAGATGGGCGCCGACCCCGGGGCGATCCGCCAGCACGGGAATCCCGAGGTCGCGCAAATGGCTGACCGGCCCGATTCCGGCCCGCAGCAGGTGCGCTGGTGAATGGATCGCGCCGCAGCTCAGGATCACCTCGCCGGCCGCGAAGCGTTGCGTTCCCTCCGGCCCCGCCGCCGTCACGCCAACGCAACGATGTCCGTCGAACAGCAGTTCGGAGACCTGCGTGCCGGTCAGGATCGTCAGGTTCGCGCGGCGGCGGGTCTCGGGATCGAGATAGGCGATCGCCGTCGAGACGCGGCGGTCGTCGAGGTTCGAGATCGCGATGGGGAAATGCCCGTCCTCGAACGGACCGTTCTGATCCGGCAGGTATTTCAGTCCCGCCGCGGCGAGCGCCTGGCCCATCGCCTTGGCATGCTCCGCCCAGCGGTCGGGAAAGATCCGGCTGATCGGCAACGGGCCATCCTTGCCGTGCAACGGACCACCGAAATCCACATCCCGCTCGAGCTTGCGGAAATATGGCAGGACCGACTGCCAGTTCCAGCCCGCAGCACCGCGCGCCTCCCACTCATCGTAATCCTCCGGCGCTCCGCGATTGGCCAGCTGGCCATTGATCGAAGAACCGCCACCGAGAACGCGGGCCTGCTCGTACCGACGCAAGCGGGGCCGGTCGTCGGGTCGGTTATGCGGCACCACCTCGGTGGTGACCTGCAACTCGCTCCAGATGAAGCGCGGATTGAGGAACGCCAGCGCCGGGAAGCTGTCGAGGATCGGCTCCGGCACCGAGCCGACTGGGGTGTCCTCACCCGCCTCGATCAGCAGCACCCGGTTCGCACTCCGTGCCGACAGACGATTGGCGAGTATGGTTCCTGCGGAACCGCCGCCGACGATGATGGTGTCGTAGGTCATGCGAAATATCGTCCCGCGGAATGATATTGGTTTCCGTTGTAACCAGACCGGCGAAGCCGCGTCACCCTTTCACCGCTCCGCCGGTCAGCCCGCCCACCAGGCGACGCTGTGCGAACAGGAACAGCACGGTTGCCGGTAATGCCACCAGTGTGCCGCCCGCCATCAGCAATCCCCACTGGATCTGGTTCTCGCCAATGAACAACTGCAGCGCCACAGTGACCGTGCGGACGTTGCGTCCTGCCAGCATCAGTGCGAACAGATATTCATTCCAGGAGGCGATGAACAGATAGATGCCCACCGCAACCACGCCCGGCATGGCCAGCGGCAGCACGACCAGCCACAGCGCCTGCAGCCGCGTGGCACCGTCGATCATCGCAGCCTGATCCAGTTCCGCCGGAATGCCATCCACGTAGCTGGTCAGCAGCCAGATCGCGAACGGCAGGGTGAACGTCGCATGCCCGGCGATCAGCGCAAAATAAGTGTCGAGCAGGCCGAACTGACGCATCAACACGAACAGCGGCAGGATCAGCATCACAACCGGGAACATGTTGATCACCAGAAACCCGGTGCGCAGCGACTGGCGGCCACGAAAGCGGAAACGGGAGAACGCGTAGGAGGCAGGCAGCGCCAGACCAAGACCCAATGCGACCGCGCCGCTGGCAACGATCAGGCTGTCGCGCAAATTCTGCGCAAAGCTGGTCCGATGCAGCAATTCGACGTAGTTCACCAGAGTCAGCGTCTCCGGCCACAGCGCGATCGGCGAATGCATCAGGTCGTGGTCGGGACGGATGGATGACATCATCATCCACACCCAGGGCAACAGCGCAAAAGCCAGGATCAACAACACGGGCAGCTCGGTGCCCAGCAGCCGGCGAAGACGCTTCATCGTTCCCGGCTCCGCCAGATATAGGCAATTACGACGACCAGCAGCAGCACCGTCAGGATCACCGCCAATGCGGAGCCGCTGCCGTAATTACCGCCCGACCAGGCGGTGAGGAATGCGTGCAGCGGAAGTGTCTGCGTCGCCGTGCCGGGACCGCCGCCGGTCATCACAAGGATCAGATCGAGCGAGTTCGCGACCCAGATCATGCGCAGCAGCAAGGCGGTGGCCATCACGCCGGCCAGCCCGGGCAGGGTGATATGGCGGAACCGTCCCGCGGGACCCGCGCCGTCGATCGATGCCGCCTCATAAAGCTCCGCCGGGATAGCCTGCAGGCCGGCGAGCAAGGTTACGGCGAAGAACGGAAACCCCTGCCACATGATCGCCAGGACCACGGCGGCCATTGCCGTCTCCGGCTGTGCAAGCCACGGCACGGAGTGCGACAGCAATCCCAACTGCACACCGATATTGTTGAGAACACCGAGATTGAAGTCGAGCATCCAGGTCCAGATCAATCCGATGATCACGCTCGGCAGCGCCCAGGGTACGACGATCAGCGCCCGCGCAATGCCACGCCAGGCGAAGCTGCGATTGAGCAGCAACGCCGCGGTGAAGCCGAGGACGAATTGCAGCGACACCGCTGCCACCACCCAGACCAGTGAGTGCCACAGGCTTTCCCAGAAGACCGGATCGGCCAGCGCGCTGGCATAGTTTGCCAGCCCGACAAACGGCCGGCTGCGCGGGCGATACAGGATCACGTTGTGCAGCGACAGCCACAGCGTGTTGGCTACCGGCAACAGCACGAGCAGCGCGGCCGCAGCCAGCGCCGGTGTGAGCATGAACCATGGTGTGGCGACGCGAGCCAGGCGATGGCCGGTTGCGCGGTGATGGTCGGAAAGCGCTGACCATCCGCCTCGGCCTTTCATCGCTCCCGTGCCGCCGGCGGGCATACGCCCGCCACGACGGACGGAGCTCACCCGAAGAACAGCTTTTCGAAGGTCTGCATCATCTGATCGGGCGAAATCTCGCCAAGCAGCGCCTTCTGCGTGTTCTGTGGCCAAACGACGCGGGTGAAATCGGCGGTCTGTGGCAGATTGGGCAGCACCCCTGCGATCGGCAAGGAATTCACCGTCGCATCGACAAAGCGCTTCGGATGCAGTGTCCAGTTCTTCGCACCGGACGTGGTGACGGTCATCTGTCCGGCCGCCTTGTTGTACAGCACGTTGCCCTTCGCGGTGGAGAGCCAGGATATCCACGTCCAGGCTGCTTCCGGATTTTTGCTGGCGCTGAACACCGCCGTGGACCCGTCGCCATAGGTCGCCCAGCCGGTACCGTTGGGCCCGCGTGGCACCACCACGGCGGTGATGTTGTCACCGAAGGCCTCCGCCATGATGTTGGCGGTGCTGATATGATGCACCGTCATCGCGGTACGGCTCGCCTTCATGTTGTTGACGATCTGCAAGAAGCTGTCGGTCGGCGCTGATGGTGGGCAGACCTGGTATTTGCGGTGCAGGTCGATGAAGAATCGGTTCTGCTCCAGCGCCTGCGGCGAAATGAACCCGCCCTTCACCGGCTTCGCGCCGGTGCCAAACGCAAACGGCATCCAGGAATCATGGCCGCCGGAGCCGCCACGCAGGCCAAACCCCCATTGCTCGCCGCCAGTCAGCGCCTTCGCGGCGGTCAGGAAGTCCTCGAATGTAGCGGGCGGGTTCAGGTTGTGTTTCGCCAGCAGGTCGAGCCGCACGTACAGATACAGCACGACGTACTGCAGCGGCATGAAGTAGCGCTTGCCGTCCGGCGCCGTGTGCAGCCGCCATAGATCGTCGGAGATGTCGCTCCTGCCCGGCCAGGCATCGATCCATTTGTCGAGCGGCCGCAGTGCGTCCATTTCCATCAACCGCGCCAGGTTGTTGAACTTCACCATGGCGGTGTCGGGACCGTTGCCGGCGATGATGGATGTGTAGAGCCGGTTGTCGTAGTCGCCGCCGCCACCCCACGGGATGTTCTCGGCCTCGATCTTTATATCGGGATGATCCTTCTCGAATGCCGCGATGAATTCATCCGGCGTCGCCTTGGGATCGTCGAGATGATACCACCAGCGAACGGTGGTCTTCTTTTGCGCATGCGGTCGCGCGAGCGGTGTTGTTGCGAGCGCGGCAGCAGTGCCCGCAAGCAGGGTACGTCGCTTCATAAGTTTCCTCCGGTTTTCTTTTATGGCGCAGCGTTCTTCTATGGCCTCGCAAGGTCGACACCTACCCGCCCGCCGTCAAGTTGCCGCCACCCGACGCCCCTGGGCCGCATTCTTCCGAACCCGCGCACGCCCCAGGCGATGCCGCCGCCCGGCTTGATGCTGCGGCGGCAATGAGACAGATGATGTCCTGCCGTTCGATCCACCCGCGCAGATGATGGAGGCGCCCATGCCAGCCCACTACGACCTGCTGATCCGCCGCGGCACCTGCGTGCTGCCTTGGGGGCTGGAAGCCACCGATGTCGGAGTCCGCAGCGGCCGCATCGCAGCCCTCGGCGTGCCGTCCGACGCCACCGCCGAGGAGACGGTCGACGCGCATGGGTTGCACGTCCTGCCCGGACTGATCGATCCGCACGTGCATCTGCGCGATCCCGGCGACAAGACCGTGGAAACCATCCCGACCGGCACGAAAGCGGCGGTGCTCGGCGGGCTGGCTGCCGTGTTCGATATGCCGAACACCGCGCCGTCGATCACCGATGCGGACCGGCTGGCTTGGAAGCAGGAGTACGTGGAGCGTGAGGCCTGGTGCGACATGGGTCTCTATGTCGGCGGCACCAAGACCAACATTCCCGATCTGGCCGCGCTGGAGCTTGGCCGCGGCGTATGTGGGATCAAGATTTTCGCCGGCAGTTCGACCGGCGATCTGATGGTGGAGGATGACGAGCACCTGGAGCGGGTGATGCGGTCCGGTCGTCGCCGCATCGCCTATCACAGCGAGGACGAGTACCGCCTGCAGGCGCGCAAGCCGCTGTTCAAATCCGGCGATCCGTACACCTGCCACATGGAATGGCGCGACGAGGAATGCGCGTTCCTCGGCACCCGCCGGCTGATGGCGCTGGCCCGCGCCACCGGACGGCCGGCGCATATCCTGCACGTATCCACCGCGCAGGAACTCGACTACCTCAAGGATTTTCGCGACCTCGCCACCTGCGAGGTGCTGGTCAACCACCTGACCCAGGTCGCGCCGGACTGCTACGAGCGGCTGAAAGGGTTCGGGGTGATGAACCCGCCGATCCGCGGGCGCGAGCATATGGAAGCCGCCTGGCGCGCGATCAACGACGGCACGGTGGACACGGTCGGTTCGGACCATGCGCCGCATGCGCGAGACAAGAAGCTGCTGCCCTGGCCGGACTGTCCGGCCGGGCTCACCGGCGTGCAAACGATCGTGCCGGTGATGCTGGACCACGTGAATGCCGGGCGGCTAACGCTGATGCGCCTGGTCGATCTGCTCTGCGCCGGGCCGGCGCGCGTCTATGGCGTGGTCGGCAAGGGACGACTCGCGGCCGGCTATGATGCCGACTTCACGCTGGTGGACATGCAACGGCAGCGCCGCATCGAGGAGTCCTGGATCGTGTCGCCCTGCGGCTGGACCCCGTTCGCCGGCATGGATATCACCGGCTGGCCGCTTGCCACCATCGTGCGCGGCCGTGCCGTGATGCGCGAGGACGAGGTCCTGGGCTCGCCATCGGGCAAGCTGGTGAAGTTCACAGGCTGACGTCCGGCCACGCGGTTGCGGCGACCGGGCCTCATCGCCTGCGCCACTGGAGGCGACGGCTGCAATGAAGACGCTGCTGATCGTGTTTCATTCGCGGACTGGCGGCACGCGGCAAATGGCCGCAGCGGCTTCCAGCGCGGCGCAGCGTGAGGCGGCGGTGCGGGTTCGACTGCTGCAAGCCGAGGCCGCCACCGGTGCGGACGTGCTGGAGGCAGACGGCTACATCTTCGCCACCCCGGAAAACCTGGCCGCCATGGCTGGGGTGATGAAGGCGTTCTTCGACCGAACCTATTACGACGCCCTGGATCAGATCAATGGTCGGCCCTATTCGACGCTGATCTGCGCCGGCAGCGACGGCGAGAACGCCGCGCGGCAGGTTGCTCGGATTGCCACCGGCTGGCGGCTGCGCAGCATCGCCGAACCGCTGATCGTTTGCACCCGCGCGCAGACGCCGGAGGCTATCCTCGCCAGCAAGACCATCGGCATCGCGGATCTGGCGCGATGCGAAGAACGGGGCGCAGCGATCGCGGCGGGCCTGGAAGCGGGCATTTTCTGACCTCCCGCCGGACGACCTGCGAACAAAGCGACGCCGGTCGTGCAGCGATCTGGCCGTGCCGAGGATAGCGGCGCCCATCGACGGATCGCCGACACAGCGGGCCGAGCTTCACCAGGAAATCCAAGGCCATCGGCAAAGCGGTTGCGGTCGCCCCGGGTCAGCCTGCCGTCGTTGCGGCGGCGGTGCCCTGCACCATGGTGACGCCCACCATGTCTCCCTCGCGCACGATCGAGGCGAGACGGGCCTCTTCCCAGCCTTCGGTTCCGGCAGGGCGCAGCGGCAACACCATCCAGCGGTAATCGGCGGTGGAATCCACCACGCGCAGTTTCACCTGGTCCGGCAGCACGGTTCCCCATTCCGCCAGCAGGCCACGCGGATCCCTGACGGCCCGGGCGCGATAGGCGGCGGATTTGTACCAGAACGGCGGGTAGCCGAGCACCGCGCGCGGATAGCAGCTGCACAGCGTGCAGACGACCAGGTGATGCAGGTCCGGCGTGTCTTCCAGCACGCCCAGCGGGGGCATGCCGCGCATCGGAATGTCCAACGCTTCGGCCGCCTTGGAGCCGTCCTCCAGCATCTGCGCGCGGTAGCTGGGATCGAGCCAGGCCTTCGCAACCATGCGCGCACCCTGCCCGGGATTGGCACGATCGGTGACCGCGATGCGTTCGGAAATCTCGGTTGGGGACGCAAGCCCTTTCTGCATCAGCAGCGACCGCACCGCGGTCAGCAACTTCTCGCCGTCGGTTTCCAGGAGAGTCATGCCGGCTCCAGCCAATGCTCGTAGATTTCCACGACCAGGTCGTCACCCGCGCGGCCCTCCTGCCAGACGGCGGGCTGCTCGAAGCGCACATGATACAGGGGTCGGCCCGATGCAGGCCGGGCGAAGGCCAGATCCTCCGGATTGGGATAGCAGCCCAGCGGGCGCAGCACGGTGCCATGCATTCCCCGCACATAGTGCGGCGTGCGGATGTGAACCGGTCCACGCGTCTCCGGCCAGTCATCCTTCACCCGCACGACCTGTCCCGGCGCGAACATCAGGAAGCCTCCAGCGCGCTGCGCAGCTCGTCTTCCGTGATAATCCCTTTGCGCAGCAGATTGTCGGTGATCGAGCGGATCCAGCGCCGGTAGTAGCTGAGCCGGTGATACTCGGCCTCAGGGATGGACTCGATGCCGCGCCGCAGCTCGTCCACGGTCATGACCTGCTTCATGCCGAGGATCTGACGCAGCGCATCGACCTCCTTGTCGAAATCGGTCAGCGCGTGCGGTTCGATATCCACCGCTTCGCACATGAACTTGGTGGCACCGCCCAGGTCGTGGTGCGCGCGGGGCACGTCCTTTTCCATGGACCGACGATAGCGCGGTCGGCGCCCGCCGCAAACTTATCCCGCCACGAACTTAGGGCCGCCACGAACTTAGGGCTTGATGATCTCGTCCGGCAGCGTGCCCCAGATCTGGCTGCGGCGCAGGAAGCCGCGATAGGCGCCAACCTGCATCTGACACCAATCGGATCGCGCCTCACAGGACCGGATGCGCCCGATCACCCCCGGCTTCAGTACCGCCACGGCGGGCGCGGTGTCGTGCGGCGCGGCCCGCAAAGTGGCCTCGGGGCCGGTGACCAGGAAGCTTCGCCGGCCAGTCAAGGTGGCCTGATGAACCCAGCCGCGAATTCCGTCCGGGTCCTTGATCAGGCGCCAGACTTCGAATTCCCGCTCGATCTCCACCGGCAGATCGCGACGCTTGTATTCCCACTCGATCGGGTAGCGGGTTCCAGGTCCCGACCGCAGGTTCACATCGTCGGAGCGCAGCGAGGCGAAGCGGGGCAGCGGCAGGCTGGTGGTGGCGCCCTTGGTTGGATCGATGGCCGGAACGGGCTTAGCGGCCGGTGGCGCGGCGGGCTGCTCTGCCGGTTTCACCGCGGGCTTGTCGGGCGCCGCAGCGACAGGCTTCGCTGCGGCCGGCATACTGGTCGGCTTCTGAGCGTGGGCCGCGCCATGCGGCGTAACAACCGGCGTATGGTGCCTGGGGGCGGCTTGCTGGACCGGCGTCCGCGGGGCGGCGGCAGGCGTCCCCGAATGGGTTTGCTGCGCGGGTTTGTGGGACTCCGTTTGTGCCCACGCCGTCGAGCCCCCGATGGCGAGTGACTTAACACTCACAGCCAGGCGAACGAACGCGGCCAGAATAGCTCGCTGCATGGCCTATCCCTGCCAAGCCGCGGCGCGTCGGGTCAAGTTTACTCGTCGGTCACGGAGCGGGCTCGAGTTACGCGGTCAGACGATTCACAGCGAAATGATCTGACCCGATCCGACCGCAGACAAAAAAGTGGCTACACCGGCCACCTCGACACCGGGAAGCAGTCCGGCGGCATCCAGCGCTTCCGCACGCAGCCCTGCCTCGCAGGCGATCAGGCGAACGCCGAGCTCCCGTGTCACCTCGCGCAGCTCTTCGAACCCCGCGACCCCCGCCGCACGCACTCGCTGGTCCCGAGCGGCATCCGCCAGTCCACTCCAGTCGGTCAGCAGCGCATGGCATCCGGCATTGGTGGCGAACATGACGACCGTCCGCCCGAGCGCCGAGGCACCGGACGCCAGCACAAACGCGTAATGCGCCCGGTCATGGCTGCCGGACAGCAGCAGGATACCCAGCGGCGCGACCGTGTCAGATGGCACAGACAGGCGCCGCGGCTTCGCTGTGATGCGTGAGGTCCTTGATGCTCGCCTGCTGCCCACACAAGGCGCAGTCTGGGTCGGGGCGCAGCTTCACGGTCCGGAAGCGGGTCGCCAGGGCATCCCAGACCAGGAGACGGCCTGACAGCGTCTCGCCGATGCCCAAGATCTCCTTCAGAACCTCGGTCGCCTGGAGTGTCCCCATCACACCCGTCACCGCCCCAAGCACCCCCGCCTCGCTGCAGCTCGGTACCATCCCGGGGGCGGTGCCTCCGGATACAGGCAGCGATAGCACGGGCCGCCCTCATGCGGCTTGAACACCGAGAGCTGGCCATCGAACCTGAGCACTGCCGCGGACACCAACGTGCGGCGCGCCAGCACACAGGCGTCGGCGGCCAGAAACCGGGTCGGGAAATTGTCGGTGCCGTCACAGACCAGATCGTAGCGACCGATCAGGTCGAGTGCGTTGTCCGGGGTGAGACGGACCGGATGCGTCTCGATCCTGACGCCCGGGTTGATCGCATGCGCCATCTCTGCCGCCGACGCCGCCTTCGGCATGCCGATGCGGTCCGTCGTATGGGCGATCTGACGCTGCAGGTTCGACAGCTCCACCTGATCGTCGTCGACGATCCCGATGGTGCCGATACCGGCTGCGGCGAGGTAGAGTACCAACGGCGAGCCGAGCCCGCCGGCGCCGATCACCAGGACCCGGGCAGCCTTGAGCTTTGCCTGGCCGGTGCCACCGACTTCCCGCAGCAGGATATGACGCGAGTAGCGGCGGATCTCATCTTCGTCGAAATCGAGGTCCATAGGCATGCGATATGGTGCGTGCTTCCCGGCTTGAAAGGAAGTGCCCGCCCACTGCACCAGTGATCGGCAGGATGACGTGGTCGGCGCGCCGCTCTAGTCTCGCCGCCGAACCAGAAAACGGCGGGTGGGGTCATGGAGTTCGGTCTGTTTCACGAGTTTCCGTCGCTTCCGGGCCACTCCGATGCCGACGCTTTCGATGCGGCGTTTGACCTGGTCGATGGGGCGGAGCGCTGGGGCCTTGACGCAATCTGGCTGGCGGAACTGCATTTCGACCCGCCTCGCTCGGTGCTGTCGGCGCCGCTATGCATCGCCAGCGCGATCGCGGCCCGGACACAACGGGTAAAAATCGGCATCGCGGTGCAGGTACTGCCGCTGTGCAACCCGCTGCGCATTGCCGAGGAAGCCGCAACGGTGGATCAGATCAGCCGTGGCCGGCTGATTTTCGGGGTCGGCCGCAGTGGCGTGGCGAAGACCTATGAGGCGTACGGCGTGCCATACGCCGAGAGCAAGGAACGCTTCACCGAAACCCTGGACATCATCCGTCTGGCCTGGACCCAGCCGACGATCTCCTATGCCGGGCGGCATTTCCAGTTCCAGGACGTCGCCGTAATGCCGCGGCCGTTTCAGCAGCCGATGCCGGAAATCCGCGTTGCGGCGACCAGCGCCGACACGTTCGGCACCACGGGCGAGCAGGGGCTACCGATCTTCCTGGCGGTGCGGCACGAGGATGCAAGGATGTTCGCGCCGCAGATCGACGCGTACCGGGCGGCCTGGCGGGCAGCGGGCCATTCCGGCAACGGCCAGGTGTTCCTTCGTGCGCCGGGTTACCTCGCGGCGAGTGCCGAACAGGCGCGGGCGGAGATGGAGCCGAGCCTGATCCATTATTATCGGGCGCAGGCAGCGCTGCTGTCGGATTCTGCCGGACGGGCTGGCGTCGATGGTGCCGACCGACGGGCACAGATCGCGCACCGGCTGGCTACCATAAGCTATGAGGAGGCAGTGAAGGGTTCGGTTTTTATTGGCACGCCTGACAGCGTCATCGCCCAACTGCGGCATGTGCGCGACGAGCTTGGGCTCGATGGCGTGCTGCTGGAGCTGAACTGCGGCGGCCAGGTCGCGCACGCCCACGAGATGAACGCATTGCGGCTGTTGTGCGAGGAGGTGATGCCGGCGTTGCGCTGACCGCTGGCGAAATTCCGCGGCCGCGATGATCGCGCTGGCCATCGCGTTTCGGAATCCACGCTGCGGATCAGTCATGGTCATGCAAACGTGATGAAGACCTCAAACGACTTTCTGGTTGATGCCAGTCGCCGGGCGGAATCGTTCGGCATAGCACAAACGATAACGCCGTTTTGACTCAAGACTTTGCGAAGAAATTTTGACCAACCCTCGCGTTTAGGCGAAATATTCCGCAGGAGTTCGGTTCCTCGCAACCTCTGCATCGTTTGATCGGGATCGGCGGCAGCTGCCGCGTCCGAACGCGTGCACGTGCGCCGTGGCGAGCCGATTCGGTTCGGTACCGATACTTCGCGTGGCAAAGGGAAACGTTGGTATGATAACGATACGGTTGGCCGCCATGGGCAATCCGCCTCCGGTGAGCCTGAAGTCGCGCCTTGTTGGTGCCAGCTCACTTGCGTTGCTGGCCTTGCTGGCGCTGCCGGTTGCGGCGCGGGCTCAGACGGTCACCGCCACCGACACGGCGTCGCTGATCAGCGCGATCAATCAGGTGAATGCCGGCACCGCGACCGCCATCAATGTCACCACCCCAATCACCCTGAGCAGCGAGCTGCCCGCCATCGTGCGCAGCGTCACCATCACCGGCAACGGCAACACAATCAGCGGCAACAATGCCTTTCGCGTGTTCTCCGTGGGTGACGGCAGCACCGCGGTCAGCGTGTCCATCCAGAATGCGGTCCTGGCACAAGGTGCCGCTGCCGGAGGTGTCGGCGCGACTGGAAGCACCGGCGGCGGCGGCGGCCTCGGCGCCGGTGGGGCGATTTTCGTCAACAGCGCCGCCAACGTCAGCCTCAGCGGAGTCAGCTTCAGCGGTAATACCGCGACCGGCGGCACCGGCGGGATCGGGAGCGGGACCGCAGCAGGCGGCGGTGGCGGCGGCGGGCTAGGTGGCTCAGGGGGCGCCGGCGGCGTGGTCGGTATCGTACCCTCAGCCGGTGGCGGCGGCGGCGGCGGCGTTGGAACCACGGCGACCGGCGGTGCAGGCTCCAACCAGGACGGAGCCGTTGCCGGCAACGGCGGACCGGGCAATCTCACCGACGCCGGAAGTGGTGGCGGCACGCTAAGCGGCACCACGGGCGGCGCCGATGGCGGTGGCGGTGGCGGTGGCGGGCCGATCGCGGTGCTCGCCAATAATGGCGGGGGCGGAGGTGGAGTGAATGGCGCCTTCGCCGGCGGTGTCAACGGCACCAATGGGGGCTTGGGCGGCGGCGGCGGCGGCGGTTCATCCGTCAGCGGCATCGGCGGGCTCGGCGGCGATGGCGGATTCGGCGGGGGCGGGGGCGGTGCGGGCTTCGCCGGTGGCGGTGCGATCCCTAATCCGGGCGGCAATGGCGGGTTTGGCGGCGGCGGCGGTGGCGGCAACGGGGGCGACGGTGGCACCGGCGGGTTCGCGGCCGGAAGCGGCGGCGACAGCTTCAGCGGCGGGGGCGGCGCCGGCCTCGGCGGTGCCGTGTTCGTTGCCCTGGGCGGCTCACTGACCGTCACCGACGGCGGCTTCGACGGCGGCAATGCGGTGGCCGGTGGCACGGCCGGTGGCGTCGACGCGACCGCGGGCAGCGCGGCTGGAGGCGCGCTGTTCCTGAATGGCACCACGCTCAGCTACACAGTGACCACCGGCAACACCAGTACGATCGCCCAGGACATCGCCGATGCCGACAGCATCGGCCAGGCCGGATCCTTGGCCAAATCAGGTGCCGGCACGCTCATCCTGACCGGGACCAACACCTACGCCGGAGGCACCACAATCTCCGCCGGAACCTTGCAGATCGGCGACGGCGGAGCCGCAGGCAGCATCACCGGAAATGTCGCCGACAGCGGCCTGCTGGCATTCAACCGGTCCGATACGCTGACCTATGCCGGAGCGGTCTCCGGCAGCGGCGGGCTCGCGCAACTCGGCGCCGGTACGCTCATCCTGACCGGGACCAACACCTACACCGGCGGCACCACGATCACCGATGGCACCTTGCAGGTCGGCAGTGGCGGAACCGCGGGCAGCATCACCGGAAATGTCACCGATAATGCTGCCCTGGTATTCAACCGGTCGGACGCCGTCACCTTTGGCGGCGCCATCAACGGGACCGGCAGCCTCACGCAGCTCGGGACGGGCACCCTGATTCTAACCGGAACCAACTCTTATGCGGGCGGCACGACGATCACGGCTGGCACGCTGCAGATCGGCAGCGGCGGAACCTCCGGCAGCATCACGGGCAATGTCACCGACAACAGCGTGCTGGCGTTCAACCGGTCTGATACACTTACCTTCGCCGGCACCATCTCAGGGACCGGCAGCCTTACCCAGCTCGGCGCGGGCACCCTGATCCTGACTGGCGCCAATGGATACACCGGTGGCACGACCATCACCGCCGGTACGCTGCAGATCGGCAACGGCGGGACCAGCGGCAGCATCACCGGCAATGTGTCCGATAGCGGCACACTGGCGTTCGACCGGTCCGACACGCTGACCTATGGGGGCACTGTGTCGGGCGGCGGTGGGCTCAGTCAGGTAGGCAGTGGCACGCTGATCCTGACCGGCGCCAACAGCTATACCGGCGGCACGGTGATCGCTGCCGGAACGCTGCAAGGCAACACGGTCAGCCTGCAAGGTAACATCCTGGACAATGCCCGCCTGGTGTTCGATCAGGCCAGCGCTGGAACCTATGCGGGCGTCGTCTCCGGCACCGGCACTTTGCTGAAGCAAAATGCCGGGATTCTTACCCTGACCGCGGGCAATACCTATGCTGGCGGCACCACGGTCAACGGCGGCATATTGCGGCTGGGCCCTGGCGCATCGCTTTCTCCGGCAGGAACGTTGACGATCAGCGCCGGCACGTTCGATCTGAACGGCAATGTGCAGACCATCGCCGGCCTGTCCGGCGCGGGGGACACGCTCGCCCTCGGCACTGGCACGCTGTTCGTCAACCAGAGCACCACCACCGCCTATGGCGGCACCGTCACCGGCACAGGAGGTCTCACGCTGCAAGGCGGCGGAACGCTGATCCTGACCGGCAACAGCTCGGGCTTCGGTGGGACGACAACCGTGCAGTCCGGTATGCTGGTGGTCGGCAATTCGACCTATCCGGGCGCGTCGCTGGGCAGTAACGTGTTCGTGCAGTCGAACGGTGTACTGCGTGGACACGGTACGCTCGGTGGTAACGTCACCAACGCCGGTGTCGTAATGCCGGGCGCCTCGATCGGGGTGCTGACGGTCAATGGCAATTACGTCCAGTCGGCCAATGGCACACTTGGTATCGAGGTCACTCCGGTTGCCACACCAGGTGTCGGCTACGACCAGCTTCGCGTGCTTGGCAGCGCGACACTCGGTGGCAGCCTGGCCATCATGGTGGATCCCGGCACCTACAGCTTCGGTACGCGCTACGCCTTCGTGACGGCAGGCTCTGGCGTAAGTGGCGGGTTCGACAGCATCGGCTACAGCCAGGCCTTCGCCAATTACATCGTGCCGGTCGTGAGTTATGAGCCGAACGCAGCCGTGCTGACGCTGACACCGAATCCAGGCGTTTTCGCGGCCGGTCAGCAGGCCCCCGATATGGGGACCGCCATCATCACCGCCGCCCACGGCGTCGGCGACGCAATTCTGGATGGCTGCGGGGTAACCCGCGTCGCGCCACAGGATGGCTGCGTATTGCAGCAACAAGCCCATGGCTTCAATTCTGAGCTGTGGGTCCGCAGCCTCGGTGGGTTTGGTGATCTGACTGGCTCCGGGGGTCGCAGTTCCTTCACCCACAGCTATGCCGGCACTCTGATCGGCTATGGCATCGGCCAGGGACCGTTCACCGTCGGGATCGGAGCCGGTTACCTCGATACGTCGGTGGGGTTTTCCGACGACAGCAGCGCGTCACAACTTGCCGGTCTCGGCTTCATCTATGGCCGATACGTGCAAGGCGGACTGCAGCTCGGCGCGATGGCAGCCTATGGTGGCGGTGACATTAGTGCAGACCGTGTGGAGCCGTTTACCGGAGGTCGCGCCTCAGCGGATCGGGGATCGAACTTCGCGATCGTCGGTTTGCGGGCGTCCTACGCCATTCCCGTGGCGGAGTACACGATCGAGCCGCGTCTCGGCTTCACGTATGTCCATGTCGGCCAGTCGAACTTCACCGAGACCGGCGCGGGCATGCTGAACCTGAGCTACAGTGATCTGGAGACGCACCAGGCGGATGTGCAGGCCGTAGTGCGCGGCGCCCGGAGCTTCAATCTGTCTAGCTGGCGGGTCACTCCCTGGGTAGAAGGCGGCGTGCAGCAGATCGTGTCAGGTCTCAGCCGAGCGGCCACGGTGGGGGTGGCCGGCCCCTTCGTTGCCACGTCGTCGGGCATATCGCCGACACCCACCGCTGCGCTGGTCGGTGTGGGCATGGATGTCGCCGCGACCCATGCGATCGATGGGTTCATCCGCTACCAGGGGTTGTTTTCAGCGGTGCAGACGGCCAACGCGTTCCAGCTCGGTCTGCGCTACCGGTTTTAAGCGCCCCGGTAGCCGGCCAATAAACAGAACGCCTCTCCCAGCCGTGGGAGAGGCGTTTTCATTCAGGTGTTCATCGCATCGAAGAAGTCGTTGTTGGTCTTGCTGTATTTCAGCTTATCCAGCAGGAACTCCATGGCGTCGACGGTGCCCATCGGGTTCAGGATGCGGCGCAGCACCCACATCTTGGACAGCGTGGATTTGTCCACCAGCAGCTCTTCCTTGCGGGTGCCTGACTTGGTGATGTCGATCGCTGGGAAGCTGCGCTTGTCGGACAGCTTGCGGTCCAGGATGATTTCCGAGTTGCCGGTACCCTTGAACTCTTCGAAGATGACCTCGTCCATCCGGCTGCCGGTATCGATCAGCGCGGTGGCGATGATGGTGAGCGACCCGCCTTCCTCGATGTTGCGCGCCGCGCCGAAGAAGCGCTTCGGCCGCTGCAACGCATTAGCGTCCACGCCGCCGGTCAGCACCTTGCCGGACGATGGCACCACGGTGTTGTACGCTCGTGCCAGGCGCGTGATCGAATCCAACAGGATCACCACGTCCCGCTTGTGCTCGACCAAACGTTTGGCCTTCTCCAACACCATCTCCGTCACCTGCACATGGCGGGTGGCGGGTTCATCGAACGTTGAGCTGATCACCTCGCCCTTCACGCTGCGCGCCATATCGGTGACTTCCTCCGGCCGCTCATCGATCAGCAGCACGATCAGGAAGACTTCCGGGTGGTTGGCAGCGATCGCAGAAGCAATGTTCTGCAACATCACCGTCTTGCCCGTCCGTGGCGGAGCCACGATCAGCGCGCGTTGCCCCTTGCCGATCGGCGAGATCAGGTCGATCACCCGCGGTGTGTAGTCCTTGCTGGGACCTTTGGCGACCGACTGGAAGTTCTCCACTTCCATCTTCAGCCGTTCATCTGGATACAACGGTGTCAGGTTGTCGAAGTTGATCCGATGCCGCACCGCTTCCGGCGGTTCGAAGTTCACCGTGTCGACCTTCACCAGCGCGAAATAGCGCTCACCGTCCTTCGGCGAACGGATCTGACCTTCGACAGTGTCGCCGGTGCGGAGGCCGAACCGACGGACCTGGGTCGGACTGACATAGATGTCGTCGGGTCCCGGCAGGTAATTGGCTTCCGGGCTGCGCAGGAAGCCGAATCCGTCAGACAGGATTTCGAGCGTGCCTTCGCCATGAATCGCCTGGTCATTCTCGGCCAGGTTCTTCAGGATAGCGAACATCATGTCCTGCTTGCGCAGGCTGGATGCATTCTCGATCTGCAATGACTCAGCGAAGCTGAGTAGATCGGAGGGAGATTTTGCCTTGAGTTCGGCGAGATGCATTGGGATGCCTCAGACGTCGTCGGACGGGGTGGGATAGATCAGAATGCGCCAGGACCGGCCTGCGTTGCATGCGCAACCATTGCTTGCAGGTGGCCGTCTCTGTCGCGTCAGATTGATGATTTCGGAACGGCGGCAACCGCCGTCCAACTCGGAGGGACAGGGAAAACTAGGCCAAGCTGCTAGCTCTCCGTCAACCGGGACGTGGATTTGCCGGCGTCGAATGTCAAGAGGGCTTCAGAAAGGTCGAACCAGGACCATGATCACGATCACGACCAGCAACAGCGTTGGGACCTCGTTCGCAATCCGGTAGAAACGTTGCGGGCGGGTGTTGCGGTCCTCCAGGAAATCTCGGCGCCAACCCACCGCCATGCCATGGAACCCGGCCATGAGCAGGACCGCAGCGAACTTTACCTGCCACCAGTGCCACGCCCAATCGATCACGCCCGGGGTCACCAACAGCAGCACGCCAAACAGCCAGGTGGCGATCATCGCCGGGTTGATGATCTGCTTCAGCAGCCGCCGCTCCATGACCTTGAAGCGCTCACCCTCGGCCGACCCGGGAACCACATTGCAGTGATAAACGAACAGACGAGGCAGATAGAACATGCCGGCCATCCACGCGACCATGGCAATGACATGAAAGGCTTTGGTCCAGGGATAGACAGATACCAGTGCTGTGCCGATCATGACGGCACCTCCACCATCAGGCTACGTTGGACGAACGGACAATCCTTGCGATCGCGCGGACAGACACGTCCTCCGCTATGGCTGCAAAGCCCCGGCCCTCGGTGCAACGCATTACGCACCAGATCGGCCAGTGACCGAATGAAGGCGGAATCATCATTCTGCGTGGGCACCCGGATAATAGCCAGGTACCCCAACTTTATCCGCAAGGGCGCGATATTCGATATCCAGTTCGACCAACGTTTCCGAGTGCTCGGAGACAAATGCGATCGGCACGACCAGCACAGCGACCTTGTCGTTTCCGGCGCGTTCGATCTCGCTGTCCGTGCTTGGACCAATCCACTGTTGCGGCGTCGCCCGTGACTGGTAGCAAATGACCCAGTCCGCTGGTCCGCCATCCCAATTGGCCAGAACGGCGGCAGTCGTTTGCTCGACCTGCCACTGATACGGGTCGCCTCGTCGCACGATCACCTCAGGCAGCCCATGCGCCGAGAACAGCACGCGCAATCCCATGTCGGGCGGCAGTTCGGCACGTGCCTCGTCGTACGCATATCGCACCCGGGCGACCGTCGCGGCGACAAACCCGGCATCAGTCGGATAGCAACAGACCGTCGTCGTCTGCGCGACCAAACCGGAGCGCGAGGCGGCCTCCCGCCAGGCTGTCAGCGAACTCCCGGTCGTGGTGGATGAATATTGTGGATACAGCGGTAACAGGACCACCGCATCAGGTTGCCAGGCGTGAACCGCCCGCGCAGCGGCATCGCTGAACGGATGCCAGTAGCGCATGGCGATGAAGCATTTGGCCTCGAGATCCGGCAAGGCTTCCTCGAGCGCCGCCGCCTGGTTCCGGGTCAGCTCCAGCAAGGGAGATCGGCCGCCGAGCAGAGCATAGTTCTCAGTCGCTGGCTGCAGACGCGCGGCGGCAATTCGCCTGGCCAGAAAAGGGCGGATGAAGAAAGGCACCCGCAAGATGGCCGGATCACGAAACAAATTGAGCAGGAACGGTCGGATCGCTTCCGGCCGGTCCGGCCCGCCGAGGTTGAACAGGACGATCGCGATGCGACGGGCCGGATCAGCCACCGCGTACCTGCCGCACCAGTGCCGCGACGTGCTCCAGCGGCGTCTCCGGCACGATGCCGTGGCCGAGGTTGAACACAAACTGCTGGCCTTGCATTACAGCCAGAATGGCTCGCGTCTGTTCGGTCAAGGCATCTCCTCCGGCCACCAACGCCTGCGGATCAAGATTGCCCTGCAGAACCACTTGTTTTGAAGCCAGCTGCATCACCCTCGCCAGATCGGCAGCGGTGTCGACACCAACAGCGTCCACCCCCGTCGCCTCGGCATACTCCCCCAGCATCACGCCGGCCAGGCGCGGAAATCCGATAATCGGCACGGATGGCGTATGCGAATGCAATGCCTGCACGATACGCCGGGTGGGCGCGATGACCTGGGTCCGGAACTGAACAGGCGGCAAAATGCCAGCCCAGGAATCGAACAGCATGACGACTTCCGCACCGGCCTCGACCTGCGCCTCCAGGTATCCAATCGTGCTGGTGGTCAGCAGCTCGATCAGATCCGCGAACAGATTCGGCTCCCGATAGGCCAGGCCTCGGGTGGCAGGAAAGTCGCGCGAGCCACCGCCTTCAACCATGTAGCAGGCCACGGTGAACGGCGCGCCGGCGAACCCAATCAACGTGGTCCGGTTAAACGCTTCAGCGACCAGACCGCTACGAACCTGGCGCACCGCCTCCAACACCGGGGCAATGGCGGTCTGCACGTGCTCCGGACGCAGCGCACGCAAGGCCGCCGCATCCCGCAACGGCGGTAGCACCGGGCCTTCGCCTGCCCGGAACGCCAGCCCATGGCCGAGTGCCCAGGGCAGGATCAGTATATCGCTGAACAGGATGGCCGCATCGAATTCGTAGCGCCGGATTGGTTGGAGCGTGACCTCCGCTGCCAGTGCCGGTGTCATGCACAGCTCCACGAAATCGGTCACCTTTGCCCGGATCGCCCGATACTCCGGCAAATAGCGGCCAGCCTGGCGCATCAGCCAGATCGGAGGCGGCCAGACCGGGTTTCCAGCCAGCGTTTGCAGCAACGGTTTCGTCTGATCGGTCATGCGCAGCGCATATCACTAAATCAGAAGAAAAAGAATCTGTGTTTTGGGGCAGATGATGGGCATGTCGATCACGGGGTACCCCAGGTTTGACGGGATGGGCGACCAGCCGTCCACAGCAGCATCATCGGTCAAGCCGTTGGGATTGGCGGGCGACTCCCGGCTATCCCGAATTTGTCGGCGAGCAGGGCATGTTATCCCGCTGTCACCCTTCCGTCTGAGTTATCCCCGGAATTCCCGAATACGGGTGAGGTAGTGGATGCCAGTCCCCGATATCCTCGCTATCCTCAGGGGCATGACAAACCTCCGTATCAATCTCCATCTGGTATCCGACGCCACTGGCGAGACACTGAATGCCATCGCTCGTGCGACGACGGTGCAGTTTGAGCATGCGGACATCGTTTACCATCGCTGGAGTCTGATCAGGACCCGGTTCCAGCTGCACCGGGTGCTGGAAGGAATCGAGCATGAGGTGGGACCGGTCCTTTCCACCCTGGTGGATCGCGGTCTACGCGCTGACCTCGAAAGCACCTGTCGAAGGTTGAACGTGCCGGTTGTCAACGTGCTCGACCCGGTGATGGACGTGCTGCAGGAATCCATCGGGGTTGAAGCTTCGGCGCGTCCGGGCCGGCAATATGTGCTGAATGCTGACTATTTCCAGCGCATCGATGCCATGCATTACGTGTTGGCGCATGATGACGGCCAGGCGCAGCCAGGCTTGACCGAGGCGAACGTCATCTTGGTCGGCGTATCCCGGAGCTCCAAGACCCCGACCTGCTTCTATTTAGCCAATCGCGGGATCAAGGCGGCGAATGTGCCGTTGGTGCCCAGCCTCCCGGAAGTGCCCGGGCTGGATCAGGCGCAATGTCCGGTAATCGGGTTGACCCTGGACGCGGACGCGTTGATTGACATCCGCCGGCACCGGCTGCGGCTGATTGCCCATAATGCTGCCGGCGCCGGGATCGTCAGGCAGAACAGCTCCGATTATGTCGATGAGGAAGCCGTGAAGTTGGAGCTGGTCTGGGCGCGGCGCTATTGCACGCGGCGTGGCTGGCCGGTGATTGACGTGACACGGCGCTCCATCGAAGAAACAGCTGCGACGGTTCTGCAGTTGATGGATGCATGGCATGAGCGACGGCGCAAGGCAGAGTCACAGCCGCCGGCAGAGCTCGCTCCGTAACGACGGGAAAGCCTCTTGCCTGCGAACCATCTGCGGATGGATAGAAGCGCTATGAATGATCAGGTCCCTGTCGCGGCGGAGCCGTCGCGCTACGATTTCGAGTCGGTCGAGACGCGTTGGCAGCGCGTATGGGCGGAGCGTGGCTGCTTTCGGGTTGAGGATGTGCCGACGGATAGCCGCCAGAAGTACTATGTTCTCGAGATGTTCCCCTATCCCAGCGGGAAGATCCATATGGGGCATGTGCGCAACTACACGCTTGGCGATGTCGTGGCACGGTACAAGCGAGCGCGGGGCTGTTCCGGTACTGCATCCGATGGGGTGGGATGCGTTTGGACTTCCAGCGGAGAATGCCGCTCGGGAACGTGGTGTCCATCCGGCGGAATGGACCTGGCAGAACATCGCGAACATGCGCTCGGAACTGCAGCGCATGGGACTGTCGCTGGACTGGCAGCGCGAATTCGCTACCTGTGATCCCGCCTATTACGGCCACCAGCAGAAATTGTTTCTGGACTTCCTCAAGATCGGGCTGGTCGAGCGCAAGGAGAGTTGGGTCAACTGGGATCCCGTCGACGGCACTGTGCTTGCGAATGAGCAGGTAATCGATGGCAAGGGCTGGCGTTCTGGCGCACCAGTCGAAAAGAAGCAGCTCAACCAATGGTTTCTACGCATCACACAATACGCACCGGAACTTCTGGCGGCATTGGACACACTGGAGCGCTGGCCTGAGCGTGTGCGGATCATGCAGGAGAAATGGATCGGTCGCAGTGAGGGCGCTCGAGTACGCTTTCCGCTGGTGCAGCCAGGGCCCACGGACGACCCTATCGAGGTCTATACTACCCGACCGGATACGCTGTTCGGCATGTCGTTCCTGGCGATCGCCCCGGAGCATCCACTGGCAGCTGCGGTGGCCGAACGGGACCCGAAAGCAGGGGATTTCGTGGCGGAGTGCCGTCGCCTAGGCACCAGCGAAGCGGTTATCGAGACGGCGGAGAAGCGAGGCTACGATACCGGACTGCGAGTTCGGCATCCATTCCTGGATGCCAGTTTCCCGGTCTGGATCGCGAATTTCGTGCTGATGGAGTATGGTACCGGGGCGATCTTCGGCTGTCCGGCACACGACCAGCGAGACCTGGACTTCGCCCGCAAGTATCATTTGCCGGTGCCGCCGGTGGTCTTGCCGGATGGCGCCGAAGCGGCGACGTTCATGATCGGCGATGAGGCCTATGTCGGTCCGGGAACCATCTTCAAATCGGATTTCCTCGATGGGTTGGGGGTTGATGCGGCCAAGCGGGCGGTGATTGAAGCGCTGGAACAGCGCGGTCTGGGAGAAGGGCTGCTGAACTGGCGCCTGCGTGATTGGGGGGTCTCACGTCAGCGCTACTGGGGCTGCCCGATCCCGATCATCCATTGCGACTCGTGCGGTGTGGTTGCTGTTCCGGATGACCAGCTGCCGGTGACATTGCCAACCGACGTCACATTCGATCGACCGGGTAACCCGCTCGACCATCACCCAACCTGGAAGCATGTTGATTGTCCGCAATGCGGCGAGCCGGCCCGCCGGGAAACCGATACATTCGACACCTTCGTCGACAGCTCCTGGTATTTCGCTCGCTTCTGCAGTCCGCAGGCAGATGTTCCGATCACGCGCGGTGCAGTCGATCACTGGATGCCGGTGGATCAGTATATCGGTGGAATCGAACATGCGATCCTGCATCTGCTGTATTCGCGCTTCTTTACCCGCGGGATGAAGGCCTGTGGCTACGTCGATGTCGACGAGCCGTTCGCCGGGTTGTTCACGCAGGGTATGGTCACGCATGAGAGCTATCGCGGGTCCGACGGCCGCTGGCTGTATCCGGATGAGGTCCAAAAGCGGCCGGACGGTTCCGCTGTGCACATCACGACCGGCGAGGACGTGCAGGTCGGGCGCATCGAATCGATGAGCAAGTCGAAGCGCAATACCGTCGATCCGGGAGCGATCATTGCGCGCTACGGCGCCGATACGGCGCGCTGGTTCATCCTGTCCGACAATCCTCCGGACCGCGACATGGAATGGACGGAATCCGGGGTCGCCGGGGCGAACCGCTTCGTCCAGCGTGTGCATCGTCTGGTGGAAGCTGTGGCCTCCACCAGTGCAGCCGTAATGCCGAAGCAATTTGGCCCTAGCGTCCGTGCGCTGCGCCAGGCGACGCATCGCGCGATCGCAGCCGTCACCGAGGCTCTGGAGACGTTTGCCTTCAATGTGGCGGTGGCACGTCTGTATGAATTTGCTAATGCCATCGCCGGCGCTGAACGCGCCGTAGACGAAGACGGGCTTATCTGGGCGCGGCGTGAGGCCGTGGAGATGCTGGCGCGGCTGACGGCGCCGATGATGCCGCATCTGGCGGAGGAGGCCTATGCCAGGCTCCATCCGGGTGCGACGGCGGTGGTCGCTGAACTGCCCTGGCCGGAGGCCGAGGCAGAGCTCCTGGTGGCGGAGACGGTAACGATTGCGGTGCAGGTGATGGGGAAACTGCGAGCCACCATAGCGGTGGCGCCCGATGCCACGGCAGCGACTGTGCTGGCGGAGGCCGAAGCGGAACCGAATGTAGCACGTGCCCTGGAGGGCCGGCGCATCGTCAAACGCATCCATGTGCCCAATCGGATCGTCAACTTCGTGGTTGCGTGATGTCACAGCTTTGGTCCCGCCGCCGGGTGCTGAACGCGGCGCTTTCCGTTGGTGCGGCTGGTGGTCTCGCAGGCTGCGGCTTCCAGCCGGTGTATATGCCAACGGCATCCGGTCAGCCCGGTCCGGCGCAGCGTGAAATGGCCGCGATCAATGTGGGCATAATCCCTGATCGCCCCGGCCAACTGCTGCGTCAGGCATTGCAGGAACGGTTTGGCAGCGATTCCGGAGCGGTCGCCTCGCGGTATAATTTGGCAGTGGGGTATTCCATCGCAGGCGAGGGCATCGCGGTCTTTTCGGACACGACGCCAACACGCATTCGATTTATCGCCCACGCTACCTGGAACCTGACCACCGAGCCACCGCGAAGCGTTGCCGTCACCAGTGGTTCGGCACGCACCTTCGACGCCATGAACCTGCTCGACCAACAATATTTCGCGGCGGACATGGAGACCGAGGTTGTGCAGCGGCGCCTGGCGGGTGCCGTGGCGGATCAGATCGCGATGCAGCTCGCGATCTTCTTCCGGCGCCGAGCCTCCGCCGCGGGCTGATCCGCGGTGAAGCTTGTACCGCAGCGTGTCGAGGCATTCCTCAGGGACCCGGCTGGAGCGTCGGTCATCCTGTTGCACGGTGACGATGTCGGGTTGGTTCAGGAGCGAGCCCGTGGTCTGGTGCGTAGCATTGCCGGCACGCTTAACGACCCGTTTCTGGTGGTGGAGCTACCACGAGAGCGCATCGCGGATCTCGCGGACGAAGCGGCGTCTATGCCCCTGACCGGGGGGCGCCGCGTGGTCCGCGTGCGTGACGTCACCGACGCGGCAATTGCGTCGGTGACGGCTCTGCTGAAACGACCGGGACCGGCTCTTGTGGTGCTGGAAGCGCCCGGGCTTTCGTCCCGCTCCCGGCTGCGCACCGCGATCGAGGCCGCGCCGGAAGGCGTGGTCATCGCCTGTTATCCAGATGACCCGGGACGGCTGGAGGAAACCATCCGGGCGGCGATGGCCGCCGATCGCATCACCATCGACCCCGACGCGCTACGCTGGCTTGCCACGCAGCTCGGCGCCGACCGGGCCTCCACGCGCGCCGAACTGGAGAAGATGGCGCTTTATGTCGGGCCGACCGGGCGGGTCGATCTCGAAACGGCGATGGGCTGCGTCGGTGACTTTGCCGGTCTGTCACTGGAGGATGCGATGTTCGCTGCGACCGAAGGCCGCGTCGAAGTGGCGGACCGGGCCTTGCAGCTCGCCATCGGCGAGGGCAGTGCACCGGTGGAGGTGTTGCGTGTCGGCCTCTATCATCTGCAGCGGCTGCATCGGACTCGTTTGCTGGTCGAGGGCGGCATGAGCCCTGGGGATGCGGCGAAGGCGGCGCGGCCCCCGGTGTTCTTCCGCCGCGTCGGCTCATTCGCCAAGACACTAGGCCTTTGGTCCTCGACCGCACTGAGCACCGCAATCGCCGGGTTCAGCGAGGCGGAGCGGGAGTGCAAGCGAACGGGAGCGCCGGATCTGATAATTTGCCGGAATGCGGTGCTCACTGTCGCGCGTCGGGCGGCCGGGGCAGCGGGGACGAGGCAGGGTCGCGTCTGACCTGACGGGCCTCGCGACAGTTTGCCTCCCAAGGGAGTTCCACGCGGAACATGATTTGAGGTCAAACGACCGGAGCTTGTTCGGCCGCTGCTCTTGCACCCAGTCCCGGACCGCGCCAGCATCGCCTCACGCGGGGGCAACATGGATCTTATCGTTCGCAACGCCGTCCTGGCCACCGCGCCGGACGCGCCACCAATCGACATCGGAATCACCGCAGGGCAAGTCGTCGCTCTCGAGCCTAGTCTCTCGGCCGAGGCAGATGAGTTCGATGCCAACGGCTGCCTCGTCTGTGCCGGATTCGTCGAGACCCATATTCACCTCGACAAATCCTGCATCATCGATCGCTGCCCACCAGAGGATGGCCGCCAAGCGGACGCCGTGCCGCGCGTCGCCGCGGTCAAATCCAGTTTTACCGTCGAAGATGTCTACCAACGCGCCAGCCGCACCTTGGAAAAGTGCCTCAAGCACGGTGCCACCCGCATGCGGACGCATTTGGAACTTGATGCCGGTGTCGAGATGCGGAGCTTCGAGGCCATCGAGCAGCTGCGCCGCGACTATGCCTGGGCCATCGACCTGGAAATCTGTGTGTTTCCGCAGGAAGGACTGACCAACAATCCGCGGTCGGACGAACTGCTGGTGGAGGCGCTGAAACGCGGCGCCAAAGTTCTCGGTGCCGCGCCGAATTACGACCCAGACCATGCCGGGCAGATCCACCGTGTCTTCGCTCTGGCACGCGAGTTCGGTGTGGATATCGACATGCATCTCGATTCCGGAAATTCGCCGGAAACCATGGACATCCACCTAGTCTGCGAACTGACCGAGCGCTACGGGTTGCAGGGACGCGTCGCGATCGGACATGGCTGCAAGTATTCGACTATGCCGCCCGCGGCGTTGCGGAAGCTGGCCCGGCGAATCTCAGACGCCGGCGTCGCGGTGACGGTACTGCCGGCCACCGACCTGTTCATGATGGGCCGCGACCAGGACCACAACGTCCGCCGCGGCGTGGCGGACTTGAATCTCCTCGTCGAGCATGGCGTGAACTGTTCGATCTCCACCAACAACGTGTTGAACCCGTTCACGCCGCTGGGCGACTGTTCCTTGCTCCGCATGGCGAACCTGCAGGCCAATGTCTGCCAGATCGGCCAGGCGAACCGGCTGCGTGAGTGTTTTGCCATGCTGACGGAGCGATCAGCCCGGCTGATGAACCTGACGGATTACGGCATTCGAGTCGGCAATCCCGCGGACATTGTCGTGCTGGATGCGATGACGCCCGAGCAGGCCGTGGCCGAGATCACCCCGCCGTTGGCGGTGTTCAAGCACGGCCGCCGCACGCTCACCCGGCCTGCGGCCGAATTGCACCGCCCGGCATAGGAGTCATCCATGCCGGCTTGTTTGAGACCAAGCGACGCCGTTCGCCTCTCCAGTCCCATCGCTGACTTTGCCCCGTGGCCGCAGCACCGCGCGGTCCTGTTGCTACAAGCGGCAATGACTCGTCGAAACGGTGGCAGACTGGCGTTCCTCTCCCAGCGCTTCCCGGAGGACTGAACCATGCGTCTTGCCGACATCGCCAAGGTGATCCGCAGCAAGAATGCCGGCCCGCGCCGGCTGACGCTGGACCTGATGTTCGGCTCCGACGCCGACTACCAGCGCGTCGTTCAATCCCCGGCTCTCGGGCGCGACAGGATCGCCGCCTTGTACAGATTGACCCCGGACGACGTGACCGTCATCCCCTATCCGGTTGGCCGCGCCATCAAGATCGTGCTGGCCCGCAGGATCATGGCCGGCGATCCAGGCGATTTCGACGTTTACGGCGCGCAGCAGCACGCGCCGATGCTGGGGGTGGAGATATGATCCGGATGCAGAGAACTTGGCCGATGCGAGCACAGCAGGGATCCGGCGGCACGGTGTCACCATGAGCGCGTCCGGTCGGGTCCTGGACTCGCTCCGCCGCAACCGGCGCCCCATGCGGCTGGTCGGTGCCTCCGGCCAGCTCGGCTACGGCGTTCCCACCCCCGCCTTCGATGCGGCGCTGGCCCGCACGCCGGACCTGATCGGTGCCGATATGGGCTCAATCGATATCGGCCCCACCTATCTCGGCAAGGGCGAAATGGCGACCGCTCCGGCCGCCACAAGGCGCGACCTGCGCAAGCTGCTGCATGGCGCCCGTAAGCTCGACATCCCGCTGGTGATCGGCTCCGCCGGCTCCGCGGGTGCTGCCCCGCATCTCGATGCGACGCTCGCTATCGTGCGTGAGATCGCCCACGCCGACGGGCTGCATTTCCGCCTCGGCGTCATGCGCGCCGACCTGTCGCGGACAATGCTGACCGAGGCGGTTCGCGCCGGGAAACTGCGCGGCATCGACGACATGCCGGCACTGACCGAGGAGGAGGTGACCGAGGCCGCGGAAATCGTCGGCCAGATGGGCATGGGTCCGTTCCGCCGCGCGCTGGCCGAGGATGTGGACGTGATCATCGCCGGCCGCGCCTGCGACACCGCGATCTTTGCCTCGCTGCCGACCATGCTGGACTTTCCTACCGGCCTCGCCGTGCACATGGCGAAAATCATCGAATGCGCCTCGCTCTGCTGTCTCCCGGGCGGCCGCGATTCGATCCTCGCCGAACTCGATGACGAAGGCTTCGTGCTGGAGAGCATGAACCCGCAGCGCCGCGCGACCCCGGTCTCGGTCGCCGCGCACAGCCTGTACGAACAGGCCGATCCATTCACCGTCTACGAGCCGGAAGGGCGGCTCGATCTCACCTTCGCCCGCTACGACGCAGTGGATGACCGCCGAACGCGGGTCAGCGGCGCGCGCTGGGAAGTGTCGGCCGATCCCTGCGTGAAGATCGAAGGGGCGCGGCAGATCGGGGAACGCGCCGTGCTGCTGGCCGGCGCCGCCGATCCCCGCTTCATCGAGCATCACCGCGACATTCTGGCGGCGGTTTCTGATGTCGTGCGCGACCTGGTTTGTGAGGATTCGCCGCAGGACTACACGCTGCGCTTCCGGGTCTACGGCGTCGATGGCGTGAGGATGGCGGCTCCGCCCAGTGAGACGCCGCCCGGTGAGGTGTTCGTTATGGGCGAATGCATAGCTCCGACTCGCGAGCGGGCATCCGAGGTGGTGCGTACCTGCAAGCAATACCTGCTGCACCACGGCTACCCCGGGCGCTTATCCACCGCCGGCAACCTCGCCTTCCCTTTCACGCCGCCGGAAGTCTCGCTCGGTCCCGCCTATCGCTTCAACGTTTACCACCTGCTGCACACGCCCGACCCGGACGCACTGTTCCCGCTCGAGGTGGAGACACTCTGAGTCTCCTGCGCGTAAAATCAGCGGGTGGCGTGCGGTTTGCGCCGTGGCCGCGTCCGGTTTGCGTCATGGCGTGAGCTTATTCATGTCATGGCCGCGTGACCCGGCCAGCTCCATCGGGACCGATCGGGTCGCGCTGTATGCTCTTTCCTGACGAAATGACCGGTCCAGCTTCGGGCAGGACTCGGGAGGTGTGCCGACCGGTGGTTGGCTCCGCTGCTCGGCGGCAACTATTCTGCCCGCAGGCCGCGCTATCCTCTACCGCGGCGCGCATGCGCTCTGATCCGATCGGTCGATCCACACCGCGTGACACCGCCGTCGGGATGGACGCCCGTCGCAGGGCACGCTCCGTCACGGCCCGGCGTTACTCCGCGGCCAGACGCTGCTCGCCTTGCAGCCGCCGCAGCAACGCGGCCGTCTGCACGGCTTTCGTGGCATCGGCCGCGCGCAATGGCGGCGGCATCGTACGAAATATCGGTTCACCGACCATTTCGGCCAGTACCGCTTTCAGCATCGGGATGCCGTCGATTGGCGCGCAGGCTTGCTGCACCACGGTTTCCGCCGCAGGGTCGGTGAACATGGCCCGAACCAGACTGGGCGCCAGGTTTGCCATGCCACAGATCGTGCCTGCGCCACCTTCGGCCAGCGCCCGGCTGATCAGCAGCTCCGCGCCCACCAGCGCGGCGACCTCCGGAGCGGCGCGGCGGAACGCCAGGAACGAGGCGAAGTCACCACTGCTGTCCTTCACCCCGGACACCGGCGCGCCGTACCGGCTCCGCAGCCTTCCCAACACCTCCGGCGGTACACCGACACCGCAGACCTGCGGGATATGATACAGGCATGCGCGCACCCTGGTATCTGCCACGCCGTCCAGGACGGCGGCGAAGGCCTCCTCAATTCCCTCCGGCGTGACCCCCGCGAAACCAGTACGGCGGCAAGATCATCGCCTGGGTGATGCCGAGTGCCAGGATGCCCTTGGTCAGCGCCACCGTATCCGCAGTCGCGGGGCAGCCGGTGCTGAGCACAAGTCGCTCCGCTGGGATTCCGGCGCGCAACACCGCCTCGGCAGCGGCCTGGCGCTGGGTTATGGAGAAGGACGGGCCCTCGCCACAACTGCCGAACAGCACCAGCCCGTCACAGCCTTGGTCGAGCAGGTAGCGCGCATGTGTTGCGAGAGCAAATGGTGGATCTCACCCTCGGCATTGATCGGGGTTGCGGCGGCAACCCACATCCCAGTAATGACGGCGGGCACGAGACAACTCCTGATTGTAAGTTTCCAGTATTGCGACATAGCGCCATGCTAGCTAGTCTTGTTTCATGCTCAAGGGCATCGATCCGCGACTGACCCCCGACTTGCTGCATGCTATGGCCTGCATGGGGCATGGCGATCGTCTGGTCATCGCCGATGCAAACTTCCCCGCCGCCAGCCATGCCCGCCGCCTGGTTCCGCTTCATGGCGTCATAGCCCCGGACTGCCTGAAGGCGATCCTGACGCTGCTGCCGATCGATGATTTCGAACCCGCTCCGATCGCGGTCATGCAGGTGGTGAACGATCCGGCGGCGGTGCCGGCGGTGGTCGCGGAGTTTGCTGCCATCCTGCAGCAGCATGGATTGCCCTCTCCCGCCTCACTGGACCGGGCTACGTTCTATGCCGCAGCGGTCGACGCCTTCGTAATCGTGCAGACAGGAGAACGGCGCTTCTACGGCAACCTCCTGCTGACCAAGGGCGTGATCGCGCCGCCATGATGCGGGTCGACGCCCATCATCATGTGTGGCGGATCGGCCGCGGCGACTATACCTGGCTCACGCCGGACCTTCCTATCGCGCAGGATTATCGGTTGGCCGACCTGCGGCCGCTGCTGCATGACGTCAGCGCCACAGTGCTGGTGCAAGCGGCGCCGACCGAGGCGGAAACCGCCTATCTGCTCAACGTGGCCCGCAATTCCGACGGCCTCGTGCGGGCGGTGGTGGGGTGGGAGGACTTCTCGGGACGTAATGCTGCCGAACGCATCGCCACGATCGCGACGGATACGCTGCTCAGAGGACTTCGGCCCATGCTGCAGGACCTGCGCGACACCGACTGGATCCTGCGCCCCAACATCCGACCGGCGCTGGTCGCCCTGACCAACGCTGGCCTGCGGTTCGATGCGCTGGTACAGCCGCGCCATCTGCCAATGCTGCTGACCTTGGCGCAGCGCCACCCGGACCTGCCGGTGGTGATCGACCACGCCGCCAAGCCGGCGATTGCGGCCGATGCGTTTCACCCCTGGGCGGATGATATCGGCAGGGTTGCGCGTGAAACGCCGGCGTTCTGCAAACTCTCCGGCCTGGTAACCGAAGCCCGGCTCGACTGGCAATCTGGCGACCTTCGCCGCTATGTCGACCATCTGCTGGCTTGCTTCGGTCCGCGCCGTCTGATGTGGGGCAGTGACTGGCCCGTGGTGGATCTCGCGGGCGGCTACGCAAGGTGGCGGGAGGCGTCCCGGATGCTGCTGAATGGGCTGTCAGCCGCTGACCAGGACGCCATCCTGGGCGGCACCGCGGCAGAGTTCTACGGATTTGCATGACAACCCTGACCAGATCGCCGATTGAGGCATCGAGACGCCCTGTATGGCAGGCGCTGCTGTCGGCCCGGACATGCGCCAAGCGGCGATGATCCAGGTTACGCGGGACATCGCGATCGACGAATCAGAGTTGCACGAAGACTTTCTGCGTGCCTCCGGTGCCGGCGGGCAAAACATCCAGAAGGTGGAAACGGCGGTGCAGCTGCGCTTCGACGTCCGTCACTCACCCACTCTGCCTGGTCTGGTCCGGCAGCGCCTGGAGCGCCTGGCGGGGCGACGGCTGACCAAGGACGGAGTGATTGTGATCGCCGCGCAGCGCCATCGGACGCGGGAACGCAACCGCACCGACGCGCTGGACCGGCTGCTGAAGCTGATCCGGCAAGCTGCCGCACCGCCGCCCGTGCGCCGCGCCACACGGCCGCCGCGTAAAGCCAAGGAAGAGCGGCTCGAGCAAAAGACTCGCAGGTCCGGGCTGAAACTTCTTCGTAGGCCGCCGCGGGAAGGCTGATCCGCCCGGCGACGAGGTCAGCGCGGACACTCGAGCGTCCAGTGCAATGCAGAAAATCCACGGCTACTATGCCATGCCGCGTTGCAAATGGTCGGAGGTTGAAAACTCACATGCGATCGTTCCGTCTTAGTAGGACCTTGATAGTGTCGTTGCTGTGCCTGACATTCCGCCCAGCCAACGCCCAGGACGCGGCGGCGGGCAGCCATGTGTTCAAGACCCAATGCGGCATCTGCCATACCGTGGTGAAGGATAGAAACCTCGTTGGCCCGAGTTTGTTCGGCATCATCGGGCGCAAGGCTGGCACGGAACCGCATTTTCGTTATTCGGCGGCCAATCGCGACAGCGGCATCGTCTGGAATGACGAAACGCTGGAGAAATATCTGCCAGAGCCCAGGAAAATGATCCCAGGCACCAGCATGACCTACCCCGGCCTGAAAAACCCGCAGCAGTTGAAGGACCTGATTGCCTATCTGAATACACTCAAGTAGCGACGCTCAGCGCCCGGATGATCAGCATGCCGGAGAGGATCGACAACACCACCAGCGCGGTCAGCTTATGGTGGTGCGGGCGGGCGCGTGCGAATCCCCAGTTACCGAGCCAGGTGCCGGCGATGAGCACTGGCACTGAGGCACCGGCCCAGATCAGCACCTCCCGATCCACCAGTCCCTTCAGCGCCATTGGCCCCAGCGCAACCATCGCGGACAGGGTGAAATAGACGATCGACGTGGCGCGCACGACGGTTGCGGAGTGAGACAGGGCCAGCAGATAGACCACAACCGGCGGACCGCCCATCGAGGCCAGGCCGCTCATGACACCGGATGCCATCCCGACGCTGCCGGTCAGCAGGGGGGAGGGCCGCTGCGGCAGGCGTGCGCCACGCCACAGGATCAGCACGGACAGGGCGATGGCGAGGCCGATTGCCAGACGCACCGTATTTGGCCGGAACACCGTCAGGATGGTGATGCCGATGGGAATCCCAATCACCAATCCGGGGGCCAATCCGAACACCGCCCGCCAGTCGCAGCGCCGCCAGGCGGCGCGCAGGCCGAAGAATCCGACGATGACCTGCAGGACCACGACGAACGGGACAACCTTGGTGGGGGGCAGTGCAAGGCTGAGCAGCGGGACGGCCGCTAAGCCGAATCCAAAGCCGGTGAAGCCGCGCAGGACCGACGCGGCGAGGACGCCGAAGATGGCGATGCAAAGGGCAGGGAGCATTCCGACCTAACCTGTTCGCATCGAAAGCCGGTGTCCAGAACGCCGCCCCGGATCAATTCGGGGTTGCCAACAGAATTTCAGACAAGCACAATCCAGACCATGGATCCGGGGGCGTCAACCGACGGCATCACAAAATGCCGTAAGTTCACCCGACTGGTGAACATTTACAACTCAATGTCGGTCATTTCGACCGCATTGGCTGGGTCAGTATTGCGCCCAAGTCACTGGCTCCCGGCCACACTTCTCCACTTAATTGCAGGTGATTCCATGGCATACCGTCGAGGCATTCGGCTGTACTCGGTTTGGGCATGGCTCGCAGGCTGCGCCGTGCTTCACTTCCATCCTGCGGCGGCACAGGACATAGCCACGCAGCATTGGGCCGGCGAGACCGGCGTGGCGTCCTATTACGGCCCATCGCATCAAGGCAAAAGGACCGCGGCCGGTGGCCGGTTCGACCAACGTGCACTGACCGCGGCGCATCCCTGGCTGCCGTTCGGCACCAAGGTGCGAGTCACCGTGGCGGGGACCCATCGCTCCGTGGTCGTCGTCGTCAACGACCGGCTACCCTCCCATCGCCGCGTCATTGATCTCTCGGTCGCGGCGGCGAAGGTGCTCGGCATTCTGCGCCAGGGCGTCGCTCAGGTCTCGTTGTCGCCGGTCTGACAGCGCGTGCCGCGGCATGCTGTGGCATGATGGCGACGCAACCACCGCTGGAGGATCGTTGCCATGTTCCAGGACGCGCAGGGCTTGCCCGTCACCGCCCCATCGCAGGCAGCGGTCGCGGCGTTCGACCACGCGATCGAGGGCTATCTGCGCTATCGTGCCGATGCCGCGCGGAGACTTGCAGCTCTGCTGGAGGTCGGTGCCGATTTTGGCATGGCCCACTGCCTCAAAGGCTATTTCGCGATGCTGTCGTACCGGCAGGACGCGCTGCCGATGGCGCGGGAGGCCGCCGATACCGCACAGCGCCTGAGTGTCGGGGCGACCCTGCGAGAGCAGGCACATGTATCGGCGCTGGACTCCTGGATCGATGGTCGGCCGGATAGCGCCGCAGCGACCTGGCAGCAGATACTGGACGACCATCCGCTCGACATCCTCGCCTTCCGCCTGGCGCATTTCGTCAACTTCTGGCTTGGCCGACCGGAGGTGATGCTGGCCTCCGTTCGTGGAGTGGAACGACATTGGAGCGATGCCCTGCCAGGATATAACGCCATCCTGGCCTGTCGCTGCTTCGCGCACGAGGAATGTGGCTACTACGCCGAAGCGGAGGCGGCCGGTCGCGCCGCGATCGCGCGTGATCCTGGCGACCTTTGGGCCGGGCATGGCGTCGCGCATGTGCTGGAGATGCAGGGCCGTCGCGGCGAAGGCATTGCATGGCTAGATGCGCTGGCACCGCATTGGGCGGAGGCTAACAACCTGCGCCACCATTTGTGGTGGCATGCGGCGATGTACCATCTGGAGCGCGGCGACACGATACGCGTGCTCGCTCTGTATGACACGGCGTTCCGGGACCTGCATTCGCCGCTGACCCAGGCGGCGCCCGATCTCTATATCGACGCGCAGAATGCGGCCTCCATGCTGTGGCGGTTGGAACGCCAGGGGGTCGATGTCGGCCCCCGTTGGACTGAGCTGGCGGATAAGGCCGAGGCCCGCATTGGCGACTGTCTCTCGGCCTTCACCTTGCCGCATTGGATGATGGCGCTTGCCGCTACCGGACGGGACGTCGCCGCGCAGCGTCTGCTGGACGCCATGCGCGACTTTGGACAAGCGCCGACGACGCTCGCCTGGCTGGTCGGCGAACTGGCGTTGCCGGTGAGTGAGGCGGTGCTGGCCCATGCGCGCGGCGATTACGCCCGGGCGGTGTCCGCCATGCGTCCAGGTACTGGGCGAGATGCGTCAGTTGGGCGGCAGCCACGCGCAGCAGGATGTGTTGGAACAGCTCTATCTCGACGCCGCCATGCATGCCGGGCTGCAGGATGATGCGCGGCTGCTGCTGGAACGGGTCGCGGGCCGCCATCCGGTGCCGCCGCATCGCCGGACCGGCTATGCGCGTGCCGCCCAGGCACTCAGCTTCTGACGCCTCTGACGACAGACGCGTTCCCGTGACCCTCCGCATGCCAGAACCGGCGCGGTTTGAGGTGGCGCGATGGCGATTGCCGTCGCCGGGTCGAACAGCGCTCTTGCGAGTGTCGCCACAACGGGACAGCTTCCGCCCATGGCAATAGACGAAATGGTCGACGGCAAAGGCGGGATTCGCCCGCACTGGCGGAGTTTGCTCGGCGTGGTGACAGGGCTCGGCACCGCGCCGCTGATCGAGCGCGCTCGGCGTCTGGCTTACACGACCACCGAGGAAGGCATTGCCAGTCTGCTGCCCGGCGCGCCCCCTGACCCCTGGCGGTTCGATCCAATCCCGGTGCTGCTGCCGCAGACGGAGTTCGCGGAGCTGGAAGCCGGCCTGGCGCAACGCGCCCGGCTGCTGGACGCCGTGGTCTCGGACATTTACGGACCTCAACATCTGCTGGCCGAAGGCCTGCTGCCACCGGCCCTCGTCTATGGCAATCCTGGCTTCCTCCGCCCGTGCTGTCGCCCGGAAGAGCCTGTGCCGTCCGGCCTGCTGCGGTTCTATGCCGCGGACCTGATCCGCGGGCCCGATGGTGCCTGGCGGGTGCTGGTGGACCGCACCGGCTGGCCGACCGGCGTCGCTCAGGCGCTGGAGAATCGCCGCCGGCTCGGGCGCGTGCTGCCGGAGCTGTTCGCGTCGCACTTGCTGAGCCCCTCTGCCCCATTTGCCGAACTGTGGCAGGACTCGTTGCAGCAGCTCGTGCCAACGGTGGATGGCGACCGCGCCGACGGCATCGCCCTGCTGACGCCAGGCCATGCCGATCCGGGCTGGTTCGGTCACGTGCTGCTGGCGCGCGAGCTGTCCTGCGCCCTGGTGGAATGCGGCGACCTGACCGTTCGCGGGGGGCGACTGTTCCTGAAGACCCTGCGCGGCTTGCAGCCGGTCGGTGTGCTGCTGCGGGCCGAGTCCGGTGATCGCATCGATGCGCTGGAAATGGCCGCTGACGCGACCGGCGTGCCGGGCTTGATCGAGGCTGCCCGTGGCGGTGCCGTCCGCATCGTCAACGACCCCGGTACCGGTCTCGCCGAGGCGCCGGCGTTGACTGCATTCCTGCCCGCACTGGCCCGTCGCCTGCTCGGCGAGGATCTCGCTTTGGCTGGGGTGGAGACCCATTGGCTGGAAACCGCATCGGCCCGCTCCGAGGTGTTGCGCGATCCCGAAGCCTGGCTGGTCCGGCCTGCACTGGATGGCGCGGCACCGCCGATCACCCTGGCGAATTTACAGCCGACGGCCCGCGAGGGTCTGTTGGCACGCATTGCCGCCGCCCCGTGGAAGTTTGTCGCACGCTCGCCCGTCTCACCGTCGGCGGCGCCGTGTCTGGACGATGGCCATCTGGTACCGCGTCCTCTGGTGATCCGCGTGTTCCTGATCCAAACCGATATGGGGTGGCGCGCTATGCAGGGCGGGCTGGGCTGCGCACTGACCGAAGGCGCCGCCTCCTGGCCGATTGCCGCACCGGGCCTGGCCAAGGATGTCTGGGTGCTGGCGGAGGATGCACTCGCCATCGGCGGCCCAGCCGCGGCGCGCATGCCGGCCGTGGCGATCCGGCGGACCACGGCGGATCTGCCGAGCCGAGCGGCGGATAATTTCTTTTGGCTCGGGCGATATCTGGAACGCCTGGAGGGCGCGGCGCGCCTGTTGCGGGCTGCCTTAACCCGGCTCGCGCATCCCTCCCCTGCCCCGCATGAGATGGCCGAACTGCGCGTGTTGGTCGCCTGCCTTGAGCAGGCGGGCGTGGTGAATGCGGAAACCGTCGGTGGTTTGGGGCCGCAGGGCCTCACCGAGGCGCTGCTGCGTGCCGCCGCGCCATGGGGCGCGGTGCATGCCATGATCGGCCAGGTCTCGCGCCTGACCGGCCTGCTGCGCGACCGGGTGACCGCGGAGATGTACAGCGTCATCGCCCGCGGATTGCGGGAACTGGAAGATGCGCTGGAGCCTATTCGGCCGCGTGATGATGGCCGGGCGATCGATGCGGCCGATGCTGCCCTGTCGCGCGTCCTGGTGTTCGCGGCGACCATGGCGGGTCTCGCCGCGGAGAACATGGTGCGCGGTGGTGGGCGCCTGTTCCTGGACCTGGGGCGGCGGGTCGAACGTGGCCAGGCAATTGCCGACGAACTTGCCTGTGCACTGGAGCTGCCGGGCGCCGCGGCGCAACCCGTCCTTGTGGAGCATGGGTTGCGCCTGGCACTGGAACTTTGCGATTCGGTCATCACCTACCGCAGCCGCTATTCCGGCGTGCTGCATCCCGCCGCGGCGCTGGATCTGGTGCTGGCGGATGAGGGCAATCCCCGCGGCTTCGCGTTCCAACTGGTCGCCGCGTCCAGTCTGTTGCACGAGATCGCAGGTTCGGCCGACACCACACTGACCGGTGCCGTGGCGGAGCTGCAGTCCCAGGCAGCCGCCGTGGCGCGCGAGGTGGAGGCGGCACCAGATCAGGCACGGGCGGCGACTTTGTTGCCCCCTCGGCTGCGCGACCTGCGGGATGGCGTGGCGGACTTGTCGGACCGGGTGTCGCGTCGGTACTTCGCCCTGCTGCCGACGGCGCGCGCCATCGGCCTGGACGGACCGGCGCCGGCCCTGCTGGGTGCGGCGTGATCTATCGGGTCCACCACGTCACCGACTACGCTTATCAGACGCCGGTGACGCTGGGGGCCCATCTGGCGCATCTGCAGCCCCGGGTTCTGCCGCACCAGCGTGTGCTGTCCAGCGGCCTGGAGGTCGAGCCGCTGCCGTCCTGGCGCCGTGACCGCACGGATCACTTCGGCAATGCGGTCACGTGGCTGTTTCTGGACGTGGCGCATCCCGCCTTCACCGTCACCGCCCAAGCCCTGGTCGATGTGTGCTTTCCCGACCCGCCGGCGCCGGCGGCCACGCCGGCCTGGGAGGCGGTCGCCGCCACGGCCAGAAGCGGCGGAGCCCCCGCCTGGCAGGCGGCGGAATTCCTGTTCGACAGTCCGCATGCCCCAGCCGCTGCCGCCGCGGCCGCCTACGCCGCGCCGGCATTCCCCGCCGGGCGCCCGGTGCTGGCTGGGCTGCTGGACCTCAACATGAGGATCCGCCGTGACTTCACCTTCCGGGCCGGGGTGACGACCACCGCGACCTCGGTGCATGAGGTACTGCGCCGACGCCAGGGCGTCTGCCAGGATTTCGCCCACCTAATGATCAGCGCCCTGCGTGGCCTGGGCCTGCCGGCCCGCTATGTCTCCGGCTATATCCGCACCCATGCGCCGCCCGGCGCAACCCGTCGCCTCGGGGCGGACCAGTCACATGCCTGGGTAGGCTGCTGGATGGGGCCGGAGCATGGCTGGGTTGATCTGGATCCGACCAACGGCCTGGTGGTGAAGCAGGAGCATGTTGTGCTCAGCTGGGGGCGCGACTACAGCGACATTACGCCGCTGCGGGGCATTATCCTGGGCGGCGCCGACCATCACTTGTCGGTTGAGGTGGAGCTGGAGCCTGCGCAAGTGGGAACCTGACGGCCGCTCAAGCGCTTGCACGCCCGCAACGGAACGGACACTCCCATGACCATCCTCGCAGCCATGCATCGCACGCGCTACAGCTACGCGAACCCTGTCACTTTCGGCGATCATCGCATGATGATGCGGCCGCGCGACAGCCACGATCTGCGGCTGCTCAACACCGCTCTGACGATTTCACCGTCGGCCACCGTGCGCTGGATGCACGACGTGTTTGGCAACTCCGTCGCGGTGGCGCATTTCAAGGAGCCGGGCCGTGAGTTGCTGGTGGAATCCAGTTTTCGGTTCGAGCACTACCCGCTGCCGGCCGCCTCGGTGACGTTGGAGGAATATGCGCGGCACTATCCGTTCAGCTACGACGCCGACGAGGCTCCCGATATCGGCCGCACCGCCGAACGCCACTATCCCGACCCCGAGCACAAGATCGACGGCTGGGCGCGCCGCTTCGTGGAGGAGAGCCCGGACAATGATACGATGGCGATCCTAGTCGCCATGACCGAGGCCATCAAGGCGCAGTTCACCTACAACCCGCGGGACGAGATGGGCACGCAGGAACCACTGGTCACGCTGGAGACCGGCACCGGCACCTGCCGCGATTACGCCCTGTTCCTGATGGAGGCCGCTCGTGGTCTGGGTTTCGCGGCCCGCTTCGTATCCGGCTATCTGTACGACGAGAGCCTGATCGGTGGCGCGACGACCGAGGTGGTAGGCGGCGGAGCCACGCATGCCTGGGTACAGATCTATCTACCGGGCGCCGGCTGGGTGGAGTTCGACCCGACCAACGCTCTGGTGGGCGGACAGAATCTGATCCGCGTGGCGGTGACCCGCGACCCCAGGCAGGCAATCCCACTGGCGGGAACGTTTACCGGCAAGCCGAACGACTTTCTGGGCATGACAGTGGAGGTCGAGATCACGTCGGAGGACGCAGCCACGTCAGAGGAAGACGGGGCCAGCGCCAGCGCCGGCTGAGCCGCCGGCGGGTTCCGTTGGTGTATCTGCAGCGTCCGCGGTTGGCCGCATTTTGGCGACCCATCTGGGTTTCGGCAGGGGTAACGTACATCTCAGGAGCCTGCTCCGCGGACTTCATATCGGCTGCACACGCAACCGCGAGCGACGGCAGTGTTGCCGGCCCAGACCTTGCCGGGTTTCTGCCCTGCCCCTATAGCGCGGACTGAGGAGAAACCATGGCCGCCACCGCTGAACTCGCCGCCGACAACCCGATCCTCGCCAGGCAGGCGGAGATCCTGGCCCGCCCGATGACGCCGGAGCGCCGCATGGCAGACGCCATCCGCGCCTTGGCGATCGATGCCACCGAGACGTCGAAGTCCGGCCATCCCGGCCTTCCGATGGGCATGGCCGACGTCGCGACCACGCTGTGGGGCCGGTTCCACAAATTCGACGCCGCCGATCCGCGCTGGCCGGACCGCGACCGGTTCGTGCTCTCGGCCGGCCACGGCTCTATGCTGCTGTATGCGCTGATCCATTTGACCGGCCATGCCGGCATGACGATCGAGGACATCCGCAACTTCCGCCAGCTGCATTCGCCGGCCGCCGGCCATCCGGAATTCGGCGAGCATCCCGCCATCGAGACCACTACCGGCCCACTCGGCCAGGGTCTGGCCACCGCGGTCGGCATGGCACTCGCCGAACGCATGATGGCGGCGCGTTTCGGTAAGTCGCTGGTCGACCACCGTACCTGGGTGATCGCCTCCGACGGCGACATGATGGAGGGCATCAGTCACGAGGCTGGCGCGCTGGCTGGGCATCTCTGCCTAAACAAGCTGGCGGTACTGTACGATGACAACCACGTGTCGATCGACGGCGACACCGCGCTGTCGTTCTCTGATGACGTGTTGAAGCGCTTCTCCGCCTATGGCTGGGCAACCAAGCGGGTAGACGGACACGACCCTCAGCAGGTCGCGGCGGCATTGTCCTTCGCGACGCGGTCTAAGAAGCCGACCATCATCGCCTGCAGCACGATCATCGGCCTGGGCGCCCCCAGGAAAGCCGGCACCGCCGCAGTCCATGGCAGCCCGCTAGGCAGTGAGGAAGCCGCCGGCGCCAAGTCTGCGCTGGGCTGGCATGAGCCGCCATTCAGCGTGCCGGACGACCTGGTGCAGCGCTGGCATGCCGTTGGCACCCGCGGTGCCACGTCCCGTCGCGCCTGGCTCAAGCGCCTGGCCCGCCACAGCATGCGCGCCGAGTTCGAACGCGCGATCGCTGGACGGCTGCCGGAGAACTGGCACGAGGCTGTCGCGGCCCTGAAGCAAAGCTTTGCCGAAGAGAAACCGAAGCTGGCCACCCGCCAATCCAGCCAGAAATGCCTCGAGGCGCTGATCCCCGCCACGCCCGACTTGGTCGGCGGATCGGCCGACCTCACCGGCTCCAACCTCACCTTCGTGAAGGGCATGGGGTCGGTTTCCGCGGGCAACTACGCTGGCCGCTACATCCATTTCGGCGTGCGCGAGCACGGCATGTGCGCTGCCGCCAATGGCATGGCGCTGCATGGGGGGCTGATCCCCTATACCGGCACGTTCTTCGTGTTCAGCGACTACATGCGACCAGCTATCCGCATGGGCGCGATCATGCGTCAGCGCGTTATCCATGTGCTGACCCATGATTCCATCGGCCTCGGCGAGGATGGGCCAACCCATCAGCCGGTGGAGCATCTGGCCAGCCTGCGCGCCATGCCGAACCTGCATGTCTACCGCCCGGCGGATGCTATCGAGACGGCGGAATGCTGGGAGCTGGCGATCCGTCGTACCGACGGTCCCAGCCTGCTGGTGTTGACCCGTCAATCCCTGCCGGCGCTGCGCACCGATACGGCAGAGAACCGCTCGGCCCGCGGCGGCTATGTGCTGGCCGAGGCCGAAGGGGCACGCCAGGCGACGTTGATCGCCACCGGCTCCGAAGTGGCTATCGCGATGGCGGCGCGGGACAAGCTGGCCAGCGCGGGCATTGCGGTCGCCGTCGTCTCGCTGCCCGGCTGGAAACAGTTCGAGCAGCAGGATGCCGCCTATCGCGCCGAAGTGTTGGGGGGCGGACCCAGGTTCGGCATCGAGGCGGGCTGCGATTTCGGCTGGGACAAATGGCTTGGGCCGGAGGGCTGCTTCATCGGCATGCCCGGCTTTGGTGCCTCAGGCAATTATGATGACCTGTACAAACATTTTGGCATCACGCCGGAGGCTATCATGGCAGCGGTGCGCAAGCGCCTGGGTCAGGCCTGAGCCGACCGGAAGCCACGGCGCAACCGCCTTGGCCTGGAACGTTCAGTCCGTGCCCGGTGGGTCTTGTGGGGTTGTCAGACCAGCACGGGCGAGTGAACGTTGATCCACGTCAAGGTTGGCTTAATCAGTTGGCGCCACAAGCGCCAGACCAGCAGCGAGAAAGGGCTACAGCCATGGCAGTGAAAGTCGCCATCAACGGGTTCGGACGCATCGGGCGCTTGGTTTTGCGCGCCATCGTCGAGAGCGGGCGGGACGACGTCGTGCCGGTTGCGATCAACGACCTCGGCAGCGTCGAGGCGAACGCGCATCTGTTTGCGTATGACAGCGTGCATGGCCGCTTTCCCGGTCAATTGGAAATCTCCGGCGACACCATCACCGTTCGTCACAACGGCAAGGTCTATGGCCCGATCAAGGTTTCGGCCGAACGCGATCCGACCAAGGTGCCGTATTCCGGTGTCGATGTGGCGCTGGAGTGCACCGGCATTTTCACCAGCAAGGAGAAGGCCTCGGCCCTGTTGAGCGCCGGGGCTCGCAAGGTGCTGATTTCGGCGCCGGGCGATCAAGTGGATGCCACCATCGTCTACGGCGTGAATCACAAGATCCTCACCAAGGACATGACGGTGGTGTCCAACGCGTCCTGCACCACCAACTGCCTGGCACCGATGGCGAAGGTGCTGCACGACCGGTTCGGCATCCTGCGCGGCTACATGGTGACCATCCACGCCTATACCGGCGACCAGAACACGGTGGACACGCTGCACAAGGACCTGCATCGCGCCCGCGCCGCCGCGGTCTCCGCCATTCCAACCTCCACCGGCGCCGCGCGCGCGGTGGGCCTTGTGCTGCCGGAGCTGAAGGGCAAGCTGGACGGCACCGCGATCCGCATCCCGACGCCCAACGTATCCCTGGTTTCGCTCGACGTGAACCTGTCCAAGCAGGCGACCAAGGAGGAGATCAACGCGGCGATGCAGGATGCATCGAAGGGCGAGCTGAAGGGCATCCTGGACTACAACACCGCGCCGCTGGTCAGCGTGGACTTCAACCATTGCCCGGCGTCCTGCACCTTCGATGCGTCGCAGACCGCGGTGGTCGACGCGGCGCTCACCAGGGTGATGGGGTGGTACGACAACGAGTGGGGCTTCTCCAACCGCATGTCGGATACCGCCGCTTTCTGGGGCAGCCTCTAGGCCCCAGCTTAGACTGCTCGCCCTCCCCCCCTTGCGGGAGTGGTAAGGGGGAGGAGGGAGCATACCGGACCCCTTCCCCGCCGTCCCGCAAGGGGAGGGGCAGCATAGCTGCATGTCGCGGCACGCTACCTCCGGCCAGGAAGACGAACACATGGCATTCCGCACCCTCGACAACGTGGACGTCGCCGGCAAGCGCGTCCTGCTGCGCGCCGACCTCAACGTGCCGGTGCGTAATGGCAAGATCACCGACCTGACCCGGATCGAGCGCCTGTCCCCGACCATTCGCGAACTGGCCGGCAAGGGCGCCAGGGTGATCGTGTGCAGCCATTTCGATCGGCCGAAGGGCAAGCGGGTGCCGGAGATGTCGCTGGGTCCGATGGCGGCGGCGTTGGGTGAGGTGCTGGGCCAGCGGGTCCGCTTTGCTGAGGACTGCGTCGGCCTGCCCGCCCAGCAGGCTGTCGAACGGATGGCCGATGGCGAAGTGCTGGTGCTGGAGAACACCCGCTACCATGCCGCCGAGGAGAAGAATGATCCGACGTTCGCGGCCGAAATGGCCAAACTCGCGGATATCTATGTGGACGACGCCTTCTCCGCGGCACATCGCGCCCATGCCAGCACCGAGGGTGTGGCCCATCTGCTGCCCGCCTATGCCGGAAGGCTGATGCAGGCGGAGCTGGAGGCACTGCACGCCGCGCTGGGCAGCCCACAGCGCCCGGTGGCCGCGATCGTCGGCGGCGCGAAGATTTCCACCAAGATTGAATTGCTGGAGAACCTGCTGTCCAAAGTGGACGTGCTGGTGATCGGTGGCGCGATGGCGAACACGTTCCTCGCGGCGCAGGGCATCGCGGTGGGAAAGTCGCTGCAGGAAGCCGAGATGCATGACATCGCGCGGCGCATCATGGAGCCGGCGAAAATGGGCGGCTGCCAGATCGTGCTGCCCACCGACGCCGTGGTGGCGACCGAATTCAAGCCGAATGTGCCGACGCAGACCGTGTCGGTGATTGATGTGCCGGCCGACGCGATGATTCTGGACGTGGGGCCGGAGACGGTCGCGACCCTGCTCACCCATCTCAAGACCCTCAAGACGCTGGTATGGAACGGCCCGCTCGGCGCGTTCGAGACGCCGCCGTTCGACGCGGCGACCACCGCCTTCGCCAAGGCCGTGGCACAGGCCACCCAGAGCGGCGCGCTGCGCAGCGTGGCCGGTGGCGGCGACACGGTCTCCGCCCTGCGCCACGCCGGCGTGCTCGACCAGATGAGCTACGTGTCCTCCGCCGGCGGTGCCTTCCTGGAGTGGCTGGAAGGCAAGACCCTGCCCGGCGTGGCAGCGTTGGAACCGCACGGCTGAGCGGGCCAACCGACCTCGGCAGGCCGCGTATCTATTTGGCCGGTCCCGACGTTTTCCTGCCCCGCGCGGCGGACTGGTTCGATCGCAAGCGGGCGATCTGCGACCGACACGGACTGCGGGGAGTTTCGCCACTCGATCCGCTGGTGCACATGCCCGGGGCCTGGGCTGGATTGCCCCAGTGGCGCCGGATTGCCCATCGAAACGAGGCCCATATTGCCGCCAGCACTGCGGTGATTGCCAACCTGACGCCGTTCCGCGGTCCCAGCGCCGATGTCGGCACCGTCTATGAAATCGGCTTTGCCCGCGCCCATGGCCGCGTGGTGTTCGCCTATTCGAACAGCGCCGCGCCGTTCACACGCCGCACGCTGGACTACGCAGCTGCGCATGGCGGCGTCATCGGCAGCCCCGGTCCGGTCTGGCGTGACAGCGAGAATCTGCTGATCGAGCAATTCGGCCTCGCCGACAATCTGATGATTGAGGGCGGCATTATCGGCTCGGGTGGCGCGTTGGTGGTGCAGGATTGCGACCCCGCGGACCGCTGGCGGGACCTCGACGCGTTCGAACGCTGCGTTGCCCTGGTTGCAGAGCGGCTGTCCGCTCAGTCCTGAGGCACCGCTGGTCCCAGGGCGTCGCGCACGCCGAATTCCCCAGGGAGGGATCCACGCGGGAACAGCCGGGTCACATGGCCCATCTTGCGTCCGGGCCGAGCGTCGCGCTTGCCGTAGAGATGCGGGATCAGTCCGGGTGTTGCGACGATTGCCGGCCAGAGCGCGGCCTCCTCCGGCCCGACCAGATTCTTCATCACCGCGTCCGAATGCCGCGTGGCCGGCGGCAGCGGCAGTCCCGCGATGGCTCGGACATGCAGCTCGAACTGACTCGCCGGACAGGCATCGATGGTCCAGTGGCCGGAGTTGTGTGGCCGCGGCGCGATTTCGTTGACCAGCACCGTGCCGCGTGGATCAACGAACATCTCCACCGCCAGCAGGCCGATTAGGTCCAGCGCTTCCGCCACACGGCGAGCGATCGACTGTGCCTGGGCGTCCACCGTCTCCGGGATGCGCGCCGGCGCCAAGGTCAGGTCCAGGATGTGATTGCGGTGGCGATTTTCCACGGTGTCGAATGCGGAATACGCGCCATCCGCGCCCCGCGCGGCCACCACACTGATTTCCTGAGCAAAGTCGATGAAGGCTTCCAGCACCAGCGGCTTGGGCGCCAGCGCATCAAACGCCGCGGCGACATCCTCCGGCCGGCGCAACATCGCCTGGCCTTTGCCGTCATATCCCAGTCGTGTCGTCTTCAGCACCGCGGGCAGGCCGAGTTCCGCCACCGCTGCATCCAGTTCGGCCCGCGTGTGGACCGATCGCCACGGCGCGGTGGCGGCACCGGCGTTGTTCAGGAATTTTTTTTCCACGATGCGATCCTGGCTGATGCGCAGGGTGTCGGGGGACGGCCGCACCGGCTTCAGCGAGGCAAGCAGCTCCAGCCCTTCGGCGCTGACATTTTCGAACTCGAAGCTGATCACATCCACCGCCTCGGCGAAGCCGCGCAGCGAGGTTGGTTCAGTGTAGTCGCTGATGGTCACCGCGGCTGCCACTTGGCTGGCTGGGCTGTCAGTCTCACGGGTGAGGATGTGGCAGCGATAGCCGAGGCGCGCGGCGGCGAGGGCAGACATGCGGCCGAGCTGGCCGCCGCCGACCAGGCCGATGGTGGCGTTGGGTGGCAGGGGGAAGGCCGCAGCGGCCGGGGTCCGGGTCGTCATGCCGGGTCCTGCGGCTCCATCGCCACTGCCGCGGTCTGTTCGGCGCGGAGTTGGTCCAGTCGAATGGCGAGGTCCGGGTCGCCGATGGCCAGGATCCCGGCGGCCAGCAATGCAGCATTCACCGCGCCGGCACGGCCAATTGCCAGCGTGCCGACGGGAATGCCGGCGGGCATCTGGACGATCGACAGAAGGCTGTCCATGCCCTTCAGTGCCTGGGATTCCACCGGCACGCCCAGCACCGGCAGCGAAGTCCAGGCGGCGCACATGCCGGGAAGATGCGCGGCACCGCCGGCGCCGGCGATGATGACACACAGCCCGCGGGCACGCGCCGAGGTTGCATAATCCCGCAGGCGATCCGGGGTACGGTGGGCCGAGACAATGCGCGTCTCGTGAGAAATCGCCAGCCGGGCCAAGGTCTCGGCGGCATGGCGCAGGGTCACCCAGTCCGACTGGCTGCCCATGATGATGCCGATGCGTGGCGGATCGTCCGGAGCAGCCATGTCAGGCGATGTTATCCGGGATCAGCCGGCTTTCCAGCCAGGCAATCTCATCCTTCAGCATCAGCTTGCGCTTTTTCAGCCGCTGCAGATGGAGCTGATCGGCGGCACCCTGGTCAGCCAGCCGGGCGATGACCGTATCCAGGTCGCGATGTTCGCTGCGCAGCTCGTGCAGCTTACGGAGCAGCGAGTCCCGATCGGTCAGCATGGCTGAACCATACCATAACTCGTGAGAGCAAACCCAGTGCCGCCTGAGGGGTTACGTCTGGCGGGCCAGGTGGCAAATGCGTTACACTGGTTTACCGCGGTCACTGCGGTGGCCACGGTGCTTAGACCCTGATTGAGCAGAGGTGGTTCCATGAACCTGCAGGCCCGTATTGATGCCCTGAAGGAGCGCCATTCCACCCTTGAGACCCGGATACTCGATGAGGACCAGCGACCGCGACCCGACGAGGAAGCCCTCAACCGATTGAAGATCGAGAAGCTGCACGTCAAAGAGGAGATCGAAAGGCTCCGCGCCGCACCGCACTGACCCCCCAATTCCTGCGCCCGCCGTGCGCCGGTACTCAGGCGGCCTCGTCCGCCTCCGGCGGCGGCGGCACAGGCACCGCATGACCTTCCCGTTGTAGCCGCTCATTGGCCTGGGCGACTGCGGCATTCAAATCGGTCTGGCTGCACAATCCCAGAATCACCGGGTCCCGCGGTTTGATGTTTGCACTGTTCCAGTGCGAACGCTCCCGCACCTTCTGAATGGTGTCCTTGGTGGTGCCCAGCAGCTTGCCCACCTGCGCATCGGTCAATTGCGGGTAGTTACGCAGCAGAAAGGCGATGGCATCCGGACGGTCGTTGCGCTTCGCCACCGGCGTGTAGCGGGCGCCGCGCAGCCGCTTCGGAGCCGGCAAGGCAGTGGCCGCCAGTTTCAGCCGACCGGCCGGATCCGCCTCACAGCGTTTGATATTCTCCTGCGTTACCTGGCCGTTGGCGACCGGATCGTAGCCGACGATTCCCTGAGCCACTTCACCATCCGCGATCGCCTGCACCTCCAGAGGATGCATGCCGCAAAAATCGGCAATCTGCGTGAAGGTGAGCGCGGTTTTCTCAATCAGCCACACGGCGGTGGCCTTGGGCATCAACGGCAGGGTCATTGCATTTCACTTCCAGGGCCGCTTGTCGAACGGCGGCACAACCAGAGAGGCGCCGCGAAGGCGGCCGGACAGCCGATATGACAACCACGCCGTGATGGGTCAAGGGACCGTGACGGCTTTATGATAGCCGATCAACAGCCCGGAGAGCGATGATGGCTACCGAGGATGAGGACGTTCCGATCCGCAAGCGGACGCGCCTGGAGAAGCTTGTCCTGGATCCGCTCGGGGTCGAGGAGTTGCGCGACTACATCGCCGAACTGCGCGAGGAGATTGCCCGGGTCGAGGCGGATATCGACCGCAAGCAGGGCCATCGCAGTGCGGCGGAGGCGTTCTTCCGCAAGCCTTAGGCAGGAGCTGGACACAAAAAGGGGCCGGGATTGCCCCGGCCCCCTTCGCTTCCGTTGTGGCCCCGTGTCGATTACGCGGCCTTCGCGGTACCCTGCGGATCGTTGGCGATCGCGGTGGAAGCGCCGGCGTTGACGGCGATCCGACGCGGCTTCAGCGCTTCCGGCACCACGCGCTTCAGGCCTACATGCAGCAGGCCGTCCTGCAGATCGGCACCGTTGACCACCATATGATCGGCGAGCACGAAGCGACGCTCAAACGCACGGCCGGCAATGCCGCGGTACAACACCTGTCCGCTCTGCCCCTCGCCATTCACGCGCCCGGAAATCACCAGCGTGTTCTCCTTGACCGTGATGTCGATGTCGTCGGGGCGGAAGCCAGCCACCGCCATGGTCAGGCGATAGGTGTCGTCACCGGTCTTCTCGATATTGTAAGGCGGATAGCTCGGCGCCTCCGGCGTAGCGGATGCCGTGTCCATCAGCCGGGCGAGCCGGTCGAAACCAATGGCAGTACGAAACAAAGGGGAAAAGTCGACAGTCATGGCAAAACCTCCTGAACGAGCAAGGTCTCTGATCGGGGTCGCCCACAATGGGCCAACCCACGTCACGCCCCGGAACCCCAAACGGGCATTCCGGACAGCACCCAATTTGGTGGGTATGCTCGGCAATTTCAAGAAGTTGGCCCCAAGACGGGACCCGGCAGCCAATGTTCACGATCGCGGGAGCCGCAGCGGCGTCTCCCGCGATCGTGAGGAGATCTCAGCCCTTCAGGCCAAGTCCCGCGAACTTCTTGTTGAACTTCGCCACCTGGCCACCGCTGTCAATGATGCGATGCTGGCCGGTCCAGGCCGGGTGGGATTTCGGATCAATGTCCAGACGCAGCGTGTCCCCGGCATTGCCGTAGCAGGAGCGCGTCTTGAACGTGGTGCCATCGGTCATAATGACCGTGATCTCGTGATACTCGGGGTGAATGCCAGATTTCATCGCGATGGTTCCCTGCTGGCGCCGCCGATCCCGACCGGCCGCGCGAAGCGCGCGGTATAACGGCAGCCGCCCCGCATGGCCAGCGCTGTCAGCGTTGCCCATGCGCGGGCAATGATCCAGCCTTCGTCACGTAGGCGTCTTGCGTCGCCGATGGGCGCGACGGGGCCGGCGCAGCGGCTACCGCACCGATGTCTGCCGCTTCTGCTGCGCGTTCTCGGCGTAGTTGCGGAACAGCTGATCTGCCTGCTTCTTCTGCTGATCCGACAGGGTGTAGTATAGATTCTCGAACGCAGGCACCAGCTTCTGCACGTCCTCAGACCGGGTTTGCTCCACCTGCGCATAGGACTTCATGTTGTCCACCGCGGACATTGAGGACAGCTTATCGGCCCGCCGGTGATAGGCCTGATCGATATTGTTGGCGTTGTTGCGCATCACCTGGGCGAACTGGTCCCACGGCTGACTTTGCGCCGGCGTGATGTGCAGCCGGGTGTGCAGATCGCTGATCCGGCGTTCCACCAGGCTTTGCAGCGACTCTCCGGCCTGGCGCTTCGGCCCGGTGGCCTTGTTTACCTGAGTCTTCGCCATGGGGCTGGTCTTTGGGCCGGTCGTGGATGGCGCCTGAGCTGACGAAGTAGCGCCGCTGCTAGGGGATGCTGCCGGAGCAGCCGAACCACCGGAGGACGACCCAGATTGTGCCCAGCCGGATGCGACCCCCGTGACGGATAGGGCGCCTGCGATCAGCAGGGCAGGTGCGGCGTGGGCAAGCAACGAGGCTTTCATGGCAGGCTTCTCCGTCGGAGTGGCGGTTCAGCGCGCCGGGTCGAGCGAACAGCATGTCCGGTTCTGCGGCGCGCCCTGCCATAACTCGGTTGCGATTGTGGTGGTACAGGTCGCCTCGCATGTTTTTGTAGAGGCGCCCTGGAGCAATCGATACGCAGTCGACAGATCGCCCCGCTACAGCCCGGCGCGCAAATACTGCGGCGGCAGCGGCGGCTTCACCCCGAAGGCCTTGGCGGCGCGCAGTGGCCAGGCCGGATCGGCGAGTAGTGCCCGCGCCAGCAGCACAACATCCGCGCGGCCGTTCGCGACGATCTCCGCGGCATGCGTCGGTTCGGTGATCAGCCCGACCGCGCCGGTGGCGATGCCGGCACCATGCCGCACCGCCTCGGCGAACGGCACCTGATAGCCGGGATGCAGCGAGGGGATCACCTGCTCGCCCGACACGCCGCCCGAGGAGCAGTCGATCAGGTCGACGTCCCCGCGCGCAGCCAACCGGCGGCACAATGCGACCGTGTCCTCGATGGACAGGCCACCTGCCATCCAATCGGTGCAGGACAGCCGGATCCAAAGCGGCAGCTCGGCCGGCCACTCCGAGCGCACAGCGTCCAGCGCCTCCATCAGGAACCGGCTGCGCCCTTCCGCGTCGCCGCCATAGGCGTCGTTACGGCGGTTGGAAATCGGCGACAGGAACGAATGCAACAGGTAGCCATGCGCGGCATGCAGCTCGACCAGCTTAAATCCGGCCTGGCGTGCCATGCGCGCACTGGCGGCGAATTGCGCGGCGATCTCCGTGATCTGGCCCGGTGTCAACGCCTGCGGATCGGTGGCGCCTGGCACCATCGGAATGGCACTGGGCGCGAGCGGCACCCAGCCGCCATCCTGCGGCGCGATCGGCTTCCCGCCATCCCAAGGCCGTTGGCAGCTCGCCTTGCGCCCGGCATGGGCGAGCTGAATCCCCGGCACGGCGCCACTGCTCTCGATGAGGGCAGCAAGCCGCGCGAGCAGCCCCTGGTGCGCCGGGTTCCACAGACCCAGGCAGTTCGGTGTGATGCGGCCGACGGCGGAAACATGCGTCGCCTCGGTGATCACGATGCCCGCCCCGCCCATCGCGCGAGCACCGAGGTGCTGCACGTGCCAATCATCGCCGAGCCCGTCGGTGGCGCTGTACCTGGCACATTGGGGCGACGACGATGCGATTGCGGGCGGTGACCGAACGGAAGGTGATCGGCTGGAACAGGAGCGGCGTATGGGGCATGCTGGCTGTGATCCCGGAGGCGAGACGAAAGCGGAGCGGCCGGCCATACGGCCTAAGCGCGCGGATCACAACATCCGACCGTGGCGTTCGACGGCCGGACGTCCTATGTCAACGGACACCGGGGCAGTGTGGCACTCAGCCTGGCACCGGGACGGAGGTCGATGGAATGGCAAAGAGCAGCGCGCGGCCACGACTGGTGGATAAACGGAAGGCCGGGTCCGATGACGCGGCCGGATTGGATGTGGCGTCGAGCCGCACCGCCGACGTCCTGATGGATGCCATCGTCGCGGAGCTGAAGAAATCTGGCAAGGTGACGGTGCCGCGCTTTGGCACCTTCACGGTGCGCGCGCTGCGGGCTCGCAAGGACGCACAGGCGCAGAGCGCGGAGCCGGTCGGGCGCACCGTGCGGTTCAAGCCGTCGTCCCGACTGGAGCAGGCGGTTCAGGGCAGCTCGGCAGACGATGCTGTGGGCGATGCGCTGCTGAGCGGCTTTTCGACCGCGGTCGCGCGTGCGATCGACCGGGCGCATACCGCCGGTCTGGCGGTACCGGGGCGGGAGCACGGTACAGCCGTGGAACGCCGTCCCGACGGAACGGTGGTGAGGCTCGATGAGCGCCTGGAGTGGACACCGGATGGCCAGGTGAGTCGCGCCTGAACTGGGCGTCGTGCCCTGGTTCTGGTTGGTCGCCGGACCCAACGGTGCAGGCAAATCGACCCTGGTCGAAGCGAGCGTTATGCAGGCCGTAGTCGGGATCGACCTGGTTACGTTGAACGCTGACACGCGGGCCCGGGCGATCCTCGACGCCGAACCCGGCGCGAGCGGGGTCACCCTGCGAGCCGCCGGGGAGATCGATGCAGAAGTCGCGGCCTGCATCGAACAAGGCAAGGATTTCCTGGTGGAAACCGTGCTGTCGTCGGACAAGTATCTGGACGACATCGAACGCGCCCGGTCGCTGGGCTATCGGATCGGCGTGATTTATGTCGGCCTTGCGACACCGGAAGACGCGGTGCGGCGTGTGGCTTTGCGGCGCGCGCTGGGAGGTCACGACGTGCCCAGACCCCGGATCGTTGCACGGTGGGCACGCTCCATTGACATGTTCCGGCGAGTCGCGCCGCTCGCGCACCGTCTGTACGTATTCGACAACAGCAGCCCGAACGGTCCCGTGCTGATCGCTCGCAAGGAAGGGCAGACGGTAGAAGTGCTGGCTCCCGGACGCATTCCCGAAATCGACGCGGCGCTTTCTGGCGCGAGCCGGGGGGCAACATGAACATCCTGTCGATCCAGTCCTGGGTGTCCTATGGCCATGTCGGCAACGCCAGCGCCGTGTTTCCGCTGCAGCGTCTTGGCGCCGAGGTGTGGTCGATCAATACCGTGCAGTTCTCCAACCACACCGGCTATGGCCACTGGACCGGGCAGGTGTTCACCGGGGAGGCGGTGCGCGATCTGGTGGACGGGATCGCCGCCCGCGACGTGCTGCGCCGCTGTGACGCCGTGCTGTCCGGCTACATGGGGGATGCCACAATCGGCGGGGCGATCCTGCATGCGGTCGCGCGGGTGCGGGCGGAAAATCCTGCCGCGGTCTATTGCTGCGACCCGGTCATCGGTGACGTTGAGGAAGGCGTCTATGTGCGGCCAGGCATCGAGGAATTCCTGCGCGACGTGGCCTTGCCACAGGCCGATATCGCGACCCCGAACCGGTTCGAGCTGGAGCGGTTGACCGGCCTGTCCTGCACCACGATGGCGCAGGCGAAGACCGCCGCCACTCGGCTGGCGGAGATGTTGCGGCCGGATGGGCTGCGCTGCGTGTTGCTGACCAGCCTGGACAGCGAGGAAACTCCGGGTGACCATCTCGATCTGCTGGTGGCCGAGGCCGGACGCTTCCACCTGTTGCGGACGCCCCGCCTGCCGGTCGCGGTGAATGGTGCCGGCGATGCCATCGCCGCGCTGTTCCTGTTCCACCGCCTGCAAACTGGCGATCCGGTGATCGCGATGGAACTGGCCGGCTCATCGATCCATGGGCTGCTGAAACGCACCGCGGAAGCGGGGGCTCGGGAGATCCTGACGGTAGCCGCGCAGGAGGAGTTTGTTGCTCCGTCCACCCGCTTCACCGCCCAGGCCTGCTGACATGGCCCGTCGCACCTCCTGTGGCGTGATCGTCACCGATGGCGCGCGTATCCTGCTCGGTCATGCCACGCGGTCGCCGCGTTGGGACATTCCGAAGGGGCTGGCGGAGCCCGGAGAGGCACTTCGCTGCACCGCTTTGCGGGAACTGCAAGAGGAGACCGGGTTGGCGGCGCCATCGGACGCACTGCGGGATCTGGGCACCCACGCCTACCTGCCGGGCAAGGACCTTGCCCTGTTCGCCTGGTATCCGACGGCCATGCCGGATCCACAGGTGCTGGCGTGCCGCTCGACCTTTACGTTGCCAAACAGTGCGACGCTGCCGGAATTCGACCGGTTTGGTGTGTTCACCTGGGATGAAGCGCTGCTTCGCGTCGGTAAGAATCTCGCGCGCGTGCTGGTCGCGATCCGCGGCATCGGTGCCATGCAAGCGGGTGCCAGGCAATCCCCGCCAGGGCGGCCGATCTCGGTCTGACCCGATCCAAAACAGGGACTGCTACGGGCCTCTGCCCAGAGCCGGCCGCGAGCGGGGCAGTCAGTTCGGCGGCACGGCAGTTTCCGGGCAAATCGCGGTCAGCGCAGCGCAGATGGTGTCGAAGCGGCGCGGACCGCCCAGCACCGGCTGCAGCACAACATGCTTGCACGTGCGCCACAGGAACCAACTCGGGCTACGCTGCTCCGGCTCTTTGAGCGAGACGACCTCTTCGTATTCCACGGCATCCGCGTGCCAATCAAGTTCGATGTGCATGCGCAAGCCGTGGAAATCCGCCCAGGCCGCAAGGATCAGCAATTCGGGAATAGTGAAGGCGATGCCCTCGACGCGGGATCTGGTCGGGGCGTGGAAGCTGTTCATGATCCGTCTACCGTCCTGAACGCGATGTGCAGGACGGATGCAATCACGGAGACGACGCGGGAGAAATTCGGAATTATCCGTACGGGATTGGCGCGGCGCGATCCGCCGATGACGCTGCGGCTACAACGCCTCCCGCGCCCGGGTCGCCAGCTTGTCGGCGCGCTCATTCATCGTGTTGCCGGCATGACCCCGTACCCAGCGCCACTCGATACGATGCTGCGCGGCGGCGGCGAGCAAGCGCTGCCACAGATCGACATTCTTCACCGGATCGCCGGTTGAACTGCGCCAGTTCTTGCGTACCCAGCCGGTGTGCCAGCGAGTGATGCCGTTCTTGACGTATTCGCTGTCGGTATGCAGCACCACGACGCAGGGCCGTTTCAGGGCCTCCAACGCCATCGCGGCCGCGGTCAGCTCCATTCGATTGTTGGTGGTCTTCGGGTCGGCACCGGTTAGCTCCCGCTCATGCCCGCCAAAGCGCAGGATCGCGGCCCAGCCGCCGGGGCCTGGGTTCGGCTTGCAGCCGCCATCAGTCCAGACCTCCACCATTTGCTGCGATGACGGTCCGGGGGTGACGGTGACCTGTTCTTCAGATGCCATAAGCGTGCTCGTCGCGTGCCGACAGATGGAAGCGCAGCCGGCGCAGATACTCGACCGGGTCTTTGCGGGTGACCAATGCGCCCGGCGGTGTGTTCAGCCAGTCATACAGGCGCGTCAGCAGAAAGCGGATCGCCGCGCCCTGGCAGAGCACCGGCAACGCGGTCCGTTCCGCCGGTGAAAGCGGCCGGACCGCCGTGTAGCCGGATAGCAGGGCGCGTGCCTTGGTCACGTTAAAGGCAAAATCCGGTTCGAAGCACCAAGCGTTCAGACAGATGGCGACGTCATAGGCTAGGATGTCGGTCGCCGCGAAGTAGAAGTCGATCAGTCCGGACAACTGGTCGTCCAGGAAGAACACATTGTCGGGAAACAGGTCGGCGTGGATATGCCCGATCGCCAGATCGCGCGGCCATGTCTCCAGAATGCCGGTGAGCGCGGTGTCGAGCTCGCGCGCCAGGCCCGGCTGCACTTCGTCCGCGCGCTCGCGGGCACGATCCAGCAGCGGCAGCCAGCCATGGGGCCCCAATGCGTTGCGGCGGGTCGGGGCATAGTCGGCGCCGGCCAGATGCAGCGCCGCGAGCGCCGTCCCCACCGGACCGCAATGGTCCAGTCGCACGCGGCGTGGCCAGACACCCGGCAGAAAGGTCGTGATGGCGGCATGGCGTCCGCACAGATGCCGCAGCGCCACCCCATCGCGGGCCTGCACTGGCTGGGGGCACACCACGCCGCGCTGCGCCAGATGCGCCATCAGGCCGAGGAACCAGGGCAGTTCCTGGGGATCGACCCGTTTCTCGTAAAGGGTCAGGATGTAGTCGCCGATGGTGGTGCGGAGGGAGAAGTTGGAATTCTCCACGCCCTCGGCGATGCCGCGGAAGGCAACCATCGTGCCCAAATCGTACTCGGTCAGGAACGCTGCCAGCGCTTCGTCGGTGACCTCGGTGTAGACGGCCATCTCAGGCCGGTTCGGCGGGCGGCGGAAAAACAAAGATTTCGTCGATCACCCACCGCTCCTCGGTCGCCAGGTACAGAGTGCTCACTCCGAGGAGGGAGCCGATCCGGCCCGAACGCCTCCGGAATTGGGGCGCGGACACCGGCTCGCAGGGTGGCTACGCACCCGGGGGCTGTCCAGTGCAAACCGATGGACGGTGTACCGCGTCACCGATAGTGCGAACCGGCGGCCGCCGAACCGGCGCAGGCTGCGAGCCGTGCGAGGCATGCTGCAGTGGAGTCGGACTTGCTGCCGGGCCGCAAGACCGGCGCTGGCGCTTGGCCGGCGGTCGCTGCCCGGCGGACTCGGCCGACGCGTAGGATAGGACGGCCGCGAGTTGTCCATTCGACGCGTGCCCGGCACTATGCGTCGCAGCCCCGCGCCGGCAACGCACAATCCGGAGTCTTCGATGCCCTTCTGCCTGTCCATCGCCTGCCGCGCCGCGTCGCTAGCTTTGTTGCTGCCCCTGCTGTCGGGTTGCGGGCCGGAGCGGAACCAGTTTCCCCCGGCCTGTCCCCATGCCGGGCTGCTCGATCCGACCGGCGATATCCTGGTGTACCGGCCGAACAGCAGCGGGCACGACCTGACCGATGTCGTGCTGCAGGGACGGATGGTCGGGATCAACGGCCAGTGCCGGCCCGGAGACAAGGGGACCCTGGACGTTGCCGTGAAATTCAGCATCGAGTTCGCGCGTGGGCCCGCCATGCAGGGCGATCGCACCCAGGTGCCGGTATTCGTCGCGGTCACCGAGGGCGACCGCATCCTGGACAAGCATCTGTACCAGGTGGAGGCAGCGTTCCCGCGTAACGTGGATCGGGTGCGGCTGACCTCCGCTGAGGTGGACCTGACACTTCCCGTCACCCCGACCAAGTCCGGCGCAGCCTACAGCATCCTGGCCGGATTCCAGCTGACCCCGGACCAGTTGGCTGCGGAGCGCGCCAAGGAGCGGTGACGGCCGCTTCGCTGCGGGACGTTGTCATGATCCCTGTGCCGGCCTCACCCGTTCTGCGGGCGGTGGTGGGGAACGCCGTATCGCCGGCGACTTGAAGTGCCGGCAGGGTGGGGGTTCGGCAAACTCGGACGCAGGCTGCGGCTTGCCCGACACGCCGCTTCCTGCAAGCTTGCCCCGATGGTTGGAGACGTCCGTATGGCTTGGCTGCGCAGCCTGATTTCGCTCATGCCGGGACCGCTGCGCGCCGTGCGGGCAGCGCCGGCGCTGCTGGTGATCGGTTGCGCTTTGGTGGACCAGAACACCTTTGCCCCGGCGCCCGAAGCGAAACCCGTTGCTGGCCTGGGGGGCCAGCCGGCCGAACCGGTGCGGGTCAATTCCCGCCGGGCGCTGGTGACCATCGATTTCCGCTCACCCGCCCCGGCATTCCAGCAATTGCTGCGTTATGCGGTACAGGCGGCCGAAGCGCGCGACGCGAACGTGCAATATGATGTCATCGCCATGGTAGCGTCCGCCGATGCTGCGGCGCAGGGCCAGGCCGATGCGATCTTGGTCATGCGCGCTTTGATCTCTGACGGCGTGCCGGCCCGACGGGTGCATCTTGGATTGCGCGCCGACCCTGCGCTGCCGGCGCGCCAGGTTCGTGTCTACGTCCGCTAACACCGGTGCGCGGCCTCGATTGATCGGCACACGGGCGGAAGGCCTGGCGCTGCTCCTGCTGACCGCGTGCAGTTGGGGCCTGACCTGGCCTCAGGCGAAGTTCCTGCTGAGCGAATTGCCGCCATTCACCGCCCGCGCGGTGCCGAACCTGGCCGGGGTGGTCTTCGCCTTCATGATTGCGCTGGCCTCCCGCGAACGGCTGCGACCGCCGAACGGGCAATGGGGCCGGCTGGTGCTGTTCGCCATGCTGAACTATGGCGCGTTCACCATCTTCACCACCGTGGCGCTGGTCTGGCTCAAGGCGTCGGAGGCGGTGATCGTCACCTACACACTGCCGGTCTGGGCCGGCCTGCTGGCCTGGCCGATCTTGGGGGAGCGGCCGACCCTCCGGCGGGTGGTGGCCATGCTGTTGGCATTGGCGGGGGTGGCGCTCCTTGTGGGTGTGGGCTCGGTCGAGGCGGCCTGGAGCAAGGCACCGGGCGTGCTGTTGGGATTGCTCGCAGCGTCGCTGTTCGGCCTCGGCACGGTGCTGGTCAAGCGTCACCCGCTGTCAATGCCGCCGGGGACGAGCGTGGCCTGGCAGGCGGCGATCGGCGCGCTGCCGGTGATGGTTCTGGCGGCGTTCGAGCACCCAGACTGGAACCGCCTGACGCCGCTTGGATATGCGGCCTGCGGGTATATTGCGGTGATGCCGCTGACCGTCGCCTATGTGGCCTGGTTTCGCGCCTTGCGGCTGGTGCCGGCTTCGATGGCGGCGACCACCGTGCTGATCTCACCTATGGTAGGCGTGCTGGGGTCGGCCCTGCTGCTCGGCGACCCGCTGGGCCCGCGGCAGTTGATCGCGCTGGCAATGACGCTGACCGGGGTGGCACTCGCCGCGCGGGGATAGCGGGGCCGGCGTTCGTTCGGTCCCCATGCGCATGTAGGTTGTAACGCCCGCCGTCATGGCATGCGCGGCCAACCGGTGGTAGCGTGGTGGGACATCGCCAGGGGCAACTGAGTCCAAGCATGAGCAACCTCGCGCAAGGCGGCATCGACTGCGACCTGCATCCGGCGGTGCCGAACCTGAAGGCGCTGCATCCCTATTTGTCCGACCACTGGCGCGACATCGTCATCCAGCGCGGCGTGCACGAGCTGGAATTGATCGCCTATCCCGCCAACTCGCCGCTGACCGCGCGGCCCGATTGGCGGCCGGAAGGCAAAAAACCGGGTTCTGACCTCGCTCTGTTGCAACGCCAGGCGCTCGATCCGTTCCACACCAGCATCGGCATTCTCAATTGCCTCTATGGCGCGCAGCTGCTGTTCAGCGAGGACATGGGCGCCGGCTTTGCCCGTGCCATCAACGACTGGCTGGCGAAGGAATGGCTGGACCAGGACAGCCGACTGCGCGCGTCCATTGTGGTGCCGTCGCAGAACCCGGAGCTGGCGGTGGACGAGATTGAACGCGTCGCCGGCGATCCGCGCTTCGTCCAGGTTCTGTTACTGGTGATGGGCGACATGCCGCTCGGTAAGCGCCACTACTGGCCGATCTACGCTGCCGCCGAACGGCACAATCTGGCCATCGGCATCCACGCCGGCAGCGCGTACCGCCACCCCGTCACCTCGCTCGGCTGGCCCACCTACTACACTGAGGATTATGCCGCGCAGGCTGCCGCCTTCCAGCAATGCCTGACCAGCCTGATTTGCGAAGGTGTGTTCACCAAATTTCCCGAACTGAAGGTCGTGCTGCTCGAGTCCGGCTTCACCTGGCTGCCGGCGCATCTGTGGCGGCTGACGAAATTCTGGCGCGGGCTGCGCATGGAAATCCCCTGGGTCGATCGCGCACCAACAGAAATCGTGCGCTCCAACGTGCGGCTGACCACGCAACCGTGCGACGCGCCGCCCGACGTCGAGGCGTTCAAGAAGCTGCTGGACCATATGGGGTCCGACGAGTTGTTGCTGTTCTCCACCGACTATCCGCACTGGCAGTTCGACGGCGAGGCCGCACTGCCGGAGGGGCTTTCGGCCGATTTTGTCCGCAAGATCATGATCGACAATCCGCGTGCGACCTATACCCGACTGACGGAGACGGTTGGTTGAGGGTTCGGGGATGATCCACGTCGGTCTGATCATCGGGCCGACGTTTGCATCCGTGGTCGGATGGCACTGCCCCATCATCACCCGATAGGTTCGTGTCGGGCGGCGCTTCCCCCGGCGGAATGTGGGGCCACGGCGGCTGTCATATCTAACCATCTGAACCCGGGATCGAATCGGCGGCATCGGGCCGAGCTTGCATCTGCCCCTCGACGCCCCCCGTCGGAAGCCCCATTTTCAACGGACGAGGAGCCACCCATGTCGCAGACCCTGGTCCGCCCGCCGCCCGTTCTGTTCATGCCGGAGAAGCAGCCTGCCAAGCCGCTGACCCGTCGGCTGAAGGTGGTCTCGGAGTATGAACCCGCCGGCGACCAGCCGACGGCGATCACCGAGCTGGTGCGTGGTGTGGAGCAGGCGGAGCGCGACCAGGTTCTTCTGGGTGTCACCGGCTCGGGCAAGACCTTTACCATGGCCAAGGTGATCGAGGCGGTGCAGAAGCCGACCCTCATCCTGGCGCCGAACAAGACGCTGGCCGCGCAGCTATATGGCGAAATGAAGTCGTTCTTCCCGGAGAATGCGGTGGAATACTTCGTCAGCTACTACGATTATTATCAACCCGAAGCCTATGTGCCGCGCACCGACACCTATATCGAGAAGGACGCGCAGATCAACGAGCAGATTGACCGGATGCGCCACGCTGCCACCCAGTCTCTACTGGAGCGCAACGACGTCGTGGTCGTCGCCTCGGTCTCCTGCATCTACGGTATCGGCTCGGTCGAGACCTACGCCAAGATGGTGGCGAAGTTGGAGGTCGGCGGCCGGATCGATCGCGACAGCCTGGCCAAGGCGCTGGTCGATCTGCAGTATCGCCGCAACGATACCGCATTCCAGCGCGGCACGTTTCGGCTGCGTGGCGAGATCGTCGACATCTTCCCCAGCCACTATGAGGACCGCGCCTGGCGGGTGATGCTGTTCGGCGACGACATCGAATCCATCCACGAATTCGACCCGCTGACCGGCGAGAAGACCGCTGCACTGAACGCGATCACCGTCTATGCGAACAGCCACTATGTGACCCCGCGGCCGACGCTGACCCAGGCCATCCGCGACATCAAGATCGAGCTGAAAGCGCGCCTGGAGGAACTCACCGCGGAGGGCAAGTTGCTGGAGGTGGAGCGGCTCAGCCAGCGCACCGCGTTCGACATCGAGATGATGGAGACCACTGGCTCCTGCAAAGGCATCGAGAACTACTCGCGCTACCTGACCGGCCGTGAGCCGGGTGATCCGCCGCCGACGCTGTTCGAATACCTGCCGGAAAATGCGCTGCTGATCGTCGATGAGAGCCATGTGACGGTGCCGCAGTTGGGCGGCATGTATCGCGGCGACTATGCCCGCAAATCGATCCTGTCGGAGTTCGGCTTCCGCCTGCCCTCCTGTATCGACAACCGGCCGCTGAAATTCGAGGAATGGGAGCGGTTCCGGCCGCAGACGATGTTCGTCTCCGCGACCCCGGGCCCGTGGGAGATGGAACGTACCGCCGGCGTGTTCGCCGAACAGGTGATCCGGCCGACCGGGCTGATCGACCCCGTCACCGAGGTGCGCCCGGTGGAGCACCAGGTGGACGACCTGCTGGCGGAGTGTCGCACGGTCGCTGCCAATGGCGGGCGCGTTCTGGTTACCACGCTGACCAAGCGCATGGCGGAGGACCTCACGGATTACCTGACGGAGCATGGCGTGAAGGTCCGCTACCTGCATTCCGACATCGACACGCTGGAGCGGATCGAGATCATTCGCGACCTGCGGCTGGGCGTGTTCGACGTGCTGGTCGGGATCAACCTGCTGCGCGAAGGGCTGGATATCCCGGAATGCGCGCTGGTGGCGATTCTGGATGCCGACAAGGAAGGCTTCCTGCGGTCGCAGACCTCGCTGATCCAGACCATCGGCAGGGCGGCGCGTAATATTGACGGAAAGGTGATCCTGTACGCCGACACGATGACCCGCTCGCTGCGCGCCGCGATCGAGGAAACCGAGCGGCGGCGCAACAAACAGCGCGCGTGGAATGAGGCGCACGGCATCACCCCAATCTCGATCAAGCGCACCATTGGCAAGGTGTTGGAGAGCGTGTTCGAGCAGGATTATGTGACGGTTGCGCCGGTCAAGGACAGTTCTGCGACCGAGTTCGTTGGGCGCGACCTGAAAGCAAGCATAGCCGAACTGGAAAAGCGCATGCGGGCCGCCGCGGCCGACCTGGAATTCGAGCAGGCGGCTCGGTTGCGCGACGAGATCAAGCGGCTGGAGGCGCTGGACCTGGGGCTGGAGCCGCCGCCGGCGGCCAGCGCGTCGTTGCGGCCCAAGCGGGACCGCACTCCCGAACCGATGGGTCCCGGTGGCGGCGGTTATGATCCGAGCAAGCGGCGCGGTCGCGGCGGGACGCGGCGCAGAGGTCCGTGAGGACGGGGCGCTGTCTGGCTGGCGCGGGGCTTGCATTTGACGCCGCCGTGGCGGCTTAGAGAAGTAGGCGACCCGAAGCTGCCGGTCTGGCCGGGACATCGCGGGTCGGTGGCGCGAGAACCGGGCGGGAGTCATTATGATGCACAAGGGCAGCCCCATGGCGGATCGTTGTCGGCGCTGCTCCCGCGCGTCGGGTCTGGAACCTGCTGGATGAACAATTCGGTTCCGCCACCCGGCAGCGGCCCGCAATTCACGGCTCGCGGCCCCATGCCTGGTGCGCCGATCCCGCCCGTACTTGATGCCCGCTCCGCCGCGGTCCTGCGGGAGATCGTGGAACAATACGTGGAGACCGGTGAGCCGGTGGGCAGTCGCACCCTGTCCCGACGCCTGCCGATGAACCTGTCGCCGGCCACCATCCGCAACGTGATGGCCGACCTGACCAATTCAGGGCTGTTGTTCGCCCCGCATACCTCGGCCGGCCGCCTGCCAACGGACCAGGGGCTGCGCCTGTTCGTCGATGGGCTGCTTAACTTCGGCGAACTCAGCGAGGAGGAGCGCGAGACGATCTCCGCCGCGCTCGCCGCATCGGGCCGCAGCCTGGAGGACACGCTCGGCGAGGCCAGTTCGATGCTTTCCGGCCTGTCCTCGGCCGCCGGCCTGGTGCTGGCACCGAAGTCGGAGGGCCCGTTGCGGCATATCGAATTCGTGCCTTTGGGTCCCGGCCGAGCACTCGTGGTACTGGTCAACGCCGAAGGACATGTCGAAAACCGGGTCATGGAAATCCCGCCCGGCCTGCCGCCCTCCGCCCTGCAGCAGGCAAGCAACTACCTGAACGCGCGGCTGTCCGGCCGTCCGCTCGGGGAATTGCGGCGGATCGTGACGGAGGAGATGGCGGCCGACCGCACCGAGTTGGATGAGCTGGCGGCCGTCGTGGTCGAGGCGGGTCTGGGGACCTGGACCGGGGAGGGCCGGTCCGGCAGCCTGATCGTCCGCGGGCAGGCGAGGCTGCTGGCCGATGTGACGCAGATCGAGCGGATTTCCACGATCCAGACCCTGTTCGAGCGGCTGGAGCGGCACGAAACGATGCTGAAGCTGTTGGAACTGGCAGAACAGTCGGACGGCGTGCGGATTTTCATCGGCGCGGAGAGCGGGCTGTTCGGGACATCCGGCGTCTCCATGGTGGTGGCACCGGCCCGCAACGAGGGCGGCCGGATCGTGGGGGCGATCGGCGTGATCGGGCCGACCCGGATCAATTACGGTCGCATCATTCCGGTGGTCGACTATACCGCTCGGGTCATCGGCCGGCTTCTCGGCTGACCTTCATGGGGCGGGATGTGCTCTGGGCGCCGGCGATGCCTTGCCGATGGTGCGAGGGTTCGCAGGCAAGTAGCCAATCCCGACCATTTCGCTGTAAACGAAGTCTTCACCGTCCTGCGCTAAGCTGTGGCGGCACGTCTGTCCTGTGCCACACCCCGCTTGTTCCCCCGCGACCCTCGCCCTAACTGATTGGCTCATGAGCAACGAACCCGAAAACACCCAGGAAGCCACGCAGCGGCAATCGGACCGGCCGGTTGATGCCGCCGCCAACCAGAACGCGCCGCTGACCCCCGATGAGGTGATGCAGGCCGCGACCGCGCGTATCGCCGCCCTCGAGACCGAGGTGGCGGAGCTGAAGGATCGCTGGATGCGGTCCGAAGCGGAAATCGCCAACGTCCGCGCCCGGGCCCGCCGGGAGGTGGACGAAACCCGGCAATACGCCGTGCAGAAATTCGCTGCCGACGTCGTAGAGTCGGCCGACAACCTGCGGCGAGGCCTTGTCAGCCTGCCTCCCGCCGAAGGCCAGTCCGAGCTTCTGGCCAAGCTGCGGGAGGGATTTGAAGGCGTCGAGCGCAACTTCCTGACCATTCTGGAGCGGAACGGCATCAAGCGGGAGGATCCGACCGGGGCCCCGTTCGACCCGAACCTGCACCAGGCGATGGCAGAGCAGGAAAGCGAGGCCCACACGCCGGGCAGTGTCATGCATGCCTGGACTCCGGCCTGGACGCTGAACGGTCGGCTGCTGCGGCCGGCCATGGTCGTGGTCGCCAAGGCACCGCCTGCCGAACTGACGAACACGCCCGGCGATACGAAAGTGGATACAACAGCCTGATATCGTGCCGCTCATGCATGAAAAACGCGGCTTCCACCCTTGCCCGGGCCGGTCCAGACCCATACATCATTGTTATTATCACCTAGGGACGTCCGCGGTGCTTCGGGCCGCGCACATCCGCTGAAAGGAGCCTGAGCATGTCAAAAGTCATCGGCATCGACCTTGGCACCACGAACTCTTGCATTGCCATCATGGAAGGCAAGGATGTTCGGGTCGTCGAGAACAGTGAGGGCGCGCGCACCACGCCCAGCATGGTTGCCTTCACCGACAGGGGCGAGCGCTTGGTCGGCCAGTCCGCCAAGCGCCAGGCCGTCACCAATCCGTCCAATACACTCTACGCCATCAAGCGTCTGATCGGCCGCCGCTACGACGATCCGCTGGTGGCCAAGGACAAGGGCATGGTGCCCTACAGCATCGTGCGCGGCGACAACGGCGATGCCTGGGTCGAGGTGAAGGGCGAGAAATACTCCCCCAGCCAGATCAGCGCCTTCATCCTCGGCAAGATGAAGGAGACCGCGGAGGCGTATCTCGGCGAGCCGGTCACCCAGGCCGTGATCACCGTTCCGGCCTACTTCAACGACAGCCAGCGCCAGGCCACCAAGGACGCCGGCCGCATCGCCGGCCTGGAAGTGCTGCGCATCATCAATGAGCCGACCGCCGCGGCGCTGGCCTATGGCATGGACAAGAAGACCGCGGGCACGATCGCGGTGTACGACCTGGGCGGCGGCACCTTCGACATCTCCGTGCTGGAGATCGGCGACGGCGTGTTCGAGGTGAAGTCCACCAACGGCGACACCTTCCTCGGCGGCGAGGACTTCGACCTGCGCATCATCGACTACCTGGCGGACGAGTTCCGCAAGGAGCAGGGCATCGACCTGCGCAAGGACAAGCTGGCGCTGCAGCGGCTGAAGGAAGCCGCGGAGAAGGCGAAGATCGAGCTGTCCTCCTCCAAGGAGACCGAGATCAACCTGCCCTTCATCACCGCGGACGCCTCCGGACCGAAGCACCTGGTGATGAAGCTGCAGCCGGGCGAAGCTCGAAGTCGCTGGTGGATGACCTGGTTAGCCGTACGCTCGACCCATGCCGGGCCGCGCTGAAGGATGCCGGCGTGACCGCGGGCGAAATCAGCGAGGTGATCCTGGTCGGCGGCATGACCCGCATGCCGAAGGTCATCGAGGCGGTGAAGCAGTTCTTCGGCAAGGAGCCGGCCCGCAACGTCAACCCCGACGAAGTCGTGGCGATCGGTGCTGCGGTGCAGGGCGCCGTGCTGAAGGGCGACGTCAAGGACGTGCTGCTGCTCGACGTCACCCCGCTGTCGCTGGGCATCGAGACGCTGGGCGGCGTGTTCACCCGGCTGATCGAGCGCAACACCACGATCCCGACCAAGAAGAGCCAGGTGTTCTCGACCGCGGACGACAACCAGGGCGCCGTGACCATCAAGGTGTTCCAGGGCGAGCGCGAGATGGCGGCCGACAACAAGCTGCTTGGCAAGTTCGACCTGATGGGCATCCCGCCGGCGCCGCGCGGCGTGCCGCAGATCGAGGTGACGTTCGACATCGACGCCAACGGCATCGTCTCGGTGTCAGGCCAAGGACAAGGCCACCGGCAAGGAGCAGCAGATCCGCATCCAGGCCAGCGGCGGTCTGTCGGAAGCCGACATCCAGCGCATGGTGAAGGAAGCCGAGGCGAACGCCGAAGCCGACAAGACAGCGCCGTGAGCAGGTGGAGACTGCGCAACCACGCCGAGGGCCTGGTACACCAGGTGGAAAAGAACCTGGAGGAGCACGGCGACAAGCTCGGCGCGCAGGAGAAGGGCGAAGCCGAGGCGGCCATGGCCGCCACGCGCTCTGCCATGGAAGGCAACGACGCCGCGGCCCTGAAGCAGGCCACCGAGCGGCTGAGTCAGGCGGCGATGAAGATCGGCGAGGCGATGTACAAGGCGGACGCCGCAGCCCAGGCGGCGGGCGCCACCGCTGAGGCCGGAGCTGCCAGCGGAGCCGGCACCGGTTCGCAGCAGGTGCGAACCCGGACGAGAAGGTGGTCGACGCCGAGTTCGAGGAGGTCGACGAGAAGAAGAAGCGGTCCGCCTGACGATACCGGGACCGACAAGCCTAGGAGGTCGCGCCCGCGCTTCTGACGAAGGCGGGCGCGACGTGTTTCTTGAGTGAGCGCGCGGAAGACCTGTAGCCAGCAGAACCCGCGCGCCAGCGCCTAGCGACAAAGGGCTGAAATGGCCAAGCAGGACTATTACGCCACCTTGGGTGTGGCGCGAGAGGCCGGGGCCGAAGACCTCAAGAAGGCGTACCGCAAGCTCGCGATGCAGTTCCACCCCGATCGCAATCCGGGCGACAAACAGGCCGAAGCGCGGTTCAAGGAGGTCAGCGAGGCCTATGACGTCCTGAAGGACGAGCAGAAGCGTGCCGCCTATGACCGTTACGGCCATGCGGCTTTCGAGCAGGGTGGACAGGGCGGTTTTTCGCAGGGCTTCGGGTTCACCTCCGAGGGCGGTCTCAACGATATCTTCGACCAGATGTTCGGCGATTTCCTGGGCCGTCGCGGCGGTGGCGCCGGGCGCACCCGCGCCGGAGCGGATATTCGCCAGGCCGTCGAGATCGATCTCGCCGAGGCCTTCGCCGGCACCAAGTCCACGTTGCGCGTACCGACCCGGGTCGCCTGCGAGGCCTGCAACGGCACGGGTTCGGAGGACAAGAACCGCGGCGCCGACACCTGCCCGACCTGCCAGGGAGCCGGAAAGGTCCGCTCCCAGCAGGGCTTCTTCCTGATCGAGCGCGCCTGCCCGACCTGCGGCGGCCAAGGCCGTGTGATCCGCAATCCGTGCCGCATCTGCCGCGGCGCCGGCACTGTGCAGCGGGAACGCTCGTTGCAGGTGGCAATCCCGGCCGGCGTCGAGGACGGCACGCGCATCCGCCTGGCGGGCGAAGGCGAGGCGGGTGGCCAGGGCGCGCCCAACGGCGACCTCTACGTGCATGTCGCCATGCGGCCGCATGAGTTCTTCCAGCGCGACGGCGCCAATATTTTCATGCGCGTGCCACTGCGGATGGCGCAGGCCGCGCTGGGCGCCGAGGTCGAGGTGCCCGTTATCGACGGCAGCCGCGCCAAGGTGAAGATTCCGCCCGGTACGCAAACCAGCGACCAGTTCCGCCTGCGCGGCAAAGGCTTTTCGGTGCTGCGCAGCGCAGCCCGCGGCGACATGTACATTCAGGTGGCAGTGGAAACTCCGCAGAATCTCAGCAAGCGGCAGCGCGAATTGCTGGAGGAGTTCGAGACCGAAGCGCAGAAGCACGAGAAGGGCAGCCCGGAAAACGAAGGCTTCTTCGCCAAGGTCGCCTCGTTTTTTGAAGGCGGACGCAGCTAGCTGACGTTCACCGCATTTCGCTTTGGGGGATGCCGCAAGCATCGGGGCTTGCCTCAAATCCCACCAGGAGGCGTTGCCTCCCCGCCTGCAGCAACGACTCGCCTTTGCAATCGGATTCAGTTTGGGATGGGGATGGGTGCGACCGCCTCGGATCAACCCATCATCGTGACAGGCCCTCTCACCACCCCAAGCTGAGCCGGTCCCAAGGGCCAGGTCCGTGGCGGGAGATCAGGGGGCAGCGCCCGTTGATCGGGGCTCCGGCGCAGGCCCCCCGACGCTTCGCGCTGCGGAACTGGGTTCCGCTCCGGCCGCAATGATGGAAGTATTCCCCGGCAAAGGGGACAGGCGCGCATGGCGGACCGGGTTCTAGGAGCGTGCGGGTGACCGGCGGGCCGCTCGCCGGTATCAAGGTGATCGAAGTCGGCCAGGCGCTCGCTGGTCCGCTGGCCGGCGTCATTCTGGCTGACCTCGGTGCCGACGTGGTCAAAGTGGAAAAACCTGACGGCGGTGACGATGCACGTCTCTGGGGCCCACCCTTCGTCCACGGCGACTCCGTCTCGTTCCACAGCAACAACCGCAACAAGCGGTCGGTCACCCTCGACATCAAGTCTCCGGCCGACATTGCCCGGCTGAAGGCGCTCACGGCACAGGCCGACATCCTGATCCAGAACCTGCGGCCCGGCATCGTGGATGAATGCGGCATCGGCGCCGAGGCCATGCGCGCGATGAACCCGCGGCTGATCTACTGCTCGATCTGGGCGTTCGGCCATCAGGGGCCGTTGAAAATGGCGCCCGGTTTCGACCCGCTGCTGCAATGCTTTGGCGCCGTGGTGACGCTGACCGGTCGCCCGGACGATCCACCCACCTTCTGCGCGCCGGCGATCAACGACACCGCCACCGGCATGTGGTGCGTGATCGGCGCCTTGGCGGCCCTGAAGCAGCGCGAGCGCACCGGCCTGGGCTGCCAGGTGGACACCTCGCTGTTCGAAAGCGCGGTCGCCTGGGTGCAGGGCCCGCTGAACAATTTCAACGTCACCGGCAAGCTGCCGCAGCGTCACGGCGCCGCCAGTGCCACCCTCGCGCCGTACCAGATCTTCGAAACCGCGGACCGGCCGATCTGCATCGCCGCCGGCAACGATCGATTGTTCGTCAAGCTGGCCGGGGCACTCGGCCATCCCGCATGGATCACCGATGCGCGCTTTTCCGATGGCCGCCGGCGTGCCGCGAACCGGGAGGCGCTGGTCACCGTCATGCAGCCGGTGCTGGCGACCCGCAAGCGGCAGGATTGGTTGGGCATCATCGGCGAGGCCGGGGTACCCTGTGCCCCGGTGAACAACATCGCCGAACTGGCCGAGGCCGAGCAGTTGCAGGCGATGGATATCATGCGAACGCTGCCGGGGAGTGGCATCTCCATCGTCGGCCTGCCGCTGTCGTTCGATCGGCATCGCCCGCACCCGCAGGGCGATTCTCCGAAGCTTGGCCAGCACAACGACGAAATCCTCGGTCCCTTGGAGTCTTCTCATGCCTGACGCCGTTCTCGAACACGTTCGCCGCTACCAGGACGAACTCACGGACATCCGTCGCGACATCCATGCCAATCCGGAGCTGGGACTGGAGGAGCATCGCACCGCCGAGATCGTCGCGCGCAAGCTGGAGCAATGGGGCATCGAGGTGCATCGCGGCGTCGGCAAGACCGGTGTGGTCGGCGTGCTGCGCAATGGCGACGGGCCAGCCATCGGCCTGCGGGCCGACATGGACGCGCTGCCGATCGACGAGCAGACCAACCTCGCCTACAGCAGCCGCAATGCAGGCCGCATGCATGCCTGCGGCCATGACGGCCACACCACCATGCTGCTCGGCGCGGCCCGCTACCTCGCCGAGACGCGCGGGTTCAAGGGCACGGTCAACTTCATCTTCCAGCCCGGCGAGGAAGGCATCGGCGGCGCGCTCGCCATGCTGGAGGACGGGCTGTTCAAACGTTTTCCCTGCCAGGCGATCTACGGCATGCATAACCGCCCCGGCATGCCGGTCGGGCAATATGCCATCAGCCCGGGCGTGGGCATGGCCGGCGGCGCCTTCTTCGACATCGCCATCACCGGCAAGGGCGCGCACGGTGCCCGGCCGGAGGAGAGCATCGACCCGGTGCTAGTCGCCTGCCATATCGGAGCGGCGATGCAGTCGATCGTCGCGCGCAATATCTCACCGTCCGATACCGCCGTTCTCAGCATCACCCGCATCCAGTCCGGCGACGCGTACAACGTGATCCCGCAGACCGCGACGCTCGCGGGTACGGTGCGCACCATGCAGCGCAAGACCATGACGCAGATGGAAACCAGCATGAAGCGCCTGGCCAGCAACATCGCCGCGGGTTTCGGCGCGGAGGCCAGCGTTGATTTCCGCGTGATCTTCGCGCCGCTGGTGAACAACCCGGACGAGGTGCGCGTGATCGCCGATGCCGCGGCCGAACTGGTCGGCGACGCCAAGGTGGAGCGCAACAAGCCTCCTGCGATGGCGTCCGAGGACTTCAGCTTCATGATGGAGCAAGTGCCAGGCGCCTACATCAACCTTGGCAATGGCGAGGACAGCGCGCCGGTGCATAATCCAGCCTATAACTTCAACGATGCGGCGATCCCATACGGCGTCGCGCTGTACGCCCGCATCACCGAACGCAAACTCGCGAAGTGATGCCGTCGTGACGCGGTACTTCGCATGAGCTTCGACGTCGCGGTGATCGGCGGTGGCATGGTGGGCGCGGCCATCGCCTATGGCTGCGCCAGCCGAGGCGCACGGACCGCAATGCTGGACCAGGGCGACGCAGCATTGCGGGCGGCGCGCGCCAATGCAGGCCTGGTCTACAGCCAAGGCAAGGGCGAGGGCATGCCCGCCTATGCCGCCTGGACAAGGCGCAGCATCGGCCTGTGGCCGGATTTCGCCGATACGATGACCGCAACCGCCGGCCGCGGCATCGGCTTCCGCCGGCGCGGTGTGCTGGCCTTCTGTCTGGGTGACGCCGAACTCGAGGCGCGCAAGGCGTTGCTGCACCGGATGCATAACCAGTTGGGCGGGCCAGCGGCGCCGGTGCAGGTGCTGGATCGGGCGGAGGTGGCAGCGCTGCTGCCCGCCGCCACCCTCGGTCCTCAGGTGGTCGGTGCCACCTGGTCGTCGGAAGATTGCGACGTCAACGCGCTTTGGCTGCTGCGCGGGCTGCACGCCGGATTCCTGAAAGCCAGCGGCGCACATCTGCCGGACCGCACCGTTACGCAGATCCAGCGGGACGGCGAAGGATTTCGCATCGCCACCACGCGCGGCGACATCCTGGCCGGCAAAGTGGTGGTGGCCTGCGGCCTGGGGATTCCCGCGCTGGCCTCACAGGTCGGTCTGCGTGCGCCGGTGCATCCGGTACGCGGACAGATGATGGTGACGGAGCGTCTCGCCCCGCTGCTGCCGGTACCCGGATCCGGCGTGCGGCAGATCCATGAGGGCGTGGTGCAGATCGGCACCACCATGGAAGAGGGTGTCATGGCCCCGGCGACCACGGTTGCCGACCTTGCGCGCATGGCACAACGCGCCGTGGCGGTGTTGCCCGCCCTGGCGCAGGCCAGGATCGTGCGGAGCTGGGCCGGTATCCGGCCGATGACGCCGGACGGGTTTCCGATCTACCAGCAATCCCCATCGCATCCTGGCGCCTTCGTCGCGGTGTGCCATTCCGGCGTCACGCTGTGCGCCGCCCATGCCGGCCCCTTGGCGAATGGGATTCTGACCGGCAAGCTGCCGGATGACGTGAACGATCTTCATCCGGACCGCTTCGATGCTCGCGCGACCTGATACCGGAACGCTGACTTTATATTTCGACGGTCGCGCGCTCCGCGCCCGCGAGGGCGACAGCATAGCCGCGGCCCTGCTTGCCAATGGCGTAACCACGACGCGCAGCACCGCGGTGTCCGGTGCGCCGCGTGGCCCGTTCTGCATGATGGGCGCCTGTTTCGAATGCCTCGCCGTCGTGGATGGCGAACCGGGCGTGCAGACCTGCATGGCTCCGGTGCGCGAGGGCATGCGGATCGAAACCCAACAGGGCGCGCGCGACATCGCCGCGCTCCGGTCGGACGGCTCATGACGACGCATCCCGTCGACCTCATCATCATCGGCGCTGGGCCGGCCGGCTTGTCGGCTGCGATCGAGGCGACGTCGCGCGGCCTCACCGTGCTGGTGCTGGACGAGAATGCCGCACCGGGCGGACGGATCTGGCAGGCGCTGGAAACCCGCGGCGCGAAAGATGCCGACGAGGCAGCCGGGTTGCGGACCATCCAGGCGTTCCGCGCCTGCGCCGCGGATATGCGCTGGCGCGCCACCGTCTGGGCGATCGAGCCCGATGGCTCGGTGTTCTGGAGCGAGCAGTGCCAGGCGCATTCGGCAACCGGCCGGCTGGTGCTGATCGCCACCGGAACCACCGAGCGGCCATTGCCGATCCCCGGCTGGACCCTGCCCGGTGTGATGACGGTCGGCGCCGCGCAGATTGCCCTGAAGACCGGCGGGCTGGTGCCGCAGGGCGCCACCTGGATCGCCGGGCAGGGACCGTTGCTGCTGCTCTACGCAGTCCAGGCGCTGCGGGCCGGCGGGCGGCTGGCCGGCATCCTCGATCTGTCCGACGGCACCGCGCCGTTTCGGTCATTGCGTCATCTGTCCGGGGCATTGCGCGGTGGCGGCGAAATCCTGAAAGGCCTGGCCTGGCGTCGCGAGGTCGCTCAAGCCGGAATTCCATGGATCAGTGCTGCTGATCTGCAGGCCGAAGGTGACAGCGCGCTGCGTCGCATCCGCTTTCGCGCGCACGGCACGATGCGCAGCGAAGCCGCCGACATGCTGCTGCTGCACGATGGCGTCATCCCGTCGGTGCAAGTTACCCGTGCCCTGGGATGCGCCCATACCTGGGATGATGCGCAACGCTGCTGGAAACCCGCCATCGACGCCTGGGGAACCACCACTCTGCCGCAGGTGCTGGTGGCCGGTGATGGCGGCGGTGTCGGCGGCGCATTGGCGGCGACCTTCTCCGGACGCATCGCCGCGCTGCAGGCCGCGCGGCAGCTTGGCCGCATCGATATCGCCCAGCGTGACGCAGCCGCCGCCCCCTTGCACGCCGCGCGGGCGCGACATCTGGCGGTGCGACCGCTGCTCGACACGCTGTATGCCCCGCTGGCGCTGCATCTGGACGACGCCACCACCGTCTGCCGCTGCGAGGAGGTCACCGCCGGCCAGATCCGTGAGGCGGCCCGCCTGGGTTGCCTCGGGCTGAACCAGCTCAAGGCGTTCACCCGGTCCGGCATGGGACCGTGCCAGGGCCGCATGTGTGGTGCGAGCGCCGCGGCCGTGCTGGCGGATGCGCGCGGCGTGCCCGTGCCGGAGATCGAACCCTACCGTCCGCGCTTTCCGACCAAGCCGCTCACCTTGGGTGAATTGGCTGCGCTGCACCAAGAGGACTAGACTCACACCCCGAGGAGATCATGATGCCCACAGGCTTTCGAGTCCGCCCGCATCGCAAGCAGCCGGTGCATGGCGTCACCATCGGCATCATGATCCTCGATACCGGGTTCCAGCGCCTGCCCGGCGATATCGGCTACGCCCCGACTTTCCGCTTCCCGGTGCAGTTCGCTGTGGTGCGCGGTGCGACGCCCGACCGCATCGTGAAGCCGAAGGCCGACGGCATGCTCGATCTGTTCAAGCGCGCCGTCGACGACCTGGTCGCCCTCGGCGTCGACGGCATCACCACCAGTTGCGGCTTTCTTGCCTGCCTGCATCAGGAACTGCTGGACTACTGCCCGGTGCCGATCGCCACCTCCAGCCTGCTGCAAATCCCGCTGGTGCAGAGTACCCTGCCACGCGGCAAGCGGGTTGGTGTGCTCACTGCGGATGCTGCGTCGCTGACCGCGGATCATTTCCGTTCGGTTGGCGTGGCGACCGATCTGCCGGTCGTTGGCATGCCGCCGGACGGCATCTTCCGCCACAACAACCGAACCGGCGTCCCGGTGGTGAAATATGAGGAGCAGGAACGCGAGGTGCTCGGCATGGCGGAGCGCTTGCTGACCGAGCACGACAATATCGGCGCCATCGTCTGCGAATGCACGAATCTGCCGCCCTATTCCGCGCGGATCGAGCAGGAATTCGGCGTGCCCGTGTTCGACGTCATTACTCTGGTAGAGTGGTTCCACGCCGGGCTGAAGCCGCGGCGCTACGTATAACAAAACGGGGGCTTGACCATGACAACACGACGTTCACTTGCGGGGGCGCTGGGGGCGTCCGCCATCGGCGCCGTCGCACTGGCTGCGCCGGCCATCGCGCAAGCGCCGGCCTCGGAAGCAACCATCGATCGAGTCCGCCGCACCGGCGTGCTGCGCATCGCGGCCCTGCCGGGAGAGACGCCGTTCTTCCGCAAGGATCTCGCCACCGGCGAATGGTCGGGCGTCGCCATCTCCATGGCGAAGAACATTGCCACCACGATGGGCGTGAAGCTCGCCTATGTGGAATCCACCTACAGCAACTCCGTCCTGGATCTGCAAGCGAACAAGATCGATCTGGCCTTCGCGCTGAATCCGACGCCGCAGCGTGCGCTCGCGATCGGTTTCACCCGCCCGTATTTCCTGCATCCGTTCGGCTTCGTCGCCCGCAAGGGCTTCAGCGCGAAAACCTGGGCGGACCTGAACAAGCCAGAGACCCGCGTCGTCTCGCTGATTGGCTCCCTCTCCGACAATCTGCTGGCGCGTTATGCCCCGAAGGCGCAGGTGATCGGGGCGAAGGCTGGCGACGACGCCGTGCTGCTGATGCAGGGCGGCCGTGCCGATTGCATCATCTACGCCTTGATCCAGGCGCTGAGTGTCAGCGCCAAGGCTCCCATGCTGGACCAGGTAACGCTGCTGCAGGATCCCTATGTGGCGCTGCCGAGCGCTATGGGGGTGCAGCAGGAGCCCGATCGACGGTGGCGCGACTTCCTCGACAGTTGGGCAGACTACAATCGCGGAACGCGTCAGATCGGCGGCTGGATTCGGGAAGGACTGCTGCAGATGGGGGTCAAGCCGGAGAATATTCCGGACAACGCCGACCTCTGACCGCCGCGCCGCGGTCGTCTCGGGCGGCCGGACCCGGTGGGGGCACGCTTGCATCCGCTCCCGCTCCACGGCAGGGTCCGGCCGAAGCGCTTGGGGGCGATGCATGGCGGTCAACAAGATCTATCCGGATGCGACGGCGGCACTGGCCGGCGTATTGCGCGACGACATGACGATCATGTCCGGCGGGTTCGGCCTGTGCGGCATTCCCACGCGCTGATCGAGGCGATCCGCGACAGCGGCGTGAAGGGCCTGACCATCATCTCCAACAATGCCGGCATCGATGACGCCGGGCTTGGCCTGCTGCTGAAGACGCGGCAGGTGACGCAAGATGATCAGCTCCTATGTCGGCGAGAACGCGACCTTCGCGCAGCAATACCTCGCCGGCGAGCTGGAGATCGAATTCAACCCGCAGGGCACGCTGGCGGAACGCATCCGTGCCGGCGGAGCCGGTATTCCGGGCTTCTACACCGCGACCGGTGCCGGCACCCAGATCGCCGAGGGCAAGGAGACCAAGGAATTCGATGGCCGCCTGTACGTGTTGGAACGCGGACTGCGCGCTGACCTAGCCATCGTGCATGCCTGGAAGGCGGATCACGAAGGCAATCTGATCTATCGGAAGACCGCGCGGAACTTCAATCCGATCATGGCCACGGCCGCCGAGACGGTCGTCGTGGAAGCGGAAGATATCGTCGCCAATGGTGAGATCGACCCGGACCACATCATCACCCCGGGCATCTTCGTCGATCGCATCATGAAGCTTGCGACGGTGGACAAGCGGATCGAGCAGCGCACCGTGCGCAAGCGCTATTGAGGAGGCAGACATGCCCTGGAGCCGCGATCAGATGGCGGCGCGCGCCGCCAGCGAACTTCGTGACGGATTCTACGTGAATCTCGGGATCGGCATTCCCACGCTGGTCGCCAACCACATCCCCGACGGCATGTCGATCCAGCTTCATTCGGAGAACGGAATGCTCGGCATGGGCCCGTTCCCGTTCGAAGGCGAGGAAGACGCCGACCTGATCAACGCCGGCAAGCAGACCGTCACCGAACTTCCCACCACCAGCTTCTTCGACAGTTCCGCAAGCTTCGCCATGGTCCGCGGCGGACACATCAACATTTCGATCCTCGGCGCCCTGCAGGTGGCGGAGAACGGCGACCTCGCGAACTGGATGATCCCCGGCAAGATGGTGAAGGGGATGGGCGGCGCAATGGACCTCGTGGCCGGCGTGAAGCGCGTGGTGGTGCTGATGGAGCACACGGCCGGCGGCAAGCCGAAACTGCTGAAGCGCTGCACCCTGCCGCTGACCGGCGCTGGCGTGGTGGACCTGGTGATCACCGACCTCGGCGGTGTTCGAGATCGGCAGCAACGGTCTGACGCTGATCGAGACGGCGCCGGAGGTCACGGTGGACGAACTACGGTCCAAGACCGAGGCACCGTTCGCCGTTGCGGCGGACCTGAAGGCGGCGGCCTGACCGCAGCCGCGCACCAGCCGGCCGCCGGAACATCCCCGGAATGACTGCCACGGGATCCAACCGCCATGCCGGCTTCCCGGACCGTGTCGGTGAGGGATCCCGCGCCATGCCGCCAGCCGAAATCCTCGACGCCCTGCGGCGAATGCATCTGCTCGATACACCGTCGGTGCCCGGCGAGCGTTTGACGGGGGGAGTATCGTCGGACATCTGGCGGATCGACCTGCGCTCCGGCCCGATCTGCATCAAACGTGCGCTGGCGAAGCTGCGTGTTGCCGCCGATTGGCGGGCGCCGGTGGGTCGGAACCGCTACGAGGCGCGCTGGATGCAACGGGCCAATGAAGCCGTTCCCGGTGCGGCACCGCGTCTTCTGGGTCAGGACGAAGCCTGTGGCGCGCTGGCGATGGCTTATCTCTCCCCGACCGACCATCCGTTATGGAAGACGCAGTTGCGCGACGGCCTGGCGGATGCGGATTTCGCCGCCGACGTGGGCCGCAGCCTGGGGCGCATCCACGCCGCGACGGCCCGTCAGCCGCAGCTCGCCAATGAGTTTCCGACCGACGGAATCTTCTACGACATCCGGCTGGAACCCTACCTGGTCGCAACCGGTCGCGCCCACCCGGATCTCGCGGCGCGGTTGGACGCTCTTGTCGCCACCACCCAGGCGAACCAGCGCGCCCTGGTGCACGGTGATGTCAGCCCGAAGAACATCCTGAACGGGCCGCACGGGCCGGTGTTCCTGGATGCGGAATGCGCCTGGTGGGGCGACCCGGCCTTCGACCTGGCATTCTGCCTCAACCACCTGCTGCTTAAATGCCTGTGGACGCCGGCCGCGCAGGACGGATTCCTGGCGTGCTTCGACGCGATGGCCGCCGCCTATCGCATGCACGTGCTGTGGGAACCGCCCGACGACTTGGAAGCGCGGGCGGCGCACCTGCTGCCGGGTTTGTTTCTCGCCCGGGTGGATGGCAAGTCGCCGGTCGAGTACATCACGCAGGAGACGGACCGCGACCGCGTGCGCCGGGTGGCTCGCGGCCTGCTGCATCATCCGCCGCATCGATTGGGCGAAATCCGCCAGGCCTGGACAAGGGAACTCGCTGCATGACCGACACCCACATTGCCTTCGTGCAGGGCCGCCGCGTGTGGGACAGCCGCGGCCGGCCCACGGTGGAGGCCGACATCCTGCTGGAAGGCGGCGCCGTCGGGCGCGCCATCGCCCCGGCTGGCGCATCGACCGGCAGCGGCGAGGCGTTGGACCTGCGCGACGACGGCGATGCGTTCGGCGGCTACGACGTGACGCGGGCGGTCGAGAACGTCAACACCGTGATCGCCCGCGCGGTGGTCGGCATGGATGCGGCGGATCAGCCTGCGCTCGACCGTCGCTTGATCGAGCTGGACGGTACCCCGAGCAAATCACGGCTGGGCGCGAATGCGGTGCTTTCGGTGTCGATGGCCGCCGCCCACGCCGCCGCCGCGGCCGCCGGCGAGCCGCTGTACCGCTATCTGGGCGGCCCGGACGCCGCTCTGATCCCCCTGCCGCAGATCCAGATCTTCGGTGGCGGCGCGCATGCCGGGCGGCGGGTGGATATCCAGGACTTCATGGTGATGTGCCCCGCCGCGGAAAACTTCGCCCAGGCGCTGGACTGGACGGCCGAGGTGTACCGCGCCGCCGGCCTGCTGATGAAGGAAGCCGGCACGCTGGCCGGTGTCGCGGACGAGGGCGGCTGGTGGCCCGCCTTCGCGACCAATGAGGAGGCGTTGGAAACGCTGGTGCGCGCCATCGAGCGCGCCGGTTTCAAGCCCGGCGATCAGGTCGGCATCGCGCTCGATATCGCAGCTTCGGAATTTGGCCGCGGCGGCCGCTACAAGCTGGCGCTCGAGGACCGGGAACTCGACAGCGAGGCGATGGTGAAGCTGCTCACCGGTTGGATTCGCCGCTATCCTATCCTGTCGATCGAAGACCCGCTGGCCGAGGATGACGATCTGGGGTTCGCGGCATTCACGGCCGAAGTCGGCAAGCGAGTTCAGGTGGTCGGTGACGACTTCCTGGTCACCCAGGCGTCGCGGGTGCGGGAAGCCGCGCTGCGCGGTGCTGCCAACACCGTACTGCTGAAGCCGAACCAGCGCGGCACGCTAACCGAGTGCCTGGAAGCCTGGCAGGCGGCACAGGAGGTCGGCTTCTCCGGGATCGTGTCGGCGCGCTCCGGCGAGACCGAGGACACCACGATCGTGCATCTCGCGGTGGGCTGGGGAGTCGGCCAATTGAAGGTCGGCAGCTTCGCCCGTAGCGAGCGCATGGCGAAATGGAATGAGATGCTGCGCATCGAGGAAGCCTTGAGCGTCCGCGCGCAGTTTGCCGGCGGAGAGGTGCTGGGTCGCTCCAGGCGGTGAACATCCTGTTTCACTACGCGGCCGGCCCGGACCTGCAGGCGCGTCTGGCAGCCGTGCCGAGCTTGCAGATCGCGGTATGTCCGGAGGACGACGAGGCGCTGCTGGCGCGGCTGCTGCCGGACACCGATGTGTTGTGGCACGTGCTGAGGCCATGCACCGCGGCGATGATCGCGGCGGGCCAGAAGCTGCGGCTGATCCAGAAGATCGGCGTGGGGGTGAACACGATTGACCTGGGTGCGGCGCAGGCGCGTGGCATCCCGGTCTGCAACCTGCCCGGCACCAATGCACGCGCGGTTGCCGAACTGACTCTCGCCCTGATGCTTTCGACCCTGCGCCGCCTGCCGCGGTTCGATGCCGGCCTGCGTGCCGGCCTGTGGTCCGATCCGGTTCTGCAGGACGGGCTGGGCGAACTGGGCGGACGGACGGTCGGTCTGATCGGCTATGGCGCCATCCCGCGGCTGCTGGCCCCGGTGCTGATCGCGCTGGGCTGCCGACTGATCTATCACGCGCGCAACCAACACGCAGATGCGCTCGGCGAATGGCGTTCCCTTGAGGCGCTGCTGGCGGAGGCGGATGTCGTCAGCCTGCATCTGCCGCTGACGCCTGATACCGAGGCGCTGATCGATGTGGCGGCGCTGGCACGCATGAAGCCGAACGCTGTGCTGATCAATACCGCGCGGGGCGGTCTGGTGGATCAGGCGGCGCTGACCGAGGCGTTGCGGTCCGGGAGGCTGGCGGCCGCCGGTCTGGACGTGTTCGCGCAGGAGCCGCCGGACTTCGCCGACCCGCTGTTCGCATTGCCGAATGTCGTGCTGGCGCCCCATGTCGCTTGGCTGACCACTGGCACGTTCGATCGCAGCTTCAGCCTGGCGGCAGAGAACTGCCGTCGCCTGCAGGCCGGCGAGGATTTGCTGCATCGGGTGGTGTGATACCAGCCGACGGTTCAACGGCTTCTTGCGTGTGATGCTCAAAGCGGCTGGGGGGAGTGACTGTTGGCCAACCAGAGGCCATCGTGCCGACGCAGGTCGGCAGCCACGGTGCATTCCGTGTGCTCTCCGGCAATTTGCGGATGGCTGGCCTGAGCCCCATGCGCGTCAATTTGGCGGGGGTGGGGAAGACGGGTTTGCGTTATGGCCAGCGGATCGCGTCCCGGCGGGGCTTGACCCGGCCATCTCCACCGGAACGATCGGGCCACGCAGCACGCGCTGCAAGCTACTCCGCGGGTAGCCGACCGGGTCAGGCCCGGCCAAGACGGAAGTGTGCAGGTGGCATGCCGGGCTTTGCTCTATCATGGGGCCCATGGACGACGGCCCAGCTCGACCAACGGCCCGAGGGGATGCGGCCGATCTGGCCGCATCCCCCGCCGATTATGCCGCTTCCGCCAGTTCGCCGTTGATCCGCAGTCCGTCCGGGCCGGCCGACACGTGCACCGTGTCGCCTTCCTTGATCGATCCCTTCCAGGATCATCCCGGCCAGCGGGTTCTGCAGGTTGCGCTGGATCACCCGCTTCAACGGCCGCGCGCCGTAGGTGCTGTCGTAGCCCTCGCTCGCCAGCCAATCCAGCGCGCCGCGATCCAGCTCCAGCCCGATCTTCCGATCGGCCAGCAACTTGCGCAGATGCTCCAACTGGATCTGCACGATGCTCGCCATGTCCGCGCGCTGCAGGCGGCGGAACAGGATGATCTCGTCCAGCCGGTTGAGGAACTCGGGCCGGAAATGCCCGCGCACCACGCGCATCACCTGGCCCTGCACCATCGCCGTCGGTTCGCCTTCCGGCTGCGCCGGCCAGGATGTCGCTGCCCAGGTTGGAGGTCAGCACGATGATCGTGTTCTTGAAGTCCACCGTGCGGCCCTGGCCGTCGGTCAGGCGACCGTCGTCCAGCACCTGCAGCAGGACGTTGAACACGTCCTCATGCGCCTTCTCGACCTCGTCGAACAGGATCACCTGGTAGGGCCGGCGGCGCACCGCTTCGGTCAGCACACCGCCTTCGTCGTAGCCGACATAGCCCGGCGGCGCGCCGATCAGCCGGGAAACGCTGTGCTTCTCCATGAACTCGCTCATGTCGATGCGCACCATCGCCCGCTCGTCGTCGAACAGGAATTCGGCCAGCGCCTTGGTCAGTTCGGTCTTGCCGACGCCGGTCGGGCCAAGGAACAGGAAGCTGCCGATCGGCCGGTTCGGGATCCTGCAAGCCCGGCCCGCGCGCGCCGCACTGCGTTCGCCACCGCCTTCAGCGCTTCGTCCTGGCCGATGACCCGCTTGCGCAGCTCCTCTTCCATGCGCAGCAGCTTGGCGCGCTCGCCTTCCAGCATCTTGATCCACCGGGAATGCCGGTCCAGCGCGACACCACGCCGGCGATGCTTTCCTCGGTGACCGCCTCGTTCACCAGCTTGCCGTCGGACGATTTGGTCCAGCTTCTTCTCGAGATCCGGGATCACGCCGTAGAGCAGCTCGGAGGCCCGGGCCAGATCGCCGCGGCGCTGCGCCACTTCCACCTCGCTGCGGGCCTGGTCCAGCCGTTCCTTCAGCTTCTGGGTCTCCTGCACCTGCTCCTTCTCGGCCTGCCAGGCCGCGGTCATCGCGTTGGATTCGTCCTCCAGTTCGGCCAGCTCCTTCTCCAGCCGCTGCAGCCGATCCCGCGACGCCGCGTCGTCTCTCCTTGCGCAGCGCCTCCCGCTCGATCTTCAGCTGGATCACGCGACGGTCGAGCTCGTCCAGCTCCTCCGGCTTGCTGTCCACCTGCATGCGCAGCCGGCTGGCCGCCTCGTCGATCAGGTCGATCGCCTTGTCGGGCAGGAACCGGTCGGTGATGTAGCGGTTGGACAGCGTCGCCGCCGCCACCAGCGCGCCGTCGGTGATCCGCACGCCGTGGTGCAGCTCGTACTTCTCCTTGATGCCGCGCAGGATGCTGATCGTGTCCTCGACCGAGGGTTCGCCCACGAACACCGGCTGGAAGCGCCGCGCCAGCGCGGCGTCCTTCTCCACGTGCTTGCGGTATTCGTCGAGCGTCGTCGCACCGATGCAGTGCAGCGTGCCGCGCGCCAGTTCCGGCTTGATCAGGTTGGAGGCGTCCATCGCCCCATCCGCCCGCCCGGCACCAACCAGCGTGTGCATCTCGTCGATGAACAGGACGACCTCGCCCTGGGCCGACTCGATCTCCTTCAGCACGGCCTTCAGCCGTTCCTCGAACTCGCCGCGATACTTCGCACCGGCGACCATCGCGCCCAGGTCGAGCGACAGCAGGCGCTTGTTCTTCAGCGCCTCCGGCACGTCGCCGTTGACGATGCGCAGCGCGAGGCCCTCGACGATGGCGGTCTTGCCGACGCCCGGCTCGCCGATCAGCACCGGGTTGTTCTTGGTGCGCCGCGCCAGCACCTGGATGGTGCGGCGGATTTCCTCGTCCCGGCCGATCACCGGGTCCAGCTTGCCCTCGCGGGCCAGCGCCGTGACGTCGCGGGCGTATTTGTTCAGCGCGTCGAAATTGGCTTCCGCGTTCTGGCTGGTGACCTTGCGGCCCTTGCGGATATCGGCGACCGCCTTGTCCAGCGCCTGCGGCGTCGCGCCGGCCTGCTTCAGCGCACGTCGCCGCCGGCGTGTCGGAAGCCGCCAGTGCCACCAGCAGCCGGTCCTGCGCGACATACTCGTCGCCGCCCTTGGTCGCCGCCTGCTGCGCGGCATCCAGCACGCGCACCAGTTCCGGTGTGATGTTGCGGCTGTCCCGCGCCGGAGCCCTGCACCTTCGGCAGCCGGGCGATCTCGGCCTCGACCGAGGTCAGCGCCGTTTTCGGCTCGCCGCCGGCCGTGCGGATCAGCCCCGCGGCCGCGCCTTCTTCATCGTCGAGCAAGCGCCTTCAGCAGATGCTCGGGGGTGATCCGCTGATGGAACTCGCGGATCGCGATGGTGCCGGCAGCTTGCAGGAAGCCGCGAGCCCGTTCGGTGAATTTCTCGATATCCATGTGCTTGTCCCTATTCATAGGCGACTGGTCCCGACTCCGCCCCTTCAGGAGGCAACGGACTTGTGAACCTTTGGAAAACTAGGTGGGTCGGCGCAGACTATGCCTCAAGGGGGTATGCCGCATGCGCATCGAATATCTGTACCGCTATCCGGTCAAAGGCCTCACCGCCGAGGCGCTGGAAACGTCTGTCGTCGAGCCGGGTGGCTGCATCCCCTGGGATCGCGCCTTCGCGCTGGCGCAGGGCGATTCCGGCTTCGACCCGGCCGCGCCGGTCTGGCAGCAGAAGACCAACTTCATGTGCCAGATGAGGAATGCCCGCATCGCAGCGCTGTTCTCGTTCTTCGAACCGCGGACCGGCATGCTTGCCATCCGCGCACCCGACGGCTCAGCGGTGGTGGAGAATGCGCTGACCGAGGTCGGCCGCGATCGGATCAGCCTGTTTCTGACCGAGTATCTGGGCGAAGAGGCGCGCGGCGTGCCGCGGTTCCATCACATCCCTGGCCACAGCTTCTGCGATCAGCGCCAGCAGGTCATCAGCCTGATCAATGTCGCCAGCATGCGGGATTTCGAGACCAAGGTCGGTGCACGCCGGCATCGCCGGCGGTTCCGCGCCAATGTGTGGTTCAGCGGCGCCCCGGCCTGGAGCGAACGCGGCTGGGTCGGTCGCCATCTCCAGCTTGGCGGCGCGGTGCTGCGCGTGGTGAAACCGACCACGCGCTGTGCGGCCACCGAGGTCAACCCGGAGACCGCAGAACGCGACGCCGATCCGCTGGCCGAACTGCGCGCCCTGTACGGCCATGTGGAACTCGGCGTGCACGCCGAGGTGATCGAAGGCGGGCATTTTGGCGTGGGCGATTCCATTGAGCTGCTGACGGACTGAGGCCGCGGGGCAGCTCGCGTTGCCGCGCTTTTCTGTCTCTCAACACGCGTGAGGGGCAGCTCCCAACCTGGGATCCGTCCCTCAGCCGCCTGCTATCACACCCAGCGCAATGGCGGATCGCCCCCCAGCAGGTGGAGCCCCACCGTCTCGAAATGGCCGCGCCGGCCCTGCAACTGCTGCGATACGGCATTCATGTCGCGAAACCGGCGTTCGAAAGGTTGCGACTGGAAGATCGCTGTCGCGCCGGCCTCATGGTAGATGCTGTGTACCACGTCGCGTGCTTCGTGAATGGCGTAGGTGGAGGCTTGGCGGATCGCCATCCGGTTATCGAGACTGAGCTGCCCGCTCTGCGCCACCTCCTGTTGCACCGCTTCGAGCGTATGCAGCAGGCCGGCGCGTGCCGCCTTCAACCGCGCATCGGAATAGCCGATGATGTGCTGCACCGCCTGATTGTCACGCAAGGCAGTCGATGTCAGCGCCGGGGTCTTCTGGCGTGCGAGTCCGATGAACGTGTTCAGCATGGCACGTGCCACGCCGAGCCCGACGCAGGCGAAACCCGACGCGTATAGCTGCATCGCTGCGAAGCGATAGAGCAGGCCCGGTTCCCGGCGTTCCGTTTCGGCATCTCGAGTCAGCGTGTGCGCGTCGTCAACGAACACGTTGTCGAATGTGTAGTTGTCGCTGCCGGTGCCGCGCAGACCCATCACCTGCCAGACGTCGTCGATCCTCGCGACCTCGCGGCGGATCAGCATGGTGCGTTCCCAGGGGCTGCCATTGGGATGGCGCTCCAACGTGCCGTCGGCGCCGAAACACGGGCAATGTGCCCCGAGCCAGGTGGCGTGGCGGCTGCCGCTGGCGAAACTCCAAGTTCCACTGACACGCCAGCCACCGTCCACGCGCACCGCCTTGGCGCCAGGGCCCTGGCCCCAGGCCAGCACGTCGCGCGGGTCGCCCCAGACTTCGTGGGCCACTTCGGGCGCCAGGTAGCCGGCCGACATCGAGCAACCGGACCCCTGGTTCATGCACCACGCGGCACTGGCGTCGCCCATGGCGATGGCTTCGACACATTGCACGTAAACCGACGGGTTGAGCTCCTCCCCGCCATAGGCGCGTGGGATCAACAGGCGGAACATGCCGGCTGCGTGCATGGCGTCCAGCACATCGCGGGGCAATTCGCAGCCCGCCTCGATGCGCGGGGCGGCCTTCTCCAGCAGCGGGGTCAGCGCGCGTGCGCGAGCGATCGGGTCGCACGCACGATCTGCCTCCACGGCCGTTTCGTTTCCGGCGTTCCCCGCAGCCATGGAACTTCCCTCTCGTCCCGTTGGTTCCGGATGGTAGAACGGAGTGGACGCCGGGCGCAAAACCGCGCCTGGCGCGGCAACGCGGCGCGCTTGTCCGCGGGAGAACGGGGGCAGCATGACCCGCCAGGACGCGCTGATAGCCGATATCGAGGCCGAGGTAGAGTTCACGGCGCGATGGACCGGTCGCCCTCGCCTGGCTCCCGCGGTGATGGCAGCGTTGCGTAAGGTGCGGCGCGAAGCCTTCGTGGCGCCGAGCGACACAGCACGCGCTTACGTCAATGCGCCGCTGCGCATCGGCCACGGACAGACTATCTCACAGCCCTTCATTGTTGCGTTGATGACGGATCTGCTGGATCTGCAGCGTACCGACCGCGTGCTGGAAGTCGGCACCGGTTCCGGCTACCAGGCCGCGATCCTGGCGGAGCTATCCGGTACAGTCTGTTCCATTGAGCTGGTGCCGGAGCTGGCCGAACAGGCGCGGCGGGTGCTCGCGGAACAAGGCTACCGGAGGGTGGCGTTGCGCATTGGCGATGGAGCCTTGGGCTGGCCGGAACGCGCGCCGTTCGATGCGATCATCGTCACCGCAGCGGCGGCTGAACCACCCTCAGCCCTGATCGAGCAGCTGGCGCCGGGCGGCCGCATGGTCGTCCCGGTTGGGGCCCCGCATGATGAGCAGACGCTGACCTTGGTGCAGAAGGATGCCACCGGCGCGGTGCAGATGCAGCCGCTCCTGTCGGTGGCCTTCGTGCCACTAGTCCGGCCATAGTGCCACCCAGGGTCGGTCGGAGCGCTCTGTGCCGTTTAGGGCTGCGACCGGTTTCCGGCAGATCGGTTCAAAGCGCCATCGCGCGACAACTCCGCACCAGTGACCCTTTCCGCGTTCCTGCCCGGCTCGTGGTACCAGGGCGGCAGAAGCGAGGTCTTCCCCGCTGCCACTCGGTCCGCAATGGCGTCTGTCCGCGGTTGACACCCCGCAGTTTGCCCGTGTTACTGATCAGTAGCTTACTTATCCCGCACCCGCTCGGAGACCCGCGCCATGAAGCTGATGTGGTTCCATCTGATGCCGTACACGGAGCTGCCGAACGACTTCCGCGACAAGAACCCGTCGGTCTGGGTGGACATCCACTCCTCGCTGTTCGACCCGCGTCGCGCGCATCACATGTATAACGACTTCATGGATGAGCTGGAATACGCCGCCGAGTGCGGCTTCGACGCGATCTGCGTCAACGAGCATCATTCCAACGGCTACGGGCTGATGCCGTCGCCCAACCTGATCGCATCGTCACTGGCGCGTCGCACCACTGACACCGCGATCTGCGTGATGGGCAACTCGCTGGCACTGTACAATCCGCCGACCCGTGTGGCGGAAGAGTTCGCGATGATCGACGTGATCTCCGGTGGCCGGCTGATCGCCGGCTTCCCGGTCGGCACGCCGATGGACACCTGCTACGCTTACGGCACCAACCCGAGCCAGCTTCGCCAGCGTTACCTGGAGGCGCACGACCTGGTGGTGCGCGCCTGGCAGGAGCAGGACACGTTCGCGTTCAACGGCCGCTTCAATCAGCAGCGCTACGTCAACATCTGGCCGCGCCCGATGCAACGCCCGCATCCGCCGATCTGGATTCCCGGCGGCGGCTCGGTGGAGACGTGGCACTGGTGCGCCGAGATGGACTACGTCGTACTGCTACCTGTCGCTACTACGGCTACAAGGCCGGCCAGGCGACGATGGACGGCTTCTGGAACGAGATGGCGCGGCTCGGCAAGGACCGCAATCCGTACCGCGCCGGCTTCCTGCAGTTCGTCGGCGTCGGCGAATCCCGCCAGCACGCCTTCGATCTCTATGCCGAGGCCGCGGAGTATTTCTACGGCCGCTGCCTGCACGTCGATGCGCGCTGGGCAACGCCGCCGGGCTACACCAGCGAGGGCAGCCAGCGCGCCGGCATCGAAAGCCAGATCAGGAAGGCGGCCGATTCCAACGTGCGCGGCAAGTCCACCGGCGAGCGCTTCGCCTCCGTCGCCCGCGAGATGGATGCGCATCGTCGACAACGGCTACGTCATCATCGGCTCACCCAACGAGGTGGCGGAGCAGTTGCGCGAGGTCGCCGCCAGCCTGAATGTCGGCCACCTGATGCTGCTGCTGCAGTTCGGCAACATGAGCAAGGACCTGACCCGCTACAACACGAAGTTGTTCGCCGAACAGGTGATGCCGCAAGCTGAAGGGGCAGTTCTCCGAGTGGGAGGACCACTGGTGGCCGCAGCCGATGGAGCAGAACTTGCGCGCCGAGATCCCGGCCTTCCTGCCGAAGCTGGCCGCGGAATAGAGGCGGGGAAGACCGAAGCTTAAGGACTTCCCCTCCCGGTGCCGAAGGGGGCTGGGGAAGGGGATGGCGGGGATTATCTCGCAAAGCGAAGCGCAATCCCAACCGCCCCGTACCCCAACCCTCCCGCAATCGGAGGGGGGAGACGCTGGTGTGTCGTGCGAACCGGAGCATTGCCGTGAGTGAACCCGAAACGTTGACCGTCGATGTCAACGGATTTGCGACCCGCGTCTGGCGGAAGGGCAGCGGGCCCAAGATCGGCTTCCTCGCCGGGTTTGGCGGGCTGCCGCGCTGGGTGCCGTTCCTCGACGAGCTGGCGAAGTCGCGCACGGTGATCGTGCCCGTCGGTGCCCGGCTTCCCCGGCGGCGATCGCGGCCACAGCGTGCTGGACACGCATCTCGACTGGCTGCTCGCCGTGCGCGAGCTGCTGGAGAAGGCCGAACTGGCGGGCGCCGATCTCGCCGGCAGCTCGGTCGGCGGCTCGCTCGCGGCCGAGATGGCGGCGCTGTGGCCGGCTTCGATCCGCCGCCTGGCGCTGATCGGTCCTTGGGGGCTGTATGATGAGGCGGATCCGCCAACCGATCCCTGGGCGCAGCGCGGCGACGCGGTGCCTGGCCTGATGTGCGCCGACCCGGCGATCTGGACCGCGCTGAAGACGGCGCCCGAGGGCGCCAACTCGATCGAGTGGCCGATCGAGCAGGTGCGAGCCGCCGAGGCCGCCGCCCGCATCTTCTGGCCGCTCGGCAACACCAAGCTGGAGAAGCGGCTGCGGCTGATCCAGGCGCCGACTCTGCTGCTGTGGGGTGAACAGGACCGCGTCATGCCGCCCAGCTACGCGACACGGTTCGCCCAGGGCATCGCCGGCAAGACAGAGACCCAGGTGATCGCCGGCGCGGGGCACCTGGCCGAACTGGACAAGCCGGCCGAGGTCGCCGCGGCGATCCTGCAATTCACAGCCTGAGGTTTGACGCAATGCCGCTCGATCCAGACGCCCAGCTTGTGCTGGACATGATCCGCGCCGCGGGTCGGCCGCCCTTCGAAACGCTGACCCCGGACGAGGCGCGCCAAGCGTATATCAACAGCCGCAGGGTTCTGCAGCCGCAGCCGGAAGAGGTGGCGGAGGTGCGCGATGCCTCGGTCCCCGCGCCGGCGGGCGACATTCCGGTGCGGCTGTACCGCCCGCCGGCACCGCGCCCACCGACGTGCTGCCCGGCGCTGGTCTACTACCACGGCGGCGGCTGGCTGCTGGGCGACCTCGACTTCGCATGACGTAGTCTGCCGGCGCTTCGCCAACGCGGCGCGCTGCCGCGGTGGTCTCGGTGGACTACCGCATGGCGCCGGAGCACAAATTTCCCGCCGCGGTCGACGATTGTGCCGCCGCCACGCGTTGGGTGGTGACCGAGGCCGCGGCGCTGGGGATCGACCCGAACGCGTGTCGCCGTCGGCGGCGATTCGGCGGGCGGCAATCTGGCTGCGGTGATGGCGCTGATGGCGCGGGACGGCAACCTGCCGCCGCTCGCGCTTCCAGCTGCTGATCTACCCGGCGACCGACATGATGATGACCAGCGTGTCGTCGCGGACCATCACCGATGGCTTGCCGCTGACCGCGAAGACCATGCGCTGGTTCATCGACCACTACATGCGCGACGCCGATGACCCGCGCGACTGGCGGGCCTCGCCGCTGCGCGCGACCGATCTGTCGGGAACCGCGCAGGCCGTGGTGCTGACCTGCAGCCACGATCCGTTGTGCGACGAGGGCATCGCCTATGCCCATCGGTTGGAGCGGGAGGGCGTGCGGGTGCTGCATCTGCACCTGTCCGACCAACTTCACGGTTTCGTTAGCATGGGCCGCATCATCCGGGCCGCGGATGTCGCGATCGAGGCGATGGGCGTAGTGCTGAAGCAGGCATTGTGGCCACCCGGGCCACCGGGCTGACACCCGTGGCCGGCGGCCAGCAGCCGATCCCGCCGCCGCCTTCGGGCGTGTCGGCATCGTGCGAGGACTTTCATCCCTCCCGGCGCGAGCGGGTGCGGCCGGCCCGGAGCAGTGCGCCTGGTCCCGCTCTGCGGGCCAGCCGCGGCCGGGCATCTTACGGCGGTTCTGCCCAGATCCACGGCTTGGCAGCTTGCTTGACTCGAGTTGTGCCCCTGCCTAGAACTCCGCCTCCCGCCGCCGATCTCGCATCGGCGGCTTTCATCATTCGTCACTGCAAACAGCAAAAAAGAGCCCATGGCCAATACCGACTCCGCGCGCAAGCGCATTCGTCAGAGCCGCCGGCGCACTGAGCGCAACCAAGCGCGCAAGTCCCGCATGCGGACTTTCGTGAAGAAGGTCGAAGTCGCCTTGGCGGGCGGCGACAAGGCCGCGGCCGCGGAGGCCCTGCGTGCGGCCCAGCCGGAAATGCAGCGCGCCGCGGGCAAGGGTGTGACCCACCGCAACACGGTCGCCCGCAAGCTGTCGCGGTTGTCCGCGCGTATCAAGGCACTCGCCAGCGCCTGAGGTTCCGCGTCCGTATCGGATTAGATTGCTTGACTGGACGCGATGATGACAGCAATATTACCTGCGGTTTAGACGGTGGTGTGACTGCTGGATTTTACAGCGGCCACCGCTTCTATTTACCCTGCATTTCCCAATTATTTCATGCAGCATAGTTGCTGCGAGCAATCTTCTTGCGTTTTCTTTGTCTACTCAAAATTCTCGCAGATTTCTGATTGCTGCTTTGCCAAACGCTGGCATACTCGTTTCTAGACAAACCGCCCCTCGCCGAGGTTTCCAACTTCCGTGCTCTGCTGCTGATATCGGCAAGCACCGTTTGTTGCGTAGTAAGATCAATTCGCTGGGTCTGGGTGAGGACGACGGCAACAAGACCGGTTCAGGGGAGCTCGGCATGCCCACGACCATGGAGCAGGAGACAGTGGCGACACCACAACTCGCCGCCCAGTGGGCGCGCGTCCGCGGTCGGCTGCAGAATGAAGTGGGCGATGTGGAGGTACCGGACCTGGCTCCGGCAGATGACCTTGGAAGGGCTCGACGGCGACGAAGTCACTGTGACCCTGCCGACCCGGTTCATGCGAGATTGGGTGCGCGCACATTACTGTGATCGCCTCACCGCTTTATGGCAGGCGGAGAATGCCGGGATCCGGCGCGTGGAGATCCGTGTCGGCAGTGCGATCTCCCCGATCCGGGGAAGCTTCGACGGGCTGGCCGAGAGCCTGGCGGAACCGCCCGCCCTTTCGGCGGAAACGACGGTGAACCGGGCCATCGACCGCTCGGGCGACCGGGGAGACGCCCGCACGGAACTGAATGCGGCACTCGATCAGCGCTTCACCTTCGACGGCTTTGTCGTCGGCAAGCCGAACGAATTCGCCTACGCCTGTGCCCGTCGCGTCGCGGAGCAGCCTGCGAGCGTCGGGTTCAATCCGCTGTTCCTGTATGGCGGCGTCGGCCTCGGCAAGACGCATCTGATGCACGCGATTGCGTGGGACCTGATGGGTCGGGGCAGCCAGCGCAGCGTGCCGCTCTCCGTCGCGTACATGTCCGCGGAAAAGTTCATGTACCGGTTCATCGCGGCGATTCGCAGCCAGTCCACCATGGAGTTCAAGGAGCAGCTGCGCAGCGTGGACGTGCTGATGGTGGACGACCTGCAGTTCCTGATCGGCAAGGACAACACGCAGGAGGAGTTCTTCCACACCTTCAACGCGTTGGTGGAAGCCGGCAAGCAGATCGTGATCTCAGCAGACAAGTCGCCGTCGGAGATTTCGGGCCTGGAGGATCGGCTGCGCACTCGGCTGGGGTGCGGCATGGTGGCGGATCTGCATGCCACCACCTACGAACTGCGCATCTCGATCCTGGAGGCGAAGGCGCAGCGAGCCGGCGTCCCGGTGCCGGGCAAGGTGATGGAATTCCTCGCCCACAAGATCACCAGCAACGTGCGTGAGTTGGAGGGGGCGCTGAACCGGCTGATCGCCCATGCCAATCTGTTCGGTCGTCCGGTCACACTGGAAGCCACCCAGGAAGTGCTGCATGACATCCTGAAAGCACACGACAAGCGCGTCACCATCGAGGAAATCCAGCGGCGCGTGGCGGAGCATTACAACATCCGGCTAACCGACATGTCCTCGGCGCGTCGCGCGCGCGCCGTGGCGCGGCCCCGCCAAGTGGCGATGTACCTGGCGAAGCAACTCACCAGCCGCTCGCTACCAGAGATCGGCAGAAAGTTCGGCAACCGCGACCATACGACGGTGATGCATGCGGTCTCCCGCGTGGGTGAGCTTATGGAGCGGGATGCTGGCTTCGCCGAGGATGTCGAGCTGTTGCGGCGGATGCTGGAAAACTGAGCTCCGGGTTGGAATCGGACCGGGTCCGTCGCCGAACCGGCACGGGGTCGGCCGGTGCTGGACGGTTCTTGGCGCGGCGCGATGGCAATTGCTACAGTGGCACATTCGCGCGCTTCCCCACTTGGCGGGGCACGGGCGCGGCCGGACCCTGGTAGGATTGAGCCCATGAAGCTGAAGGCCGACCGCGCCACATTGCTGAAGGCGCTGGCCCATGTGCAAAGCGTGGTGGAGCGGCGCAACACGATCCCCATCCTCGCCAACGTGATGATCGCCGTGCGCGACGGCCATCTGGCGCTGACTGCCACAGACATGGAAATTGCGGTCGTCGAGGATGTGCCCGCCAGCACCACACGCAATGGCTCCTGCACCGCGCCCGCTGCCACGCTGTATGAGATAGTTCGCAAGCTGCCGGACGGGGCCGAGGTTGAGCTGGATCATCCCGGCGGCGACGCCCAGCTCGCGCTGCGGGCCGGCCGGTACTGCTACCAGCCTGATCGTGCTGCCACCCGACGACTTTCCCTCCATGACCGCCGGTGCGTTGCCGCATAAATTCAGCCTGTCGGCGCAGGTGCTGCGTGGCCTGATCGATCGGACGCGGTTTGCCATCAGCACGGAGGAGACGCGCTATTACCTCAACGGCATCTACCTGCACGTCGCCGAGATCGAGGATGCCAAGGTGTTGCGTGCGGTCGCCACCGACGGGCATCGGCTGGCCCGGGTCGAGGAGCCGGTGCCGGAGGGGGCTGCCTCGATGCCCGGCGTGATCATTCCGCGCAAGACGGTCAACGAATTGCGCAAACTGCTGGACGAGGTCAGCGGCGATGTGGAGGTGGCGCTGTCGGACACACGCATCCAGTTCCGGGTCGACAACATCCTGTTGACCAGCAAGCTGATCGACGGCACTTTTCCGGAATACGAGCGGGTCATCCCACGCGGCAACGACAAGGTGCTGAAGGTCGACAAGAAGGACTTCGCGGATGCGGTCGGCCGCGTGGCTGCGATCTCGTCGGAGCGTTCGCGGCCGGTGAAGCTGTCGCTGGCGCGCGACCTGCTGGTATTGTCCGCCAATAGCCCGGAGCTGGGCAATGCGACCGAGGAGCTGGACGCCGACCACGTGAAATACGAGGCGGGTCCGCTGGAGATCGGGTTTCAGGCCCGCTACCTCAACGACATCACCGACCAGATCAGCGGCGAGGTGGAATTCCGCTTCGCCGACGGATCAGCCCCCACGATCGTATGCGATGCTGCCGATGCCAGCGCGCTGTATGTGCTGATGCCGATGCGGGTTTGAGGCCCGTCGTGCGGAACGCGGTGGGCAAAATCGAGCGTTCGACTGCCGGTTGGGGGGGACGTCGGCGTAGCTCCAGCCCTCGGTAATCGACAACACAAACGGGTCCGCCTGCGGCACGGCCGGGGCAGCTCGTTCGGCCGCTTTGCCGGTCGGTCAACCGACCAGGGTATAGGCAGCCAGAATTACGACACCGCTCACCGCCAGGGTGGCGTGGATGCCGATCGCGAAGTTGGAGCGCCGTCGGCGGCGAAGGCGCGAGGTCAGCGGCAACAGGCCGGACAGTAGCGCCATCGCCAGCAGGATGGCTGAGAGCCGGCCGAATCCTGCGACTCCCACGGCCGCGCCGCGCGGTGGGTCACCCAGTGTTTGGAACAGGATGGCGAAACCCGCCAGCCCCAACAGGGCGTGGATGGCGCCGAACGCCCAGTTCGGCAACCTCGCGCCATCAGCCCGCAGATGGAGGGTTGCGAGGGCCGTGCCGAGCAGCGCGGTGGTGGCAAGTAGCAGGAACGACAGGAGCAGCATCGCGGATGGCCATCCAAACCTTGGGTCAGCCTTGTGGCCCACGGCAAGGCCATCGCACGGTGCGGATCTCTCGACAACCAGACCGGCCGGCATGTGATGGACCGGGGTGATCGAGGTCGCGTGCAGTATGCGAAAAGCATGTCGGAAGCGGCAGCGGAACACAATGGACCGGAGGCGTGATTGACATCGCTCCCCCCGCCGCCTACTCGGCCGGCTCGCTGCTGCCGACGTACGCGTCTGCAGCCCATGCCACACAGGATTCCTCTTATATGCCCCGCCGCAAGCCTCGCGGCCGTCCGCTCGACGGGTGGCTGATCATCGACAAGCCCCCGGGCCTGACCAGCACCGACGTCGTCAATCGGGTTCGACGCATTTTCGATGCGCAGAAGGCTGGCCATGGCGGTACACTTGACCCGCTGGCCACCGGGGTCTTGCCGATTGCATTCGGCGCCGCCACCAAAACCGTGCCTTATGTGATGGACGGCACCAAGCTCTACCGCTTCACGCTCCGCTTTGGAGAAGCGCGGGATACCGACGATGCCGACGGGCAGATTACCGCCACGTCCGACCAGCGACCGGACGATGCGCAGGTCCGGGCGGCACTGCCGGCCTTCTGCGGCAGCATCATGCAGGTCCCGCCGGTGTTTTCCGCCGTGAAGATCGCCGGCGAGCGCGCCTATGACATGGCACGCGAGGGCCGCGCCCCGGTTCTGGAGCCCCGCCCCGCCCGGGTCGACCGATTTGAACTGGTGGAGCGTCCCGATCCGGACCACGCGGTGTTCGAAGTCGCGTCGGGCAAGGGTGTCTACATGCGCAGCCTCGCCCGGGACCTTGCGCTGGCCTGCGGCACGCTTGGCCACATCGCCACGCTGCGCCGGCTGCGGGTCGGGCCGTTCACCGAGGTGCAGGCGATTCCGCTGGACAAACTCCGCCCGCCGGAGGATACCGCCCCGGCTTCCCCGGACCTTCTGCTTCCGGTCTCGACCGCGCTGGCCGACATCCCGGCGCTGGCCTTGACCGAAACAGAGGCCACCGACCTGCGACATGGCCAGGCGATCAGCCTTGTCACGCTCATGGGTCGCATTCCAGACACGGCCGATCCCAATGGCGGATTGGCCCGTGCCATGGCGGGGGGCCGCGTGATCGGACTTTGCCGCGTTCGGGACGGGCTGCTGAAGCCCGAACGGATGCTGTAACCCGGCAGTCCCGCGCGCTTCGCCAACCACCGCGCGATCCAACGGGCCGCGCGGCAAAGCCAAGGAGTCAATCCGATGTCGATCACTGCAGAGCGCCGTACGGCGCTTATAGGCGAGTACGCGACCGGAGCCAGCGACACCGGCAGCCCGGAAGTCCAGGTCGCGATACTCTCGGAACGCATCAGCAACCTCACCGAACACCTGAAGACCCACGCGAAGGATTTCCATTCGCGGCGCGGTCTGCTGATGCTTGTCGGCCGCCGGCGGCGGCTGCTGGACTATCTGAAGGGCAAGAACCAGAGCCGCTACGAGACGCTGATCGGCCGCCTCAACCTGCGCCGCTAAGCTGGTTTCGCCGCTGCCCGCGCCTATATTGAGGAGCAGCGGCGTCGACCCCCACGCCATGGTGGCGCGGGGCAACGCCGTTGAGGGCCGGCAAAGCCCTCCAACGCCGCGTCAGGCGGCGGACCGACAAACCGCCGATCCGGCACACCCAATGGGACGGGACCCGCGACGGCGTTTCCGGCCACATGGCCCGCGGCTGCGCATCCACAAAACCTGGCCTGTGCAGCCCGCCATCCATGCGACCCGAGACGCCGCCTCCCGCCCGATAGGGATCAACGGATCGTAGGGGAGAAGTCCGCCGGTGCCGCGCGCATCGCAAGGACGAACGCATGTTCAATTACTTCCGCAAAGAGATCGACTGGGGCGGCCGCAAGCTGGTTCTTGAAACCGGCAAAATCGCCCGCCAGGCCGATGGCGCCGTGCTGGCCAGCTATGGCGACACCATCGTGCTATGCACCGCGGTGGGCGTGAAGTCCGCTCGGCCCGGCCAGGACTTCTTCCCCCTCACGGTGAATTACCAGGAAAAGGCCTTTGCCGCAGGCAAGATCCCCGGTGGTTTCTTCAAGCGGGAAGGCCGGCCCAGCGAGGCGGAAGTTCTCAAGAGCCGACTGATCGACCGGCCGATCCGGCCGCTGTTTCCCAAAGGTTTCCGCAACGAGGTGCAGATCGTTGCCACGGTGCTGAGCCATGACCTGGAGAACGACCCCGATATTGTTGCGTTGATTGGGTGTTCTGCGGCGCTGACCTTATCCGGCATCCCGTTCTTCGGCCCGGTGGCCGCAGCGCGGGTCGGATACAAGAATGGCCAGTACATCCTGAACCCAACCGCCGCGCAGACTGACGATTGCGCGCTCGATCTCGTAGTCGCCGGCACCGCCGAAGGCGTGCTGATGGTGGAATCGGAAGCCCAGGAACTGTCCGAAGACGTGATGCTTGGGGCGGTCAGCTTCGGCCATGAAAACTTCCAGCCGGTGATCCAGGCAATCATCGAACTGGCGGAACGTGCCGCGAAGGACCCGTGGGCCCTGCGTGAGCCGCCGCCCGAGGAAGCCGCGCTGAAGTCCCGGCTCGACGCGCTGGCCCGCGCTGGCCTGATGGAGGCCTATCGCGAGCCCGACAAGGGCGCCCGCCACGACAAGGTGGACGCGGTCAAGAAGCAGGCGATGGAGACGCTGGCGGCGGAAGAGCTGGACGTCGAGAAGGCCAAGTCGCAGTTCAAGGAATTGGAGGCGGACATCGTCCGCAACGCGATCCTGGACACCGGCCTGCGCATCGACGGCCGCGACACCAAAACCGTGCGCCCGATCGTCGCCGAGGTCGGCATCCTGCCGCGCGCCCATGGCTCTGCTCTGTTCACCCGTGGCGAGACCCAGGCGTTCTGCGTTGCCACGCTTGGCACCGGTCAGGACGAACAGGTGATCGATGCGCTCGAGGGGGAGTACCGCGAGCACTTCATGCTGCACTATAATTTCCCGCCCTACTCGGTGGGCGAAGCCGGCCGCATGGGGTCACCGGGCCGGCGTGAGGTCGGCCACGGCAAGCTGGCCTGGCGGGCGATCCATCCGCTGCTGCCTGAGAAGGCAACGTTTCCCTATACCCTGCGGGTGGTGTCGGAGATCACCGAGTCCAACGGGTCTTCCTCCATGGCGACCGTGTGCGGATCCTCGCTGGCGTTGATGGACGCCGGCGTGCCGTTGAAGCGGCCGGTGGCGGGCATCGCCATGGGACTGATCAAGGAGGATCGCGGCTACGCCGTGTTGTCCGACATCCTCGGCGACGAGGACCATCTCGGTGACATGGACTTCAAGGTGGCTGGCACCGAAACCGGCGTCACCTCGCTGCAGATGGATATCAAGATCACCTCGATCACCCCGGAGATCATGCGGATTGCCCTCGGGCAGGCCCGCGACGGGCGACTGCACATCCTTGGTGAAATGGCGAGGGCCATCACCGGCGCCCGTGACGACGTCGCGGCGACGGCGCCCCGGATCACGGTGATCAACGTGCCAAAGGAGAAGATCCGTGAGGTGATCGGCACCGGCGGCAAGGTGATCCGTGAGATCGTCGAGCAGACCGGCTGCAAGATCGACATCGAAGATGACGGCACCATCAAGATCGCCGCCACCGATGTGGCACAGGCGCAGCAGGCGATCGACTGGATCCGCGGCATCGTCGCCGAACCCGAGATTGGGGTCATCTACACCGGCAAGGTGGTGAAGACCGCGGATTTCGGTGCCTTCGTCAACTTCCTCGGCTCCCGTGACGGCCTGGTGCATATCAGCGAACTACAGCAGGGCCGCGTCGGCAAGACCAGTGACGTGGTGAATGTCGGCGACGCGGTGAAGGTGAAGGTCATCGGCTTCGACGAACGCGGCAAGGTGAAACTGTCCATGCGGGTGGTGGACCAGGCCACCGGTGCGGACATTACCGAGCAGGTCGGCGCCAAGCCGGGCCGCAGCGATCGTGATCGCAACGACCGGGATCGCGGTGACAGGGGCGGACGCGGTGGCTCCCGCGACGGCACGCCGATGCCCGAAGGCGCTGACCAGCCGGTGATGGGCGAGTAGCGGCGCCAAAACTCTTGTGTGCGGCTTCTGGAAGGACGCCTGGACTTCCTTCAAGGCGGTCTCCGGTCCATTTTTGACCGGAGCCGCCCTCGTTCTGGCCCTGCTTGGCTCTTTGTATGAGCCAAGCAGGGTGGTGCGGGTGAGCTGGGGTTGGTTTGCCGTCGCCAGCCTGGTCGTCCCGATCGTGTTTCTTGACGCGCTCAACGTGGTGCTCAACGCGAGGCGAAACGCCGGCGAGCGTCTGCCCAGGGCACGCTACGTGTTGTTGGTTGGCGGCGCCGAGACAGGCCCCGTACGCCGGTCCTGGGCCGCTCGGAGCTATTCGGGGTTAATCTGCCGGTCACGATATATTATGCTGAGCGCTTGGGGAGAGGCGACGACGTTATCGAGCGGTTGATCGGCATGGCTCGCGTCTCAAACTTGCAGCAGAATGGCCTGATACAGGCTCTCGTGCTGGTTGAGGTGCCCGTCCACGTTGTGAACCCTGGCGACGTATTCGCGCTCGCGAGGCGGCCACCATCGGCCAGGTGATCGTCAAGCCGTTAATTCCCTGCGACGAAGGCGGAGTGGAGGTGAGGTTCAATGGATGAGATCGCAGTGGCTGCCGATTTGGCGAAGGTGGTTCACGTCGTTGACTCCAACTACCTGCCCTTTCAGTTGGTCATCAACCGCAGTCGACGGCACGGGGTGAAGCTGGGCGACAGGCTCCTCGTTTTCGGTGTTGGTCCCGAAGTGACCGATCCGGATACGTACGAAGGCCCTGGCCGCATCAAACTCGTACGGGGTCGCGGTGAGGTAATCCACCTGCAAGAGAGCCTGGCGACCCTGCGTTCGATTGAGAAAACCCGGCTGCGTCGAGGCAAGCGCATTACGCGGCAATATGGGTCTATTGGCGGTCCGACCGTCGAAGAAGACATTCCGCGCGAGCAGATGCCATTTGAAGGTGTCAGCGTTGGCGATGTGGCACGGCCGATCTGACAACCGGCTGACGAAGGGCACAGGGCCATGAGAGTCATCAACCCAATCCGTATGGGAGGCGTGGACGTTCTGCCGCTGGTGGAAGGTGGCAAGGGTGTGTCCATCTCCAACGGCATCTCGTCCGGCCGCTGGGCGTCCACGGGCGGCGTCGGCACATTCAGCGCGGTGAATGCCGACAGCCTCGACGAGCACGGCAACCGGATTCCGCAGATCTACCATGGCCGCACACGCCGGGAGCGGCATGACGAACTGGTTGCCTACGCGGTAAGCGGCGCATTGACGCAGGCGCGGCGCGCCTACGACCTGGCCGGCGGCCAAGGCCGCGTGCATGCCAACATCCTATGGGAGATGGGGGCGGCCGAACGCATCATCACCGAAGTGCTGGAGCAGGCGAAGGGCATCATCCATGGCATCACCTGCGGTGCCGGGATGCCGTACCGCCTGTCCGACATCGCGCTGCGGTTCAACGTGTATTATTACCCGATCATCTCCTCGGCGCGCGCCTTCAGCGCGTTGTGGAAGCGTGCCTATTCCAAGGCGGCTTCGCTGCTGGGTGGCGTGGTCTATGAGGATCCCTGGCTGGCGGGTGGCCACAACGGTCTCTCCAATAGTGAAGACCCGATGCGGCCCGAGAATCCGTTTCCACGGGTGTTGGCCCTGCGCAAACTGATGCGTGAATTCGGCCTGGCCGAAACTCCGATCATCATGGCCGGCGGGGTCTGGTGTCTCGAGGAGTGGGAGAACTGGATCGGCAATCCCGAGCTCGGGCCGATAGCGTTCCAGTTCGGTACGCGTCCCCTGCTGACCAAGGAAAGCCCGATCGGCGACGCCTGGAAACAGCGCCTGCGCACCTTGAAGGAGGGTGACGTCTTCCTCAATCGGTTCAGCCCGACCGGATTCTATTCCAGCGCGGTGAATAACGGGTTCATTGCTGAACTGCGCGAACGCAATGAACGCCAGGTGGCGTTCACCACCGAGACGATCGGCGAGCACGTTGCCGAATTCGGTGTGGGGCCGCGCAAGCGGATCGTTTATCTCACGCCGGCCGATCTGGAGCGGGCACGGATATGGAAGGCGCAGGGCTTTGTCGACGCGCTGCGGACGCCGGATTCCACGCTGATCTTCGTCACCCCAGAGAAGGCGCGGGAGATCCTGGCCGACCAGACCGCCTGCATGGGATGCCTCAGCTCGTGCCGTTTCTCCAATTGGGCGCAGCATGAGCCGGACTACAGCAACGGCAAGAAGGCGGACCCTCGCAGCTTCTGCATCCAGAAGACCCTGCAGAGCATCGCACATGAAAGCGATGCTCCGGACGCGGTGGAGCGCAATCTGATGTTCAGCGGCCACAACGCATTCCGGTTCGCCAATGACCCGTTTTATTCGAACGGATTCATTCCGACCGTCAAGCAGCTGGTTGAGCGGATTCTGACAGGACGTTAAAGAGGTTGGGACGTGATCGGTGGCACGGCGAGTCCCGGTTCATGGCCTGGCCGATACAGGTTGCACTCGTGGGGTAAGCGTTTCTGTTGCGAGATGTGATACGACCCCTCCCGGCTTGCACCATGCCGGCGGTGCAGTCCTGGCAGGCCTGACCCGGCCATCTCCACCGGAACGATCGTGTCGCGCGGCACCGCCCTGCATGGTGTTGCGGGGGTAGATGGCCGGGTAGCCCCCCACAGGCATCAAGATAAGTGCGCGGTCGGCGAACCAGCTTCCCCTCCCCTGCAGGGCCCGCAAGGGGAGGGAGAAAGCCCCTCATTCGCGCGCTCTTAATCCTGATGCCTGCGGAGTCAAGCCGACCAAGACGGGAAGTGCGCAGCTCGCATGCCGCGTTCTGCCCAATCTTATACCAACCGCCGCTGAATCCAACTCTTTCCCGATTCCCAACCTGGTGACAGTACGCTTCGCTCTGCCTGTGTTGACAATTCCCTGAACAGGAGAGCGGTATGAGTGCGGCAGTTGCGATCACCCGCGAGGAGCACAGCTCGGCGGAGCTGCGGTCGCTCGCGGCGAGAAGCTCCGATACAGCGCGGGCGCGGCGTTTGCTGGCTATCGCCATGGTGCTGGATGGCGTCACACGGCTTGATGCGGCACGCCAATCCGGCATGGATCGGCAAACACTGCGCGATCGGGTCCATCGATACAACGTCAGCGGCGTCGACGGTTTGGTGTCGCGCAAGGCGCCGGGCGCCGCGGCTAAATTGACCCCGGGGCAGATGGCCGAACTGCGGAAGCTGGTGGTCAACGGCCCCGATCCGCAGGTTCACAAGGTGGTCCGTTGGCGTTGCGTTGATCTGCGTGCGGAGGTGGCACGCCGCTTCGCGGTCACGGTACCGGACCGCACGATCGGCAAGTGGCTGCGCAAGTTGAAGCTGACCCGGCTTCAGCCGCGTCCGTATCACCCGAAGAAGGATGCCGCGGCACAGCAGGCTTTTAAAAAAACTTCAGTACCCGCCTGAAATCAAGCCTTGCATGCCACACGGTCCGGGACGCCCGTTGAGCTGTGGTTCCAGATGCTATGAGGCAGGACATCGCCCCGGCTGCTTGGCAACACTGGTAGGGTCCGCAATAAACCAGGGAGCCTGCCATGCCGTCCGAAAACATCGTATACGTCTCGATCGAACTCAGCGTTGCTTCGTGGCTTGTTGCTGCACGCCTGCCAAATACTGAGAAGTTGCGGCTGCATCGCCTGGAGGGCGGCGACACGGCCGCGCTGCTCAGGGTCATCGCTGAGGTTCGGTCGCGCGCCTCAGCCAAGCTGGGCGGCCCCGCGGATGTGGCGTGCTGTTTCGAAGCAGGACGGGATGGGTTCTGGCTGCATCGACTGCTGACGGCACATGGCGTCGTCGCCTACGTGCTCGAGCCGACCAGCATTCTGGTGAACCGCCGTGCCCGGCGGGCCAAGACTGACCGGCTCGATGCCGAGGGCATGCTTCGCGTGCTTGCCGCCTGGCTGGGCGGCGATCGCCAGGTGTGCAGCATGGTGCGCGTACCCTCGCCGGACGAGGAGGACGCCAAGCGTCCTCACCGCGAGCGCGAACACCTCGTGCAAGACAAGCTGCGCATCGAGAACAGGATCGAAGCGCTGCTGTTCACGCAGGGTATCCGGGGAAGGCCGTCACTGCGCTCTTGGGAGCGCGACGTAGCAGAGCTGCGAACGGGTGATGGACGTGCTCTTCCGCAGTTGTTGCGGATCGAGCTTGATCGGCTCCGCCGGCGGCTCACCCTGGTATTGGAGTTGATTCGCGAACTGGAGGCTGACCGTGCCAAAATTCTGGAAGAAACAGAGGCGGCCGACACGGTGGTTAGCAAGATCATCGCTCTACAGAGGATCCGCGGTGTTGGCGAAAACTTCGCAGCCGTGTTGGTCCGCGAGGTGTTCTACCGTTCTTTCGCCAACCGCCGTCAGCTCGCCAGCTATGTCGGCATCACACCGATGCCCTACCAGAGCGGCGGGATGGATCGCGACCGGAACATCAGCCGGGCAGGCAATCCTCGGGCACGCACGACTATGATCCAGCTTGCTTGGTTGTGGTTGCGCTATCAGCCCGATAGCGCGCTGGCCACGTGGTTCCGCGAGCGCGTCGGCACACTGAAGGGGCGCACGCGGCGGATCGCGATTGTGGCGATGGCAAGGAAGCTTCTGATCGCCCTGTGGCGCTACGTGGAGACCGGGGTGGTGCCCGACGGCAGCACGCTCAGCGCAGAGACCGCAGTCACAGCATAATCAACCAGATTGCCGCAGGCGAGGAGCCGTCAGCGGCGATACGGGGAGCGCGACCGTCTTCTTCTTTGGTAGCTCCGCGCTACCGCGTTTCAGGTGGGTCGCGTCTCACTGGGGCAAAGCCTCGTGCAAGAGGCATTATGGTGCGGGCGCCTCTACGGCCCCGACCGCATGTAAGGTGACGCAGCAGTCGCTGCGATACAGGACCGCCCCGGGCCCAAGCGTGCCTCACCACGATGAGCGTGAAACAGGAGGTGCCATCCCAGAAACCATTGACAAGCGAACCCTCATGTAAGGACGAAGCCAGGGTCGGACAGAAGGGCTCGCTCAGCTATGTCTGGGCGCCGATAGGCTCCCGCCCGCCGATGGTGCGTGATAACCGCCACGACACCGCCTACCTGTTCGGCGCGATCTGCCCGGCCCGCGCGGTCGGCGCGGCGGTCATCACACCGGCCGCCAACACCGAATGCATGAACCTCCATCTCGCCGAGATCAGCGAGCAGGTCGCTCCCGGTGCGATCGCCGTGCTGATCTGCGATGGCGCTGGATGGCATCAGACCGGCGGCGAACTCATCCTGCCAGGCAACATCGTGCCGCTGCATCTGCCGCCCTACGCGCCGGAACTGAACCCGATGGAGAATGTCTGGCAATACCTCCGCGGCAACAAGCTCTCCGCTGGGGTCTGGGATAGCTACGAGGCCATCCTCCGCGCCTGCGCCGATGCCTGGAACTGGTTCGTTGGCGATCCCCACCGCATCCGGTCCATCGGATATCGCGATTGGGCAACGGTCAGTATCTGGGGCGATTGGCATTAACGCGCATGGCGACCGTGCCCGCCATGACGATGCGGGCGCGATCAGGTGTCCCCGGGTCCTGGGCGGCCGGTGTCACCGCGGTCGTGCTAATGGAAGCGCGACAGCGTGCCCGGCTTCAGAACACGATCAGCTTGTCGACATCCTTGCCACGTCCGGCTGCTTCATCGAGATCCAGGATCGGACCCAGAGGAACAATCCCGCTTGGATTGATACCCTTGTGGCTTTGATAGTAATGGCGTTTGATATGGAGGAAATTCGCTGTCGCGGCGATGCCGGGCAACTGGTAAATGTCGCGCGTGTAAGCCCACAGATTCCGATAATCGACCAGCCGGTGCAGGTTGCACTTAAAATGCCCGTGATAAACCGGATCGAATCGGATCAAGGTGGTGAACAGACGAATATCCGCCTCGGTGACTGCGTCGCCGCACAGGAAGCGTGACTGACCCAGCCGCTCCTCAAGCCAGTCCAGCGTTTCGAACAGCGGTTTGACGGCTTCTTCGTACGCGGCCTGGGTGGTGGCAAATCCTGCCTTGTACACGCCGTTGTTCAGGGTGTCATAGACCCGGAGATTGATGTCGTCGATTTCCGCACGTTTGTCGGCCGGGAAAAAGTCGCCCGGCTTCGCCCCGACCTTGTCAAAAGCGGTGCCGAACATCCGGATGATTTCCGCAAACTCATTGTTGACTATGGTCTGCGTGTGCTGGTCCCATAGCACCGGGACGCTGACCCGCCCGGTGTATTGCGGGTCGGCGCGGGTATACAACTCATGCAGATAGCGGCTGTTGAACAGCGGGTCCGGGATTACCCCCTCGCCTTGCCCGAAGGTCCAGCCCTGCTCCCCCATCAGCCAATGGGTCACGGACACCGGGATGATGTGCTCCAGTCCTTTCAACACTCGCATGATCAAGGTCCGATGCGCCCAGGGACAGGCGAGCGACACATACAGGTGATAGCGCCCCGGTGCCGCGGCAAATCCATCATGGCCGGTAGGACCGGGCCGCCCGTCCGGCGTAACCCAGTTGCGAAAGGCGCTGTCGGAGCGCAGGAACCGACCGCCATTGGCCGCCGCCTCTTTGGCGCGGTCGCCACCAAATTCCTGCCAGACGCCATCGATCAGCAGCCCCATATCGTGAACCCGCTCTCACTCGTCATTGCATCGCCGCTGCCGCTCCGGCAGCAATCGCTTCAAGGTGCTGCAGCGTAACGGCGCGGCGTTCCTCGCCCGGCGATCTCCGCGACCAGCTTGCGCGTCATGGCTTCGCCAAAAGCGTGGAAGTCGTGCACTTCCAGCACGAACGTGCCCGGACCGCCAGTGACGTTCTCCCGATAGTAAGCGGCCAGGCCGCCCGGGGGCTGGACGTGCGCAAAGGTCCATGAAACGGGATGGTCATTGATGATGGCCAGGCCGTTGATGGTGATACCCGCTTTGACCGCCTCATCACGCGCCTCGTTCACCTCTCGCCCGGCGTTATTGGTACCGTCCCCGCATACATCGATCACCCGACGTCCGGCAGGAATGCCACTCTCGGTCAGCAAGGCGATGCCCCGGTCGATCCCGGCGCTGATCGCGGTGCGTCCCCAGAAGGACCGTGGCGCGGCACTCAGCCGATCCGCGAAGGCGCGTGCCGACGCTGCGTCGCTGATCGTGGTCCAACCCAACACCGTACGCACCTCAAAGCTGCTGGCAAACTCGACGTAGGCGACTACGATCGCGCCGACCAGACCGCCTCGGATCGCGTCGATCACCGGCTGACTGGTAAAGGCGGCAAAATAGCCTTCCTTTTCCAATTTGAATTCACTGTCGTCGATACTGCGTGAAACGTCCGTGACAAGGACGAGAGCCAGATCGACCTCCTGCGCCGCGTGTGCGGCAGGGCCGGTCAAGCAAAGCGCCAGCAGCAGCCCAAAAGCTCCTCGCATCACCGCCCCTAACGGCAATCGGATCACCATGACCGATACCATCAAGCCCGGCTCGGGCGGTCGTCAAAGGAAATCCGCGTGTGGACGTCTGAAGATGCCGCGGTCAGGCGTTATTGACTTGCCCAGATGATGCGATGGATCCAGGCGACCTCGTTCAACTCAAAGCTGTAGTCGGGGTGCGACGGGTTCAGGCTCTTCAATTCGACGCGTCGTGCCGACCGCCGGGTGAGCTGCTTGGCCATCACCTCGCCGGAGGTGTTGCGCACCACAACGCGATCGCCACGCCGGATCGGCGCTGCGGGCGACACGATCACCATGTCCCCGTCACGAAACACCGGCTCCATAGAATCGCCGCTGATCTCCAGGGCGTAGGCATTGGGGTCGCCGATTTCGGGCAGGCTGACCTCATCCCAGCCGCCGCCGACGGGGTAGCCTCCGTCGTCGAAGAAGCCTTCGCTTCCGGCCTGAGCGAGACCGATCAGCGGCACGCGGCGTGCTACACTGCGGGCACCCGGGCCGCTGGCTAATGCACGGGCGCCGGATACCAGGGCCGTGAAGGCCTCCAGGCTGGCTCCGGTGGCATCGAGCACCTTCGAAATGCTTTCCGTGCTGGGCCAGCGTGCGCGTCCGTCCGGCATCCGGCGCTTGGATGGATTGAACGTGGTCGGGTCCAGCCCCGACCGCTTGGCCAGGCCGGACGCGGAAAGTCCGTACTCGGCGGCAAGCGTATCGAGCGCCCGCCAGATATCCTCATGCTTCATAGCCGTCCTCGCAAAACAGCCGGCGGCGTCACGCGCAGGCTGCGGGGTCTTCTTGGCAGATGTTCGTGATGCGTCGGCTGGTGGCCGGCCGAATCGGAACGAACAGAGCTTATAGGATTTTTCGCCAAAGAAAATAGGAAAAAACACGCCATGAGCTTGCCATCGTGTGCAACCTATGGTTTTATGTTCTTGTATTGTTCTATCTCCGCGTGTCTCGAGAGGACGGCTGCCATGGGTTTCACCTGCCAGCACCAACCAGTCGAGCGGTCAGGCCCGGCCGCTGCACGCCAGACATCGTCCTTCTACAATGCCGAGCAGGCTTGGTTCTGGACAATGGGGGCACTGATGGCGCGGCGTGACGGCGCGCGCTTCAGGGCCGATGTGGCTGCGGTCGCCCGCCCATGCGAGCCCGAGGACATCGTTAAATGCCTGGACGGTCTGTACCGCCACCGTCGTCTAGATCTCGTGCACGTCCGTATTCTGCGGATTTGGGGAGAGCGGCAGAAGTCGCCCAATCCTGCAATTGCGCGTGAGCGCTGTGACTGGCGGTTGTGGCGCGAGGCGCTGTCTCGACTGGAATTCCCCCTTCGCATGAAGGGAATTGTAGCCTAATATTCCATTAACAGGAAAAAATCCTTGACACGAACTTGACGCTAGTCTAGTTTCACTTTGCCAACGGGGCCTTTTGGCCCGGCGAATGACCTCCTCCCCAATCCCGCAATCCCGCAATCCCGCAATCCCGCAATCCCGCAATCCCGCAATCCCGCAATCCCGCAATCCCGCGCCGCCCGCTGTCCAGGGTGTCGCTTACTGTGCAGAAGGATCCCGGCCCATGGCGTTCGCCATTCGCAATCTCTCTGTTCTCGCTTATGCCAATGGCTTCACGCTCTGGCATTACAAAGCGGCCACCGACTCCTTGGAAAGCATCAATGCCGTGGACTATTTTGAAGATGCTGCCGATATGCTGTCCGGTGGTGACATCATGATGGTCTCCGCCCGGGACGGCGCACGAATTGTCTCGATCGCACCCGGTCAGGATGGCTCGATCGCTACCGCGGACCTTGTCTGAGCCCATCCTAAGGGTGAACGGTACGCATTACTTCTGTTGCGTGCCGTCCACACCCCGCCTCGGTGAGTTCATAACGCTGGTCCGGACGCTGATGGCACAGCCCCAATTCGGCCAGACGCACAAGGCAGGGTCCATCCTTGAGGCCTGGAGGGCGCCCCAGCGAGCCGCACAGGCACAAGCGATGCAGCGCTGACCGACAGCACGTCTCGAGATAAGGCTGTTTCCACATCGCCGGTATCGTTGGTCGGATTGCCCCATACATGCAAGCCGTCCGAGATTGACCCGCACCGGCCTGACCATCCGATCCAACGCTGGCCAGCGTCGAGGTCGGTCATCCTTTTGCACCTCAGGCATTTTATCCTATGTCCGACATCGTCGGGATGCTTAAAGCGACGTTGGAGCTGCTCACCAGCCTCAGCATGCCAACCCGGGCCGCTCTGGTCCAACCGCTGGTCACCGTCCTCATCCTGCTTCTGCTCTATGCCGGCTGGCATGTTCGTGATGAGGGCGATGTGGCCAGCGGACTGCGGGTGGCCTTTCTCGATACGCGTGCCAGTCGCGCCGCGCACGAACGGGAGGTGGAAGCAGCCATTTTGCGCGCGGAGCTTTATCAGGCGGTGGAATCAGACAAACTCCTCACTCAACTACTGACAGCCTTGCTGCAGCGAGCACCGCTGGCGGCGCGGGTACGTTTGGCCATGATACATAATGGCGTCACTGGCATGACCGGTGTCGGCTTGCTGCGATTCGATGTCACCCACGCCGTTGCCGTGCCCGGCCGCACCGGGGGAGCCGTTGCGCTGAATCAGCCGCTGTCGGATTGGGGTGGCATTCTTCCGGGGTTGCTGGCGGGGCAGTGTCAACTGTATCGCACCGCGCAATTCCCCAATCTGGCTAGCCGCGCTCGCTACCAGGCCATGGGAGCGTCATCCATCCTGGCATGTCCAGCCATTGATGTTTACGGTACTTTGGTGGCCGTGCTCGCTGTCTTCTGGGATGGCGAGGACCTGCCACCCTCGGGCGAAGCGTTGGCGTCGCTCATGGCTTACGCAAAACAGATCGGCTCGCAGATCGGCGCCGCCCTGGACTTGCGGGTTCCCGTCCCGCATCTGGGTGACGGTCGTCAACGATCGCCTGCTCCGCCTCCTCCGCGTCCACCGGATTTCATCGACGGCATGGGCTGAGCCGCTCCGGGGCGCCTCGCAACGCGGCCTCCCAATGGGGCAGCCCGCCCGCGCCGGCCACCGCTTCCCCGCCGCGCCAGCAGCGGGCATAACCCGCCACCGATGACCCCCGCCCTGGCTTGCGCCTTGTTGCCGTTGCTGCGCCGCATGGACCCCGAGCGGGCCCATGGCATCGCACTATGGGCGCTGCGGCTCGGCCTGGCCGGCCGGGACACCACAGCAGACAACCCCCGCCTCGCCATCGATCTGCTTGGCCGCCGCTTCCGCAACCCGATCGGTCTGGCCGCCGGGTTCGACAAGGACGCCGTCGCGATCACTCCCTTGGCGCGGCTTGGCTTTGGTTTCATCGAAGCAGGCACGGTCACCCCACGTCCTCAGGCCGGCAACCCGCGACCACGGCTGTTCCGGCTGGAGCTGGACCACGCCGTGATCAATCGCATGGGCTTCAATAACGCTGGCCTGGCGCGGTATCGGGCGCGGATTGCGACGCGCAGCCGGGGTGACACGCCGTTCGGCGCCAATGTCGGCATCAACAAGGAGGGCGCTGACCCCGAGCGTGACTACCAGGCGCTGGTCGCTGCCGTCGCGCCGCACGCCGATTACGTCGTCATCAACGTATCCTCGCCCAACACCCCCGGACTTCGGGATCTGCAGGGGGAGGCGCAGCTTCGTGCCATCCTGCGGGCAATCGGGTCGGTACCGCAGCGACCGCCTCTGTTGGTGAAGATCGCCCCCGACCTGTCCGAGGCCGGCCTGGCCGCGCTGGTGGAAACCTGCGTCGCCGAGGGTGTTGATGGCTTGATCGTGTCGAATACCACGGTCACCCGACCCGCGGGTCTGAACTCGCCGCTGCAGCGCGAGGCCGGCGGGCTGTCTGGCGCGCCCCTGCTGCCGCTCGCCACCGCGATGCTCGCGCGCGCGTTCCTACTGGCGCAGGGGCGGCTGGTCCTGATCGGCGTCGGCGGGGTGTTTTCCGGACAGGATGTGTTGACGAAGCTGCGTGCCGGCGCCTCACTGGTCCAGCTTTATACCGGGTTTGCCTGGCATGGCCCGGCGCTCATCCCGCGGTTGAAGGCCGAACTGGTTGCGGCGCTGGACCGCGCCGGCTTTGCCCGGGCCTCGGACGCAATCGGCACCAGCGCCGCAGAACTGGCAGGACGCCACTAGCATGGACCATCTCCCCGGCTTTGCCCCCTTGGCCGCGCGCTACGACGGATTTGTGCTCGACCTGTGGGGCGTCATCCACGATGGGGTGAACGCATTCCCTCACTCGGTGGACTGCCTGCGCCGGCTGCGGGAAGCGGGCAAGCGCACGCTGCTGCTGTCCAACGTGCCGCGGCCCAATGACGCAGTCCGCCAGATGATGCGGGGCATGGGCATCGAGGACGCGCTCTACACCGATATCCTGACCAGCGGTGAGGCCGTGCGTCGTGCATTGCAGCAGCCGCCGACGCTGTGGTGGGCGGAGCTGGGGCAGCGCGTGTTCCATCTCGGGCCGGCACGGGATTTGCCGGTTCTGGAGGGATTGCCGCTCACCCGCGTGCCGGAGCCGGACGGGGCGGATTTCGTGCTGAATACCGGGCCGGACGACCATCGCAATCCGACAGACCTGGCGGAATTTGAAGCCGTGCTGCAGGCCTGTACCCACCGGCGACTGCCGATGATCTGCGCGAATCCGGACCTGGAGGTGATCCGCGGCGGCGTGCGGGTGTTGTGTGCCGGTGCGCTGGCGCTGCGCTATCAGGAGCTTGGCGGTGATGTCCGCTCTCTCGGCAAGCCGGATCCCGCTATCTACCAGCCGGTGCTACAGCAACTCGGCCTGCCGCCGGACCGCGTCCTGGCGGTCGGCGATGCCTTGAGGACCGATATCGCGGGGGCGACGTCAGTCGACATTGCCGCATGCTGGGTGCTCGATGGCATTCATGGCGCGGAACTGCGCGATGGCAGCGGCGGCTTCGATACCGCCCGCGCCGAACGCGAGGCCGCTGCACTGAAGCTTGCGCCGATCGCGACGATACCGCGTTTCAGCTGGTAGCCCGGCACGGCCGGCGCGGGGTCGCCGTTGCTCAGTCACGAATTCAACGGCAACGGGTTGCACTAGCGCTTCTGCACCTTCGCCCAGGTATCGCGCAGCCCGACCGTGCGGTTGAACACCAGTCGGCCCGCCGCGCTGTCCGGATCGGCACAGAAATATCCCTGCCGCTCGAATTGCACCGCCTGGCCCACCGGCGCAGCCGCCAACGTGGGTTCCACCAGGCAACCGCGCAGCACCTCCAATGACTCCGGGTTCAGATCCGCCATCACGTCACCATCGGCACCCGGATCGGGACGGGTGAACAAATGATCATATATTCGCACCTCGGCCGGCACGGCATCCGCTGCCGCCACCCAATGCAGCGTCGCCTGCACCTTGCGCCCATCTGGAGCATCACCGCCCTTGGTCGCCGGATCGTAGGTGCAGCGCAGCTCCACCACGTCGCCGTCAGGCGATTTCACAACCTCCCGGCAGGTGACGAAATAGGCGTAGCGCAGCCGCACCTCGCGGCCAGGCGACAGGCGGTAGAACTTCTTGGGCGGGTTCTCCATGAAGTCATCGCGTTCAACGAACAACTCGCGCGAGAAGGTGATCGGCCTCGTCCCGCTCGCGGCATCCTCCGGATTGTTGGCGGCCTGCAGCACCTCCGTCTGGCCCTCGGGATAGTTCTCGATCACCAGCTTCAGCGGGCGCAACACCGCCATGCGCCGCTGCGCCATCCGGTTCAACGTTTCCCGGATCGCGTGCTCGTACATCGCGTAATCCACCACGCTATTGGCGCGCGCGACGCCGACGCGGCGGACGAATTCCCGCACGGCCTCCGCCGGGACGCCACGCCGCCGCAGCCCGGCCAAGGTCGGCATGCGTGGATCGTCCCAGCCCGACACATGGCCGTCGCGCACGAGCCGCGTCAGCACGCGCTTGGACAGCACCGTATAGGCCAGATTCAAGCGGGCGAATTCATACTGCCGGGGCCGTGACGGCACCGGCAGATTCTCGATCAGCCAGTCGTACAGCGGCCGGTGGTCTTCGAACTCCAGCGTGCAGATCGAGTGGCTGATCCCTTCGATCGCGTCCGACTGACCATGGGCAAAATCATAGGTCGGATAGATACGCCAGGTATTGCCGGTGCGCGGATGCTTTGCATGCATAATCCGGTACAACACGGGATCGCGCAGATTCATATTGCCCGATGCCATGTCGATCTTCGCCCGCAGCACGCGCGCCCCATTGGGGAACTCGCCGGCCCGCATGCGGCGGAACAGATCCAAATTCTCTTCCACCGTCCGGGTGCGGTAGCGGCTGTTCTGCCCGGGTTCGGTCAGGGTCCCACGCTGCGCCCGCATCTGATCGGGAGGCGTATCGTCCACATACGCCTTGCCAGCCTGGATTAGTGACTCCGCCCATTGGTAAAGCGTCTCGAAATAATCCGAAGCATAGTACAGATGGCCCTTCCAGTCGAAGCCGAGCCAATGAACGTCGGTCTGGATGGCGTCGATATATTCCTGCTCTTCCTTGGTCGGATTGGTGTCGTCGAACCGCAGATGGCAGCGACCGCCGAACTCAGCGGCGGCGCCAAAATTCAGGCAGATCGACTTGGCGTGGCCAATATGCAGATAGCCATTCGGCTCCGGCGGGAAGCGCGTGACCACCTGAGAGACGCGACCCGCCTGCAGATCAGCCTGAATGATGTCGCGAACGAAATCGCGGCCGGTCTCGGTCTGTGCTGCGTCGCTCGACGCCATGTCCTGGGCTCCAAATCGAACTGCGTGATCCCGCGGCCACCCTGGGGGCGTTGGCGCCGCGGATTCCAGATGGTCCGGTCTGCCGGCAAACGCAACCTTAGGCTGGAACCGCAGATCAGGCTCCTGTAAAAGCACTCCAGTATCTGCGGATTTGGCGACCGTTATGCGTTTTGCGATAGCAATGTTGCCGTTGCTTCTGCTCGGCGCCTGCGGCGAGCATCCGTCCATGGCCGATCGGGGCCTGATGAACGCGCGCAAATCCTATTCCGCGCAGGTGATCCTGGACGCCGAGGCCATTCTCCAGGGCATGGCGCATGCCCGACGCTCCGATGAGCGACTGGCACGGTCGGGACATTGATCCACCCGGCGTGGACGACTGGCCGACCCGCATCACAACCCTCACCGACCGGTGCTTGCCAGCCGGCCGCGTACCCTTTCGCGATGCGCGGTATACAGCCCGCTGGCGACGATGATCGCCGCACCCATCAGGGTCCACTCGTCTGGAAGCGCATCGAACACCAGCCAGCCCGCCAAAATCGCCCATAACAACTGGCTGTAGGAAAACGGCGCCAGCACGGACGCCGGCGCGTGGCGATGCGCCAGCACCACCATCCACTGCCCGGTGGAGGCCAGCACGCCCAGCACCACGGCCAGGGCGAACTGGCCCAGGCTTGGCAGTGTGGCCTCGAACGGCAGCAAGCCGCTCAGCACCACGACGCCGGTACAGGCCGACCAAAACAGCGTGGTTGGCGGCCGCTCGGTTCCGGCCATGCGACGCGTGATGATCAGTGCCAGGGCCCAGCAGGCGGATGAAGCCACGCTGAACAAGGCAGCCGGGTGAAAGCCGCTCAGTCCAGGGCGCATCACGATCACCACGCCGACCATCCCGGCGATTACTGCGGCCCATCGGCGCGTGCCCACCACCTCCCCCAGCAGCGGGATGGAGAGCACGGTGATCAGCAAGGGCGAAATGAAGCTGATGGTCGCGGCCTCGGCCATCTGCAACTGGCGAAGGCCGAATACGAACAGCACCGCCGAACCGACCAGACAGAGGCCGCGTGTCAGCTGCAGCGGAACGCTGCGCGGCCACAGCGCGGGTGGGCGGTCGCGTGCGATCAGCGCCCCAGCCATTAGGACGAAGACCACGTAGCGGATCCAGGCGATTTCGACGACCGCCAGATTCGCCGTGAGGAATTTCGAGATCGTGTCGGAGGTCGCGAACAGCACTGTCGCCCCGAGCGACAGCGCAATGCCACGCAGCGGGCTGTCCGGGTCGAAGGCCCGCGTCATCGGTCGGCCGGTGGTGATAGCGCGGTTACGAGTGCATCATGAGGCCGGCGAGCGCTTCGGGTTCTGTCAGCATGGGATAATGCCCGGTATCCAGCTCAAACCAGGTCGCGTTCAATCGGTCGGCCGCGCGGCGCTGATGGGCCACCGGCGGGTTGACGCTCTGGCGGCACCAGATCACCGAGGCCTGCCAGTCCTGATCCCAGAATCGCTCCAGGCGGATCGGGGATTGCATCGCCGCGATCGGATGAGGCGTGTAGCGCGCCAGGGCCCAGTCCTTGGTTGCACCGTCTAGCGACACGAACATCCGGTTCGCCGCATCCTCCCGCGATGGGCCGGTCGCGAGCGCTGTGGTCACGGCGGTCGGCCGCTTCACGTGGTCGGACACGGCCTCGCCGTCGAACAGGGCGAGCGCGTCGGCCAGCACGATCCGGCCAATGCGCTCCCGCGCCAGCTCCGCCACTCGGCAGGCGATCATCCCGCCGCAACTGGTGCCGACGAGGACGATGTCGGTCAGGTCCTCGAAGAACAGCATCTCGGCCACTTCTGCGGCCTGAGTCTCGGTGGTGATCCCGGGCCGCAGCGCATGCCGACGTTCGGCACAGCCGTCCAAGGTGGGCGCGAACACGGTATGCCCGGCGGCGCGCAGAAACGGCGTGACGCGCTGCCAGATCCAGCCGCCCTGGTAGGCGCCATGCAACAGGACATAGGTGGCCATCGGACGTCTCTCCCTCGGATTTATCCAACGCTCGCACGTCGCCGGCTGCGCGCCAACAGGATCGGCAGGATCATCGCCGCCGAGGCCGCCGTATACAGGCCGAATGCGTTGACATAGCCGATCATCGCCGCCTGGCGGTTGATCTCCTTGGCCAGCCGCGCCAGGCCCTGCCGGGTTTCCGTAGTCCAGGCGCCCATCACCCAGGGCAGCGACAGGCTGCGGTTATACGGAGAGACCAGCTCGGTCATCCGGCCGTAATTCTCGCCGGTCGCCTGCACGATCTGCGCGACACAGATGGAGATGAAGAAGCTCGACCCGATATTGCGCATGAGGTGGAACAGCGCCATCGCCTCCGGCATCAGGCGGTATTCCATGGTGGCGAAGGTCGAGATCGTCAGCGGTACCCAGAAGATGCCGACGGCAAACCCCTGCAGGATGCTGTTCAGCAGCAGCGTGGTCATGTCCACGTTCAGATTGAGGCTCATCAGCCATAGCCCGGAGCAGACCTGCACGATCGCGCCCACGGCCATGCCGACGCGCGGATCGAACCGGCCTGCGAACATCGCCGTGAAGAAGCCGATCGTGCCGCCAACCCCGCGCGCGCCCAGAATCGTGCCGATGATGTTGTCGGGATAACCGGCATGCTGTTGCAGCAGCGACGGCAGCAGCACCACCGGCGTGAAGTTCAGCATGCCGTACACCGTGACCAGGACCAGCCCGAGCGCATAGTTTCGGTCGGTCAGCAAGCGCGGATCGAGGAACGGACGCTGTGCGGTCAGGCTGTGGGCAACGAACATGCTGAACGCCAGGCCCGCGCCGACCGTCTCCAGGACGATCTCGCTCAACTCGTACCAGTCCAGCCGCTGGCCGCGCGACAGCACGAGCTGCATGCAGGAGATCGCCAGGCCCAGCGTGATGAAGCCGATCCAGTCCAGCCGCGCATGGCCGGCAGCGCTGTCCCGTGGCAAGGTCAGCCACAATCCGGCGAAGCCGATCGCGCCCACCGGCACCAGCATGTAGAACGCCCATCGCCAACTGTGGCTCTCGGCGAGGAAGCCGCCGAGCGTGGGGCCGATCACCGGGCCGATCACCACGGCCATGCCGAAGATGGAGGTGACGAGTCCGGCCTGTTTGCGTGGAAAACTGTCCAGCAGGATGGCATTCGACAGGGGCACCACCGGCGCGCCGGCGCCGCCTTGCACGATGCGCCAGAACACCAGGCCCAGCAGCGAGTTGGCGGAGCCGCACATATAGGTGGCAATCGAAAAGCCAAGCATCGAGCCCAGCATCACCCTGCGGCGACCGAACCGCGCTACCAGCCAGCCGGTCATTGGCGTCACCACGGCGGTGGCCAGGATGTTGAACGTCATCGCCCAGGCGATCTCGTCGGGCGTCGCCGCCATCGCGCCTTGCATCTGCGGCAGCAGCGTGGAGGCGATCAGCAAGGTGGTGGAATACAGTGTCGACGCCAGCACGACGGCGAGCAGGATCAGGACGCGACGCGTAACGGAAAGCGAGAGCGCGGTTTCACTGTCCGACATACGGGGGCTGGCCGCCTGACCGAAGATATGCTCCGCTATCGTAAGCGATGTTAGCATCTCATGCGAGATTTGCCGTGCCGGCGTCAGCCGCCAGTCCTGAGCCAAAGCAATGAGCCCCGGCCGTGTGCGTCTGCTGCGACTGCTGCTTCTGCTCGGCCTGCCGCTGCTGACAATCGCGGGCGGACTGGCGGTCTGGCAGCAAGGCGGCCGGCTGGTCAGTACCGACAATGCCTATGTGAAAGCCGACATCGCCCAGATCGCGCCGGAAGTGTCCGGGCGGGTGATCGAGGTCGCGGTGCGTGACCATGAATCGGTCACGATCGGCGATGCGCTGGTCCGCCTGGATCAGGAACCGTATCGGATCGCGCTCGCCCGGGCCGAGGCGGAGCTCGATGTTGCACGCAACCAGGTGGAAGCGGCGCGCGCCACCTGGCGGGAGACACGCAGCGAACTGGGCGAAGTCGAGAACCAGGCTGCCTATCTGGCGCGTCAACTGCAACGCCAGCAGGAGCTGGCGACACGCGGCGTGGTATCAGCCTCCAAGCTGGAAGAGGCGCAGAATGACGCTGCGGTGGCGCGCGACCGGCTGACGGTGGTTCGCCGTCGATTGGAGCGAACGCTGACCGCGCTGAACGGCGATCCCGATATTCCGACCGATACGCATCCGCTGGTGCGCGAGAAGCAGGCGGATCGCGATCGCGCGGCCCTTGACCTCGCACATACCACCATCTTCGCTCCGGTCTCCGGCGTGGCGGTGAACGTGAAGCTGCAGCCGGGCGAGCAGGTGAAGGCGATGACGCCGCTTTTCGTCGTGGTGGCCGATCACCACCCTTGGGTGGAGGCGAATCTCAAGGAAACCACGCTGACCCATGTGCAGGTCGGTCAGCCGGCCAAGATCGTGCTCGACGCCTATCCGGATGAGAGCTGGGACGGCGAGGTCGAGAGCATCAGCCCCGCGGCCGGCTCGGAATTCGCCATCCTGCCACCGCAGAACGCCTCGGGGAACTGGGTGAAGGTGGTGCAGCGGCTGCCGGTGCGGATCCGGCTGCTGCCGTATGATGGGGAACGCGTGTTGCGCGCGGGCATGACGGCGACGGTGGAGATCGATACCGGCCGGGAACGGCATTTCGCTGATCTGTTCGACTGGGTCGTGGGACGCAGCAAGGCCCAGTTGGCGAGCGAGCGCTGACGTACCAGCCGGGGCGCTCGTCCCCGGCCGGTACGCCCTGCCCGTCAGTCGACGCGCGCGATCTTCCCGGTGTGCGGGTCCATCGTGAAGTGAGCGATCACCGATCCGTCCTTCGTGGCCAGCGAAAAGCCAATCGGTCCGTCCGTGGTTGCGCCGACATCCACCACCTTCCAGTCGTGATTGCCGTTCCACAACAGGAACCCTTCGGCGATCTTCTGCACGTCCGGCGGCGTGAGCTGCCGGTCTTTATGCGGATAGACCAGGGCGAACTTGCGGAATTCGCCGGGGCCGGGCCCGCGACCTTCCCGATGGTGGTGCATCCAGCCACCCCAATGCGGGTGATGGCCGGGCGGCCCGTCGAACTCGGCACCTTGCGGGCCCGGTGGCGGCGGCGCCGGCTGCGCGTGGGCGATCAACGCGCCGGTGGTCATGCCGCCGATCGACAGGGCGGTCACGGTTGCCAGGATCATCTTTCGCATCGTCTTCTCCCAGGGTTGCGAACACAGCCAACATGGGAGCCCGACGTTGCGGAACGGCAGCTGTGGCGCGACGAAGTGCAACGGATTGCAACGCGCCCTGCCGCAACGATCGGATCGCGCCTATGTTTTGGCCATGGAGCAGCCTCCTCACATCATGGTAGTGGATGACGACCGGGAAATCCGTGACCTGTTGGGGCGGTTCCTTGAGAAGCACAGCCTGCGCGTCACCACGGTACGGGATGCGCGCGAGGCGCGCCGCGCCTGGACCAACGGGCACTACCAGCTGATCGTGCTGGACCTGATGCTGCCGGGCGAGTCCGGTCTCGACCTGGCCCGCTGGCTGCGCAGCGCCTCCAACGTGCCGATCGTGATGCTCACCGCCATGGGTGAGGAGACCGATCGGATTATTGGGCTGGAGCTGGGGGCGGACGATTATGTCCCGAAGCCGTTCAACCCGCGGGAACTGCTGGCGCGCATCCGCGCGGTGCTGCGACGCGCCGGCGATTCACCGACGCCGCGCGGGGAAGCCGGGGCGCGAGCGATGCGCTTCGCCAGTTGGACGCTGGAACCGGCCCGCCGACGCCTGCTCAACCCGGAGGGTGCCGAGGTGGCCTTGACCGGCGGCGAGTACGACCTGCTGCTGGCCCTGGTGGAGCGACCGAACCGCGTGCTGACACGTGATATGCTGCTGGACCTGCTGCGCGGCCGCCAGGCCGGTCCCTTCGATCGGGCGATCGACGTCGCCATCTCCCGCCTGCGCCGCAAGCTGGAGGATGACGGGCGTAACGCGCAGTTGATCAAGACGGTGCGCGGCGGCGGCTACGTGCTCGCCGCGACGGTGGAGCGGCTGTGACATTGCGATTTTGGCCGCGCAGCCTGGCGGCCCGAACCGCGACGGTCCTGCTGGCGGGATTGATCGTGGTGCAAATCGCCGGCCTGACCATCCACGCCTTCGACCGGCTTGATCTGCAGCGGCTGGCCGCGGCACGGGATGTCGCGGTGCGGGTGATGGGCCTGTATCGCACCATCGTCATGACCGATCCCGCGCAGCGGAACTCGGTGCTCGACGAAATCCACCACCCACCCGGTGTGTCGGCCGAACTGAGTCCGACCCCGCCGGTGGCGAGCATGCCGGAGTTGCCTTTCATCGCGCAGCGCGTGCTGCGGGTCAGCATGAGCCTGGTGCCGTTGCCGCCGTCGCTGCGGCCGCGGGAGTTCCACATGCTGGGCGGTCCGGGATGGCCGCGCACCGTCGTGGGGCTGCGCATGCCCGACGGAGAATGGCTGAACGTCACCCTGCCGGCGCCGAGCCTCAGCCCGTGGCATTCGCCGGCATTTCTGGTGGCGTTCGTATTGATGACGGTGGCCGCGGCGGGCCTGACGCTATGGGCGGTGCGCCGCCTGACCGCGCCGGTGCGAACACTGGCCGCCGCTGCCGAGGCGCTGGGACGGGACGTGAACGCGCCCCCGTTGCCGGAGGATGGGCCGACTGAGGTCGCCACCGCTGCGGCGGCGTTCAACACCATGGCCGCGCGCATCCGCCGCTTCGTGCAGGACCGCACCGAGCTCCTGACCGCGATCGGCCACGACCTGCGCACGCCGATAACACGGCTGAAACTGCGGGCCGAATTCATCGAAGACGAGGAGCAGCAGCGCAAGATGCTGGCCGATTTGGAGGAGCTGGAGGCCATGGTCTCCGCGACTCTGGCCTTCGGTCGCGACGCGGCCAGTGCAGAGCCGGTATCTCCGCTGGACCTGGCGGAACTGCTGCGCACCGTGCTGGACGAAGCGAGCGACGCCCGGCCGGAGGTCGCGGACAAGCTGACCTATGAAGGCCCGTCCCATCTGACTGTGCGTGCCCGTCCATTGTCGCTGAAGCGGGCGCTGACCAATCTGGTTGCCAATGCGGTGTCCTATGGCGGGTCCGCCCTTGTGCGCCTGGGGCCGCCGGCATCGATTGGGGCCACACCCACCATGCTGACGATCGAGGTCGAGGATGACGGGCCAGGCATACCCCCGGGCGAGCTTGACCGGGTATTCGAGCCGTTCCATCGTGTCGAGGCCAGCCGGTCGCGCGAGACCGGCGGGGTCGGGCTCGGCCTGCCGATCACCCGCAATATACTGCGGGCTCATGGCGGCGATGTGACACTGGCGAACCGTCCGATGGGCGGGGCCAAGGCGACGGTGACGCTGCCAGTGTAGGCCACGGCTTTCCGGTGGGTGAAACCCGCTTGGTGGGCATGTCCGGATTTGTGGCATGGCGAGGTCCGCTGTTCGTCCTGGCCGTTACGAGCTTCGCCATAGCGGGCGTGATTTTTCGTCTTGGCCGGCCCTGGCCCCGCCATCCACACCGGAACGCGCAGGTCGCGCAGCACGCGGCATGCTCTTTTGCGGGCAGATGGGCCGGTCGGGGCGCGGCCAAGACGCGGGAGGGGCGGCGGAAGGTGCACGGCCACGCGGAAGGTGCACTGCCTCGCGAGAAGCGTGCAGCCCGCATCACATCCCGCGTATAAACCTCGCCCGCCCCCGCCGGATGACAGGTCGCGCGTGACGGCGACCTCCGGTTCTGGTCCTCTGTGCCGCGAATCGGGCGGAGCGGCAGCATGGCGTTGGTGATCACGGTCGCCCAGCAGAAGGGCGGCACCGGCAAGACGACGCTCGCGGCGAACCTGGCGGCTGCACTGGCTTCGACGCGCCGGGTCGCCTTGCTGGACGTCGATCCGCAGAAGAGCCTCACGCGATGGCATGCGCTGCGTCGCGCCCGGCTGGAGGAAGCCGCGTCCCTCACCTTCTCCGATGTCTCCGGCTGGCGGCTGGCCGCGGAACTGGAGCGGCTGATGCGGACCCATGACGTGGTGCTGGTGGACTCGCCGCCGCAGATCGACACCGATGCCAAGCTGGCGGTGCGTGGTGCCGACCTGGTGCTGATACCGGTGCAGCCCAGTCCGCCAGACGTCTGGGCCGCCGAAGGGACCCTCGCACTGGCGGCAAGCGAGCGCCGCACCGCACGCATCGTGATGAATCGCGTGCCGGCGGCCTCTCGGCTGAGGGAGGTGGTGGCGGCCGACCTGGCAACCCGCAGCCTGCCCACCTTGCGCTCGGCGATCGGGAACCGCACAGGGTTCGCCACGGCCTTCGCCGAAGGCCTCGGTGTGACCGAGGCCGCGCCGCGTTCCACTGCGGCGGCGGAGCTGCGGGCGCTGCTGGATGAATTGATGGAGATCACTCGATGACGACACTCTGGCCCTGGATCCTGGCCCTGCATCTGATCTGTGCGGTGCTGTGGGTGGGGGGAATGTTCTTCGCCTACGTCGTGCTGCGACCCAGTCTGAGTGCGATCGATCCGCCGCAACGCATGCTGCTCCACACCCAGGTGTTCCGACGCTTCTTCCTGGTGGTCTGGCATGTGATGCCGCTGAGCCTGCTGTCCGGCTTCGCCATGCTGTTCGGCTTCTATGGCGGCATGCAGGATGTCGACTGGAACGTGCACGCCATGATGGGGATCGGCCTGCTGATGGCGGTCGTCTTCCTGGCCATCGTGTTCGGCCCCTACGCACGCTTCCGCCGCACCACCGACCGAGCTCGCATGGCCTCCTCGATCGACAGCATTCGTAAGCTGATCGGGGTGAATCTCATTCTCGGACTGGTTACGGTGGTGATCGCAGTGCTGCACTGAGCCGCCGATGAAACGCACGTTGACGACCAGCCTGGGCCCAGTCGTGCCATCGTCGGGATGTCGCCAAGATCGTCGCATCGTGACCACGTTCAGCGTTCACACGACGATTGCCTGGCCGCCGGGGCCGGGTGCTATGCTTTCCCTTCAGCCGGCGGGAAAGGAATGACAATGGGGATCAGCTTGTCGACGCGCCTGCGGGGCGTGTGGGGATTGGCGGCCATCACCTTGCCCCTGCTGGCTCCCCCCGTGGCGGCGTGGGCCGAATCGACGTTGGTGATCAGCATTGCCGCAGACCCGACCGGCTTCGACCCGGAAGCAGTCGCCAACAATACCTCCGGCTTCGTGATGGCAACCGTGTTCGACAGTCTGGTGCGCTACAAGCCCGGTACTACCGAAGTGGAACCCGGCCTCGCCAAGAGCTGGGACATCTCCCCCGACGGGCTGACCTACACCTTCCATCTGCGCAGCGGCGTCACCTTCCACGACGGCACCAAGTTCAATGCGGCCGAGTACGTCAAGACGCTAGATCGCCAGCTCAAGAAGGACGATCCGAACACGATCTACAAGACCGGCCCGGTCGAGGGGTATGAGGACTTCACCTTCGGCTCTGTCACCTCGTACAGCGCGATCGACGAGAACACTGTGCAGTTCAAGTTGAAGGAGCCGTCGGCGGCGTTCCTCAACAGCCTGGCGATGGTGTGGAACGGGGTTGTCAGTTACGAGGCCGCAGCGAAATACGGCAAGGACTTCCGCAATCATCCGGTCGGCACCGGGCCGTTCATCTTCCGGGAGTGGAAGTCGCGCGACCAGGTCGTGCTGGACGCCAATCCGTCGTACTGGAAGGGCAAGCCGAAGCTCGACCATATCGTGTTCAAGGTTATTCCCGATGCGCAGGCCGCCTTGCTGGCGTTGCAGCGTGGCGAAACCCAGATCATGGGTGACGTGGCGACCCAGGTGATCCCGGCGCTGCGCAAGGATTCCAACATCGTGCTGATCACCCAGCCGGGGCTCGCGGTGAACGGCATGGCGATGCCCAACGACACGCCGCCATTCAACGACAAGCGGGTGCGGCAGGCGCTGAACTAAGCGGTGGACAAGGCGGCGATCAACAAGGCGCTGTATGGCGGGCTGGCGGTGACGATGACCTCGCCGCTGCCGGAAGCGCAATGGGGGTTCGACAAGTCGCTGAAGGGCTATCCGTATGATGTGGCGAAGGCGAAGCAACTGCTGGCGGCAGCGGGTGTGAAGCCGGGGCTGAAGATGGAGCTGCTGACCTACAACACGCCGCGTGGCTACAACCCGGCGGGTGCCGACCTGGCGGTGGCGTTGCAAGGCTATCTGCGCAAGATCGGCATCGAGGCCGATATCCGCAAGAACGACATGGTGTTGAGTTCCATTGAGAACTGACCCGGGTTGGCCGGAATTTTCCACTGAGAATTGACCCATGTTCGAACCTGCCCCGGCTGGCATCAGCGGGGGTGCATGGAGTGATCGACATGGCATTGTTGGGCGTCATCCGACGCTGGGCGTTCCGGGAGGGGATCTCGATCCGGGGGATATCGAGGCGCACCGGACTGTCGCGGAACACGATCCGCAGATACCTCCGATCGGGCGCGGTGGAACCGAAGTTCAGAGTTCCTGATCGGCCGAGCAAGCTGGCCCGCTATGCGGACAAGCTGTCGCTCTGGCTGAAGGCGGAAGCCGGCAAATCCCGCAAGCAGAGACGAACGGTCAAACAGCTTCACGCCGATCTGGTGGTGCTGGGATACGAGGGGTCCTACAACCGGGTGGCGGCGTTCGTCCGGGCCTGGAAGGCTGACCGGCAGCGGGAGCAGCAGAGCAGTGGGCGAGGCACGTTCGTTCCGCTGGTCTTTCCGAGCGGGGAAGCTTTCCAGTTCGACTGGAGCGAGGACTGGGCGGTCCTGGGCGGTGAGCGGACCAAGCTGCAGGTTGCGCACGTCAAGCTGTCGTACAGCCGCGCCTTCCTCGTCCGGGCGTATCCGCTCCAGACGCACGAGATGCTGTTCGACGCCCATTACCATGGGTTCCGGGTTCTGGGCGGCGTGCCGCAGCGCGGGATCTACGACAACATGCGGACGGCGGTGGACCGGGTTGGTCGCGGCAAAGAGCGCCAGGTCAATGCCCGCTTCCTGGCCATGGCCAGCCACTACCTGTTCGATCCTGACTTCTGCAATCCAGCAGCCGGCTGGGAAAAGGGACAGGTTGAGAAGAATGTCCAGGACGCGCGCCATCGGCTCTGGCAGCCCATGCCATGCTTTGCCGATCTCGAGGCCCTGAACGCGTGGTTGGAACGGCGCTGCGTCGATCTCTGGGGACAAGTCCCCCATGGCACCTTGCCCGGAACCATTGCTGAGGTATGGGCAAGCGAAAAACCCAGCCTGATGGCGTTGCCGCCTGCCTTCGACGGCTTCGTCGAGCACACCAAGCGCGTGTCGCCGACCTGTCTGGTTCACCTGGAACGCAACCGCTACAGCGTGCCCGCCTCCTTCGCCAACCGGCCGGTCAGCGTGCGGATCTATCCGCAACGGATCGTCGTGGCGGCGGAGGGGCTGATCCTCTGCGAGCATCCGCGGATCATCGAGCGGTCGCATCATCTGCCGGGACGGACGGTGTACGACTGGCGCCACTATCTGGCGGTGATCCAGCGCAAGCCGGGCGCTCTGCGCAACGGCGCGCCGTTCGCCGACTTGCCCGAGGCTTTCAAGCGTCTGCAGGGCAGTCTGCTCAAGCGGCCTGGCGGCGACCGGGAAATGGTGGAAATTCTGGCCCTGGTTCTCCAGCATGACGAGGAGGCCGTGCTGTGCGCCGTCGAGTTGGCTTTGGAAGGTGGGCTGCCGACCAAGACCCATATCCTGAATATTCTGCACAGGCTGGTCGACGGCAAGACAACGGCTGCTGCCGTCAACGCACCCCAGGCTTTGACCCTGAGCCGGGAACCAAAGGCCGACGTCGAACGCTATGACGCGCTTCGGAGCGGGCCCGACAAGCGGGAGGCGCATGATGCGGCATGATCCCGCCAGCGCCGCTATCGTGATCATGCTGCGTGGCCTGAAGATGTTCGGGATGGCGCAGGCCGTCGGCGAGCTGATGGAGCAGGGGGCGCCGGCCTTCGACGCCACGGTGCCCATCCTGTCCCAATTGCTGAAGGCCGAAACCGCCGAGCGCGAAGTCCGCTCCATCGCCTACCAGCTCAAGGCCGCCCGGTTCCCGACCTACAAGGACCTCGCCGGGTTCAACTTCGTCGCCAGCGAGATCAACGAGGCACTGGTCCGGCAGCTTCATCGCTGTGAGTTCATGGACGGCGCCTACAACGTTGTCCTCATCGGCGGCCCAGGGACAGGCAAGACCCATGTCGCCACGGCGCTCGGTGTCCAAGCCGTCGAGCATCACCGCAAGAAGGTCCGGTTCTTCTCCACCGTCGAACTTGTCAATGCGCTGGAACAGGAGAAGGCCCAGGGCAAAGCAGGCCAGATTGCCGAGCGGCTGGTCCGGTTAGACCTCGTGATCCTGGACGAACTCGGATATCTGCCGTTCAGCGCCTCCGGCGGTGCCTTGCTGTTCCACCTGCTCAGCAAGCTCTACGAGCGCACCAGCGCCGTCATCACCACCAATCTGAGCTTCAGCGAGTGGGCCGGGGTGTTCGGTGACGCCAAGATGACAACCGCCTTGCTCGATCGCCTCACCCATCACTGCCATATCCTCGAAACCGGCAACGACAGCTTCCGGTTCAAGGCCAGTGCCGCAACCACCAAAGCCGAGAGGAAAAAGCCATGACCTGACCCGTTCTCTAGCCGAGAAACACACGCACAAGGCGGGTCAGTTCTCGGTGGAAAACCCGGGTCACATCTCAGCGGAAATCAACAGACATGGGGGCGTTCCTGGCGACGGTGCGGTCCGGCAATTACCACGGCCTGTTTCTGACCGGCTGGAGCGGTGATAACGGCGACCCCGACAATTTCGTGGGTGAGTTGTGGGGCTCCTACGGCATGCCGGTGAACGACACCGCGCATTACAAGAACCCGGAGGTGGACAAGCTGATGCAGCAGGCGGCCGCGGAAGTGGACCATGCCAAGCGCATTCAGATGTACAGCAAGGTGCAGAAGATGATCCTGGACGATGCGCCGTGGGTGTTCGTCAACTCCACGCTGCAGGTGCGGGCGACGCGCAAGACGGTCAAGGGATTCCGGCTGAATCCGACGCAGATGTTCTTCGACATGGACCAGGTGTCGCTGCAGAAATAGCCGCTACCGGGTACGGCGGCGCGGGTCGAGCTGGTCTCGCAACGCGTCGCCGATCAGGTTGAAGCCGAGCACGACCAGGAAGATCGCCAGTCCGGGAAAGGTTGCGATCCACCAGGCGCTGAGGAAGTAGCTGTGGCCGTCGGCGAGCAGCGCGCCCCAGTCGGGGGATGGCGGCTGCGCGCCAAGCCCCAGGAAGGACAGGCCGGCGGTTTCCACCACCACCGATCCCGCCTGCAATGTGGCCATGACCAGGACCGGCGAGAAGCTGTTGGGCAGCACATGGCGCAGCATGACGCGTCCGGGTGTCGCCCCCACCGAGCGAGCGGCCCAGACGAAATCCGCGTTCTGCACCGCCAGCACCTGGCCGCGCATCAGCCGGGCATATTGCGGCGTATAAATAATCCCGATCGCAATGATACAATTCGTCAGGCTTGGCCCCAATGCCGCGACAATAATCAAGGCCAACAGCAAGTAAGGAAACGCCAGCAGCACATCCACCAGCCGCATGATGGCCGTATCCACTCGTCCGCCCAGGAAACCTGCGATCAGACCGAGCGCGCTGCCGGTGGTCGGGGCGAGGCCGCCGGCCATGACGATGGCGATCAGAGCGGTGCGGGTGCCGTAGATCACCCGGCTGAGCACGTCGCGCCCGTACTGGTCGGCACCGAACAGATGCTCCATCGAGGGCGCCGACAGCGCGCTGGACAGGTCCTGATCGTACGGGTCGTACGGCGCGATCCAGGGCGCGGCGACGGTCATCACCAGCAACAGCACGGCGATCGCCAGGCCGATCCGCGCGCCGGTGCGCCCGAACGCCCGCCACAGCGCGCTTTCCGATGGCGTCGTAACGACGGCAACGCCGGTGGTACCGCTCATGGGCGGGTGATCCGTGGGTCGAGCAGCGTGTAGCTGAGATCGACTATCAGATTGACCAGTACGAACAGCGCGGCGATGAACAAGGCGCCCGCCTGCACCACCGGATAGTCGCGCGACAGGATGGAATCGACCATCAGCCGGCCCAGCCCGGGCAGCGAGAAGATCGTTTCGGTCAGCACCGCACCGGACAGCAGCAGGCCGAGTTGCAGGCCGATGACGGTGACGATGGGGATCGCCGCGTTGCGCAGGATGTGGCGCAGGATGACGCGGTGGCCGGCGAGGCCCTTGGCATAGGCGGTGCGGACGTGGTCGAAATTGGCCGCCGTCATCACCTCGGCACGGGTGATGCGGGTGATCAGCGCCAGTGGCACGGTGGCGAGCGTGCAGGCCGGCAGGATCAGGTGATGCAGCGCGGCCCAGACCATCGCGGGATTGCCGGCGAGCAGGCTGTCGATCACGCTCATGCCGGTGACGCGGGGCGGTTCCATGCCGATGGGCATCAGCCCACCGACCGGAACCCAGCCGAGCACGGCGGCGAAGAGGATCAGCAGCATGAGCCCCAGCCAGAAGATCGGCATCGACACGCCGAACAGCGTGACCGCCATCACCGCGGCGTCGAATCGCGTGCCGTGGCGGATCGCGGTCAGCACGCCCAGCGGCACGCCGAGCACGCTGGCGATGGCCAGTGAAGCGAGGGTGAGTTGCAAGGTGATGGGGAATGCGACGAGTACATCGTCGAGTGCGGCATGGTTGGTCTGCAGCGAAGTGCCGAGGTCTCCGCGCAATGCGTTGCCGAGGAAGCGGATGTATTGAATCCAGATCGGCTGATCGATGCCGAGCTGCTGGCGTAGCCGGGCGAGCGCCTGCGTCGTGGCATGATCGCCGAGCAGGAGTTGCGCTACGTCACCTGGCAGCAGATGCATGGCGACGAACACCACGAGGCTCACGCCGATCATCACGAACACGAGTTGAAGCAGTCGCTGCGCCAGATATTGCGTCATGAGGCTGCTGCCGTATCGGCAAACGCGTGTCGGCGAGCGCACGTTCTGGCGATCGCCGGAAGCGTGACGACCTGGGCGTGTCCTGCACCGACCAATACGCGACGTGTGCCTGACGTCGTGGAGCGGGTCTCAGTGGTATGGCGGATGCTGCTGCGACATTCGGGGTCGTGCCGGCTGTGGCTGGTGACAAGGCAGATGCCGACCATCCTCAGGATTAGCCGATTACACGGTAGCAGATCGTGCAAACAGCTTGCTTCCCGGATGCTCAATCGCGCGACGTCCACCATGGCGTATAACATACCGGCTCCCTCGCACGTCGGCGAACCGGATTTTCGTCATGACGACGCAGCCATGCCGCGGACAGGCTGATTGAATTGGATCAAATCCGCTCGAACGACCGCTTATGTTGCGATGTAGGCGCCGCGATGGGGCAGTGAATGCGCCGCGTTGCGGCTTGCGGGAGGTGAGCCACCCCGTCGATGGGGCTTGGATACTCAATTCCATTTCAGTCGGGACAGCGTCGCGGCCAGCGGTTCGCTATGATCTGACGGGAATCTGCCAAACGGTCGTGCCGGCCTCTCGGCACATGCGGTACGTGCTGATGCCCGCGCCCGCCAGTCGCACGCAGTAGACGTTTACTGAGGCTCGAACCACAACTTCGTGTCGGCGCCGCCCGTGTTGTACCGGATGGTGATTTCCTGATCCGGTGCGATCGGGCGCACAGCGACGAACGTCATCGTTTGCCGCTCATAGTCCTTTTCGTAACGGGCATTGGGTTCATCGGCATGGTTGTAAAAGCTGCCGCAACCCGTCGCGATGGCACCACCATCCAGCCAGCCAAAGTAATAGGCGAACAGGGACGTGCCATCGATCAGTTTCAAATCCTGCGCGTGAAGTACTAGCACCGCGCAGGTTTCGATCAGATCGTCAGGCGCGAACGGCCGGAGCGCGAACACGCCGCGCCCGCGCTGGCCGGCATCTCTGATCGCGATTCTCATACTCTTGCTCCCTGCCTCACCGGAGGTTCGGCGAAGAGTAGCCCGCTTCCGACAGCATCTGAATGGCCGCTCTGGCTTATGCGCCGGCGCCAGAACTGGGATGCAAGACGCCGTGCTCGACGTCCCGGGCGAGTAGTCTGCGGCAGCACGGCCTGCGGTCACAAGGCTGCCGTCACCAGGTGTGGCTAGCTGGCGATCTGTCCGGTGTTTGTAGCTCGTGAGGTGTCCGGTCCACTGGCTCGCTGGAACGGGGGGCGGCGATGGATCGGGCACGCATTCACGAGGGGGTTCGTCGGATGCGTTTTCAGGACGTGCTGGGTCGGACCGAACGGTCTGAGCTGAGCCAGCTGGAGGCGGCGGAGTTGCTCGGGGTCAGCGAGCGGACGTTCCGCCGCTGGCGCGACCGCTACCGGGAAGAAGGAGTTGCGGGATTGAGCGACCGTCGCCTCCGCCCCTCGCTGCGGCAGGCGCCGAAGGCGGAGATCGAGCGGATGCTGGGCCTGTATCGCGATCTCTACCGCGGCTTCACGGTGAAGCATTTCCATGAGCAGTTGGGCAAGCGGCACAACTACACGCTGGGCTACACGGTGACCAAGCTGCACCTGCAACGGGCCGGGCTGGTGACCCCGGCGCGGTCGCGCTCGGCGCATCGCAAGAAGCGGCCGCGCCGGCCGTTGGTGGGCATGATGCTGCATCAGGATGCGTCGACCCATGCCTGGCTGCCTGGCGACGAACGCAAATACGACCTGGTGGCGACGATGGATGACGCGACGAGTGCGGTCTACTCGCTGTTCCTGGTGGAGCAGGAGGGCACCGCCTCAAGCCTGCGTGGCGTACGGGAGGTGATTGAACGGCACGGCCTGTTCTGCTCGCTCTACACCGACCGTGGCAGCCACTACTTCGAGACGCCCGAGGCCGGCGGTCGTGTCTCGAAGACAGTGCTGACACAGTTCGGCCGGGCGCTGAAGCAGCTCGGCATCGAGCACATTGCGGCCTACTCGCCGCAGGCCCGCGGGCGGTCGGAGCGCCTGTTCGGCACGTTGCAGGACCGGCTGCCGAAGGAGCTGGCGCTGGCCGGGATCAGCACACCGGAGGCGGCGAACCGATGGCTGCGGGAGGTCTACGTCGCCGAGCACAACGCGCGCTTTGCGGTGCCGGCCGAGCAGGCGGGATCGGCCTTCGTGGTGGATCCGAACGGTGCCTGGCGGGAGATTCTGTGCATCCAGGAGGACCGCCGAGTGGGTCATGACAACACGGTGAAGTGGCGCCGCCTCACCCTGCAACTGCCGCCGTCGCGGCTGCGGCCGCACTTCGTCAGAGCCACCGTGCGCGTGCACGAATATCCGGATGGGCGGCTGGCGGTGTTGTGGGGGCCGCACCGGCTGGCGGATTACGACGCCGAGGGGCGCCTTTTCCAACAGGAGCATATGGCCGCATGACACGCTTCCAGTGCGGCTGCTCTGTGCCGGGGCATGCCCCGGCACAGAGCAGGAACGAAGCGGACAGATCACGCGCTACCAAAACCGGACAGGTTGACGCGCTAGCGACAGGCTGCCGTCACCAGGTGTGTGACTGGTGATGGTGATGAGGCACCAGTGCGGTTGCCGTATCCTCAACAAGACCAGCCGGACCAGCGCCAGGGACTCGTGGTGTGATGTATACGGATCGATCCGGCGAATTTGTAACCCGTCGTGGCGGACGAAGGCCCGCCGCCCACAACGTCCTCGGCTGCGTGCGGCAAGGCGGAGGATGGTGGGTCCTGCGCCCGCCACCACGCGGTGCGGCCGGCCAGCGGCTATTTTACCCGACATGGGGCCTGCGTCCGCGCCGACGTGACACGCTTGAACGTCAGGCTCCATCTGTCGGTATCACACCGCTAGCGACGGCCGTAGATGCCATGGGAGTCATGATGGGAGTAGTGGTGCCAGCGGGGAAGCGGGCGATGCTGGCCATGCCGCTCCCGCTCGTAATGGGCCGGCCGGTAGTCGTGGTTCCTGGGTGTGATCACCCTGTGGTCCACGCGGGCGTGAGTCTCCACCGGCCTCGCTGACGCCGAACTGGCAATTCCTCCGGCGGTAAGCAGGCTGAGACCGAGGCCCGCGGCGATCAGAAAATGGCGCATCCTGTGCTCCTTGGGTTTGCGACGGATGCGTATGTGGCGGGCCGGCGCGGCGCGTTGACGGCAGGATTGCTGCGACGATAAGGCGTTGTGTAACGGAGTGTGCGCGGGTGCGGGGCTGATCAAAGTCGCAGGGGTTCCCGCTTGGCCCGGTCGCTCCGCCACTGCGAAGAGCGAACTTTCCACGATGGCCCGTTGAGTGCGCATTCCCGCGTGAAACTCGCCCGATGGTGTTGAGGGCGGTGCCCTGATCCTGGAACAAATTTGAATCTTTGTCGCCGTCACCGAACGTCAACACATGACGCAGGCACCGCGTGCTCTCAACCCCACGCAATCCGCCTCCAGTGCCGCGATCGCCGCACTGGAGGCGCAGCACAGCATCCAGCTGTTCCATAGGATCGCCCGCGGCATCACGCTGAGCGAAGCGGGGCGGGTATTCCTGGGGGATGCGCAAGTCGTGCTGGCGTGGGCAGAGGCCTCGGAACTGGCGCTTGCCGAATTCGCCGGCCTGCCACGCCGGCGGTTGATCGGACAGGCCAAGCAGGATGCCTGTGGGTCGGGCCGGCCAGGACACGGGGTCATGCTGCTCCCACGCCGGACTGAGTATTGATCCGCCGGGTGCTTGCGGGGCCGCGAGGCAACCCCCACCGCCTTCATCCTTCATTATCCTGAGCCGGTCACAATGGCACCGGCTTCCGATGGCACAAGAGGTGACCACGATGCAGGCGGTCGAGCACGGTGTGATCGTCGCGGACGACAGTGCGCTGGTGCGGGAGATCGTCCGCTCGCATCTGGAGCCGCGGTTCGGCAACGTCTACCTGGTCAAGAATGGGCTGGAGGCGGTGGAAACGGCGCGCGGCATGCAAGCGAAGCTGGTTCTGCTGGATTACCGCATGCCCCGGCTGGACGGCATCGAGGCCTGTCGCGAAATTCGCCAGCTGACGCATTATGAAAAAATCCCGATCGTCCTGCTGACGGCCTATGATGACCCCAAGGCGCGTCGGGATGCAGTGCGCGCAGGTGTAACGATGGTCGTCGCCAAGCCATTCACGCCGGATCAATTGCTGGAAAGCGTGGTACCGCTGGTGCCCACCGCGCATGAGGCGGACCCGACCCAGCCCGGCCTGACCCAAAGCCGCGACCTGCTGAATGCACGTCGGCGGATCGAGGCGGCCGCGGATCAGCGGCGCTACAGTGGAATGGTCGAAAAGGCCGGACCCTTTCGCGATCCGTGGCGCCGCTGAGACAGCATGTCGCTGGTCGCCGCAGCGATCCGGATCAACGCCTCGCGGCAGCTCGTGTTCATTTCGTCGCCGCAATCTAGCGCCTGCAGCAAAGCGCGCGCGGCCTTGGACAGCGGTGGCAATCCCAACTGACCGGCGTCCCCGGCAATGCGATGGGTCTGCTCTCGCAGGTCGTCGATGCTTGCTGTTGCGGCGGGATCGCGCAGCATGGCGAGCAGGGCCGCGAGTTCCTCGGCCAGCGCATCCAGATGGCGATCAGCATTGTCTCCGCCAATGGATGCCCGCACCTGCATCAGTGTCTCCAGATGCAGCAGCGGCGCATCGTCGGTGAGGTCAGGGGATGCGGGTTCGGCGGATCGGTCGGAGGATCCGTTCGCCCGCACCGCCCGCATGATCGCAGCAAGCAGCGTGGCGCGGTCATAGGGCTTCGGGACATAGGCATTGATGCCTGCCTCGCGCCATGACTCCCAGTGTCCGTCCAGCACCTGCGCCGTGACGGCAACCACCGGTGTGCGCCCGCGGCGGTCAGGCAAATCCCGCAGCCGGCGGCATGTCTCCAGCCCATCCATCTGGGCCATACGCAGGTCCATCAGCACAACGTCGAACTGCGCCTCGCGGATCTGTCGCAAGGCTTGCATTCCGGAACTTGCCTCGGTCACTCGATGTCCTGCCAAGCGCAACATGCTCGCCGCAATGTCGCGGCTGGTGTCGGAATCGTCCACCACCAGAAGGTTGAGCGGCGTGTCGATCGGCGTGGGCGCGGGCGTCGTCGTTGGCGGTTGCAGTGGCTGGGCGGCGGACGGCGGAAGCTCCACCCAAAAAATACTGCCGCCGCTGGGATTCTCCTCATAACCGATCCGGCCGCTCAGGCCGGCCACCAGTTGTGCGGCGGTGGCCAGGCCGAGTTCGGAGCCTTCGATGCCCATGGCCTCGGCACCCAGCCGGTCGAACGCGCGGAACAATCGGTCGCGCTGATCCGCCGGCACGCCAATCCCGCTATCGGCCACCGCGAACCGGATGCCATCGACGCCGGCCGTCACGTAGAGCGTGACCGTCCCTTGGGCGGTGTATTTGACGGCATTGGCCAGTAGATTGCCGAGGATGACCCGAAGCCGCGTGGCATCGGTGGCGATGTCCTGGGGAAGTTCGTCCGCAACCTCGCAGACCAGCCGCAGCCCCTTTGCCCTCGCCGCCGCCTCAACCAGGGATCCGCATTGCGCGACCAAGGTGCGCAGGTCGGTGCGCGTCACCAGCAAGGCACCCTCCCTGGCCTCGGTCTTCGCGTAATCCAGCACGCGGTTCACCACATCTCGCAGATATTCACCGGCCTCGCGAATTGCCGCTACGCGGCGAGTTTGTTGCGGGTCCAAATCGCCTTCCAGCGTCAGCAGTTCGGCGTACCCCAGCATGCTGTTCAGCGGCATCCGGACTTCGTGGCTCATGGTTGCCAGGAAGCGGGTACGCACAGCGCAGGCGGCCTCGGCTTCTTCGACCGCCCTGGCGCGTAGCGCGGCGACCTGAGCCAATTCGATCGAGTCGCGACGAATGGTGACTTGCCCGGCTGCCTTGCCATCGACCGCCCAGGGCAGGCCGAGCAGCAGCAGGTTGAGCAGGCCAAGTGCGCCGACAATGAACAGCGGAGATATCGCTTTGCTGCGCCAGGCTGCATAGATGTCCTCATTGGCCAAGCCGACCACGACAACCAGAGGCAGGTCGCCGATCTGCTTGAACACCAGCCGGCGCTGGCGATGATCGATCGGGTCCATCACCTCGACCGGGATGCTCTCACGGACCCGCTCCGCTACGCTGCTGCGGTCATTGCCGCGCAGCCGAAAGAACGGGGCATCCTGCGGCAGGATCCGTCCGATCTCGGCGGGCGCTGATGGTCGCTCCTGAAGGACCATGCCGTCATCGCGCAACAACGCGATGGTGCCGTGTGGTCCCACCGACAAGCCGGCAAACAACTCGTGGAAATAGGCGAGCCGCAGGCTGCCCACCACCACGCCGGCAAAGCTGCCGTCCCGGTGGGTCATGCGGCGGCTGATCGACAGCGCCGCGGCCTGACCAGGCTGGGTGAGGAACGGGCGACCGATGTACAGGAGGTCCCGTGCATCGTGTCGCTGCGCGATGAAGTAGTCCCGGCCAGCATAGTTGCCGCTGCGCGGTGTGCGTGATTCTGAGTCTGCGATGACCTCGCCATGCTCATTGACTGCGTTGATGAAACCGAAATGCCGAGCTGTGGTGGAATGGTCGAACAGGATCAGTTGACGAAGCTCGGGATCCAGGGCCATGACGCCGGGAGTTTGCAATCCGTGCATCACCGCGCGCAGTGACAGATCGGTACAGTTCGAAGTTTCGTGCGATGTCCTGTTCCACTGCGGTGGCGACATTGAAGGCGTCATTGTCGGCCTTGCGCGTCGCGTCATCGCGCGCCGTCAGCAGCACCGCGATGCTGATTGCCATCAGGCACAGCGTCATGACATCACTCAGCACCAACACAGCGGTGGTACTGCGGATGCGAAGCCAGCGCTGTAGCGCGGTCGGCACTCTCATGCGCCATTCCTCGGCCAGACGGTCAGGGTAGGCGCAAATTGCTAGAGAAAGGTTATCAGTCGGGCTGTTCCTGCTGGCGCGGCCCGGGTGACGCCGACCTCGACATCGGCGCGGCCGACCAGGCGAAGGGACAGGTGCCGCGGTGATGCGTGGCAGAACGGGTGGCATTGCGCCGGCGGGCGGTTGTCGCGGCGGCGCGCGTCGCCCACACTGCCCCTATCAGTTAGGGGGAGATCTCGCCATGGAAGTCCGTCTCGACGGCCGCACCGCCATCATAACCGGCGCCAGCAAGGGGCTTGGCCTGGCGATGGCCACCGAATTCGCCGCATCCGGCGCCAATGTCGCCCTCCTGGCGCGCCGGCCGGACGTGCTGGAGGAGGCACAGGCGATCGCGTCAAGGAATGCCAGCGGAAAGGTCGCCACCTTCGTCTGCGACGTTGCGAAGGCGGCTGATATCCAGACCACCTTCGATGCGGTTATCAAGACGTTTGGCCAGGTGGACATCCTGATCAACAACGCCGGCACGTCGCGCGCCATGCCGTCGACTCAGATCACCGACGAGATCTGGCAGGAGGACCTGGACCTCAAGCTGTTCGGCGCGATCCGGCTGGCCCGGCTGGTCTGGCCCGGCATGCAGGAGCGTAAATGGGGCCGCATCATCAACGTGCTGAACCTGGGCGCAAAGGCGCCGCGGGCGAACGGCGCACCCACCGCGGTGTCACGCGCCGCCGGCATGGCCTTCATGAAGGTGCTGGCCAATGAGGGAGCGCCACACGGCATCCTGGTGAACGGCATGCTGGTTGGCCTGATCGACTCCGACCAGCATGTGCGCCGTCACCAGCAGCAAGGCTCCAACGCATCCTACGAAGACTTCCGCGCCAAGATGGGCGCCAATGTGCCGCTGGGCCGTATCGGCAAGGCCGAGGAGTTCGCTGCCATGGCATGCTTCCTGTGCTCCGACCTTGCTGGGTTCACAACGGGGACGGCGATCAACATGGATGGCGGTGCCAGCCCGGTGGTTTGACGGACGCAGCGCCGGCTGTCGCTCTGGTGGGGCAAGCAAGCATTGGGGCGTTGCCCGAACCCCACCAGATTGGCTAGCCCAGTCCACCCTGCTGCGCCACGAAGGTGGCGATCTCGATCACCCCTTGGCCGGCGCGGATATTGGCGAACACGAACGGCCGAACGCCGCGCATCTTCTTCGCATCGCGGTCCATCACCTCCAGGCTCGCGCCGACGAACGGAGCCAGGTCAATCTTGTTGATCACCAGCAGGTCGCTGCGTGTGATGCCCGGGCCGCCCTTGCGGGGGATCTTATCGCCGGCGGAGACGTCGATCACGTAGATCGTCAGGTCCGCGAGTTCCGGGCTGAAAGTTGCCGCCAGATTGTCGCCGCCACTTTCGATCAGGATCACATCAAGTGCCGGGAACCGCCGCTGCATCTCAGCGACCCCCGCCAGGTTGATGGACGCGTCTTCACGGATCGCCGTGTGTGGGCAGCCACCGGTTTCGATGCCCATGATGCGCTCGGGCGGCAGCGAACCGGCACGGGTCAGGAACTCGGCGTCCTCCTTCGTGTAGATGTCGTTGGTGATGGCGGCAATGTCGTAGCGTGGCGAAAAATGCTTGCACAGCGCGTCCATCAGTGCGGTCTTGCCGGTGCCGACCGGGCCGCCGATACCGATACGCAGTGGGCCGTGGGGGGATTTCGCGGTCATGAGCGGAACAGCCTCGTGTATTGGGTTTCATGGCGTATGGCGGCCAGGTCGGAGCGGAACGCGCAGCCGCCGACATCGTCGAGCGTGGCGTTGCGTGTCGCATCGGCCAAGCGCAGCAAGGTGGATTCCAGCGCGGCGAGGACCCGCAACCCGGCGGTCTGTCCGAGCGGTATCAGGCGCACCGCGGCGGAGATCAGATTGCCGGTGAAGGCCTGCAGATAGGCGAGTGCGGCATCGTCCTCTGCGATGCCATGCGCCCCGGCCAGCGCGCCCACCGCGATGGCGTAAGGAATGCGTATGGGCAGGTTCGGCTGGGGCCATGCCGACGCGGCGGCGACAAACGCGGTCCCCTGAGCCAGTGCTTCGGCTTGGCGTTCGCGCGATGGGGCCATGGCGGCGGCCAGTTCGGCGACTTCCGCCAAGGTCGCGGGATTTTCCGCGGCTCGGTGTGCGTGGCGCAGCAGGATTGTATCGCTGCGCCCAGCGCCGTGCTGCAGCAGGTTGGCAAGCCAGGTCTGCAACGTCGGGACGTCGGTGACGTCACCGGCTTCCACCGCCCATTCCAGGCCATGCGAATAGGCGTAAGCCCCGGTTGGGAAGGCGGGCGACATCCAGGCCAACAGTCGCAGCAGCGCGCGGCGATTGTCCGGCGTCGGAGAAGTATCGGCAGGAGCAGGGGTAGGGGCAGAAGTGGAGGTGGAATACTCCCCCTCGCCTTGCGGGAAGGGAGGGGTCATGTGGCAGTGAACCTCGGGCGGTGGGGACTCCATTGAGCGCGCCCTCCCCCAACCTCCTCCCGCAAGGGGAGGGGGAGTATTCGGACCTGCCTTATCCATGATCGTGGTCGTTATGGTGGTGGTGATGGCCGCCCACGTATGCGCCGGATTCCGGATCGAACGGTGCATCGACCGCCTCCACGTGACCGCCGAGACCTTCCACCATCTCCTGGATCACGTGATCGGCACGGATGCGAATACGATCGGCGAGCAGCTGTACCGGCAGATGCCGATTGCCGAGGTGCCAGGCAATGCGCACCAGCTCACCCTCGTCATGCGCATGGATTTCCAGCAAAGGCTCCGGCCGCGCGCACACCCGGACGACACCGCCATCGTCCAGCGCAACGCCATCCCCGTCGCGCATGCGTACCGCCTGCGGCAGGTCGACCAGCACCTCTCTGCCGGCTTGTGTGGTCAGCACGATACGGCGGCGGTGTCGGTGATCGTAGTCGATCAGCACGCGATCGATTTCCGCTGCCGTGTTCCATGAGCCGGCTTGCAGCACCTGTTGGGCGCGAATCATGTCGTGACGTCCTTTTTCAGGAACATGCTGGCGGATCGGTCGAAACTTGCTGATGCGGCGCTCGATCGCGGTAGCCACAGGAACGGTAGAGGCCGAGCGCCTGCAGCAGCGTGAACACATCGGATTGCATCGGCGTCTCTGCGGTGATCGTCAGGCCAACGGGCGCGGCACGCGGCAAGATCAGAACAGGAAGTAGCGCTGCGCCATCGGCAGCGTGGTGGCCGGTTCGCAGCTCAGCAGCACGCCGTCGGCGCGCACTTCATAGGTCTCCGGATCGACTTCGATCACCGGCGTCGCGTCGTTGTGGACCATCGATTTCTTGCCGATGCCGCCGCGCGTGTTGGTCACCGGCAGCAAGCGCCGCTGCAGTTTCAGCGCGTCACCGATGCCGGCCTCCAAGGCCGCCGCCGATACGAAGCTGACGCAGCTCTCCACCATGCGCGCGGCCGAACATGCCGAACATCGGCCGGTAATGCACCGGCTGCGGCGTCGGGATCGAGGCGTTCGGATCACCCATCGGGGCGCAGGCGATGCTGCCGCCCTTGATCACCAGATCGGGCTTCACACCGAAGAACGCCGGCGACCACAACACCAGGTCGGCCAGTTTGCCGGATTCGATCGAGCCGACCTCTGCCGCCAGCCCCTGCGCGATCGCCGGGATTGATGGTGTATTTCGCGATGTAGCGTTTCACCCGCATGTTGTCTGCCGCACCATCCCCCGGCAACGAGCCACGCTGCGTCTTCATCTTATGTGCGGTCTGCCAGGTGCGGATGATCACCTCGCCGACCCGACCCATCGCCTGGCTGTCGGACGACATCATCGACAGCGCGCCGAGGTCGTGCAGGATGTCCTCGGCCGCGATCGTCTCCTTGCGGATGCGGCTTTCCGCGAAGGCCACGTCTTCCGGGATGGTGCTGTCGAGATGATGGCACACCATCAGCATGTCGAGATGCTCGTCCAGCGTGTTCACCGTGTAGGGGCGCGTCGGGTTGGTGGAACTGGGCAGCACATTCGCCAGCCCGGCCACCTTGATGATGTCCGGTGCGTGCCCGCCGCCGGCGCCTTCGGTGTGGAAGGCGTGGATGGTGCGGCCCTTGAACGCGGCGATGGTGTCCTCGACGAAGCCGGATTCGTTCAGCGTGTCGGTATGGATCATCACCTGCACGTCGTAGCGATCCGCCACCGACAGGGCAGTTGTCGATCGCCGCCGGCGTGGTGCCCCAGTCCTCATGCAGCTTCAGGCAGGAGGCGCCGGCGCGGATCATTTCCTCCAGCGCGGCGGGACGTGATGCGTTGCCCTTGCCGGCGAAGGCGAGGTTAACCGGCAGGCCTTCCGCCGCCTGCAGCATGCGCGCGAGATGCCAGGGGCCGGGCGTGCAGGTGGTCGCGGCGGTGCCGGTGGCCGGGCCGGTGCCGCCGCCGACCATCGTGGTGATGCCGGAGGCGATGGCGTCGTCGACCTGCTGCGGGCAGATGAAATGAATATGCGCGTCGATGCCGCCGGCGGTCAGGATCTTGCCCTCGCCGGCGATGATCTCGGTGCCGGGGCCGATGATGATATCGACATCCGGCTGCACGTCGGGATTGCCGGCCTTGCCGACCCGCGCGATGCGGCCGTTGGTGATCGCGACATCGGCTTTCACGATGCCCCAGTGGTCGATGATCAGCGCGTTGGTGATCACGGTGTCGACCGCGCCTTCTGCCTGCGACGCCTGCGACTGGCCCATGCCGTCGCGGATCACCTTGCCGCCGCCGAATTTCACTTCATCGCCATAGGTGGTGAGGTCGCGTTCCACTTCGACGAACAGATCGGTATCGGCCAGGCGCATGCGGTCGCCGGTGGTGGGGCCGAACATGTCGGCATAGGCACGTCTGGTGATACGGGCCATCAGTCGAGTGCTCCCATCACGTCGCCGCGGAACCCTTGCACGATGCGCTTGCCGCGATAGGGGATCAGCGTCACGTCGCGAGTCTGTCCAGGTTCGAACCGCACCGCGGTGCCGGCGGCGATATCCAGCCGCTGGCCGCGCGCCGCGGCGCGATCGAACGCCAGCGCGCGATTGGTTTCGGCGAAATGGTAGTGGCTGCCGACCTGGATCGGTCGGTCGCCGTTGTTGGCGACAGTCAGCGTCGTGCGCGCCAGGCCGGCGTTCAGTTCGATCTCGCCGTCGGCAGTAATGATTTCACCTGGAACCATGTCTTGTCCCTCACCCGAGGCGCTTGTTCGTTCAGCGGATCGGCTCATGCACGGTAACCAGCTTCGTCCCATCGGGGAACGTGGCTTCCACCTGCACGTCGTGGATCATCTCGGCGATGCCGTCCATCACCTGGTCGCGGGTCAGCACCTGCGCGCCGGCCTCCATCAGATCCGCCACGCTGCGGCCGTCGCGCGCGCCTTCCACGACGAAATCGGTGATCAACGCCACCGCCTCCGGGTGGTTCAGCTTCACACCGCGTTCCAGTCGCCGGCGCGCCACCATGGCGGCCATGCTGATAAGCAGCTTGTCCTTCTCGCGCGGGGTCAGGTTCATGCAGCGTTTCCTTGCTTTATCCAGCGCCGGTCGTTGTAATGGTGAAGCTCTGCGGCCGCGCCCACTGAAGTGTGACAGGGTGTGGTCCAGCACCATCGCGTCGCACCGGGTGAAGGCGCGGCATCCACAACTCTGCAGCGGACAGCAAGGAAAGCCGCCCATCAGCCGGCTTCTCAGATGACGGCAAAGCACAATCCGCTCGCAGCCTTCCGCGCACCCTCAGCATTGCCACACCCGCGGCAACGGGCGCCCGCCGCGCAGCAGATGCAGCACCAGGATCACGATGCGCCGCAACACTGCGCCATCCGCCGCGAGGGCGCGCATCACCAGCATGCCGTCCCACGCACTGGCGCCGCATTCTCCCACCGCATCACCCAGCGCGGCACGCACCGCGTCCAGCGTGCCCTCTGCATCCGGCGCCACATGCACCAGCGTCGCCACAGCACGCGCACCGTTCGCGATCGGCTTGCGCTGCAGCACCGCGTCCACCTCGCCGTCCAGTCGCACTGCGTCGTGCAGCAGCAGACGTCCGGCACGCCGCACACTGATCCGGTCGCGCAGCCACGCGCGCTGCACCCGCTCGCCCATTGCGGCGCGGCCGAACACCAGAGTCTCAACGCCCAGGAACCACGCCGATTCCGACAGCTCCACCTCCAGCCCGCGGTCCATCGCGCAGCCGTTGAACAAGATCGTCTCCTGTGGCAGCCATTCCGCTGCGGAATCATCCGCCACAGTGATCCGCGTACGCACCTGCGACGGCGCACTACCCGCCGATGTGCGATAGAATCGCTCTGCCGACTGCGCCGCGATGGTCGCCTGCGTGCCGGTCTGCATGGCAAACAGGCTGGTCAGCCGATCGCCGCCGGCGATGCCGCCGGAGGTGTTCAACGTCACCACATCCGCCCAGCCATCCACCACCGGCCGCGGCAGCCGCGCCTTCAGACAGCCGGCCTGGCGCAACCCATCCAACACCGTCGCGTCGCCGCGCCGCTTCAGCGAAACAAGCAGCTCCCCGCGTGCCCGTTGCATGATTGGCGAATCGATCAGAGCGGCGGCGTCATACATCGGTCTCGTCGCGCTCCTCTCCCGGTTCCGGCTTAGCCACGCGCGCCACCATTGTTGGGCGGTGGAATGCGCAGGATCCAGCGCGATGCGGTCGCAACGCGCGGCACGCGTCCGAGGAACGTGCCGCAGCGACATCTGCTTGCCAGGAAAAACCCTGTCAACCAGGCTGGCAAGAGGCAATGTCCGGTGGGCCAGATCGCGAACCGGAACCCAGGCCGGCACTGGTCCGCGGCGGGTCGAATGGTCAGACCGACAGGCGGCGGCGTACATCCGCTTCGTCAAGCTGGTCCCGCGGTCCCTCCAGCACGATTTCCCCTCGATCCATTACGGCGATGGTCTGAGCCAATTCCTGGGCGAAGTCGTAATATTGTTCGACCAGCAGGATCGCCATGTCTCCACGCGATCGCAGCAACGCAATCACCCGACCGATATCCTTGATGATGCTCGGCTGAATCCCCTCTGTCGGCTCATCCAGCACCAGTAGCCGCGGCTTCGTCACCAGCGCCCGCGCGATCGCGAGCTGCTGCTGCTGGCCACCGGACAGGTCACCGCCACGCCGGCGCAACATGGTTTTCAGCACCGGGAACAGCTCGAAAATCTCGTCCGGCACACGCCGCTCCCTCCGCGGCAGCACGGCGAACCCGGTCTCTAGATTTTCCCGCACCGTCAGCAGCGGAAAGATGTCGCGCCCCTGCGGCACCCAGGCAATGCCACGCCGCGCCCGGTCGTACAGCGCCAGCCGCGAGATGTCGGTGCCTTCCCAGCGGATCGCACCATTACTGATTGGATGGGCGCCGACGACGGCCCGCAACAGCGAGGTCTTACCCACCCCGTTGCGGCCCAGCAGACAGGTAACCGCGCCCGCTTCCGCGGTGATGGAAACCTGGCGCAATGCAATCGCCGCGCCGTAATGCAGGTTGACGTGATCGACTTGCAGCATGGGTGTGGAGTGACCCTTTCCCCTGCCCTCCCACACGGAAGGGCGAAATTCCGTGTCGGCCTCAGCGGCCCAGATAGACTTCGATCACGCGTGGATCGGCGCTGACATGGTCGATTGAGCCTTCCGACAGCACCGAGCCTTCATGCAGCACCGTTACCTTCACATCCAGCGCACGCACGAAGGCCATATCGTGTTCCACCACGACCACGCTTCGGGTCCGGTTGATCTCACGCAGCAGGTCCGCCGTCTGCTCGGTTTCGGAATCGGTCATGCCGGCCACCGGTTCATCGACCAGAAGAAGCTGCGGCTCCTGCGCCAGCAGCATGCCGATTTCCAGCCACTGCTTCTGCCCGTGCGACAGGTCGGCCGCGCGCCGGTTGGCCTGCGCCTCCAGCCGGATGGTGGCCAGAATCTCCTCAATCCGGGTCCGTTCCGACGCTGTTTCCCGGGCGAACAGGGTAAAGCGCGGACGGCGGTCCTCGGCCAGCGACAGCAGCAGATTGTCCCAGACGGTGTGCGGCTCGAACACGGTCGGCTTCTGAAACTTGCGGCCAATGCCCAGTTCGGCGATCGCCGGCTCGTCCAGCCTGGTCAGGTCGGTGTCCGAGCCGAACACCACCTTGCCTTCATCCGGGCGGGTCTTGCCGGTAATCACGTCCATCATCGTGGTCTTGCCGGCGCCGTTTGGGCCGATCACCGCCCGCATCTCACCCGGCTCCAGCACCAGTGACAGCGCATTCAGTGCGCGAAACCCGTCGAAGCTGACAGTCACGCCGTCCAGATACAGCAGGGAGCCGCTGGTTTCGATCATCCCGTCACCTCGCGTGCCTCGCCGACGGGCGGTTCAGGTTCCGGCTCAGGCGGCACCATCCGTGCCCGCGGTGCGAATACGCCCATCAGGCCGCGCGGCAGCAGCAGCGTGACGAAGATGAACAGACCGCCTAGCGCGAACAGCCAGGCCTCCGGCAACGCGCCGGTGAACCAGGTCTTGCCGAAATTCACCAGCACCGCACCCAGGATGGCGCCGACCAGCGTGCCGCGTCCGCCGACAGCGACCCAGATCACCGCCTCGATCGAGTTGGCGGGCGAGAATTCACTGGGATTGATGATGCCCACCTGCGGCACATAGAGCGCACCGCCGATGCCGGCCATGATCGCGGACAGCACGAACACCACCAGCTTGTAGGATTCCGGGCGGTAGCCCAGGAAGCGGGTGCGGGATTCGGTGTCGCGCACCGCGATCAGCACCTTGCCGAAGCGGGATGTCACCACGAAACGCGCCAGCAAGAACTGCGCGCACAGCAACAGCGCGGTGACCACCAGCAGGCCGCAGCGCGTGCTTTCCGCCTGCACGTTGAAGCCCAGGATGTCCTTGAAGTCGGTCATCCCGTTATTGCCGCCGAAGCCCATGTCGTTGCGGAAGAACGCCAGCAACAACGCGTAGGTCAGTGCCTGGGTGATGATCGACAGGTAGACGCCGGTGACCCGTGCGCGGAACGCCAGCCAGCCGAATACCAGCGCCAGCACTCCGGGCACCAGCACCACCATCAACGCCGCGAAGCCGAACCAATTGAAACCGTACCAGTACCACGGCAGATCGTGCCAGCCCAGGAACACCATGAAGTCGGGCAGGACAGGGTTGCCGTAGACGCCGCGGGTGCCGATCTGCCGCATCAGGTACATGCCCATCGCGTAGCCGCCCAGGGCGAAGAATGCGGCGTGGCCCAACGACAGGATGCCGGCAAAGCCCCAGACCAGATCGACCGCCAGCGCGAGCATGGCGAAGCAGAGATACTTGCCGACAAGCGCAATGGCGTAGGTCGGCACATGCACAGCGGAGGATGGTGCCGTGCCCAGGTTCAAGGCCGCCAGCAGGACGGCCAGGCCGAGCACCAGGATCAGGGTGAGCCATGCGGTACGATCGAGCTTCATGCTGCAGCCCCCCAATCGCCCACCATTCCTCGCTCGCTCCCCATCATGCCTCCACCGCTCGGCCCTTCAGCGGGAACATGCCGCGCGGCCGGCGCTGGATGAACAGGATCAGCAGCACCAGCACGACGATCTTGCCCAGCACGGCACCGGCGATCGGCTCCAGGAACTTGTTCACGATGCCCAGTGTGATGGCGCCCAGCGTGGTGCCCCACAGATTGCCGACGCCGCCGAACACCACGACCATGAAGCTGTCGATGATGTAGCCCTGGCCGAGATTGGGCGAGACGTTGTCGATCTGGCTCAGAGCCACGCCCGCCATGCCAGCTACGCCGGAGCCCAGCCCGAAGGTCAGCGCGTCGATCCAGGGGGTGCGGATCCCCATCGCCGCGGCCATGCGCCGGTTCTGCGTCACCGCGCGCATGCGCAGCCCCAGCGAGGTGTAACGCAGCGCCGCCATAAGGGCGGCCAGCACCAGCACGGCGAAGATGATGATGTACATGCGGTTCCAGGTGACCATCAGACCGCCGAACTGCGTCGCGCCGCTCATCCAGGCCGGCGTGTCGACGTCGCGGTTGCTGGCGCCGAAGATCGAGCGCACCGCCTGTTGCAGCACCAGCGACAGGCCCCAGGTGGCGAGCAAGCGTCTCCAGCGGGCGGCCGTACAGCCAGCGGATCAGGCTGCGCTCGATGGCGATGCCGACCAGGCCCGCCACGATGAAGGCCAGCGGGATCGGCAACCAGCAGGTTGGCACCGTAGATCCCTGGCGCGTATCTGCCGCATCACCTGCTGCACCACATAGGTCACATAGGCGCCGAGCATGACCATCTCGCCATGCGCCATGTTGATCACGCCCATCACGCCGAAGGTGATCGCCAGGCCCGCGGCGGCGAGCAGCAGCACTGAGCCGAGGCTGATCCCGTAATAGACGCTCTGGAGAATGCTCCACAGCTGCAGCACGCGATCGATCGAGGTCACGGCGTGGCCGATCGCAGTGGCCACCGCCGGCGGCTGGCCGACACCGACGCCAGCAGGCTCGCGGACGTCGAGATCGCCGCGCGCCCGCAGCGTTGCGACCGCTGCCAGCCGGTCTTGTGTGGAGGCATCCGGGGTGAACAGCAATGCGGCGGCGCGCGCCTGCTCCATGCGGTGCTTCACCGCCGGATCGGTCTCCTTCGCCAGCGCCTTGTCGAGGCTGGGCAGCGCGGCGGCGTCATGCGACTTGAACACCGCTTCCGCCGCCTGCAGCCGGGTTGCGGCATCGGACGAGAACAGGCGCAGGCTGCCCAGTGCCGCGTTGATCGCGCTGCGCACCGAGTTGTTGAGCCGCACCTGCTTCAAGCCGCTGGCCATGACGTCGGGTGCTGGCTTGCCGCTGCCGGCCTCGACCAGGCCGTTGTCGGTCTTGATGAACAGCGCGTGGTCGCCACGCACGTAAAGCTTGCCGCCTGCAGGGCGCCAATCACTGTCAGCGGCGCGCGGATCGCCTGACGCGGCGAGTTGCTCCACCCCGTGGCGGATGTGGTCGTAATTGCCCGAGCCAAGCTGCCGCCAGCGCGGCATCGGCATCCTGCGCGTGCGCAGCGGCCGGCGCGAACGCCAGCATGACAAGAAGCAGCAGGCCGATCAGCGCGATGCATGGCAGGGATCTCTGCAACCTTGGAAGCGACGGGGGCGACCGGGGAGGAAACGGCCGCCCCCTCGTGGCTGACGGCCAGGAGCGTCAGGCCGTCAGGCCTTCTTACCGGCGGTGCACTTGCCGGTTTTCACGTTGAACGCGCCGCACTTCAGCGGTGCGCGCCAGTCGCCGATCAGGTCGGCGGTATCCGCGACGTAGGGTGACCATTCCTGCGCCACGACCAGGCCAGGTGTCTGCGACACGATGTTGAACTGCCCGTCGCCCTGGATTTCGCCGATCAGCACCGGCTTGGTGATGTGGTGGTTCGGCATCATTGCAGAGTAGCCGCCGGACAGGTTCGGCACGGACACGCCGATCAGCGCGTCGATCACCGCGTCAGGATCGGTGGTGGCGGCCTTCTCAACGCCCTTCACCCACATGTTGAAGCCGATGTAGTGCGCTTCCATCGGGTCGTTGGTGGTGCGCTTCGGCTTCTTGGTGAAGCTTGTGCCACTGGTCGATGAACGCCTTGTTGTCCGGGGTTGTCGACGCTCTCGAAGTAGTTCCAGGCGGCCAGGTGGCCGACCAGCGGCTTGGTGTCGAGGCCGGCCAGTTCTTCTTCGCCGACGCTGAATGCGACCACCGGGATGTCGGTCGCCTTGATGCCCTGGTTGCCGAGCTCCTTGTAGAACGGCACGTTGGCGTCGCCGTTGATGGTGGACACCACGGCGGTCTTCTTGCCGGCGGTGCCGAACTTCTTGATCTGTGCCACGATGTTCTGCCAGTCCGAATGGCCGAACGGCGTGTAGTTGATCATGATGTCGTCCGGCGCGACGCCCTTCAGCTTCAGATAGGCTTCCAGGATCTGGTTGGTGGTGCGCGGATAGACGTAGTCGGTGCCGGCCAGCACCCAGCGCTTCACGCTGCTCTCAGTTCATCAGGTAATCGACCGCCGGGATCGCCTGCTGGTTCGGCGCCGCGCCGGTGTAGAACACGTTGCGGCTGCACTCCTGGCCTTGGTACTGCACCGGGTAGAACAGGATGCCGTTCAGCTCCTCGAACACCGGCAGCACGGACTTGCGCGACACCGAGGTCCAGCAGCCGAACACGGCGGCGCACTTGTCCACCGACAGCAACTGACGAGCCTTTTCGGCGAACAGCGGCCAGTTGGAGGCCGGGATCGACGACCACGGCTTCCAGCTTCTTGCCGAGCAGGCCGCCTTTCTTGTTCTGCTCCTCGATCAGCATCAGCATGACGTCTTTCAGACGTGGTCTCGCTGATCGCCATGGTGCCGGAGAGCGAATGGAGGATGCCGACCTTGATGGTGCCGCCGCTGGGCGCGGCCTGCGCGACGGGCCGGTGACGAAGCGGCTTTCACCGCGCCGAGTGGCGCGATGGTGGCCGCGGCAGCGCCAAGCCGTCCAAGGCCGCGGCGCGAGAGCTTGGGTTCGGCAGGTGCCATGAGCCTCAATCCTGTTGTCCTGTTTCTTGGTTTCCCCGCCAGGCGGAGCCCGATCACAACTTTGCAACCATCGTGCCAGCCCTCGCGGGCGCGGGAGCGGTCGATTTCGACCGTGCAGCGATGAGAATTTGCCGCGATAGGCGGCATTATGGCCTCAATCGCCTAATTTTGCGTCAGATTAACGGAGTCCGGTGCTTTGATGGCGCGCTGGCGCCGTGGTAAGGGACGCCGACGCCGATCGATCTCGGCTCGGTATCCCGCCGCACCGGCCCAGTGCCGCAGGGGCCGGGCCCGGGTTGTCGTACTGGTCGTCACCCCTGGCACCTGCCGGCTGCCCCTGATAGACGCGCGGCCATGGACGCACGCACGCCCACCACCGCCCTGAGCTCTGGCCGGGACTCCACACGCGCGCTGCTGCTCCGGCTTTGGCGGGAGCATGTCAGCCATCACAAGCCGCGGCTGTTGCTGGTGCTGCTGCTGACCGGGATCATGGCCGGCACTACCGCGCTGTACCCGGTGGTGATCGACCACGCGTTCCAGATGTTCACCAATCGCGACCGCCGCATCCTGTATCAGATCCCGGCGCTCGTCGTTGTCGTCACCACGGTGAAGGCGGCGGCGCAGTATTTCCAGAATGTGCAGGTGCAGCAGATCGTATTGCTGGTGATCCGGGCGTTGCAGGGCCGCATGTTCGCGCATCTCACCAATGCCGACCTGGCGCGGCTGGAACGGGAGGCGCCGGCGCAGCTTGCGGCGCGTTTCACCACCGACGCCGCGATCATCCGCGAGGCGCTGACCCGCACGGTGAACGGCATCGCGGATGCGGTGACGGTGGTCGGACTGGTCGCCTCGATGCTGTATCTGGACTGGCTGCTGTCGCTGATCGCAGCGGCGCTATATCCGCTGGCGGCGGTGCCGATCCAGCGCATCGGCAAGCGCGTGCGACGCGCGTCGGGCGGCATGCAGGAACGCATGGGGGAAACCGCCGCGCTGCTGAACGAAAGCTTCGCCCAGGCCCGCACCGTGCGTGCCTACCGGCTGGAGGAAAGCGAGACACATCGGGCTGAGACCGCCTTCGCCCAGCTGTATCGGGCGTTGCTGCGGATGAGCAAGAGCCGGTCGCGCATCGATCCGGTGCTGGAAGTGTTGGGCGGCGCGGCGGTGGCGGCGGTGATTGGCTTCTCCGGCTGGCGGGCAGCGGTCGGCACCCACACGATCGGCAATTTCACCGGTTTCGTCGCCGCACTGCTGATCGCGTCACGCCCGCTGCGGGCACTCGGTTCGCTGAACGCGGCCTTGCAGGAGGGGCTGGCCGGGCTGGTGCGGGTGTTTGCGGTCGTCGATGAGCCGCCAGGCATCGCCGAGACGCCGAACGCCTCAATGCTGCCGGCCGGTCCGGGGGCGCTCGCGTTCGATGCGGTGCGATTCTCCTACCCGGACGGACGGGTGGCCCTCGCGGGGCTGAGCTTCGAAGCGAAACCGGGTCAGACTGTTGCGCTGGTCGGCCCGTCCGGGGCCGGCAAATCCACCGCGCTCGCGCTGATCCCGCGACTGCACGACGTCACCGGCGGGGTGGTGCGGATCGACGGCGCGGATGTCCGGCGGGTCACGCTGGCCAGCCTGCGGGATGCCATCGCCTATGTCGGACAGGACGCGCTGCTGTTCGACGACAGCGTGGCGGCGAATATTCGCATGGGGCGGCCGCACGCATCGGACGCAGAGGTGGAGGCGGCGGCCCGCGCGGCGGCGGCGGCCGAGTTCATTGCTCGGCTGCCGCTGGGATATGAAACGCGGGTCGGACCCGGAGGGCAGCGCCTGTCCGGCGGCCAGCGTCAGCGCGTATCGCTGGCGCGCGCCCTGTTGCGCAATCCCCGCATCCTGCTGCTGGACGAGGCAACCAGCGCGCTCGACACCGAAAGCGAGGCCGCGGTGCAGATCGCGCTGGCACATCTGCGTCAGGGGCGCACGACGATCGTGGTGGCGCATCGGCTGTCCACGGTGCGCGACGCCGACCTGGTAGTGGTGGTAGCCGACGGTCGCGCCATGGAGAGCGGCACCCATACCGCGCTGATGGAGCAGGATGGGCTGTATGCGCGGCTGGTGCGCAGCCAGGCGCTGGCGCAGTAGCGCTATGGTTCGGTGTTGCGGTTGCGCGTCGCGTGCGGCTCCAGCCAGCCCATCCGCGCATCCGGCTCGCTATCGGTGGTGGGCAGGTACGGCTTGATGTCCAGCAGCGGCGTGCCGTCCACGCAGTCCAGGTAGCGAAGCTTCAGCCGGTCCGGGCCTTCGAACCCCTCGAAAGCAACCACCGACAGACCGATCGGATTCGGGCGGCGTGGTGCGCGGGTGGTGAACACACCACGCGGACGGTCATCGAATGGTGGGGTGAACACCAGGTCCGCCGGTTTCGCCTGATCCATCCAATAGAGCAGGATCAGATGGGAGAACCCGTCCAGACCGCCCAGGCCTTCCAGGTACTCCGGTGCCACGATCGCATGGCACACGGGCGCCGGATCGGGCTGGCGGCCGTTGCGCGGGCACTCGGAGATGCTGTGCCAGGGCGTGTGCAGCGTGCCGATCGGGCGCAGGGTGAAGGTTCGGTCCATGTCTCGTCCTTCCGCGCAATCCGGGTGTCATGCACCCGGTAGAGGCGCCGGTATAGTCGGGTGCCACTCCGGTTGCGCGAAGCGCGGGCGCCGCCGTCGATATCCGGTCGATGGTGGGCGCAGGTTCGGCATTCCCGGATTGCTGGAGGAGACACGAAAGAAGCCATGGATCCCGGCCTTCGTCGTCATGACGAGGTTTGGTGCGGCACCACGGGGTCTGGTTAGGCCCGATGGAGTTTGGCTGGGCATGGCGGAGCCTGCTTCGGCCAAGAGTCACCGCCTCGGCCACTTGGTATTATACCATCTCCGGGCCAACGCACACGCGGCGGACGATGGGGAAACGGGAATGGAAATCAGGCAGATCGACGCGGCCAGGTTGAAGCAGTGGCTGCATGACGGGGGGGAAATCGCGCTGTTGGATGCGCGCGAGGAGGTGCCGTTCGACGCAAGCCATCTGCTGATGGCGGCCTGCCTGCCACTGAGCCGGCTGGAGATGCTGGTGGATGAGATGGTGCCGCGCCGATCGACGCGCGTTGTGTGGTGCGACGATGGCGAAGGTCTGGCGGAGCGCGCGGCGACGCGCATGGCCGGGTTGGGCTACACTGACCTGTCGGTGCTGGCTGGCGGCATCGCCGCCTGGGAAGTGGCAGGTTTTCGCCTGTACAGCGGCGTGCATGTGCCCAGCAAGGCGTTCGCCGAGGTGGTGGAGCATGAGGCCGGCACCCCGTGGATCACCGCGGAGCAGCTCAAAGCGTTGCAGGAATCTAGCGCCGACATCGCGCTGTTCGATAGCCGCTCCTACGCCGAGTTCCACGACAACAGCATTCCCGGCGCCATCAGCGTGCCCGGCGCGGAGCTGGTCTACCGCTTCGCCGACCTGGTGCCTTCGGCGGAGACGATGGTGGTGGTGAATTGTGGCGGGCGGACGCGGAGCATCATTGGTGCGCAGTCGCTCATCAATGCCGGCGTGCCGAACCAGGTGGTGTCGCTGCAGAACGGCACGCAGGCCTGGCACCTGGCCGGCTATCCGGTGCTGCAGGGCGCGACGGCCTCCGCGCCGCCCGTATCGGACATAGGTCGGGACATGGCGCGCGCTGCGGCCATGCGGGTGGAGCGGCGATTCGGGGTGCGGCGCATCGACCTGGCGACGTTGCAACGCTGGCGTTCAGAGGCCGGCACTCGGACGCTTTACGTGTTCGATGTGCGCTCACCGGAGGACTACGCGGCGGGTCATGTGCCGGGCATGAAACACATAGCCGGCGGGCAGTTGGTACAGGAGACGGACCGCCATGCTGCCACCTGGGGCGCGCGCGTGGTGCTGGTGGACGATGACAGCGTGCGCGCCACGATGACCGCGCATTGGATGCTCCAGATGGGCTGGGATGTGGCGGTGCTGACGCTGGACCTGGCCTCCGTCGCAACCGAGACCGGCGGTTATGTGCCGCATGTGCTCGGGCTGGATGATGCGGTGGTCCCCTCGATCGACCTGGCGGCGTTGCAATCGCGTCTGGCGGCGGGCGGCGCCATCGTTGTCGACCTGGACTGGAGCCGCAGTTATCTGGCCGGTCACATTCCCGGCGCGTGGTTCGCGATCCGGGCGCGGCTGGCCGAGGTGTTCGCCGCGCTCCCCCCGACTGAGGCGATTGTGTTCACCTCCGCTGATGGTGTCCTGGCGCGGCTGGCGGCGGTGGAATGGGCCGGGCGTGCGCCCGCGCCGGTAATGGCGCTGAGTGGCGGCACGGCGGCATGGACCGCAGCCGGAAACCCGCTGGAGCGCGGCGCCACCCATATGGCCAGCGCCCGCGACGACATCCGCCTACGGGCCCGCGAACAGCCTGGCACCGTCGAGGATGCGATGCGCGCTTATCTGACCTGGGAGATCGAACTGGTGAACCAGATGGCGACAGACGACGACCAGCGGTTCAAGGTGAAGGCCGATTGATGGGTGGAAGTGAAATTCCACGGTCTGTTCCACGCATCCACGCCCGGGGTGGGAGGCAGGAGGCATCGGGCAACGCCGGATGCCTAATCGTAACCCCAGTAGCGGCCGCCGCTGGTCGTCGGCACCACTGACGGCGCAAACCGGCTGCCGCTTTGCAACGGGTCCGGCATGTCGGTTCCCGGCAAGCCGGCCCCTGGTGTGTCGACCGTTGCGCTGGCGGGCGCCTTGCCGGGTCCGGTTATGCCGAGCGATCGCGGATCGCCCGCACAGGCGGCGAGGGCGAGCAGTACAGCCAGCAGGGCCATGCGGGACAGCATGATCCTACTCTGCGCGGTTCCGCGGTGTGGCGGAAGAGCGGGCGCTACACGTAGCTCAATCAGGGCCGATACGTGGCGCCGAAGACCAGGGTCAGCAGATAGGCAGCACCGTCAGCACCAGGCCCGTCCGCAAGAAATCGCGGGCGGCGAAGGCCTCGGTGCCGTAGGCGAGCATCCCCTGCGGCGAGTTGACCGGCAGGATGAAGCCGTAGCTGACCACGAACTGCACCACCGTCGTCATGCCGATGATGCTTATCTCGGGCTAGGTCTGCACCTTCTGCAGCGCCGTGATCACAACCGGATCATGGAAGAGGCAAGCGCGGAGGCGCTGGCAAAAGCCCAGATGGATCACGATGATGGATCACGATCAGAAGCGCCCCGAGCACCGCCAGTACGACGAGAGCGCGGAGTTGGTTCCGGCCGAACGTGCCGACGGTAAGATTGGTCCGATCATGCGCAGACGGGGCTACGGCCGGACGCGCAGGCGACGGACCTCCACCAGTTGCCACACCAGCAGGATTGGCACGCCCACCACCAGATCGCGCGCGCGCCGGATCAGCGACACGCCCAGCGACAGTTCCGGCGGCACGCCGAAGATGGCGCCCAGGCCGGCATAGCCGGCTTCCTGCACCCCGGCATTCACCGGCACCAGGAAGGCGAGCGCCGCAATGCCGCTTAGCAGCGCCTCGATGGCCAGCGCGTCGTCGAAATCGATCGGCACGCCCAGCGCGCGATAGGTGATCCAGCCGGCGATCCCGGTGCCGATCCAGCCCGTCAAATGGCCGAGGAAGCCCAGAGTCAGCCGCAGTGTGTGGCCGTAGATCAGACCCAGCTCCGCCTGTAGCACCTGGACCCGCTCGTGCGCGTCGTGGAACCAGCGGCCGGCGATGCGGCGCCCCAGCTTGGCGAATACCGACGCGGCCCCTTGCTGCAGCCAAAAGAACGCGAAGCAGGCCATCACGGCGAGGCCCAGTCCGATCTCCACCGGCACCGCGAGATTGGAGCTGGGGGCACGGGCGAGCAGGATGCCAAGCCCGATGCCGGTGAAGGCAAGCTGGGCCAGAAACTCGGCGGTGACATCAACCACGGTGGAGGCGGTCGCGGTGGACCAGGATATGCCATGCAGGGTCACGGCGCGGGCGCCGAACACGAACCCGCCGACCTGGGAGAAGGGCAGGCAATTGGCCGCGGCATCGCGCACCATGCGGCCCCATACCAGCACCCAGGGGCGTCGCCCGTCACGTGGCGGGACGATCACGTCCCAGGCCAGGCCCAGCACGACGAACAGCAGGAACTGCCAGAACACGATGAGGGCGAACTCGGGAGCGCCGATGCGGCCGACCGCGGCGGCAACGTTGCCAAAGCCGAACCAGCCCATCAGCAGGACGGCGCCCAACAGGCCGATGAAGGCAAGGATGAAGGAGATGGTACGCACCGGAACTCCGAGCGGCCGGGCGGTCCGGCATGGAAGAGGGCTGAATCGCGCTCAGTGCTTGCGGCGCATCAAGCGACGAGCGAAGCGTACCAGACGCGGGACCGTCAACGGCTTCTTCAGGCGCGGATCATAGCCGGCCAAGCGGCGGTCGTTCTCCGCCAGGCAGAGGTCCATGAGCTCCGCGGTGTCAATATCTTCGCCCACGGCGCCGGCGCCATTGACCGTGAAGTTCGCGTCCTGCTTGGGGCCGCCGCTGACATCGCGGGCGATGCCGATGCGTTCCCACACCAGAAAGCCCCACACCGCCAGCGTCTTCAAGGCGAACCAGGGGCGGCGCCACAGCGGCATGGTACGACGATGCCAGTGCACCCAGTTGATGAAGAACAGGATGTGGCGGCCTTCCTCCTGGATCACCGGCTCGAACGTCTCCACCAGTTCCGGCGGGAAGAAGCCGGAGCGGCGGGCCAGCTCGAACAGGCCGAAGGCGAAGAAACTGTCGATGCACTCGGAATAGCCGGTGACTATGAAGCCCCATTCCGGGTCGCGTGGCTCCAGATAGGCGGGCTCCGGCGCCAGCTGGATGCCGTAGGCGGCGACCAGGCGGGAGAGCACTTCCTTGTGGCGGTTCTCCTCGAACGCCATGTGCTCGAGCGCCTGGCGCAGCAGCGGGTTCCCCACCGTGCGCGCGTAGCTCAGGATGCGCAGCCGCGCGCGGCCTTCGGTTTGGACCGCGATATCCCAGATCGGCAGCGCCAGCAGACGGGCATGTGCTTCGGGGTCGAGCGTGGGCCATTCGATGACCGCCGGCTTGTACGGATTGAACGTGTCCAGCAGCATGCGGCAGAACGCCGTGCGGTATCCGTCATCGCCGCTGTCGCCGATCCCTCCGTCGAACTGCCAGTGACGGGCGGCGTGGTCGGCTGCTGCGATGGTGGCACTGTCCTGCATATCCCCTCCGGGTCACGGGTTTGCCGAGGGCTTTGGAACACGTCCGGCCAAGGGCACAGCGGCATATGGCAGCGCCGGTCGCCGAGCAAAACCCGTCGCGCGTGGAGCCGGGCATCAGAACCCAAAGGCGACCCGTCGCGTGTTGCCGCGTCGCAGGCTGCGGTAGCGGGCCAGCGCGAGCAACGGGAAATACAACCGGTAGCCATGGTAGCGCAGGTAGAAAACGCGCGGGAAACCCACCGCGGTATAGGGCAGCTCCGTCCATTCGCCGTCCGGGCGCTGTGTCGAGGCCAGCCAGCGAACGCCGCGTGCGACCGCGGGATGCTCCACCTGGCCGGCAGCCATCAGCCCGAGCAGCGCCCAGGCGGTCTGGCTCGGGGTGCTCTCGGTGTAGCGGCCGTGCGGCGCGGCGGCGTAGCTTTCCTCGTCCTCGCCCCAGCCGCCATCCTCGCGCTGCACCGATAGCAGCCATTCGACCGCCCGCCGCACGACGGGATCCTCGGGTGGGATCCCGACGGCATTCAGCGCACACAGCACCGACCACGTGCCGTAGATGTAGTTGGTGCCCCAGCGGCCGAACCAGCTGCCCTCCGGCTCCTGCTCGCGCCGCAGGAATGCCAGCGCCCGCAGCATCACAGGATCACCGGCCGGCAGGCCGATCTGCGCCAGGAAGGACACGCAGCGGGCGGTCACGTCGGACGTCGGCGGGTCGAGCAGCGCGCCATGGTCGGCGAAGGGGATGTGGTTCAGGTGGAGATGCGTGTTCTCGGGGTCGAACGCGCCCCAGCCACCATCGAACTTGCCGCCGCCATGCGACTGCATGCCAATGACCCATTCACGGGCCCGCTCGATCGCCGCCGCATGGGCCGGATCGCCCTGGCGGTGCAGCAGCATGCCGACCACGGCGGTGTCGTCCACGTCCGGGTAATGGTCGTTCCAATACTGGAAGGCCCAGCCGCCGGGCCGCAGCCCGGGCCGGCGCACCGCCCAATCCCCCGCGACATCCAGGATCTGCCGACCGCGCAACCAAATGCAGGCGGCATCCGTCGCCTCGCCGGCTTCCGCCATGGCGTGCCCGGCCAGGCCGGTGTCCCAGATCGGTGACAGGCAGGGCTGGCAGTAGGCCCGATCCTCCTGCACCACCAGCAGCTTGCGCACCGAATGCCAGGCGAGCGCGGCGTCCGGATGATCCGGCGCGTAGCCGAGCGTGTCGAACATCATCACGCTGTTCGCCATCGCGGGGTAGATGCCGCCCAGCCCGTCTTCGCCGTTCAGCCGTTCGGTCACGAAGCGAACCGCCTTGCGCACGGCACTATCGGGGGGACGCTCGGGAAACCAGGGTTCGGCAACGCGCAGGATGGAGTCGAGCCGCTTGAAGAGGCGTCCCCAGGCCGAACGATAGGGTCCGCGAATCCAGTCACGGATCTGGTCCGGCGGCGTGCGGAACAGTTCCTGCACTTGCACGCCGCGCGGATTGCGGGCCAGCGGGCGCAGCGCCATCAGCACCAGCAGTGGCACGATCACCGTGCGCGACCAGTACGATACCTTGCTGAGGTGGAACGGGAACCACAGTGGCAGGTGCATGATCTCCAGCGGCATGACCGGCACGGCGCGCCACGGCACCTGACCGAACAGGGCCAACTGGGCGCGGGTGAACACATTGCTGCGTTCGGCCCCGCCTGCTGCCAGGATCGTCTCCCGCGCGCGCGCCATGTGCGGCGCGTCCGGATCGTCGCCGATCGCCTTCAGCGCGTAATAAGCCTTCACGCTGGCCGACAGGTCAAACGCGCCGTCGTGGAACAACGGCCAGCCGCCGTGCTCGCCCTGGATCGCGCGCAGATAGATGCCGATCTTGCGTTCCAGCCCGTCGTCGATGCGAGCCAGAAAATGCTCCAGCAGCACGTATTCGGCCGGGATGGTGGCGTCCGCCTCCAGCTCGAACACCCAATGTCCGTCTGGCCGCTGGTGGCGGGCCAGCGCGTCGCGAGCCCGACCGATGCTGTCGGCCAGGCTATGCTCCGTCGCGGGAAGGGCGGTGTGTGTGTCAGGCATCCGCTTGGTCCGGTCCGGCGCGGGCGGCACGCACGTCCGTGCCTCGGTGGGAGCAGATGGCAGCTTCGATGCGGCGGAGCAACCCAACCTGTTGCAGCCCTGCCCCGCTCAGCCGGTCAGTGCCTGCGCGGCAGCCTGTCCCGAGCGGATCGCCCCTTCGATGGTGGCGGGCAGGCCGGTCTCCGTCCAGTCGCCGGCCAGCACCAGGTTGGCCAGTGCGCTGCGGGTCCCGGGGCGCCGTCGGGCCTGTTCAGAGGTTGCCGCAAAGGTCGCCCGCTTCTCCTTGATCACGCGATGGGGCGGCATCGCCGGATCGGCCAGACGCAGCGCCGCGCGCACGTCCGGCCAGACCGCGGCGGCAATGGCCTCGGCCGGCCGGTCCACCATCCGATTGGCGGCACTGATCGTCACCGAGACATGGCCTGGCTTGACGAACACCCATTCCGCCGAACCGCCGACCAGGCCGATGAAGCCGGCTTCACCCGGATCGGCCGTGACGTGGAAATGGATGTTCAGGATCGCCTGGAAATCATCGGGCACGAGCAGACCAGGGAGCAGGTCGCCGGCAACCCAGGGCGGCACCGCCAGCACCACAGCGTCGGGGGGGCCGAGCGGCACCGGGCCGTCGGCGGCCTGGAGCGCCGCTATACGACCCGCCGCGATGTCCAGTGCTGCGATCCGATGGCCGAACCTGACCTCCGCGCCCTGCCGGTGCAGCCATTGCAGCGCGGGATCGACCAGCGACTCGGACAGACCGTCACGCGGGAAGCTGGGTACGCAGGCAGCTCCGCCCCGCATCAGGGTCTCCCGCAGCACCGCGCCCAGCAGCCGCGCCAGCCCCTGGTCCGCCGGCGTGTTCAACGCGGCGACGGCGAGCGGCTCGACTAGCCGATGGTACAGCAGGTCATGCGGCAGGCTGGCCGCCACGCTGCGGTCGTCGGCGATGCGCGGCACGGCCGCCAGGCGCAGGTAGTCGCGCAGGCGCGTATCCGGTATGCGGCGCGCCGGCGAGGCCACCCACCAGGGCACCCGCCCGGCACTGGGCCGCAGCGTCCAGCGCGCGCCGCTCGCCAGGTCCATGAATGGAAACACGGGCGCGCCCGGCCCGGTCAGGCTGTTTCGGGCGCCGATCCGGTCCAGATACGCCATGGTGGCCCGGTTGCCCGACAGCAGCAGGTGATTGCCGTTGTCGATGCGCAGCCCCAGCTCGCGATCGAAATAGGACCGCGCCCGGCCCCCCGCTGCCGGTCCGGATTCGTGGACCACGACACGCCGCCCGGTGCCGGCCAGCGCCACCGCGGCGGACAGACCCGCCAGCCCGGCGCCGATGACATGGACGCAGCTCACGCGGGAAGCAGGCCCGGCAGCTGCGCCATGGCGGCGAACACTGCCGCCGCGCCGGCGTCGCGCAGGCGAAGGTCGTGGCCCAGCCGGCAATGGCTGCCACCGGTGAAGCCCAGGACGCGCATGCCGGCGGCGCAGCCGGCCTGTACCCCGGCCACGCTGTCCTCGATCACCGTGCACTGCGCCGGTTCGAATCCCATCGCGGCGGCGGCGAACAGGAACAGATCGGGCGCCGGCTTGCCGCGTGCGACCTGGGTGGCGCTGAACAGATGCGGCTGGAACTGGTCCAGAAGTCCGACCAGGGACAGGGAATGGCGGATGCGGGCGGGTTCGCTGCTGGATGCGACACAGACCGGGCCGGCAATGGCGTCCCGCGCCGCGGCCACCCCGGCGATTGCGGTCAACTCAGCCTCGAACTCCGCCTGCGTGCGCTGGCGCAGCGTGTCGGCGAAGGCATCCGGCAAGTGCGTGCCATGGCGCTGCACCAGATCGGCCAGCATGCCGGCCAGGCTGATGCCGACATAGCGATCCATGATCTCCTCGGCGGAGATCGCGACGCCGATCTCGGCCAGGCAGGCCGAATCGGTGCGGCAGGCCAGCACCTCGCTGTCCACCAGCACCCCGTCACAGTCGAAAATCACCAGCATGGCGGCGGCGCCTGTCATCCCAGCCCGTAGCGCAAGACCAGCCAGAGCTTCTGCCATCTTGGCAGGCTGACACGCTGTTCCAGTCGACCCCAGCGGCTGCGCTCAAGCTGCGTCAGGATCGCCGCGTAGGTGGCGGCCATCAGCCGCGCCGGCCTCATCGCGCGAGCGTCGCAGCTCCGCATCGTCTCCGCCGCCTCACGGAAATAGCCCCGCGCGATCTGGGCGGTGCGGGCGCAGACTTTTGGCAGCTCACGCGACTGCAAGGCAGCCTGTGGATCGTGCGGCACGCCGGCCTCATCCAGATACTCGCGCGGCAGATAGAGTCGGCCGCGCGCCGCGTCCTCCGCCACGTCGCGCAGGATGTTGGTGAGCTGCAGGGCGCGGCCGAGTGCGTAGGCCACACGATCGGCGGCTGGTGAGGCGTCACCAAAGGCGCGTACCGAAAGCCGCCCCACGGCGGCCGCGGCACGATCGCAATAGAGATCCAGCGTGGCCAGATCGGGGGCGACGATGACGGTCTCCGCGTCCATCTGCATGCCGTCGATCACGGCCAGGAAATCCTCCTGTCGCAGCCCGAAGCGCTGCACCGCGGCCATCAACACACGGGTGACGGGACCATCCGCCTTGCCCTGGTACAGCCCGCCGATGCGGTCGCGCCAGCGCGCCAGGCGGGGCAGCTTCTCGGCCAGCGGACCGTCCTCGTCCACGATGTCGTCCACCAGCCGACAGAACGCATAGATCGCATACATCGCGTGGCGCCGATCCGGCGGCAAAATCCGCATGCCGCGGTAGAATGACGTGCCGGCTGCGCGCACGATTCCGTCGACCGCGTCGAGATCGGCTTGCGCAACGCCAAGCGCGGTCGCGGCGGATGCACTCGCCATCAGAACAGGAACCGCAAGGCGGCGATCACGCTGGCCATCTTGTCCATTTTCGACAGCGCCACGCGGCTGGCCAGAGGGTCGTCCTGTTTCATCCGGGTCGACAGACGCTGCGACAGACCCAGGATCACCGCAGTCTCCAGCCGCAGCCGGCGATTCCTGGTCCGCTTCGGCAGGTCCAGCGCGAATTGGTTCATCCGGTCCACGCGATGCAGCAGGGAGTCGAACACCCGGCGCAGGCCCGCCGATTCGTCCTTCTGGCGCAGATCGTCGATGGTGGCGCCGAATTCGTTCAGCAACTGGTCCGGCAGATAGCAGCGGTCCAGCCGCTCCAAATCCTGCACGCAGTCCTGCATGTGGTTCAGCAGTTGCAGCGAGGTGCACAGCGCGTCCGACGGCGCATGGGTACGGTGGCTCTCGCCGTGCAGGTCCAGGACGTAGCGGCCCACCGGCGCGGCGGAATAACGGCAGTACTCATACAGCTCGGTCAGGGTGGCGTAGCGGTTCTTGGTGGCATCCTGGCGAAACGCGATCAGCAGTTCGGTGGCGTGCTGCGGCGTCACCTTGGTCTGGGCCAGGCTTTCCCGCAGGTGCAAGGCGCTGGGGGAGCCTTGGTCGCGGCGGCCCAGCAGCACCGCCTCCATCACGTTGAGCCGGGCGACCTTGTCCTCCGGCGCCAGTGTCGGGGAGTCGGCAATGTCGTCGGCATGGCGCGCGAAGCTGTAGAAGGCGTGCACGTGCAGACGCAGATCTGCACGTATCAGGCGCGAGCCAACCGGGAAGTTTTCGTCGCCGCGATCCTTGCCGGACCAGGCCTCCACATTCGCGATATCGTCTGCAGCCGCGCCGCTCACGCGTTGATCCCCTGATACGCCCGACCCTTCCACGCCACGCCGCGGCCCAGATGATGGTTTACGGCAGAACCGATCGTCGCCGCCATGTAGAATGCTGCGATCAGTGGCAGCGCCAAAGCCCAGGCCGGTGAGCGATCGAAGCGACGCAAGGTCGGCAGGTAGCTGCCGGTCATCATGGCCCAGCCCGCCCCGCCGAGCCAGCGTGCGCCGCCATGGCCGAACAGCGCCGCCCAGGGCGGCACCAGCCAGACCAGCGTCATGGCGATGGTGGTGGCGACCAGCAGCAGCAGGGAGAAGCGCAACTGCACGAAGGCGGTGCGGGTTACCATGCGCCAGATATCTGCGAAATCGGCGTAACGCCGCACCGAACGGGCCAGCGCGGAATGTCCAAGCCAGATGCGGCCGCCGCGCTTGACCGCGACGGCCAGCGCCACGTCGTCGATCAGCGCGCCGCGTACCGCGGTGATGCCGCCGATCCGCAACAGCGCGCGCCGGCGTAGCAGGATCGTCCCGCCGGCCGCCGCGGCGGTGCCGCACAACGGGTCGTTCACCCACGCGAACGGGTACAGCAACTGGAAAAAGAACACGAAGGCCGGCACCAGGGTCCGTTCGGCGAGGCTGTCGCAGGACAGCGTGACCATCTCCGATACCATGTCGCTGTCGGCCCGTTCAGCCTGCGCCACCAGCGTCGCCAGATGCGCCGGCTCGTGAATGATGTCGGCATCGGTCAGCAGCAGCAGCGTTGCGCGATCTGCCGCCTCGATGCCCTGCGCCACGGCCCAGAGCTTGCCGCTCCATCCCGCCGGCCGAGGCGTCCCGTCCACCACGGTCAGCCGCGGATCGTTGATCCGGCGCGCGATCGCGGCGGTGCCGTCGCTGCTGCCGTCGTCCACCAGGATCACCCGGAGCGGGCCGACGTAGTCCTGCGCCAGCAGCGACCGCAGCATGGCGTCGATGGTCGGTGCCTCATCGCGGGCCGGTACGATGATGGCGACCGGTGGGGTGACGGCCGGCACGGCGGCGGTCAGGACCGGGTCGGACCGCCAGAACCGGCCGTGGCCGAGCAGAAGATAGAGCCAGGCGAGTGCCGCGATCAGCGCCAGCAGCGTCATGTGGAGCCGCCCAAACGTTCGACTATCACCCGCCGCCGGCTCATTTCACCATCCCGTTGGCGCGAAACCAGGCGACCGCGTCCTCCACCGCCTGGCGCACCGGCCGAGCGCGATAGCCCAGTTCGGCGATTGCCTTGTCCGAGGAGAAGAACATCTTCTTGCGCGCCATTTTGAGATGATCGCGGGTCACCATCGGCTCCATGCCGGTCAGCCGCGCCCAGGCCTCCATCACCGCAGCCACCGGCATCAGCGGCCCGATCGGCAGTGCGATGCGGGGCGGGTGGCGGCCCGCCACTTCGGCGACCAGGGTCAGCAGCTCACGCAACAGCAGGTTCTCGCCGCCCAGGATGTAACGCTCGCCGATCCGCCCGCGCTCCAGCGCCAAAGCGTGCCCTTCGGCTACATCGTCGACATGTACGACGTTCACCCCGGTATCGACATAGGCCGGAATCCGGCCATTCGCGGCATCGCGGATCATCCGGCCGGTGGGCGTGGGCTTGATGTCACGCGGTCCCACCGGAGCGGCCGGATTGACGATCACAACCGGCAGCGACTCCCGCCGCACCAAGTCCAGCACCGCCTGCTCCGCCTCATATTTCGACCGCTTGTAGGTGCTGACGATCGCCTCCGGCAGCAGCGGCACGGTCTCATCCGCCGGCGAGGCATCCGGGTTGACACCGAGCGCGGCGACCGAGCTGCAATGCACGATGCGTTCGACGCCGGCGGCCTGGGCGGCCCGCATCATCGCCACCGTGCCGGCGACATTGGCACGCAGCATGGCATCGGGATCGGGCACCCAGATCCGGTAATCCGCCGCCACATGCACCACGTAGCGGCAGCCGGCGGCGGCTCGCGCCAGCGACTCCGGCTGGGTGAGGTCACCGGTGACCAGTTCCGCGTCCAGACCGGCGATGTTGCGGCGGTCGCTGCTGGCGCGGGTCAGCAGGCGGAGCTGATGCCCGCGGCCTGCCAGCACCCGCGCCACGGCGGAGCCGACGAAGCCGGTGGCGCCGGTGATCAGGGTCGTCGCCATGTCGCGTCCATCCGGGTGGTGTAGCGACGGATATACGAGGCGCGGTTGCCAGTGAAAACCGCGCCTCGGCTGGCGGCCTCGGATCGCGTCCTGCGGCGGCCATTGGGGGAGCGCCGCGAGACGTGTATCCGACGCGGCATGGGCGACTCTCCACCACCCCTCCGATCCGCGCCGCGTCCCGCTGATGCCGCGAGCGGCAGGATCGGCATCGTCGTCGGACTCGCGGCCGAGGCGCGGATCGCCCGCCCGCTTGGCTGGACGGTGGCAATCGGCGGCGGCAGCGCTCAAGGTGCCGAAGCCGCCGCCATGCGGCTGGTGGCGAGCGGTGTCTCGGCTTTGGTCAGCTTCGGGCTGGCGGGCGGGCTCGATCCCGCGTTGCGGCCCGGCTCGGTGCTGGTGCCGGATACTGTGCTGCACCGCGGTCAGCGCCTGCTCACCGATCTCGATCTGTCACGCCGCCTCGGCGGCCCCACGGCCGACGTCCTGCTTGGAGCCGAGGTAATCGCGGCGACCGCCGAGGCCAAGCGCCGGCTGCATACCCAGCACGGGGTCAGCGCGATCGACCTGGAAAGCGGCGCCATGGCGCGGGTCGCGGCGGCACAGCGGCTGCCGTTCGCCGTGTTGCGGGCGGTCTGCGATCCGGCAGGCCGGGACCTGCCGCCGGCCGCGCTGCTCGCGCTCGACCATCAGGGCGTGATCGGGCTTACCGCGCTCCTGCGGTCCCTGCTGCACCGCCCGGCGCAACTGCCCGCGTTGCTGGCGTTGGCGGTGGACGCAGCGCGGGCACGTCGCGCGCTGGTTCGCCGGGTGGCGAGCATCCGGTCATGACAGCACCGGTTCGGCCACCTGCACGACCCGCGCCGCCGGGAACACCGCGCGCACTGTGGTGCCCTGTCCGGGGCGGCTGTCGATTTCCAGCGCACCGCCATGCAGGTCCAGCAGTTTACGGCTGATCGCCAGGCCGAGCCCGGTGCCGCCAAAGCGGCGGCTGATCGAGGCATCCGCCTGGTGGAACGGCTCGCATAATTCGCTCAGCGCGCCAGGTTCGATGCCGATCCCGCTGTCCTGCACCACGAATGCGAGCCGGTCGTCCGGGAGCATCTCCATCCGGGCGGAGACAGTGCCGCCGGCCGGGGTGAACTTCACCGCGTTCGCCAGCAGGTTCAGCAGGATCTGCCGCACGGCGCGCCGATCGGAGCGCAGCCCTACGTCTGCCGCGTTGCGGTCGAAGCCCAGCGTGACGTGGCCCGCGCGCGCGCGGGGGCCGAGCATGCTGACGCAGCTGCGCAGCAGGCCGAACGCCTGGAGCGTCTCCTCGTTCAATTGGTAGTGACCGGCCTCCATCTTTGACAGGTCCAGCGCGTCGTTGATCAGCTCCAGCAGATGTCTGCCACCGGCAAGGATATCGGTCGCGAACTCGATATAGCTGACGGGCAGTGCGCCGCGTGCCTGATCGCGGATCAGCTCGGAGAAGCCGATGATCGCGTTGAGCGGCGTGCGCAACTCATGGCTCATCGTGGCGAGAAACTCCGACTTGGCGCGGTTCGCGGCTTCGGCGTGATCCCGGGCCTGGCGCAGCTCGTCCTCGGCATGCACCTGCTCGGTGATGTCGCGGCCGGTGCCGCGGTAGCCGATGAAGTCGCCCGGCGCATTGAACACCGGATTGCCGCTGATGCTGACATGCCGCAGCGCGCCATCTGCGGTGATGCGCTTATAGCGTAGATCGCGGAACGGCCGGCGCGCCCCCAGGTCCGCCAAATGCGCCACCCAGAGTGGGTCGGTCTGATCGATACCCAACAGGTCCTGCCGCGCACGGCCGCGATAGGACAGATCGTTGAGCTGCTCGGACGGTGAAGTGCGGGACAGCCAGGTGAATCGCAGATCGGCGTCCTGCTCCCAGAACCAGTCGGATGCCATTTCGGCGAAATCGCGCAGACGGCGCTCGGTCTGCCGCAGCGCCGTCGCAGCGGCGGTCAGCCGGGCATTCTGTTCGGCCAGGCGCCGGAATTGCGTGGCGATGACGCCGAAGAACGCCAGAAGCCCAGCCACCGTGGCCCCAGCCCCGGCAACCAACAGCCATGCCATTTTGCGCCAGTGATCCAGCGCCTCTGCGGTGAGCACCGCGGTGTCGATCACAAGTTGATACCCGGGGACCGGCCGAACTGAGACGAGCGCCGGCCCGGGATTGAAGAATCCGGGCGAGTCATACAGCCCACCGCCGGCTGCCACGCGGTCGTACCACGGCGAGTCCGCGGCCATGCGGGTTCCGATCGCCCGCGCGGTCTCGGGATGGCGCGCCAGCAGCAGGCCGTCGCGCCGCAGCAGCGTGACCGACTGGCCAAGCCGCACCTGCGTTGCCTGGTAAAAGCGGGACAGCGAGCCGATATCGATCGCGCCGATCACCAGACCCAGAAAGACATGATCGGGCGTCTCCACCCGCCGCGCCACATAGAGTGTCAGTATCCCAACCGCTCGGCTCTGCGCAGGCTGACTCAGAAAGAGCCCGTCGTCCTCCGGGTGTTCCTGAAAGTGACGGAAGTAGTCGCGATCCCTGACATCGATTGTCTGCGCCAGAAAGCTGCGCGACGAGACCAGGGAACGTCCGGCGGCATCAATCACCACGAGCGCATCGGTTTGTGGCAGATTGGCCATCCGCGCGCGCAGATAGGAATAGGCTTCGGACGTGCCAAATCGGGCACGGAAGGTCTCAGGCGTGCGATTGACCGAAGGCAGGCCATAGGCCCGCACATCCTGCATCAGCAGATCGATCACCTGAAAATACCGTGACGTCTGTTCAGCGAGCAGCAGACCGAGCGTGCTGCATTCGCGCCTGGCATCCTGGAGCGCGACGCTGCGCAGGTCCCATGCAAGCAGACCGGCACCCACAACGGTTGCCGCGATCAGCATAGCGCAGATCGTCCAAACCAGCCTGCCAGAGCGAGACAATGCGCTGCCAAGGCCAACCCAGGGAATGGCGATGATCCGTGTTGGTCTCAGGCGTCGCCCAGCGAACCGGGGCGCGTTCGTCATTACCGGAAAACGGTAAAGGTCGGTTTAACGACGAAGCCCAATCAGGGCTCGATTTCCTCCTGCTGCTCAATCTTGTCGGGATCGAGTTCCATGCCCAGTCCCGGCGTGGTCGGCGGTTGCAGCATGCCATGCTCGGGCTGCAGCGGGGTTGCCAGGAAATGCTGATTGATGGCGTTCCACTTCACCAGATACTCCTGATACGGCGTCAGTGACGGTGATTGCGCCAGCGAAAAATGCAGTCCTGCCGGCGTGGAATGTCCATGCGGGATCACCACCAGGTCGTGCACGCTGGCATAGGCGGCAATTTTGAGCGTCTCGCTCAGGCCGCCCGCCCAATAGATATCCGGCTGCAGCACGTCCAGCGCCTCGGCTTCGATGAAGCGTTTGAAGCCCCAGCGGGTGTATTCATGTTCGGCGCCGGACAACGGGATCTGCGTGCGCTCCTTCACCCGGCGATACGAATCAATGCGGTCCGGCATCACGCATTCCTCCAGCCAGCGGGGTGAGAATTCCGCGATCCGGTCAGCCAGTTCCACCGCATAAAGTGGATCGAAGGCCTGCCAGCAATCCAGCATGATGTCGTAGTCGTCGCCCAGCGTCTCGCGCAGCGTGCGCACCAGGGCGACGTTGCGGGCCAACCCGTCAGGACCGCTGGCCGGACCGTCGCGAAAGAACCATTTCTGCGCGCGGTAGCCACGGTCCTTGTATTCGGCGGCCCGCGCCCGCACCCGACCGAGGTCGCCCACACTGAAGCCGAGCATGGAGGCGTAGCAGGGCATTTCCGGGCGCGTGGGGCCGCCAAGCAGGCGGAACACCGGCTGGTTGAGCCAGTTTCCCTTCAGGTCCCACAGCGCACAATCCACCGCGCTGATCGCGAGCATGGCGTCGCCCTGGCGCCCATGCACCATGATGCGGTGCATCTGGTCCCACAGTTTCTCATGCGCGATCGGATCGTGACCGAGCAGGATGGGACGCAGCCGGCGCGCGATATACAGTGCGACCAGATCGGGCAAGGGGCCGGCGATGCCGTGCGGGCCTTCGTCGGTCTCGATGCGGACAAAATGCTGCACCAGGCTGAAGTGATTGGCATCGGTCTGGACGCCGCCTTCGAAATCGTCGCGGATGCGGTAGTCCGGGTAGATGTCGATCGGGCGGACCAGCCGATCCTCCCAGAACGGTCCGTCGGTGGATATCGTGCCGGACAGGCGCAGGACGCGAACGGCGGTGATCTGCATGCGGCGAGCTCCAGAGCGCGGGGGATCGACCCGAGTGATACGAAGCTGCGGCTGGTCGGGCAAGAAATCGCCCAGCGGTCAAACCGATCGTCCAGCGGTCGCGTCGGTGCTGGAGCAGCTGTCGCAGCGTCGTGTGGCTTAACGGTCGGTGCCTGTCAGCTCCGGACGGCGCACGCGATCGTGCAGGACTGCGCCAGTGGGCAATCCGCTCGGTGGTTCAGCCGACCGCGCGCCGTACCGCCACGCCAGCCACCGCGAGTGTGACCAGCGCGTTCAGTGCCATCGGCCAGGCCTGTTGCAGCGCGACGGATAGCGGCAGGTCCTGTAGGAACAGGCCGCGTGCCACCACCAGCATGTAGCGCACCGGATCGGCGCGGCTGATCAGCTCCACGATATGCGGCATGTTCTCCACCGGGGCGGCGTAGCCGGACAGCACGATCATCGGTGAGGCGAATACGAATACCCCGAGCATCGCCTGTTGCTGGGTGTGTGCGAAGCTCGACAGTGCCAGTCCGATGCCGACTCCCGACGACATGTACAGCACCAGCATGGCCTCCAGCAGCGCCAGGTCGCCGCGGAACGGCAGGCGGAACCACAGCAAGGCCGCGGCGATGACAATGTTGGCGTCGATCAATCCGACGATGACCCCGGGTACCGCCTTGCCGATCAAGATCTCGAACGGACGCAACGGCGTGACGAGCAGTTGTTCGAATGTGCCCAGCTCGCGTTCCCGCGCCAGTGACAGCGCACTGATCAGCAAGGCCATGATCATCGAAAGCACACAGACCAGGCCTGGCAGGATGAACCAGGTGCTCTCCAGCGTCGGGTTGAACCAGTCGCGGGTCAGCAACACCAGCGGCGTGCGGCCGGGCTGCACGAACTGCGCGTAAGTCGCAACGATGCTGCCGGCATAGCCCTGCACCATCAGGGCGGTGTTGGAACGACGGGCATCGACCAGCAATTGTGCCGGGGCGGTCCGCCCCGCCAGCAGGTCGGCCGAGAAATGCTGCGGCAGATGCAGCACCGCCGCGACGGTCTTGGCATCCAGCGCACGGCGAGCCTGTTCGGGTGATTTAAATGCCGCCACGACATTGAAGGCCGGCGAGCCGGCAAACCGCCGCACCAGTTCGGCCGACTGCATGCCGGAATCCTCGTTCCAGATCCCGAGCGGCACCTGCGTGACGTCGTAGGTGGCGGCGTAGGCGAACAGGATCACCTGAACCACGGGAGGCACCAGGATCACGAAGCGCGTCTTCGGATCCTTCCACAGCGCGAAGAGTTCTTTCAGGATCAGGGCCAGGATGCGGCGGAGCATAGGACCGCGTCACGCAGCATGCGGGATGCGGCACTGCGGCCGCGGAGCAGCCATGTCCGAAGCGACGCGCCCGTGGCAAGCGGGCCGGATGCCCGGTCGCGCCGGCGTTGTGTTCCAGCGGTGGCGGGTGATCAATCCAGCCTCCTATGCGTCACGGCGACGGTGGCGGCGACGGCCAGCACGGCGGCAGCGGCCAGCCCCGCCAGATTTGTCAGCAGCACCGGCCATACGTCGCCCGCCAGGAACAGTGTCTGCAGAATGGAGACCAGGTACCGCGCCGGCACCGCGTAGGTGACCAGTTGCAGCCAGCGCGGCATCGCCGCGATATCGAACAGCATGCCGGACAGCATCATCGCCGGCATCATCGTGGTGAGGAACGCCAGTTGCGATGCGACGAACTGGCTGCGCGACAGGGTCGAAATGAACAGGCCGAGCCCCAGCGCGAACACCAGGAACAGCGCGGAGGCCAGGCCCAGCATCAGCAGGCTGCCACGGAACGGCACGTGGAACAGGCCGATGCCCAGCAGCACCGCGCCCACCATGCTCAGCATGCCGAGTGCGAAATAACAGATGAGCTTGGCCGCGATCAGCTCGGTCATGCGCGCCGGCGATGCGAGCATGCTTTCCATCGTGCCGCGTTCCCACTCGCGGGCGACGATCAGTGCGGTCAGCAGCGTGCCGGTCATCGTCATCACCATCGCGATGATTCCGGGAACGATGAACGCGGCCGAGTGTAGCTCGGGATTGAACCAGTCGCGGATCTGCAGGCTGATGCCACCGGTGGGAAGGCGGCGCAGTTCGTGCGCCTGGCCGGACAACCAGACGCTCACTGCGCCGGACACGTAGCCTTCCAGCAGGCGCGCCGTGTTCGGGTCGGTCGCGTTCACCGCGAGGCCCGCGGTGGCGGGCCACAGCGCCGGGCGACGCAACCGGGCGACGGTATCTTCCCGCAGCGTCAGGATGCCGCGCACCTCGCCGCGGGTCAGGGCCGCCTCGGCGGCGTGCATGCTGGCGGCGCGCTGCACCGAGAGATAGGGCGAGGCATCCATCGCCTGCAACAGGCCGCGGGCGGTTTCCTCTGGTGCGGCGATCACCACCGCCAGGTTCATGTTGCTGGCATCGAGCGACAGGCCGAAGCCGTTCACCACCAGAAGTACGATCGGCATCAGGAAGGCAATCAGGATGGCAGAGGGATCGCGCAGGATTTGCGTGATCTCTTTGCGCATCAGGCCGCGCAGCCGCATCGCGGCGCCGGTCACGCTGCCTGCTCCCGCGCGATGTCGGCCTGCACCAGGGCGATGAATGCATCTTCCAGCGTCGGCTCCGGCAGGGTCGCGGAGCGGACGCGGGCGCGTAGTTCGCCGGGTGTGCCGATGGCGGCGAGGCGGCCCTGGCTGACAATGCCGAGCCGGTCGCAGTATTCGGCTTCGTCCATGAAATGGCTGGTGACCAGGATGGTGACGCCGGCATCCGCCAGGGAGCCGATACGGGCCCAGAAGTCGCGGCGGATCAGCGGGTCGACGCCGGAGGTCGGCTCGTCCAGGAACAGGATTTCCGGGCCATGCAGCAGCGCGGCGGCCAAAGCGAGGCGCTGCTTCAGGCCAAGCGGCAGGTCCCCGGCGCTGGTGTCGGCGAGGGTGGTGAGGTCGAACTGGGTCAGCGCGGTCTCGATGGCGCGGGTCTGCGCGGACCGGTTCAGGCCGTAGACGCGGGCGAAGAACTTCAGGTTCTCCCGCACCGTCAGTTCGGCATAGAGCGAGAAGCGCTGCGCCATGTAGCCGACGCGCGCGCGCGCTTCGGCGGCGGCGTGCAGCAGGTCCTGGCCGGCGACGCGGGCGGTTCCGGCGGAAGGACGCAGCAGGCCGCACAGCATGCGGAACGTCGTGGATTTCCGGCACCGTTGGGACCCAGCAGGCCGAAGATCTCACCGCGCTGGACGCTGAAGCTGATGTGATCGACCGCGACGAAGCTGCCGAAGCGGCGCACCAGGTCGTGCACAATGATCGGCGGGCTGGTGACGGAGGGCGGTGGCGCCGGAGGCCACGATGCGAGCGAGGCGACGGAGCGGGAAGGGGGAACTCCTTCACCTGCCGTTGGGGACTTGGGCAAAGCCGGGGCGGGGGAGTGCGATCCATTGCTCTGTCGGGACGGACCGTTCGGCGCCTCCCTCCATCCTCCGCCCGCAAGGCGCGGGGGCGGAATTGGTGCCGATGGGTGAGTTGCTGCTGCGGATAGCGGGGTGTCAGCGGCCAGGCGGGCGATGAAGCCGTCCTCGAAACGCGGTGGCAAGGACTCCAGCGAGGTACCGCCGAGAGCACGAGGCTCGGGAGGTGGCATGCCTTCGCGCAGCACCAGCCGCAGCGTGTCGCCGGCCACCTGTGCGTCCAGCACCGCCGGCACCTGCGCGGCCTGGCGGGCAATTGCGCGGCGCTGGCCGCCGGGCAGGGTCATGCGGAACACGCGGCCCTGCAGGGGGCGCAGGAAATCAGCGGGCGGCGCGTCGACCAGCAGCTCTCCCTGGTGCAACAGCATCACGCGGCCGCAGCGTTCGGCCTCGTCGAGATAGGCTGTGGCCCAGATCACCGCCATGCCGTCGTCGCGGCCCTCTGCCAGCATGGCGTTGACGATCGCCCACAACTCGCGACGGGAGGCGGGATCGACGCCGACTGATGGCTCATCCAGCAGCAGCAGGCGCGGGCGCGACAGCAGGGCGCAGGCCAGGCCCAGTTTCTGCTTCATGCCACCGGATAACTGGCCCGCGAGCCGCGCGGTGAACGCCGTCAGACCGGTGAATTGCAGCAGCCGGGCGATCCGTTCCGCCCGCAGCGCCGGTGGCATGCCATGCAGGTCCGCGAACAGTTGTAAATTCTCGCCGACGCCGAGGTCCTCGTACAGTCCGAACCGCTGCGGCATGTAGCCGATCGATGGATGCGCGGCGGCGGCATTGGTCGCCATGTTATGGCCGAAGACGCGCACATGTCCGGCCGTCGGGCGCAGCAGGCCCGCGATCAGGCGAAGCAGCGTCGTCTTGCCCGCGGCGTCCGGTCCGACCAGGCCGGTGATCAGGTTCGGCTGGATGCGTGTTGTGATGTCGTGCAGTGCCACGGTTGCGCCGAAGCAATGCCGGAGGGCGTCGAGTTCAACCACGGGCGGCGGCGGTGCGATGTGGCTCAGGAGTGCCGTCATCAACTCCCGTTTCCCTGCATACCCGTGCTCCCCGGCATCGCCGCGCGCTACCCCGCATCCGGCAGGTGGATCGTCACCGGCATGCCCTGGCGCAGGCCGTCATCCGGCTGCTCTACACGCACGCGCAGCCGATATACCAGTTGGGTGCGCAGCTCGGGCGTCTCCACCGCTTTCGGGGTGAACTCGGCCGCGGGTGAGACGTACCCGATACGGCCGGAATACGACTTGCCGCCATCAGTCGTGACCGTGACCTTCGCACCAGGGGCCAGGCGGGGCAGCATCGGCTCCGGGGCAAACGAGCGCACCCACACCTCGCCGTCGATCGCAATCGAGTACACGGCGGCGGTGGGCAGCACGACGGTGCCTGGCTCGATCACCCGCGTCATGACCGTACCGTCGTTCGGTGCGCGCAGCCGGGTATGCGCAAGCTGCGTCCGCGCTAGATCGAGCGTCGCCTCGGCGGCACGCAAATTGGCGCGTGACTCGGCAATGTCCTCCCGGCGTGGTCCGGCGACCGCCTCGGCCAGGGCAGCCTGAGTCTGTGCGAGGCGGGCCTTCGCGCCGTCCCAGGCCAGGCGGGCGTCATCGAGCTGCTGTTGCGACGACACAGCCCGGGCCGCGAGGTCCTTCTGCCGCGCGAAAGTGGCCTCCGCATTGGCCAGGGATGCTTGCGCGGCGGCGGTAGTGGCGCGGGCCTGGTCGATCTGCTCCGGCCGAGTTCCCGCCAGCAGCAGATCCAGTGAGGCCTTTGACGCATCGCGCCGCGCCTCGGCCAATGCGACGGCCGTTTGATAAGTCGCGGGATCGAGTTCGGCGACGACCTCGCCCCGATGCACTCGATCGCCCTCCTGGCGGGGCAGCGCAATGACCTTGCCTTCGGTCTCGAACGACAGGTCCACCTGGCGGATCTCGACATTGCCGTACAGCGTGCCAGCGTCCGGCACGGCGGCGAGATTGCGTGCCAGAAGCCAGCCACCACCCCCAACTATGGTAAGCAGAATAATTGTAAGAATGACGCGTTTCATCCGCCCGGCCCGTGTAACTTGGTCACCCTACCAAGGCACGGAATCGTGGCGTTGATTCAGGTCAAGTCGTGATCCAGGCGTCACTCCCCCCGGCTTGACGAGGCGGAACGCGGCGGTGCACTAGGGCGCGCCCACATCGTCAAGGGAGTTGAGAATGCGTCCAATCCTGACCCGCCGCACGTTCGGGGTCGCCGCTGCCGTGTCGCTTGCGACGCCATTCATCCGCCGAGTGGAAGCCGCAGACACGCTGGAATTGCGCTGCTCCCTGGATACCGCTCCGTCGCATCCGCGTAACGTTGCCTTCCGTGACTTTCTAGGCAAGATCGAGGCGGCCTCGGATGGCCGTATCAAAACCAAGCTGTTCGAGAGCGGCGCGCTGTTCCCCGACCTGCATGTGCTGAAGGCGCTGGTGCAGGGCCAGGTGGAAATGGCCTGCCCGGGCACCTGGACCATCACCGGCTTCGTGCCGGACGCGGACTTCTCCCAGCTGCCGGCCTTCTACGGCCGCAACATCGAGACCGTGCACAAGGCGACCGACGGCAAGGGCGGCAAGTTCGTCAATGACGAAATAGCCAAGAAGTTGCACGTCCATGTGCTTGGCGGCTGGTTCGACCTCGGATTCAACAACTGGTACACCACCCGCAAGGAGCTGAAGTCGCTGGACGACCTGTCCGGCCTGAAGCTGCGCAGCCCGGGCGGCGTGTTGAATTCCTGGCGCATCCGTTTCTTCGGCGGTATCCCCAATGTGACCGCCTGGCCGGACGTCCCGCTGGCCATGTCGCAGGGTACGTTCGACGGCCTGATCAGCACCAACGAAAGCACCAACAGCGCCAAGCTGTTCGATTCCGGCATGCATTTTTCGCTGCAGGACCATCAGGGCATGGGTCTCTACGTGCCCATGATGAACCAGGCCTTCTTCGGCAAGCTCGGTCCCAAGCTGCAGGAAACCGTGCTCAAGCTGTGGTCGGACAACCTGCCGACCTGGCGCGCCAATACCGCCAAGGCGCAAGAGCACGGCCGCGCCGCGCTGAAGGAGCATGGCGTGAGCTTCGTCGACGTGCCCCAGGGAACCCTCGACGCGGTGCATGCCAAGATGGTGAAGGAACAGCACAAGGCCGTCGAGGACGCGCATATCTCGCCGAAGCTCGTCGAGCTGGTCATGGCGGATGTCGGCGTCTGAGGCAGCGCCGGCGCGCGGCACCCTCGAACGCTTCTTACACGCCTGGGACTGGGTCGAGCGGACTCTCGTGGGTCTGCTCGGCGCAGCCGCGCTGCTGATCGCCGCGGTGCAGGTGTTCGGCCGCTACATCGATCCGGCCAACGCCATCACCTGGGCGGAAGAGGTGATCGTCTACATCGTCGTCTGGGCGATCATGATCATCGCCAGCCAGCTGGTGCGCAACGACGGCCATGTGCGGCCCGACCTGGTGCTGCGCCTGCTGCCGGCTGGCGCCCAGCGCTGGGTCGAGATGTTCAACTGCCTGGTGGCGATCGCCTTCATGATCGGCCTGGTCTGGTACGGTTGGCAGGTGGTGGATACCGCCCTGCTGCTCGACCAGCGCAGCTCCTCCGACCTGCAGTTCCCGATCTGGATCTACTACATCTCCCTCCCGGTCGGCGGGGGCCTGATGCTGGTCCGCTATGTCATCCGGCTGATCCGATACGCCTTCTACTTTGACCCCAGGACGATGACGGTGGGACACGCCATCGCCCATGAGGCGCCGGCCGATCTTGCCATCCGGATCGTCGAGTAAGGCGACCCGACAGGATGTGGTCCATCGGTTTCCTGGTGCTGTTCTTCGGCCTGCTCGCCTGCGGCATGCCGATCTTCCTGGTGCTCGGTGCCTGCGCCGCCGTGCTCTACTACGTGTCCGACCAGCCAATGATCGGGCTGGCGCAGAACATGATCGACCAGATCAACTCCAGCACGCTGATGTCGTTGCCGCTGTTCGTCATGGCGGCCGCCTTCATGCGGCGTGGCGGTGTGGCGCAGGCGCTGGTCGATCTTTCTGCCGCCTGGCTGGGCGGCGTAAAGGGCTCGCTGGGGCTGGTGGCGGTGGTGTCCTGCGCGCTGTTCGCCGCGATTTCCGGCTCCTCGGTCGCCACCGCTTTGGCGATGGGCACAATCCTGCTGCCGGCGATGATCGAGCGCGGCTATCCGCGGTCTTTCGCGCTCGGCGTGCTCGGGGCTTCGGGCACGATCGGCGTGGTGATCCCACCCTCCCTGGCGCTGATCCTGTACGGCATCGTCACCGAGCAGTCGGTGCCACGCCTGTTCCTGGCCGGCATCATGCCCGGCCTGCTGCAGGCAGGGGCGTTCTTCCTGTGGGTGCTGTGGTACGCGCGGCGCCATAATTTCCCGATCGAGCCGTCGCTGGCGATGCAGCGCCGGCTGCGAGTCACCTGGCGTGCGCTGCCGGCGATGGCGGTGCCCACCGTGGTGCTGGTCGGGATCTACGGCGGCTTCATGACGGTGACCGAATCCGCTGCCCTTGCCGCCGTCACCTCGCTGGTGATCAGCCTGGTGGTGTATCGCGGCTTCCCGGTGACACGCACGCTCTCGGTGATCGCCGAGGCGCTGTCCAGTGCCGGCGTCATCATGCTGATCATCGCCACCGCGCTGGTGTTCGGCCATTGGATGACCGGCTCGGGCATTCCCGCGCAACTGGTGGAGTTCGCCACCAAGCAGGGCTTCAGCACCTGGGAATTCCTGCTGGCGATCAACATCCTGCTGCTGATCATCGGCTGCTTCCTGGAGGTGGTCAGCACGCTGCTGCTGGTGATGCCGATCCTGGCGCCCGTGCTGATCCCGATGGGAGTCGACCCGGTGCATTTCGGCATCATCTTCACCCACAACATGGAAGTCGGGCTGGTGCATCCGCCGGTTGGGCTGAACCTGTATGTGCTGTCGACGATTTCCGACGCGCCGATCGGCGAGGTGATCCGTGGCATCCTGCCGTTCCTGGTCCTGTTGCTGATCGTGCTGGGGCTGATCACGTACTGGCCGGCGATGACGCTGTGGCTGCCGGACCTGGTATTCGGCAAGACCTGATCGATTGGGCTTGTCGTCAGGCTTCCGGTCAGGACGGGCTGTGTGCCCAGGTCATCGGAACAGCAGGCGACGCGTTCAGCAATCCGATCGTCGCCCACCGGCATTCCCAGCGCGACCTGTTCGGCGTGCAGCGTCCAAAGCCGGTACAGGTCGGTCGCGGACCCTGTCGCTCGCGGGCGGCGGCAAGCAATCCGCCTGCGCGGTGCTGGCCGAACCGCGTCTGTCTCGCCATAGTGGCCTCTGCGCGATCCGAGATGGAGTGAATCATGGCGGTCGAGAAGCAGGCCTATCGCGAGGCAATGGCGCGGTTGGGCGCTGCTGTGAACGTGATCACCACGGACGGCCCGGGCGGCCGCGCAGGCTTCACCGCGTCGGCGGTGTGCAGTGTGACCGACTCACCCCCGACGCTGCTGGTCTGCGCCAACCGTACCAACGATTCCTATCCGGCGATGAAACAGAACGCCGTGCTGTGCGTGAACACGCTTGCCGGCGCGCACGAAAACCTGTCGCCGGTGTTCGCCGGCATGACCAAACACACCATGGAAGCGCGGTTCGAAGGCGCCACCTGGCATACGCTGCTGACCGGCGCCCCGGTGCTGGACGGCGCGCTAGTGGCATTCGACTGCCGTATCGATCAGATCATAGAGGTCGGCACGCATGACGTGTTCATCTGCTCCGTCGAGGGCGTCGAGGTCGGCACGGTGCACGACGGGCTGATCTATTATGCCCGCGGTTATCACCGGATCGTGCAAGGCGGCTGAACCCGTGCACGCGCGGAGTGTGCTGACCCGGTATTGCCTCGTGGCCAGGCCGAGCATGGCGTGATGGTGACCCAAGCCGATCGGCTTGCCCTGCACAGTGGCAACAAGCTCAAGCTCGGCCTGTTCGGCGCCAATTGTTCCTCCGGCCGTGCGGTGACCCTGGTCCCCGAGCGGTGGAGCGGTAGCTGGCCGGACTGCCTTCGCCTGGCGCGCCGGGCCGACGAACTCGGGATCGAATTCATGCTGCCGGTGGGCCGTTGGAAAGGCTATGGCGGCGACACCGATTATCAGGGCGAGACGTTGGAAACCGTCACCTGGGCGGCGGGATTGCTGGCGGCAACGCAGCACCTGACGGTGTTCGGCACCGTGCACGCGCCGCTGCTCCATCCGGTGATCGCCGCCAAGCAGTTCGTCACCGCGGATCATATCGGCGAAGGCCGCTTCGGGCTGAACGTGGTCTGCGGCTGGAACGCAGACGAGTTCACCATGTTCGGCGCCACGCTGCGCGCGCACGAGGCGCGGTATGAGTACGCGCAGGAGTGGCTGGACGCGATCAAGCTGGCTTGGTCGCATGAAGGGACATTCAATTTCCCGGGACAGTTCATCCAGTTGCAGCAGGTGCGCGCCAGGCCGAAACCGTTCGGTGGCGGACGCCCGATCGTGATGAATGCCGGCGCCTCGCCAGCGGGTCAGGCGTTCGCCATCCGCAACTGTGACGCGCTGTTCTCCATGACTCCGAAGGGAAGGCTGGACGAGTTCGCCGCGCATGTCGCACGGGTGAAGGCACAGGCGTGCGACAACGGGCGCGACCTCGACGTCTATACCGTCGCGGTTATCACCTGCCGGCCGACCGCGCGGGAGGCGGAGGCGTATTACCGGCATAGCGTCATCGAGCATGCGGATTGGGCGGCCGTCGATCGTATCATGGCCATGCGCGGCGTGACGCGGGAGGCATTTCCCGACGACTTCGAGGAGCGTCGGATGCATCAGGCGAACGGAATGGGTGGTGTGCCGATCGTCGCTGACCCCGATCACGTCGCGCATGAGCTGGCGCAACTTGCCGCTGCCGGCGCGCGAGGAATCGCGCTGTCGTTCGTGAACTATCTGGATGAGCTGCCATTCTTCGCGCAGGAGGTGCTGCCCCGGCTGGCCCGGATGGGACTGCGTGACCGCGGCTGAACGCACCGGACAGCGGTGTTGGCCGCAGCGACGTGGAGGCGAACTGAACGGCGGCGGGCAGCGATTTGCCGACACGTCACCCGCCTGATGCGGCCAGCGATTCCAGGATGATCCACGGCGGGCATCCTCACCGATGCAACCGGAACTCCGGCGTGGTCGCCAATGAAACCGGAGCCTGAAAGTTGTCACCGACGCAACCAAATCGCGAGCATCGTCACGGATGAAACCGGAATCGGTGCGGCCTCCGCCGCTTCGGTCACCTTGCGCCGCTCAGCCGGTCCGTTTCCGGATCGCGGCCGCCCGGGTCAGCACGTTCTTCGCCCGTTGCACTACCGGCACGTCGATCATGGCGCCCTCGAACTGCACGGCGCCCAGGCCCTGCGCAAACGCCGCGTCGTAGGCGGCGACCATGCGCTCCGCCCGCTCCACCTCTGCCGCGGTGACGCCGAACTCTTCGTTGAGCACCGGAACCTGCAGCGGGTGGATCGCGCTCGCGCCCATGAAACCAAGCCGCCTGGAGCGGCGCACGATGGCACGGAACGCGTCCTGGTCGCGGAAGTCGGCGATCGATCCCGACGAATCCCATCGGCAGGATCCCCGCCGCGCGCGCCGCGAACACGGTTTGCTGCTTGGGAAAGAACAGCCCCTCCGGGTCCGGCAGCATGCCGACATCCGCAGTAAAATCCTCGGTTCCCAGGCTGATCGCGACCACGCGCGGGTGCGACCTCGCAATCTCCGCCAGGCGGAAGTATCCCACCGCCGTCTCCACCAGCACGACGAACTGCAGCGCGCCGACCGACAGCCCGCGTTCGGCTTCCAGCTCCGCGACGATCTCCGCCGCCGCCAGGACATGTTCGACGCTGTCGACCTTGGTGAGCATCAGCGCCTTCACGCCGGGGATCACCGCCGCTTCCAGGTCGCGCACGAACAGCCGCCAGGGCCGGTTCACCCGCACCAGCACGTCGGCGCCGTTGCGCGCCACCTGTGGAATGGCGGCCTCGATCAGCGTGCGGGCATTCGCCTTCTGTGACGGCGCGACCGCATCCTCCAGGTCCAGGATGATGCCGTCGGCGCCGCGATCCGCGCCGGTGCGCACGAATTTCTCCGCGGTGACGGGAACGAACAGCAGCGAACGCCAGACCGGTAGATCATCGCGCATGGTGATGTTTCCTCGATTTTTCAATTGGTCTGATGACGGAGCGGTTCGGTAGCACGGGGGAGACGCCGCCCGACCAAATGAAACGGCGTGACGGAGTGGCGCGCCACGGTCGGCTGCGGGCGAGCATCGATCTGCCGGCCGCACCGCGTCATACCTGTTTGATCACCCCATCGGCGGCGAGCGCGTCGATACGCGCGGCATCGACGCCGAGCGCCTGCAGGATTTCGCGCGTGTGCTGACCAATCACGGGCGCCGCCGAACGCAGCCGCCCCGGCGTGTCGGACAGGCGCGGAATGACATTATGCATCACCACGCTGCCGGCTTCCGCGTCCGGTGCCTCCACTAGCACGCCGCGTTCCTGCACATGCGGATCGTCCAGCAACTGGTCGATCTCGTACACCGGATTGGCGGTCACCTCGGCCTTGGTGAACACCGCCATGTTCTCATCCAGCGTGTGCGCGGCGATGTAGTCCGCCACCGCGCCGTCGCATTCGTCGATGTGCCGCACGCGATCCGTGTTGGTGCGGAAGCGCGGGATCGTCGATCATCTCCGGCTTGCCGATGGCGCGGAACACACGTTCCGCCATCACCTGCATCGAGGCGGAAATCGCAATGAAACGATCGTCCTTGGTGCGGTACACGTTGCGCGGCGAGGTGGTCAGCGAGCGGCTGCCAGTTCGCTGCGGCTTCTCGCCGGTGTGGCGATAGGTGGCCGGGTCCGGCACCGAGGATCGAGATCACCGGGTCCAGCAAAGGCAGATCGATCACCTGGCCCTTGCCGCCGCGTTCCACCACGCGCAGCGCCACCATCACCGCGTACGCGCCATACAGCCCGGCCACCATGTCCGCCAGCGCCAGCGGCGGGAGCACCGGCGGCCGGTCGCTGAAATCCGTTCTTCGCGGCGAAGCCCGACATCGCCTCCACCAGCGTGCCGAAGCCGGGGCGGTCGCGATACGGCCCGTCTTGCCCGAACCCGGTAATGCGCACGATGACCAGACCAGGATTGCGCCCGTGCAGCACATCCGGCGACAGGCCCATCTGCTCCAGCGTGCCGGGGCGATAATTCTCGATCAGCACATGCGACTTTGCCAGCAGGTCCAGCAGCACATCGCGTCCGGCCTGCGGGCGCAGATTCAACGCCAGACTCTTTTTGTTGCGCGCATAGACTTTCCAATACAGGCTCAGCCCGTTCACCCGCCAGGCGCGCAGCGGATCGCCGACCTTGGGATCCTCGACCTTGATCACCTCGGCGCCCTGATCGGCCAGTTGCAGGCTGACCATGTTACCGGCAACCAGACGGGAAACATCCACCACGCGGATGCCGGACAACGGCACCGGGGCATTCGGGTCGAACTCTACACGTTGCAGCATTGCGCACTCTCTCGGACGCGCTAGTCTCCCGCCAGACGCCGGTGGCCCGCAAGGGCTGAAACGGGAAAGCCAAGACCCTCGGCTCAGCTCCGAGGGCAGGGCTGCTGCCCCCGCAACTGTGCGCGGCGCCGCCGGAACATCTCCCGGCGGCAAGGCCGGACCCAGCATGCCATTGCCGCAAGGCGAGAAGGCGGGTCCGGCCGGGAACCGCGAGCCAGGAGACCGGCCGGCGTCGAGACTGCGCGCGCGCATTCGGGCGGGGTGTACCGATGCAACGGGGAGAAACCCGCAGGCGAGCCGTCGATGCCAGTCGATGGAGGCTTCCGCATGCGCGTTTTTCTTGCGCTGCTGTCAACGATCTTCTCGGGTCGCGGCGCTCGCCGCCGAACCCGACCAGCCGATGCAACAGGTGGTCGTTACCGCCACCCGCATCCCCACGCCGGAGGTGGAAATCCCCGCCGGCGTCACCGTGATCGATCGGCAGGACAATCGACACACGGGACTACAACACGCTGGTCCAGGCGCTGTCCGCCACGCCCGGCATCCGCGTCAGCCCATCCGGCGGTCCCGGCGGCAATGCCAGCGTGTTCATCCGTGGCAGCAATTCCAACCACGTGCTGGTGCTGCGCGACGGCATGCCAATCAATGATGCAGCGGATCGTCCGGCGCGTTCAATTTCGGTGTCGACACCCTGTCCGATATCGAGCGGATTGAGGTGATCCGCGGGCCGATGGCAGCGTTGTACGGCTCGGGGGCGATCGGCGGCGTGATCAACCTGATCTCCCGCCGCGGCACGAAACCAGGTCTACACCTGCAGGGCGACTTCGCCGGCGGCTATCCGGAGCAGGTGCGTGGCAGCGTCGTCGCATCTGGCGTTGAAGGGCCGTTCGATTTCGCGCTGACTGCCGAATCGCAGTCGCAGCGCGGTTACGACACCACGCCGCAGCGCATGTCGATCTACACCGACACGCCGCAGGGGTATCGCGATCGGATCGGCACGCTCAACCTCGGCTATTCGCCGGTGGCCGGCACGCGACTCTCGCTGTTCCTGCGAGCGCGCCAGGCCATTTTCGGGTTCAACGCGCTGGGATCCCCGACCTTCGACAATGCCAACTCCACCGGGCACGACAATTCGTTATTGGGTCGCGTCGGCGTCACCTCGCAGATGTTTGGCGGATCATACGAAACCGGGCTGTTCCTGGGCGGCCAGCAGCTGGATCGGCGCTACACCCAGCCGCTGGATCCACGCGATCCGAACCAGGCGTTCAACGATTCGCGCTATCATTCGTACCGCGCTGATTTCCAATGGAACAACACGGTGCATCTGAGCGACTTCTTCAGATCGGAGATGCTGTCAGCGACGGCATTGACCTTTGGCTACGAGCATGTCGCCAATTCGGTGAAGGTACGGGTAAACAGCGCATCCGGCGGGTTTCCCTTCGCGCAGGATGCGCAGGCCTCGATGCGCACCGACGCCGCCCATATAGGTCTGGAAACCACTTTGTGGCAGCGCCTGACGGTGACCGGACAGCTGCGCCAGGACTGGGTCGCCGATAACGCGCCCACCACCTGGCGTCTCGGCGCGGTGTTCGACGCATCGGAGATCGCCACCCAATTCAAGGCGGCTTACGGCACGGCGTTTCGTGCGCCGTCCCTGTTCGACCGGTTCGGGGTCGACTCCTATGGCTATGTCGGCAATCCGAACCTGAAACCGGAACGCGCACAGGGATGGGAAATCGGCTTCACGACCACACTGCCGGCCTTCTCGCGTCCTGACGGATTCAGCTTCGGCGCGACCTATTTCAACGAACAGGTGCAGGACCTGATCACCGCGGTGTTCTCCCCGGTGGACACCGCGATCAATGCCGGTTCGGCGCATCTGCAAGGCATTGAGACCAGCCTGTCCATCCGGCCCGCGCGATGGCTCACCATCGCGGCGAGCTACAGCTTCACCGACGCACAGAATGCGGATACTGGCGCGCGCCTGGTACGTCGCCCGCAGCACAGCGCATCGCTCAACGTGACCGCGACGCCGCTGCCAGGCCTGACCATCGCGCCGGAGTTGCTGTTCACCGGGGCATTCAAGGACTTCCTGTTCGATGATAACGGCTTCAGCCCGGGCCTGGTCGGCACCTCGGGCCAGGGGCTGATCGCCAACCTGACCGTCACCTATGACGCGGCGCCGCACATGCAGCTCTATGTCAGCGGGCGCAACATCTTCTACTCGAAGTTCGAGCCGGTGAATGGCTATCAGACTCCGGGCCCGACCGCCGTGGCCGGTGTACGTCTGCGGCTGTAATGGTAGCCTGTCCCACGCATCCACGCTCGGGGTCGGGCGTGGCAATGGATCGGGGCATTGCCCCCGATGCTTGCTGCAGTCCGCCACAAGCGTGGGTGCGCGGCACCGTTCAGACGCCGTCGCGGAGAAACCGCTGCGCAGCTTCGGGGTCGATCAGCGCATGCACTTCGAATCGCGCCGGAATCATGTCCGACCACTCATTCAATCGACGGTGCAGGACCTCGTTGGATGCCACGTCGAACAGCGCCACTGCGCCACGTCCCACCTTGGCGTGGACCGAGCGCAGTTCCCCGCTGGCCTGCAGCGGTGCGGCCCAGGCCCAAAATCGCTGCCGCGCCGCGACCACGCTGCTGGGTGGTTCCGGCCGCGGCTCGCTGATCACCAGGAACAACATGGTTCTCTCCTGTCGATGCGCGGATGCTACGCTGGATCGGCCGCGCTCCCAAAACAGCCGACACCGAAAGGTGATGCGTCGTTCCGGAACGAGCCGCGCCGCGACGGGTTTGGACTTGCGGTAACGCAAGGGGTCGCAGCATGCGCGGTATTCTGCTCTGGGTGGTGGGTATTCCGATTCCGGTGATCATCCTGCTCTATCTGTTCCACGTGATCTGAGCGTCGCCTCGCGACAGCGCCGGCTGATCACCGCCGTAGAGCCAGCGTTCGGACGATGCAGGCGCCGATGACAGCGACCGGGCAGCCTGTGAGCCTCAGCCATTGGCACCTGGCACCCACAGCACGTCATCGGCGCCGTCGTCGTTCAGCACCCGCGCCAGGACGAACAGGTGATCCGACAGTCGGTTAAGGTAGCGCAGCACTGCCGGATTGAGCCCGTCCACTCCCACCACTGCGCGTTCCGCCCGTCTGGCCACCGTCCGAGCCAGATGGGCATGCGCCGCACCGGTCCGGCCTCCCGGGAGAATGAAGCTGCGCAGCGGCGGCAGTTGCGCATTCATCGCCGCGATCTCTGCTTCCAGTCGCACAAGCGGTTTGTCTGTCAGACGCAGCCGGTCGCCCGCCTCCCCCGGCACGCACAGATCGGCACCCAGGTCGAACAGGTCATTCTGTACCCGCGCCAGCATCGCGTCGGTGTCCGCCATCCCGCGCGTGTGCAGGCGCAGCACGCCGATGACGGCATTCGCCTCGTCCACCGCGCCGATCGCCTCGACGCGGGGCGCGTCCTTGCGTTGGCGGGACCCGTCGCCCAATGACGTCTCGCCGCCGTCCCCGCCGCGGGTCACCACCACATCGATCCGTACCATCGGCGCTCCGTTTCAGTTGAGGTCGAACACGATCCGCATCGGCATGTCGAACGGGACCGGCTGCCCGTCGCGCACCGCCGGCAAGAAATGCCAGGTCTGCACCGCCTCGCGTGCCGCACGGTCCAGCAATCGGAAGCCCGAACTCTGCGCAATGTCCACGCCCCGTACCAAACCGTCCGGCGAGACATGAATCATCAGCACGACCGCCCCCTGCTCGCCGCGACGTGCGGCCTCGTCCGGATAGCTCGGCTTGCGATTGTGGAATTTCGGATCGGCCGAGGGCGGAGCCAGCAGCTCGCCGGTAACCAGCGCATTGGTGTCGCTGGCAACACCACCCAGGCTGAACTCCGGCGCGGACCGGCTGGCGGGGGCGGGTGGGGTTTGGCGCGGCGTCCGCACCGGCTGGGCGGCCGCTGCCGTCTGCTCCGGTGATGTTGTGGTCTCGGGTTGTGGTGGCGGCGGTGGTGGCGGCAGCGGCAATGCCTCGTCGGCAGCGGTGGTTTCGGGTGGTGCTGATCGAGGTCCGGCCTCCGGGGCGGGTGCCGGCTCTGTGTCGGTTGGCTCTGCGGTCGGGTCGGCCTCGGTCCGGTCAGGAGTTAGTGGCGGCGGTGCGGCGGGCTTTGGCTCCGCCGCGACCTGTTGGGTCGCCGGTGTTTCCGGCCGCACGGTATCGGGTGCCGGGGAAGCGGCCGGTGCGTCCTTCGCGCTGCCGGGGGGGGACATCACCAGTTCGATCTGTGCCGGAGCCGCCTGCGGTTCCAGCACCTGCCTGTGGCGCGCCAAGCCGATTAGCAGTGCGGCGAGCACAGCCGCGTGCAGCCCCGCCGAAACCAGGCCCGGCACCGCCCAGCGGCGGCTGTGCATCGGGCGGGCTCGCGGCGGGACCTGTGGGATGACCGCGGGGGGTGCGGGAAGCGACGGGGCAGGGGCTTCAGGCATCAGGCGGCAACAGTCGCGGCGTCGGGTCCGCACCGAACGGCAGGCCGAACGCCACGGCCGCCGCCTCCAGGGCATCGCCGGCGGGCAGATCGGCCGCGATCCGGCCGTCGTGCACCACCACCATGCGCGTGGCGTAGCGGATCGCCAGGTCCACCGCGTGCAGCACCGTCACCACCGTACGACCTGACGCGGCAGTCTCCCGCAGCAGCCGCAGGATCGCGTGTGACGCGGCAGGGTCCAGATCGGCTGTGGGTTCGTCCAGCAGGAACACGTCCGGCTCCGTGGCGAAGGCGCGGGCCAGCATGGCGCGGCGTGCCTCGCCACCGGAGATGCGATCTACCCGCGCCGAACGCAACGGTTCAATCCCGCAGCGCTGCATCGCGCGCGACACCGGCTCCTGCGCTTGATCGCGATGGGGAATCCGGCCGAGCATGGCGACCTGTTCGACGGTCAGCGCCCATTCGCAGCGTGCACCTTGCGGCAGATAGGTGATGCGGGCCGGATCGCGCCGCGGTGTGGCTGGCAGCAGGCCGGCCAAGGCCCGCAACAAGGTGGACTTCCCGGCGCCGTTCGGGCCGCAGATGGCAACCAGCTCGCCGGGCGCCGCGGTGAAGGCGATGTCGCGCAGCACGGTCCGGCCGTGCAGAGCGATCTTGGCGGCGGTCAATGCGATCCCCGCCGGTTCAGCCGTCCGCGTCATGGGGCGGCACGCCGCGCGATCGCCACCAGGAATGGCGCGCCCAGCAAGGCGGTTAGGACCCCCAGCGGCAAAGGCTGCGACAGCGGCAGCAGCAACGGTGCGAGCCGGACCGCAAGGTCCGCAGCCAGCAGCAGTGCCGCACCGGCCAGGGCGGAGGCCGGCAACAAGTCCGCCGGCCGCTCGCCCAGTGCCGGACGCAGCAGGTTGGGCACCACCAATCCGACGAAGCCGATGCCGCCGGCGACCGCGGCACCCGCGCCGGCCGCAAGCGCCGTACCCAGCGCCGCCAGCCGCAGCGTGCGCGTGACCGGCACGCCCAGGCTGGTGGCGGCGTCCTCACCCAGGCTCAACGCGTCCAGGGCGCGGCCCAGCCGCAGCAGGATGGCCCCGCCGGCCAGGATCGGCGGCGCGGCGAGCGCGACATGCAACAACGAGCGGTCCTGTAGCCCGCCCAACAGCCAGAAGGTGATCTCTGTTAGCGCGAACGGGTTGGGCGCCAAACTCAGCGCCAATGCCAGCAACGCCGACGACAACGCCGATACCGCGACGCCGGCCAGGATCAGCGACGGGCCGGACGGGGCCCGACCGGCGAAGGCGAGCAGCCCACCGGCGCCGACTGCGGCCCCCGTCAGCCCGCCGAGCGGCAGGGCCGGTGCGAACGCTTGGGTCAGGCCCCAGTAGAAGGTCAGCGCGGCTCCCAGCCCGGCGGTGCCGGTGATGCCCAGCAGTCCCGGATCGGCCAGGCGGTTGCGCAATGCGCCCTGCAAGGCGGCGCCCGACAGGCCCAACCCGCCGCCGACCAGTGCTGCCAGGAGGGTCCTCGGCAGGCGGATCTGAGTCAGGATCAGCGCGTCGGGCAGCGCCACGATGCCATCGCCGATCAGCAGCGAGGCCAGCATCAGCGCGACGACCAGCAGCGCCAGGACCCGGATCATCGGGCCAGCAGCGCGACCGCCCGGGCGGTGAACGGACCGGCGCACAGGGTCAGCGCTGGCGGTAGGCTCAGTCGGGGAATGCTCGCGAGGGCAGTCTGGTGCAGCGCCGCGGTGGCCAGCGACGGGAAGGCGGGTGCTTCCGCCACCACCAGCAGATCGGGTGGATGGCGCAGCAGCGCCTCCACCCCCAGGCGCTGCCCGGCGGACAGATTGTCGAGGCCGGCCGCCCGCATCACCGCATCCATCAGCGAGCCCGGGCCGGCGGTGTAGCCGCGTGGCTGCCAGGCCAGCGCGGTGCGGGGACGGGACGGCGCTGGGATGCCGGCGAGAGTGGCGTCCATGGCCGCCACCAGAGCCGCGCCGCGCTGCGGCACCCCAAGCAGCGCGGCGAGACGAATGGTCTCGCGGCGAATGCTGGGGAAATCCTGTGGCAAGGTGGCGCGGACCACCGTCAGCCCCTCCTGCTCCAGTAGGGCGAGCGTGGTGCGGGCACCGTAGCGCGTCGCCAGCACGAGGTCGGGATGCAGCCGCAACACCGCCTCGGCCGAGGCGCGCACCACCGGCAGGCGCGCGGCCTGCGCGGCGACGTAGGACAGTGTCGGGTCGCGGGCCAGCGGCGACAGCGCTGCGACTTTCTCGGGCGCCAGCAGCACCAGCGTCTGGTCGGTACACAGGTTCAGCGAAACCACCCGTTCGGCGGCGCGGACCGGGTGGCACAGCAGAATGGCCGCCAGCGCAACCAGCGCAAGCCGACGCCATGCCGCTCCGTGATGCAAAGGGGTGTGCCGGATGCGCCATCCGCATGGCCCGGTCACAGCACCGGGACGCCGTGGTGCTTGGCCTTCTCCTCGGGCTCCACGTGGATGGTGATCATCAGATGGTCCATCTCGATCTTCAGGCGCTCCTCGATGCGGTCGCAGATCGCGTGTGATTCGGCCACCGTCATGCTGCCTGGCACCACGAGGTGGAATTCCAGGAAGGTGACATTGCCGGCGTGGCGGGTGCGCAGGTCATGCGCCTCCAGCGCGCCGGTCGCGCTCTCCGCCACCAGTTCGCGTATCCGATTCACCACCGCCGGCTCCGGTGCCGCATCCATCAGCCCGCTGACCGAGCCCCAGATCATCCACGCGCCGGACCAGAGCACATAGACGCCGGCCGCCATCGCCAGCAGCGAATCGAGCCGCAGATAGCCGGTCGCCACCACCAGGCCGACACCGATCAGCACCGCGATGGAGGTCACCACATCCGACAGGAGATGATAGCCGTCCGCCAGCAGGGCCGGCGAGCGCAGGCGTCGGCCGGTGCGCAGCAGCAGCCAGGACCAGCCGCCATTCAGCAGCGTCGCGGCGGCATTCAGCGCCATGCCCTCGATCACCAGACCCAGCGGGTGAGGAAATCGCCAGCTTTCGACCGCGTGCCGGAAGATGGAGACGGCGGCGAGGACGATCAGCCCGCCTTCGACGATGGCGGAGAACAGCTCCGCCTTGCCGTGGCCATAGGGATGGTTGGCATCGGCCGGCAGGGCAGCCAGGCGCAGTGCGGCGAAGGCCAGCAGGCTGGCCGCAACATTGACGATACTCTCCAGCGCATCGGAGAACAGCGCGGCACTGCCGGTGATCCACCAGGCCAGCGCCTTCAATCCGAGCACGAGACAGCCTATTCCGATGCTGCCGATCGCTATGCGTTCGCCGCGTGCCACCAGGCCTTTCCTCGACTGTCGCGGCTGCCTAGCAAACCGTTGGGGCGGCGTCAGCCGTCCGGCTCACGCACTCTGTTGAACTAATCACTTGCCGTTCGCCGCCAAGTGTTTGATAGATCGCATCTCTCTCATCAGCGCGGAGTGACTCATGCGCCGTTTCCTTTGCCAGATGACCGCGGGAATCCTCGCCCTGAGCACCCTGGGCGCCCAGCAGGCCGTTGCCCAGCTGCAATGCCTGTCGTCACAGGAACGTGCCGCTTTCGAAGTCCAGGCGCTGCGTAGCGAACTGATGGTGCTGGCGACGGGGTGTGGTGACGATCATTCTTACAATGCGTTCATCACCCGCTACCGGCCCGAGCTGATGGCGAACGAGCACGATATCGGCGCCTGGTTCAAGCGTGCGTTCGGCCGGCGCGGCCAGCAGGAGCATGACCGTTTCGTCACCGAGCTGGCCAATGCGCAGGCCTCCAATGGCAGCCATCTCGGCAGCGAGTTCTGCCCGCGCAATGGCCAGATCTTCAGTCAGGCGCTGGCGCTGCGCCAGTCGAGCGAGCTGAACGCGTTCGCGGCGGGACAGAACCTGTTTCCGCGGTCGCTGGAGGTCTGTCCGGTCGAGGTGGCGCAGGCCACGCCGGCGCGCAAGGTGGCCAAGACGCACCGCTGAGTTGGTTCCGGTAGGGTCAAGGGGCGCTGCCCCTTGAGACCCCGCCAAGGGCCCGGCCCTTGGGACCGAATTCATTTCAGGGGGCAATGCCCCTGACCTGCCGAGCCTTCCCGGTCACGGCCGGACCGTAACCGCGACCCGGATTGACGGGTCACCCGGGATCAGCCGCACCGTGAACACGTCACTTCCGCTGAACCCCCGGGTCGGCGTGTAATCAATCCGCGTGCCGTCGCCCACTGGATGGATGAACACGGTGCCATGCTCCGGCCGCCCGGTCAGCAGCCCGGCGGCGTAGGGTCTGCCGCCGCGAGCCACGCGCAGGGCGCACCAGCCGCCATCATTCGCGACCTCCATCCTGGCCGTCACCTCCTGGCCGTCCCGCAGGTCGGGCTTGGACGCGGTGCACTGCTTGGCGCCGCCAGCCAGGTCGGCCGCGAACAGCCGGGTGCCCGAGCCGCCGGATGCCGCCTGCTGAGCACAGGCCTGGAGCAGCAAGGGAAGCGCGAGCACGCACCAATACGCGCCCGTGATGGGCCGTCGTCGATTGGTCGCCAAAATGAAGCCTCCGTGGATTCTGCCGCACCGCCCAAGGCGGGGGTGCCGCCCTCTAGCAGATGGCGGGGCAAGCGTCAGCCCGGCCCCGTTCGTCACGTTGGCGTTAACCGCTCCGCAACCGCGGTGGCGCACACTGGTGTGACACCCGGGCCGGGCGACTGTTTTGCCGGGGACATAGCGTGCCATCAATCACGGCGGGCCCATGACCCAACACGCGTGCCGCTTTTGCGGCGAGCCCCTGTCGGAGAGTTTCGCCGATCTCGGCCTGTCACCGCTGTCCAATGCATTCATCCCGCCGGAGCGTGTCAACGAGCCGGAGCGGTTCTATCCGCTGCACGCCTTCGTCTGTAGCGCCTGCCGCCTGGTGCAGCTCGATCAGGTCGAATCGCCGCAGGCGATCTTCAGCGACTACGCGTATTTTTCTTCCTACTCCGATACCTGGCTGCGTCACGCAGAGGCCTATGCGGCCGAGATGACCGAGCGGTTCGGCCTCGGCCCGCAGTCACAGGTGGTGGAGATTGCGAGCAACGACGGCTATCTGCTGCAGTTCTTCCGGCAGCGCGGCATCCCGGTGCTGGGGATCGAGCCGGCGGACAACGTCGCGCGCGTCGCAATCGAGCGCGGCATTCACACCGATATCGCCTTCCTTGATGCGGACAGTGCCGCTCGGCTGCGTGGCCAGGGCGTCGCCGCCGATCTGCTGGTCGCCAACAACGTGCTGGCGCATGTTCCGGCGCTGAATGATTTCGTGCGTGGGCTTCATACGCTGATGAAGCCCGACGGGGTGCTGACGATCGAGGTCCCGCATCTGTTGCGGCTGATCGAGGATGGCCAGTTCGACACCATCTACCACGAGCATTTCTCGTATTTTTCGCTGCTGGCGGCAAACCGGGTGCTGACCGCGCATGGGCTGCGGGTATTCGACGTGACGCCGCTGCCAACGCATGGCGGATCGTTGCGGCTGTTCGTCTGTCGCCGCGACAGCATGCGGCATGGCTGCCGTGCGCGGGTGGGCGAGGTGATGGCGCGGGAGCTAGCCGCCGGGCTGGATGGGCCCGAGGTGTACCGACGCTTCGCCGACCGGGTGGTGCGCGGGAAATGCGATCTGCTGGATTTCTGCGTGCAGGCGCAGCGCGCCGGCAAGCTGGTGGTGGGCTACGGTGCGCCGGCCAAAGGCAACACGCTGCTGAACTATTGCGGCATAGGCCCGGAATTCCTCCGCTTCACGGTGGACCGCAACCCGCACAAGCAGGGCATGCGGCTGCCCGGCTCGCGCATTCCCGTTCTGGCGCCCGAGGCGATCGCCGAGGCGCGCCCCGATTATGTGCTGATCCTGCCCTGGAATCTGCGGGAGGAGGTGATGGCGCAGATGGACGCTGTGCGCGACTGGGGCGGACGCTTCGTGGTGCCGATCCCGAGCGTGCAGGTAATTTGATGCGGTTCACGCCGATCGCCTTGGGCGGTCCCATGATCGTCGACATGGAACCGCATGTGGACGAGCGGGGCAGCTTCGCGCGCGCCTTCTGCGCGGAGGAGTTTACCCGCGCCGGGCTGCCTGTGCGGTTTGTGCAGTGCAACCTTTCCTCCAATCCCCGCCGCGGCACGCTACGCGGCCTGCACTACCAGCGGGCACCGTACGATGAGGGCAAGCTGGTGCGTTGCACGCGCGGCGCGATTTATGACGTGGTGGTGGATCTGCGGCCCAATTCGGTGACGTTTCGTCGCTGGGTCGCGGTGGAACTGAGTGCCGAGAATGGTCGCGCTTTCTGGGTGCCACCGGGCTTTGCCCATGGCTTCATGACCCTGCGCGACGGCAGCGACGTGTTCTATCAGATGACGGAAGCCTATCGTCCGGAGAGCGGGGCGGGCCTGCGCTGGGATGATCCGGCCTTTGCAATCGCCTGGCCGCAATCGGACCCGATCCTGTCCGAGCGCGACCGCAGCTTCGCTCCGTTCGCGATCGAGCGCGTCCCTGCGATGGAGGCCTATCGGTTGTAGCCGTCCGGATGTCTGCAAGTGTTGATCCTGGCGCAGCTCGGCGACCGGCTGGCGCGCAAAATCGGCTTAAAGGAAGTCTTCACCACGAGCCGATAACGGTCCGTCGCGGCGCCAGCGCCATTGCAGGCAGCGCAGTGAGTGGCGGGCCGGCCGGATGGTGCAGCCTTTGGATGCCGCCCATGCTGTTCCGCCTGGTGCTGCTGGTAGTCCTGATCTCGCAAGGGGGACAGCCTGTTGCGCGTTGCCGTCGTCACGCCTGCTTTCAATGCGGCACCCTATGTCGGTGGCGCGATACGTTCGGTCCTGGCGCAGACCCATGCGGATTGGCACCTGGTCGTGGTGGATGACGGGTCCACCGACGCCACGGCCGAACAAGTGGCAGGCTTTTTGGACCGGCGGATCAGGCTGGTCCGGCAGGCGAACCGAGGTGTCTCCGCCGCCCGCAACCGGGGCCTGGCGGAGGTTCGGGCGGACGCGGTGCTGTTCCTGGACGCCGATGACACGCTCTCGTCGACCGCGCTCGCGGACCTCACCGCTACGCTGGCAACCTGTCCCTCGGCGGTGGCGGCGACAGGTGCTGCGATGTTCGTTGCTGCTGCGGGAGACCCGATCCGCCGGCCCTTGCGCCCCTGCTGTGGTGATATGCTGCAGCGGCTGCTGCTGCGAAACCGGTTCGCCAATGGTGGCCAGCTGCTGATCCGCCGCGCCGCGATCGAGGCCGCCGGCGAGTTCGACACCCGCCTCGTCTTTGGTGAGGACTGGGAATACTGGGTGCGTCTGGCGATGCAGGGCCCCTTCGCCGCCATCAAGCAGATGGCGCCGGTGCTGCGAGTGCAGGAACGCGCCGAGGGCGCCTATTTGCGGCGTGCCGCGGATCCCGACGCGGTTCGGTCCTGCCTGGATGTCCTGTTCGCCAACCCGGACCTGCGTCGCCGCGTGCCTGCCGAACGGCTGGCGGTGTTGCGTCGCAGAGCAGAGGCCGAACATGCCTGGGTGGTTGGCCGCGTGCTGCGGCGACGCGGTGACATGGTACAGGGCCGCCACTGGCAGCTGCGGTCGGTTACGGCCGCGCCCTCGTTCCGGCGGGCGGGCCTGATGGTCGCCTGGTTCGCGCTGGACCTGCTGCCACCCCGATGGCGGCGGACCGGTCCGCCTGTGGCGTGACGCCAAGGCCGCATTCGGCCGCGGGTGTTGACGTCCAGTATACGGGCGGCCGCGGCCTGTCGCAGGCAGGCGTCCTGCCGGTACACGCAGGTGGGGACGCATGCGCGTAAGGGGGCCAGACGCGGTCATCCGGGCAGCATGCTGGGCTTGGCCATCAATAATCCCAAACGAGCATGCAGCGCGTGCTGCACGACCCGATCGTTCCGCTGGAAATGGTCGGTCAGGCCGGAGATGGCGCAGATTTGCGTGCACGAGCCGCCAAGGGCTTGCCCATCTGACGCCCAGCCGTCTGTTAGCCGCCGTCTGTCAGCTGCCAGTCCGGGGCAGGTTCGGCTCCCGATGCAGGCCGACGCGGGAAACGCCCGCCCGCCCCGGGCTGCGGGCACAGCCTTGACGCAGGCGGCCGGCGTCGCCATAACCCGCCGCTTCCGAACGGATCGAGGTTTCTTCGCGATGTCCCGCCGCTGCCAGATCACGGGCAAAGGCGTGCTGACCGGCAACAACGTCAGCCACGCCAACAACAAGACCCGTCGCCGCTTCCTGCCCAATCTGCAGGACACGTCGCTGCTGTCCGATATCCTGGGCACGGCGGTACGGCTGCGGCTTTGCACCCGGGCCATCCGCACCATCGAACACAACGGTGGTATCGATGCGTTCCTGCTGGGCACGCCGTCGGCGAAGCTGTCCGACGAAGGCAAGGTCCTGAAGCGCCGCATCCTGCGCGCCCGCGAGAAGCGCCAGGCCGCCGCCGTCGCCGCCTGAGGCGGCAGGCCTCGACCGGAGAGCGTCGCCACAGCGATCGGGCCTGCACCCGACGGCACCGACGTCCCGGAATTAACGTCCCGTTGGCCTGAGAGTATCCGCTCAGGCTGCGTGGGGCAGCGGCCACTTTCATGTTGGGACCTTGCCGGCCCGGCTCCGGTCCATGCGATACGGTCGATTGACCGGCCTGATCGCCCCCGTCAGCGTCAGCCTTTGGCCCCACCGTGCAGCGGCCGAGGCTGATCGGAATTCCGCTGTGGTCGGCGCGCAGAGCTGCCGCCGCAGTCTTCTTCCCCCAATACTCTGGAGTTTGGCCAGGCATGACTGGGCCGAGGCGTTTGCCGGATCGGCCGATCTCGACGCACCCCCATCCCGGTGGACCAGGCCGCGGGACGTTCCATTCGCGGATTTCGACGCCTGCCGGCGCGGTGCCAGGGCCGCGCCCCCCACAAACGGGCCGCGCGGATGCGGGACCGCATCGGATCTTGCGAACTTGTTCCGTGGGCCGTTGCGCAACAGGCGCGGAACGGCCGCGCGCTTTGTCACTTCTCGCGCTTCGTCGCTTCATGAGGCGAGTTATTGGGTGGAGCATGGCCGCTCCGGGTTGAGCCACCGGGTGCCGGGGAATTTCCGGCGACTGAACCTGAAGCGGCCATGGTCTAACGTGCTGGGATAACGATCCGAAGGTAGCAGACCACTGCGACGACGAGCCGCTCACAGCTTCCTCATCACGAACCCAACGTCCTGGTGACGCCGTGCTTTGCCGGCCGATCCACCGTATGCCGGCCGCCATTCGCCAGCATATTGCCTGGCACTCTCTTGCCGAGACTGCCAGATTGGGCCATCTGAGACCTAACCGAGTCGGATGTCACACGGGACGAGGCATGATCCACTACCAGTTGCGCTGCGATCAGCACCATGAATTTGACGGCTGGTTCAAGGACAGCGCGGCGTTCGAGCAGCAGGCGAAGCGCCGGCTCGTGGAATGTCCGGTCTGTGGCGACGTGAAGGTGACCCGGGCCCTGATGGCGCCTGCGGTGTCGACCCGTGACTCCACTCCGCCGCCAGGACCCGCCCCGGCCACAGCATCCCCCCCGGCCGCAGAGCCGCAAATGGCCGCGGCTGGCAAGCTGCCGGCGCATGTCAGAGCCATGTTGCAGCGCCTGCGGGCTGAGGTGGAGAAGAACTGCGACTATGTCGGCCCGTCCTTTGCCGACGAGGCCCGCAAGATGCATCGCGGTGAGAGCGACAAGCGCGGTATCTACGGCGAGACCAGCCCCGAACAGGCCGAGGCGCTGGCCGATGAGGGCATCGAGGTCTCGCGGATTCCCTGGGTTCCCCCGGCAGACGGCTGATCCGCGATTGCCTCGATGCGCGATTGCCTCGATGCACCACGCCGGCCCACTCCTGCACCGGAACCCATCGTGCCGGACGGCTACGCCTCCGCCGCCATCAGATAGTTCACCGACAGATCGCGTCCGGTCCGCCAGCCGCCCCGCATCCCGTCCGGTGTCAGCCCGGCGGTGTCCGTTACACGCAGTCCGGTCGTTCGTAGCAGCGCCCCCAGTTCGGCAGGCGTGATGAATGCCCGCCAGTCATGGGTGCCCACGGGCAGCCAGCGCAGCAAATACTCGGCGCCCAGCTTGGCGGCCAGGAACGACCGGGGGGTGCGGTTCAGGGTCGACAGCACCAACAAGCCGCCCGGTTGCAGCAGGCCCACCAGCACGCGCAGGAAGGCCGCCGGATCCGGCACGTGCTCGATCACCTCCAGCGCCGTGATCACCGGGAATCGGGCGCCTTCCGCCAGCAGGTCCTCCGCCAGGCCGGCGCGATAGGAAAGAGCCAGTGGTTGGCCCGCCGCGTGGATGCGCGCCGCCGCGATGGCCTCGCCCGCGGCATCCAGCCCAAGCACGTCGAATCCACGCCGCGCCAGCGCCTCGGCGGCGAGGCCGGCACCGCAGCCGACATCCAGCACCCGCAGGCCGGTCTGGCCGGGGAAGCGCCGCTCGATCCGTTCGCAAATCCACGCGATCCGCGCCGGGTTCATCCGATGCAGCGGCCGCATCGGCCCGAAAGGCTCCCACCAGCGCGCCGCCAGAGCGTCGAACAGCGCCACTTCCTCGGTCGAAACCGTGGCGGCGCTCATAACGGCGCGAGCCGGGCCCGGGCATCCCCGAAGTCCCAGTTGAGGTACTCCTCGATTGTCATGCGGACCGGAATCCTGGCGAGCGCGTCATGCCGATAGCCTATGCAGACGGCCGCAGCCTGTCCAACGCACCCGCGCCTGTGGTTGGGAATAGCAGGCATAGGCGCGTTGCCTCGAACCTCACCAGGAGGCGTCGCCCTCTGGACCTCCAGCAAATTCTCGCCTTTGCAATCCATTCGGTTCCGAGGGCCGCTCCCTTGGCGGGGTTTCAAGGGGCAGCGCCCCTTGATGGGGGTTCGGGGGGCGACGCCCCGAACTTGCTGCGCCCAGGACAAGCGCGGGTGGGACGGACCGCAGAACCGCGCCACCCAAGGTTGCCCCTGTGCCCGCCCACCAGTATGTGTCCGGGCCACCAGCCACTCACAATCGACCGGTTCATGGCGCGTATCGTAATGAAATTCGGCGGCACCTCGGTTGCCGACCTCGACCGTATCCGTCACGTCGCGCGCCGCGTGAAGCGGGAGGTGGATGCCGGCAACCAGGTCGCCGTGGTGGTCTCGGCCATGTCCGGCGTGACCAACCAGCTGGTCGGCTGGTGCCAGGCGCTGTCGCCGCTGCACGATGCGCGCGAATATGACACCGTGGTGGCGACCGGCGAGCAGGTCACCAGCGGCCTGCTGTCGATCGCGTTGCAGGAGATTGGCGTCGAGGCGCGGTCCTGGCAGGGCTGGCAGATTCCGCTGCGCACCGACGACGCGCATGGCAAGGCCCGCATCCAGGCGATCGAAGGCGCCGACATCGTCCGCCGCATGCAGGGCATGGATGGCAGGGCGCCGCAGGTGGCGGTGGTGGCGGGGTTCCAGGGCATCGGCCCGGACGGCCGCATCACCACGCTGGGCCGCGGTGGGTCGGATACCTCCGCCGTGGCGCTGGCCGCCGCGCTGAAGGCGGACCGTTGCGACATCTACACCGACGTGGATGGCGTCTACACGACCGATCCGCGCATCGTGCCGAAGGCCCGCAAGCTGCCGCGGATCGCCTATGAGGAGATGCTGGAGCTCGCCTCGGTCGGCGCCAAGGTGCTGCAGACCCGCAGCGTCGAGCTGGCGATGAACGAACGGGTGCGCGTGCGCGTGCTGTCCAGCTTCAAGGAGGAGCTGGCGAACGACAACGAGGGCACGCTGGTGGTGGACGAGGACGAGATCGTGGAAAAAGCAGAATGTGGCCGGCATCGCCTATTCGCGCGACGAGGCGAAGATCACCGTGCGCCGCGTGCCCGACCGTCCGGGCATCGCCGCCGCGATCTTCGGCGCGCTGGCGATGCGCAGAACGTCAATGTCGACATGATCGTGCAGAACGTGTCGGCGGACGGCACCACCGACATGACCTTCACCGTCGGCAAGGCGGACCTGCCGCGCGCCCATGTCGCGCTGGAGGCGGTGAAGCCGGCAGATCGGCTATGCTGAACTGCTGGAGGACCCGAATGTCGCCAAGATCAGCGTGGTCGGCGTGGGCATGCGCAGCCATGCCGGCGTCGCCAACACCATGTTCCGGGCCCTGGCGGACAAGGCGATCAACATCCAGGTGATTTCCACCAGCGAGATCAAGGTCAGCGTGCTGATCGCCGCCGAATACACCGAGCTGGCGGTGCGCGCGCTGCATACGGCGTACGGGCTCGATGCCGACTGATATCCCCCCGTCGGACGCCGCCACCCGGGCCGCGCGGATCGAGCTGGATCGGCTCTGGGCGCGCGGCACCGCGTTCCTGGGCTGCCGCGTCGCGCTGATGGGCGGCGCGATGAGCTGGGTCAGCGAGCGCCACCTGGTCTCCGCGATCTCCAACGCCGGCGGGTTCGGCGTGATCGCCTGCGGCTCGATGAATCCGGACCAGCTGGCTGCCGAAATCGCCGGCACCCAGGCGCTGACCGACGCAGCCCTTCGGCGTGAACCTGATCACCATGCACCCGCAGCTCGACGACCTGATCCAGGTCTGCCTGGCGGCGAAGGTGGGCCATGTCGTGCTGGCCGGCGGCATCCCGCCGGGCAGCGCGGTGCGCGCGGTGAAGGACGGCGGCGCCAAGCTGATCGCCTTCACCCCGGCGCTGGTGCTGGCAAAGCGATTGGTCCGCAGCGGCGCCGACGCATTGGTGATCGAGGGCTCCGAGGCCGGCGGGCATATCGGCCCGGTGTCGCTCAACGTCCTGGCGCAGGAGATCCTGCCGCATATCCGCGAGGTGCCGGTGTTCGTCGCCGGCGGGATCGGCCGCGGCGAGGCCATCCTCGCCTATCTGGAAATGGGTGCCTCCGGCGCGCAGCTCGGCACCCGCTTCGCCGCCGCCCAGGAATCCATCGCGCACCAGCGCTTCAAGCAGGCCTTCATCCGCGCCGCCGCCCGCGACGCGCTGCCCTCGGTGCAACTGGATGAGCGCTTCCCGGTGATCCCGGTGCGCGGCCTGGTCAATGAAGGCACCAAGCGCTTCCTGCGCCACCAGGCGGAGACCCGCGACCGATTCCTGGCCGGGGAACTCGACAAGGAGGCGGCACAGCTGGAGATCGAGCATTTCTGGGCCGGCGCGCTTGCGCCGCGCGGTGATCGAGGGCGATGTCGAGAACGGCTCGGTGATGGCCGGCCAGTCGGTCGGCATGGTCACCAGCCGAACAGCCGGTCGCCGCCATCATCCAGGAACTGGTGGATCAGGCGGTGGCCGCGCTGGTTGCCCGCAATCGGATTGCTGAACCGGAGGCGGCGGGGTCCGTCTCCGGCGCCTGAGGCCACCATGGCCGGCCCGCGCCGGATGCTGGCCCGGCTGCGCGACCTGAGGGCGAGAGGATCGGCGCCGCTCGCGGATCTGGTGCGCCTGGTGGCCGCCGAACTGGTGAGCGAGGTGTGCTCGGTCTACGCCCAGAAGCCGGGCGACATCCTGGAACTGGTGGCCACCGAGGGGCTGAACCCCGCCGCCGTCGGTCGCACTCGCCTGCGGGTCGGCGAGGGCATCGTCGGCCTCTGCGCCGCGACCGGCGCGGTGATGAACCTGCCGGACGCGCAGAACCACCCCGCCTTCGCCTACCGTCCGGAGACCGGCGAGGACCCATACGCCTCCATGCTCGTCGGTGCCGGTGCGCCGCGCCGGCCGCACGCTGGGGGTGCTGGTGGCGCAGAACCGCGGCGCCTCGGCACTACACCGAGGAGGAGGTGGACGAGCTGGAAACCGTGGCGATGCTGCTGGCGGAGCTGCTGCCGGCCAGCGGGGCCGACCGACGGCGCTCCGGAGGGCGTCGGCGCCACTGTGCCGCGGGTGTTCGCCGGCACGCCGCTGACCCCCGGCATCGCCATCGGCCCGGTCGTGCTGCACGGTCCGCCGCGGGTGCCGCTGCGGCTGCTGGCGGAGGACCCGCACGGTGGAACTCGCCCGCCTGCACACCGCCGCGGAGCGCATGCAGCGCGGGCTGGACGAGCTGATCGAGGCGACCGCACCGACCGGCGGCAGCGCCGCCGACGCCAGTGCGTCGCGCGAGGTGCTGGAAGCCTATCGTCTGGTCGCGTCCGATGCCGGCTGGCTGCGGCGGGTGAGCGAGGTGATCCGCACCGGCGTCGCGGCCGAGGCTGCGGTGCAGCGGGTCGCCGGCGAGCTGCACGACCGGATGCGGCGGATCAGCGACCCGTATCTGCGCGAGCGCCTGGCCGACATCGAGGACCTGGCCGGCCGGCTGCTGTCGGCGCTGCTCGGCGATGTGCCGCGTCCGCCGGTGCCGCCGGGCGCCATCCTGCTGGCGCGCCGCCTGGGTCCGGCCGAACTGCTGGACTGGCATGCCAGCGGCATTGCCGGCGTCGCGATCGAGGAGGCCAGCCCCGCCGGCCATGCCGCGATCCTGGCCCGCGCGCTGGGATGCCGGCGGTCGGCGGCACCCGCGGCATGCTGGATACCGCCGAACCGGGCGATGAGGCGATCGTCGACGCCGACGAGGGCCAGCTGGTGCTGCGGCCGGAAGCCGAAGTGCGCCAGGTCTATGTCCGCGCGCTGGAGGCGCAGACCGCGCAGCATGCCGGCTGGGCGCTGCTGCGCGACAAGCCGGGCCTGTACCGCGGACGGCACGCGGGTGCAGCTGATGCTGAACGCCGGTCTGACGCTGGAGCTGGCGCAGCTTGACACCACCGGCGCCGACGGCATCGGCCTGTTCCGCACCGAAATCGCCATGCTGGCCCGCGGCGCGGTGGCGGACGTGGCGGAGCAGGCGGCGATCTATGCCCGCGTGCTGGATGCGGCCGGCGACCGGCCGGTGCTGTTCCGCACCCTGGACCTGGGCGCCGACAAGATGCTGCCCGGCACCGTCGCCGAGGAGGAGAACCCGGCGATGGGCTGGCGTTCCCTGCGCATCGGGCTGGACCGTCCGGCGCTGCTGCGGCGGCAGTTGCGCGCGCTGCTGCTGGCTGCCGGCGGCCGGCCAGCTGTCGGTGATGTTCCCGATGGTGGCGACGGTGACCGAGTTCCGCGCGGCCACGCGCCCTGCTGCATGGCGGAGGCGCGCCGGGTGCGGCCGGCGCCGGAAAGCCTGGCCGATCGGCACCATGCTGGAGGTGCCGGCCTCGATGTGGCAGCTGCCGGAATTGCTGAAGGAAGTTGATTTCATTTCGGTCGGCTCGAACGACCTGCTGCAGTTCCTGTTTGCGGCCGACCGCGGCACGCCGTCGCTGTATGCCCGCTACGATCTGCTGTCGCAGCCGGTGCTCGACCTGCTGGAGCAGTTGCTGATCGCCGCAAGGCGCCGCCAAGGGCGGTGCGGGGTGCCGGTTTCACTGTGTGGCGAGGCGGCGTCGCGGCCGCTGGAGGCGCTGGCGCTGGTCGGACTGGGCTTCACCACGCTTGTCGATGCCGGCAGCTGGCATCCTTCCGGTGAAGGCGTTGCTGGCGCAGGTCGATCTGGCGGCGTTTCGTCCGGTGCTGGCGGCGATCCGCCGCGGCGCAGGCGGTGCGGCGAGCCTGCGCGAGCCGATCGCCACCTGGGCCCGAGAACACGGTCTACCTGCCTGAGCCGGTGTTCTGCGAACAGCTGACCGTGAAAAATACGTTTGATTTCATGGCCGGACGGTGACAATCCGCACTTTTCGACTGCGTAGCTCGAATTGGAGTCGAGTGTAGGAACTGTCTGGCAAAGAGCCGACGCCGGTCTAGAAGGCAGGGAATGCTGAGGGCAGCACGTTCGCCGCGACGTGGCATCGAGTATTCTGTCGTCTCACCGGCCCACTGAATTTGCAAAAGAGCGGAGCGACCGTGCTGCAGGACCGCAGGTCGAAAGTGGCCGAAAGTCGAAGATGATGTCCCCGACGGGTCAGACGCCGATCCGCCGGCGGCGCCGCGTGCCGGGGCCGACCTGCGTGCCGCCCGGGAACGTCTGGGTTGGTCGCTGCCGGACCTGGCTGCGGGGCTGCGCATCCGACAGCCCTATCTGGAGGCGCTGGAGGACGGTCGCATCGACCTGCTGCCCGGCAATGCCTACGCGCTTGGTTTTCTGCGCACCTACGCCACGTCCCTGGGACTGGATCCGGACGAGATCGTTCGCCGGTTCAAGTCGGAGGCGGCCGAGGTCACCACGCGGACCGAGCTGGCATTTCCTGCCCCGGTGCCGGAACGTGGTGTGCCCACCGGCGCGGTCGTGCTGCTCGGGCTGGTATTGGCGGTTGGCGCCTATGTCGGCTGGTATCGGCTGTCCGGCGAAGGACGGCTGCCGGCCGAAAGCACGTCCGTGCCGGAACGGCTGGCACCGCTGGCGCAGCAGGCCTTGCCGCCGGCCGCGCCTTCGCTTGCCGCGCTGGCTGCCGGGTCGGCGCCCCCCGCTCCACGACGCCGACTCGTGCCGCGGGGCACGGCGCCGGTTTCGCCGCAGTTTGCCAACGCCGATGCATCGGCCGGCGCAGTCGTCGAGAGCGGAACGCCGCCGCTCGGTCCAGGCATTGTCGGCCCAGGCGCTGCCGGAATTACCGCCGCCGCCCGCCATCTCACCCGTTCCGCGGCGCTGCCGCGGTGCCGGCAGCCCGCCTCTGATGCCCTCCGGCGTGGTCGCGGCGCCGCCGTCCGGCCCATCGCTGATCACGCCGGCCGAGGCAAGCGACCAGCCGCAGGTGGTGCTGCGCGCCAATGCGGACGCCTGGGTGCAGGTGCGCGACAAGGCGGGCCAGGTGCTGCTGAACCGTATCCTGCACGCGGGCGACATCTGGCCGGTGCCGACCGGCCCAACCTGCTGCTGACCACCGGCAATGCCGGCGGGACCGAAGTGGTGGTCGAATGGCGTTCCTCCGGTGTGCTGGGCGCCCCGGCGCGGTGAAGCGCGACCTGCCGCTCGATCCGGCAGCTGATCAAGGATGGACGGGTCGGCGTCCAGCCGGCCAATGGTGTGCAACCTGCCAGCTTGCGACGCGGTACCCGCAGTAGCGGCGATCGGCGCGGGAGACCCCATTGTAGGGGCTGGCCGGCCGCGATCCGGCCGCGGACAGACGGAGGAGCACGCCGATGAGCTATCGCCCCTACCAGGAAATCATCCGCCGCAAGTCGCGCCGGGTGTATGTCGGCAAGGTGCCGGTGGGCGACGATGCGCCGATCACCGTGCAGACCATGACCAACACGCTGACCACCGACGTGGAGGGCACGGTCGCGCAGATCCGCCGCGCGGAACTGGCCGGGGTGGATATCGTGCGGGTGTCCTGCCCGGACCGGGAGAGCGCGCTGGCGCTGAAGGAGATCGTGCACGAGGTGAACGTGCCGATCGTCGCCGACATCCACTTCCACTACAAGCGCGCGATCGAGGCGGCCGAGAGCGGCGCCGCCTGCCTGCGCATCAATCCCGGCAATATCGGCAGCGACGAGCGGGTGAAGGAGGTCATCAAGGCCGCCCGCGACCATGGCTGCTCGATGCGGATCGGCGTGAACGCCGGTTCGCTGGAGAGGCATCTGCTGGAGAAATACGGCGAGCCGAACCCGGAAGCGCTGGTCGAGAGCGCGCTGTACCACGCCAACATCCTGCAGCAGCACGATTTTCACGACTTCAAGATCAGCGTGAAGGCGTCCGACGTCTTCCTGGCGGTGGCGGCCTACCAGCAGCTGGCCGAGGTGTGCGACCACCCGCTGCATATCGGCATCACCGAGGCCGGTGGCCGGCGCATGGGCACGGTGAAGTCGTCGATCGGCCTGGGCTCGCTGCTGTGGGCCGGCATCGGCGACACGCATGCGCGTCTCGCTGTCCGACGAGCCGGAGGAAGAAGTCCGGGTCGGCTGGGATATGCTGAAGACGCTGGGCCTGCGGCATCGCGGCGTGAAGGTGATCTCCTGCCCGTCCTGCGCGCGCCAGGGCTTCAACGTGATCCAGACGGTGCAGACGCTGGAGGAGCGGCTGGCGCATATCGAGACGCCGATCACCCTGTCGATCATCGGCTGCGTGGTGAACGGCCCGGGCGAGGCGCTGATGACCGACCTCGGCGTGACCGGCGGCGGCAACGGCCGGCACATGGTCTACCGCGGCGGGCAAGACCGACCACACGATCGCTGGCGGCGACATGGTGGAGCACATCGTCGAACTGGTGGAGGCGAAGGCGGCGGAGCTGCGCGCGGCGCAGCACGGGCGGAACCGGAAAGGTTGCCGCGGAGTAGGCGGCGGAGTTCGTGTTCCATCGTCACGCAATGAAGGAGCTACGGGCTGCGGCGGAGCCGACATTTCTGGCGCGCATCGTTGCAGACTGTGTTGCGCTGTCGATCGAATCGACCGGCCCGCGCGCTGACGGGCGGCACGATTCGAGCGTCGCCGATGCCGGCTTCTCTGCCCTGTTCCGCTCATTGCGCGGTCCGGCCCTAGGCGTAAGCGCGTGCAACCCCTATATTGCACCGATAAATCCATACAAAAATGATACATTCAGCGCTCGGGCGAATGCCGCGGCGAGCGCCAAGACCGCCATCGTGGCGCGGTTCCGGGCACGGCCCGGCCCGGACAGTGCGGTCGTCATGGAACAGCGGGCCGCGCATCACGCGGTTGCCGTCGCCCGGGAGACCCGTGCCGCCGAACGCAAGGCCGCCCGCGAGGCCGAGGTGGCGCAACAGGCCGCCGCGGAGCATGCGAGGCAATTGGAGCAGACGGCCCGCGAAGCCGAGGAAGCCGCCCGGATCGCCGCGCACGCGGTCGAGCAGGCCGCGCAGGAGGCCGACAATGCCGCCCGTGCCGTCGCCCTGGCCGCGGAACAGAAAGCCGCCCGCGACGCCCGGTACGCGGCCCGCGCCGCGCGTCGTCGCTGAAACACCATCCCGCCGGGCATCGCGTGTCCGGCAGGGTCGATCTGGGCGGGAGGTGACCCCGGCGCCCGTCAAGGCTTTCCAGACCTATCTGGATTTCCTCCGCGCGGCCTGCTGCCCGGTTACCCGACCAGGCCGATACCTGACGCGCCAGGAGCCGCTCACCCCAGCCGGGAAATGTCTTCCGGACGGCGCACCGTCACATCCAGGTCCTTGATCAGCCCGTCCGCCAGCGCATAGACCCAGCCATGCACGCTCAACGTCTGGCCGCGCGCCCAGGCGTCCTGCACGAACACGTCCGACGCGACGTTGCGCACCTGCCGGATGACATTGAGTTCACATAACCGGTCGAGCCGGCTCCGCGGGTCCGCGATCATGTCGAGTTCCGCGCGATAGTCGTGGCGAACCTCGCGGATCGGATGCAGCCAGTGGTCCACCAGCCCGCGCCGCTCGCCGTCCACCGCCGCGGCCACGCCGCCACAGCCGTAATGGCCGACCACCATGATGTGCCTCACCCGCAGCACGTCCACAGCGAAATGCAGCACTGAGAGGTAGTTTGCATCCTGCGGTGGCGCCAGGTTGGCGACGTTGCGGTGCACGAACAGCTCGCCCGGATCGAGATCGACGATCTCGTTTGCGGGCACCCGGCTGTCGGAGCAGCCGATCCACAGATATTCCGGCGCCTGCTGACTCTCCAGCCGGCGGAAGAAACCGGGGTCGGCACTGATCTTGCGTGCCGCCCAGGCGCGGTTGTTGGCTTTCAGGTGGTCCAGCATCGCTTGGGCTTATCGTGCCGGGATGGCGCTCACAAGGGCGCAGTGCGGCGTGGCAGGGGCGACCGATCCGTAGGGAGGCTCCCTCTCCGGAGTCATCATGCTAGCGAACCAGTCTGTATAGTGGGTCACGCCACATCGTTGAAAGCAAATCATACGCTAATTTCCCCGGCCTCTTTTCGCCATCGCATCGCATGGATGCCAGTTGGTTCGTCGCCGTAACTCCCATGAGACTGTCGTCCACAACGGGGAGCTAACGGCGTGCGGGAATTCGGCCACATGATCAGGAACAATGAGCAGTTGGCGCAGGGTGGCCCGGCGGTGCCGATCGAGCAGGCCCTTAATGATCAACGACATCCCAGTGCTTGATCTGGACGGCCGAGCGGGCCTGGTGGGGCTCAGCATGTATGCGCGGGGGACGATCACCCAGCCGCCCGGCACGACCACCTATTGGACCGAGGCGGCGCATGGTGGCTGCGTCCCGGTTGCCGCCGCGGAGATCGTGCCGGTTGAGCCTCGCACCGTGCGCTGGACTTATCTGATCCATGCCCAGGGCGACAACCTGCCGCTCAGCGTGGACAACAATATTGCCGATCCGAACAATGTGTACGTGGTGGTCCTGGCGGAAAGCGACAACCACAAGAGCGAGTTTTCGATAACGACCGGGTTGCGGCCCCATCTCGAGGCACTGGATCCGAGAAACCGCATCCCCAACGCCAATGCCGTGGTGATCTGGGCCTGGTACGGCAGTCTCGGTATCACCCCAGGCGCCCATGTCGGCGTGTTGCGGGGCAACCGGGCACCGCTTGCCCCAGTCGGCGGCGGAGGTGGCGGCGGAGACGGCTGCTGCAAATGTTTCATCACCAATGCCGTCTGCGCGACGCTCGGCAAGCCCGACGACTGTTTCGAACTGACCACGCTACGCTTCTATCGCGACGAGGTGCTGCGTCGAACTGCATCCGGTCGTGATGCGATCGCGGACTACGAGGACATCGCACCCGGTATCGTTCGTGCCATCGCGATGCGTCCGAACGCGCGGCAGATTCACCACCGGCTGTATCACAGCTTCATCCGACCTGCGGTCGATGCGGCCTCCGCCAGCGAATTCGATCGCGCATTTACGATCTACCGCGACATGGTCGAGCGGCAGCGCCGCCCGTAGCGGGTCGCGTGCGACATCGCGACAGACCACGCGGCGCGGCAGGCGCGCGGGACCCGGACCACAGCCTCGCCGCGGCACGCTAAACCGGGCTGACACCACAACGGGAGCAAACGCCATGCGTGCCTTCGGACGGGTCATCAGGAACGGCGATGGCATGGCCCCGTTGGCCCCGCCGGTCGCCATCGAGGGGGCGCCGGCAATCAACCAGGTGCCGGTGCTCGATCTGGATGGTCGCGCCGGACTGACGGAGCTCAGCATGTTCGTGCAGGGCGCCATCGCCCCACCGGGAAATGCGTCGCTGTGGACGATCAACGCATCGGGCGGCTGCGTGCCGATCGTCGCCGCGGAGATCGTGCCGGGCGCGGTCCGTACCGTGAGCTGGACCTATCTGATCCATGCGACGGGCGTGAACCTGCCACTGAGCCTCGATGGCCACATCGGCACCGCGGCGAACGTGTATGTGGTGATCCTCGGTAATAGCGGCACGCATAGCGAGTGGGCCGCAGAGTCCGGGCAAGGCGCTTATCTGGACGCGTTGGACCCGAATAATCGCATCCCCAATGCCAACGCCGTCGCAATCTGGGCGCCGTACGGCAGCCTCGGCATCACCCCGGCGGCGAATGTCGGCGTGCTGCACCAGAACCGGGCGCCGGTGCTTCCGGGTGGTGGCGGAGGCGGTGGCGGCGGCTGCTGCAAGTGCTTCATCACCAACGCTGTGTGTGCGACGCTCGGCAAGCCCGATGACTGTTTCGAACTGACCACGCTGCGCTTCTATCGCGACGAGGTGCTGCGCCGGACCGCCGCCGGCCGTGATGCGATCGCCGAGTACGAGGATATTGCCCCCGGGATCGTCCAGGCCATCGCAATGCGGCCCGATGCAGTGCAGATCCACCACCAGTTGTTCCACGCGTTCATCCGGCCGGCGGTCGAGGCGGTCTCCCGTCACGAGTTCGATCTGGCATTCACGATCTATCGCGAGATGGTGCAGCGGCTGCGCCGGCGCTGACCTGCCGATTCGGACCAGGCTTCAGGCCGGTCCCGGGCCAGGCCGCGCGTAGCCAGGGCAACTTGCGCGGCGGCCTGTCAGTCCGTCCCCGTTCCGCCGCTGTGACAGGGGCTGGTCTCCATGCGAGGTGGTCTCCGGGAAGCCGCTGCCGCGGCACTAAAATCCTCGGGGCCGCTGGTCGGTGCATGCCATCCAACGCCTCCTTGCTTCTGAAGCCTGGAAAGCTACTTTCCGGACTCCCCGATAGAGCGAAGCAGCAGAGCCAGTGACCGAACTCCAACCCGCCCGCGGCACCCATGACCTGATCGGCGAGGACCAACGCCGCCACACCCATGTGGTGGACACCGCCCGCCGTATCGCCGCGACCTATGGTTTCGAGGAATGGAGCACCCCCATCTTCGAGGACACCCGCGTGTTCTCCCGCACCCTGGGGGAAACCTCCGACGTGGTGACCAAGGAGATGTACAGCTTCACCGACCGCGGCGGCGACGGCATCACCCTGCGCCCGGAGGCCACCGCCGGGCTGTGCCGCGCACTGGTGACCAACGGGCTGACCCAGTCGCTGCCGCAGAAGATCTTCTGCGCCGGCCCGATGTTCCGCTACGAGCGCCCGCAGAAGGGCCGCTACCGCCAGTTCCACCAGATCGATATCGAACTGATCGGCTCGGCCGAACCGCTGGCCGACGCCGAGGTCATCGCCTGCGGCTGGCACATCCTGCAGGCGCTGGGCGTCGCCGGCGACACCATCCTGGAGATCAACACCCTCGGCGACAAGGACTCCCGCCAGGCCTATCGGGAGGCGCTGGTCACCTATTTCTCCGAACACCAGTCCGGCCTGTCGCAGGACAGCCTGGCGCGGCTGGAGCGCAATCCGCTGCGCATCCTGGACAGCAAGGACGAGGGCGACCGCCGCATCGTCGCCAATGCGCCCACCATCGCCGGCCACCTGACTGAGGCCGCCGCCGCCTTCTACGCCGCGGTGCGCGGCTATCTGGACCGGTTCGGCGTCCCCTACCGGGAAAATCCGCGCATCGTCCGCGGCCTCGACTATTACGGCCACACCGCGTTCGAATTCGTCACCGGCAAGCTGGGCTCGCAGGGCACCGTGATGGGCGGTGGTCGCTATGACGGCCTCGTGGAGGAGATGGGCGGCCCGCCCACCCCCGCGGTCGGCTGGGCCGCCGGCATCGAGCGCCTGGCCATGTTGCTGGACCAGCCGCCGGAACTGGCCGCCCCGGTCGCCGTGGTGCCGATCGGCGAGGCCGCGGAGGCGGTGGCGCTGACCGTGTTGCAGGCGCTGCGGGCCGAAGGAATCCGCGCCGAGATGGCCTATCGCGGCAATCTGCGTCGCCGCATGGAGCGTGCCAACCGGATCGGCGCCCGCGCCGCGGTGATCATCGGCCAGGACGACATCACCGCCGGCGTGGCTCAGGTGAAGACCCTCGCCACCGGCGCGCAGGAGGCGGTGAAGCTGACCGCTCTGGCCGAACGCCTGCGATGAATCTGGCCCATAAGCTGGACCGCATCGCGGCCCGTGCCGACGAATTGCAGGCGATGCTGGGGGAAGGCATCACCGGCGAGGCCTACGTGAAGGCGTCACGCGAATTGTCCGACATCGAGCCGGTGGTGGCTCGCATCGGCGAACTGCGTGCCGCGGAGAAGGCCCAGGCCGAGGCGGAAACGCTGCTCGCCGATCCGGAGATGCGGGAGCTGGCGGAAGCCGAACTGCGCGCGCTGAAAGAGCAGATTCCCAGCCTGGAGCAGGAGATCCGCCTGGCTCTGCTGCCCAAGGATGAGGCCGATGACCGGTCGGCGATCCTGGAAATCCGCCCCGCCGCCGGTGGCGATGAGGCGGCACTGTTCGCCACCGAGCTGTTCGCGATGTACCAGAAATACGCCGAAGGCCGCGCCTGGCGCTTTGAGGTGCTGGAATACACCGACACCGAACTCGGTGGCCTGAAGGAAGGCATTGCCGAGATCACCGGCCGCAGCGTGTTCGCACGATTGAAATACGAATCCGGCGTGCATCGCGTGCAGCGCGTCCCGGCAACCGAGAACCAGGGGCGCATCCACACCTCCACCGTCACCGTCGCGGTGCTGCCGGAAGCCGAGGAAGTGGACGTGCAGATCGATGACGGCGACCTGCGGGTGGATGTCTATCGCGCCTCGGGTGCCGGCGGCCAGCACGTGAACAAGACCGAAAGCGCGGTGCGCATCACCCACTTGCCGACCGGCATCGCCGTCGCGATGCAGGAGGAGAAGAGCCAGCACAAGAATCGCGCCAAGGCGATGAAGATCCTGCGGGCGCGGCTGTACGAGCAGCAGCGCGCGTCGCTGCACGCCACCCGCGCCGCGGACCGTAAGGCGCAGGTCGGCACCGGCGACCGCAGCGAGCGCATTCGCACCTACAATTTCCCGCAGGGGCGGGTGTCGGATCATCGGATCAACCTGACGCTGTACAAGATCGACCGGGTGATGCAGGGCGATCTGGACGAGTTCATCGACGCGCTGACGGCCGAGGACCAGGCCGCCAGACTGGCCGCGGCGGAAGAGTGACGCAGCCGCCTCGCGAAATGGACGCGACCGACTCTCCCATCTCCTGCACGAAGGGGAAGCGGGGCGAATGTGAAGTCTCCGGACCCCAACCCCAGCCCCCTCCCCGTTTTCCCCATTCGCACGACGAGAGCGCGCCTGACTCCGCCTTTGCTTCTCTGCCGTCCCCTACCCGGGCCGCGCTGATCACCGCCGGCGCGGCCCGCCTGCGCGTGGCTGACACCGACTCGCCCCGCCTGGAAGCCCGCCTGCTGCTGGCTCAGGCACTCAGCCTCTCCCCCACCGCGCTGCTGCGTGATCCGACCGACCCTGTCTCTCCCGCCGCTCAGGCACGGTATGAAACCCTGCTGGCCCGCCGCGCCGGGCATGAACCCTTGGCCTTCCTGCTTGGCCACCGGGAGTTTTGGAGCCTCGACCTAGCCGTCTCACCCGTCACGTTGATCCCGCGCCCGGATTCGGAAACCCTGATCGAAGCTGCCCGTACCGCCTTTGCCGGCCGGCCGCCGCCGCGCCGCGTGCTGGACCTCGGCACCGGCACCGGCTGTCTGCTGTTGGCCGCCTTGACGGAATTCCCGGCCGCGTTCGGTGTCGGCATCGACCGCGTCCCAGCCGCCGCCCGCCTCGCCGCCGCCAACGCCACCGCGCTTGGCCTGGCCTCCCGTGCCGCCTTCCTGTGCGCGGATTGGTCCGCGGCACTGCATGCACAATTCGACCTGATCTTGTGCAACCCACCGTATATCCCCACCTCGACGGTCAAGGTGCTGATGCCGGACGTGGCGGAGCACGAGCCGCGGTCCGCGCTGGATGGCGGTCCGGATGGTCTGGCGGCCTATCGGGCGATCATCCCGCAGCTGTGGCCCTGCCTGAGCCCCGACGGTGTCGCGATATTCGAACTGGGCATCGACCAGGTGTCGGCGGTCCGGCAAATCGCCCGCTCGTCCGGATTCGCGGCGGATTGCCAGCCGGATTTGGCCGGCGTGCCGCGTGCTTTGCTGCTGACTGAGGCGTTGCCATGAAAAAACCGTTTGGCACGGCGCGGTTGGCAGTCTAGCTTCCTGGCATGGCGGGGATAGCCGCGGCGCGGCGTGTCCCAGTCAGGTTGTCCGACTCGGTAGCCCTCCGCTCCATAGGGCGTCCCAGGACGGGCGAGCTGCTCGCCAGCACCAACGTCGATCGATCGAGACCAGGCCGAGGGTTGCGCCCCGGGATGCGCATGAGCGGATCAAACCCGGCGCAGCATTCTTCCTAGGCACGGACCGACAACGGGAAAGTGTGACGGCAACAGTATGAACATGAAACGTATGAGGGGTCGCGGCCATCGTTCCGGTGGTGGTGGCGGAGGTGGTGGCGGCGGCGGAATGCGCCACCACAGCGGCGGCGTTCCACTCAATCGGAACCACGTCTTCGACAGCAACGGCCCGGATGTACGAGTCCGCGGCACGGCGCAGCAGCTGTTCGAGAAATACCTGCAGCTCGGTCGCGACGCGACCAGCAGCGGCGACCGCGTGATGGCGGAAGGGTATTTCCAGCATGCGGAGCACTATTTCCGCATCCTGAACGCCATGAACCAGGCGGCGCAGAGCCAGCAGCCGAACGGCCAGAGCGGTCAGCAGCAGCAGCGCCGTCCCTACCAGGGCGGCGATGAGTTGGGGCAACCTCAGCCGGCGAATGAAGGCGAGGAGACGGAATCCCGGGCGCCAGGTCTGGGCGACCAGCCGGAATCGCGGGAAATCCCGATCGCCGCCGCACCGCCCGAGGCCTGACTCCTCCGGACCGCCGCTGGGCGGGATTACCGGGCCTGCGCTCGGCGCGACGCGGCACGCGCGGTCAGTGGCTGACCCAACGCGCATGGAGCCTGCGCCCCCCACGACCGGGCACGCATGGCCGGGATGCCAGCATCAATGCTGGCCGGCATCAGCACAGCGGCACCCGACCGGCCGGCGCGCCTCCCGTTCGTGGTCCTCAATGACGCTCCGATGCGTCAGCCTGTATGTTCAGGAAGCCTGGTCAGCGCGGCTGCCATACGGCATCGCGCACCGAGGCCGCGTTGATCGCACCATAGGCGGTGATGCCAAGCGCTACGGCCAGGAAGTAACCCGACAAGCCGAGGCCCAGCACCTCCGCCAGAACATGCCCGCCCAGCACGGCAATCCCGATGCGGGCCAGCGCGGCGAACACCGGGCCGCGCATGCGCGCCGCGCCCATCGAGCCGAAATACAGTGCCATGCCGACACCGAACCCGGCGCAGGCCGGCGCCACGTGGGACAAGGCGAGCACCGCGACTGAAACCACCTCCGGGTCGCTGGTGAACAACCGGGCAAATCCCTCGGGGTGCAGGGCCACCGAGAAACCCACAGAACCGGCCACCACCAGTGCGAGCAGCCCACCAGTCCAGGCGATGCGGCGTGCGGTTGCCCAGTCCTCCGCACCGACCGCCTGTCCCACCAGCGCGGTCAATGCGGACCCGATGCCGAAGGCGAGCGGGATCATCAGGAATTCGAGCCGGGCGGAGATGCCGTAGGCCGCCACAACGGCGGTCCCGTAGCCGGCAACCTGCGCTGTCACCAGGATCGTGGTGAGATTTGCGATGCCGGCCATCGCCGAAGCGATCAACCCGACCGACAGGATGCGACGGAACAACTCGGCGCGCGGACGTTGCCAGAGATGCGGCACGAAGCCGGCGCCACCGCGGGCCACCACGATCGCCATGGCAATGGTGGACAGCGCGAACACCAGTGCGATTGCGAGTCCCATGCCGGGCAGTCGCAACCCGAGCGGTTCCATCAGCAGCCAGGCGAGCGGCGGATACGCAGCCCACGCCACCACCATGATGCGCGCCGCCAGCCCGTGGCGCCCGCCACCGCGCAGGACGGAGGCGAGCGTGTTGGCGAGCCAGACCGGGATCGCGCCGGCGCCGAACAGACAGATCGCATAGGGCGCGGCGGTGCTGGCGGTCGCCGGACCGGCAATCAGTCCGAACAGCGTGTAGGGCAGCCCGGCGAGGATAGCCACGAACACCAGGCCGGCGGCGATCGCGATCAGCAAGGCGTGCAGCACCAGCGCCGAGGCCTGGTCGCGGCGGCCGGCGCCGAAGGCGCGCGCGATGGCGGACACCACCCCGCCACCCATCGCGCCGGCCGAGGCCTGCTGCATGAACAGCGCGAACGGCATCACGACGGCCCAGGCGGCGAGCGCATCGGTTCCCTCGCGGGCGGCCAACCAGACCTCCGACAACTGGCCTGCGACCTGAAGTCCGGCCACCACGCTGGTCGGTGCCGCAAGCACCAGGATGCGCCGCAGCAACACCAGGGAGGACGGCGCCACCGCCACCGGGGTGATCGCGATGGCCGGGCTCGCGCTCTCAGTCATCGGCTGTCTCCCGCGCTGCGTCGGCGCCGAAGCGCGCACGAATGGCGCTCGTGGCGCCCGGACCAGGCAGGATGCGCACGTCTTCCGGCGCGAGCGGCCGGCCATGGCCACCCAGCGGAACGGGCGCAACCACTTCCTGTCCGCTCTCGCGATGGACCAGCGTCACGATCGACCCCTCCGGATCGGCCATCCAGCGATCGGCCCACCGTTTCAGTGCGACATAGGCGGGAAAGAAATCGCGTGCCTTCTCGGTCAGCCGGTATTCGGCGCGCGCGCCGGTTCCGCGCTCCAGCAGCCCGTGCGTGACCAGTTTGCGTAGCCGCGAACTCAGGATGTTCGGGGCGATGCCCAGATTGTGCTGGAAGGCCTCGAACCGGGTAGTGCCATAGAACGCCTCGCGCAGCACGAGAATGGCCCAGCGCTCCCCGAGCACTTCCATGGAGCGGGCGACGGGACAGCGCATGCGCAGGAAGTCGGTGCGAGCCATGACAAGCGGACCTCGAGCTTAGGTTGCATCATGCAAGCACGATTCCTTGCATCATGCAAGTCTAGTCAAATTTCCCGAGCCTGTACCGCGCATCTCGCTTGGTGGAGGGGGAGGAAAGGATCGGGGCGTTGCCCCGAACCCCACCAGGAGGCGGTGCCTTCTTGTATCTCTCCCGCGCTCCCGTCCCGTGGTAGAAGTGCGGTGTCGGGTGCGGATGGAACCCCGTTGCCTCCTGGGGCGAGCGAGCCCGTGGTCCAGCGCGGGGTGCCATCCGCGACGTCATCCCTGAGCCCGAACAGTCGCCCGGGCCGCTCGTCGAGCCCGCATCAGCAAGGACGGGATCCCATGGATGCGACACACTCCGCTGCGTGCTTCGTCGGCATCGATGTCGGCAAGGCGCATATCGACGTTTTCGTTCACCCCTCCGGCGCAGCGTTTCGCCTGAACCGCGATGCGGCGGGCCTCGACGATCTGCTGGTGCGGCTGCGACCGTGCGCGCCGACCCTGATCGTGCTGGAAGCGACCGGCGGCTTCGAGCGGGTCGTGACGGCGGCGCTGTGGGGTGCCGGCCTGCCGGTGGCGGTGGTCAACCCGCGGCAGATCCGCGATTTCGCCCGCGCGAGCGGTTGTCTGGCCAAGACCGATCGGTTGGATCCGCGGGTCATTGCCGGTTTCGCTGCGGCGATCCGACCGGAACAACGGCCGCAACCGGACGCGGCGGCGTGTGAGCTGGCGGACCTGGTCGCGCGCCGGCGTCAACTGGTGGAGATGATCAGCACCGAGACGATGCGCTCGCAGCAGGCAAGGCTTGCGGCGGTCCGCCGCCAGTTGGCGGCGCATCTGGCGTGGCTGAACAAGGCGTTGAGCCAGCTCGACGCCGATCTGGACGCCGCGGTGCGGGCGAGCCCGGCGTGGTGCGAGCGGGCGGCGCTGCTGCTGTCGGTGCCCGGTGTCGGCGCTGCCACCACCCGGACGCTGCTGGCGGATTTGCCTGAACTGGGCAGCCTCGACCGGCGTCGCATCGCCGCGCTGGTGGGTGTCGCTCCGGTTGCGCATGACAGTGGTCAGCACCATGGCACGCGGCATATCCGCGGCGGGCGCGGCGCGGTGCGAGCGGCGCTCTACATGGCCGCCTGGATCGGCAGCCGATGGAACCCGGTGCTGAAGGAGACGTACCAGCGCCTTCGGGCGGCCGGCAAGCCGCGCAAGGTGGCTCTGGTTGCGTGCATGCGACGCTTGCTGACGATCCTCAACGCGATGGTGCGGAACAACACGCCAGGGCGCGCAGCGTCAGTCTTGAGGCGACGCCGCCCGCGCCGGACAATGAAAAGGCGACACGACGCTTGACAACCAAGACAGTCGCTGGACCTCCAGCAAAGGCTCGCCTTTGCAATCAAATTCGATTCCAAGCGCCGGGCCCTCGATGGGTTCAGTGGCAACGCTACCGGCGCTTCTCGCCCCTCACCATCAAGCGCGATGCGTGGAACCGGCCGCAGAACGCTGCCTAACGCCGGCCGCGCTCCCAGGGCAGCAGCACCCGCTCCAGCCGTTCGGCCAGCGCGTCGGCAATCAGCACGGTGATCGAGATGCTGACCATGCCGACCAGCACCAGCGGCAGGTTGCCCCAGTCCTTGCCCTGCCAGATCAGCGCGCCGAGGCCGGTCTGCGCGGCCACCATCTCGGCCGACAGCACGCAGGACCAGGCTATGGCGAGGGTGATCTTCAGGCCGGCGATGATGCCGGGCAGGGCGGCGGGCAGGATCACCTGGGTCATCACCGCGAGGTCCGAGGCGCCGAGGTTGCGCGCCGCGCGCACCAGCAGCGGGTCGATCCGCTGCACCGCGGCGAGCGTGTAGAACAGGATGTAGATCCACGACCCGAGAAACACGATCGCGATCTTCTGCTGCTCGCCGATCCCCAGCCAGAGGATGGTCAGCGGGATCCAGGTGATCGACGGCAACGGCCGCAGCAGCGAGACGAAGGGATCGATCAGCGCCTTCGCCGGCCACCACACCGCCATCACGACGCCCAGCGGCACGGCGACCAGGCCGGCCAGCGCGAAGCCGGCGAACACCCGTTCCGAGGAGACCAGCACCGCGACCCAGAGCTCGCCGCTGCGGATCAGGTCCGCGGCCTGGTCGAACACCTGGCCGGGCGGCGGCAGAAACACGCCGGACACCAGGCCGGACGTGGTGGCGACATGCCAGAGCAGCAGGAAGCCAATGACCGAGCTGCATTTCAGCAGCAGGGTCGCGTGGCGGCGTGAGAGCAGAGGCCGCGATGGACGCACCCCGCCCCCATCCCGCGCCGGCGGCAGCGAGGCGGAAGGCAGGTCCTGCGCACCGTCAACCGGCGCCTCCGTCTCCGCCAGGCGTGGCGAAGCGGAGAGATCGGCGGGTGATGGTGCGCTCACGCTACGGCTTGGGGAGGAAGCTGGTGTTCTCCCATTTCGTCACGTCCGGCGTGGTGGGAATCTTCTTGTTGGCGTGCAGCCATTCGGCCAGCGACTGCATCTGCGCGGTGTGCAGCTTCATGTGCTCCGGCCAGTCCTTCTGCCCGTAGAAATGGAACGCCTTCATGCCGGCGAGCACATCCTCCGGTGACTTCTTGAACCAATGTGCGACGGTCTTCGCCGTCTCCTCCGGTTGCGCATTGGTCTCGTCCACCGCCTTGAAGATCGCCACGGCCAACTTGCGCGCCTCGTCCGGATGTTCATCCACCAGCTTGCGCGAGATGATCATGATATCGGGGGAGGCCATCGACTTGAACTTGGCGTAGTTCGGCGTGTCCATGTCAGTGCCGAGCAGCTTGCCATCGGGCGCCGCCTTCTTCAGGCCGTCCAGCAGCGGCTGCCAGACGCAGGCGGCATCCACGTCACCCTTGGCGAGCGCCGGCGCCATCTCGTTCGGCGGCAGGTTGACGAACTGCACGTCCTTTTCCGTCATGCCCTGCGCTTCCAGCAGGCCGTTCATGGTGATCTGCGCGGAGGTGTTCGCCGCGACCTTTTTGCCGCGCAAGTCCTTGAAGGAGGCGAATCCGGGACGCGCCCAGCAGCCTTCATTGCCGGGGGAGTCATCGATATTGGCGAAGTAGTAAAAGCTGGTATCGCCGCGGGCCATTGCGGGGATCACCGCGGTGCGGCCGAGATTGGAGAACGCGGTCGATCCGGCGGTGATCGAAGCCAGCCGATCGCTGGATGAAAGGATCACCCGGTAGGTGACATCCAGCCCCTGTTCCTTGAAGTAACCTTTGTCCACGGCGAGCATGATCGGAACCTGGCCGTACCACGTGACCGACCCGGCGAAATCCAATTTCTCCGCCCGCGCCCCGAGCGCGGTCATCATCAGCGCACACAGCGCCAGCCCCAGCGTCTTCAACATGCTGCCCCCGTTTCTTTTCTGCTGCACGATGTTGGCGCGAATGCCCGGCGGGGGCAAACACATCCGCCCGGACTCATCCGTTGGCAACGCCGTCAACGACGCGAACGGATTGGATGCCTCCTCCGTCCAGCCGGATTCCGAACCGGCTGTTGAACCCGACCTGTCCGGAGGGCGTGATCATGACGGCGCGCGTGTCGCGCTGGCGGGCGATCCAGCCGAGTTCGAAGCAGCGGCAGGCGAGTGCCGCCCCGAGACGACCGGCGATATGTGGGCGACGCTCGCTCCAGTCCAGGCACGGGCGGCAGAACACGCGCCGACCCGCCATCGGTTCGGCGCCGAAGTCCTGCAGGAACGCATGGCCTGATGCAGTGACCTCGCCGCCATCCGCCGTCAGCGCGAGATGGCCGCTGTCGCACAGCGCGTCCGCCAATGCGACGCCGAGCCGGCCGGCGAGGTGGTCGTAGCAGGTGCGCGCGGTGCGCAGCGCCTCGCCGCCGCGCCAGGTGGTGCGCGGCTGCGGATCCTCCGGCCCGGTCACCGCCATGACGCTTTCCACCAACTGGCCGACCAAGGGCGAGGCAAGCCGATAATAATGGTGCCGGCCTTGCTTCTGCAGCGCCAACAGCCGCGCCTCGGTGAGTTTCCCCAAATGGCCGCTGGCGGTCTGCGGCGAGACGCGCGCAGCGTAAGCGAGCTCCTTCGCGGTCAGCGCCCGCCCGTCCATCAGCGCGATCAGCATGTTGGCGCGCGCGGGATCGCCCAACAGCGCCGCGGTGGCGGCAAGGCGCGTGGTATCGCTCATGCGAATTCCTCCTCCGGGTGCCGGCGACCATAGACGGTCGCGCACGGCGGCGCAGGCCGGGACAGTTCGGCGGCGGCCGAACCATGTCAGCCGCAACCCACCGCCGGTTCGACGCTTATTCGGATTTCGACCGGTTCGTCCTCCACCAGGTCTGTTTCCAGATCGAGCAGCTGTTCGGCCTGCTCCGCCTCCATCGTCTCCACGCCGCGCAGCTTGCGGTCGACGGCGCGGGTGCGACGGCGCGCCAGGTCGATCGTATTGCTGAACGTGCCGGCCTGCCTGGCGAGCTTGGCCAGCACGCCATCCATGCGGACCATCTCACTGCGGGTCGCGCCCAGCAGGTCGCGGATCTGGTCGGCCTTCTGTTCCAGAGCGAGGGTGACGAAGCCCAGATGGATGGTGCGCAGCAGCGCGGGAAACAGGCTGGGCCCCATCATCAGCACGCGGCATTCGCGGCCGATCTCGTCGATCAGGCCGGGGATGCGCGCCACCTCCGCATACAGCGCATCGGTGGGCAGGTACATCACCGCGAATTCCACCGTGACCGGCGGGAAGATGTATTTGCTGGCGATCTTGCGTGCCTGTTCACGAACGGTGCGATCCAGCCGCCTGGTGGCGGCACGTTCCGCCTCTGCATCGCCGGCCTCCGAAGCCGCCAGCAGGCGCTCGTAATCCTCCACCGGAAACTTCGCGTCGATCGGCAGCAGCGGCTTGTCCGCACCCTGCGACGGCATCAGCACGACGAACTCCACCGCCTCGTCGCTGTCGGGACGGATCTTGCGGTTGGTCTCATAGGCGCCGGGCGGCAGAATGTCCTCCAGCATGGCGCGCACCTGCGTCTCGCCCCAGCCGCCGCGCGTCTTTACATTTGCGAACAGTCGCTTGATGTCGCCGATCTGCGCAGTCACCGCCTGCACGTCGCCCATCGCCTTCTGCACCGCGGTGAACTGGTCGATGACACGGGCGAAGCTGTCGGTCATCTGCTTTTCCACCGCGGCGTGGAGCTGCTCGTTCACCGTTTTCTGGATCTCCGCCAGCTTGGCCTCATTGCCCTCCCGCAGCTCGCGCAGCTTGGCCTCGATCAGGGTGCGGGTGGTCTCGAACTGGGTGCCGATGCGGTCGGCGGTCTTCTGCTGCGTCTCGGCCAGCGCAAGGCGCAGTTCGCCCTGCTCGCGGGACAGCACGGTGCGGACCTGCTCGGTGCCGGTCTCCTGCGCCGCGGCCAGGCCGGCGAGGCGTTCCGCGATGGCGGTGTCCGCGGCCCGCAAGGCGGCGCGGGTGGTTTCCGCCTCCGCCCGGCCGCCAGCCAGGGACTGTTCGGCGAGCAGGCGCAGCGTGGCGAGCGCGCGCGCCTGGCGGAGGACCACGATCAGCACGGCAATGGCTGCCAGGGCGGCGATTGTCGACAACACGATGGGGGCGAGGGTGGCAAGCATGCGGCGAATCCCGAGTCGGCAGCGCGGAGTATGCACCACCATGACCCGGGGTGACGTGCCCCGGGCGCAATCACCGCAGGCTCGCACACTGGATACGGCCATCCGGTCGATCAGAGACAATTGGTAACAGTTAGGGGAGTGGTCATCTCCCGGCGCAGTGCTGCCGTAATTTCAGCCCGACCTGCACGTTCCGAACTCCGAGGAGCACGTCCATGAAAGCGACCCTGTTCGTGGCACTCGCCCTGGTTCTTGAGGCCGGGCTGTGGCTGCCTGGCGCGCCGGCCTGTGCCGCGCATGCCGGCGACCCGTACCGCAATGTCGATCACAGTAACGATCTGGGGAACGACACGGGCAATTCGGAAATCGGCTCGTTGAACAGCGCCCAGCTCAACGAGAACTATCATGGCCCGCTGGAACTGCGCGCCCCGGCGACCCATCCGCCGGCCGTCACGGCAGACCCGAATGGAACGGCGGGGCACCAGCCGGTCGCGCCCCGTTAGGGCCTGACGCGAAATAAGTGCTGCAGCGGACGGCGGGTCGGGCGCAAATCGTCTTGGGCGGCGAAAGCCCGCCCTCCACGACTTCGCTGCGTGTTGCAACGAAAGCCGTGGGTAGCCCGTCAGCGCCGACCACGACGGGATACGCACCGTTAGCGCCTGCTAACTCGCTTATTCGTCGTCAGTCACCTGGGCATCGGCGACGCGCTCTCCCGGCGGGCCGCAGGGCGGCTGGCGGCTGCACAGGTTTGGCGCGCCTGTCCACCGTCGCGACCTCTCAGGACTGACAGAGCGGCCTGAAGCCGCCGGACGCAGAGGCGGGGCTGTGAGGATGCGTGGCCGGCACGCCATCCCACAACGCAACCAAACGTAACACCCGTCCGTCGCCCCTTCCCGCCGCGCGCCCCCGGCGCAACAATCCGCCCATGCCGCAGCCCCTCGCCGACCGGCCCCCCGTCATCCGGGCCAAAACCACCCGCATCACGACCAGCCCGCGCACCCGCCTGACCGCGGTGATCGTCGCCTGCGCGCTCTTCATGCAGAACCTGGACTCCACTGTTATCGCCACCGCACTGCCCACCATGGCGCACGCCTTCGGTATCGAGCCGGTGCGGATGAACGTCGCGCTGACCTCCTACCTGCTCAGCCTGGCGGTGTTCATCCCGGCGAGCGGCTGGATGGCGGACCGCTACGGCACCCGCACCGTATTCCGCGCCGCGATCGCCGTGTTCACAATTGGCTCCATCCTGTGTGGCCGGGCCGAAACATTGGGCTTCCTGGTGGCGGCACGGGTGCTGCAAGGGGCGGGCGGCGCCATGATGGTGCCGGTCGGCCGCCTGGTGCTGTTGCGCAGCACGCCCCGCTCCGAACTGGTCGCCGCCATGGCCTGGCTCACCACGCCCGCCCTGATCGGCCCGGTGCTCGGCCCGCCGGTCGGCGGCTTCATCGTCACCTATTTTTCCTGGCGCTGGATCTTCGACATCAACATCCCGATCGGCATCCTGGGCATCGTCCTGGTCAGCCTGTTCGTCGAGGACGTCCGCGAAAAGCCGCGCGGCGCGTTTGACGGCATCGGCCTGCTATTGTCCGGCCTGTCCCTGTCCGGCCTGATGTTCGGCCTGGAAACCGCTGGCCGCGGCGTCGTGCCCCCGCTCGCCACCGCCGGTATGCTCGGCGTTGGCGTGCTGTCAGGACTGGCCTACGCGCTGCACGCGCGCCGCCATGTCGCGCCGTTGCTCGACTTCACCCTGCTGAAGCTGCCCTGCTTCGGCGTCGCCTTCACCGCGATGATGCTGTTCCGCACCGGCATCGGCGCCATCCCGTTCCTGCTGCCGATGATGCTGCAGGTCGGCTTCGGCGATTCGGCGGTGGAGAGCGGGTTGATCACCTTCGCCTCCTCGGCGGGCGCGCTGGTGATGAAACCGGTGGCACAGCGCGCGCTGCGCAGCTTCGGCTTCCGTGACACGCTGCTGTGGAACGGCATCATGTCCGGAGTGATGCTGGGCCTGTGCGCCGGCTTCCGCCCCACCTGGCCGGCGGCGCTGATCTACGCGGTGCTGCTGGTGGGCGGATTCTTCCGCTCGCTGCAGTTCACCGCCTACAACACGCTGGCCTATGGCGACGTGCCGCGGGAACGCATGAGCAGCGCCACCAGCCTCTACACCGCCGGCCAGCAGCTTGCGGCGACCATCGGCGTGTCGGCGGGCGCGGTCTCACTGGAGGTCGCGATGCTGTTCTCCGGCCACCATCCCGCGCAGCCGCCGGATTTCAGCGTGGCGTTCCTGGTGGTGGCCGCGCTGCCCCTGCTAGCCGCCCCGGTGGCGCTGGCGATGCCGCACGATGCCGGTGACGAACTGACCGGGCGGCGAGGCACCGGATGACGCGCCACAAAGCAAGCGCCGCTGTTGCCACGCATGGCATCGAACCGGTCCGGCATGTTGCACGAAGCGCAGGCCCCGCCCTGGCCGCTTTGCTCGTCGCCTGCACCGCCACCCCGCCCGCAACCGACCTCCACGTCCCCCCCTTCGCCCGTGTGCCGTATCAGCCATTCTCCCGCACCGCCGTGGTCGCCATCGCCCTGCGCGAATGGCGGGTGTTCGGCCAGCCGGTCGACGACGACCCGCCCGACAGCCGGCCGCCGCCCGCACCCGAGGACAAGCCGGAGCGTGAGCCCGGCCTGTGGCAGCGCGTGGGCGAGTACCTGGTGGACCGGCCTCGATCCCAATGCCCGGGAATCCGCCTGGACCGGCAAGCACGACAGCAACGGCATTGTCTTTCCCGCCGAGGTCGATACTGCATACGCCTGGTCCGCCGCTTTCATCTCCTACGTGATGCGCATCGCCGGGGCCGGCGCCCGCTTTCCCTATTCCGCCAGCCATGCCCACTACATCGACATCGCCAAGCAGATGGCGACCGGCGGCACCTCCGGATGGCTGATCGCCGCCGAACTCCCCGACAGCTACGCGCCGCAACCGGGTGACCTGATCTGCACCGCGCGCGGCCCCGCCGGCACGCTGCGCTACGAGGACCTGCCTGCCGGTGCCTTTCCCGCGCATTGCGACATCGTCGTCGATCATGCGGTGCCCGGGCAGATCAGCGTGATCGGCGGTAACGTGGACGATGCGGTGACGCTGAAGCACGTGCCGGTCACCGCGGAAGGCTATCTGGCGACGCCGGACGGCGTGGTGCTGGACGCGCGCTATCCCTGGCTGGTGGTGCTGCGCCTGATGGTGCCGAACGGTCCGGGAGTCTGAACCAGACACGTCATCGCAGATGCCATTGCGCCACTCTTGCCGCTGGAAGCCGCGCATGGTCCGGCTTATGACACAGCAGGACTAAGCCGATCAGCGCAGCGGGATCACCAGACGAACGGGAGCATCCGCCAGTTCGCAGCGGCGTAGGCCGTGTATGCCGGAAAGGTGCGCCGCAGCAGGTTTTCCTCGTAGTGGATGCGGCAGATCTGCACGGCCACATGCGCGAGGAAGATGGTCATCGCGATCGGCGACAGGAATTGCAGCATGGTTCCAAACACGGCGATTTCCTCGGCCAGATACAGCGGGTGGCGCAGCCAGCGATAGGGCCCGCCGCACACCATCTTTCGCGCCTGCGGCACCAAGCTGAAGGCGCGGCCCAGTCGCACGACCGCGATCAGGGTCAGCCCCATCCCGAACAACACGAACGCGGCGGAGGCCAGGTTCAGCGAGGCGGAGTCTGCTGGATGCGCGACGAAGGCGATCGACCACGGCAGATAGGTGCCGACGAACGCTGCCGCCCGCGGACCGAACCCCTCCGCCTGTGCTTTGGCCGGAGGCCGTGAGAGCAGCAGCGCGCACAGGATGAGGTAGAAGACAACAAGGCAGGCCTTGGCGGCGAGGTGCGCCGCTGTCGTCCCGCCGTGCGGATCGGGCATCGCGACGGCAGCCGCGAGTGCCAGGAACCACAGGGCACCGAACGCCCGCATCGCGAAGTCGTACCCGCGGGTCGCGCGCAGGCGATGGAATGGGCGGTCGGCTGGAATGGTCGCACTCATGGTGGTTGTCCTTTAGTGCGCCATGCCGTGGCTGATTGCCCGCAGGGAATCGAAGAGCTGCATGAAGGAGGGCCCCAGCAGCACAATGTAGAGCGAGGGCATGATGAACAGGATGAGCGGAAAGATGAGCTTGGCCGGAAGCTTGACCGCGTTCTCTTCCAGCCGGTTTATGCGCTCGCGGCGCAGTTCCTCGGCGACAGCCCGCATCGCACGGCTGAGCGGGGTGCCGGATTGCAGGCTCTGGCTCAGCAGCGTGCCGACCCGGCGCAGCCCCTCGACACCGGATCGCGCGCCCAAATTGGCGAAGGCATCGCGCTGGTTCGGCAGCACCCGCAGATCGTCGAGTAGACTGGATAGCACACTCGACATCGCGCGGTTCGAAGCGCGGGTCTCCAGCGCGATGCGCTCGATGGCCCCCTCGAGCCCCATGCCCGCCTCGCTGCAGACCACAAGCAGATCGAGCGCGTCGGGCGTACCGCGCCGCACGTCCGCGGCGAAGCGCCGTCGCACCATCGCGAGGATCAATTCCGGCCCCATCACGCCGAACAGGCCCCCCACGGAGAGGATGACGAAAGCGGCTGCGCCGGAATGCGACAGGCAGGCTCCTGCCGCCGCCGCCGCCATGATCGCCGCCGAGACCAGGAACTTGCCAGCCAGCAGCAGGGGAAGTGCCTGGTGCGGATTGAATCCGGAGGCCTGGATGACGCCGCGCAAATGCTCGATGTTGTCCGCCTTGTAGAAGTGCCGCAGCCAATCGCCGAACCGCTCCAGGATGCTGACCATACTCGCGAGCGGCGGCCGCTCGGAACCGCCCGCGCCGAGCGCACGGCCAACGCGGGTGTTCAACTGGCGGGTCTGGAGTTCGCCCCAGAGCATGCTGATGGCGGCCGACAGGAATAGCACGACGACGGCCATGAGCCCCACCGAGGCCAGCCCGTTGGGATAACTCGTCATACCGTGGTTCCTTTGCGGATCATCCGCCGCATCGTGTAGATGCCGAGGAGGAGGGTGGTGAGGCCAACGGCAAACAGTTTTTGTCCGCGCGGGTCGTGGAACAGCAACTCGAAGGCCTGCGGCCGCTGGATATACATGACGACGCTCATGACGACGGGCAACGCGGCGAGTACCCGCGCCGACAGCGAGGCCTCGGCGGCCAGCGCCTTTGCCCGCCCGGCCAGCGCGATGCGTTCGCGAATGGCGTCGCCCAGGATCTGCAGCGTTTCCGCGAGCCGGCCGCCGGACTTGCTCTGCACCGCCAGGGTGACGGCGAAGATCGCGTATTCCTCCACCCCCGTGCGCTCATAGATCGTTCGCAAAACTTCGTCGGGCTGGCGGCCGAGGGCGAGCTCGCTGCTGGCATGGCGGTATTCGCTCTGGCTGGGCTCAGGCATTTCGCGGCCAATGATGGCGATGGCCTGCGTCACCGGCAGGCCCGCGCGGACCGAGCTGGTAAAGATCTCGATAACGTCGGGAAGCTGGCGCAGCAGCTTGTTTGCATAGCGGCGGCGCTGCCAGGTCAGCAGCAGGCGCACCGTCATGACGCCGTCGGCCACGCCGACGAGGCAGACGATCCAGAGCGGATAGAGCATGCCGCCGAAGATGATGCTCGCTGTAGCGACCGCTGCTCCAACTGCGACCGTACGCCCGATCGGCCAATGGCTCGGCATGCCCGGCGTGTAGTTCACCAGCACGCGCAACGCTTGTGCGAGTGCTTTGGGCTGCTGCCGCGTCCGCCCCGTTTGTGAGACCAAGACCCTGGCCGCCGCTGGTTCTTCGATAGCCCGGATATTGGCGAGTTGGTGGTCGATGCGCCGGCGCCGCGCGTCCTGGCGCAGCGCAACGGCGCACAGGCTCATCAGGGCGACAAGCGTTGCCACGATAGCGAGCGTGACGTTCATGGCGCGACGATCTCCTGCATGGCCGTCCGCCATGCCCGATCGAGGCCGAAATAGGCGAGCCGCTCATTGAATTTCGGCGTCGCCATCGGCGAGACATAAGCGCCGACGATGCGTCCCTGCGCGTCCTCATGGGAGAATTTGAAGGTAGCAACGTCGTTGGTCGTGATGACGTCTTCCTCCAGGCCGCAGATCTCGGTCACCTGGATGACCCGGCGCTGGCCGTCGCGCATGCGTTCGACCTGGACGATGAGATCGAGCGCGGAGACGATCTGCGTGCGGATGGCGCGAGATGGCAGGTTGACATGGCCCATCTGCACCATGTTCTCGACGCGGACCAACGCGTCGCGCGAGGAGTTGGCATGAATGGTGGAAATCGAGCCATCATGGCCGGTGTTCATCGCCTGGAGCATGTCGAACGCCTCGGCTCCGCGGACTTCACCCACGATGATGCGATCGGGCTGCATGCGCAGCGCGTTCCACACCAGGTCACGCTGGGTCACCTGCCCGGATCCCTCTAGGCTGGGCGGACGAGTCTCCAGTCGGATTACGTGCTCCTGCTGCAACTGGAGTTCGGCTGCGTCCTCAATGGTGACGATGCGCTCGCTATGGTCGATGAACCGGCTCATCGCGTTCAGCAGCGTCGTCTTGCCCGAACCCGTGCCGCCGGAGACCAACACGTTCAGCCGAGCCCGGGAAGCTATCTCCAGCACGCGGCCGATGCCCGCGCTCATTGAGCCGTTGGCGATGAGCAAGGCAATGTCGAAGCGTTTGGCGGGGAATTTGCGGATCGAGATGCAAGGGCCGTCGAGGGCAAGCGGCGGGAAGACGATGTTCACGCGGCTGCCGTCTGGCAGGCGTGCGTCCACCATAGGGCTCGAACTCATCGATGCGCCGCCCGACCCGCGCGGCTATCTTCTGCCCGATCGCCGCGATATGGGCGTTGTCGCGGAAGCGAACGGCGACCCGCTCGTTCTTACCGCGCCGACCAACGTAAACCTTGTTCGGGCCATTGACCATGATGTCGTTGACGGTCTCGTCGAGCAGCAGCGCCTGCAACGGGCCGAAGCCGGTCATGTCGTTGGCGAGGTCGCGCGCCATCCGGACCTGTTCAGCTCCCGACAGCTCCATCCGCCGCTCATTGGCGATCTGGTGGATGAGCATCTCGACATGCCGCTCCATCGCCTCGGGAGTCATGGTCGCCGCGGCGGCTGGGTCGATTTGCTTGAGCACCAGCTCGCGAAGGCTGATGGCGGTGACCGCTGCGGCGGCGTCAAACTCGCGCGGAACCTCGGCGATCGCCGGGCGCGCCGCCGCGGCGGGACCAACCGCCGCCGTCGCCGGGGCGGAGGCCGGGATGCGATTGACCTCGCGTTGGCCGAAGGATTTCATCTTCCCATCCACCTCTTGAAGAGCGATTTCCTTGGCTCCGTCCGGATGCCAGCGATTTCCTGCACCAGCGGGCCAAGGGAGCGGCGCAGCGCCGGCAGCTTCGACAGTGCGGGAACTCCCTGGTTGACCGCCTCGATCATCCGCTTGCCAAGATCAGGGATCATGATGTCGGGCTCTGCCTCGAGACCCTTGACGACAGAGGCGAGCGGCAGGCCGCCAGGATGGTTGTGCCGGTTCAGCACGGTGAACACGCGGTTCTTGCCCGAGATGGCGGTGACGACGCCACGCAGCGCCTTGGCATTGCGCAGGCCGGTGACTTCAGGCTCCAGCAGCACGAGGATGTGGCGCGACAGGCCGATGACGGCCTGGATGGCGGGCGTTAGCGGCACGGGTACGTCGACCACCACAAAGTTGAACCGTTTGCGCAGCAGGCCCAGCACGTGGCGCATCCCGGCCTCGGTGATTCGCAACTCGGCGTCCAGCGCCTCGTCGGCGGCGATGAGGCGCACGCGGTCGTTGACCTTGATGGCGGCGCGTTCGAGAAACAGCTCATCCGCCCGCATCGGATCCTCGAGCGCGATGCGCAGCCCAGGACCCGGCCTGACACCCAGCATCACCGCGGTTTCGCCACCCTGAAGATGCAGGTCGAGCAGGGCGACCTTGGCCTTGGTAGTGTCGGCCAGTTGCAAGGCGAGGTTGATGGCGATGCTGGTCGCGCCGGCTCCGCCCTGCGCGCCGCAGACCGAGACGACATGGCCGCTGCGGTCGAAGTCGGGGCTGTCGCCCACCAGTTTCGGACGCAACAGGTTCAGCACCGTGTCGCGGGTGAGCGGCTTGGCCAGATATTCGAGCGCGCCCATGTCCGTGACCGCGCGGTAGAAGGCCATATCGTCCCAGTCGCCGATCAGGGCCACCGGCACGTCCGCCGGGCAGACCCGGGCCAAATTCTCAATCGCAATCATTGGATCGACGACCCCGGACAGGTCGGCCACCACCGAATGGAGTTCGGTGTCGTCTTCCAGCAGCCGGATAGCGTCGTAAATATTGCCGCGCTTGAGGTCGAGCGTCTGTACAGCGTCCTCGAGGCCGGTCCGCAGCGCCGCGGCGCTGACATCGTCGTTGACGAAGGCGGCGATCCGGTTGCGCCCGGTCAGCGATGCCTGCCTGACCACCTCGGAAAAGACCGGCTCAGACATGACCGGCTCAGACATGACCGGCTCAGACATGGCCGGCTCGGACATGACCGGCTTGGCAAAGGCTATGTTGGCGTTCATTGGAACTTCACCTCTTTGCCTTCGGCGCCGTTGAAGACGGTCACCGACGCGCCGGTCGGTTTCTGCAAGGCCGGCGATACGTCCACACCGAATGTCGGCGCGGTCTGCGTGGCGACGGCGGTTTCGCCCGCCGAGCGGATGGCCAGCGAAAGCTTGCCCATGGTCGCCGCGACGACGAGCTTCTGCGCCTGCACCGGGTCGACCTCCAAGGTCACGGTATGGGCGAGTTTGCCGGCGGAGGCGTTGGGCGCCACGCCCTGGACCATTTCCTGGTCAATGGCGATGACGCGGATATCGGCCAGCACGGTCTCGCTCAGCGCCCGTTGCGCCAGCGGCTCCTTCTCGCCCATGTCCTGGACCAGCAGCACGTCCACATGATCGCCGGGCCAGACCAGGCCGGCGACGCCGCTGACCGGGTCGACGCCGACCGAGACCGCGCGGGCACCGTCATGCAGCACGCTGGCGATGAAGCCGCGGTCGCGCGGGCGCAGCACGTCGGCGGATGTGATGGGCGAGCCGGCGTCGACGTAGTTGCGGATGAGCGAGCCGCGCAGGCCCGCGCGCGCCTCTGGCGTGTCGATGATGACGTCCCGCGGCATGTCGCTCGGCGGCACGGCCTTGGCAACAAAGTCCTCGTCGCGCGCAAGGGTTCCGGCGGGCAGCGGCCGCGCGGCGACCAGATAGGCGTAGGTCAGCGGTACCGGCGCCTGCGCGACCACGGGCGCCGGCGCGGAGCGCGTGAGATTGACAAGGATCAGCCCGAGCGTGAGCGCCGAAGTGAGCAGCACGGCGACGACGCTGAAACGCAGAGTCGAGGACATGGCGTTTTAAACTCCCAATAGTTTCGTCATCGTCCAAAGTCCGCCGCTGGCGATGGCCACGCCGTAAGGCAGCGGCGCGCGGCGCAGGATGCGCCAGCGTTCTGCGCTGCAAACGCGCAGGAACAGCCACGTGCCGGGTTTCGGCGGATGCCGACGCGGCAGGCGGCGCAGCGCCAGGTGGGCGAGCCCCAGGGCGCCGCCTGCCAGTGCGGTCATGGCGAGCAGGCTCACCACGCTCGCGGGCGGCAGGCCGAAGGCAGCGGCAGCGAGCAGTTTGACGTCGCCGCCGCCGAGCATTGCGAAGTGCCAGGGGATCAGCAGGCAGGCGAACAGCGCGAGCGCCGTCGCGGCGGACACGGCCAGTGCGGAGGGGGCCACCAGCAGCCGGACGAGCATGCCGCTCAGCGCCAGCGCAAGGCAGGTGGAATTTGGGATCAGGCGACGGGCTATGTCCTGCCACGCCGCGATCAGGAGCAGTAATGCGGCGACGCCCAGCCAAACATCATAGACGAGGCTCATCGCTCGAATCCTTCCCGTGGTCGACGCGAGGGTGATCGAGACGCGCCGGATCCGCGTGGCGAAACAAAAGAAATGAACGATCGGTGTGCACGGCGCTTACCGCTCGTACGCGAGGCTTGCGGGTGATCCCCGCGATCCGGGGCGAGGTCGGCCCGGGCTGCCCCGGGCCGACCTGCGCCGCCGCGCAGGAGAACCGTGGTCGATTACGCGGAGGCCGCGGCGGAGCTCAACTGCGTCTGGATGCCGCCCCAGATGGTCGTCAGGTCGCCGCCAATGAGGGCGATGGTGCCGCCGACGGCCGCCACGGTGAACGCCGCGATCAGGCCGTATTCCATTGCGGTGACGCCCTTACAGTCATCCTTCAGGGCGGCGAGCTTACGCTGGGCGAAAACGATGAGGTTCAGCATGGTTTGTCTCCTTCAGGTTGCATTCCCGGCGACAGCATCTTCCGGTGTCGTCATATTAACCAAAACTGAATTGATGCCTATATAAAAACTTATACAATCTTCAGTAAAAAATATGTGTGGTATCGTCTCAGGAATGATACAATCACACCAAATGAGACGATCGGCCCACGTCGAGCACAGACGCGTGCCTTGCTTTCGCGTGCAGCCGCAGCAAGTGTCCTTGCTAACGAAGCCTCCGCCAGCCTCTGACCGCGAGGGTCGACCCGTGGCTTGTCTGGTTCCGGAAGAATGCCTGGGGGCGTCTGACGGGCTTGGTGACGCCGCCCGCCCTGTTGCGCCCAGTGTGCAATGGTTCGGCCCGGGGAATGGGCGTGACGGGTGGCGAGGCCGGATATTGTCCTTTAAGCCGGCTAACGAAGCGCCTGCACGGCAGGCTTCATCCAGGTCCAGGCTCAGACCGACGAGCCACCCGATGGCGGCGGATGCAACAAATGGTGGGTCCGTAGTCCTTGGATCAATTAGGCAGCCAGGCGTGATAATTTCCTCGCCCGGCGATCCCTCCCGGGGACGGAAGGGATATCGGCGAAGCGTGTGCGCCGCTGTACTTGGAGGCTCCAATACGCAAAGGCGACGCGGGCCAACCCGGCCTCACGTCGCCTCCAGCCGGAACGCCCCCGTCAACCGTGAGACAGGCGGCTCAAGCGGCGTCAGGTCGTGTCGTCGGGCAACAGGCGAGGTGGTACCAACGAATAGGCGATGGTTTGGAACAGGCTCACCAGCTCCGACACCGACTGGGCCGCGGAAGTGCAAGCACTTTTGCTTCCCACGGTGTCGGAGAAGAACTTGGTCGAATCAGAGGCGATTCGCTGCATAGTCTGGCAGGCCGATATCGGAGTGGTATCGGTGCTGCAACTGCTGGGTGTCGGTGAGGTCGAGGCTCCGTAGGCGATGGAGTAAACCCAGGTCCCGGCCGCCGCGGCGTTCTGGGCGGCGGTGATAGCCTCATGGCACTGGTTCTTTTGCTTGCCCGACGGCATGTTGGACGTACTCGCGTTGGCGTCGCCGTCGCTGAGCAATATGATGACTTTCTGCGTCGTCGGTTGGCCGTCCCCCGCGAGTGTTGCCTGCGCGGCAGAGATGGCGTCGGCGAAGTAGGTGCCGACACCGCCGATTGCGGTCACGCCTTGCGGACAGGCGGCCACGCCGCCGCTCGCCATGGCGAGATTGGAGGCGGGATTGAGTGTCTTGCTGCCGTTCGTGCTCCGGTAGTCTCCGCTCAACGGAACGACCTCGTAGACCGGACTCGCACGGTAGGATGCGATCTTTGGCTGGGGGCTTGCGCTGCAGTCGTACTCGGTACTGCGCCTGGCTCGAATTTTGGAGCCCCGGGAAGACCATCAGCCCAATCCGATCGGCCGACGGGGCGAGTGTATTGAGCAGCGTCCTCATGCCTGCGAGCGCGCAGGTGAGACGCGTCGCGCCCTTGATCGAGCAGCTCGGGTCGGCGGTGTTCATCGAGGCCGTGGTATCGAGCACCACCTCCACGTCAAGCGGCTGCGGCATGCCGCCCGAGATGCCTGCGGTCGCGGTCGCGGTGATGGTGACCGAGGACACCCCGACCAGGCCCGCAAACCATGTCTGTACGGTGGCTTGCTGTCGGACCACGATGCCATTGGCGTTGGCCGGAGCCACGCATGCCACCCCGGTGGAGGTAAAGCATTTCAGCGTCGGATAGCCGCTGGCCATGGTCACGGCTAAGCTGCCGACCGGGTTCTTACCGCCGGTGACGGCGCTGTAGGCGGTCGCCGTGCTGACCGCGCTGGCGGGCGCGGCGACGAGTTGCTGAGCCCCCGCCAGCGCGGCCGCGTCGGAGGACGCCTGGAGCGCGCGCTGCGCAGCCTTGATGGAGCCCATGTCGACGACGAGGCCGACAATCGCCAGCAGCGCGATGGCTGCGATGCTCACCAGCACGGTCGAGACGCCGCGCTCGTCCTTGAGCAGGCCGCGCGGCCGAGCCGCCGTCAAGAGAGTTCGTCTCATTCTATACGCTCCGTGGTGATGGCGGTCAGCGTGCAGCCGGGCCAGTAGTCGACGCCCATGATGTTGAGATTGCAGGGATAAGTGGCCTTCACGCTGGCGTCGTTTCCGGCGGCGCTGGCAAGTGCCGTTTGGCAGGCCCCGTCGCTGGCGCAGGTCGCACCATTGACGGTTAGCGTGAGGCTGATGTTGGCCTTGGTGAGGGTGGGCGTGGCGCCATACAGCGCGGTCGTCGCGCTGGAGTAGGGCGTCGCGCTGGAGCGGCTGACCGCGAACACACGGGCGCCGACGCGGACGCCGTCGTTCAGCATGATGTAGCTGGTGAAGGTGAGGCCGAACTGTACCAATCCGAACAGCATGGCGAAAAGCACCGGCCCGATGAGCGCGAACTCCATCGCCTCGACGCCGCGCCGGTCGCTGCGGAGTCGCCGGAGCAGGCTCGCCGCGAACGCGACGGAGCGTGCGACTTGGGAGTATGTCCTCAGAGGGGACGAGGCCATCGGCTTCTTCTCCTTACGTAGACATATATCTAATTTGATACGATATTGGGTGTCAATCAACAACTAAGTTGATTCCGTATCATAATTCCGCTACCTACCCCCGCATTCGACGCCGCTCCGACAGCGGCCGGCGTCCACCGCGAGGATTGGTTCATGAGGTTCAAGGAAGTCCTGCTGGCAACCCTGCTCATTTCGGCCGGGTTGCAATATTCCTTTGCGGCTCCGTCGTCGCACGGGGCGTCCGCCCCGGTGGCGACCGGCGCACCGTCCTCTGCCCCTTCGCCCGCGGCGACGCGCAGCCAGCCGTTGACCATAGCCGCAGGCAGCGGCGTGCTGCTGCATCTGCCGCAGCCCGCAACGACCGTGATGTCCGCCGACCCAAGCATCGCGCGGGTGCAGCCCGCCTCGCCCGACAGCCTGTTCCTGATGGGCGTAGCGGCCGGGGTCACCACCGTGGTCGCCACCAACGCCCAAGGTTCGGCAATCGTGCAGTACCGACGTGACGGTCAACAACGCCGCTCGTCCGGTGGCCGTCGGCGCTGTCGCCGCCGGCAACCCGTCGATGGGTGTTACCGCCGCCACCGCGGCGGCGGTGCAGGCGACCATTTCGCAGACCGTGCAGGGCGCTGCAGGATTGCGGGTGCGCGCGGCAGGCGCCGATCTGGTGATCAGCGGAACGGTCCCCACCGCCTACGCCAGCCAGCAGGCGGAGGCCATCGCGCGGGCCTATGTCGGGGACAAGGGCGGCGTGGTCGACCAGCTCGTCGTTCTCAGCTCTATCCAGGTCAACGTCCGCGTGCGCATTGCCGAGATCAGCCGCCAGGTCACCCGCCAGTTGGGCTTCAACTGGCAGGCGCTCGGCGCGGGCAACGGCTGGCGCTTCGGTCTGCGCACCGGCGCGGCCGCCACCGGCCTCATCAATCCTCTGGTTCCATTGGGACTGACCGCGCTGAGCAACGCGCCGGTGGCCAACCAACTTGGCGCGGGCTTCACCTCGGGCAACGGCCAGTGGGACGTCAATCAGGTGATCGACGCGCTGGCTGCCGATTCGCTCATCACCATCCTGGCCGAACCAAACCTGACGGCGCAGTCGGGCGAGACCGCGAGCTTCCTGGCGGGCGGCGAGTTCCCCATCCCGGTCGCGGGTAACGGCAGCAACGGCACAGTCTCCATCTCGGTCGAGTTCAAGCAGTTCGGCGTCAGCCTTGCGCTGGTGCCGACGGTGCTATCGCCGAACCGGCTCAATCTGCGCATCCGCCCCGAAGTCAGTGACCTATCGGCCAACGGCGCTGTCAGCGTGCCGGTCGGCAACGGCACGATGACCATCCCAGCGCTCCTGGTGCGGCGGGCGGAAACCACCGTCGAGCTTGGCAGTGGCCAGAGCTTCGCCATCGCCGGCCTACTGCAACGCACAAGCAAGGACGTCACCAACGCGCTACCCGGCATCGGCGAGATCCCGGTGATTGGCTCGCTGTTCAAGTCCAACGACTTTCAGCGCGGCGAAAGCGAGCTCGTCATTATCGTCACGCCGTACGTGGTGCAGCCGGCGTCTTCGCCGAAGGCGCTGCATGCGCCGACCGATGGCTTCAAACCGGCGACCGACCTCGATCGCCTCCTGCTCGGCCGTCAGATTGCCCCCTCGTCGGGCGGCAAGGACCTCAATGCCGGTTTCATAGTGAAATAGGGACCAAGACATGCGAACCGCAATTCTTGTGGCACTCTTGGCGCTCGGAGCCTGCTCGCCCGATCAGCCGTTTGACAAGCCCGGCACCTGGAGCCTGGGCGACCGGCCGAGCGACAACGACCGCAACCTGCAGGTTATGGTGGTCAACCCGCATGACCTCGTCGAAGGCCAGAGCGCGCCCAGCGGCCTCGGCGCCGAGGCCGCGCCGCCCATCGCCCGGCTGCTCAGCGGACGGCGCGCGCCGCTGCTGTCGTCAGGCGTCTTGCAACTCCAGCTCAGCGACCCGGCGCAAGCGGCCCCGCCACCAGCCGCAGGACCATGAGCAGCCTTCGCCGTAGCCGCCCTGTAATCAGCCTGCTCCGCTCGGACGACGAGTGGGGGCCGGTCAGGAGCCTTGCCATGAAGATTCATGCCCTCGCCGGTGCTGGCCTCCTTGCTCTGCTCGCCGCCTGCGCCGGGCCGCAATCCTCGACGTCCAATGTGCCGACCGTGCGCCTCGCCCATGCTGCGATGGCCTCGGGCGATCTGGTGCTGGCGGAATCCATCTACGCCAAGGCATCCGCAGCCGCGCCGTCCGAGGCCGACGTGCAATTGAGCTATGCCGACGCACTGTTGCGGCTCGGCAAAATCAGCCAGGCGCGCAATGTCCTCCTGTCCCACCTGAAGACTGTGCACGATGCGCGTCCGCTGCATGGCCCATTGGGCGCCATTTACGTCCTGCAAGGCGACGCCGCGGCTGCCATCACCGAGCTCGACGCCGCCGCTGCGGCCGATCCGGACAACACGCGTTGGATAGTCGACAAAGCCATTGCGCTCGACCTCCTAGCGCGCCACGCAGAGGCGCAAGCGCTGTACCGTCAGGCGATCGCCATCGATCCGGACGACGTCATCGCGGCCAACAATTTCGCGGTCTCGCTGGCTTTGTCGGGGAAGAACAGCGAGGCGGCGTCGGTCATGGGCCCTCTCGCCGAACGCTCCGACCTGCCACAGCGGGTGATGCTCACCGGGGCGGTGCTGCGCGCGGCCAACGGCGAGAACATCTCCGGCGCGCGCGAGGCGATGGGGCCTGGCGAATACGATCACGCGCTCCAACTCGCCAAGGCAATGAACAGCCCACCGAAGTAAACGTCCTGGTACGAAATAGCGGGATTTGACCGTCCAGAAGGTTGGGGGGCTATGGGACCGCCCGGTCGTGGTAGCCGGGAGTTCGGCTTGATGTGGCGGGCCATGTTGGAGCTGGTCGGGCCGGACGGGATCGTTGGCGTTCACGAGGTCGGCGGTCGCGCCGCCGTGGCCGAATAGGCGCCGCGGTTGATCGGACTGGCGTTGGAGGAGGGCAAGCATCTGCCCGCTGCGTTGCAGATCCATCCCGTTCAAGCTCATGCGGAGCCCCATTGCCACCGCCGGCGACGGTTCCAGCGCCGCGGCGCGTAGCGGCCTCTCACAGTTCAGCGCTCCCGGCGATGGGTGCATCGTTTGGCACGGTGGAGTCCCGAGCGCCGCGCTTGCATGCTGAACATCCGCGAGGTGTTGAACTTCGAGGAGCGGAACATTGTCGACGAACTGATGTGCGACGAAGGAGCAAGCGATGGGTAGCGGCCGTTATCTCTCGCGCTGCCATATGACGGTTTCAACCATCTGCTGGCCAGGGAAAAAGGGGTGTTACCATTCGGGTTGAGTAATCGTCAGACGATCGCCCTCTAACGCGATCTCGCGGGGCATCTCGACGCCAACAAAAGCCGGGTTCCAAGCAACATCGACCTTAGTGACGATCCGGTTGCCCTCAACTCTGTAGCGACCGGTGAACGCGACCAGGCCATGCCCGAGCCAGTGGGCGTAGTCGGCATCGTTCGTCAGCACGGGCAAATCGGATGTGCTTGTGACCACCGTCCAGCGGTGCTCATCAAACATGCAGTAGCCGCGAGAGTTCGGCCCGATAAGGTCGACGACCTCACCGGTTTGAACCAGCCTGCCCTGGGCAGAGACGATCTTCCACGATCCAGTAAGCGCAGGGCGATCGACATCTTCCACTATTTCCTCCCTCTATACGGTGCCTCTCATGGACGCGGTTTCTCTGGAGCCTGAGCCTAGCCTGGAGCGATGGGTCGCGTGCATCTCGGTCGAACACGAGGACGGCACACGGCTGACGTTCGATGTCCACGAAGTGGACTTCGTGAACGTTCATGCGGAAGCCGCGCCCGAAGGCGGTCGGCGCATCCTCAGCCCGATCACCAGGCAAATGCTCACCGCCGTCCGCTATGATGGCTGAATTGACGGGCCTGATCAGGCGCCGGCCCACCAGGGGCGAGTGCTTCTATCTGATCCGGCCCATCGACATCTCCACCCCCCGACGTCGAAGGATGGACGCGCCGCTATAGGGGCTACACCCCCGAGCCGAGGCGCACTGTCATCGTCTTTACCGAAACGGCTCCCGATCCGAGACGGATCGATCGAGGGCCTTGACGGCCTGCTCGCCGAGCTTCAGGGACTGAAAACAACCAGATGACAGGTTTCGGCGTGCCAAGCTCTGGCTAGACCCGCTGACAGGAAGGTCCAGAGGGGAAACACAACCGCAAGTCTATTCGCGCACAAACGCCCCTCCCTGCCAGCTGCGTCCACGTCGCAACCGGTGGAAGACGGCGTTGCAGCCAGCCCGCGCGTGGTTCAGTGCGAGCCGGCTGCAGTGCCAGATCAGATCGGATCCCAGGCGTAGACGTCGCGCGTGCGCTCCAGTGGCGTGAACGCCTTCTGCACCGCCGGCAGCCAGTGTTCGGCCAGCTTCTCCGGCGTCCATCCGTCGGTTCGCGCGACGATGCGGATCGGCCGCGGCTGATTGTACAGATAGACCTCGTTACCACGTACACCGAAGATCTGCCCGGACACGCCCGCCGCGGCATCGGTGCCGAGGAAGGCGATCAACTGGGCGATATGATCGGGCCAAGTCTTGGCCGCCCGCGCCTGCAGCTGCTCCTCGCTTTGGCCCGGCACCGTTTCGATCATGCGGCTGAACGCGTGCGGCCCGATGCAGTTGGACCGGATGTGATAGCGCTGCATATCCATCGCGATGTTGCGCGACAGACCGGCGATGCCGAGCTTGGCGGCGCCGTAGTTGGTCTGGCCGACGCTGCCGATCAGGCCGGAGGTGGAGGTGATGTGGACGAAGCACCCACTCTCCTGCTTGCGGAAATGGCTGACCGCGGCGCGGCTGACATAGAAGGCGCCGTACAGGTGCACCTTGATCACCGCATCCCATTCTTCCGGCGACATGTAGTGGAACATGCGGTCGCGCAGGATGCCGGCATTGTTCACCACCATGTCGATGCGGCCGAAATTGTCGATCGCGGTCTGCACGATGCGCTGCGCATTATCCCATTCCGCGACGCTGTCGGTATTGGCAACCGCGCGGCCCTGGCCGTTGGCCTGGGTGATCTCGGAGACGACCTGCTGCGCCGGACCCTCATCGTGGCCCTCGCCGGTGACGGCGGCGCCGACGTCGTTGACCACCACCTTGGCGCCGTTCGCCGCCAGACAGATGGCGGTGGCACGGCCGATCCCGCGGCCCGCGCCGGTGACAACGGCAACCTTGCCGTCAAGCATTCCTGGCATTCGCGTTTCTCCCTCGCATTCAGGATCGGGGCAGAATGCGCCGGCTCGCAGCCTGTGTCATCCTCCCCCCGGGCGACGCGAACGGCCGCGGGCTGAACGGCATGCCGCCGGGTCGATGCGGTAGTGGTGAGGGGAACGAAACGATGGAGCTGGGATTTCTTGGCCTCGGACAGATGGGCGCCGCGATCGCGGAACGGCTGCAGGCGGCCGGTGCGCGGCTGCATGTGTACGATCCCAATCCGGTGGCGATGGCGCCCTTCGTGTTGCGAGGCGCAGTGGATGCGCCCTCCGTCGCCGCGGTTGTGGACGCGGCACGCATCGTTTTCGCCTGCCTGCCGGATGGCGCGGTCAGCGAGGCGGTTTCGCGTGACGTCGCCAATGGCAAGGCGGTGCGGATCTATGTCGAGATGTCCACCATCGGCAGCCCGACCATGTCACGCATTGCACAGGCGGTTGCCGCGCACGGCATCACCCTGGTGGATTGCCCGATCAGCGGCGGACCGAAAGGTGCGCGCGCCGGCACGCTGTCGGTGATCACCGCCGCACCGCAAGCCGTGCTGGCCGAAGTGCGGCCCTGGCTGGACCATATCGGCCGCAACGTCTTCGCGGTGGGTGAACGACCTGGCCAGGCGCAGCTGATGAAGCTGGTAAACAATCTGATCAACGCGGCGAACATGGCCACCGCATTCGAGGCCCTGGTGCTGGGCGCGAAAGGCGGGCTGGATCCCGACCAGATGGTGCAGGTGATCAACGCCTCCACCGGGCGCAACAGCGCGACGCAGGACAAGGTGCCGCGCGCCGTGCTGCCCGGCACGTTCGACTACGGCGCCCGCTTGGCAACCATGGTCAAGGACGTCGTGCTCGGCCTGAAGGAAGCCGAAGCACTGGGTGTTCCAATGTGGACGCACGAAACGGTCGGCCAGCTCTGGCGCTTCGCCGTGACGCAAGGCCTGGCCGACGCCGACCTGACCTCGCTGATCCAGGTGCTGGAAGGCTGGGCCGGCGTAACGGTGCGCAGTCGCTGAAGCGCACCACCCCGCGTCGGGCGCGGTGTCAGTATCCCAGCGAATGCAGGAAATGATGGATTGCCTGCGACACCAGCCCTGGCGTTTGCACCGAGGCGAAGTGGCCTGAATTCAGCTCCAGGAACTGTGCGCCGGGAATCTGCTGCGACATCGGCTCGATCACCGATGGCGGACGCAGCCCGTCATGCGTGCCGGCGGTCACCAGAGCGGGACAGGCGATGCGCGCCAGGTCGCCGGTGATATCGGCGGCAGCCAGCATGCGGTTGATCGCGGCGAAACTATGCGGATCGTTGCACAGCCAGCGGGCACGGAACTTGCGGAAATCCTCGGCACTGTGCCGCACCACGGGCGGATAGGAAGCGGCGAGGCTGGCCTCCACCACGCCGCGCATGCCGCCCGCTTCCACCGCCGCGGCGCGATCCAGCGTCGCCTGACGACGATCGCCGGCCACTCCGGTCGCCGGCCCGTGCAGCACCAGCGCGCCCGCCCGATCCGGCCAGGTGGCAGCGAAATGCGCCGCGATCCCGGCACCAACCGCAATGCCGGCCAGCGCCACCTTGCCGGAGATCTGCAGCGCGTCCAGCAGTGCCTTCACGTCACCCGCCATGTCATCCCAGGTGACCGAGCCGGCAATCTTTTCCGACAGCCCCGCGCCGCGCGTGTCGTAGCGCAGCACGCGGCGAGTGTTGATCAGCGCCGGCAGAACCTGATCCCAGCTATCCAGCGTGCCGCCCATTTCGTGGACCAGGACCAGCGTGCTGGGTCCCGCACCGGTTAGTTCATAACGCAGGCTGGTGCCGTTCACCTCGAGCCAGTTCATGGCGTTCCCTCCTCTATCCCGATGGCGCCGGACGATGCCACACTGCGCGAACGGAGGATATGCCATGCCAGGAAAGATGCTGCTGCACTGGTCGCCACGCTCACCCTATGTGCGCAAGGTGATGATCGCGCTGCACGAGATGGGATTGCAGGATCGTGTCGAAACGGTGCGCACCGTGGTCGGCGGCACCACGCCGCATCTGGAACTCATGCGGGTCAACCCGCTTGGCAAGATTCCAACGCTGGAACTGGGCGACGGCACGGTGCTGTACAATTCTCCGGTGATTATCGAATATCTGGATATGCTGCATCGCGGCCCGAAATTGTTTCCCGCGACGGGAGACGAACGCTTCACCGCGCTGCGGCGGCACGCGCTGGGCCAGGGCATGCTCGATGCCGCGCTGGCCAGCCTCGGCGAGCGCTTCCGTCCGCAGGAGCGGCAATCCCAGCCGCATCTCGAGCTGTGGCGCCTGAAGCTGCAGACTTGCGTCGACGCGCTGGAACACGAGGCGGACGTCCTGGCCGCCAGCGGCTTCACTATCGGCCATCTGGCGATCGGCGTGGCGCTAGCCTATCTGGATTTCCGCTTCGGCGACCTGGCATGGCGCAACGGCCATGACCGGCTGGCCGCCTGGCACGCAACATTCGATGCGCGGCCGTCGGTGCGGGCGAACCCGCCGGTGGACGATCGGTAGCGGCGATCAGTCGGCAGCGGCAAGCTGCCCGGTGTCGGTGTCGGCGTCGATGAACGCCAGCCGGTCGAACAAGCCGATCCGCACCGCGGCGCGATAGATCGCCGTCGCGAACCGAGGATTCTGAAAGACAGCAAACATGTCACGCGTGCTTTGGTGCGGCGCCAGCACCGTGAACTCCTCCAGCATTGTTTCGCCGAACGGCAGGGCCACGCCGCAGGTCATCACGCAATCATCCACGGCCTTCACCCGGCCGACGAACATATCGCCCGGCTTTGCGCTGGCCTCGTGACCGAGATCCATCAGCCGAAACGTTGCGTCCTTCAGGACGTCGCGGATCAGCAGTCCGGCCGTGTCGTGCCGCTGTACCACATGCCAGGCGGTGAACCACGCCGCCTGCGCCGACCGCAGCATGATGTCCTCGTCGCTGCCCGGCGCGAAGTTCGTCTTACGGGCGTAGCGGTCGATCGCCCGCGTGCGGCCGTCCCTGCTGGTATAGACCGCGAGGTCGGCAACCATGCTGTACTGGTCCATGCTGTCCAGCATGAAGGTGCGCCCCTTTGCCAGACCCAACCGCCGCCCGAAGTCCAACATGATTTCGGTCGGCACCAACTCCAGCACGGCGCTATGGTGCGCCGTCGCGATCGCCCGCAGATGGCGATAGCGGCGGAGCTGGTCTTCCCGGTTCATGGCACAAGCCTCTCCCCTGTCCGTTCACCGTCCAGGGCTAGACTAGCGCCTCGCCGATTCGCAACTCCGCTAGAAATAGTGCCAAAAATTTGACGCGCGGGCTTCTTCCGGCAGGCCATCGAACACGATCTGCCCGTTGTTCATGATGACCACCCGATCGGCGATGTTCATTGCCGCCGCAACGTTCTGTTCCACCAGGATCGCGGTCATCGCATGGGCACGACACACCTCCCGCACCTGCTGAAACATGCGTTCCACCAGATTAGGCGCCAGGCCGATGGACGGTTCGTCCAGCAGCAGGCAGCGCGGCGTGCCGAGGATCGCCAGCGACAGCGCCAGCATCTGCTGCTGGCCGCCGCTGAGGCTGCCGGCGCGGGTGGCGCGGCGTTCCTCCAGCACCGGAAACAGCTTGTAGACGTCGGCGATGTCGAACATCGCGCCGGCATGGACATTGCGCGCCGCCACCACGTCGATGTTCTCCGCCACCGACAGATCGGGAAAAATACCGCGGCCTTCCGGCAGCAGACGCAGCCCCATCCCGACGCGCTGTGCTACATCCAGGCGGTCGATGCGCCGACCATCGAACTGCACGGTTCCGGCACGCAGCGGCAGCAGCCCCATCACCGCGCGCAGCGTGGTGGTCTTGCCGGCGCCGTTATGACCGAGGAACGCCAGGATCTGTCCCGGCTCCAGCGCGAAGGACACGTCGGAGATTACCGTCTTCGGCCCGTAGCCCGCGGTCAACCCGGACAATTGCAGCAGCATCAGATTGCCCCGCCGAAATAGATTTCCGCGAGCGCCGGATCGCTGATGATTTCCTGCGGCGAGCCCTGCGCCATCAGATGGCCCTGATGCAGGAACAGCACGTCGTCGGCGATCTGCTGCACCACGCGGGTGTTGTGTTCCACCACCAGCAGCGTCTTGCCGTCGGCCTGCAGGCGGCGCAGCAGGGCCATGATCGAGTCCAGCGCGCCGGCGGACAGACCAGATGCCGGCTCGTCCAGCAGCAGCAGTTCCGCGCCGGTCGCCAACACGCGCGCCACAGTCAGCAGCTTCTGCTCGCCGTAGGACAGATTGCGCACCAGTTCGCTGGCGCGGTCGGCAAGGCCGACATGATCCAGCACCTGGCGGGCTTCCTCGCGGCGCCGCCGCTGCCTGCGCGCGGCGTGCAGCGGGCGGAACAGGGCGCCAAGCGGTTCCTCGGCGAACTGGTCCTGCAGGCCGACCATGACATTGTCGAGCGCGGGCAGGTCCTGGAACAGGCGCAGGTTCTGGAAGGTGCGCGCCACGCCGGCACGCAGGATGGCCTGCGGTCGCAGCCCGGACAGTGTCTGGCCGCGGAACGTGACCACACCCTGATCGGCTTTCAGAAAGCCGGTGATGGCATTGAAGATCGTGGTCTTGCCGGCGCCGTTCGGCCCCACCAGGCAGGTGATGCGACCCTGCGCCACGGTAAAGCTGCAGTCGCGCAGCGCGTGCAGGCCGCCGAAGCGGTGATCCAGCCCGTCCGCCTGCAGGTACTCGGTCACAGCCGCTCTCCTGCCAGGCCTTGCGGGCGGAACAGCATGAACAGGATCAGCAGCACGCCGTAGATCAACTGGCGCGCCGCCGCGGCGATGGTGGTCGGGATTTCCACCAGCGACAGCATCTGCGGCAGCGCCAGCAGCAGGAACGGGCCGATGATCGAGCCAGCCAGCGTGCGCGCGCCACCGACGACCACCATGGTCAAGAGCAGGATCGACGCATCCAGATCGAAGGACGAGGGATCGATGAAGCTGAGAAAGGTTGCGTACAATCCGCCTGCCACGCCGGCGAAGGCGCCGGCCATCGCGGCTGCCGAGACCTTCGCCCGCAGCACGTTCTTGCCGGCGGCGGCCACCGCCAGTTCGTCCTCGCGGATGGCGCGCAGCAGACGCCCGAACGGGGCGCGCATGATCAGGAAGAAGGCGAGGCATCCCAGCACCACGCCGACGGTGCACAGCGCGGTCAGTTGCGGTGTGGTCTGTAGGTCGTAGCCGAACACATCCGGCGGCGGAATGCCGGGCAATCCATTGGCGCCGCCGGTGCCCGCGGTCCAGTTGGTGAACACCGCGGTCGCCAGCAACTGGATGCCGAACGAGGTGACGACGAAGTAGTCGCCCGACACGCGCAACGACGGCAGCGTCACGATGATGTTCAGCGCGATGCAGCACACCGCGGCGATCGCCAGCGCGAGCAGGAAGGGCAGCGGTTCCGGCGCCAGCAGGAAATGCGCGACGATATAGGCGCCGACGCCGAACACTGCCGCCTGGGATACCGAGAAGATGCCGGCGATGCCGACCAGCAGGTTGGTGGACAGGCCGAGCAGAACGTAGATTTCGGCGAGGGCGATGTAGCTGAACCAGAAATCCATGGTCAGCGCGCCGCCGCGAACAGGCCGGTCGGCCGGAACAGCATGAAGATGACGAAGATGAAGAAGGTCACGCCGATGCTCCACTCGCCGGGCATGATCAGCAACGACAGGTTCTGCAGTTCGGCGATGACCAGGGCGAGCAGGAAGGCGCCGCTGATGCTGCCGACGCCGCCGGCGATCATGGCGATCGTTGCCGTCAGGAGCGGCGTGATTCCGCCATAGGGTTGCAGACCGAGGTCGAGCGGCACGAGCACGCCGGGCAGTGCGACCACGGCGGAGGCGAGCGCCACCACCACGATATAGACGGATTGCGGGCGCAGCCGGGTGATCTGTGCCAGGAAGGGATTGGATGCGACGGCGCGGATGCGTTTGCCCAGGATGGTATAATGAGCGAACCAGACCACGCCGGCATAGGCGGCAAGATCGATGATGACGGTCAGGATCTGCGCCCAGGTCAGCCGCACATTGCCGCCCAGCAGGACCACGCGGGTGCTCCAGGCCAGCGGGAATTGCAGGATGTTCGGCGTGTAGACCGCGGCGATGATGTTCTGGATCACCGCCAGCATGCCCAGCGAGGCGATCAGCACCACCAGATGCGTCGCGCGCCGGCGTTCAAGCTGGGCATAGAGCAGCCCCTGGATCAGCCCGCCGGCCACCGCGCAGGCGATGATCGCGATCAGGAAAGCCAGCGGCGCCGGCACGCCGTAGGTCACCAGCGACCAGGCGAGGTATCCGGCCAAGGTGTAGACGCCGGCATGCGCGACATGGAAGATTTTCGTGGTGGCATAGATCAGCGAGAAGCTGACCGCCACCACGCCCAGCGCGCAGCCGGTCACCAGGCCATTGACCAGCAATTGCAGCCACAACACGGCGCGACGATCCTTGGTGCTGGCTCGATCAGTCGGCCTTGAGCTGCTTGAGGGTCACGTCCTTGCCGTCCTTCATCTCGTTGATATCGATGCCGACGGTGGCCGTGTTGGACTTGAACGTCAGCGGAATCAGCCCCTGGAACGTGCCGATCTTGAACAGCATGTCGTGCATGGCCTCGCCGGTGACCGGCTTCTTCTCCTGCAGCACCTTGTCCAAGGTGGTCAGCACGACCTGCGCCGCGTTGTAGTACTGACGGGCGAAGAAATCCATGTCCGCGCCGTATTGCTTCTTGAAGTCGGCGGCGAGCTCCGGCGGTGCATCGATATGGATCTGGCTGTGGATGAAGCCCTGCGAGGACGGATCGGCGATGGTCGACGGATCGGCGAAGAAGGTCGTGCCGGCGACAGTGAACTTCGCGCCAAGCTGCTTGTATTGCTGCGCCATCTGCAACAGGCCGGCAGTTATCGAGACCAGCATCACCTGCGGATCGGCGCTGGACAGTTTCAGCAGCGCAGGACGGTAGTCGGTCTGGCCGAATTGCGTTGGCTCCTGCGCCACGATGGTGCCGCCCGCCTCGGGGAAGTATTTCTGATAGTCGTCTCGGCCGGCGATGCCGGCGGCGTCGTTCTCGAACAGCACCACCGCCTTCTTCTTGCCCTCGGCGACCAGGTATTTGGACAGCACCTTGATCTCATCGCCGATCGTCGGCAGCGTATTGATCAGGTACGGCGACGCGGTCGCCAGCTTGTCGGCCTGCGCACCGGCGTTCACCAGCAACACCTTCTTGCGTGTGGCCAGCGGCGCCATCGCGAGCGAGGGGCCGGAATAGCCGGTGAACACCACCGGCACATGTTGCAGGTCGGCGAGCTTGTTGAAGCTCAGCACCGACTGGTCGGGCTTCGCCTGATTGTCCTCGAACTGCACCTCGATCTTGTGGCCCTGCACGCCGCCCTTGGCGTTGGCCTGCTCGACCGCGAACTGGATGCCGCGCATTTCCTGGGTGCCGATCAACCCACCGGGACCGGTCAGCGGCAGGACAGCGCCGAACTGGATCGTCTGCGCCTGTGCTGCACTGCAAAAAGCTGCGGCCAGTGCGAACGCGGCCACGCCGACACGAACGGTCAGCCTCATCGTTTGTCTCCCCCCAAGGTCGCGTGTGGCTTAGGCGGGGGATCGCACAGGGTCAAGGCAAGGCGCCGAAAGAAGGCCAGGTTGCCGGCACCTTCGGCCTTCGCTAGCGTTTTATCCGTGGAGGAAACCCGGTGAGCTTTGCGACCCTCGGTGCGATCGATTGCGACATCCATCCGGCCGTGCCGGGGATGCGCGCGCTGCTGCCCTATCTCGACGACCATTGGCGGGACCAGGTGGCGGTGCGCGGGATCGACGGTCTGGATGCGGCCAGCTTCCCGCCCAACATCCCCGCCAATGGCCGCCCGGACTGGCGGCCGCCATCCGGCAAACCCGGCTCCGACCTGGCCCTGCTGCAAACCCAGGCGCTTGGCCCGTTCAACACGCGGTTCGCCATCTGCAATTGCCTGTACGGCGCCTCCTCTGCCTTCAATGCCGATTTTGCCGCCGCCCTGTCGCGCGCCATCAATGACTGGTTGGTGGCCGAGTGGCTTACGCCGGAGCCGCGGCTGCGCGCCTCCATCGTGGTGCCGATCCAGGACACCGATCTCGCGGTGGAGGAAATCGAGCGACGCGCGGCCGACAAGCGGTTCGTGCAGATCCTGCTCCCCGCGGCGGGCGACGCGCCGTACGGCAAGCGGCGCTACTGGCCGATCTTCGCCGCGGCGGAAAAGCATGGGCTGCCGGTCTGCCTGCATTCCGGCAGTACGTTCCGCCATCCCACCACGCACAATGGATGGCCATCCTACTACCTGGAAGATCACGTCGTGATGTCGCACGCCCACCAGGCGCAGCTGCTCAGCCTGATCAGTGAAGGCGTGTTCAACAAGTTTCCCAAATTGACCGTGGTGCTGGCGGAAGCCGGCTTCACCTGGCTGCCGCAATTCATGTGGCGCGCGGTGAAGACCTGGCGTGCCATGCGGGCGGAAATCCCCTGGGTGGATCGCGCCCCGGCGGAAATCATCCGCGACCATGTGCGTTTCACCCTGCAGCCAACCGACGCGCCACCCGATGCACGCATGATGGAGCAGACGATCGAGCAGATCGGCAGCGACCGCTTCCTGCTGTTCTCGACCGACTATCCGCATTGGCAGTTCGACGCGCAGGACGCCATACCGGCGGGACTGTCACCCTCACTGATTCGGCGGATGCTGCTGGATAATCCGCTGGAAACCTACCCTCGTTTACGGGAGACGCTGCAATGAGCCAGACGCTGCTGGATCGCGACGCACCGAACCAGGCCAGGCTGGGTGTGATCGATTGCGACGTGCATCACGCGATGCGTTCGTCGCGCGATCTGCTGCCCTATCTGCCGCAGCAATGGCGCGACCACCTGGTCAGCTATGGCTCGCGCCGGCCGACACCCTTCACCGGGTCGTCGCCGTTCTTCAAGGCCGCGCCGGCGTTGTCGCGCAAGGATTCCTGGCCGCCGAATGGCGGGCCGCCCGGGTCCGATCTGAAATTCCTGCAGGAGCAACTGCTGGACCGCTACGGCATCGATTTCGGCATGCTGCATCTGTTGTCGCCCACCGGCATGGACCAGCGCAATCAGGACTTTGCCGTCGCCCTGTGCCGCGCCATCAACCAATGGCAGTACGAGGCGTGGACGCAGAAGGATCAGCGGCTGAAGGCGGCGATCGTGGTGCCCGGCGAGGATGCCGCCGCCGCGGTGGCGGAAATCGAACATTGGGCCGGCAACCCCGACTTCCGCCAGGTCTCCCTGGTCACCCACACCATCGAGCCGCTCGGCCGGCGTCGCTACTGGCCCATCTATGAAGCCGCGGCGGCGCATGGCCTGCCGATCGGCCTGCACACCTCCGGTATGAACGGCACCGCGGTGACGCCGGCCGGCTGGCCTTCCTATTACGTGGAAGAACACCACGAAGTGGCGATCAGCCAGCAGGCCCTGGTCACCAGCCTGGTGTGCGAAGGCGTGCTGGCACGCAACCCAACGCTGAAGATCGTCATCGTCGAATCAGGCCTGGCCTGGGTGCCCTCGCTGTGCTGGCGCCTGGACCAGCACTGGCAGCGCATGCGCAACGAGGTGCCCCACCTGAAGCGGCCGCCCTCCAGCTACATCCGCGAGCAGATGTGGTTCACCACGCAGCCGATGGATGAACCGGATGACCCGCAGCATCTCGCGGCGATCCTGTCCTGGATCGGCTGGGACCGCATCCTGTTCGCCACCGACTACCCGCACTGGGATTTCGACGACCCGGAGACGGGCGTGAAGGTGCGGCTGACCGAGCAGCAACGGCGCATGGTGTTCCGCGACAATGCGCGCGCGGTCTATGGGCTGGGCTGAAACAGAGCTCGGCTGAAACAGCGTTGGGCTGAAACAAGGGGAACCGGACCGAATGGCCAAGCACGTTGTTGCCACCGTGGGCGAGATTCCGCCGGGCCAGCGTAAGCTGGTCACGGTGCGCGGTCGGCAGATCGCGGTGTTCAATCTCGCGGGCGAGTTCTTCGGCCTGTTCAACCGCTGCCCGCATCAGGGTGGCCCGATGTGCGAAGGCATCCTGACCGGACTGATCCAGTCCGACGAGCCGGGCCATTACGAATACTCGCGTAAAGGCGAAATCCTGCGCTGTCCCTGGCATGGCTGGGAGTTCGATGTACGCACCGGCCAGAGTTTCTGTGATCCGTCGAAGATCAGCGTGCGGAGTTATCCAATCGAAGTCGCTCCCGGTCAGACTGTGGTGAAGGGGCCATTTGTTGCCGAAACCATACCGGTGATCGTGGAGGAGGAGTACATCGTAGTGGAGATGTAACCCATCACTGATTGGCAATAACACGGCGTGAACAGGTAGCGAACGCCGGGTTGGTGCTTGAGCCTGCCATCCTGATGATCGAGCGTATTACGCACTGAGTCAGGTGCGATCATGGCCAATACTCGCTGAGTGCGCGAATCTCAAACTGGATAAGAAACAGAAATTCGGACGCCGGCGCCGTTTTCCACCCGATTGGTACGACTGAAGAATACGTAACGAAACTCGTCAGAATTTGCCCGTGAACGAAATCCGCGCGTTTGGGCTTTTTCAATGCGTTGCGGGGCATTCTTAAAAACGGATCCCGATGCAATATTGCATCGATCCGGAATCGGTCTGGATTATGCCACTTCGGTGTTGAGTTCACATCCCCGTGAGTGGCATTGCTCGCGGGCCCGTGAGGAGCCGGGCATCGCCACACTGCCCAGAGCCCGCAGCCGCATTCAGCCCCAGCCGCCACCGTCGAACGCCAGCACGAGGCTGACCGCCGCCAGGCCGCGATAAACCGCGCCACCCGGCATCAGCACCGCTCGGCGAATGCTCATCTCGTAACGATTTACTTCACAACGGGGCGAACTGCGCCCTGATAGCAGGAAAATATACCCATGACAACCGAAACCCCCGTCACCGCGAGCGCGTTCATCGGTACCCTTGGGATAAACACTCATATCGACTTCAATAATTTTGGTTACCAGAACCTCACGGCAGTCGAGAACGCTATCAAGTATCTCGGCGTCACCAATCTTCGCGACAGCGCACAGAATCCGAGCGATCTGACAAGCTGGAAACAGGTTGCAGATGCTACCGGCGCGAAGTTCGATGACTATATCGGGGAAACTTCGCCGGCCGGCATGCAGTCCGACCTCAATCTCGTCGCGCAGCTCGCCCAGCAGGGCATCCTGAACTACATCGAGGGCGGCAATGAAGAGGACGATGCCTACCCGGCATCCCTCGGCAATACGCTGGCGATCACCGCACAGTTCCAGCAGCAGGTCTACGCCCTCGGCCAGCAGCTGCACCTGCCGGTGATCAACATGAGCTTCGGCTCCGGATGGACCTGGGAGAACAACTGGGCCGGAGACTATGACAAAGTCGGCGACCTGTCCCGCTACAGCGATTACGCCAACGCCCACACCTATCCGAATCTCGACCAGTCACCCGGCGACACGATAGATCGGCTGAACGGCCTGGCCCATATGGCGGCCGGATCGCGTCCGGTTATCACGACCGAGATCGGCTGGGATGAGAACCTCGGATTCAGTCAGGCCGACATTGCGCGTTACACGCTCGATGCCGCTCTGGACGGCATGAAATACGGCGACGTGAAGACGTATTTCTATGCGCTGTACGACGATGGCTCCGGCAAGTTCGGCCTGATGAACACGAACGGAACCGCGAAACCCGCAGGGCAGGCGCTGCACAATCTCACGACCCTGCTGAACGACACCGGCGCCAACGCCGCCACCTTCACGCCTGCCGCGCTGACCTACACGCTGGGCAACATGCAGGCCGGCGACAACTCCCTGCTGCTGGAAAAATCCGACGGCAGCTACTGGCTCTCCCTGTGGAATGAGACCCAGGCAGCCGGCTCGAACCACAGCGTGACCATCACCCTGCCCAGCGCGGCCCAGGTGACGGTATTCGATCCGCTGAAGGGCACCACGCCGCTGTCGGCTACAGCGAGCAAGTCGAGCACGACCATTACCGTGCCGGACCATCCGGTCCTGGTGGAGATCGTGCCCGGCGTCCAGACGGCGCCCACGACGCCGGCACAGTCCGTGCCCACACCGACACCGACGCCGGCCCCCACACCGACACCCACACCGACCCCGACACCAACCCCATCCGCTCCCGCCGCGGATCCGGACGTGGTCGTCCCGGGCACCCACGCGGCGGCCAGCGGCGCGACCATCGCCATCCACGGCGCATCGATCATCGACGCCTGGGCGGCCACTGCGCCCGGCACGCTCAGCCTCAACGTGTCAACCAGTGCCGGCAAGGTGACGATGAAGGATGCCAGCGGCCATGCGCTGGCAGGCTCCGGGACCGGAACGATCCACGTCAACGGCACGCTGGCGCAGATCAACGCCGAATTGGCCACCCTGGAGTACACCGCCGCGAGCGTCGGCGGAACGGTCACCGTCGACATTTGGGATCAGCGTGGCATCGAGGCCACCAAGTCCTTCGGCGTCAGCATCGCCAATACGGCTCCGCCCGCCGCGCCATCGGGAGGAGCCTCGCTCTCGCCCAATCCGACCGTCATCTTGCCGGCCTCGATCAGCGCGGTGGCGGGCCAGACCGTTGCAGTCAGCGGCGTTGCGATTGCCGATCCCTGGGCCGCCGCACGATCCGGCATGCTGGCGCTCAACCTGTCCGCCAGCGGCGGGACGATCGCCATGAAGGATGCGGACGGGCACCTGGTGGCTGGCTCCGGTACCAGCGCGATCCATGCCAATGGCACACTGGCGCAGATCAACGCGGAACTGGCGACGCTGTCCTACACATCCGGCAGCGCGGCCGGCTCCCTCACCGTCGACATCTGGGACCAGGCCGGTGTTGAGGCCACCAAGTCGATCGCCACCAAGATCGGCACCCCCGGCAGCGGCGCCGGCACGTCGACCGACCACACCACGCAGACGATCAAGATCGCCGGCAACGACGCGAACCCGGTGGAGATCGTGAACAATGCCAGGATCATCGTCAGTGCCGGCGATCACATGATCTTCATCGGCGGCACCGGGAATGTGGTGACCGCGACGGGTGGCACCGAGACGATCCAGGCCTACCAGGGCAACAACACGATCACCACCGGCGCCCGCAACGACACCATCCGCTTCGCCGGGCAGCACAACGTGATCGACGCGGGGGCCGGCCAGAACCTGGTGTTCGACAGCGGCAGCAACAACACGATCGTGCTGCCGGCCCCTGGTCATGGTCATGACGACATCTATGGCTACGCGCTGAGCAACGGCGACACGTTCGACCTGCACAGCATGATGGCCGGCACCGGCTGGAACGGCGATCTCGCCAGCATCGGCAACTTTATTAAACTGAAGTCGATCGGCGGCAACAGCGAGATCAAAGTCAACCCAACCGGAGCGGCCGGTGGGGCCAGCTACAACGTGGCCACGCTGGAAGGGTCAGGGCCGGTTGCACTGGGCACGCTGCTGGCGCACGCCACCTTCTGACCAGGTCAGGCGAAGCACAGTCCCGACCGACCGTGCTTCGCCCCCGGTATTTCCCGTGCGGCCGACCGCGTGACCGCGGACGTTACAGCTGGGAACGGGCTCGGGCGATCGCCTCGTCGAACGCGCTCAGTACCCTGGGCATGCGACGAATGGTCGTTCATCTTCTCGACGTCGGTATAGCCACGGCTGATCGCAATGGTCAGCAGCATGTTGTGCGGCCCGTTCGGCTGGCCACGCAGTTCCAGCAGCCTCGCCGCGCTGCGCAGCGCGCCCACCGCGCAGCGACGCCCATCGAGCGTCTCATAGCGCCGCTGAATCCAGTTCCGCTCGTCTTCCAGGAGCGTCCGACCCAGCTGCAGCACCTGCAGCGTCAACAGTTCGGGCCGCGCCGGCGTAGGTAGCGGAATACCGAAGGGCGCAGGTCGGTTCGACGGAAGCAAGGCCCGTCCGACGCGACGCATCCGCGCCCAGACGCCGGTTGCGGGTTTTGGCAATGGCACAGCGTCGAGCGTTGTGCCGAGGAGTTCGCTTCCATCGAACGGCATGGCTCATCTCCCGTGATGCGGATGCCCAGTCCGCCGGAACAACGTGCGCCGCCTGTTGCCCCTGCGATGACCGAGAGATTTGGGAGCCGGTTCGGCCGCCGCCAGCGGCCGCCGCTTCACGCCTTCGGCAAACGCACCACAAATCGCGCACCCAGCACCTTGCCCGCCGCGTCCCGCCGGTTCTCGGCCGAGATGCGGCCACGCAGCGCCTCGATGATCTGCCGGCTGATCGACAGTCCCAGGCCGGAGTGCTGGCCGAAGCGTTCCCCCTGCGGCCGCTCGGAATAAAACCGGTCGAACACGTGTTCGAGGTTCGCCTCGGGAATCCCCGGCCCCTCATCCTCGACGCTCAGCTCCGCGATGGCCCCGGTCTCGCGTGCCCGCAACAGGATCTTTCCCCGTGGCGGACTGAAGCTCTGCGCGTTGGCGACCAGGTTGCGCAGCACCTGCACCAACCGCCCCTCCACCGCCATCACCTTCAAGCCGCCGGCAGGAACCTCGATCTCCAGCCGCGGGTCGTTCTCGGCATCGCGGGTTGCCTCGTCCAGCTCCTGCAGCGTGCGCAGGATCGGACCGACATCCACCGGCTCCGCCGCCGTGCGCGACAACTCGGCGTCCAGCCGGGACGCGTCGCTGACATCGCTGATCAGCCGGTCCAGCCGCACCACATCCTGCGCGATAATCGCCAGCAACTGCTTCTGCCGCGCCGGCTCCTCGATCCGGCGCAGCGTCTCGATGGCGCTGCGGATCGAGGACAGCGGGTTCTTAATCTCATGCGCCACATCGGCGCCGAACCGCTCGATCGCATCCATCCGCGCCCATAGCGCCTGGGCAGAGTCGGACAGCGCCGAGGCCAGCGCGCCGATCTCGTCGCGGCGGTTCAGCAGCACCGGGGGCACGCTGCCGGCCCTCCCCTGACCTTCCCGCATGTCCACCGCCGCGCCGGCGAGGCGCAGGATCGGGCGGGCGATGGTCAGCGACAGGTACCAGGACAGCAGTACGGTCAGCGCCAGTGCCAGGCCGAACAGGGCCAGGATCGACATGCGCACGACGAACAGGCTGGAGTCGACTTCCCGCGCCTGCCGGGTCAGCAGGATGATGCCGACGGTATGGCGATCCCGCTCCACCGGTTCGGCCACCGTCACCAGCAGCCGGTTGTCCTTGGTGCGGCGGATATAGGGCGGCATCTGCCGGCTCTGGCCGGAGCTGTCGAGCCGCAGTTCCTCCTTGACGTTGGGCTGCCAGTCCAGCCCGGCGCCCGGCAGCTCCACCAAGGTGATCGGCTTGTCGTGCGGCAGCAGCGCCAGCACCTTGTCGTACAGCCAGCCGATGAAGCCGACGACCTTGCCGTGATCCACCGCCGGCGGCAGAGGTTCGGCGTTGACCGCGCCGCCCGGACCCTCGCGCACCCGGGAATCCGCCACGATGGTGCCGTCCGGCGCGTACAGCTTGGCATCGGCATCCGGCGTGGGATCGGTCAGCCGGCGCAGCAGCGGGCGGGCGATGTCCGGCACCAGGCGTGGATTGTCGGGGTCGGTGGTGCGCACCGCACTCTCACCCAGAGCGCCCGCGAACACCCTTGCCTGTTCCCGCAGCGCGGCGACCTGCGCCTCCAGCAGCCCGTTCTGATACTGGTCGAGATACAGCAGCGCCGCCACCAGCAGGGCCAGCGGCAGCGCATTCACCAGCAGGATGCGACGCAGCAGCGGCGACACCCAGCGCGCGCGGAACCGCTTCTGCTGCGGTGCCGCCGGCCGGCTGATCCCCCCGATGCTGCCGCCGTCGGGCAATCAATGCTCCTTGTAGCGATAACCGATGCCGTAGAGCGTCTCAATCTGGTCGAAGTTGTCGTCTACCGTGCGAAACTTCTTGCGCACCCGCTTGATGTGACTGTCGATCGTGCGGTCGTCGACGTAGATGTTCTCGCCATAGGCCGCGTCGATCAGCTGGTCGCGGCTTTTCACCATGCCCGGCCGCGCCGCCAGCGCCTTCACCAACAGGAACTCGGTCACGGTCAGCTGGATGTCCTGCGCCCGCCAGGTGCACTGATGCTTGGTCTCGTCCAGCACCAGGTCGCCACGGGTCAGCACGCCACCCGGTGCCGCGCCGGAACCTTCCGCGCGGCTCGCCTCGTTGCGGCGCAGCAGCGCCCGGATGCGCTCGATCAGCAGGCGCTGGCTGAACGGCTTGGTGATGTAGTCGTCGGCGCCGAGACGCAGGCCCATCAGCTCGTCCACCTCCTCGTCCTTGGAGGTGAGGAAGATCACCGGCATGGTGCTGCGCTGGCGCAACCGCTGCAGCAGCTCCATCCCGTCCATCCGAGGCATCTTGATGTCCAGCACCGCGAGGTCCACCGGCTTGGCGGTCAGCCCCTGCAAGGCGCTTTCGCCGTCCGTGTAGGTGCGGACCTGGAACCCCTCCTGCTCCAGCGTCATGGAGACACTGGTGAGGATGTTCCGGTCGTCGTCGACCAGGGCGATGGTCTGCTTCATGGCGGTGTCCTTCGGGGATACGGTCATTGCACCTGCTTCGCTCGTCGGAACGAAGCGACACTGGCAAGGGATTGTGGCGCATTGCGGACGGTAGGTGAACGAAACATGGCGATGCCCCCGCCCGTGCGGAAGCCCGGTCCGTTTCACGCCGCCGCGGCCCATTATCTGGCGGGGCGGCCGGCTTATGCCGAACTGTTGATCCCGGTCGAGGCCGGCCGGGTTGGGCCGGATCCGACTCACGCGGTGCTGGACCTGGGCTGCGGACCGGGAGCCATTACGCCTGACGGTCGCCTGACCAACACCATCGGATCGACGGCGCTGCTCGGCTGCCGTCCTGGCAAGGAGGGGACCAATGAGCGACGACACACCGGTCTGGGCCGCCCGCAAGCTGCTGCGCGCCGCCCGGGTCGGCAGCCTGGCGACCTCCGCGCAGGGCCAGCCCTTCGCCTCGCTGGTGACGCCCGCCTGCGCGCCCGACCTGGCGCTGCTGCTGCTGCTGTCGGACCTGTCCGAGCACACACGCCATCTGCGGGCGGAGCCGCGCTGCTCCATCCTGGTGACCGGGACGCCGGAGGGGCCCAATCCGCAGACCGCACCGCGGGTGACGGTGACCGGGCTGGCCGAACGGCTGGACGACCCGGCGGTGAAAACCCGCTACGTCGCGTTGCATCCCTATGCCGCCCTGTATGCCGGGTTCGGCGATTTCGCGCTGTGGCGCATCCGGCCGCTGAACGGGCTGTTCGTCGGCGGCTTTGCCCGCGCCGCCCGGTTGCGTTCGGCTGATCTGACCCCCGACCTGGCCGCGGTGGCGGCGCTGGCAGCGGCCGAGGCGGAGATCGTCGCCCATTGCAACGCTGACCACCCGGACGCGATGGCGGCGATCGCCTGCGCCCCGGCCGCGCACCTGGTCGCGGTGGATGTCGACGGCTGCGACCTGGCGGTGGGCGAGCGCGTGCTGCGGGTGGCCTGGTCGGCACCGGTCTCCGACCCGGGCGAGGTCCGGCGGGAATTGATCCGGCTCGCCCGGGCGGCCCGCGCCAGCGGTTGAGGTCGGGGAGGGGCACAGCCGTCCTCGTTCTGGTGCTTGGGGTCCTGTGCCCGTGACGCAAGCCCGCCCCGCGCCGGCGGTTGAGGTCGGGGCGGGGCAAAGCCATCCGCGTTCTGGTGCATGGGGTCCTGTGCCCGTGACGCAAGCCCGGCCCGCGCCGGCGGTCGAGGTCGGGGCGGGGCAAAGCCATCCGCGTTCTGGTGCATGGGGTCCTGTGCCCGTGACGCAAGCCCGGCCCGCGCCGGCGGTTGAGGTCGGGGCGGGGCAAAGCCATCCTCGTTCTGGTGCATGGGGTTCTGTGCCCGTGACGCAAGCCCGGCCCGCGCCGGCGGTCGAGGTCGGGGCGGGGCAAAGCCATCCGCGTTCTGGTGCGCGGGGTTCTGTGCCCGTGACGCAAGCCCGCCCCGCTCCGGCGGTTGAGGTTGGGGCGGGGCAAAGCCATCCGCGTTCTGGAGCGCGGGGTCCTACCGACTGTTTCCAACCTCGCGGGGCGATCGGGGTCGCAGCACCATCGCCCTTGGCGGCAGCGCGGGAGCACAAGCCCGGCCTGGCGCGCACCGCAGCGAAATGAAGCTTGAAGATCTTGCTTTGCTCCGGTTCGCGCCAGACCGAGGGCGTTTCTCACCTTGGGTGCCGGCCGCCGGCGCCGGGCCACATGCGATAGCCCTGGTTCGCGTCGGGAGGGCGGCCCCGACTTCTGGTGCATGGGGTCCTGTGGCGCGGCGCAGGCCTTGCCCGCCGCAGTGACAGTGCTGGGGCAGACCGGGGGAGGACCGAAGCTGTCCGCGTTCTGGTGCATGGGGTCTTGTGGACTATCTGCGGCGTCGCTTGCCGGTTTGAGCCGCATCGGCAGCGCCTGATCCGGCATTATGTAGCAAGCACACCTAGGCAAAAATAGCTTGCGATTGACCGGATGGGATGCCATTGCTTGCTAGAGCAATGGAGTGGTCGCAATGGAGTCGGACAGCAAGCAAAGCCGCGGCGGCAAGGCTAGGGCGGAGAATCTCACCCCAGAACGGCGCAGCGAGATTGCAAGAGAAGCTGCCTCGCGGCGTTGGGCAGCGGCCGAGGACCATGTGCACCATGCATTAGATGTGGGCGTGGCCGACTTCGTAGGCTGGAAGTTCCGCTGCGCCGTGCTTGAGGGTGAGATCCGCGTTATCTCAGGCACTGAGTTCATGCGTGTTATGGGCATCTACCGGAGCGGCGCTTTGTCCACGCGACGCTCGCAGGATGATGAGCTGCATTTCCCTCTTTATCTCGCCTTCAAGAACTTGCGCCCGTACGTCCTACAGGACGCAAGGCTAGTCGATGCGATTCGCCATCCGATCCGGTACCGGGAGGAGGGACGCCCGATTGCTGAGGGCCTTCCAGGCACCGTTCTGCGCCGCATTCTTAGCGTTTGGGTCCGTGCACTTGATGCCGGGGTCCTTGGCGCTTCACAGCAACGAATTGCCGAACAAGCAAAGAAACTGCTTGATGCACTGGCAGATGTAGCAATCGAACTCCATCATTGATGAAGCAACAGGCTACCAAAAGCGCCGTGCACATGACAGTTTACAGCAGCTTTTAGCGGCCTATGTTTTACCTGAGTTTCGGCCTTACCAGACTAAGTTCCCTATTTCCTACTACGAGCAAATATACAGGGTCATGGGATGGCCATTCGACGCATCTTCTTCTGCTAGGACAGCCTATATAGGCAAGCTGACCAACCGTCTGGTCTACGACCAGATGCCGCCGGGCATAGTCGACGAGTTGAGGAGGAAGAACCCTACCGATCCCACCACAAAACGAAGAAAAAAGAAGCATTTCTCCCTGCTGACTGAGGAGGTCGGCGAGCCACATCTAGATCGACAACTCGCCGCCGTCATTACCCTGTTGAGAGCGACGCCTAGCGGACAATGGAAGTTCTTTGAGATGCTTTTCAATCAAGCATTCCCGCCCATGCAGCGTGATCTGTTCATTGAGCAAGAGATTTTGAGGCTAAGCGCTCCATCCTGATCCCGGCCGCCACGCCATCCTCATCGAATAGTAACTGAACTCCTGCCGCTTCGAATGCTTGCTGCATTGCCTGCCGGTTGTTCAGGATCGGCGTCCGCGCACCGGTCTCGAAGGCCCTCACGGTCGAAAGCCCAACCTTCGCACGCTTCGCCAGTTCGGGTTGCGGCCATCCGAGCCACGCCCGGGCGGCGCGGCATTGCTCTGGTGAGATCATGTGCACGATATAACTCGCACAACTTTTTCGGTCAAGATCATACTTTTATGTTGCTGTCGACTGGACCAACTGATATAACTGGCCTAAACAGATTAAGTTGAGGTTTCGGCGATGGCGCAGCACTTCCTCCTTTCCGCGAAAGCCCGCTCTCTGAGCCTTGGCGGTATCGCGCGAATGAGTGATGACGAAGCGCACGCGACTTTCGTGGCGATCCGGTTCGCAGACAACGGCGGTGCGGCATTCTGCCCGCGGTGCGAGTGCACTACGGTCTACACCTATTCGGCTCGGCGCATCTGGAAGTGCAAGGCTTGCGCGCACCAGTTCAGTGTGACGAGCGGGACCATCTTCGCCAGCCGCAAGCTGCCGATCCGCGACTATTTGCTGGCCGCCGCCATTTTCGTGAACGCGGTGAAGGGGATTTCGGCCCTACAGCTCGGCCGCGATCTGGACGTGCAATACAAAACCGCTTTTGTCCTGGCGCACAAAATCCGTGAGGCGATCGGCTCCAGCCAGAGCGATGGTGAGCTGTCCGGCACAGTAGAGGTGGACGGCATGTATGCCGGCGGTCACTCCAAGCCTGCCAACGAGATCGCGGACCGCAAGGATCGCCGGCTGGCTGAAAACCAGACCGGCAAGCGCCAAGTCGTGGTTGTGGCACGCGAGCGCGGCGGCCGGACGCTGCCGATTGTGGTAGCCAAGGAAAGCGACGCGCTGCCGTTCATCCGCGCGCACGTCCAGCCCGGCACCACGGTACATGCGGATGAGGCCGGCCACTGGGACCGGCTACATGCCTACTACGATACGATGCGGATCAACCATTCGGTCGCCTACAGCCTGGACGGCGCATGCACCAATCAGGCGGAGTCCTTCTTCGCTCGGCTGCGTCGGGCTGAGATGGGCCAGCACCACCACATCAGCGGCAAGTACCTCCTGGCCTACGCCCGCGAGATGGCTTGGCGCGAGGATACCCGTCAGCAGCCGAACGGGACGCTGCATGAACTGGCCACCGGCGCGGCGCTGGCGCATCCGGTTAGCCGGATGTGGGCCGGGTACTGGCAGCAATAGGTTAATTGCTTGCCCAAGAGGTTGCAGCAAGCAAATTCAGAGGGGCCATTGCCTCCGGCTCCTTCGAGGCGCATGCAGCCGTGACCAAGCCTCTTACCGGCTCACATTGGTAGCGGTACACGACGTTGGCGTCGGTCATTTCCGCGCGGACAGGCATGACCGTGCTCGTCTTCTCGGCGATGTCGCGATCTTCTGTCATGGGACAATCCTCGGGTTGAGGGATTCATCGAAGTAGTGTTTGCGCCGCACCCACTTGAACCCCTCATGCTTGGTGATTGCAGCGCTTTCCACGGGACCACCGACTGTGGCGGCGCCGTACTTGAACCGAGTGAATGTGGCGGTTGTTTGAACGAGAAACTCGCCGAAATCAATTGCATCTTGGATTGGCATCGGCGCCGATAGAAGCGGAATAGCCATTTCCGCTTCTATCGCAGCCACAGCGGACCCAACCATAGGCTGCGGGACGCCGCCTTTCAGCAGCGCATCGGTAAGCTTTTGGCCGTGACCAAGAACGAGCCGGCTGAAGACTTCCGGATCGCCACCAGCGTACACTCTGGTTTCACCTTGCCCGAACAGGAGGCGTGGTGGATCGCAGTTACCGTCATTGATCTCGATCAGCCACACTTCGCTGAGCTGCGCATTTGAGGAGTATCCCGCCACCACAAACCCAAGTTGCGTCCCCGGTGCCGCAGCGACATTGAGCGCGACGAAATTTTCGTCGTAGAGAAACTGGCGCGCCTTGTTCGCTACGTCCTCGATCGTGAAGTTCTCGGAATCAATTTGCCAGTTCAGGAAGTTCTTATCCTCACCCGCGAACCTGCGGCGAAGGTCCTTCGCCAAGGTGGAGATGGAGGAAGAGCCGATGCTGCCCATTCCATACGTCATACCACCAATAGGTAAACCCTTCTGTTGATTTCCGCTGAGATGTGACCCGGGTTTTCCACCGAGAACTGACCCGCCTTGTGCGTGTGTTTCTCGGCTAGAGAACGGGTCAGGTCATGGCTTTTTCCTCTCGGCTTTGGTGGTTGCGGCACTGGCCTTGAACCGGAAGCTGTCGTTGCCGGTTTCGAGGATATGGCAGTGATGGGTGAGGCGATCGAGCAAGGCGGTTGTCATCTTGGCGTCACCGAACACCCCGGCCCACTCGCTGAAGCTCAGATTGGTGGTGATGACGGCGCTGGTGCGCTCGTAGAGCTTGCTGAGCAGGTGGAACAGCAAGGCACCGCCGGAGGCGCTGAACGGCAGATATCCGAGTTCGTCCAGGATCACGAGGTCTAACCGGACCAGCCGCTCGGCAATCTGGCCTGCTTTGCCCTGGGCCTTCTCCTGTTCCAGCGCATTGACAAGTTCGACGGTGGAGAAGAACCGGACCTTCTTGCGGTGATGCTCGACGGCTTGGACACCGAGCGCCGTGGCGACATGGGTCTTGCCTGTCCCTGGGCCGCCGATGAGGACAACGTTGTAGGCGCCGTCCATGAACTCACAGCGATGAAGCTGCCGGACCAGTGCCTCGTTGATCTCGCTGGCGACGAAGTTGAACCCGGCGAGGTCCTTGTAGGTCGGGAACCGGGCGGCCTTGAGCTGGTAGGCGATGGAGCGGACTTCGCGCTCGGCGGTTTCGGCCTTCAGCAATTGGGACAGGATGGGCACCGTGGCGTCGAAGGCCGGCGCCCCCTGCTCCATCAGCTCGCCGACGGCCTGCGCCATCCCGAACATCTTCAGGCCACGCAGCATGATCACGATAGCGGCGCTGGCGGGATCATGCCGCATCATGCGCCTCCCGCTTGTCGGGCCCGCTCCGAAGCGCGTCATAGCGTTCGACGTCGGCCTTTGGTTCCCGGCTCAGGGTCAAAGCCTGGGGTGCGTTGACGGCAGCAGCCGTTGTCTTGCCGTCGACCAGCCTGTGCAGAATATTCAGGATATGGGTCTTGGTCGGCAGCCCACCTTCCAAAGCCAACTCGACGGCGCACAGCACGGCCTCCTCGTCATGCTGGAGAACCAGGGCCAGAATTTCCACCATTTCCCGGTCGCCGCCAGGCCGCTTGAGCAGACTGCCCTGCAGACGCTTGAAAGCCTCGGGCAAGTCGGCGAACGGCGCGCCGTTGCGCAGAGCGCCCGGCTTGCGCTGGATCACCGCCAGATAGTGGCGCCAGTCGTACACCGTCCGTCCCGGCAGATGATGCGACCGCTCGATGATCCGCGGATGCTCGCAGAGGATCAGCCCCTCCGCCGCCACGACGATCCGTTGCGGATAGATCCGCACGCTGACCGGCCGGTTGGCGAAGGCGAGGGGCGTGGCGGCGGCACGCTGTAGCGGTTGCGTTCCAGGTGAACCAGACAGGTCGGCGACACGCGCTTGGTGTGCTCGACGAAGCCGTCGAAGGGAGGCGGCAACGCCATCAGGGTGTGGGTCAGGCGTCGGCGGATGCGGCCACGCGGGCGGGGTGGCGGCCACCAGGCAGAGGCGGGGGACGATGCGGGACTGGTGCAGGAGGGGAGAGGGTGGCGACCAGGCGGGGGCGGCGGACGATGCGGGACTGGTGCAGGAGCGAGAGGGTGGTGGCGGGGGTAGTGCCCATGGTCGTGGTGGTCGCTCGGTTGTTCCGGACATGTTCTGGTTTCGACGGTCGGCGTAAGCAACCCATGGCGGTGCCTTCCCGGCGCGGGCAGCCGCGCCCGCATATCGTGGTGATTTCGTATATTTCGTGATTGACGCCACGCCCAGCCCCGGCGTATCGATGGCGTCTGCACCGGAGCTGCATCCATGCCCTCCGCCCCGCTTCCTCGCACCGTCGTCGAACGCCAGATCGCCACCCTGCGCGACAACCTGACCGGCGGCGACCTTCGGCACCTGACCGCGCTGGTGAAGCTGATCGGTGCGGACCGTCGCATCCAACTCGATGCCGTGCTCGCCACGCTCTATCCCGAGCAGCCCAAGGACTCGGCACAGACCGCGCTCCGCCAGTTGCGCGCCCGGCTCGGCAAAGTCGCCAAAAATGCCGGGCTCCGCTTCACCCTGGAATCAGACGGCCAGACCCGCGCCGCGCCCGATCGGCGCTGGTGCTGGTTCACCGGGGAGGACGGCGCGGCAGATGCGACCGCCCGAACGATGGCAAGCGAAACACGCGACGTGGTGCGCAGCCCGCAGGACGCGGTACGCCTCGTCCGCTACTTCGTCTCCTATGCGCATGACGACGTCAGCCTCAAGGACGAGTTGCTGAAGCGCCTGCATCAAAGATTTCGAGTCAGCCGCCGCCTATCGGTTCGAGCGTTGGCAGGATGGCGATATTCCGCTGGGCGCGCATTGGCACAAGGAAATCCTGGCCGCGATCGAAGTCTGCGATTTTGGCCTGCTGCTGCTCAGCCCGGCTTTCTTCGCCAGTACCTTCATTCGCAAGCACGAACTACCGCCGTTTGTCGGCACGGATTCGGCGCCGGGCAAGCACATGGCGCCGATCATGCTGAAGGTCTTCTCGCTCGACGGCAGCCTCAATCTGCGCGGCGTGCAGGCGCACCAGATCTTTCGCGACGCACAAGACCGCGCGTTCGAGCAGCGGACGACCGATCGCACCCGCAACGCCTTTGCCAACCATCTGTTTGCCAAGATCGTTCGCATGCTCGGGGGCAAGCCCGTCGCAGTGCCGGCAGAACCGGACGCGGCGCCTGTCCTGGGTGAGGATGCGGAGCAATGGCTGCGCGACGGGTTTGCCCGGCATCTGGCGGACATCGGTTACACGAGGCTCGATGCACGTCTCACGACTGCGAAGAAACTTGGCGATGACCTCGCGGGGGATGAGCGGGAAGATGCGCTGGACTTCCTCGACCAGTGGAGGCGCGATCCGAACGGCCAGCCTTGTTGTGCCCTGTTGGGTGAGACCGGCATGGGCAAGACCACCACTTGCAAGGCCTTCGCCCATTTCCTGTTGGATGCTCGCCTGTCGGATCGGACCGTTCCGTTGCCGATCTACCTTGACCTGCGCCTGCTGGGAGAGGATGCGAAGTCGCTGCCTCGTCTCGACACCATCGTCGACGCGGTGTTGCAACGAAGTTGGCAAGGTGGACGGACCGAGTCGCCGCCGAGCTTCGCGGAAGTGCAGCGGCTGGTCCGTGAGGAAGGTGCGATGATCATCTTCGACGGGCTGGACGAGGTGCTGGTGCATCTGCCGCAGCGCGCTGGCCAGCAATTCAGTCGCGAACTGCTGAGCATCCTGCCCCCCGCCTTCTGGCCACGTCGCCGCAAGCCCGACATGCCGGGCCGGCCCGGCCGCATCCTGTTGAGCTGCCGCACGCATTATTTCCGATCCGTGCGCGATCAGCAGACGCATCTGACCGCGGAGGATCGCGACGACGTACGCGACAGTGACTACCGGGTGTTCGAGCTTCTACCACTGACCGATGTGCAGGTGCGGACATACCTCTCCGCCAGTCTGCCGGAACCGGAGGTGGACCGGGCGCTGGACACGATCCGAGCCGTACACAATCTGCCGGAGCTGGCGGAGCGTCCCTACACGTTGAGCCTGATTGCTCGGCACCTGCCGCAGATCGAGCGTTGGAAGATGGAAGGCAGACGGGTCACCGGGGTCGATCTGTATCGCCACATGGTACTGTCCTGGCTGGAGCGGGATGCCGGCAAGCACGAGTTCGATGGCGAACACAAGCAGCAGATGATGGAACACGTCGCGGCGCAGCTGTGGCGTGGCGGCAGTCGGACCTGGACGGCGCGCAGGATGGATGACTGGCTCGTGGAGTTTCTGGAGGCGACGCCCGACGTCGCGCGGCACTATCGCGACAAGCAGCTAGACGTACTGAAGAAGGACCTGCGCACCGCGACCTTCCTGGTGCGGCAGGGCGACGCGGCGTTTCGTTTCGCGCATACCTCGTTGCAGGAATTCTTCCTGGCGGCCTATCTGCTGCGGGCGTTGCGGGAGGGGCGGCCGGAACGCTGGGAGATGGACCGGCCGAGCCGGGAGACGCTGGATTTTCTTGGACAGATGCTGCTGGGGGAGGGGTCTCCGGCCCGGTCCGGCGGAGCGGTGAGTGCGGCGGACGGGACCGCGCTGGCGACGCTGCGGGCGATGCGCGGAAGCTACCGGACGCGGGTCAGTGAACTGGCGTTCGATTACGTGCTGTATGCGTCGTCGCGCGACTATCCCGCCCCGTCGCCTGCCGGCTTCGTGCTGGACGGCGCCGATCTGCGGGACTGGAAAATCAGCGGTGATCCGGCGGGCGGTGTGGACGTCTCCGCAACGCGGGTGGAGGGATCGGGGCGGCACGGCAGGGCGGCTCGGGTTGGGTCGCAAGAGGTCGAACCGGCGGGGCGTGGTGCGGCGGCCGGCAAACTGCTGAATTTGCGCGGGGCGTCGTTCCGCAAGGCGCGGCTACGCGGCACGACATTCCATTACGTCGATCTGGACAGCGCGGATTTTTCCGGCGCCGATCTGCTGCGCGCGGAGCTGATCGGTGGCCGCGCCCGCGCCGCACAATTCGGCGGCGCGCAGCTGGTCGGCACGGTGTTTCGCGACCTGGACCTCTCTCAGGCTGTGTTCAATGGCGTGGTGCCGTATCGGGCGCAGTTCCTGCGCTGCGGCCTGCAGGGGCAGACCGGCCTGCGCGCCGGGTTGCCGGGTGCCCTGTTCGCGCTCTGCGATGGCAGCGACGAGGCCCGTCCTGTAGCAAAACAAAAATCCCGCCTCGCTGCGCTCGGCGGTCATGACGACTGGGTGCTGAGCTGCGCCTTCGCACCAGACGGAAAACGCATCGCGTCCGCCTCCTCTGACCAAACCATCCGCATCTGGGATGCCGCATCCGGCGAAAACCTCCTCACCCTCAGCGGGCACTCAGACTCGGTGCGGAGCTGCGCCTTCGCACCAGACGGAAAACGCATCGCCTCCGCGTCCGATGACCAAACCATCCGCATCTGGGATGCCGCATCCGGCGAAAACCTCCTCACCCTCAACGGGCACTCACGCCCGGTGCTGAGCTGCGCCTTCGCACCAGACGGAAAACGCATCGCCTCCGCGTCCGATGACCAAACCATCCGCATCTGGGATGCCGCATCCGGCGAAAACCTCCTCACCCTCAACGGACACTCAGGCCCGGTCTTGAGCTGCGCCTTCGCACCAGACGGAAAACGCATCGCCTCCGCGTCCGATGACCAAACCATCCGCATCTGGGATGCCGCATCCGGCGAAAACCTCCTCACCCTCAACGGGCACTCACGCCCGGTCTGGAGCTGCGCCTTCGCACCAGATGGAAAACGCATCGCTTTCGCGTCCGATGACCAAACCATCCGCATCTGGGATGCCGCATCCGGCGAAAACCTCCTCACCCTCAACGGGCACTCACGCCCGGTGCTGAGCTGCGCCTTCGCACCAGACGGAAAACGCATCGCCTCCGCGTCCGATGACCAAACCATCCGCATCTGGGATGCCGCATCCGGCGAAAACCTCCTCACCCTCGACGGACACTCAGGCCCGGTCTTGAGCTGCGCCTTCGCACCAGACGGAAAACGCATCGCCTCCGCGTCCGATGACCAAACCATCCGCATCTGGGATGCCGCATCCGGCGAAAACCTCCTCACCCTCGACGGACACTCAGGCCCGGTCTTGAGCTGCGCCTTCGCACCAGACGGAAAACGCATCGCCTCCGCGTCCGATGACCAAACCATCCGCATCTGGGATGCCGCATCCGGCGAAAACCTCCTCACCCTCAACGGGCACTCAGGCCCGGTCTGGAGCTGCGCCTTCGCACCAGACGGAAAACGCATCGCCTCCGCGTCCGATGACCAAACCATCCGCATCTGGGATGCCGCATCCGGCGAAAACCTCCTCACCCTCGACGGACACTCAGGCCCGGTCTTGAGCTGCGCCTTCGCACCAGACGGAAAACGCATCGCCTCCGCGTCCGATGACCAAACCATCCGCATCTGGGATGCCGCATCCGGCGAAAACCTCCTCACCCTCAACGGGCACTCACGCCCGGTGCTGAGCTGCGCCTTCGCACCAGACGGAAAACGCATCGCCTCCGCGTCCGATGACCAAACCATCCGCATCTGGGATGCCGCATCCGGCGAAAACCTCCTCACCCTCGACGGACACTCAGGCCCGGTCTTGAGCTGCGCCTTCGCACCAGACGGAAAACGCATCGCCTCCGCGTCCGATGACCAAACCATCCGCATCTGGGATGCCGCATCCGGCGAAAACCTCCTCACCCTCAACGGGCACTCAGGCTGGGTGGAGAGCTGCGCCTTCGCACCAGACGGAAAACGCATCGCCTCCGCGTCCGATGACCAAACCATCCGCATCTGGGATGCCGCATCCGGCGAAAACCTCCTCACCCTCAACGGGCACTCAGGCCCGGTCTGGAGCTGCGCCTTCGTACCGACGCCTCCCCCCAGCTTTGGCTCTGGAGAAACACGCATCGTATCCGCGTCCTTGGACGGCACCATCCGCATCTGGGACCCGCGCACCGGCGAGGAAATCGGCCCCCGCATCCACCAGTTCGACGACGGCGCCTTCGCCGCGCTGGCCGCGGACGGCTCGCGCGCCATCCAGGTCAGTCGCAATGCCTGGCGCCACCTCGGCTGGCTGGTGCCGGACGCAACCGGCGCGCTGACGCGCTACCCGGCGGAGGTGTTTGGCCCGCTGCCTGAAGCCGCCGGCTGAGCCACCCCGGCCGCATCCGGCCCACGGGCCGGAACCCGCGCCGGCGCAAGCCGTCGCCCGCCTGCTGGCACCGCACCACTCTGCCGCCGCTTGCCGACGAGTCACCGCACCGCCATCCCACCCTGCCCGACCCGGTGGCAGCCGCCCGCTCGGCGTATACCGGTCCGGATTGGCGCTCCGCGTCAGGCCGGCTCGACCGGACCATGTCATCGCCCGCCCATGCATCTGGATCACGCTGATCGGCACCGGCTTCGGCGTGGTCCCGTTGCTGGCCGGCGCCGGTTGGGTGCTGCTGCAACGCACCGCGACCGACACCAGCCCGCCGCCGGTCACGCTGGACGCCTCGCCACTGGGGCCGGGCAACGCGAGGGTCGTGTGGTATCGCGCGCTGATCGCCTGTCGCGGCGCCGATTTCCGCCACGCGGTGGCGCTGGCGGAACCGCTGGAGGGCAAGCTGCGCGATTTCCCGCCGCTGGACCGGCTGATCGGCGGGGCGATGCTGGCGAACGGGTATCCGGAAACTGCGGCGCACCGGCTGCAGCGTTACCAGCGGTCTGATCCGGACAACCGCGCGGTGAATGCGCTGCTGGAGCTGGCGGATTTCCAGCTGTCGAAGCAAACTCCCGCCGCGCCGCCGCCGGGTCGAGCAACGGTTGGCGGTGTTCGGCTTTCCGGCCGAGCTGGTGGCAGCGGCCGATCGGGTGGTCAAGCCGTGACGGCCGGAGCCGGCGAGGGCATACAGCCATGCGAAGCACGGACGGGATCGCGTGAGTTACAACACATTCGGCCATCTGTTCCGCGTCACCACCTGGGGGGAGAGCCACGGGTCGGCGATCGGCTGCGTGGTGGATGGCTGTCCGCCGCTTCTGCCGCTGGCGGAGTCCGATATCCAGCCCTGGCTGGATCGCCGGCGGCCGGGCCAATCCAAATTCACCACCCAGCGGCAGGAGCCCGACCAGGTGAAGATCCTGTCGGGGGTGTTCGACGGGCTGACCACCGGCACACCGATCGCGCTGCAGATCGACAATGTGGATCAGCGCTCGCGCGACTATTCCGCGATCGCGGCGCAGTTCCGGCCGGGCCATGCCGACCTGACCTACGAGCTGAAATACGGCATCCGAGACTATCGCGGCGGCGGGCGGTCGTCGGCGCGCGAGACTGCGATGCGGGTGGCAGCCGGCGGGGTGGCGCGGCGCGTGCTGGGCGAGCGGGTGCGGATTCGCGGTGCGTTGGTGCAGCTCGGTCCGCACCGGATCGATCGGGCGCGCTGGGACTGGGCGGCGGTCGACGAAAATCCGTTCTTCTGCCCAGATCCGGTGACCGCCGCGCTATGGGAGGACTTCCTGTCGGGGGTGCGCAAGGCCGGGTCGTCGGCGGGCGCGGTGATCGAGCTGGTCGCGGATGGCCTGCCGCCCGGTCTCGGCGCGCCGATCTACGGCAAGCTGGACGCGGACATTGCCGCGGCGCTGATGTCGATCAACGCGGTGAAGGGGGTGGAGATCGGCGAAGGCTTTGCCGCCGCCGCGCTGACGGGTGAGGCGAATGCCGACGAGATGCACGTGCAGGACGGGCTGGTGCAGTTCGGCTCGAACCACGCCGGCGGCATCCTGGGCGGGATTTCCACCGGGCAGCCGGTGGTGGCGCGGTTCGCGGTGAAGCCCACCAGTTCGATCCTGACGCCGCGGCAGACGGTGGATCGCAGCGGGACGGAACTCGAGATCAGCACCAAGGGCCGGCATGACCCGTGCGTGGGCATCCGGGCGGTGCCGGTGGGGGAGGCGATGCTGGCCTGCGTGCTGGCCGATCACCTGCTGCGGCATCGCGCGCAGAATCCGGATGCGCCGCAGACCGCGCGTCTGCCGCGCAACTAGGGCGTTAGGGCGTTACCCCGAACGCCACCAGGCGGCTTTGCGCCCAGCAGAGTCTCACCTTTGTAAGCGGATGCGTTTTTGAGTGACCTACCGTCCGGGACACCGGGGCCAATCACATTATGCCACTCCGCCTCAAACGGCGTGGGTTCCATGGGCCGGCCACCTTGGCGGGACTCAAGCGAAAACGCCCCCTGATGGGGGTTCCGGAGGGCGACGCCGCAAACACGAGTTCTGGTCCGCGCTGCGCGACGGCGGCACGTCCGGAATACAGGTCAGCATATCGGGACTGGTCCGGCTTATCCGCCGAACACAGGATTAGGGCGATCCAGACAGCGCGCGCTCCGCCACGCCGCCGGTCTGCCCCTCCGAGCAGGCTGCTGAGTTAGCCCAGGCGATCCGCAAACCGGCGGATCGGAGCCTGGCCGGCGCAAGGCCTTCCGCCTCGTCGCGACCAATTTTCCCGCGTGGCTCAGTGCGTGGCGCGGGCAACCTCACCGCTGCGCTGCCGGCCCTGTCCGCCCGGTTCGGCGGTGATGTGCATGGACGCCGCGGCATCCCGCAGGATGGTGCGCAGCTCGCGCAGGAACGCCATGCCGGTCGCGGTGCGCTGCACCAGTACACTGCGACGATCCAACGGATCGGTCTTGCGCCGCACCAGATCGAATTCCGACAGCCTGTCCAGCGCACGGGTGATCGCCGGCTTGGAGACGCCCAATTTTGCCGCCAGTCCGCGCACCGTCTGAGCTTCGGCTTCCAGGTAGCAGGTCAGGAAGACACCAAGCTGCCGCGCCGACAGGTCGGGACCGTCGCGGCGTACAAGCTCGACTATAGCAGTGCGCAGGATGCCGGCCAGACCATCACTGACTTCGTTGCTGATCATACACGAGACCTTTCTGTAAAGGAGTGAGACCGTCACCCGACCGTAGCGACGACCACGTGGCGATAGTTAGACGAGCGCCGAGTCGTGTCTCGTAACGAGTTGTTGTACAGCGGGATCGTGTTCGAAAATTCACACCACGTATACGCAATTATATCGATATCTCAAATTGAATTGACCTGCCCGCGAATTTTTTCACGTGGCTGAAAGGAGGCCGAAACCGGACATGTGTCAATCTGCAGCGGAGGCTCTGCAATCGGCGCGCAAAACGCCGGCGAATCATGGTGCCGGGCAGCGATTCTCAAGGAAAACCGCCAGGGGAGCGGCCCCTCGTTCATCGCCGCGCCGGTCGCCACCCTGCGCCTCCCAGCGACAGGATCTGCAGAATGGCGCCGGCAATCTATCGTCAATCATGCCGCCATATTACGCATCCGTCATATCAATTTGGGCCGAATCACAAACCCGTTAACACGCGCCAGGTAACCAAAAGCAGCATGCTGGCCAGATACGCCTGTAACAATAGTAGCGAAACGTGCACCCGACGACTGAGGCGCATGCGGCCAAGTTCGGGGCGGAACAATTTTTCTTCCCGCACATCGTCGAGCGGATGGATGACATCGAACAAACCGGTTGGAATGGTTGTATCGGACATCGTCGTCTCCCGTAATCAGGTGGCGGAGGCGAACCACCCGGGTATCAACACCTGGGCGGCCAGAATAAAGGACAAGGCAAACAGGACGCTGATCACTGCGCGATTCACCCAATTGTTCCACGCGCGGTTGGCGAAGCGCTCGCCCAGCAGTTCGCGGTCATTGACCAGCAGGTGCAGGAACACCAGCACGGGCGGCAGCACGACGCCGGCCAGGACCTGCACGCCCAGCACGATCAACTGCAACGGCGCCCGGGGGATCAACACGATCCCCGCGGCAGCGGCCACGCACAGCGCGTAGATCGCGTAGAACTGCGGCGCCTCGCTGATGCGGGCCTGCAGCGTATTGCGCCAGCCCATCACCTCACCCCAGGCCCAGGCGGAGGCGAGCGACGTGGCCGTCGCCCCCAGCAACGCGGCGTTGCACATCAGCAGCAGGATCAGCGTGCTGCCGGCGTGACCGATACGCGGCCGCAGCGCCATCGCCATCTGGGCGGGATCTTCATACGGCACCGCGCCACCATGCAGCGCGCCGCCGATCAGCATCATGCAGCCGGCGAAGGCGACCACGGCGACGGCGCCGATCAGCGTGTCGATACGAGCCAGTTTCAGGTCGGCGAAGCGCAGTCGCTTGTCCGCGACGCAGGACTGCTGAAAGAACAACTGCCAGGGCGCGATGGTGGTGCCGACGATGGCGATCACCATGAACATCACGCCGCCGGTGAGCCCCGACACCGGCAGTTGCGGGTGAACGCTGTCCGCCAGGGCGGCGCCCCAATCTGGCCCGACCAGCCAGGTCAGCACGAACCAGCCAAGGTTCAGGCCGCACAGCGCCAGGGTCATGCGTTCCCAGCGACGATAGCTGCCGGTGCCCACCAGCAGCACCAGACCGACCGCGGCGAGCGGCACGACGATGGCGACGGTGAGCCCAAGCTGACGCGCGGCCATCGCCACGGCAGCGAATTCGGTAACCAGCGTGAGGAAGTTCACCACCAGCAGATCGGCCAGGGAGAAGCGTCCCCAACCGGCACCGAAGCGATGATAGATCATCGCTGCGAGGCCCTCGCCTGTCACTATTCCCAGCCGCGCGACCATTTCCTGCACAAAATAGGTCACCGGCAGAAGCAACGGCAGCAGCCACAGCAATGACGTGCCATATTGCGCGCCCGCCTGGGTGTAGGTGGAGAGCGCCCCGGCGTCGTTATCCGCGACCATCACGATCAGGCCCGGGCCGGCCACCGCGAGGAACCGCAGCAACCGTCGCCGGAAGCGGCCGCTCGCCGGGCCCGTCGCCAATCGGGGCGTTGTTGCGAAAGACATGCCGTCTTCCTTCCGTCCGTCGCACCGGGCGGAAGGGCAGCGCGAACGCTCCTACCGCCGGTTCCGCTTCACCGGACCGGACCTGTCGGCCCGGCCCCGTCTAGGTCCGTCGTCCATCACGGGACTCCATTGGCGAGCAGGCACAATCGGCCGTGGCGGCAGCCTCCGGCCGGTGCAAGGCGGACAAAGCGGGGGATGGCGGTCATGCAACAACCTCCTGTCGATCGGCTCGAACGAGCCCAGGAAGCTGGTGACCGCGCGGTTCAGCCGATCGCGGGCCGAACCGGAGCGGACACACGGATCTCCCGGGCGGTGTGTTCCACGGTGCTCGTCATCAGCTGTCGCCGACTGGGAGGCTCCATGGAATTGCAACTAGATCGGGGTCTCATGTGGTCCTGTCAGTCTGTTGTTCCGCACCGCACCTTGCCCGGCGAGCGGGCAGACAGCAGCGGCCCGCGGCATGCACCGCGCGGCCTGCCTGATCTAATCCGCGGGATGAGCCGTATCAAGCGGTATGTGACGCAGGCGTGAATGTCGCAGGGCACAGGAATTCTTCTATCGCAACGGCGCAACCGTGTATGAGTCGCGTGTGGCGCGTTGCCAGCCCAAGCTATTGACCTCACCTGGCCGGCCGTGGGCAGACCGATCTTGCCAGGGTGTTTTGATGCAACGGCACCGACCTCGCGCATCTGGCTTCGTGCGTGCCGAGGATGAAATATTATCAACAACAATTTAATTAACTGCAGCGTAGGCTGCACAAATAAGTTGTGCAGCCGAACCAGAGCCTGTGGTTTCATCACGCCCCGCGCGTCGTACACCTGCACGCGGCCCATCGCCCGAGGTGAAGACCGGGCGCAATAAGGGCAAATCAAACTTGAACGTCCTCGACCACCTGCTGCAGACCGCCGACCTCAGCGCCACGACACGCGCCGAAGTCCTGCAACGCATGAGTACGCCGGAGCGGCATTATCACGGGTTGGGCCATCTCGGCGCCCTCTGGTCGCGCCACCGCAAATACGCCCACGGCACCGAATACGCATCCGCCCCCGCGGCGCGGTTGATCGCCTGCGCAATCGCCTTCCACGACCTGGTGTACGATCCGGCGCGCGACGACAACGAAATGCGGTCCGCGGCACTGTGGCGCCGCTCGGTGCCGTCCGGACTGACCGACTGCCAGTCGCGCTGGGTCGCCGACGCGATCGAGGCCACAGCGCACCACCTGTCGGTCACCGACGACAGCACCGCATCCGCCCGCCTGCGCCTCTGGCTGCTCGATCTGGATCTCACCCCGCTCGGCGAGCCATCAACGGTGTTCGCCCGTCACACCCAGGCGCTGCGCCGCGAATACACTCATCTGAGCGACCGGCAATGGGAATCCCGCCGCATCGGCTTCCTCCGCCAGATCCGGGCCGCACCGCAGATTTACCGCTGCCCGCCGCTCGCCCTGGCGTTTGAGCAGCAGGCTCGCGCCAACATCGCTTGCGAACTGGCCCGCGTCGCCTGACCCGGCCCGCTTCGCTCCGCCCGGCACAACCATCGGGCCTGCCTCCGCACGGCCGACGGTGCCCGGTCCGGGAGAGCGGAGTCCCCGGCGATCGGTGCCCCCGCCCTGGCCCGCTCAATGCTGGGTCGGCGGATCGAGATAGAGCGGGCTCGCCAGATACCGCCGCAGCCAGAAGCGGCACAGCACCCCGATAGTCGCCGCCGCCGGAACCGCCAGCATCACGCCCAGGAAGCCGAACGCCGCCCCGCCGGCGAACAGGGCGAAGATCACCCACACCGCCGGCAATTCCACCCGGTCGCCCAGGAAGCGCGGATAGATCACGTAGCCTTCCAACACCTGGCCGCTGACCAGGATCACCGCCACCACGATCACCCCGTGCCAATGCGGAAACTGCGCCAGCGCCAGCGCGATCGCGGTGACGCCGCCGGTGATCGACCCGACATAGGGAATGAACGACAGCAGCCCGGCGGCGAGACCCACGATCAGCCCCAGGTCGAGTCCGGCCAGGCTCAGTCCCAGCGCGTAGTACAGCGCCAGCAGCAGGCAGCAGAGCGCCTGACCGCGCACCCAGGCGGACAGGATGCGATCCACTTCCCGGGCCTGCGCCCGGATCACCCCGGCATAGCGGCGCGGCAGCCAGGAATCGACCTGCAGCACCACCCATTCCCAGTCGCGCAGCAGGTAGAACCCGACCACCGGCGTGACCACCGCCAGGCTGAGCACGTTGAAAATGGCGAAGCCGCTGCCGATCACGCTGGTCACCGCGGTGACGATGAAGGTCAACATGTTGCCGGCCTGGCCGCTGACCAGGTCGCGCAACTTGTCGTTCACCACCTCGGGGCCGAAGTTTTCCTGCAGGTCGGTCAACACCTGCCTCGCCCAGCCCTGCAGCAGCACGACGTATTGCGGGATACGGCCGAGGAACAGGCCGATCTGCGACAGGATCAGCGGGTAGAGCAGCAGCAGGAACAGCAGCACCGCGGCCAGCAGTGCGATGATCATGACCAGCGCCGCCACGCCACGCGGCAGGCCGAGCCGCGCGAGATAGGTGGTGGGCGGGTGAAGTGCGTAGGCGAGCACGGCGGCGGCCACGAACGGCGCCAGCACGGAGGCGAACAGCTGCAACCCCAGCCAGGCCGCCACCAGCAGCCCGATGCCAAGCGCGAAACGCTGACCCCGTGTGGACAGGACCCGATCGATGCGCCGTTCCCGCGGCGCGGGCCTTTCGGTCGGGATTGGTGTGACCGCCGGTTCCCTCACCGTGTCCGCAACGGGGTCGGTAACGGTCATCGCCCGCGCACGGTGACCCAGACGTAGGCGGCGCCGGAGCAGAGGGTCGTGGCTGCGACCGCCCAGATCAGCAGCAGCTTCACCAGGTCGGCGGTCAGTCCGAAGCCGGCCAAAGCGAGCGTCAGCGCGACCAGGATGATCTGGAGCGCCGTGTTCAGCTTCGATACGTAGAGCGGGCGAATCGCCACCGCATCTCCCAGAACTGCCAGGACGAGCACACCGCCCACGATGACCAGATCGCGGAACACCACCAGGATCGCCAACCAATCCGGCAGTTCGCTCACCGTGGCCAGAGTAACGTACATGGTGACGAGCAATGCCTTGTCGGCCACCGGGTCGAGGATTGCGCCGATCGAATTGCCACCGCCGCTGCGCCGCGCCAGCCAGCCATCCACCGCATCCGAGGCGCCGGCGGCGACGAACAGGAAGAAGGCCTGTTCAAGCCGATGCTCCAACACCAGCCAGAACGCCAACGGCACGGCGCAGAGCCGCGCGAAGGTGATGACATTCGGCCAGGTCACCAGCGTACCGGACGCGGTGCGGCCCAGTTGCGATCCGTCAGGCATGCTGGTTGGCACTCTGCATTGCGTCCCGACGGTGGCATATGGTTGTGTCAGCTACAATAATCCGCCTTAGCGTATCGAGGGCCGCCATGACCAGTAGAGATCGGCCCAACGAGGCCCGCCGCAACCGGATGAACTATCGCGCGGCCGGGGTCGATATCGATGCCGGCGAGGCCCTGGTGGAAGCGATCAAACCACTCGCCCGTGCCACGACGCGGGCCGGCGTGCTGGGCGGTCTGGGCGGATTTGGCGCGCTGTTCGACCTGAAGGCGGCGGGGTTTACCGATCCCGTGCTGGTTTCCACCACCGACGGTGTCGGCACGAAGCTGAAGGTTGCGATCGAAACCGGGCTTCACGATACCGTCGGTATCGATCTGGTGGCGATGTGCGTCAATGACCTCAGCGTGCAAGGCGCCGAACCGCTGTTCTTCCTGGACTATTTCGCCACCGGCAAATTGTCGGTGGCCGCGGCGCAGACCGTGATCGCCGGCATCGCCGAAGGCTGCCGCCAGGCCGGCTGCGCCCTGGTCGGCGGCGAGACGGCGGAAATGCCGGGCATGTACGCCGAGGGGGACTACGACCTGGCGGGATTCGCGGTGGGCGCGGCCGAACGCGGCGCCTTGCTGCCGCGCGACGTCGCACCCGGCGACAGCGTGCTGGGCCTGGCCAGCGGCGGCGTCCATTCCAACGGGTTCTCCCTGGTCCGCCGTGTGGTCGCTGCCAGCGGGCTGGACTGGACGGCAGCCGCACCATTCGCCCCCGACCGGACGCTCGGCCGGGCCCTGATGACCCCGACCCGGATCTATGTGCCGGCGCTGCTGGCATTGCATCGCGCCGGGCTGCTGAAGGCGGCGGCGCATATCACTGGCGGCGGGCTGCCCGGCAACCTGCCGCGCGTGCTGCCCGAAGGCTGCGCGGCGGTGCTGGATGGCAGCGCCTGGACCGTGCCGCCGGTGTTCCCCTGGCTGGCGCGCGGCGGCGGCATCGCCTCGGCCGAGATGCTGCGGGTGTTCAATTGCGGGATCGGCATGGCACTGGTGGTCTCGGACGCCACCGCCGCCCTGGCCCTGCTGCACGATGCCGGGGAACGCGCCTGGGCGATCGGGCGCATCGCGCCGCGCAACGGAGAGGCCGCGGTGCAGATCAGCAACCTGCCGGACTGGGCGGCATGAGGCAGCGAACCGCCATCCTGATCAGCGGCCGCGGCAGCAACATGGCCGCACTGCTGGAAGCCGCCCGCGATCCCGACTACCCGGCCGAGATCGTGCTGGTTCTGTCCAACCGGCCGGAGGCGCCGGGGCTGCGCATGGCGCGGGAGGCCGGTCTGGCAACGCTGGCGATCGATCACCGCCCGTTCGGCCGCCAGCGCGAGGCGCATGAGGCACTGATCGATGCAGCGCTGCGCGATGCCGATGTGTCGATCGTCTGCCTCGCCGGCTATATGCGGCTGCTCACGCCGTTCCTGGTCGGCGCGTGGCAAGGCCGGATGCTGAACATCCATCCCAGCCTGCTGCCCGCGTTTCCCGGCCTGCATACCCATGCACGCGCGCTGACTGCCGGCGTGAAGCTGCATGGCTGCACGGTGCATCTGGTGACCGAGGTGATGGATCAAGGCCCGATCCTGGCGCAGGCCGCCGTGCCGGTGCTGCCGGACGATAGCGAGGATGCACTCGCCGCGCGGGTGCTGCGGCAGGAGCATGTGATCTACCCGGGCGCGTTGCGCGCCCACGCCACCGGCATCGCCTGCCCGCCGGCCGGGGGCGAGACGGCATTGGTCAACCCCTTGCCGCTGGCCGCCGGCGTGCCATAAAACCAGGCACTGAGCTACGCAATGAACCGGGGCGCGTCATGGCCGAACATCAGACCACCGTTTTCCGCGGACCGGAGACGCCGGAGGCGTTCCTGGCCGACCGTCAGCGCTTCTGGCACGCGTGGACCAGCTTCACCCTCGGCAGCGTCATTTTCCTGGTGCTGCTGCTGATCGGCATGGCGGTGTTCCTGCTGTAGCGGATTGTCCGGGACCAGCGTCCCCATCCCGCCGGGCGGAGGCCTCATGGCGCTCAATGAGCGGGCCGGGCACGTCCGGCCGGTCTTTTGTGTCCCGGCGCGCCCGGTCTGCCTCACGGTCGCTTCCGGCCTGCGTCCCGGCCGCGGCCGATCCTCGGGCTGGCCGCGCCCAATTTACTGCCAAAACGGTGCGGGCTCGGACGCCGGGTGACTTGGAACCGATCCTTTTTTGGAGTGGGGAAGGGGACGGTCGTGATGGTGGGTGGGTCCGAGGCGGTCGCGCGCGCTCCCATCCCAAACGAATTTGATTGCAAAGGCGAGCCTTTGCTGGGGGCCAGGAAGCAAAACCTCCTGGCGGAGTTCGGGCTAAAGCCCTGCCAACTCAGCGCACCAGCGGCGCGATGCTCACGCGATTGCGGCCGCCGCGCTTGGCCTCGTACAGCGCCTCGTCGGAACTGCGCATCAGCATCTCTGGCGTAAAGGCGTGCTCCTGGGTGCAGGCAACGCCAATGCTGATTGTGAGTTTGCAGCGCCGACCGACCTCGGGTTCGAACTGCAGATCCTGCACCGCGGCGCGCAGCCGCTCCGCCGCAGCGAGGGCGTCATCCGGGCCAGCGCCCGGCATCACCACCACAAACTCCTCACCACCATAACGGGCCACGGAATCGAACACGCGCGTATTGGCCCGCAACGTCTCGGCAATGCTGCGCAGCGCCTGGTCGCCGGCGAAATGGCCGTAATCGTCGTTCACGGTCTTGAAGTGGTCCACGTCAATGATCAGCAGGGCCAGTTCCAGCCCCTGCGTTGCATTCAGCAGGCCGCGCAGGTGACGCATCAGATAGCGCTGATTGTACAGCCCGGTCAGCGGGTCGGTCAGCGCCAACTCCAGCGCCGTGCCCAGGTCGGAGCGCAGGCGGTCCTGATAGAACTTGCGGCGGATCTGGTTGCGGGCCCGGGCGCGCAGTTCGTTCTCGTCGACCGGCAGCAGCAGCCAGTCATTCGCCCCCAGCTCGAACCCGCGCAACAGCCTGTCGCGTTCCTCAGGCTCCGCCACCAGCAGCATCGGCACGTCACGCGTCGGGTCGGCCGCCCGCAGGCTGGATGCGAGTTTCAGCGGGTCCTCTTCGGTCAGGGTCAGGCTGAGCACGATCAGGTCGAAGGGGATCGCGTTCGACAGGGTCAGCGCCTCGGCCTCATTGCGAGCGCGGCCGGGCACGATACCCTCACGCGACAGTGCATCCTGGATGGTCTGGGCGCCCAGATCCCAGTCGTCGATCACCAGGGCCCTTGCGCCGGCAACGGAAGGCTCACGATTGGCCTCGCCTGCCAGGCCCAAGGCACGGGCGGTCTCGCCGCGGGCGCGCCACTCGTCCAGCAGGCGCTTGAGCCGCACCAGGCTGCGCACCCGCGCCATCAGCGTCTCGTATTCCACCGGCTTGGTCAGGAAGTCGTCGGCGCCGACCTCCAGGCCCCGCACCCGCTCGCTCGCTTCCCCAAGCGCGGTGACCATCACCACCGGGATATGCAGGGTCTCGGGGTCGTCCTTCAACCTTCGACAGCACTCATAGCCGTCCATGCCGGGCATCATGACGTCCAGCAGAATCAGGTCGGGTTGCCAGGATTTGGCAAGACGCAGCGCCTCGAACCCGTCCTTCGCGCTGGTGGCCTGATAATATTCGGCCGACAGCTTCGCTTCCAGCAGGCGCGTGTTGGCGGGCACATCATCGACGATCAGGATGCGGGCAGTCATCCGAGGCGCGTCTTCCAACCTCCTGGACCGCCGACGCCGTTACGGCACTCGGCTTCATTCGATGCCAACGATAACCCACAGTTACGCGCAACGGAAGCGCAACACCCGCGACACGGCTGCATCGTGCAGGGCTTCCGGCGCACCCGCTTTATGGCTAGAGAGGTGCTCGTTGCTTGAGAAATGCAAGAAGTGACAAATCCATGACAGAAATGGTTCAGTCCTCGTCCCATGCCGATGCGGACGACAGTGACAACAACGCCTGGACAACGGCCAATGCCGGCATGTTCTTCCGGCGCTGGCTCGCCAATCCGCTGCAGATGGGGTCCGTGGTGCCGTCCTCCCCGGCGCTGTGCCGGCGGGTCGTGCGCCACACCAGCCGAGCGGCCGATGAGGCGGTGCTGGAACTGGGCGCCGGCACCGGGGTGATCTCGCGCGCCCTGCTGGACGGCGGCGTGCCGCCCGATCGGCTGATCGTGGTCGAAATTGTGCCGGACATGGTGCGGCATCTGCGGCGGGTCCTGCCCGGCGCAATCGTGATCGAGGGTGACGCCCGCCGGCTTCTCGAGCTGCTGCCGGCGCAGTGGATCGGCCGCATCGGCACTGTGGTGTGCGGCATTCCGCTGGTGTTGCTGCCGACCCGAGAGCAGCGGCGCTTCATCCGTGCCATCGACACCGTCGCGCCCCGGCGCGGCTTCCTCCATTTCAGCTACTGTGTCACCTCGCCCTTGCCGGCCCGCCGGCACGGCCTGGCCGCCCGGCGGGAGGCATGGACCCCGCTGAATTTCCCTCCGGCCAGCGTCTGGCGCTACACGCCCATTGCATAGAAGACGGCGCGATCCTCCGCCGCCTGTCAGCGCTACGGACTGGATCGGCTCATGGACCGGCTGGCGGCGCGTGCTGCGCCCTTCGTCTTCGTGCTGCTGTGGAGCAGTTCCTTTATCGCCGCGCGGGTGGGGCTGCGGCAGATGACGCCGCTTCTGTTCGTGGCCCTGCGCATGGTGGCCTGCGCCGTGGTGCTGGTGGCCATCATGCTGCTGCTGCGTCGGCCATGGCACGTGCTGCGCGGCGTCTGGGTGCACTGCGCGATTGCTGGCGTCCTGATGAACGCCATCCTGCTGATGACCGCCCACGTCGCCATGGTGCACAGCCCGGCGGCACCGATTGCCTTGGTTCAGACGCTCAATCCGCTGCTGACGGCGGTGCTCGCCTGGCCGGTGCTCGGCGAGCGTCTGCGCCCGCTGCAATGGCTTGGCCTGTTGCTGGGCCTGGCCGGCGTCCTGCTGGTCGTCGGGCTCGCCGCTGCCCGCGACCGGGCGGAGTTCCATGGCCTGCTGATGACCGCCGGCGGCGTCGTCGCACTATGCGCGGGGACGTTGTATTTCGGCCGCTTCTGCCGCGGTGTGCCGATGCTGGAGGGCACCACGGTGCAGTTCATCGCCGGCGCCGCCGCGTGTCTGGTGGGGATGGCTCTGTTCGAGACACCGCAGGCCAACTGGACACCCGGCGCGATCGCCGCGGTCGGTTGGAATGCGGGGGCCGTGTCGCTGGGCGGGATGGTGCTCTACTTCCTGATGCTGGTTCGCGGCACCGCCGCCCGGGCTGCCGCCAACTTCTACCTGGTGCCCGGAACGGCGGCGCTGCTCGCCTGGGCGCTGTTGGGAGAGGCACTGTCTCCGCTCGCCATTCTGGGCCTGGCGGTGTCGTCCCTCGGCTGCTGGCTGGTGAATCGGCGCTCGCGCCAAGCGGCGTGACGGCTTGATCGGCGCCCGCGCCAGGCGGAGGGATGGAGGAACCGGCGCTCGTGCCGGCCGGTGTGACGGCCTGTGTTCGTTATTCGTTCTTTGGCAGCGGCATAACCCTTGCGCTTTGCCACTGGCCGGTCCACATAGGCGTTGGCTTCCGTGACAGCGTGATTGGCGTCGTCCGTTTCAGACCGCGTCCCTCCCGGAAAATCCATTCGCAACGCGTTCGCCCCCACAATCGCGCGGGCAGGCGGACATCAGGCGCTCCCCCCTTTTCCCGGACTTGGTCCGCAGGCGGCGGCGCTGGAGTTCTATCCTTCGTGACATCACAGACCTTCGCGGCACTCGGCCTGTCCGAGCAACTGCTGCACGCCTTGGCTGCCCAGAATTTTCAGACCCCAACGCCGATCCAGACCGGCGCCATCCCCTCCCTCCTCGCCGGCCGCGACCTGCTCGGCGTCGCGCAGACCGGAACCGGCAAGACCGCTGCGTTCGGGCTGCCGCTGATCCAGCGCCTGGCCGCGGAAAACCTGCGGGCGGCACCGTTCGCCACCCGCGCGCTCATCCTCGCGCCGACCCGCGAACTGGCGCAGCAGATCGATGACAGTCTGCGCCGCCTGGGCGCCGGCCAGCGTCTGCGCAGTGTCACCATCCTGGGCGGCGTCAGCCGGTCCCGCCAGGTGGAGCAGATGCGTCGCGGCGCCGACATCGTGGTCGGCACGCCGGGCCGCATCTGCGATCTGATGGCGGCCGGCCAGCTTCGCCTCGGTGCGGTCACCCACTTCGTGCTGGACGAGGCGGACCGCATGCTGGACCTCGGCTTCATCCGCGACATCCGCCGGATCGTGGCGGCGCTGCCGGGTCACCGCCAGTCGTCGCTGTTCTCCGCCACCATGCCGCGTGAGGTTGCCGGTCTGGCGGAATCCCTGCTGCGCGATCCCATCCGTGTGGCCATTGCACCGGTCGCCGCGACCACGCCGAAGATCGAGCAGCAGGTGCATTTCGTCAGCCAGCCGGACAAGCGACCGTTGCTTGCGTCCCTGCTGGAAAACCCGGCGATGGATCGGGTGATCGTGTTCACCCGCACCAAGCGCGGCGCCGATCGGGTGGCCGAAGGCCTGGAGCAGGTCGGCTTGTCGGTCTGCGCCATCCACGGCAACAAGAGCCAGCCGCAGCGGGAGAAGGCGCTCGATCGGTTCCGCAGCGGCCGCGCCCGCGTGCTGGTCGCAACCGACATCGCCGCCCGCGGCATCGACGTGACCGGCATCTCGCATGTCGTGAACTACGATCTGCCGCTGGAGCCGGAGAGCTATGTCCACCGGATCGGCCGCACCGCGCGAGCCGGTGCGACCGGCATCGCGATCTCCTTCTGCGATGCCACGGAACGCAGCGCGCTGCGTGCCATCGAGCGGATCACCGGTGCGGCGATCACGGTCGCCGGCGGCAAGGCGCCGCCGGAACACGCCTCGCCAGCTCGTAAGGAATCGCAGCCCGCAGGTCGGCCGCGTCGTCGCGGTGGCAATCGCAGCGGGATGCGCTACGCCGCGTGACCTCGCTCTACGTCGATGGTGATGCCTGCCCGGTTCGCGACGAGGTCTATCGCGTCGCCGACCGGCTCGGCCTCCCCGTCTTCGTCGTGTCGAACGGCTCTCGCCCGATCCGGCCTCCGGGTCGGGCGAACGTTCAACTGATCACGGTCGCCAACACGCCGGATGCGGCCGACGACTGGATCGCCGAACGGATTACCGCCGCGGATGTCTGCATCACCTCGGACATCCCGCTGGCCGCGCGGTGCCTGGAACGACAGGCGCGTGCGCTGGCGCCCAGCGGCAAGGTGTGGACCACGGACAATATCGGCAACGCGCTGGCCGGGCGGGCACTGTCCCAGCACCTGCGAGAACTGGGGATGAATGCCGGCGGTCCGCCGGCGCTCACCAAACAGGATCGCTCACGCTTCCTCAGCGCATTGGATGTCGTGGTGCAGGCGGCGTTGCGCAGCCCGAAAACTCAGGGCGCCACCCAGGCAAATCCGCCGAGCTGAAACTGGTCGTAGACCTTGAGGTAGCCGCTGGCGGTGGCGGCCCATGCTTTGGGGTTTTGCGGCCCGAACCCCACCTTCGGCAGCTTGGCGCAGAAGTCACGCGGCGAATGGCGCACCGCCAACACCTCCTTGCGGTGGCTCTCGTTCGGGTAGTTCAGGATCCAGGTGCACCACAGTCCGACCAACTCCTCGATCGTGTCGGCGACACAGAAATCCGCCCAGACCAGCGAGCCGTCGCCCAGACCGTCCGTCTGCATCTTCTTCGTCTTGCACTTCATCCAGGTGTACCAGCTGGGCTTCTGCAGATTGAAGTGGCAGCCGGTAAGCTTGAAGATCTTGCTGCCACCCCAACCGCTTTCGGCGGCGGCGCAGGCCAGCATCGCCGGCACCGGCAGGGCGTTGTCGAAGGCCGTCTTGCCCCCGGCCTCGTTCAGATGGAACAGAAACAGGTAATTGGTATTGCTGATCTGCGAGTCGGCACCGGCATCGGCCATGATGGTTTTCCTTGGATTGGCCAAACTTATTGCCTGTTACGCCGCACGATCGTGTTATGCAGGTCACAGCTTACCGTTAAATGCGACCGCAGCAGACGTTTCGCCCCACGCCATTCGAGACGACCGATGATGCGCATGGCAGATCGCCACCGCCAGAGCGTCCGCGGCATCGGCCCGGCGAATGCCGGCACCTGGCAGCAGCCGCCGCACCATCATCTGCACCTGTTCCTTCTCGGCGCCGCCGGTTCCGACCACCGCCAGCTTGACGGTCTTCGCCGCATATTCGGTCACCGGCACACCAGCCAGCGCCGGTGCCAGCAGCGCGACGCCGCGGGCGTAGCCCAGCTTCAGCGTGGCCGCGCCGTTGCGGTTGACGTAGGTCTCCTCGATGGCGGCCTCATCCGGGCGGTGTTCTGCCAACAGAGCGGCGAGCGCGTCGTGCAATGTCTTCAGTCGATCCGGCACCGAGCCGGCGCTGTCGGTCGCGATCACCCCGTCGGCGCAGTGGCGCAGCCGGTTGCCATCTACCGCGATAAGCCCCCAGCCGGTAAAGCGCAGACCTGGGTCGATGCCGAACAGGCGAACCATGAGCGAATCAACTCCATGAAGGCGACCCTGGCGGTATACGCGCCGGCGCTCGTCATGGCACGGACTTGCGAAGCGGAGTTTCGCAGCCGGTGCTACGCGTCCAAAGGTTGTGAGGGGAGCCAGGAAGCGGATCTGCTCAGGGCGCCTCGCCCGCGACCCAGACCTCGCAGCAATTCTTGGCCAAGCTGCGCACGCGGCCGATATAGCTGGCCCGTTCGGTGACGCTGATGACGCCGCGCGCGTCCAGCAGGTTGAACAGGTGGCTCGCCTTGATGCACTGGTCGTATGCCGGCAGGCCCAGTTTTTGTTCCAATAATGCGCCACATTCCCGTTCCGCATCGGCAAAATGGCGCATCAGCATGGCGGTATCGGCAAACTCGAAATTATACGCGCTGTATTCCCGCTCTGCCCGCAGAAACACGTCGCCATAACTGACGCCGGCGCCGTTGAAGTCCAGGTCGTAGACGTTCTCCCTGTCCTGCACATACATCGCCAACCGTTCCAGCCCGTACGTCATCTCGAAGCTCGGCAGCGTCACGGGAATGCCGCCGACCTGCTGGAAATAGGTGAACTGGCCCACCTCCATGCCGTCGCACCACACCTCCCATCCCAGGCCCCAGGCGCCGAGGGTTGGGCTTTCCCAGTCGTCCTCGACGAAACGGAAATCGTGGCGCAGCGGGTCCAGGCCCAGTTCCCGATAGCTCGCCAGCAGCAGATCCTGCGCATCGGCCGGGCTCGGTTTCATGATGACCTGGTACTGGTAGTAGTGCTGCAATCGATTGGGATTTTCCCCATAGCGCCCGTCGGTGGGGCGCCGGCTGGGCTGGACATAGGCGGCGCGCCATGGCGTGGGGCCGAGCGCGCGGAGCGTGGTGGCCGGGTGGAAGGTACCGGCGCCCATCTCGACGTCGTAAGGTTGCAGCAGCACGCAGCCCTGCCGGCTCCAAAAGCCCTGCAGGCGCAAAATCAGCGCCTGAAAACTCGTGTCACTTCGCTCCATCGCTGTCCCGTGCCACTCGGTGATGCGGCGCACCATTAGGCGCCCGGCGAGATGGGAGCAAGGACAGCGCCGATCCCCATCACGAAGCCGGGCGGCCGGGGCGTCACAATGCCATATCGGGTACGAATCCGATATCTATTGGTTAGTGCAACATTAATCGCCGACAGGCGCCGACGTGACTGAGATTTCACAATCCGTTTGATTGACACGTTTGCGATTTCACTGGCCCCCGCGAATGGATTTTATTGCCGCCAACGGAGGATTTCGATGGCGTCCAGCTCTCCCCAACTTTCTCTCCCGCCCAGCGAAACGATCAGCGCCCCCGGCACCGTGTCGCTCGCCGGCCTCGGCTATGCCGACAGTTTCGCGGCGACCAACGCGGGCGTCCTGTACTTGCATATCTGGGACGGCACCGGATTGCTGAGCGCGACAGACGGGCAAGGCGGGGTGGTCGCCGGCTCCGGCACAAACGACATCGCGCTCAACGCAGGCTACGCGGAGATCAGCGCAATTTTGACGAGCCTGAGCTACAGCACAGCCGGCAGCGCGGCGGCCGACACGATCCACTTCGACCTGTGGAATCAGTCCGGGACAGAAACCACCGGCAGCATCCGGATCACCATCGGCGCGCCGGGTCCCAATCCGGTGGAGACCTGGACCGGCATGGTCAACGCCCACTGGGACAACGGCGCCAACTGGTCCACCGGGCAGGTGCCGCAAACCGGCGATCAGGTGGAGATTCCCGGCGGTACGCAATTCGCGCCGTCACTGACCGGAAGCGTACTGATTGGTGAGACGATCGGTCTGACCGATGACGGCAGCGAGGGCGGTTCGGCGTCGTTCACCAACGCCGCGCTTGGCACAGGAACATCGCTGCGCGACAAGGCCGACAACACGCTGCCGCAGGCGCCTGTGACATTGGCTGGCACTTTCACCGTCGGCAGTGGGGCAAGCCTGGGCGCGGAAACCGGCAGCCTGCTGATCTTGCAATCCGCCTCTGCAAGCGCGCCCGCGTACGTGGTCAATTCGGGCACCATTGCCGGCGATGGCGGCAACTTGAATATCAACACTGGCGGCACGGTGGTGAATGACGGCCTGATCGTCGCGCGCAACTCCGGCGGTGTCGGCTTCGATTTCGGCCCCTCGCCCAATTCCTTCCCGGCGGAAACGATCCTCAACGCCGGCACGCTGCAGATGAATGACGGGTCGCTGTTCATCAACGGCGCGGTGCATGGCGGGACAATTCAGTATTCCGGCCCCGGCAGTCTGATGCTGGAACAGCAGAATGCGTTGGTTGATGGTGCGACGATCGCCGGCTTCGGCGCCAACGATACGATCCGCCTGTATCTGATCCAGGCCGATAGTCTGTCTTATGCCGCCGGCGTGCTGAACGTGATGAATGGCAGCGTGGTCGTCGAATCTCTGCGGCTCAGCGGCAGCTATTCCAGTGCCAATTTCCGCCTGGACCTGCAAGGCGGACGGCAGTTCTCCAACGTGATCTCCTATGTGCCGAATCCGCCTCCGGCTGGTCCCCAGATCACCGCGCCCGACGCAGAGCAGGTGGCGGCGGGCGACAGCGTCATGGTGGCCGGCGTCAGCATTGCCGACGCGTTCGCCGCCGCCCATCCGGGCACGCTGGCACTGAACGTCACCGACAACACCGGCGTCCTGCGCATGACGGATGCAGGCGGAGCCGAATTGGCCGGTTCGGGCACCGGCGCGATCCACTACAGCGGCACGCTGGATCAGATCAACGCAGCGCTGGCCTCGCTGAGCTACCTCGCCAGCGGCAGCGCCGCCACGGACAGCATCACGGTGGATATCTGGGATCAGGCCGGGCAGGAGGCGACGACCCGCATCGCGGTGACGGTCGGCGCCGACAATCCATCGACCATCGACAACCCGATCCCGACGGCCAGCGCTGTAATCAGCGGCACCTCCGGGGACGACACCATTGTGTCCAATCTGAACGGGGTGACGATCAACGCGGGCGGAGGCAACAATGTCGTCTTCGCCGGCGGCACGGGTGACACGATCATCGCCGGCGACGGCAACAACACCATCCAGGCTTTTGCCGGCGGCAACTCCATCACCACGGGCGCGGGAGATGACACGATTCGCCTGGCCGGGACAGGCAGCCGGATCGATGCCGGCGGTGGTGCCAACCGCATCGAGGACAGCGGTAGTGGCAACACGCTGGTGCTGCCGGCGGCGGGCCAGGGCAGCGACGACATCTTCGGCTACGTGCTCGCCGCCAACGACCTGTTCGATTTGCGCGGTGCGATGGCAGCAGCCGGCTGGAACGGAGTTACCGGCACGCTGCCCGATTATCTCGGGGTCGGAAGCACCGGGGGCGATGCCACCATCATGGTCACGCCGGACGGATCCGGATCCGGCTCGGTGGTCGCCACGCTGCGCGGCAGCGGGGCCGTGGCGTTTGCCGACCTGCTGGCGCATGCCGTGGTCAGCTGATCGGGTAAGCACCCAACGTTTTACCGCAAGCGCTAAGTCCGATGAGAATCACCCGTCGGACGGACGCTTCCTGATCAGGTAGCGCTGCCGACCTTCCAGCACCAAATCCCGATGCTGATTGTGCACAGTGCTGCGCACCCCCACCACGCCGGTGCTGCGATTGGGTGCGAGTTCATCCACCTCCAGCGCCGGATACAGTGTATCGCCGGCAAACACCGGCTTCAGGAACCGGCTCGACTGGTCGAGGAACCCCGCCAGCGAGTCCTCCGTCACGAACGGGAACAGCCCGGCCCCCGCCGCTGTCTGGATCAACGTCTGGAACCCATGCGCGAGCATCCCAGGCATGCCACGCGCCCGACAGAATTCCGCGTCGTAGTGGATCGGGTGGTTGTCGCCGCTGGCCGCCTGGAACGCCAGGAACAGCGCCTCCGTCATCGTGCGGCTTGGCAGCAAGAAGCGCTCGCCGAGGGAAAAATCCTCGAACCAGCGTTGCTCCGGCACCATGCGGTGGGTTGCGGGATCGAAGCCGCTCACACTGCCCCCGCTGCGTGCAAGTGCTCGATCTCGGTGACGCCATAGCCGAGTTCACGCAGCACCATGTCCGTGTGTTGGCCCAGCGCGGGCACGTCGCCCATGACGGCCTCGAAATCGGTGAAGGTGAACGGCGGCAGCAGCGCCCGGATCGGGCCACCGGGCGTGTTCACCTCGCGCCACTTGTCGCGCGCCGAAAATTGCTCGTGCTGCCACACATCCATCGACTGGTTCAGCCGCCCGTTGGCGATGCCGGCCGCATCCAGGATCTTCACCACCTCGATCGAGGTCAGCGTGCTGAAACAATCCTCAATCAGCGCCGTCAGTTCGGCCCGATGTTCCCGCCGATCGTTCATCGTGGCGAAGCGCGGATCGGTCTGCACCTCCGGTCGGCGCAGCACCTTGGTGCAGAATACCGCCCATTCGCGCTCGTTCTGCAAGCCGAAGATCACTTGCCCGTCCTGGGTGCGATGCGCGCCCGTACGGCGCCAGGGCCGGATGGCTGGTGGGCGAGCGTGGCAACGGTGAATCGGCATAGGCCGCGCGATACATCGGATACATCATCCACTCGCCCAGCGCGTCCAGCATGGCGATCTTCACATTGGCGCCCTCCCCGCTGCGCGACCGCCGCAGCAGAGCCGAGAGAATTCCGGTCAGCGCATACATGCCGGTGGCGATGTCGGCGGCGGAGATGCCAACGCGGGACTGCATCTCCGGCGATCCGGTGACGCTGATCAGTCCGGATTCCGCCTGGATCAGCAGGTCATACGCCTTCTTCTGCGCGAACGGTCCGCTCTCGCCGTAGCCGGAGATATCGCACACCACCAATTTGGGGTTTGCCGGTGCCAGCGCCGCGTGACTGAGGCCAAGTCGTGCGGCGGCGCCGGGTGCCAGGTTCTGCAGCAGCACGTCGGCACCTCCGATGAGCCGCTGCAGGATCTGGCGGGCCTCGGTGTGCTTCACGTCCAGCGTGATGCTGCGCTTGCCGCGGTTCAGCCACAGGAAATGGCTGGAGAGCCCGTGCACGTAGCTGTCATAGGCGCGGGCGAAATCGCCTTCGCCGGGGCGCTCGATCTTGATCACGTCGGCGCCGAGGTCGGCCAGATGGCGGCTGCAGATCGGGGCAGCTACGGCGTGTTCCAGCGCAATGACGCGCATGCCTTCCAGGGGTCGCACGGTTTCCTGCCCTCGTTCATCGCTGTTCTGGCTGGAACAAAGCGGAGGGGGCGGGTGGTGTCAAAGCGGCAGCGATCCGGCGCGACAGCCGAGCGCCGTAACGACCGACCTCGGCGCCGCGCAATTCTGTTGCACGCGATGCCCGGCGCGCTCAGTCTTCGCCTGGGCTGCCAAGTCAGCAGACCCGAAAATAAATGAACAAGATCAATACCCAGGGAAGGGACTACGCCATGATTGGACGACGCACGCTGCTGGGCGCCAGCCTGGCCGCTCCCGTATTGGCAACCCGTCGCAGCCGCGCGGCGAATTTGCCAGGTGTCACCTCCAGCGAGATCAAGATCGGCCACACCATTGCCTATAGCGGCCCCGCCTCCTCCTACGGCGTGATCGGCAAGTTGGAGACGGCGTTCTGGAACATGGTCAACGCGGAGGGCGGCGTCGCAGGGCGCAAGATCAATTTCATCTCGCTGGATGACGGTTACAGCCCGCCCAAGACGGTGGAGCAGGTCCGCCGTCTGGTGGAACAGGACCAGGTCGCGTTCCTGTTCAACAATTTGGGCACCCCAACAAACTCAGCAATCGTGCGCTACGTGAACCAGAAGAAGGTGCCGCATCTGTTCCTGGCCACTGGCGCGAGCAAATGGGCGGACTATAAGGACTATCCGTGGACTCTCGGGTTCCAGCCGAACTACCGCACCGAAGCGCAGATCTACGCGAAGTACATCCTGAAACAGAAGCCCAATGCGAAGATTGCGATTCTGTATCAGAATGACGATTTCGGCAAGGACTACCCGACCGGCATCAAGGACGTGCTGGGAGACCGTTACAGCAAGATCGTGACGGAGGCGACCTACGAGACCACCGATCCGGTGATCGACAGCCAGATCGCGTCACTGCAGGCCTCCGGCGCCGACGTGCTGCTGGTGGCGGCGATCCCCAAATTCGCCGCCCAGTCGATCCGTAAGGTATACGACCTCGGGTGGAAGCCGCTGTTCCTGATGACCAACGTATCGGTCTCGGTCGCCACCGTGATGCAGCCCGCGGGCCCGGAAAAAGGCACCGGAGTGATCAGCTCCAACTACATCAAGGATCCCACCGACCAGCAGTGGGATGGCGATGCCGGCATGAAGGAATGGCGCGACTTCATCGCCAAATGGGCACCCGACGCCGACAAGAGTGATATCAGCAACGTCTACGCCTATGGCGTGTCGAAGACCATGCTGCATGTGCTGCAGCACTGTGACGGCAATTTCTCGCGCGAGAACATCCTGCACCAGGCCGAAAGCCTGAAGGGCCTGCACCTTCCGACCCTGCTGCCCGGCATCACCGCGAACACCAGTCACACCAATCATAGCCCGATCAAGGCAATGCGGCTGATGAAATGGGACGGCAAAAGCTGGGTGTTCTTCGGTGATATTATCGAGGGTGCCAGTTCCTGATATTCATGGCCGGGCGGTGCCCTCCGGCGCCGCCCATTGCTCACGGAAGGGAACGTTTAATGTTTGGGAAATTCGTGCATAAGGCGGCCGGCGTGGCGGCCGTGCTGGCGGCAACGGCCATCTGGATACCAGCCGGTGCAGCCGACACACCTGGTGTTACTGCGACCGAACTCAAGATCGGCCATACCAACCCGTATAGCGGCCCGGCATCCGCCTACGGCGTGTTGGGCAAGTTGGAGCAGGTCTATTTCAATAAGATGGTGAACGATCAGGGCGGCGTCGCCGGCCATAAGATCGATTTCATCTCCTATGACGACGGTTACAGCCCGCCCAAGACGGTGGAACAAATTCGTCGCCTGGTCGAACAGGACAAGGTTGCCTTCACCTTCAACACGCTCGGCACGCCCACCAACAGCGCAATCGAGCGCTACATGAACCACAAGAAGGTGCCGCAGCTGTTCGTCGCCACCGGCGCCGACAAATGGGGCAACTACAAGGAATATCCGTGGACCATCGGCTGGCAGCCCAGCTACCGCACGGAAGCGCAGATCTACACGAAATATATGCTGCAACAGCATCCCGACGCGAAGCTGGCGATCCTGTACCAGAACGACGATTTCGGTAAGGATTACCCGGCCGGCGTGAAGGACGTGCTCGGCGACAAATACGGCAAGATGGTTGTCGAGGCGACCTACGAAGTCACCGATCCGACCATCGATAGCCAGGTGGCCCAGTTGCAGGCCTCCGGCGCCAACGTCCTGCTGGTCGCCGCCACGCCGAAATTCGCCGCCCAGGCGATTCGCAAAGTGCACGACCTCGGCTGGAAGCCGATGTTCTTCATGACCAACGTGGCAATCTCGGTCGGCGCGGTGATCACCCCAGCCGGTCCGGAAAACGCCATCGGCATGCTGACCGCGCAGTACCTGAAGGATCCGACCGATCCCCGCTGGAAGGACGACGCCGGCATGAAGGAATGGCGCGCGTTCATGGACAAGTACATGCCGGGCGCCGACCAGACCGACGGTGGCTACATCGCCGCCTATGCGGTCAGCAACACCATGCTGAATGTGCTGAAGGCGTGTAACGGCGACTTCTCACGCGAGAACGTCATGAAGCAGGCCACCAGCATCCACGATCTTGGCAATCCGCTGCTGCTGCCCGGCATCAAGATCAACACCAGCCCGACCAATTACCACCCGATCAAGGCCATGCAGCTTGCCCGATGGACCGGCAAGACCTGGGAACTGTTCGGCGAGGTGATTTCGAGCCTCTGGCTCCTGAACCGCACCGGCACGCGGCGGCTGGTTCGCCGCGTGCCGCCTTTCCCGCGGCTTGAGTTAAAATGCGGCTCCGCCCACACTCCGCGGCACGCCCCCAGGCGCAACGCGAGGAAACACAGCATGAGCGTCGTCACCGTCGAGCCGCACGGCGCGGTCTCTATCATCCGCATCAACCGGCCGGAAAAGTTGAACGCCATCAGCAGCGCCGTTGCGGTCGAGCTGCAACAGGCGTTTCAGGCGTTCGATGCCTCCGACCAGCGCGTCGCCATTCTGTCCGCATCCGGAGAACGCGCGTTCACCGCCGGCGCGGATGTCACCGACCTGCCGGAGTTGTGGCGGGCCATTCCGAGCGTCGGATTCCGCACCGACAAGCCGATCATCGCCGCAACCTCCGGCTGGGTGGTCGGCGGCGGCATCGTCATGGTGATGATGTGCGACCTGATGGTTTCAACCGAGAACACCATCTTCTACTATCCGGAAGCAAAGCTCGGCGTCACCGGCGGCATGATCAGCTCCCTGGTCTCGCGCATGCCGCACAAGCTGGCGATGGAAATGATGCTGTTGTGCAGTCAGATTCCCGCCAGCCGCGCCTATGAGGTGGGCTTCGTCAATCGCGTGGTGCCGAACGGCCAGCATGAGGCGGAGGCCCTGAAGATGGCCGAGCAGATGCTGGAATCGGCACCTCTCGTCATCGGCACGCTGAAGCGGCTGAGCAATGAGGTGATGCCGACCGGCCCGGTGGAACGCATGGTGGCGGTCAGCCAGACACTTGCCGCCGTGCGCAACAGCGAGGATCTGCAGGAAGGTATTCTGGCCCACCGGGAACGTCGCAAGCCGGTATTTCGCGGCCGTTGAATCGACAGGAGGTCCCTATGCCAGAGCCCAATTCCGATGACGCCGAAGGCGTGCGCGCCTGGTTTCATCGCCTGGCCGATCATGTCCAGGCCGTCGACTTCGCGGGAGCCCGGCCGATCTTCGCACCCGACATGGTCGCGTTCGGCACGTTCAGCGATTTCATGACGGGCCGCGAGGCGGCCGAACAGAACCAATGGCGGAATGTCTGGCACCACATCGACGGATTCCGCTGGCGGCCGGATATTCGCGTGATGGTTTCGCCGGACCGGTTGCAGGCGGTCGGCATGGGCGTGTTCGATTCGACGGGATATCGGCAAGACGGCACATCCTATGATCGTCCGGGCCGTGCCACTGTCGTGTTCGGCCGGAACGACACCGGCGCACCATGGGTCGCGCAACACACTCATATGTCGCTGTTCCGCGACGTGCCGACGCAGTCCTTCAAGCACAAGCCCGAGAAGCTCGCCAGCTGATTCTGGGCCCGCGCCCACACCGATCCCGGTTCTCATCACGACCGTCGCAGATCAAGGCTCAGCGAAAGGTTGCCGCCATGACCGAGGTTTATGCGCGCTACACCCGGCTTCGGTTCGACCGGCCGCATCCCAAGGTACTGCGCATCACCATGGACAACGGCAAAATGAACACGGCCGACGCTGTGCTGCACGGCGAGCTGGCCGATATCTGGCGCGACGTGGATCGCGACCCCAGTGTCAACGCGGTGGTGCTGACCGGTGCAGGGAAGGTGTTCTCCGCCGGCGGCGACTTCGACATGATCCGTGACAATATCGACGACTTTCAGGCGCGCGCCCGACAATGGAAGGAAGCCCGCGAGATCGTCTATGGCGTGATCAACTGCTCCAAGCCGGTGGTGAGCGCGATGCGCGGTGTCGCCGTCGGCGCCGGTCTGGTGTGCGGATTGCTGGCCGATATCTCAATTGCCACCAAGGATTGCCGCATCATCGATGGTCACACACGGCTCGGCGTCGCCGCGGGCGACCATGCCGCGATCATCTGGCCGCTGTTATGCGGGCTGGCGAAGGCGAAATACTACCTGCTGCTGTGCGATCAGGTGCTGGGCGCAGAGGCCGAACGCATTGGCCTGATCAGCCTGGCGGTCGACGATGCCGATCTGGACGCCAAGGCGGTGGAGACCGCGACGCGGCTGGCGGAAGGGGCACAAAGCGCGATCCGCTGGACCAAGCACGCACTCAACAACTGGTTGCGCAGCGCGGGTCCGACATTCGATGCATCGCTGGCGCTGGAATTCCTGGGCTTCTCCGGGCCGGAGGTGCAGGAAGGGCTCGCCGCGCATCTGGAGAAACGCAAGCCGTCTTTTCCCCCGGACTCAGTGATCTGATACCAGCCGCGCTCGCCGCCGCCCGATCGGCTGTCCATCATCGTTCTGCCGACGAAGCTCGGCATCCACCACTTTTTCCCAGTTGTGGTCTGCGCAGTCGTGGATGACGGCCATTCGCCCGGCCAGCGATTGGTTCAGCAAGGTGCGAACGCCCGCTTTCCTCCCTGGCCGGGTCCACTTTCCGCAATGGCGGGTTTCGCTTTCCGTCTTGGCCGGGCCTGACCCGGCCATCCACACCGGAATCGATCGGGTCGCGCAGCGCGCGCCTGCAGGGGTAGATGGCAGGGTCAAGCCCGGCCAGGACGGGAAGCGCGCAGTTCGGCGGGACATGTGCAGTTCGCATGGCGCATTGTGCTCTATCTCGATGCGCACGGGCCTTCGCCCGCCATGACGAGGGGGCGTGGTCGACAGGCGGCCTCATGGGCGGCGGGGCTACAGAACCGGCCACCTGCCGCCGCGCCGATTGGTTCAACCGGTCCCGCGCGCCTTGACCATACGCAGCGGCGTGTAGGTCAGCGCCACCTGGCCGTCCTGCTTCACCACGCGGTTCCGCGTCCGCACCAGGCCGCGATTGGGTCGGCTGTTGCTGCGCCGGCTTTCGACGACCTCGCATTCCACATGGATCGTGTCGCCAGCGAAGGTCGGGCCGTTAACATCCAGCTCCATGTGCAGAAATGCGAAACCGGTGTGCTGCATGGTCGCGTGCACCAGCAACCCCTCGGCGAACGAGTAAACCAGCGCCGCCGGCACCACACGCTGCTTGATGTCGCTTTCCTCGCGCAGGAACTCGACGTTGGAGAACAGCACCTCGGTCATGCCGGTCACGCTGATGAAGTTCACCAGATCGGCCTCGGTGACGGTGCGGCCTATGGTGCGGAACTTGCGGCCTTCCGGCAGGTCCTCGAAATACAGGCCGAGCCCAAGCACTTCATAGCCGTCTATCTCTGCCATGATGGGGTCTCCGTATCACGCTGGGCGTGCCGACGGCGATGCAGCAGCGTGGGCATCCTCACGATCAGCCGCCGTAATTCAGCCGCCAGCTGGTCTCGCCGCTCGCAGGCGGTTCGCACCAGATCGGCACGGCGTTCGGGGTCCGCGCCAGCGGCTCGATCCCCATGGCCTTGCGCAGCGCACGGAACAACGCACCGTGCGCGACCACCAGGACAACAGGGGGCTGAGCGGTGGCGCGATTCACCGCCCCCACCGCGCGGCGGCGCAACGCTGCGAAGGACTCCGCACCGTCCGGCGTGACATGGCCGGCCACCCAGTCGGCGAACCAGTCCGACATCGGCTGACCTTCCTGTACACCGAACCGCACCTCACGCAGCGCGTCATCCAGTGCAACCGGCAAGCCCAGCGCCTCACCGACGATTTCGGCTGTCACCCGGGCACGCGACAACGACGATGCGACGATCGTGTTGATCCCACGGTTGCGCAGCCGGTCCGCCGCGGCGCGGGCCTGGGCAAGCCCGGTCGGATTGAGCGGGATGTCGACGTTGCCCTGCGACAGACCTTGCGCATTCCAGTCCGTCTCGCCGTGACGCAGGAACCAGAATGCGACAGGGCTTGGAGTTTGTTCTGAAGCAACGTCGTTCATCATTCAGGCCGCCAGGCCTTCCTGCTGCATCATGCGCTGGACCGCGGGCCGCGCCAGCATGCGCTGGTAATGCGCGGCGCAATTGGCCGGCAGTTCCATCTTCAGCCGCGCGGCGCCCCAGAATGCCACGTAGAACAGCGCGGCATCCGCCACGGAGAACGAGCCGACCAGGTAGTCCTTGCCGGCCAACGCCTTGTCCATGATCGCCAGGCCCTTGTCGAAGATCTCCTTGCCGCGCGCCTTCACCGTCTCCTCGTCGGCGGCATTCGGCGTGAAGTTGCCAGGGCGGAAGATGCGAGTGAAGCCCTGCATGTGCATGGTGGCGACCACATAGTCCATCGCCTCCAGCGCGCGTGCCTGGGCGCCGACCTCTGCGGGCAGCAGCTTCGCCTCTGGATTGGTGCCGGCGAGATAAAAGGCAATGGCCGGAAACTCGGTCAGCACCGACCCATCATCGCGCACCAGCGTGGGCACTTTCGACTTCGGATTGACCGCGGTGAAGTCCGGCTTGAACTGCGCGCCTTCACGCAGATTGACCTGTTCGGCCTCATACGGCTTGCCGATCTCCTCCAGCAGCAGATGGATGCCCAACGAGCAGGCGCCGGGAGCGTAGAGCAGTTTCATGCGTGGTCCCCTCTCATTCGTTGGCTGATCGCGCGCTTCGCGCGCGGCGTTCCGTCCCGGAGGAGGCGCCGCGGCGTCAGCCCGGGCGGTATCTCGTTGTATAGCCGACGTGGTCAAGTCTCCCACGCACCCGGATACGTTGGACAGCGGCCGAAGTGGCGCATCATCGTATCGCCCGCCGCGCCACCCGCAGCGGTTCGCCGCGCCGCCCTGGAGCACCCGCCCTCAGCGACAGCCGGCGGATAGCATCGTTGCAGAGGTTGCCACCGTCACGCGGCAGGCACCGCGCCTGTCCCGGCTGACCGGGATCCCGGCAGGGGGTCAGCCGAGCGTGGCTTTCACGTCCTCGGCTGTCGGGAAGCGTCCGGTCGCCTTCTTGGAGTAGGCAAGCCGGCCGTTCACCGTGATCTCAAACACGCCACCCCCGGACTTCTTCAGCCGGACCTCGGCCGAGGGGTGTGCGTTGACAATCAGCTCCCGCGCCTCACGGGCACGCGGTTCGTAACCTCACATTCCGCAGTATTCGATTTCGATCTGCATGCGCTGTGGCTCTCCGGTTGTGGATCGCAGGTCCATGCTGACAGCGTCGCACGGGACCTGCAATCGTGGCCAGCGTCTAGAACCGGCTGGCCGTCGCCGGCGCGGCGCGCATACCTATCCTGGCATCCGGATCCGGATAGCAGACGGATAGCAGCCAGGCCGCGCGATAGGCGGTGTGCCGAATGGCCGCCTCGGCCGGGAGATGCAGCCCGTGGAACAACGCGCCCACGATCACCACGACAGCGACCAGCCGCCCGACCTTCAGCCGCGGCACCGGGCCGGCGAGATGCCGCAACGCGACCGCCCCGGTCAACCCGATGATCGCGCCCAGCATAACCTCGGGCAGCGAGTGCGCGCCAAGCGCCAGGCGGGACAGCCCGATCAGCGTTGCAGCGAGGGCGGCGACCGGCAGAATGCTGGCGCCCCGCCGCAGCAACAGCGCGGCGAGACCGCCGGTGACGACGGTGGCTGCAGCCACGTGACCACTCGGGCTGCGGATGTCGAGCGGGCCGAACAGCGGCCAGCACGCGAGGAAGGTGAGTTTCAGCACCAGCATGACGGCGAAGGTGAGGAATACCACAGCGAGCCAGACCAACGCCCCGCGCCGCCAGCCTTGCACGGCGAGGGCGAAAGCGATGGCCAGCACGATCGGCAGCACGACGGCCTGGTCGGCGAAATCGGTGAGGAACCTCACGGCGTGGTCCGTGTCCTGGTTATCGCGCACGGCATCCCGGCAATGCCTGGGTCCCGCCGCAGTCGCCACCGGCGAGCCCGTTCAAGCGCGCGTCCGGCGGGTAGCCACTCCGTCTGGGTCACTGGGCCCTGCTTCCTCGTCACGCCGGCAGCCTGGAGCCGGCTCGTCCAAGCCGGCAAATGGGAGCCGGCACGTCCAAATAGTAGAGCGGTTTTCACACAAAATGCACGCGGATGAGAGACAAATCCGTAATGTTCGTCGCGTGTTCTAATCACATGTCGCGTGGCAAGGCCACAACAATCGCCGCTGGTCCCGGGGGGAGCGGCCATCCGTCCCGGCGACGATCTCCCGAGACGATCTCCCGATTGGCACTTGGCCCTGCGTAGGCCGCCGGGTCACAACCTCCGTCACTCGATATTCGATCATCAGACCCCCGCAACTCGCGCCCCTGTGCGGTCCCACTGATCACCGAACGTTAAGACACCTTGTGCACAGTCTGCCCCGGCAGCCGGACGGCAGAGGCGCATGCGAAAACGGGACAGCAAGGGCAACGGCAAGGGCTCGATCGTCATCCGCAAGGAGGAGGTGGTCGAGGGTGGCCACCATGGCGGTGCCTGGAAGGTCGCCTACGCCGACTTCGTGACCGCGATGATGGCATTCTTCCTGTTGATGTGGCTGCTGAACGCCACCACGGAGGATCAGCGCAAGGGGCTGGCCGACTATTTCAGCCCGACCAACCTGTTCAGCCATGCCTCGTCCGGCACCGGCCAGCCCTTCGGCGGCCAGACCGCCTTCGATACGGGCGCGCTGGTGTCGGATCGCGGTGCCGAACAGATCATTCCCGGCAAGCTCCCGGTCACGATCGACGAAGGCGACCATCAGGATGAACAAGGGGCCGCATCGGGCGATGTCCCCCAAAAGGTGGGCGACCGCCCGGACAGCCAGATGGATCAGGCCACGACCTTCCACATGAACAGCCCGGACCAGCCGGCGGCCACCGCCATTCCCACCGGAACCGCGCTGGATGGGCCGCGCGCCGTGGCCGTGGCGCGGCCGCCGACCGACGCAGAGCTGCAGGCGGAACGGGAGCGGCGGGAGAAGCAGGCCTTCGAGACTGCGGCGCAGCAAATTCGCGAGGCGGTGCGCACCGATCCGGCGCTGGCGGACCTCGCGAAGCAGCTATCGATCGACATGACGCCGGAGGGGCTTCGCATCCAGTTGCTGGATGAGGAGCAGCGGTCAATGTTCGCGCTCGGCTCGGCGGTGCCCAATTATCGCACCCGTCTGCTGCTGCAGAAGATCACGCCCATGCTGCTGCGGATGAACAACCCGATTTCGCTTGCCGGTTACACCGATGCCGCCCGGTTCCCCGGTCCTGAGCGCACCAACTGGGACCTCTCCGCCGAACGCGCCAACGTCACGCGCCGGCTTCTGGTCGAAAGTGGTCTGCCAGAACAACGCATCCGAACCGTGACCGGCCATGCCGATCGCGATCTGCTGCTGCCGGCTGATCCGTTGGCGGCGGCCAACCGGCGGGTTGCCATTGTCGTGTTGCGGTCAGCGAGGGGCCCGAAGCGCGACACGCAGGCATCTCCAACACAGACGGCGCCCACAGCCGGCCCCGCTGCGCAGCAGGATGCCGCGCCGGGTGCGGCGGGGGAGCCGCCGAAGGTCCAACCGGCTGATCCGCGTGCGCCGATGGCGGACAGACCGTTGCGACCCGAGCCGCACTGACCTCGCGCAATGGTTCCGCTCGCCGCCCTGGGTTTCCTGCTGTTCTGCGTCTTCGGCAGCTATCTCGTGTCCGGCGGCGCGATCGAGCCGCTTGTCGAGGCGCTGCCGTTCGAGTTGTGGACGATCGGCGGCGCCGCGGTGGGCATTTTCATCATGTCCAACAGCATGCACGACCTGAAGCACTCACTGGGCGGATTCGGCAAGATCCTGAAGGGCGCGTCGTTCCACAAATCCGACTACGTCGATTTGCTCAGCCTGCTATACTATCTGGTGCGGCTGGCCAGCACGAAGGGCAACATGGCGCTGGAGCCGCATATCGAAAAGCCGCAGGAAAGCCCGGCTTTCCAGAAGTTCCCGCGCATCATGGCCAACGAATTCGCAACCTCCACCATTTGCGACTATCTGCGGATGGTGGGCATGAATGCCGACGATCCCAATCAGATCGAAGACGTGATGGCGCGCGAGTTGAAGAAGACGTTGCACGAGGAACTGCACGGCGCGCATCAGTTGCAAAGCCTCGCTGACGCGCTACCGGCGCTAGGCATTGTGGCTGCCGTGCTGGGGGTGATCAAGACCATGTCGCACATCGACAGCCCGCCCGCGGTGCTCGGCGCGATGATCGGCGGCGCTCTGACCGGCACGTTCCTGGGTGTATTGCTGGCTTATGGTCTGGCTGGTCCGTTTGCCGCCCGCCTGAAGGACGTCGTGGAAGAGGAAGCCAAGTTCTACGAGGTGATTCGCGCTGTGCTGGTGACCCATCTGCATGGCAACGCCCCGCAGGTGAGTGTGGAATCCGGCCGCAAGATGGTGCCGAACCAGCACATGCCGAGCTTTTTCGAATTGGAGGAGGCGGTGCAGTCGGTGCAGATCTCCTGACGCCAGACCGCCGGGCGGTTCGATATCGTTCCGTTGGCGGTGATGGCGGTCGGCGTTGATGTCGGTGGGCGGTGCCTGTCGGTCTGGCTGCCCAGCGGTCAGGCCGTCGCCAGCGCGCCGGTCGCGACGTGACACCGGGCCAGATGGTGATCCCCCGCCGGGGCCAGCACCTGTGGCAGGTCACACCCCGCGCGGGCCAGCGGGCAACGAGGCGCGAACCGGCACCCCGCGGGCATGCCATCCAGCGGCGGCACCCGGCCGGCGATCGCCGCCAGGTCCTGCGGATCCTGGTCCAACCGCGGGATCGCCGCGAACAGGGCCCGCGTGTAGGGATGCGCCGGCCGCGCGAAGACCTCGGTGACCGGCGCCTGCTCGACGATCTGTCCGGCATACATCACCGCCACCCGGTCGGCGATCTGCGCGACCACGCCGAGGTTGTGGGTGATGAACAGCATCGCCATGCCGTGGCGGTCCTTCAAATCCGCCAGCAGGCCCAGCACCTGCGCCTGGATCGTCACGTCCAGCGCCGTGGTCGGCTCGTCGGCCAGCAGCACCGTCGGCTCGCAGGCCAGCGAGATCGCGATCATCACCCGCTGGCGCATGCCGCCGGAAAACTGGTGCGGGTAGTCGTGGAAGCGCTGCGCGGCGGACGGGATCTTCACCTCCTCCAGCACGGCCAGCGCCTTGGCTTCGGCGGCGGACCGCGACAGGCCCTGATGCACGATCAGCGGCTCCGCCACCTGGGCGCCGATGGTCATCACCGGGTTCAGGCTGGTCATCGGCTCCTGGAAGATCATCGCCATCCGGTTGCCGCGCAGCTTCTCCATGTCCGGCTCGCGCAGCCCGACCAGGTTCCGCCCGTCCAGCACGATCCGCCCGGCGGCGATGCGGCCCTGCGGCTGCGGCACCAGCCCCATGATGGACAGCGCGGTGATCGACTTGCCGCAGCCGGATTCGCCGACCAACGCCAGCGTCTCCCGCGGCGCCAGCTCGAACGAGATCGTGTCCACCGCCGGATACCAGGCGCCGGCAATGCGGAACTCGGTGCGCAATCCATCGACCTGGAGCGCGGCTGCGGCGGGGCTGGGCGACATCACTTGCCAGCCTGCGTCGGCGGGTCCAATCCTGCAAGCGACCACGACAGGACAGCAGCAGAGGATCGACGATGCCTGAGCCGGTAGCCATGGTGATCGAGGCAGCTCGCGCGTTTCTGGGCGAGCGCATCACCACCAATGCGACGCTGCGCGAACACCATTCGCATGGTCAGGACACCCAGCCGCCGGTGCTGCCGGACGCCGTCGCCTTCGTCGAAACCACCGAGGAGGCGGCGAAGCTGCTCAGCCTGTGCCACGATGCCCATGTGCCGGTGGTGGCGTGGGGTGCCGGCACCTCACTGGAAGGCCATGTCACACCGGTGCGCGGCGGTATCACGCTCGATCTCTCACGCATGGCCCGGATCATCGATGTCAGCCAGCCGGATATGGATTGCCGGGTGGAAGCCGGCGTGACGCGGGAACAGCTCAACACCTATCTGCGTGACGCCGGGCTGTTCTTCCCGGTGGATCCCGGCACCGCCGCCTGCACCATCGGCGGCATGTGCGCGACCCGCGCCTCCGGCACCAATGCCGTGCGCTACGGGACGATCCGCGACAACGTCCTGGGCCTGACGGTGGTGACGGCGGACGGACGGGAAATCCGCACCGGCGGGCGGGTGCGCAAATCCGCCACCGGCTACGACCTCACCCGTCTCTTCATTGGCTCGGAAGGCACGCTCGGCATCATCACCGAGATCCAGCTGCGGCTGCACGGCATCCCGGAAGCCATGTCCTCCGCCACCTGCCAGTTTCCCAGCCTGGGCGACGCGGTGGAGACGGTGATCGCGATCATGCAGACCGGCATTCCCGTGGCGCGCATGGAGCTGCTGGACGAGGTGCAGATGGAAGCCTGCATCGCCTATTCCAAGCTGGAGGGGCTGGAGCCGGTCCCCAGTCTGTTCTTCGAGTTCCACGGTACCCCGGCGGCCGTCGCGGAGCAGGCCCAGCAGGCAGAAGAAATCGCCAGCGGATTCGGCGGCCGGGGCTTCCGCTGGGCCACCGACGCCACCGAACGCAACAAGCTGTGGCAGGCGCGGCACGATGCGCTGTGGGCCTGCCTCGCCCTGAAGCCCGGCCATCGGGGCATTGCGACCGATGCGATCGTGCCGATCTCGCGCCTCGACGAGGCGATCCTCGGCGCGAAAGAGGATATCGCCGCCTCCGGCCTGACCGCGCCGATCGTCGGCCATGTCGGCGACGGCAATTTCCATACCGTGATCCTGGTGCCGCCGGAGCCAGACGGCCTGGCCCGTGCCTGGGAGCTGGACAAGAAAATCGTCGCGCGTGCGCTGTCGCTGGGCGGTTCCTGCAGCGGGGAGCACGGCGTGGGCATCGGCAAGCGGGAGTTTCTGGAGCAGGAGCACGGAGCGGGGGCACTGGCCGTGATGCGCTCGGTGAAACAGGCGCTGGACCCGCGCGGCATTCTCAATCCGGGCAAGATCTTCATGAACTGAACGACCGGATTGAGCGTCGGCTGCGGCGCGACACGGTGACCCGTCAAGCCAGGGAGGGCGCCCATGCCATTCGGCAGCTCGATCGGTCCCAATCCGCGCGTCGTGTGCATGGTCATGGCTGACGCGGCATCGAGCTGCCGCAGGTCGAGGTCAATCTGCGCGGCAGAGAGAATCGGGGGTCCCATACCTGCCATACGCGGTGAGCAGCCGATCTTCCCCGCTATCAGGGAAATCGTTGCCCAGCGAGGCGAAGGCTCGCCTTCATGATCCAGCGCCATCCGTACCACACGGTACGCGGACCTCGGGAGCAATCTGTTCGTCGTCGGACCCGTCATGGCTCCAGCTTTCAGGGGTCGGAGCCTCCGGCAAACCCGGGGCGGGGCAATGCGTCGCGCCCTACGGCCGTAAAGCGCTTTCCAGACTCAACAAAAAAAGGGGCCGATCCCTGTGGACCGACCCCCTTTTTCGAGATCACTCACTTCCAACTCACCTGCCGCTGACTACAGTGATGGACCGCCCATGTGGTGCATGTTGGTGCCGGCCGCTGGTTGAGTCGGCCGATGATCGGCCCATGCGCACCCTGCAACCGCAACGATTAACGCGCCGAAAGCGATGAGAAGGATGCTTATCATTAAGCGTCCGTTCTTAGCCGTTCGGCTCTTCATGCCATACGGCCGTCTGGCCGTTGGAAGAGTAGACGGCATGGGCCGCGGAGGACATCGTCAGGCTACCGAAAGCCACCGTCAGGATGGCCAGGGCTGCGAAGAATGCGTTTTTCATGGTACTTCTCCTTGGGTGTGACACCTGCCTGGTGTCATTGCTGGTGTTGTCGCGTTGCGCAGCGGGGCGGCTGAAGCCTCACTGCAGGCAACAAACTAGGCGACTGCACTACCGAGTGCTTGACCCGCGGCTGCAGGAGTTCTTGTGAATTCTTGGAGTTTCATCCGTATATTGTGATCTAGCTCACCAGGCGGCGCCGGGCTTTGGTGCAAATAGCCTGAAGGGCAGGAGGCCGCGCCATGGGTTGCTGGTGTTTTCGGCTTTACGGGACTGCCTCCCGGACGGCAGGCACGCGTCGATCCCGGTGACGCATCAACCCGAGGTTGAACTAAATTTTGCGGATACGCCGGAGCAGTGCGATCCCAGTGCTTGGCAGCCTTGGCGCTCCGTCCGCTCTGAGCCGGGATGCCGAGTACGCGCCCGCCCTGATCGGCCGCACGGCAGAGATAGGGCTGGTTTCCACGGATACGGATGAACACGTCATGAACCATTTGCCGCCCGGCCGTGTGCCAACGCGCTGAAACGACGCCGGCTCTTGTTGAGCGGGAAATGCGATGTCACTGGCGATGTCAGTCGCCAGTGGGATTGGGTGAGGGGCGTCACTTTCATCGGTGGAACTGGGCAGTTGTAATGGCGATCGCGCAGCGTGATGGCGGATATTGTTCTGGAGTCACAACGGATGAGGCCCTGTAACAGGCATGTGAACTAAGGGACTTTGCAGGTCTTGCCTTCTGAGTTGGCGAAAGCTAATTTTTGCTACGGTGGCGGTGGTAGAATCGAGGTTTCGGGCGTTGCGTTCTGAGGCGCATCCGGTAGAGGGGTGTTGACTGGCCTCAGGCTGGCGACGGAGCACGGCAGTGGCGCTTAGCGCTCATGGTTTGGGCTGAGGGCTCCTCCAGAGAGCAGGGTGACCTCATGCTGTCTGTTACTACACGTCTACTGGCCGGATGGTGTCCCGAAGCAGCGATATTTGGGGCCACAGCAGGCCTGCCGACAGGAACGGGCTGACCTCCAACACGAAAGAGGTGGAGGATCGATAATGAATCTAGTGTTCGCAGGCAACGAGATCGATCTGCGTCGGCAGGAGCTGCGGCGCAACGGGGAGATCGTGCACCTCGAGCCGCAGGTCTACGACCTGCTGGTACATCTTGTGAAGAACCGAGATCGTGTCGTCAGCAAGGATGAGCTTTTCGATACGATCTGGAGTGGCCGCATCGTGTCGGAGGCTGCGCTCAGCAGCCGGATCAATGCTGCGCGCAAAGGGATCGGTGACGACGGCGGCCGGCAGCATCTGATCAAGACGATCCATCGGCGTGGCTTTCGATTTGTCGGCGATGTGGCGGAGGAACCGACAGATCCCGAAGCGAAGCAGGCGCCGGAATTGAAGCCGGACTCCGCACAAACCGACGCCGCGGACCAAAACAGGCCAGGCCAGGCGATAGCGGCGAGGCCTCGCAAACCATCCATCGCAGTGCTGCCCTTTGCCAACTTCAGCAAAGAGCCCGACACAGACTACTTTGGCTACGGACTCACTGAAGACATCATTCGCCTGCTCGCCCGCAACAATTGGCTGGATGTGTTGAGCCGCCACTCCGCGATTGCTTTCCAAAATCGCAATGCTGATCCGCGAGAAATTGGCGCTGCCTTGCAGGTCCGCTATGTCGTGCAGGGAACCGTCCTCCGGCAAAATGAGCGCGTACGCATCACCGCGGATTTGGTATCTGCCGAAACCGGCCACCAGCTATGGTGGGAATCGTATGACTTCGCCCTTGCGGACATCCTCGATGTCCAGACAACAATGGCGCAGCAGATCGCTGCCGTGATCGAACCGGAGCTTGCACGTCTGGAGCGGGAGGCAGCGGTACGTCGTCCTCCCGCCGATCTCGGTGCATGGGACTGCTATCAGCGCGGACTTTGGCACCTGTGGGGTTTTACCACCCCCGGTCTCGTCGAGGCGGAGGCAATGTTCCGGCGTGCAATCGAACTTGACCCCGGCTTCGCGCGTGCCTATGGCGGCCTCGCCTACGTGGTATTGCAGGCTCTGGTATTACGAGAACTTCCGAACAACGTCCGGCGATGCTCGAAGAAGCGCTACGCTATGGACGAACAGCTGTCGCACTTGATCCGCAGGACTGCATGAACCTCTGCGTGGTTGGGCGCGTACTGTGCTTTCGGCATCAATATGACGAGGCAATCGCCTATCTTGAGGATGCCCTGAAGGTCAATCCAAGCTTCGCGCAGGCATACTTCGCACTCGGCTTCACACTGGTTGCCAGCGGCCGGCCGGGTGATGCGATCGCGTATCTCGATCGGGCGACCGAGCTCAGTCCACGCGATCCCCACCTCGCATCATTCCTCGCGACCCGTGCGCTGGCGCATTTGTCGTTGAACGAACTCGACATCGCCGTGGACTTTGCACGACGTGCGATGCGGGTGCCGAACGCCAACCAATCGTCCTTCGCCACAGTGGCGACGTTGCTGGGCCTGATGGGTCGCGCTCAAGAGGCGCAGGCCGCAACTGCCACGCTGCTGGATAAATACCCCCACTATGACCTGAACGTCGCAAGGTCGAATTTCTTTTTCTGTGGAGATCAGCGGCTGGTGACACGCTTCGTGGAAGGACTGCGGCTGGCCGGGGTTCCCGAGGATGCCGGACAACGCGTCCGACACCAGACCCGCGCCGCCCCCCGAACTCTGGTTCCGCTAGGCCGTGACTGACGGATTCGATGAGCATCAGCGAGCCGTCGAAGCTGACCGCGGCAAGCTTGCGCGCTGGCTGAGACGGAAGTCGATGGAGTCCCCAGCGCGATCCCTAGCGCTATGGACACAGTCGCCACGGACTTTCGGGTAGCTCTCGTCCACACGTCGCGACGCGGGCCGCGCCCCGCCGCCGCCGGCGGGCGCGTTGGCCCACGCTTGCCGCCTCACGTCGTCAGCCGGCGGCGCAGCCAGGCGGAGAGCTGGTCGATCACCGCCACCGTGACCAGGATCAACAGAATGATGAACGACACTTCGTTCCAGTAGCGCACCTTGATCCGTTCAGCGATCTGCAGCCCGATGCCGCCGGCGCCGACCACGCCCAGGATCGCCGCACTGCGTGTGTTGCTCTCGAACGCATACAGCACCTGTGCCAGCAGCACCGGCAGCACCTGCGGCACCAGGCCGAAGCGGATCGCCAGCAGGCGCGACCCGCCGGCCGCCTTGATCGCGTCCGGCTGGCGCGGGTCGGCGTTCTCGATCGCCTCGGCGAACAGCTTGGCCAGGACGCAGATTTCCGCCGCGGTGATGGCAAGCACGCCGGCCAGCGGGCCCAAGCCCACCGCGCGGACGAAGGCCAGCGCCCAGATGAGCTGGTCGACACCGCGTGCGCCGTCGAACAGGCGGCGGATCGAGAAATGCGCCAGCGCGTTCACCACGATGTTGCGCGCGCCCAGGAAGCCCAGCGGAAAGGCAATCAGCGCGGCGACGAAGGTCCCCAGGAAGGCCATGGCGACGCTCTGCGCCAGGCCCTGCAAGATGTCGCCGCCCTGCGCGCCCGGTGTGGGCGGCACCATCTGGCGCAGGATCACCAGCAGCCCGGACAGGCCGCGTGACAGCCGCGCCGGCGTGATGTCGAACCACCAGCACACCGCGACCAGCCAGGCCAGGAACAGCGTCCACCCGGCAAGGCGGCGGAGCCGTTGCGCGGGTGACGGGCCGAAGGCACCGGGACATCGCGCCTGCCAGTCCGCGGGGGCGATCGTGCTCATGCGACCAGGCCGCCGATCGCCCGGCTGCGCAGCCGTTCCGACAGCAGGTCGATCAGGCTGACCGCCAGGATGATCAGCACGACGATCGCGCCGATCTCCTGGTAGTAGTTGAAGCTGATCACCGAATACAGCTCCTGCCCGATGCCGCCGGCGCCGACGAAGCCGATCACGGTCGCGCCGCGCACGTTGATCTCGAACCGCAGCAGCACGTAGCTGAGGAAATTTGGCAGCACCTGCGGCAGGATGGCGAAGCGCACCGCCTGCGCCCAATTGCCGCCGGCAGCGCGCACGCCATCCCAGGGACGCATGTCGGCATTCTCCACCACCTCGGCGAACAGCTTCCCCAATGCGCCGGTGGTGTGCAGCGCGATGGCGAGAATACCCGCCAGCGGCCCGACGCCGAAGGTCCACACCAGGATCAGCGCATAGACGATGTCCGGCACGCAGCGAAACAGCTCCAGCGTGCGGCGGAACAAATGATACAGGCCGCGGTTGGGGGCGATGTTCGCCGCGGCCGGAAAACACAGCAGCAGCCCGGCGGTGGTGCCGATCAGGGTCGCCAGCGCCGCCATCTGGCTGGTCTCGAACAGCAGACGGAGCCAGATATCCAGCCGGTACATCCAGTAGGCCAGCGAGCCTTGCGTCTCGGTCCCGGCGAACAGCACGGGCGGTCGAAGATCGGGCAGCAGCTTGGTCAGATAGTCCCCGATCCTCGGCGCGCCGGCGAGCAGCGCGGAGGGGTACACCTCGGAGACCCGCGCCGAAATCAGCAGGCAGACCAGCAGGATCGCGCCACCGATGCCGCTGACCAGCAGACGCCTGCGCCGCCGGGTGCGAAACGCGGCCTCCGGTCCGGCGTAGCGGCCGCGGGCGGAGGTCTCGGACCTCACCGCCGGTGCCGGCGCTCCGCGGCTTCCTGCTTCAGCATGTCGATGAACGGCTGGAAATCGGCGTGCTGCACCGGCACCCAGCCTTTCCCGCTGCCCATGTCGAACTCATGATAGATCGCCGGATACGCCGTCGGCAGCGCCAGGTGGAACGCCAGCATGTCGTCCTGAAACGATTGCGGCGTGCTCTTCCGCACCGTCAGCGGCCCGTTGAGGATCGGACGGGACCGCCAGATGATGCGCAGGTCCTTCATGTCCAGCATCTTCTTGTCCACCATCATGCGCAGCGTGCCGCGGGTATAACCCTCGGACGCATCGCCGATGCCGGAGGTCCAGGTGACGCCGGCATCGTATTGCCGGTTCAGCACGGCGACGACGGTCTGTTCGTGGCCGCCAGCGAAGCCAGTGCGACTGAAATAGCGGCCCGCCTCCGGGTCGATCCCCTGGGCGCGGAATTCCGCCCGCGGGATCAGGTAGCCCGACGCGCTATTCGGATCCGCCCAGGCCAGCGAATGTCCCTTCATATCCGCCAGGCTGGTGATGCCGCTATCGGCACGGGTGTACAGCACGGAGACATAGGAGGTGCTGCCGTCCTGCTCCTGCGTCACCACCAGCGGCACCACGTCGCCATCGCTTTCCAGCCAGGCGGAGGCGTAGGCGGCGGGGCTCATGTAGGCAGTGTCGAGCTGTTTCGCCGCGAAGGCCTGGATCACGCCGGCATAATCCGCCGCCACCAGCAGCTTGATCGGCACCTGGAAAATGGTCTCCATCAGCTTCTTGTAGCCGTCCACGCGCGCCAGCCGGTCGGCATCATTCTCGCCGCCCAGCAGGCCCATGCGGATGACGGGGATCTGTGCCGCCCAGTCGCGCTTGCCTGGCGGCGGCATGGCCGGCGGGGTGTCGGCCGCGGCACGGCGTGCCATCGCCACTGCGGCAAGTCCCAATGAGGCGCTGCGTCGAGTCAGCATCGGCGGTCTCCGTTTCCGCGCATGATAGCCGGCTGCACCCGGCGCGCCACTTATCCCGCGGGCAGGGCGGTGTGCCGCGCAGGCGCGGCTTCCTCGGCATGCAACTGGTCTTCGGTCACGCCATAGATCGCCTGGACGCGCGCGGCATCCAGATCCTGCGGCGCGCCGTCGAACACCAGCCGGCCCAATTCCAGCGCCACGACCCGATGGCAATAGGCGCGCGCGGTGTCCAGGTGATGCAGATTGGCCAGCACGGTCAGCCCGTCCTCGCGGTTCACCCGGCGCAGCGCGTCCATCACCACGCGGGCATTATGCGGATCGAGGCTGGCGATCGGTTCATCGGCCAGGATCAGTTGCGGCTGCTGCAACAGCGCGCGGCAGATCGCGACGCGCTGCTGCTGGCCGCCGGACAGCGTGCCGGCGCGCTGCAACGCCACATCCACCAGGCCGAACCGGTCCAGCGTTTCCAGCGCCAGCGCACGTTCCTCCGCCGAGAACAGCCCCAGCAGGCTGGTCACCATACCGCGGCGGTGCAGCCGGCCGATCAGCACGTTGGTCAGCACGTCCAGGCGCGGGATCAGGTTGAACTGCTGGAAGATCATTGCCGCCCGCGCCCGCCAGTCCCGCAGCGCGCGCCCGCGCAGCGCCGTCACGTCGGTCTCGGCGAACCGGATGGTCCCGCCGGTCGGTTCGATCAGCCGGTTGATCAGCCGCAACAGCGTGGATTTGCCCGCGCCGGAGCGGCCGATGACACCGAGGAACTGCCCGGGCGGCACGTCCAGGGTCAGGTGGTCGACGGCGACCACGCTGCCGAAGCGCCGCGTCAGGTCGTGGATGCGCAGCACTTCGCCCAGTGTCTTGCCTCAGGATGTCTTGCCTCAGGATGTCTTGCCTCAGGCCGGGCGGCTGGCCTCGTCGATCTGGGTGATGGCGTCGCGATCCAGGCTGATCTCGCCGACCTTCACCAGTTCCTGCAGCTGGTCCAGATTGGTTGCACTGGCGATCGGAGCGGTCACGCTGGGCCGCGCGATCAGCCAGGCCAGCGCGATCTGTCCCGGGGTGGCATTGTAGCGCTTCGCCACATCGTCCAGCGCGGCCAGCACGCGGAATCCCGCGTCGTTCAGATATTTCTCCACGCGGGCGCCGCGCGCGCGGCCCGACGCATCGGTCTTGGAGCGGTATTTGCCGGTGAGGAAGCCACTCGCCAACGAGTAGTAGCCGATCACGCCGACCTTTTCCTTCAGGCACAATTCTTCCAACGGCCCTTCGAATTCGGTGCGCTCGACCAGGCTGTACTGTGGCTGCAGGCTCTGATAGTGCGGCAGACCCTGTTCGGTGCTGATCCGCAGCGAGTTCGGCCAGCCGGTCGGCGGAGAAGTTCGACGCGCCGATTTCCCGCACCTTGCCCTGCTTGATCAACTCCGCATAGGCCGACAGCGTCTCCTCGATCGGCGTGTCAGGATCGTCGCGGTGCGACTGGTACAGGTCGATATGGTCGGTGCGCAGCCGGCGCAGCGAATCCTCGACCGCCTGCATCATGTAGGCGCGCGACAGGCCTTTCTTGCCGGGTCCCATCTCGATGCCGAGCTTGGTGGCGATGATGACGCGGTCGCGGTTGCCGCGGGATTTGAGCCAGTTGCCGATGATGGTTTCCGACTCGCCGCCGCTGTTGCCGGGATGCCAGCGGGAATACACGTCGGCGGTGTCGATGAAGTTGAAGCCGGCGGCGACGAAAGCGTCGAGCAGTGCGAAGGAGGTTTTCTCATCCGCGGTCCAGCCGAACACATTGCCGCCGAAGGCGAGCGGGGCGAGTTCGATGGAGGATTGGCCGAGCCGGCGCTTCTGCATGGGGCAGCTCCGTGGGAAGGAGGGATGTTGGACGGGAGAATGCGGCGGATTGGCGCGGGTGCCAACCGTGCGGCGTTGCAAAGTCGCGACCGCGCGGTGCTACACTCCCGCTCATAAGCACGGCCCCGCACCAGCCGATGAGCCCTGCCGAATTCCTCGCATGGGAGGAGCGACAGGAATGACCGACGGGACCGTTGCACACCAGATGATCGGCGGTAATCTTCGCGCCGCCCTGCACGAGCGGCTGCGGGGTTCGCTCTGCCGCAGCCTGGGTCCCACGCTCAAGGTCGAGGTGGCTGCGCGCATTCGCTATCCGGATGCGTTCGTAAGCTGCACGCCGGCGCCGCGCGGCGCGACGGTGATCCGCGATCCCGTCGTGGTCTTCGAGGTGCTGAGCGAGAGCGTGCCACGCACCGACCGTATCGAGAAACTGCGCGAGTATCAGGCCACGCCTTCCATCCGGCGCTACGTCATCCTGGAACAGGACGCCATCGCCGCGATGGTGTTCGTCCGCAAAGGCGAGGACTGGGTGGTGGAAACGCTGGCCGGCGATGACGTGCTGGCCATGCCGGAGATCGGCATCAGCCTGCCGCTGGCGGAGGCGTATAGCGGCGTGGAACTGCCTGCTGAGGCAACCGATAATCTGGTCCCACGGATCGCATGAATCCCGTGCTCATGCCGTGGCTGACGCGGCGGGGTTCAGCCCCAACTGCGGGGCTGTTCTCCAGCCTGACCCCTGAGCCTGCACGCTAGATCCTGCCCCGGCCCACAGGGACCAAGACCCCAAGGGAGCAAGACCCCAGCACGACCCGGCGCGCACGCGAGGTCCGAAGCCGGCCAGGCGCCGTTCCCGGACTTGCTCGCGCCGACCCGGCCCGCCGCACACCGGCGGGCCGCAACACGCCTCTGCTACCGCGCCGCCGACGCGCGCACCAGCTTCCCGGGAGTCGCGCCGGTGTACTGGCCATGCTCGAACGTCGCTGTCCCCGACACCATCGTCAGGTGATAGCCATCCACACGCTGCACCAGTCGCCGCCCGTTCTTCGGCAGATCGTAGCGCACCTCCGGCACGTGCAGCCGCATTGCCTTGTGGTCGATCACGTTGACGTCCGCCTTCTTCCCCACCGCCAGCACGCCGCGATCATGAAAGCCGAAGAACGCCGCCGTCTCGCTGGTCTGCCGCTTCACCAGCAGCTCCAGCGGCAGTTGCGGCCCGCGTGACCGATCGCGTCCCCAATGGATCAGCATCCAGCTCGGCACGCTCGCATCGGTGATGGACGAGCAATGGGCGCCGCCATCGGACAGGCCGAGGATGGTCGCGTCGTCGGTCAGCATGGTGCGGATGATGTCGTGATTGTCCTCGTTGTAGCCGACGATCGGGAAGAACAGGAACCTGTCGGCGCCGGCCGGCCAGATAGTCATACGCGACCTCATCGGGCGTGTGATTGCCGCGCGCGGCAATGGCGGCGATGCTGCTGCTGGCTGCCGGCTCGTAATCCGGCGGATCGCTCATCGGGAACATGCGATGCCAGCTCGTGGTGATGCGCTGGCGGAACTGCGACAGCCGGTGGATCAGCTCGGGCGACGGCGCCTCGGCCAGGATCTGCGCGCGCAAGGCCGGGTCCTGCAGGCGGCGCATCCGTTCCGGCACCGGCAGTTGCAGCAGCGCCTGGTAGCTCGGCCGGATGGAGAACGGGTTCAGCGCCGTATCGATCCCCAGCAGCACGCCGACCGGCCGCCCTGCCACCTGCGCAGTGACCATGGCACCCTGCGCGCGCGCCTGGTGCACCCCATCCATCAGCCGCCGCCAGCGCGCCGGATCGGTCGGGCGATCGGTCAGCAGGAACCAGACCGGACGGCCCGTCTCCTGGCCAAGCTGCGTCATCCAGCCCAGCTCTTCGGTTTCAATCGTCGAAGTCGCTGTTCACACCGAACGCGCCGTAGCCGAGGCCTTTGAAGGCAGAGCCGATGCCCAGCAGTTCCTGTACTTCGGAATAGCGGCCGGGCACCATGTCGCCGGTCGGCGTCTTGTGCGAATTGGTGCGCGACGTGGTGAAGCCGAACGCACCCGCGCGCAACCCCTGCTCGGTCATCCGGCGCATCGCCTCGATGTCGTCCGCCGTGGCTTTCTCGCGATTGATCGCGCGATCGCCCATGACATAGACCCGCAACGGGTGATGCGGAATCTGCGCGCCGATATCGATCGCGCGCGGCATCTGATCGAGCGCATCGAGATATTCCGGGAACGTCTCCCAGTTCCATTTCAGCCCGTCGGCCAGGGCGATGCCGGGAATCTCCTCCACTGCCTCCATCAGGCCGATCAGCGAGTCATGATGCTCGCGCTTCACCGGCGCAAAGCCGACGCCGCAATTGCCGAACAGGATGGTGGTGACGCCGTGCCAGGATGACGGCGCCAGTTCCTGGTCCCAGGTCGCCTGGCCGTCGTAATGGGTGTGCGCGTCCACCCAGCCGGGCGTCACCAGCAGCCCGTTCGCATCGACCTCGCGCCGTCCCGGGCCGGCCTTGCCGCCGACCTGCGCGATGCGACCGCCCTCGATGGCGACATCGCCGGTGAAGCCGGCCGAACCGGTGCCATCCAGGATGGTTCCGCCGCGGATGACCGTGTCGTGCATGGGCTCACTCCCCTTGGCTTGCTTGTTGGCAAGGATGGGAAACCCTGCCGGCGAGACGGTCAAGTCTGCCGTCCTGCTCACAACGCCGCGACCTGTGGTGCCGCCACCCAAGATCGGCGTATCGTCCGATCACGGCGGGCCGCACAGGAAGGCCGCGCGGCCCGAACCACGTTCGGGAGGACTCGACATGATCCAGATGCCACTTGGCTGGGGTTGGGATCGGCTGCGCGTCACCGCCCAATCCATTGGTTCAGCCCGTGACGAAGAGTATTGGCCTGGGCAGGCCGAACGGACCGGCATGCCCGCGTTGCGACGCATCGGCCTGGCAGACCTTCGCGATGCGCTCGCCGAAGGATGGGCGGATTTCCAGGCCAATCGCACCGACGTCATCTTCCTCTGCGTCATGTATCCGCTGGTCGGCCTTGTGCTGGCGCGGCTGGCCTCCGGCTACGGCCTGTTGCCGATGCTGTTCCCCCTCGCCTCCGGCTTCGCCCTGCTCGGCCCGCTCGCCGCCGTCGGCCTGTGCGAGATGAGCCGCCGCCGCGAACTGGGATTTCAGGTGAGCTGGGCCGACGCGTTCGGCGTGCTGCGGTCCCCTTCGATCGGCGCAATCGCCTGGCTGGGCCTGATCCTGGTTGCCCTGTTCCTGCTGTGGCTCGCCGCCGCGGAAGTGATCTACCTGGTGACACTGGGGCCGCAACCACCCGCCTCGCCGGCGGCATTCGCCAGCGAGGTGTTCACTACACCGGCCGGCTGGGGACTGATCGGCCTCGGTGTCGGCGTGGGCTTCGTGTTCGCCGTGGTCGTGCTGACGATCAGCGTTGTGTCGTTCCCCCTGCTGCTGGACCGCGACCTGGGCGTGGACGCCGCGGTCTCCACCTCGGTGCAGGTGGTGCGAGCCAACCCCGGGCCGGTGGCGGCGTGGGGCGTGATCGTCGCCGCCGCGCTGGTGATCGGGTCGATCCCGTTCCTGCTCGGCCTGGTGGTGATCCTGCCGGTGCTGGGCCACGCGACCTGGCACCTGTACCGCAAGGTCGTCCCGCGCTGACACCGGACGGCGCGGTGTGCGTCACCGCGCCGTGCTCCCCCCGGCCCCCATCGAGGCCGCACCGCACGCCCCTCGGCTTGAGGCCCGCAGCCGCCTTGCGCAGACTGGGCGGATGCGCCCCATGCGCCCAGCAACCGAGGAAACGCGCCATGACCCAGATCCCGCTTCGCCACGGCGTCTTCCTGCCACCGTTCCATCCGATGGATGAGAACCCGACGCAGTGCCTCGAACGCGATCTCGACCTGATGGTCTGGCTCGACCGGCTCGGCTTCAACGAAGCCTGGATCGGTGAGCACCATTCCGCCGGCTGGGAGCTGATCAGTTCGCCCGAGCTGTTCATCGCCGTCGCCGCGGAACGCACACGGTCGATCCGGTTCGGCACCGGGGTCATTTCGCTGCCTTACCATAACCCGCTGATGGTGGCGAACCGCATCATCCAGCTGGACCATCTCACGCGCGGTCGGATCATGTTCGGCGCCGGGCCAGGCCTGCTGGCCTCCGACGCGCTGATGCTGGGGATCGATCCCAACACCCAGCGCGACCGCATGGCGGAGGCGCTGGACGTGATCCTGCGATTGTTCCGCGGCGAGATCGTGACCGAGACCACCGACTGGTACACGCTGGTCGGTGCCCGCGCCCATCTGCTGCCCTACACCAAGCCGTACCCGGAGACGGCGGTGGTCAGCGCGGTCACCCCGTCCGGTGGCCGGCTCGCCGGGAAATACGGGCTGAGCATGATCTGCGTCGCCGCCACCAATCCGTTCGGCTACGACGCACTGGACGCGAACTGGAAGATCGCCAACGACCTCGCCGCCGAACAGGGGCGCAGCATGGACCCCGCCCGCCTGCGCCTGGTCGGGCCCATGCATATCGCGGAAACCCGTGAGCAGGCCTTGCGGAATGTGAAGTTCGGCCTGGAACGCTATCTGGACTATCTAAACAACAACCAGCCACGTTTCATCGTGCCGCCGGGCCAGGACGCCGCGACCTGGTTCGTCGACAACAAGTTCGGCGTCATCGGTACACCGGACGACGCGATCGCCCTGATCAAACGCCTGCAGGGCAAGCAGGGTTCGTTCGGGGTGATGCTGCAACAGGCGCATAACTGGGCGGACTGGGAGGCGACGAAACGCTCCTACGAGCTGTATGCGCGCTACGTCATGCCGCATTTCTCCGGCGACAACGTGCCGCGGTCGGAGTCCTTCGACTGGTGCTCCGCGCATCGCGACGAACTGACCGAGAAGCGGTCCTCCGCCGCCCGGGCGATGTTCGACAAACACGAGGCCGAACAGCGCGCGAAGCAGCAGGCCGCCATGGCGCGCCCACAAACCGGGCGCGAGGCTTGGTAGCCTTCGGCGATGGCCGGGTCGGGTGGCCATCCTCGCCGCCATCCGACGCAGCGGGGGAAATCGGTAGTTCCAGGCTTGCGACAGGATTGCCGCGCCGGCAACATCCAAGCGCGGACAGGAGCCGGCCGCGCCGCGCGCCTGTCGCCCCATGACGACTGAGCAACTCGTGTTGCGGCCCGCAACGGCGGACGACCTTGCCGCCGTCGCGCTGTTGTACGGGCGGGCGATGGGCACGCTGCTGCGCAGTGCAGGGCTGAACCATGCCCAGCAGGTTCAACTGCTGACAGCGCAATGGAACCCGGCGGAAATCCGCATCATCCTCGTCGCGGGGCGGATGGTCGGCTGGGTGCAGATCGCGCCCACGCCGGGCGCACGGTTCATCCGCAATTTCTGCATCGATCCGGATGATCAGCGGCGCGGCATCGGCACGGCGGTGCTGCTGCGGCTGATCGACGAAGCCGCACGTGCGGGTGACGCGGTGACCCTCGGCGTGGCGAAGGGCAACCAGGCGCGTGCGCTGTACCAGCGGCTGGGGTTCCACGACACCCATGCCGATGCCCACCACGACTACATGCGGCGCGATTGAACGCTTCGCCGGCTTAGTCCATCTCCTGCTCGATCGCCTCGATCTCGGCATCGCTGAAGCCGAAATGATGCGCCACTTCGTGGATCACCACGTTGCGCACCAGGCGGAACAGGTCCTCGCCGGTCTCCACCCACTCCAGCAGGATGGGCGCACGATACAGGAAGATCAGGTCGGGTTCCCGTGACGGGTCGGATACGCTGCGTTCCGCCAATGGCGTGCCGCGATACAGGCCGGTCAGTTCCCAGGCCAACTCGATCTCCAGCTCGTCCAGCGTCTCGTCATCGGGCATATCCTCGACGGTCAGGCCGACGCCATGGACATGGCGGGCCAGCCGTGCGGGAATCTGGTGCAGGGCCCGTTCCGCCATGTCGGCGATGTCGTCCAGACTGGGGGGCGGGCCGAACACCGGGATCGGATTGCGCATGTCGCTCATCCCTCCATCGGTGACCCCGGCGCGGCTTGCGGTCAAGCCACCGCCATCGGCAGCAGGAGGTTCCATGCCCAGCACACTCACCGCCGAACAGCGCGCCGCACTTCCCGCCACGCTGCCGGAATGGAGCCTGGCGGAAGGCCGGGACGCGATTCGGCGCGAATTCCGCTTCCGGGATTTCACCCAGGCCTGGGGTTTCATGGCGCGGGTGGCGCTGCTGGCCGAACAGCAAAATCATCATCCGGAATGGTTCAATGTGTGGAATCTGGTGCGGATCGAGCTGTCCACCCATGATGCGGGCGGCCTGACCCAGAACGATCTGACGCTGGCGGCCGCGATTGACAGTTTGCTCACGTAACGGCCGGCACGAGATGGAAATCGGCTTCCCGGAACGCAGCCTGGCGATTCGTCGCGCCACCGCGCGGCTGTGCGGGCGCCTAGGCTGGGCGCCCCTGCACGAGATGCCGCTGCCGAACGGCCGCCGGGCCGATATTTTGGCGCTGCGTCCGGATGGCTGCTTCGTCTGCATCGAGGTGAAGTCGGGGCCGCGCGACTTCCTCACCGACCTGAAATGGCCGGATTATCGGGACTGCGCCGATGCGTTGTTCTTCGCGGTGGATGTGGACTTCCCGCAAGACCTGCTGCCGACGGAAGCCGGACTGATCGTCGCCGCCGGGCTGGAGGCGGAGGTGCTGCGGGACGCACCGTCACACCCCCTGCCCCCGGCGCGTCGGCGCGCGCTGCTGCAACGCTTCGCCTTGCTGGCCGCCGCGCGCCTGTCCGCGCTGGAGGATCCCGGCGGTGTCGCCGATCTGCGCGCCGCACTGCGGGCAGAATAGCCGCCGCCATTAACCGGATCTTGCGACCTTTGTCTTAGTAGTCCGCCTGTGGCCAGAACGCTTGGCCACGGACCTCGCGGCTCCCACGGCGAAAAGGCCGAACCGGCGCCGCCCTGCAAAGAGCCTGTCCCAATGTCCAAATCCGTTTCCCGGCGCTCCACTTGGCGCGTCGCGGTCGTGCCTTGCATCATGCTGTTCGCGCTGTCCGGCTGTGTCGCAATACCGGCTGTCCAATTCGCGCAGACGCTTAACCCGGCAGGGATGACGCGGGTGGCAAGGATGCTGGGTGGCACGTTGGACCGCGCGGTCGATGACCAACAGACGCCGGCTGTGGTGGTGAACAACCAGCGATAGGTCTCCATCAGTGCCGGCGGCGGCGAACTGCCAGGCCGGCGGGTCCGATCGCCGGCAGCGACAGACCGGTCGGCTCCGGCGCATCGAATGCAAAGTTCAGCCCGAAACTTCCGGCACCAAGATATCGCCGGTGAGGCTGAATGCGGTCAGATTCAAAATCGCCGGCAGGCTGGCATCGCTGAACACGTCGCCGAACGGCGCGAAGCCCCAGCGAGTTCCAGGCGCAGCCCGCCGCCGGCATAGGCGGTGACGAAGAAACCATCGTCTGACCCGTCACGCAGAATGGCGATGTGACCGGGAGAGGCGTCAAATGTCGTCGTCACGCCGCCATCGGTCACCGATGCGCTGAGCAGCGGATAGTCCAGGGAACCGGACGGGGCACTGAGGGGAGAGGCCGCTGTGTCGTAGCTGAAGCTGCCGATGATCCCGTCACCCCCATTGCCCGTCACCCCCATTGCCCGTCACCCCCATTGCCCGTCACCCCCATTGCCCGTCACCCCCATTGAACGAGCCGACATTGATGCCGGCGAAGCTCGGCACCAGCGTGATGGTGAAGTCGATGATGACGGATGTGGCCGACACGGCGGAGGCCGCTGCAAGGCAAGCCGTTGCGACGACGGCAAAGCTGGTACGGGCCAAGTCATCTGTTCCGGTGGAGGCGATCGTATAAGCGCGTTCGGTCGCGTCGTGGTACCCGGACGCCACCAAATCATGTCCGCCGTTCAATGCGCTACCGGAAATTCCTTATTTGGAAACAAGCGGCTTGCGGGCGGCTGGTTTTGCATCTGGCGGTGGTGGTCCGCATGCCGGGCGCCGGGCGCGCGCCTGGCATGCGGACGCCGGTAACGATGGAGCGTCGGACCCGGCCGGTGCCCTCGGTGCCGTGTCGATCCGCTGTGCCGCGGCGCGACCCGCGCCTGTGGAATGGGCGCCCCGGCCGCGATCGGGGCGTGGGTCAGGCGTCGAGTTGCGGCCGAGCCGCCTGGGCGAGCGCATCGGTGGTGGTACGCCAGACATCCGGCTTGCCCAGCACGCGGCTCAGCGCGTCCCGCAGCCAGCGGATCCGGTGTGCCTGGCCGGCGATCCAGGGATGCAGCGTCAGGTTGAACACGGCGCCGCCTTCCTCATGCAGGAAGGCGAAAGCCTCGGCGATGCCATCGGCCCATACCGGTGGCGTCACCCGGCGCAGCCACATGCATTCCAGGTCGTTCCATTCCGGTTGTGGCGGCAGGGCCAACAAGGGCAGGCCGGCATAGGGGCCCAGCAGGAAGGGCCGGTCATCGTTCGCCCAGTCGGTTGTGTAGGCGAACCCGGCTTCGGCCAGCAACGCGGGGGTGCGGGCGGATTGGTTGAAATCCTGGCCGCACCAGCCCAATGGCGCGGCCCCGATGGCGGCGGCCACCGCATCCCGGGCGGCAACGATGACGCCCCGTTCTTCGTCCTCGCTCATGCGGCTGGTCAGCCGGCGGGTGGCAAAATCGCCATGCGCCAGGAAACAGGCGTTGCGCCGCAGCAGCTCGTCGACCAGTTCCGGATAGCGGTGCGCCGCCTCGCTGCCCAGCGCGACGCTGGGCACTACGCCGAACCGGTCCAGCACGTCCAGGACACGGAAGATGCCGACCCGCGCGCCATATTCGCGCTGACTCCAGGTCAGCCAGTCGGGAAAGAAATTGCCCAGCGGCGAGACGATGCGCGGATCGCGACTGGCACCCGGCGGCGGGTTCACCTCCCAGTAATCCAGCACCAGCGTGACGGTGAGCGCGATGCGGGCACCGTCCGGCCAGGTGAAGCGCGGGCCATCGCGCAGGGTGCGGTAGCCGAAATGCGCATGGTCCAGACCGGGCGCGCGCACCTCGTCGACCGGCGGCGTGCGGGCAGGCGTGTCGTCAGCCATTGGCGGCCTCCCGGGCGGCGAGATGCGCCTCGATCGCTGGCAGGTGCTGCGTGTTGAACCAGTCGGCGATCTCCGCGCCGGTCGCCACCCAGACCCCCGGATGCGACAGGATGTATTCCAGCGCGGCGCGGAAGGCGCGGATACGGTGCGGCTGGCCGACCCAGAACGGGTGCAGTGCCAGGCACATCACCCTCCCCTGCTCCGCCCCCTCGGCATAGACCGTGTCGAAATGGTCGCGGATCTGGCGGGCGAATTCCGCCGCCTCCTCGCCGCGCCGGTGTACGATCACGTCGTTCAGCTCCACCGAGTACGGCATCGAGATCAGCTTGCCGCGCTTGACCCGCAGCGGAAACGGCTGGTCGTCGTGGTACAGATCGGCGGTGTAGCTGAAGCCGCATTCGGCGGCGAGGTCGAACGTGTTCAGTGTGTTGGTGATCGCCGGGCTGAACCAGCCCTGCTGCTCGCGCCCGGTCAGCTGGCGATGGATCTCGCGGCTTTCCAGCATCGCCGCGCGCTCCTCCTCGGGCGAGGCGTCCCAATGGTAGCGGGTGTTGTAGATGCCGTGCGACATCAGCTCCCAGTTGCGCTGCTCCATCGCCTCCAGGATCGCCGGGAAATGCTGGATCACGGCCATGCTGAGGCTGACGGTGCAGCGGATGCCCAGCGCGTCGGTCAGGTCGAACAGCCGCCACAGGCCGACCCGATTGCCGTAGTCGCGCTGCGCGTAGCCCAGCACGTCCGGATGCGGGCTGCGCGGCCAGGGGTCGCGGGTGCGGACGAACTTCGGCAGATACTCATAGTGCTCGATGTTCGGCACCACCCACAGCGCGACCCGCGCGCCGTTTGGCCAGCGCAGCGGCGGGCGCTGCAGGATCGGCGAGTAGGGGACAAGCTCCGGTTCCATGCTGCGTCCTTCGCCACCAGACGCCGCTACCCTAAGCCGAGATCCGCGGGTCGGCCAAACTTGGCTGGCCGCTTGCCGTCACGGCCGGATTGAAACTGGGTCGAGCCCGGCCAGGAGACTCAGCGACGTGGGCAGCGACGGTAAGCACGCAGCTCGCAGACCCCGGTTTGCTCTACCTGAACGCGGATCGTGGGAACGCGCATCGTGGGCGCAGGCCCGCCGCCCACGGCTCGCCGGCCACGCCACCCAGACCCGCAGCAGCGCAGCCCGCGCCGGCGCCGCGACCTGGAGCGCCCCCCGCCACCGCCGCAATCCGAGCATCACCAAGGATGGTGCCGCCCATGGTGCCGCCCTGCGTCGAACCCCCAAGGCTTGCACCGCGGCGCCAGATCGGCAGAGTGCGCGCGCCCGACAGGAGCCCGCCATGGCCGACGCCGCACCGCTGGTCACCGATCCGTTCGCCCGCTTCCAGGAATGGATGGCCGAGGCCGAGGCCAGCGAACCCTCCGACGCCAACGCCATGATCGTGGCGACCGCTACCCCGGACGGCCGACCCTCCACCCGCACCATCCTGCTGAAGGGGGTCGATCCGCGCGGCTTCGTCTTCTACACCAACAAACAAAGCCGCAAGGCCGACGAGCTGGCAGCCAATGCCCAGGTGGCCCTGCTGTTCTACTGGAAGTCGCTGGCCCGCCAGATCCGCATCGAGGGGCCGGTGGAGCATGTCACCGACGCCGAGGCCGACGCGTATTTCGCCTCCCGGCCGCGCATCTCCCGCCTGGGCGCCTGGGCGTCCGATCAATCCCGTCCGCTGGATGAACGGGTCACGCTGGAGCGGCGGCTGGCGGACTACGAAGCAAAATATCCCGGCGAGGAGATTCCGCGGCCGCCGTACTGGTCGGGCTATCGCGTCCTGCCCGACCGGTTCGAGTTCTGGCAGAACATGCCGTTCCGCCTGCACGACCGCACGATCTACACCCGCGACGCGCAAGGCGGCTGGTCGAGCGGCAAGCTGTTCCCGTGACCCCCGGCGCAATGACTGGCCCCCTTCCACCGATGGGCAACAACGTGGCTCGGGGTGGAAAAGCCGCGCCTGGCCTCGGCCAGACCGCGCAACACCCGGCGCGCGACAGCCTGGCGTGGACCGGAGAAGCCGTGTTTGACCTCGGCCAGACGGGGCAACACCCGGCGACCTGCGCGACGCTCCCGCCGTCCCGCGCCCGGCCGGGCTGACCGCATCGCTTGGACTCGCTGCTCGCCCCGATAGGCCGCGCGCTGAGCCAGCTCGACGACCGCGTGTTCGTCGGCGTGCTGCTGCGCTCGCTCGCCTGGTCCGCGGCGTGTTTCATCGCGCTGCATGTCGGGACGCTCTGGGCGATGCACCGCCTGCTGGACCTGCACGGTCCGCTCGCCTGGGTCGCCGACCTGCTGGGCTCGCTGGGCGCGTCGCTGCTGGCGTTCTGGCTGTTCCTGCCGGTCGCGGCGGTGATCGGCACGTTCTACATCGAGCGCATCGCCGCGGCGGTGGAGCGTCGCCACTATCCGTTCCTGCCGCCGGCGCGCGGCGCCCCGTTGATCGAGCAGGCCTGGGACGGCATCAGCCTGGGCCTGCGCATCCTGCTGCTGAACCTGCTGGCGTTGGTCCTGGCGCTGCTGCTGCCCGGCATCGGCCTGGTGTTGGGCTGGGCGATCGGCGCCTTCGCGATCGGCCGCGGCTTGTTCGTGGCGGTGGCGATGCGCCGCATGCCGCGCCACCAGGCCGCCGCGCTGTATCGGTGGGCGCGCCCCGCGGTGCTGGTGCAGGGCGGCATCATGGCGCTGGCCGCCTGGCTGCCGGTGTTGAACCTGCTGATCCCGGTGGTCGGCACCGCCGCCATGGTGCATGTGCTGGACCGCGCGCTGACGATTGGTGATAGACCGGTATAATACGCTAAGCGGATCAATGTGGATAAGCCCGCCACCGGGCGTTGTTCAACGCGGCGCGACCGTGTTACCCCGAGCCGGTTCGAAGGACTCGGCATGTCAGCCAGCTCAGTGGGGATTCCCGTGTTCAAACGCCGCAAACCTGACGAAATGCCGGCCGGATCAGGGGGTTCCCTGCCCGCCGGATTGTCCGCGGCTGAACCCTCCGACGGAGGGGATGCTGCACATCAAGCCGAACTGCATCCGCGCCCCGGCGCACCGTCCGGCCCGATGGATTCGGGGCTCGGCGTGCCGCCGTTCAGACCGGCTCAGCCCAAGGAGGCTCCCCCCATGGCCCGTCCGCCGTTTGCCACCACCCAAGGTGGTCCTGCTGCCGTCCCCCCCAGTGGGCCGCGCCCCGGCCTGCCGCCGGCCCGCAACCCGGTGCGCGAGCCGGGGGAGCGTCGCACCCTGGTGGTCGGCCGCGGCATCAGCGTGCAGGGCACGGTGCAGGACGCCGAACGCCTGGTGGTGGAAGGCACAGTGGAAGCCAGCATGATCCATGCCACCGAGCTGTCGATCGCGCCGGGCGGCGTGTTCAAGGGCGAGGTCGAGGTGGAGGATGCGGAGATCGCCGGCACCATCGACGGCACGCTGACCGTCCGAGGCAGCCTGGTCGTGCGCACCACCGGCCGCCTGCTCGGCACCGCCCGCTGCCGCCGCCTGCAGGTGGAGGATGGCGGCCAGATCACCGGCCGGATGGAGATGCTGGGTGACCAGGTGAAGCCCGACGCCCCCCGCGTGGCAGCGGAGCCGGCCGCGGAGTAACGGCGGCGCGTGGCGAAGTCGGCGTTCCCTGTCCTGCGCGTCAGGCCTGCACCTATGCGTCTCCACCAGCCAGCCGGGAACCCCTGTTTCCATCATGGCCGAGCTGGCCCCGGTCCTCTCGGCCAGAACGATCGGGTAACGTAACGCACGCTGTGTGCTCTGTTCGTGGCAGATGGCCGGTCAGGCCCGGCATGACACGGGACGAGGTACGCTCGCCTGCCGCACTTCGCTCGATCGCAGCGCGCAGAGGGCCTGCGCCCGTCATGACGGAATCATAACATCCAGCCCGGCAGCATCGCGCACCACCGGCAAGGTGACGCACCGGCTGGCCGGCTGCGCCCAGGTCACGCAGCACCGCGGTGAGCGGACCCGCGGACCGGTGTCTGTCGGGCTGACCTGCTTGACAGGCACCTGCCCCTCTGTGGCCCTCCCTGGTCCTCTATCTTCCTCTGTGTGAAATACTCGCTGAAATCGCAGACCCGCGCCGGCCGCGCGCAATTGGGCGTAAACTGCGGTGGACCGGCATTCCGGCGTGTTGCACAGTTCTTGTATAGGACTGGCAGCAAATCACGCATGGCGGGCAACGTCTTCAAGGTAATGGTGTCGAGCAGCTTCCGGGACCTGCGCGGGTGCCGGGAAGCGGTGCGCGACGCCGTGCTGGGCCAGGGCATGTTGCCACTGATGATGGAGCACGACGCCGCCATTCCCGACCGCGGCATCATCACCAACTCGCTCGCCAAGGTTGACGAAGCCGATGCCTATGTCGTGCTGATCGGCAACTATCGCTACGGCCAGGTGATCGATGACGCGGCACTGAACCCCACGGGCCTGTCCGTCACCGAACTGGAATTCGACCGCGCCGAGGGACGCGGCCTGCCGATCTGTGTATTCCTGATGGATGAGAATATTCCGGTCTCGCCGGTGTCAATGCGCGCCGAGGCCACGACGCAGGACAAGCTGCTGGCGTTTCGCGCTCGGGCAAATCACCACAGCCGCATCACCGCGACCTTCACGACGGAAGAGCACCTGAAGGGTCAGGTGGTCCAGACCCTCGCGCGACTAAAAGACGTGCTGGAAAAACTGCGGGAGCCGCCGCCGGCGGAATCGGCAAGATCGGCGGGACCGGCGGTGGTGCCGGATACGAGCACGCTGCCAGCCCCGCCTGAATTCGTCGCCCGTCCACCCTATGTGCCCGGCCATCCGTTCCAGGGACGCGCCCGCGAACTCGCGCTGATGCGGGACTGGGCGCGTTCGCCCGACGACCCGGTGCTGGTGTTCGAGGCGATCGGCGGCATGGGCAAAAGCACCGTCACCTGGGAGTGGGTCACCAACCACGCCGCTGCGGACCGCCCGGGCTGGGCCGGCCGCCTGTGGTACAGTTTCTACGAGCGCGGCGCCGACATGCGCGAGTTCAAGGTCACCGCGCTCGCCTACATCACCCACCAGCCGCCGGCGGCGTTCCGTACCCACACCGATTCCGAACTGACCCACGCCCTGCTCGGCCACCTGACGCGCGCGCCGTTTCTGCTGGTGCTGGACGGGCTGGAGCGCGTGCTGTCGGCCTATCACCGCGCCGACGCCGCGCAACTGCGCGACGAGGACGTGCGGGAGGACGCCGACACCGGCCTCGCGGGCCGCCAGCCGCAGGACTGCATCCGCCCGGACGACCACGACCTGCTGCTGCATCTCGCGACCGCTGCGCCGTCGAAGCTGCTGGTGTCCTCGCGCCTGATGCCGCGCGCCCTGCTGAACGCCGGCGGCGAACCGCTGCCGGGCGTGCGCCGCGAGTTGCTGCACGGCCTGGCACCGGAGGATGCCGAGGCGATGCTGCGCCGCGCCGGCATCCATGGCGACGGCGAGCGCATGCGGCGCTACCTGGCGCAGGCGTTCGACTGCCATCCGCTGGTGGTGGGCTTCGTCGCCGGCCTGGTGCGCAAGGCACCCTGGGCAGGGATGGATTTCGACCGCTGGGTGGACGATGCGCGCGGCGGCGCGGCGGTGAACCTGGCCGATCCCGACCTGCGGCAGCGCCAGACCAACATCCTGAAGCTGGCGTTCGACGCGCTGGAGCCGCGGGCACGCGAGCTGCTGGCGCGGCTGGGCATGCTGGCGAATGCGGTCGGCTACGACGTGGTGGAGGCGCTGAACCCGGCGCGGCCCGATCCGCCCGAGGAGGCGGAAGAGCCGATCGCGCCGGACGAATACTGGGACTTCGAACTGCACCAACTGCAACGCCGACTGGATGCCGCGGAAGACGAGACGGCGCGCACCGACCTCGAACGCCGTATCGCTGAACGCCGCCAGCAGTTGCAGCGGGACTACGAAGCCGCGCGTGCCGAATACGCGGACTACCAGGCAGCGCTTGACGCATGGCGCCGCTCGTCCGCGCTGCGTGAGGCGGCCCGCTGGCTGGACGACACGCTGGCCGACCTGGAATCGCGCGGCCTGCTGCAATGGGACCGCCCGGCCGGAATGTTCGACCTGCACCCGGTGGTGCGCGGCTACGCGATCGGCGCGCTGGACCCGGACGCGCGTGGCCAGGCCGGCCAGCGCGTCGCCGATATCTTCTCGTCCCGCGCCGAGCCAGACTACGAGAAGGCGCAGTCGCCGCGGGACCTGGCGGACCGCATCCAGGTGGCGCAGGCGCTTTGCCTCGCCGGCAAGCTGCAGCCTGCGTGGGACGTTCTGTGGCCCGGGACGCTGAAGGCCCTGCTCCGGCTGGAAGCCCATCACGAGATCTTGGCGCTGTTGCGCCCGATGTTCCCGGACGGATTCCTGTCACCACCGTCGGGCGTGGACAATGCCGGGTTCGTCGCGAACGCGGCGGCGCTGGCGCTGTGGGCGATCGGTCGGCGGCGGGAGGAGGAGGCGCAGAACGTCTTCTCCATCCAGAATGACGTCGCCAAAGGCCTGAGCCGCAACCTCGGCATCAGCCTGCGCAACCACTACCACACTCTGAGTGACCGGAACGAACCGGCCCGGGCGGCGCGCGTCCTGGCGCTGGCGCGCGACGTTGCCGCGGCGCTCGACGAGCAGCAGAACGTGCTGTGGTGCGACGTCGACCTGGTCCAGGATCGCGCAGACCAGGGGCAGCCTGGCGAGGCACGCAGCCTGTGGACCGACATGGTCGCCCGCCCGGCCTGGCAGCGCCGCTACGGCCAGTTGGAAGCGAATTGTCTGTTCGTCGAGGGCTGGCTGCTGCACCGCGAGACCGCCCTCACCACCGCGTTCCTCGACGCCGCCTTCGCCCGCGTCCGCGCACTCGGCCAACGCACGTCCGAGCGCTACCTCTGGCAACTCGCCGGCGACTGGCACCAGTCCGCCGACCGGGACGCCGAGGCCATAGACGCCTTTGCCCACGCCATCCGCATGGCCCGCGAGGTCGGCCTGAGCGACACCGGCTCCGAGGCCCAACGCGGCCTGTCGCTCGCCCGTCTCGGCCGCCGGCGTGAGGCCGATTCCGCCGCCGCCTCGGCCGAGCGCGCCCCGCCGCCCGTCGATCTCGCCGAACTCTATCTGGCGCTGGGGCAGCACGACCAGGCGCGCACGCACGCTTTGGCCGGCTACGAATGGGCCTGGGCCGACGGCCCGCCCTGGTGCTGGCATTGGGACCTGCAGCGCTGCCGCGCCGTGCTGCAGGCTCTCAGCGAGCCGGAACCGCAACTGCCGCCGTTCGACCCCGCCAAGGTCCAGCCGCTCGACTACGAACCCGCGATTTGCCGCCTGCTCGCCGAACACGCCGCGAAAAAGCCCACCTGACCAGGGGCGCACACGTCAGACGGACCAGCCGCCTGCGTCGCGACCATCCCGAACCCAACGCTCTGTCTGCGCAGGCCGCAACGGACCGGACGGCGCCGCGGCCGCGACGACGCCAGCGTGGCCGGCGGGCGAACCAGACCGGCAGCAGGCCCAGGCGCGGCCGCACCGCCAGGAACAAGCGGCCCGCCCCCGCGCCCGCCATCGCCTTACCCCGCGCACCACCCCACGGGGCGGGCGCCCCGCTCACCGCGCCGAAAAATGCCGAGCGAGGCGGGAGACGGCTTCGTCCAGCACGGCGTCGCTCTTGCAGAAGGCGAAGCGGGCATAGTGCCGGGGCGCGTCCGGTTCGTCGTAGAAGGCCGAGACCGGAATCGCGGTGACCTTGGCTGTTTCGGTGATGTGCCGGCAGAACGCCACATCGTCGCCGTTGAAGCCCAGCGGCCGGAAATCGGTGGTGATGAAATAGCTGCCCTGCGTCGGCAGCACTTTCAGCCCCAGCCCGGCCAACCCCGCCGCCAGCCGGTCGCGCTTGTCCTGCAACGCCGCCGACAGCCCGGCGAAATACGCGTCGTCCTTCGCCAGCCCCACCGCGACCGCGCGTTGCAGATTGGGCGCGGTGGTGAAGGTCAGGTTCTGGTGCGCCTTCGCCACATTCGCCGCCAGCGCGGCCGACGCCGTCACGTAGCCGACCTTCCAGCCGGTCAGCGAAAACGTCTTGCCCGCGCTGCCGATCCGCATGCAGCGTTCGCGCATGCCGGGCAGCGTCATCAGCGGGATATGGCGGGCGCCGTCGAAGGTCAGGTGCTCATAGACCTCATCGCAGATCGCATAGGCGTCGTGGCGCAGCACCAGCTCCGCCAGGAACCCCAGCTCCTCCTCGGTGAACACCTTGCCGCACGGGTTCATCGGCGAGTTCAGCATGATCGCCTTGGTCTTCGGCCCGAACGCATCCGCCAGTTCGGCGCGCGGCAGCGCCCAGTCCGGCGGTTCCAGCCGCACCAGCTTCGGGATCGCGCCGAGCATGCGGACCACCGGCAGGTAGGTGTCGTACAGCGGCTCGACCAGCACCACCTCGTCGCCCGGGTTCAGCACCGCCATCAGGCAGGCGGTGATCGCCTCGGTCGCGCCGGAGGTCACCACCACCTCGCTCGCCCAATCCACCTCCAGCCCGTAGAAGCGGCGATTGCAGGCGGCGACGGCCTGGCGCAGCTCCGGCACGCCGGGCATCGGCGGATACTGGTTGCGCCCGTCCCGCAGCGCGTCGCAGGCGGCTTGCAGCACATCCTCCGGCCCGTCGGTGTCCGGGAAGCCCTGGCCGAGGTTGATCGACTGGTGCTCGGTCGCCAGCGCCGACATCACGGTGAAGATCGTGGTGCCGATGCCGGAGAGCAGGGAATTGGCGGGCTTCACGGCGGGACGCGCTCCTTCCTGGTTAATCTGGCCCGATAAACCTGGCCTGATGGACTTGATGGACATTGGCCTTGTCGGCCCGGTGGACGGGCGCGGCAGTATGGTTCCTGGCCGGGCGCGCATCAATTGCCGGCGGCGACTGTCCGTAACGCGATGCATGCCCATTCCGCGGGCATTCTGCCATCGGAAGCGACCACGCCAATCTGCGCAAAACGGCGCCATCTTCAGAAATTCCATTGCATTGAAGCTTGGCACGCCGCATGCAAACCTGACCTGCTGCCGTTCAGTGCTTCGAGCGAAGTTGGGCAGCCTGCAACCATGGGAGGCCCGGTCCGCCGGGTTGGACGCGCATGAAGAAGATCGAGGCCATCATCAAGCCGTTCAAACTGGATGAGGTGAAGGAAGCGCTGCACGAAGTCGGGTTGCAGGGGATCACCGTGGTGGAAGCCAAGGGGTTCGGACGCCAGAAGGGCCATACCGAGCTCTATCGCGGCGCCGAATATGTCGTGGACTTCCTGCCCAAGGTGAAGATCGAGGTGGTCTGCGAGGACAGTGTCGTGGAACGCGCGGTGGAGGCGATCATGGCCGCCGCGCGCACCGGGCGTATCGGCGACGGCAAGATCTTCATCTCATCGGTCGAGGAGGTGATCCGCATCCGCACCGGCGAACGCGGCGAGGATGCAATCTAGCACGCGACATATTCAAATAACCGCTTCCGGCCCGCGGCGGAAACGAGTAGAGGGACCGGCCCATGAGGGCCCGCGCGGTGCGGGCCCATCCACCAGCCGCGGCCGGCTGCACTCCGCAACCGGCGCCTGATCGAGCGGCGATCAAGACTGAGGACGGGGAACAACAGGTATGGCGAGAAAGCCTGCGACCGGCGGCAGCAGCGGCGTTGCCAAGGTGATGGAGATGCTCACCGAGCATTCGGTGGAATATGTGGACCTCCGCTTCACCGATCCACGCGGCAAGTGGCAGCACACCGCGCAGCACGTCTCCACGATCGAGGAGGATGTGTTCCGCGACGGCTTCATGTTCGATGGGTCTTCCATCGCCGGCTGGAAGGCGATCAACGAGTCCGACATGATCCTGATGCCGGACGCGGACACCGCGGTGATGGATCCGTTCGCGGCCAAGCCGAGCCTGATCCTGTTCTGCGACATCGTGGAGCCGTCGACCGGGCAGGGTTACAACCGTGACCCGCGATCCACCGCCAAGAAGGCCGAGGCCTATCTGAAGGCATCCGGCATCGGCGACACCGCGTATCTTCGGTCCCGAGGCCGAGTTCTTCATCTTCGACAGCGTGAAGTTCGGCACCGGCGGCAACTACGGCATGTACCAGCTGGACAGCCAGGAAGGTCCGCAGTCCAGCGTGAAGGACTATCCGGAAGGCAACATGGGCCATCGCCCCGCGGTCAAGGGCGGCTATTTCCCCGTGCCGCCGGTGGACGGCGACAGCGACCTGCGCGCCGAGATGCTGTCGACCATGGGGGAGATGGGCCTCGCCATCGAGAAGCACCACCACGAGGTCGCGCAGAGCCAGCACGAGCTCGGCACCAAGTTCGGCCCGATGGTGAAGATGGCCGACCATCTGCAGATCTACAAATACTGCGTCCACAACGTGGCGCACAGCTACGGCAAGACCGCCACCTTCATGCCGAAGCCGATCTATGGCGACAACGGCTCGGGCATGCACGTGCACCAGTCGATCTGGAAGGGCGGCAAGCCGCTGTTCGCCGGCAACGGCTACGCCGATCTGTCGGAGACCTGCCTGTATTACATCGGCGGCATCATCAAGCACGCCAAGGCGCTGAACGCCTTCACCAACCCGCTGACCAACAGCTACAAGCGACTGATCCCCGGGTTCGAGGCGCCGGTGCTGCTGGCCTATTCGGCGCGCAACCGGTCGGCGTCCTGCCGCATTCCGTACGCGACCAACCCGAAGGCCAAGCGCGTCGAGGTGCGGTTCCCCGATCCGGGCGCCAATCCGTATCTGGCTTTCGCGGCGATGCTGATGGCCGGCCTCGATGGCATCAAGAACAAGATCCATCCCGGCGATCCGATGGACAAGGACCTGTACGACCTGCCGCCGGAAGAGCTGAAGGGCATCCCGACGGTATGCGGCAGCCTGCGCGAGGCACTGGGTGCGCTGGAAGCCGACTACGAATTCCTGCTGACCGGCGACGTGTTCAGCCAGGATCAGATCGAAAGCTATATCGAGCTGAAATGGACCGAGGTGTATCGTTTTGAACATACACCACATCCGGTCGAATTCGAAATGTACTATTCCGTCTGATCAGCCGACCCGGGTTTCTCCGGGAGACTGAGACAAAACAGCGACGAACGCCCCGTTGTCCGGTTGGATGGCGGGGCGTTTCGCTGTCTGCAGACGAACGGATTGCAGCGCGTCCAGCGACGGCGTGCGGCCTGGCCGGGACCGGCACGACGCAACGCCCGAACCCGATCCGCGCCGTTCGATCATCCGGCAACACCCGTCCAGGCAACCTGACGGCCCGCCGATTCCCTTGTGTATGACTGCAAGGTTGCGAACACGCACGACCACGGCGGGGTGCATCGGCGGTGTCGCACGCGCGCGGTGATCCGCGGCGGGAGGACCCGAACCCTGGGCCCACAACCGGCGTCGCCGATCGGCAAACCATCCCTGGCTGAGTGAGAAAATCCCCTTCGGGCCGCGTAACAGCCAGAGCACTCTCTGAGCATCTGCCTGCGATTTGGGCACAATGCCTCAGTGATTTGAAGAACCGGCCCGCAAAACCTGGAAAACCGCGGCCAGCTCACATTGGCATGATTGTTGATTGGGACTTGCCACGACCGGCCGTGCCAAGCGCCGGCGTCGAGTTGGGGCAGCAAGAGGACACGGCAAATGCAGGACACAACCCTTCAGGACAGGCCGACATGAAACTGATCATGGCCATCATCAAGCCCTTCAAGCTCGACGACGTGCGCGAGGCTCTGACCCCGCTCGGCGTGCAGGGCCTTACCGTCTCCGAAGTGAAAGGCTTCGGCCGTCAGAAAGGTCAGACCGAGATCTATCGCGGCGCGGAATACCACGTGAGCTTCCTCCCCAAGATCAAGATCGAGGTGGTCGTGCCGGACGATCTCGCCGACCAGGTGATCGAGGCGATCGCCAAATCCGCACACACCGGCAAGATCGGCGACGGCAAGATCTTCGTGCTCGACATCGAACGGGCCATGCGCATCCGCACCGGCGAAGTCGATGCCGCGGCTCTGTGACCCCTACAAAAAGGAAATTGGACCAATGATGAGACCCCGCCTGCGCTGGGGCATGGCCATGCTGCTGCCGGCTCTGATGGTAGCAGCCCCTGCTTTCGCCGATGACGGCGCCACCCAAGATCGACACCGGCGACACCGCCTGGATGATGGCCAGCACCGCGCTGGTGCTGCTGATGACGGTCCCCGGCCTGGCGTTGTTCTATGCCGGCATGGTGCGCAAGAAGAACATCCTCGCGACCATGATGCAGTCCTTCACCATCACCTGCATCGTCACCCTGGTGTGGATGGTCGCCGGCTACAGCCTCGCCTTCACCAATGGCAACGCCTATGTCGGCGACCTGTCGCGCCTGCTGTTGCACGGCATCGCCGACCACATCACAAGGGTGCGGATGCCGGCTTCGTGCTAGGCGCCGGCTCGGATGGCGCGACGCGGCTGACCATCCCTGAATCCGTCTACATGATGTTCCAGATGACCTTCGCGATCATCACGCCGGCGCTGATCGCAGGGGCCTTCGCGGATCGCATGAAGTTCTCGGCGCTGTGCATCTTCATCACCCTGTGGTCGCTGCTGGTCTATTCGCCGATCGCCCACTGGGTGTGGGCGCCGACCGGCTGGGTCGTCCAGCCTTGGCGTGCTGGACTTCGCCGGCGGCACCGTCGTGCATATCAATGCCGGTATCGCCGGCCTGATGTGCGCGCTCGTGCTCGGCAAGCGCGTCGGCTACGGCAACGACAACATGGCGCCGTACAACCTGGCCTACGCGGTGATCGGTGCGTCGCTGCTGTGGGTCGGCTGGTTCGGCTTCAACGCCGGGTCCGCCGTCGGCTCCAACGGCCGCGCCGGCATGGCCATGGCGGTCACGCAGATCGCCACTGCCGCCGCGGCGCTCGGCCTGGCTGTTCGCCGAGTGGATGGCCAAGGGCAAGCCCTCCGTCCTCGGCGCGCATCTCCGGCGCGGTCGCGGGTCTTGTGGCCATCACCCCGGCCTCCGGCTTCGTGCTGCCCGGCCCGGCGATCATCATCGGCATCGCGGCCGGCGTGATCTGCTTCTGGTCGGCCACCAGCCTGAAGCACATGATGGGCTACGACGACAGCCTGGACGCGTTCGGCGTGCACTGCGTCGGCGGCATCGTCGGCGCGCTGCTGACCGGCGTGTTCGCCTACGGCCCGCTCTCGGCCACCGATGCCAGCCCTGACGGCAGCCCGGGCGGCCTGCATCAGTTGCAGCTGCAGGCAATCGGCGTGATCTCGACCCTCGTCTATAGCGGCGTGATGACGCTGATCCTGCTGATGGTTACCAAAGCACTGGTCGGCCTGCGGGTCGAGCGAAGAAGAGGAGCGCGAAGGACTCGATCTCGTACTGCATGGAGAGCAGATCTTCTGACCAAAGCGGGGCGCTTCATCGGGGCGCCCCGTTTTTGATTGACCCGTCTTCGGCGACACCGCCCGAGCCTACTCCAAACAGACCAAGAAGAACCGGAGCCCAACCAATGCACCTTCTCCGAGCGAGCCGCACGACACTGCTCGCTGCCACCTGCCTGGGCCTCTGTGCCGCAGGTTCGGCCTGGGCACAGACCGCCCCCGCCGTGCCCGCTGCTCCGCCCGTCGCCGCGGAGCCCCCGCCTGGCCTGTGGATCAACGGCATCCATCTGTCGGCCCAGGTCGAGGGTGGTATCACAATCAACCCGTCCAACCCGCAAAGCGGCGTCAACTTCGGCCACCTGTTCACCGATCGCGCCAATCAACCGCTGCTGAACCAGCTTCTGCTGACCGCCAACAAGCCGCTGGATCCTGCTGACCCGAACTTCCAGTGGGGCTTCAAGCTGCAGGGCATGTACGGCGCCGACGCGCGCTACACGCATTTCCTCGGTGTATTCGATCAGAACCCGGGTCCCGACTATCGCAACCAGTTCGACATCGTCGAAGCCAACGTCCTGCTGCATGTGCCGTTCCCGACCTCGGGCGGCATGGACATCAAGGCCGGCATGTATCCGACCCCGGTCGGCTACGAAACGATCGATCCGATCACCAACCCGTTCTACACCCACTCCTACATTTTCAACTTCGGCCTGCCGTTCAAGCACACCGGCGTGCTGACGCAGACGCATGTGACGCCGCTGCTGGACATCTACCTCGGCGTCGACACGGGCGTGAACACCACGTTCGGTCATGACGGCGACAACAACGGCGCGATCGGCGGTATTGCCGGGCTCGGGCTTAACATGATGGACGGCAACCTGACCGTCGTTGCGTTGACCCATATCGGGCCGGAGAACCCATCGCGTGCCCTGTCGCCGGCCTATAATGCCGACAAGTATCTGCGCTATCTCAGCGACATCGTGGTCACCTACAAGGCGAGCGACAAGCTGACCCTGGTTACCGACCTGAACTGGATCCGCGACGACTTTCTGGGGATCGCCAGTACCGGCAAGCCCAGTTCGGCCAATGCCTTCGGCATCGCGCAATACGCGTCCTACGTCATCAACGACAAGCTGACATTCAATGCGCGGGCTGAAATCTACCGAGACGACGATGGCGTTTTTGTTGGCGGGGTAACCGGCAATACGGACTTCGTCCGCTTGCAGCAGGGCCTGCCGACCATCGGTTCAGCCCATACGCTTGGCCCGGGAAAGCCCACCACCTACGGTGAAATCACCCTCGGCTTCACCTTCAAGCCCACCTTGCCCGCGCCGATCACCGGTCTGCTGATCCGGCCGGAAATCCGCGTCGACAACGCACTCAGTGGTTCCAAGCCGTTCAAGGATGGAACCCGGGGCACGCGCGTGACCGTCGCATCCGATTTCGTGCTGACGTTCTGAGAGCACGCACCCGGCCGGTCCTGGCAGTGCCACGGACCGGCCGATTTTTCTCTGCCGGCGCCGTAGCCGGGCCGCCGCGGATGATATGCCAGCGAGCGACGGCTACAGGGTCAGCCCGCCATCCACCGTGATGGTCTGTCCGGTCACCATCGCCGCGCCGAAGCCCAGGAACAGCACCACCTCGGCGAGATCCTCCGGCTGACAGCGACGCTTCAGCAGCGCGCGCTCGATCGATTGCTGCCGCTCCTCGTTGGTCCATTCCACCATCCAGGAACTGTCCACCGCACCCGGCGCGATGGCGTTCACCCGTACCTCCGGCGCCAGCGCACGCGCTAGGTTCTGCGTCAGGCTGACCACGCCGGCCTTGGTCGCGCTGTAGGCCAGGCTGCTGCCGGCACGCCCCAGTCCGGCGATCGACGCGGTGCTGACGATCGCCCCATGCGCCGCCTTCAGTGCGGGCGCCGCCGCCTTGGAGCCGCGGAACACGCCCGAGCAGATTGGTTTGCAGCAGTTGGGACCACAGCTCTTCGGTGATCAGGTCGAGTTCCGGCGGGCTGATGCGCCGGCGCGTGCCTGGGCGTGCCGGCATTGTTGAACAGCAGGTCAAGCCGGCCGAGATCGTCGATCGCCTTCAGCACCATGCGTTCGGCGCCACCGGCTTCGCTGACGCTGCCGGGCGCCATGATCGCCTTGCCGCCCTCGGCGGTCAGCTTGTCCACCGCTTCCGGCCCGCGCGGATCGTCGGCCAGGAAGTTGATCGCGACGGTGGCGCCGAACTTCGCCAGCATGCGTGCGGTGGCGAAGCCGATGCCCGACGCACCGCCGGTTACCAGCGCGGTCTTGCCCTGTAGGTCGTAGGTGATCATGTCCCCTCCATCGGTCCGATCTTGCGCAGCGCCTGTTTCAGCGCCAGCAGTTTGCGGTCACGCTCACGGAACAGGTCTTCCGGGCTGCGGCCGCCCCAGTCGAAATAGCCCTTGCCCGCCATCACGCCGGTGCGGCCCTGCTCGATCAGGCGATCCAGTGTTTCACTGCGTCCCTGCGGCACCGGCGGCGTATAGCTGCGGTTCTTCATGCCCTGCTGCATCAACAGCAAGCCGGTGAAATCCGCCTTCGCCATGATGCCGAGGATCGGGATGCGCAGCGCCAGCCCGTGCAGCACCGAATCATCGATGTCCTTCGGCGTCACCAGGCCCTCATCGAGCAGCCGGTACACCTCCAGTTGCATCGCCGCCTGCAGCCGGTTGGCGACATAGCCCTGCACCATCTGCTTGAACACGACCGGCGCCTTGCCCATCGCCGCGACCATGTCGCGCACGGTGGCGATCGCCGCGGGATCGGTGTGCGGGCCGGGGCACAGATCGACCAGGTCGCACAGATAGGGCGGCGTGTACCAATGCGCGATGATCGTGCGCTGCTGCAAACCCTCAGGCACCAGCGGGAAGATATCGAGGTTGCTGGTATTGCTGGCGAGGATCGCGGCGGGTTCCATTAGCGCCTGCAACTGCTCGTACACCGCGCGCTTGGCATCGGGGCGTTCGACGATCGCCTCGATCACCACCGCGGCGCCCTTCACCGTGTCCGCGAGCGACGGCATGCAGCGCACCGCATGCGACAGCCGCTGGCGGTCCCAGGAGGCATCGACCTCACCCGCCTCGGCCAGCGTCGCGAGCGCGGTTGCCATCAAACCGGGCGCGCGTTCCAGGGTGTCCGCGTTGCTGTCGGTCAGCCGCACCTGATGGCCGCCCAGCGCGAATACCAGCGCCAGCGCATGGCCCATCAATCCGGCGCCGACCACGGCGATCTCGGTCATGCTGTCTCCTGTTCCGTGGTGGTTCCATCGGTTCCGCTGCGTTCCGCCGGGTACAATGCGAAGCGATCGCCCAGCCCGTCATGCAGTGCCACCATGCGCGCCCGCCAGGCACGAACCGCCGGCAAGGCGTCCGGGTCGGCCAGCAGGTCGCGCGGGCTGCCGACACGCGCCCATTGGAACACCGAGAACGCGGCGTAATCCACATAGGCCGGCGCTGCCCCGGCGAGAAATGCCTGCTCTGACAACGTGCTTTCCAGCGGTGCACAGGCCGCGATGAAATCGGGCAGCAGTCGGTCTCGATCGGCACCGTATTGTTCCAGCGTAGTGCCGAATCGCGCCTCACGCGAGCGGCGGTAATACGCGCGGTCCTCAGGCTCCAGGCACCAGACGAAATCCGGCGCGATCAGGCGTCGCACCGACAGCGCCAGCGCGGTATCGACCCAGTGGTTCACCAGGCGGGCGGTGCCGCTCCCGATGGTCCCGCCGAACAAGGTCGGCCGATCGGGGAAATGTTCCTCCAGATGGCAGGCGATGGCCCAGCTATCGTGCACCACCTGCCCATCATGCTGGATGATCGGCACCATGTCCTGGCCGCTGAGCGCACGGATGCGGTCGACATCGGCGAAGCGCGTCGGGACCACCTCCGTGCCCAGCCCCTTATGAGCCAGCGCATAGCGGATGCGCCAGGAGAACGGGCTGATGCGGCGCCCATCCAGACCGACCCGTTCATGGAAGATCAGGCTCATTGTTTTGCCTATTGGTTGCTCATGCGCCGGGCGGCAGCCACGGTTCCGGGGCGCGGCAATCGATGTCGGTGGCGACGTCGACTACCACCGTTTCGTCCGACGCCAGCGCCCGTTGCAGTGCCGGTCCGAGTTCCGCCGGCTGCTCCACGCGAATGCCTTGCAGGCCGAACATGCGCGCCACGTCGGCAAAGTTGGTGGGACCGAAGCGCACCAGCTCGCGCACGTCGCCGGGCTTGTTGCCTTGCTGACGCTGGATGTTTGGCCAGCCCTGGCCGAATCCGGAGTTGTTGTTGACCACCAGCACCACGGCGATGCCACGGCGGCGCGCGGTCTCCAGCTCGGTGAGGTGGTAATAGATCGCGCCGTCACCCGACCAGCAGATCACTTTCCGGTCCGGGGCGGCGCATTTGGCGCCGAGTGCCGCGGGGAAGGACCAGCCGAGCGAGCCGGCGGCGCGGAGATAGGTCTGGCCGGCGCCGTTCAACTCGATCAGCGTACTGGTCCAGATGCCGGAATATCCGGTGTCGGCGACCAGGATGCCGTCTTCCGGCAGCGCGCGGGTGATCTCGGCGCAAAGCCGATCCGGGTAGATCGGCACCGAATTGTTGGCGAGCAGCGGCGCGCGGGATTGCCGCCAGGCTGCGACGATGCCGGCGGCGCGGTCGGCGAATGCCGTGTCGCGGGTGGATTTGCGAAGTGCCACCAGCAACTTTGCCAGCGTCGCCTTCGGGTCGCCCATCAGGCCCAGCGTGTTGGAATAAGTGCGGCCCAGCTCCAACGGGTCGATGTCGATCTGCACGCACGGCGTGTCGACCGCGGGAATCCGCCAGGTATGCGTCACCTGATCGCCAGTGTGACACCCAATGAAGAACACCAGCTCGGCCTCATGCACGATCTGATTGGTCGGCGGCGCGCCATAGTTTCCGGCGCAACCAATCGACAGCCGATGCTGCGTCGGGATGATGCCGCGCGCGCCGAGTGAGGTGGCGACCGGTGCGGCGAGTGCTTCGGCGACCGCCAGCACTTCCTTGCCGGCATCGGACGCAGTGGCGCCGGCGCCGGCGACGATCACGATGCGCTTTGCCGCGCGCAGCCTGGCGGCAGCGCGCTCGATCTCGTCATCCGCCGCAGCCGGCCGATACGGCGGCATGCGCAACTGCATCGCAGGATCGGCGATGGGCGGCTCGCTGATCGTTCCGCTCTCGATGATCTCACCCTGCAGCCCGTTGATGTCGAGATGCGCCGGACGCGGCGAGCCGGTCATGGTTTCCCGCCAGGCCTGGCGCAGCAGGCGAGGCAGGTCGGGCGTGGCATCCACCTCGGCGGAGAACTTGGTCACCGCCGAGAACATCGGGTGATGCGGAATCTCCTGATAGGCATTGCGATGTTGATGGGCCGGCGGTTTGCGGCCGGTGATGGCGATGACCGGGCTGCGGCCCAGCCATGCGTCCTGCAGGCCAGCGGCAAGGTTGGCGGCGCCGACCGATTGCGCGACGCAGATTCCGGGGCGGCCGGCGATGCGCGCGTAGCCGTCCGCCATGTAGGCGACCGCTTTCTCGCTGTGACCGAGCACGCGCTGTACGCCGAGCGTTCCGAGTTCGATCAGCGTGCGGCGGATGACGGCGTCGATGAAGAAGACGTGGGTGGTGCCGTTGGCAGCGAGGCTCCGTGCCAGCCACTCGGCGCCGGTATGTTGTTCCGCTGCGCTCATGCGGGTTTCCTCCGATCCGTGGCGGCCAGCTTACGCTGCCGCATCTGATCCAGAAACCCGGCCATCATCCGGCGCGGCTCGTCGCTTTCCCACGAGCCGGCGAAACAGTCGATGCCGCGTTGAATCGCTGCATCCAGCGGCAGCTTCTCCCAGTCGGTGATCAGCGCCTTCTGCAGGCGGATCGCGTTGGGGCCACTGGCAAGGATTGAACGGACCAGATGGTCCACGCGGTCATCCAGTTCCGCGACGGGCGTAACGTCTTCCACCAGGCCCCAACTCAGTGCCTTGCCCGCGTCGATGGTGTCGCCGGTCAGCAGCAATTGCCGCGTGCGACCCCAGCCGATCAGGCCGGGCAGCAACGCGGCTTCCACCACCGAGGGCACACCAATTCGCACCTCCGGCATGCCGAACTGCAAGTCATCGCTGGCAACCCGCATGTCGCAGGCGGCGGCGACCTCCAGCCCGGCGCCGAGGACGAAGCCCTGGATGCGGGCGATCACCGGCACCGGCATGCGGCGGAACACGTCGCAACTGCGATGTACCAGCGTGATGAAGTCTCGCGCGCTGGCGGAGTCGAGGGTCGCCATTTCGGTGATGTCGGCGCCGCCGATGAAGGCGCGCGTACCTTCGCCGCGCAGGATCACCACCCGCAGGTCCGAAGCGCGGGCCAGCGTCTCGGCGGCCTCGATCAGCGCGGTCATCACGCGGCGGTTCAGCGTGTTGAGCTTTGCGCCGTTGGCGATGGTCAGCGTTGCGACGCCGCGCTGGTCTTGCTGTGTGTCCACTGTCACGTGGGTTCCTCCCGAGATTGTGCGGGTCCCTGGCTTGGTCTTCACGCCGGTGACCGCGGCGATGCGACCGAATGCGCGTGGTCTGCGGGGGGATGATAGCCGGGTCAAGCCCGGCCACGCCCGAGCGCGACGCGGCGCGCGCTGTCCACGTCCAGCCGGCGCCGCTCATGCCAGACGGCGACACGCTGCCCGTCCGCTCTGATCCCGCCGCCGCATTCCCTCTCCCGGCAAACCGCCCTACCCTCCGGACAACCAACGCGGAGGAACGTCATGAAAATCGCCCGCATCGAGGACCTGCATTGCGACGCCGGCTGGCGCACCTTCTCCTTCCTGAAGATCACCACCGATGACGGCATCTCCGGCTGGTCAGAATACACCGAGGCCGATGGCAGCCGCGGCCTGACCGCGGTGATCCACGGCCTGGCGGAACCGCTGATCGGCCAGGACCCGCGGCCGGTGCAGCACATCGCGTCCAATCTCTGGGTGCGCCAGGTGCAGGCACCCGGCGGCATCAATTCCCGCGCCATCGCCGCCATCGAGAACGCCCTGCTCGACATAAAGGGCAAGGCGCTCGGCGTCCCCGTCTACGAGTTGTTCGGCGGCCCGGTGCGCACCCGCATCCCGGTCTACTGGTCGCATTGCGGCACCTATCGCGTGCGCAATCACGAGCTTGTGGGCACGCCGCCACTCCGCAACTACGACGATGTCGCGGCGCTCGGCGCGGAGGTGAAACGGCGCGGCTTCAAGGCGCTGAAGACCAACATCCTGCCGTTTGACGGCGAGAAGCTGGTCAGCTTCGGCCCCGGCTTCGGCCGCACAAAAGGCTGGCCCGAACTGAACGTGGATCGCACCATTTTGCAGGCGGTGCGCGACACGCTGGGCGCGTTCCGTGCCGGCGCCGGGCCCGACATGGGGCTGCATCTGGATACCAACTACCATTTCAAGACCGAGGGCTATCTCCAGGTGGCCAAGGCAGTGGCGCCGTTCGACATGACCTGGTTGGAGATCGACACCTGGGATCCGCAATCGCTGGCACTGATCCGCCGCGCGGCGCCATGCCCGATCGCGTCACTGGAATCGGTGTGCGGCCGGCGCGCGTTTCGCCCGTTCTTCGACGCCTATGCCGCCGACGTGGCGATCATCGACGTGATCTGGAACGGCTTCCTGGAATCGATCAAGATCGCCTCAATGGCGGACGCGTATGAGGTGAACTGCGCGCCGCATAATTACTATGGCCATCTCTGTTCGGCGATCAGTGCGCATTTCTGCGCGGTGGTGCCGAATTTCCGTGTTATGGAAATCGATATCGACAGTGTCGCCTGGCGCGATGAGCTGTTCGTCAACCCGCCGGCGATCGAGAATGGCGAACTGGTGCTGCCGACCGGTCCGGGCTGGGGTGTGGAGGTGAACGAGGCCGCCGTGCGGGCCCATCCACCGCGCAGCGGTCAACCGCATTCTGACAAGGGACGCTGATTGGTGACTGATACCAGGTTCGACATTCTCGGCATCGGCAATGCCATCGTCGATGTCGTCGCGCGGGCGGAGGACTCGTTCCTGTCGCGCCACGACATGCATAAGGGCGCGATGATTCTGGTCGATGCGGCGGCGGCCGAGGCGATCTACGACGCCATGCCGCCGGGCGAGGAAAGCAGCGGCGGTTCGGCCGGCAACACCTGCGCCGTCGCAGCCGCGTTGGGCGCGCGCGTCGCCTATTTCGGCAAGGTGGCCGACGACCAGCTGGGTGCGGTGTTCCGCCACGACATGCGGGCGATCGGCGTGCATTTCCCGTCCACCCCGCTGATGGGTGGCGCGCCCACCGCGCGTTGCCTGATTCTGGTCACGCCGGACGGGCAGCGCACGATGAACACGTTCCTGGGTGCCTGCGTGACGCTGGACGAGTCGGATGTCGACGAGTCGCTGATCGCCGCGGCGCAGGTCATCTACCTGGAAGGCTATCTGTTCGATCCGCCGGCCGCGCAGGCGGCGTTCCGCAAGGCGGCCGCGGCCGCGCATGCCGCAGGCCGGCAGGTGGCGCTGTCACTGTCCGATGCCTTCTGTGTGGATCGCCACCGTACCGCGTTCCGCGAACTGGTGGCCGGGCATGTGGACATCCTGTTCGCCAACGAGGCAGAGATCACCTCGCTGTATGAGGAGAACACGTTCGACGGCGCGATGGCAGCGGCGCGCCGCGACGTGGCGCTGGCGGCGCTGACCCGGTCGGAAGCCGGCAGCGTGATCCTGCGCGGCAGCGAGACGGTGGAGATTGCGGCCGAACCCACCCGTGTGGTGGACACCACCGGTGCGGGCGACGCCTATGCGGCAGGATTCCTGGCCGGGCTGACCTCGGGCAAGCCGCTGCCGATCTGCGGCCGGATGGGCAGCATCGCCGCGGCCGAAGTGATCAGCCATTACGGCGCGCGGCCGGAATCCGATCTGAAGCGGCTGGTGGCGGCCGCGCTCGGGTAGCCGCCGCTGTCACGCCCGTCAGACCGAGGAGATCGGCATCCACGACACGGTCCGTCAGCCGACCGAGGTGGTCATCCACGGCGTCTCGGCGTTGTCCCAACAATTCGTGGACGCAGGCGCAACGCCCCCGACGCTTGCTGCCTCCCACCACCAATGCGGATCCCTGGCATCCGGCCGGGGAGTTGCGCCGCGCCGACGCCTATTCGGCCGCGGCTGCCGTCTCCCCCAACCGGACGCCCCGCACGGCGTATTCCGCGGCGACCTTGATCGCCTCGATCATGCTGACCGCGCTCGCCTTGCCGGTGCCGGCGATATCGAATGCAGTGCCATGATCCACGCTGGTGCGCAGGATCGGCAGGCCGAGCGTGACGCTGACGGTCTTCTCGAAGTCGAGCATCTTGGCGGCGATATGGCCCTGGTCGTGATACAGCGACAGCACCGCGTCGTAGCGGCCGAGCTTGGCCATGTGAAACACCGAATCGGCCGGCACCGGACCGCTGACCTGCATGCCGCGCGCGCGCATGGTGGCGATCGCCGGTTTGATCGCGTCGATCTCCTCGCGACCGAACAGCCCGTCCTCGCCGCCATGCGGGTTGAGCGCAGCGACCGCCAGATGCGGCCGGTCCAGCCCGAGCTGGTGCAGCGCCTTGACGCATTTGTCTATGCCGGCCTCCACCCGGTCGCGGGTGATCTGGCGACAGGCCTCGATCAGCGACAGATGCCGGGTCAGGAAGAAGATCTTCAACCCGCTGATGGTGAACATCGTCATTTCTTCACGGGCGCCGGTATGTTCGGCGAACATCTCGGTGTGGCCGATGAACGGGATCTTCGCCGCCTTCAGCAATTCCTTGTTGATCGGCGTGGTGGCGACGCCGTCCACCCGGCCCGCCATGGCCAGCTCGATCGAGGTGCGGATCGCCGCATAGGCCGCCTCCCCGCCAAGCGCCTGCACTTCTCCGGTCTGCAGCACCGCGGGATCGGCGGTTTCTTGGTTCAGCACATCGATCGTGCCAGGCTGGTCGGCGATCGCCTCCGGACCGGCGATCTGGTGCAGAGACGCGGACAGGCCGCAGACCTGCAAGGCGCGCTGCAGCACGCGGAGATCGCCGATGATGAAGCTGCGCGAGACGGCGCGCACCTCGGGGTCCAGCAGGGCACGGACGGCGATCTCCGGACCGATGCCCGCGGGATCGCCCATGGTCACGGCCAGCAGTGGCCTTTGCGTCATGTCAGGAATCTCCTCACAGCATCGCTTCTATCACGCATAGTGCGCCTTGCCGCACGCGCGCGGCTATTGCAATCGGTGGTGCGGCAGGCGGCGCGGGTCAATCCCGGGCGCTCCGAAGCGTCGCGAGGCGCTGCCGTGCCGCGGCATTCGTCCCGGCAGCTATACGCGTCGTCTCGGGGATGGTTCGGCATCGCGGGCAATTCGTGCTTACCTGCACCCACCGCCCGCGCGGCGGGATTCAGGGAAGAGGACTCCAGCATGCTGATCGACCACCGCACCTACACCGTGCGCCCCGGCACCATGGCCAAGCAGATGGCCCTGTACGAGGAATACGGCCTGAAGCCGCAGAAGCGCCATTTGGGTGAACCGCTGGCCTATCTGATCACCGAGACCGGCGAGGTGAACACCTACATCCATATCTGGGTCTATAAGGACGCGGCCGACCGCGCGACGCGCCGGGCCGCCATGGCGGCCGATCCTGACTGGCAGGTGTTCCTGCAAAAGGGCGCAGAAGCGGGCTACCTGATCGCGCAGCGCAACAATCTGATGAACCCGGCTTCCTTCGCACCGATCAATCGGTAATTACCGGCGCAGCTTGCGGTAGCGGGCAAGGCCGCCAAGGTCAGAGGCCTTGTCCGCTACCTGCCGCGCTCTGTCCGGTGCTACCGGCGCGGCCCTCAGCGGCTGCCGAAGATCGCGCTGCCCACCCGCACACAGGTGGCACCACATTCGATCGCCACCTCGAAATCCGCCGACATCCCCATTGAGACCGTGACCAGGCCGTGCCGCGCGGCGCGATCCGCCAACCAGGTGAAATGCGGGCGTGGGTCCTGGTCCTGCGGCGGCACGCACATCAGCCCGATGAGCGAGGCGCCAAACCGTCCCTTGCACTCATCGATGAAGCCGTCCGCATCCGCCCGCCCGATGCCGGACTTCTGCGGCTCGTCACCGACATTGACCTCCACCAGCAGGTCGGGCGTGCGGCCCTCCTTCGCCGCCGCGACGGCGATCGCCTCGGCCAGACGGGGACGGTCCAGAGTTTCGATCACCTCGGCCAGCTGCACCGCATCCCGTGCCTTGTTGGTCTGAAGACCGCCGATCAGATGCAGGCTGAACCGGAAATCCGCGCGGAGGGCCGGAAATTTCGCCGCCGCTTCCTGCACCCGATTCTCGCCGAACACCGTCTGCCCGGCCTGCAGCGCCGCGCGCACCGCCTCGACCGGCTTGGTCTTGGACACCGCGACGAGAGTGACCGACTCTGGCTTGCGGCCGGCTCGAATCGCGGCTTCGGCCATGCGCTCCCGCACGCGCTGCAGGTTGGCGGCAATGTCGGCGGTCAGAGTGGCGCTCATGATGTCACCTCGCGTCGCGGTCAGCGGGGCGGACGCCGCCGTCGAACCCTTGCGCCTGCCCATGCAACGCCGTCAGGTATCAGCAATTCGGGATCAGGTTAAGGCAGGGAATGATCGATCCGCGGCTGCTGGGCTGGGCGCAGGCGGCGGTCCGGCGCAACCGGTCGGGCCGGCGCATCCCGCCGATCTGGCTGTTCACCGATGCCGGCAGGTTGCCTGATCCCCGCCCCGCGGTGGCGCGGCTGCCGCCGGGCCTGGCCGGCGTGGTGCTGCGCCATGACGGGGTGGCGGACCGAGCGGCGCTGGGGCGTGACCTCGCAAGGCTCTGTCGCATCCGCCGGCTGAGTCTGGTCGTCGCGGGCGACGTGCGTCTGGCGGCGGCGCTGCGGGCTGGCGTCCATCTACGTGGCGGCCGTTGGCCTGGTCCGCTCCGAGCCGCTGGCTTCCTCACCAGTTCGGCCCACAGCCTGCCCGATCTGCGACGCGCCCGACGCGCCGGCGCTACGCTTGTGTTCCTGTCGCCGCTGTTTCCGACGGCGAGCCATCCGGGTGCGCCGACCTTGGGGCCGGCACGCTGGGTTCGCCTGGCGAGGGCCGGCGGTTTGCCAGTTGCCGCATTGGGCGGGATAACGCCGGCGCGGCTGAACCGCCTGCCTCGGGGGGTGTGTCGTGCCGTCGGTGCGATCGGCGCCCTGGCGGCACCAGGCGCGCCGAACCGTTGAACCGGAGATGCCCGGGCCGGTCGTGCCGGCGGGTGTTCCGTGGCCTCGACCCCATATGACGATCTCGGAGCGCTGCACCGCGCAACACGAGCGGAGACCTGAATGCTGAGCCGTCTGCTTCCCTGGCGCCGTCCACGCATCAATGTCATCGAGCTGCACGGACTGATCGCAACGCGCAGTGGGTCGCTGAACGCGACCTCCGCCGGGCCGCTGATCGATCGTGCCTTTCGCACTGCGTCCGGTCAGCCGGTGATCCTGGACATCGAAAGCCCTGGCGGCTCGCCGGTGCAGTCCGACCTGATCGCAAGTTTGATCCGGCGGCGCGCTGAAAAGCACGCAGTGCGCGTGTACGCGGTCATCCGCGAGGTGGGCGCCTCGGGCGGTTATTGGCTCGCCTGCGCGGCCGACGAAATCCACGCCAATGCGATGAGCATCGTGGGATCGATCGGGGTGCGGGGCGGCGGCTTCGGTGTGGCCGATCTGTTGGCGCGGTTCGGGGTGGAACATCGGCTGTACACCGCCGGCGCCAACAAGGCGCGGTTCGATCCGTTCAGTCCCGAACGCCCGGAGGACGTGGCCTTCGCGCGCGCGATGCTCGATGCGCTGCACACGCGGTTCAAGGAGTGGGTACGCGGCCGACGCGGCGTTCGGCTGACGGGCGAGGATGCTGCCGTGTTCGACGGCAGCTTCATGTTGGGCGAGCGGGCGCTGGAACTGGGTTTGATCGACGGATTGAACGATCTGGATGGTCTGGTACGTCAGCTTGGCGGAGATCGCGCGGTGGCACGCCGCTTTGCGCCACGCCGCCGCGGCCTGCTGCGCCGCCTGCCGCGGGTGGCTGTGGATAGCGTTGTAGATGCGCTGGAAGAACGAGCCTGGCGGGCGCATCTGCCGAGATAGGCCGCCGCACCGGCGATGCGACGGCATTGGTGGTCTGGACGGCTGTGGATCGGACATGCGAGCAGACTACGTCCCGTCCCTGCGCACTTTCCGTTTTGGCTGGGCCTGACCCGACTATTTCCACCGGAACGATCGGGTCGCGCGGTACGCGGTGCATGCTAGCGGGGGTAGATGGCCGGGTCAGGTCCCGGCCATGACGGGAAGTGTGCAGCGAGGAGACGCATGCAGTTCGGCTGCGGCATTTTGCTCTGGCTCAACATCGGATCCATCCGTCGGCATCGGAACGCCAGGTTCGCTCTTACGCGCGTTCCTGTCCGGGCGCCGTCGCACGAAGTGTCGCCTCGTCGGTCTCCAGCCCCTCCAGTGCCCTGCCGTGCGTCTCCGGCAGCATGGTCAACGCAATGACCATCAGCATGTAGGCAATGAAGGCAAACACAGCGATCGCGATGGCAAGCGACATCTGGTTGGCAAGAAAGCCGACCAATGCAGGGAACAATGCACCAATGCCTCGTCCCGCGTTGTAGCAGAAGCCCTGGGCCGTGCCGCGCACCTCGGTTGGGAACAGTTCGGTCATGAACGGACCCATGGGGGGCCACATCATGTAGAGGATGAAGCCGAGGGGCAGGCCGAGCCAGAGCATGGCTTCATTGCTGATCGGGGCGAGCACATAGACCAAGGTCAGAACGATCGAGCCGATCGCCGAGATAAGGAATGTCGCCTTACGACCAATCGAGTCGGCGAGGAATGCGCCGGTGATGAAGCCGAACAACGCCCCGAGGATATGCAACATGAGATAGCCGCCGGTGGATACCGCCGGCAGGTGACGCACGGTCCGCAGATAGGTTGGCAGCCAAACTGAGAGTGCGTAGCTGCCACCTTGGGCACCGGTCACCATCAGGACAACGCGCCACGTCGTGCTCAGGTAGGGCGGACGCAGCGCCGAGAACAGGTGAGAGAAACCGATATCGCTGGCGGCACCACGCTTGTTGAAGATTTCCGCGTCCTTGATATGCCTGCGGATCCAGACCACCATCAACGCCGGCAGCAGGCCGAGGCAGAACAGAATGCGCCACGCATAATCGGCCGGGAACAGCCAGAACAACGCCGTGTACAGGATCGCGGCGGCGCCCCAGCCAACGGCCCAACCGGTCTGCACCAGACCGACGGCGCGACCGCGGTAGCGATCGCGGATCACTTCGCCCATCAGCACGGCACCGGCTGCCCACTCGCCGCCGAACCCAAGACCCTGCAGCGCCCGACAGATGAAAAGCTGATCGAAGTTCTGTGTCAGGCCGCAGAGAAAAGTGAAGAACGCGTACCATAGCACGGTGATCTGCAGCACCCGGACGCGGCCGAAGCGATCGCTCAGCGTGCCGGCGAACCAGCCACCGAATGCCGAGACCAGCAGGGTGATGGTGCCCAACACACCGGCTTCGCCCTTGGATATCGACCAGGTTGCCAGCAGTGTCGGGATGACGAAACTGAAAATCTGCACGTCAAGCGCATCGAGCGACCAGCCGCCGAAGCACGCGACCATGGTTCGCCGTTCCTTCGTGGTCAGATCAGAGAACCATGCCAACATGTGCACCTCCCGATTGATCGCCCGATCAGAATTCGGACACAACTATCGGCCCCGATCGGCACAAGGGAACCAGGGTAACGCGCGACTCGCAGTAACGTGTTGCCGGCGCACAGACTAGTGTGATGGGCCGCTGGCAGGACGACGCGCGGAGTTATTCGCCGCGCGTCGTCATGACGGGATCAGCCGCGGCCGATGAACGGCATCTTGGTCGCCATGATGGTGACGAACTGTACGTTGGATTCCAGCGGCAGGTTGGCCATGAACAGGATTTGCCGGCCGACATCGTTCACGTCCATCCGCGCCTCCGGCACCACCTGGCCATTGGGCTGCATCTGGCCGGCACTGGACCGGGCGGTCATCGGCGTGGCGGCATTGCCGATGTCGATCTGGCCGGAGCAGATGTCGAACTCCCGCCCGTCCAGCGCGATCGACCGGGTCAGGCCGGTGACCGCATGTTTGGTGGAGGTATAGGCCACCGAACCGGGCCGCGGCACATGCGCGGAGATCGAACCATTATTGATGATGCGCCCGCCGCGTGGTGTCTGGTCGCGCATCATGCGGAATGCGGCGTTGGCGCACAGGAACATCGCGTTCAGGTTCACCTGCACGACCTTCAGCCACATCTCGTAAGTGAAGTCGCCGAAATTCGTGCTGGGCACATTGCCGCCGGCATTGTTGAACAGCATGTCCAAATGGCCGAATTCCGACTTCACCTGTGCGAACAGCGCGGCGACCTGATCGGGGTCGGTCACGTCGGTCGGTGCCACCAGCGCACGGCCGGCGGTCTTCATGCCGGCGGTCTCTTCCAGAGCATCCTTGCGACGGCCGGCCAGTGCGACGGACCAGCCGTCATTCATCAGCGCCAGTGCCGATGCTCGGCCGATGCCGCTGCCAGCGCCGGTGATTACGGCCACACGGTCTGCCATGGTGCCTCTCCCCCATCAGGTTCATGTTGCTGGCGGCATTCTGGACCTCGGTTGCGAAGCAGGGAAGATGGTGCGAGCCTGCGAGGCACAAACGCTTCAGAATTCCACCGTATCACCGGCGACGGCCGGGAGGACTGCGGGATCATGTCGAGGCACGACCTGAACGTGGAGGGAGGAGACCCGCAATGCCGCGTTTTGCCGCGCTCGGACTGGACCACCGCCACATCTACGACCTGACGCAGGGCCTGTTGGACGCCGGCGCGGAGTGTGTCGGCTATAATCCTGATACGACCGATCCGCGCGTTCTGGCGGGATTTCAGAAGCGCTTCCCTGCTGTGCCGGCGGTGGCGACGCAGCGCCTGTTGGACGACCCCACCATCGATTTCGTGGTGATCGCCTCGGTGCCGCGTGACCGGGCTGATCTCGCGATTGCCGCCATGCAGCGCGGCAAGGACGTCATGGTGGACAAGCCAGGCGTCACCACCTTTGATCATCTGGCCACGATCCAACGCGCCGTTGCCGATACGGGCCGCATCTGGTCGATCGCACTCGGCCGGCTGGCCTCGTCTGCAACGCAGGAAGCGCTGCGGGTCGTGCGCTCGGGGGAAATCGGCCGGCTGGTGCATACCACAACGCTGGCGCCGCATCGGCTGAACCGCGCGCTGCGCCCCGCCTGGTTCTTCGACCAGCCGGCCTATGGCGGCATCATCAACGACATTGGTGTGCACGCCATCGATCAGTTCCTGGCATTCGCCGAGGCGACCGACGCCGAGATCGTGCAGAGTACGGTGAGTGCATTCGGCACGGAACCAGATGGGTTCGAGGATTTTGCCGAACTGATGCTGGCGACACCGAGCGTGCGCGGTTATGTGCGATTGGACTGGTTCACGCCGGATGGCCTGCCGACCTGGGGGGACGGCCGCTTCTTCGCCGTCGGCACGGAGGGAACACTGGAACTGCGCAAGAACCTGGACATCGAAGGTCGGCCCGGCGGTGACCACCTGTTCGTCGCCAACCGCAACGGCACGCGCTACGTCGACTGCAGCACACTGTCGGTGGACTACTATCGCGGATTCCTTTCCGACATCGCGGATCGTACCCAGAGCATGATGCCACAGGCGCAGGTGTTCACCGTGTGCCGCCTGGCATTGCAGGCGCAGGCACAGGCAACACGGTATGCGGTGCAACGCCGATGATCGGCATCGCGGTTATCGGCCTTGGCAACGCACTGGAGCCGCACGCGAAAAGCCTGCTGGACCTGAAGGACCGGGTTCGCGTGATCTGGGCAGCGTCGTTGCATGACAGCCGGCTGCAAGCCGCGGCGCAGTACGGCTTTCCCGTCACCACGGATGTCGAGGCCGCATTGCGTGACCCGGCGGTGGATGCGGTGATGGTGCTGACGCCGGCCAACGCCCACCTCCCCATCGCCGAGACCGCGTTTGCCCTTGGCAAGCATGTGCTGTGCGAGAAGCCATTGGAAGCATCCGTGGCACGTGCCGAACGCCTGATCGCCGCAGGCCGCGCCGCCAACCGCAAGCTCGGCACCGTGCTGCAACTGCGCTTCCGCGCCGGCAGCCAGCGACTGAAACAGGCGCTCGATCAGGGCGCATTGGGAAAGATCCAGGCGGCATCCATGTCGGTGCCGTGGTGGCGTCCCCAGGCCTACTATGACGAACCCGGCCGCGGCGTGAAGTCGCGCGACGGCGGCGGCGTCTTGATGACGCAGGCGATCCACACGCTGGACCTGTTCCGCTGGTGCCTGGGCGTACGCAGCGTGGAAGCAGCGCAAGTCTGCACCACGGACCTGCATCGGATGGAAACGGAAGACTATGCTGCGGCGCTGGTCCGGCTCGCGAACGGAGCGCCCGGCACGATCATGGCAACGGTGTCCGCGTTTCCCGGCAGCACGGAATGGATCGCGGTGATCGGCTCACAGGGCACCGCCAGGCTGGAAGGCGGCAGTCTGCGTCTGTCATTCCTGGATGGACGCGAGGAGGTGCTCGCCGATGACAGCGGTTCCGGCAGTGGCGCCAACCTGATGGGATTCTCGCACGAGCCGCACAAAGCGGTGCTGCGCGACTTCCTGGACGCGATCGAGCAGGATCGCGATCCGGCGATCCCAGGCGAAGAGGCGCTTGCGACACAGCGTCTGATCGACGACATCCTGACCAAAGGGGGACACTGATCATGCAAGAGCTGCTGCCGCTGGCGGAGCAACTCGGCGCCAGACTGAAACAACGCGGCGAGACGATTGCGATCGCCGAATCCTCGACCGGCGGGCTGATTTCCGCGGCCCTGCTCTCGGTGGGCGGCGCATCTGCCTATTTTCGCGGCGGCAGCGTGATCTACACCGCCTATGCCCGCGCCGGTTTCCTGGACATTCCCAATCCGTTGCCGGCACCGATCGAACGCGCTTCGACCGAACCCTATGCCATGCTGCTCGCCGACACCGTGCGTGCGCGACTGGACGCCACCTGGGGATTGGGTGAGACCGGCGCGACCGGGCCCACCGGCAACCGCTACGGCGACGCGGCCGGCCACACCTGCATCGCCGTGACCGGCCCCAGCTTCTCGCGCGCCGTGACGCTGGAGACCGGCAATGCCGACCGCGTGGCCAACATGCGCGCGTTCAGCATGCGCGCGCTGGAACTGCTGGTCGAAGCGCTGGACTGAGGATGACGCTCAAGGCTGCGGACCGTCATAGCCTTCGATGATGAGCAGGTCCGCCTCGCCGTGCCCGTCGCGCAGAGCCTTTGCCGCCTGATACTCCGGCAAATCGTAACAGGCCTTCGCGGTCGCGTAGTCCGGGAACTCCAGCACGATGTTGCGTGCGCGCGATCGGCCTTCCGGCGCCTCGAAGGCACCACCGCGGACCACGAATCGTGCACCGAACTTGCGGAAGGCTTCAGCGTTGGCGGCGACGTAGCGTTGATAGCCGACCGGATCGCTGACATCGACATGTGCGATCCAATATCCCTTTGCCATGCTGAGTCTCCTTTTTATCGATGCACGTGGTCGCCGAACATCCGGGCCAGCGTTGGCTCGATCGCCTCGGCAAGCAAGGCTTGGCCTTGCGCGGTGGGATGCAACGGCGGCTCCGGCGGGCTGAGTTTCGGATCATAGAACAAGTCGCGATCCAGCCTGCCATTGCGCATGAAGACAGAGGTCACATCCAGAAAGGTCACGTTCCCACCGGCAGAATGCCGCTCGGCCAACCTGTGATTGACCTCCCGCGTCGTCTCCGAGGCCCAGGGCGAACGCTCGCTCGGCAAAATGCCAAGCAACAGCACCTTGGTCTTGGGCAGGCGACGATGCAGCTCCTGCAGGATCGTTTCGATACCTTGCAGTGTGTCATCCGCCGACCAGTGCAGATGCCCGAGATTGTTGGCGCCGATCAGCACAACGGCAAGCTTTGGGTCGATCCCCGACACCTCCCCGTGGTCGATCCGCCATAGCAGGCTGGCCGTGGTATCGCCGATGAATCCCAGGTTCACCGCGTTGCGGTCGCCATAGAAGCGTTGCCACACCGGAGCAAAATCCTTCCAGGCCGGCGGGCCGTGCTTTTCCCAGTTCTGCGTGATGGAATCGCCGAGGAAGATCAGCGCCGGTGGATGGGCACGCAACTCGGCCTGCTTGGCTTCGAACCGCATGCGCCACCAATGTAGATCCATGCGGCCGATCGGAATTGCAGCCAGCACCGTGCGGGCATCGGCGGCGGGTTGCGGCAGTGCGAGCAGGGCAGCCAGGCCCAGAACGGCAAGAGAACGGCGCATCGATCCATCCACGAGCAGACCATTGGCTGCATAGCGGATCGCGTCGACGCACGCACCTTGCCGCATGGTAATCTTCCGGTTGACGAGTCCGGCGCGGACTTTACGCTCCCAACCCATCCCGCCGGACCGCTCCGGCTCCACCCGGACGCCGGAGGCGTCAAGTGCCTATCTGGATCCCGATCACCCTGGCTGCGGCGCTGTTCCAATGCTGGCGGACGGCGCTGCAACAGAAGCTGCGGCATCTGCTGTCGGTCAATGGCGCAGGGTTCGTGCGTTATCTGTACGGTGCGCCGACGGCCCTTCTGCTGCTGCTCGTCGCATTGCTGAGCACCGGTAGGTCCTTGCCGAGCCCCACACTGGGCTTCGTCCTGGCCTGCATTGCCGGTGGATTGTGCCAGATCCTGGCGACGAATCTGCTGATCATGGCGTTCGGCTACCGGAATTTTGCCGTCGGCACCGCTTACTCGAAGACCGAAACGGTGCAAAGCGCGGTGGTCGCATTGATCGTGCTGCACGAGGTGCTGCGACCGGTTGCCTGGGTGGGCATCGCCATCGGGCTGTCTGGCGTGATGACCTTGTCGCTCGCGGGTCGGGGCCTGCGGCCACGCGACCTGGCGGCCGCCACCGTGCAACCCGCCGCTCTGTGTGGCCTGGGTGCCGGCTTCCTGTTCGCGCTGACCACGGTGTTCATCAAAATTGCCAACCAGGCGCTGACCGGCGGCAGCCTGTTGGTCCGGGCCTTGTTCGTCCTGGTGGTCACCAACACGCTGCAGACCCTGATGCAAGGCAGCTACCTAGCGTTGCGGGAACCTCAGGAATTGCGCAAGGCGTTCACCACGTGGCGCACCTCGTGCTGGGCCGGAACCTTGTCGGCGGCTGGTTCGGCCTGCTGGTTCACCGCCTTCGCATTGACCGATGTCGCGTTGGTGCGCTCGGTGGGACAGATTGAAATCGTGTTCACCTTGCTGTTCAGCCGGTTCTATCTGAAGGAGACGCTGAAGCGCGGCGACGTGGCCGGGCTTGCGCTGGTGGTATGCGGCGTGCTGCTGATCGTCCTTGCGAGCTAGGTGAGTCGAACAGGCATGCGACCGATTCTATCCGCCGAACAGGTCACCAAGAGCTTCCCGATGCCACGCGGCGAACCTGTTGTTGCGATACGCGACCTTTCACTGCATGTTCAGGAGGGAGAATTTGTCTGCCTGCTGGGTGCATCGGGCTGCGGCAAGTCGACCATGTTGAACCTGTTCGCCGGTTTCACGCAGCCCACGCAGGGCCGGGTGCTGCTGCGCGACGCTCCCATTACCCGAATCGAGCCGCGCTGCGGAATGGTGTTCCAGTCCTATGCGTTGTTTCCCTGGAAGACCGTGCAAGGAAATGTCGAGTTCGGGCTGAAGATGCAACGCGTGCCGGGTGCGGAACGGCGCCGCCGAGCAGCGCATTTCATCGAACTGGTGCATTTGAATGGTTTCGAACGTCACTATCCGGTCGAGCTCTCCGGGGGCATGCAGCAACGGGTGAGCCTGGCACGGGTTCTTGCAGCGGATCCCGACGTGCTGCTGATGGATGAGCCATTTGCTGCGCTGGATGCGATGACCCGCCAGGTGATGCAAGAGGAATTGTTGCGCATTCAGGAAGCCAGCGGCAAGACCGTCGTTTTCATCACGCACAGCATTGATGAAGCCTTGATCCTCGCGGATCGGATCGTGGTGATGTCAGCGCGCCCCGGCCGTGTGAAGACGATCTTGGAGAATGCGCTGCCGCGGCCTCGGCACGTGGATGTACAGCTATCGGTTGAGTATGCGCAGTTGAAAGCCGCGGTCTGGGCCTTGGTGGAAAGCGAAGTGCGCCGGCATGGCGCGGCCGTCCACGCATAGCCGGCCAAGCTTGACCCACCTGATATGCTCTGCAACGCTTTCCTGAAAGCAAGCAGGAAGCGCCATGAAGTTCGGAATCTTCTACGAACATCAGCTCCCCCGCCCGTGGACCGAGACCAGCGAATACGATCTGTTCCAGCAATCCCTGGCACAACTCGAACTCGCGGACCGGCTGGGCTATGACTTTGTCTGGGAGGTGGAGCATCACTTCCTGGAGGAATACTCGCATTCCTCCGCGCCCGAGGTCTTCCTGGCCGCCGCCAGTCAGCGCACCAAGAACATCCGGCTTGGCCATGGCATCGTGCAACTGACCACCAACCAGCCGCATCGGGTGGCGGAGCGCGTGGCAACGCTGGATCAGATCTCCGGCGGCCGGGTCGAACTGGGCATGGGTGAAGGGGCCGGGCCGGCCGAACTGCATCCGTTCGGGATTCGCGTGCGCGACAAGCGCGATCGCTGGGAAGAGGCGGTGAAGGCCATCATTCCTATGTTCACTGAGACCAGCTGGGAATTCCACGGCACGTATTACGACTTCCCGGCGCGCAACGTGGTGCCGAAACCGTTTCAGAAGCCACATCCGCCGCTATGGGTGGCGTGTTCCAATATCCAGACGATTGCGGATGCCGGCGCCTGGGGCATGGGCGCGCTGGGATTCAGCTTTGTATCGCCCGAAGCCGCACGGGCCTGGGTGCATCGCTACTACAACACATTGCTGCATCGGCCGAATCGGCTGGCGGGCTACGCAATCAACCCGAACGTCGCCATCGTGAATGGTTTCATGTGTGCCGAAACCGACGAGGAAGCGCTGGAGAAGGCCTCCGGATGGACCTTCTTTATCTTCGCGCTGTCGTATTACGGGCGGAAGGGTGTCGACGCGCCGGGGGCCGGCAATCTGTGGCGCGAATATCAGGACTGGCGGCACACGGAAAAGGCCCAGCAGGCGCTGCGCAACGGCTTGATCGGCTCGCCTGAGACCATTCGCAAGCGCTTGCGCATGTTTGCCGATGCGCATGTCGACCAGGTGATCCTGCTGAACCAGGCCGGCAAGACGTCACATGAAGATATCTGTGCCAGCCTGGATCTGTTCGCACGTGAGGTCATGCCGGAGTTCCATGCGCGTCAGCCCGATCAGGAGGCATGGAAGCAGGACGTGCTCGCAGGCCGTATCGTCCTGGACGAGTTGTCGACCGATCGCTACGATCTGTATGCGCATCAAAATGAAGATATCGTGCGGCTGACACCAGAACAGCTGAAACAGCGCATGGCGGAGAAGGAGCGCCTGACAGAAGGCGCCTGAACGCGTGCGCGGGGTATCGACGGAGGCCTGCATGGAACATCGCGGCGGTTGCCATTGCGGAAATCTGCGCGTCCGGCTCCGGCTGACCAGGCCGCCACTGGAAAACCGGGTGAGGTCCTGCGCCTGCTCATTCTGTCGTACGCACGCAACGCGCACGGTATCGGACGCAGAGGGGTCGTTCGAGGTCTGGGCTGACGACTGGACACTGGTCGAGCCATATCGGTTCGGTTCGCGGACTGCCGACTATCTCGTGTGCCGGCGATGCGGCGTCTATGTCGGCGCGGTCTGTGACACCGCCGCCGGAACGCGGGCCGTAGCCAATACCAACGTGCTGGACGATCGCGCCAGTTTCACGCAACAGGCTGCGCATCCCGACTATGACGGAGAAGCAACTGATGCTCGCCTGGCGCGCCGAGCCGCGAACTGGACCCCCACGATCCTGCACAGGTAGGCAGCCATGATCTACGAACTTCGCACCTATACCCTGCATCACGGCAAGCTGCCCGCCTATCTCGACCTGGCACGCACGGTTGGTCGGCCGATACGCGGCAATGAATACGGCAGGTGCCACGGCTACTGGACCAGTGAGTTCGGCGCACTCAATCAAGTATGGCATTTGTGGAGCTACGACAGCCTGGATGAACGTGCTCGGCTGCGCGACGCCCTCGCGCAGAACCCACGTTGGCGGAGCGAATACGTGGCCAACGTGCAGCCTTTGTTGGCGCGTCAGGACATTCGGTTCCTGAATCCCATCAAGGACATAGCCCCGCCCGATACGCCTGGTGGCTTTATTGGATTGCGCATCTATCGCATGAACCCCGGAAAGCTCGCGGGTTGGGCGAAAGCATTCCGGGAGGTCATGCCGGCGCGCGAGAAATACTCGCAGAACATCGGCATCTGGACTGGCGAAGCCCCGCAACCGAACGAAGCGCTGCACATGTGGGCCTACGCCAATCTCAGCTCCCGCACACGTATTCGCGCCGAGGTACTCAAGGACCCCGCCTGGCTGGCTTTCCTTTCGGCCACTGCGGGATCGATTGCCGAAATGCAAAACATCCTGCTGATGCCGACCGATTTTTCCCCCATGCAATAGGACACGGACTGTGCATATCCAGACTGTTACCGGACCGGTCGCCCTCAATTCGCTAGGGCGCAGCTTGATGCATGAACATCTGTTCATCGCGTTTCCCGGCGCCGAGTTCGATCCCAGCGCGGTGTTCGATCGCGCCGAGTTCATCAGCGAAGCGGTCAAACGCCTGCGCGAATTGCGTGAGGTCCACGGCGTCCGTAGCTTCGTCGATCCCTGCCCGATCGAACTGGGTCGTGATCCTGCGATCATGGCGGAAATCGCCGAACGCGCGGAGATGAACATTATCTGCACGACCGGGTTCTATTTCGAGGCGATGGGGCTGCCGGTCTATTGGCGTGTCCGCACCGTGGAAGAGATTGCTGAGCCCTACATTCGTGAAATCACGCAGGGTATTGGCAGTACTGGCATTCGCGCCGGTGCGATCAAGGTCGCAACCGGAGCGCCGGAGATCACCGCGCTGGAAAGAAAGTTCCTCGCCGCAGCCTGCATAGCACAGAAGGCGACAGGCGTTCCGATCATCACCCACACCCAGGACGGGTTCGGCGGACCGGAACAGCAGGCCTTGTTCGCGGCGGGCGGCGTCGAGGCACATCGTTGTTTGATCGGCCATTGCTGCGGCAATGCTGATCCAGCCTATCATCGTCGCGTGGTCGATGGTGGCAGCTATATCGGCTTCGATCGGATCGGGCTGCAGCGCTATCAACCAGACGAGGTGCGGGCCGACAACCTGGTACGACTGGTGCGCTCCGGTTATGCGGCACAGGTCATGATGAGCCAGGATCGACATTGTGGCTGGCTGGGGAAACTGGCGCGGCAGGCCTCCGCCGAAGAACTGGCGCGCACTGCGACCCTGCAGGCAGCAGGACAATGGCCGCCTGCCTACAGCTATCTGTTCACCGACTTCATCCCGATGCTGATTGAACGCGGCCTGTCGGAGGCGGAAATCTATCCGATGCTGGATGACAATCCGCGGCGCTTCTTTGCCGGCGACACGCTGCCACGGCCTGGCGCGAACGCATACCCCGGCACAGGAGCAGCCGCATGAAGCTCGGCCTGTCCATCGGCTATTCCGGCGCGCAGCTCAACGTGCCTGTCGCGCTGGTTCAGCAGGCGGAGGAACTCGGCTACGATTCGGTTTGGACTGCCGAGGCCTATGGTTCGGACGCCGTCACACCATTGGCGTTTCTCGCAGCCGTCACCAAACGGATCCGCCTCGGCACCGGCATCATGCAGCTCGCCGCCCGCACGCCGGCCAATGCTGCGATGTGCGCTGGAACCGTGGATGCCCTTGCTGGCGGTGGGCGTTTCATCGCCGGACTCGGCGTATCCGGGCCGCAGATTGTCGAGGGCTGGTATGGTGAACCATGGGGCCGGCCGTATTATCGGCTGCGCGACTACGTCACCATCATGCGCAAGATATTTCGGCGCGAGGCGCCGGTGACGCATGCAGGACGGGAAATCAGCCTGCCCTATATGGGTGACGGTGCCGCCGGCGTTGGCAAGCCATTGAAATCCATCCTGCACATGAACCCGGCAATCCCCATCTACCTTGCCACCGGCAATGAGAGCACCGTGAAGCTGACGGCGGAGATTGCCGATGGCTGGCTGCCGAACGGATTCGTTCCGGGCTCATTGCCGGAATATCTGCCCTGGCTGGAGGAAGGATTCCGTCGCGCCGGCAACGGCAAGTCGCTGCGTGATTTCGAAATTCAGACCTCCGTTCATGTGCGGGTCAGCGACGATGTCAAAGGCGCACTGGCTGCGTTGAAGCCGGAAGTTGCACTGTATGTCGGCGGTATGGGCCACCGCGACAAGAACTTCCACAAGGACATGATGATACGCCGCGGTTTCGGCGATGCGGCGGATCGCGTGCAGGAACTTTATCTGGCCCATCGCAAGGACGAAGCGGCCGCAGCGGTGCCGGATGATTGGGTAGATCTGAAGTCGCTGGTCGGGCCGCCCGCCCGCATCAGGCAACGCTATCGGGCCTGGGAGGAATCCGGCGCCACCGGCCTGACGGTAAGATCGCGCCAGCCGGAAGCGATCGCGGTCATGGCGGAGGCGGCACGACTGAACCGCTGAACACGGGAGGGGCCGACAATGCGCTTCAAGGACAAAGTGGCGGTTATCACCGCAATGGGCAGTGGAATCGGCCGCGCGACGGCGGAGATCATGTCGGCCGAGGGTGCTGTGATCGTCGGCGTGGACAATGATCCGCGGCGCCTGGACATGGCGGTGGAAGCGCTGAACATGACAGGTGGGCGGGCGCGCGGCTTCTGTATCGACGCGTTGGATCAGGAGCAGGTGGATGATGCGGTCGCCCGTACCGCGAAGGATGTCGGGATCGACATTCTGGTGAATGCGGTCGGCGGCAGCACGATCATTGCCAAACCCTCGGCGCTGGTCGAGGAGCATTCACTGGACGACTGGCAACGTATCATCAACTTCAATCTGAACGGCACGTTCCTGTTCAGCCATGCGGTCGTGCCGGTGATGAAGCGGCAAAAGCACGGCAAGATCGTCAATCTTGCCTCGATCGCCGGTCGTGGCATGAGCGTCGCCAGCGGCAGTGCCTATGCGGCGGCGAAGGGCGGCATCATCGCGTTCACCCGCAAGCTGTCATTCGAACTTGGGCCTTTCGGCATCAATGTGAATGCGATCGCGCCAAGCCTGACACTGACGGAACGCATCAGGCCGCATTGGAACCAGCGGTCGCCCGAGGCACAGGCCGCTCAATTGGAAAGCACGCCGCTGCGGCGGGTTGCGGAGGCATCGGACCAGGCGAAGGTGATCTGCTTCCTGGCGTCGTCCGATGCGGACTTCGTCACCGGATTGACAATCGACGTGACGGGCGGTCAGTCGGGATAGCAGCGGCGACCCGCCTTCCGCTGCTGATCAATCGCCGGTCAGCAGCGCAATCTCGGCGGCCAGTCTGGCCTGGTCGAATGGCTTGTACAGCACCGGGAATTCATCCGGGACTGAGTCGCGATCGGCATGCCCGGTTACCAGCAGGATTGGCAGGCTACGGCGTACGCTGCGTGCCTGCCTGGCAAACTCCGTCCCGTTCATCACCGGCATGGCAAAATCGGCGATCACCAGATCAATGGCATTGTCGCGCTGGATCAGCCCGAACGCCTCTTGCCCGCTACTCGCTTCCAGCGCCGTGTGGCCGAGTTCCCTCAGAAATGAGACCGTCACGTCACGCACCGCGGCATTGTCATCAACCACCAGCACGCGCACGCGACGCTGGCTATGCGTCCGCACGGGTGCCGCCTCGGGCACCGGCTGCTCCTCCGCCGAAGCACGCGGCAGCAACATTTCGACTGTGGTGCCGCGGTCCAACCGGCTTTCGATCCGCACGGCGCCCCCGGACCGTTGGGCGAAGCCATAGACCATCGACAGGCCGAGACCCGTCCCCTCGCCGGTGGACTTCGTGGTGAAGAAGGGTTCGAACACCCGCGCCAGCACTTCGGGCGACATGCCCGTGCCTGAATCGCGCACCGAAACCGCGACGTAATCGCCCGGGGAAATCTCCGCGTTCGAACCATGGGCAATCGGCATATTGCGCGTGGTCAGTGTCAGCATGCCGCCTTCCGGCATGGCATCGCGGGCATTGATCGCCAGATTGAGCACGGCCAGCTCAAGCTGGTCCGGATCAACCAGGGTCGGCCAGACATCCTGTGCCAAATGCTGTTCCACCTGCACCACGCCGCCCAGCGTCCGCAGCAACAGGTCTTCCATGCCGCGAATGATCTGGTTGGCATCCACCAGCCGCACCGTCAGGTCGCGTTGCCGCGTAAAGCTCAGCAGACGTTGCGTCAACGAACTGCCGCGTTTGGCGGCGAGCGCGGCGTTGTTCAACAGCCGCTCCAGCCGCGGATTGCCGAACTCCAAGCCGCTGGGCCAGTTCCAGGCTGCCGAGGATGGCGGCGAGCAGATTGTTGAAGTCGTGCGCGACGCCGCCGGCCATGGTCCCGAGTGCCTGCATTTTGTCCGCTTGGCGCAGGCGGGTCTCCATCTGGCGGTACTCGGTGACGTCCCGCTCAATGATCGCGATATGGCTGACATTGCCACCCGGATCGAGGATGGGTGTGCGGGTGACCTGCAGCCAGCTCGTGCTGCCATTGGCAGCCGGACGCTCCTCCAATGCCTCGGCAGATCGGCGCTGCGCGATGACATCCTGTTCCGCGCGCGCGATCGCCTCGGCCTGCTCCGGCGGCAGGAAATCCTGCTCGTGCCGGCCGAGACACGCGGCCACGGTCGCGCTCAGGCTGCTCGCCTTCACCTCGTTCAGTCGGATGAAGCGGCCCTCGACATCCTTGAATGACAGCGCGTCGGTCGCATGGTCCAGCAACCCGTGCAACAATGCGTGTTCGGTCTCCAACGCCTGCGCAAGGCGGCGGCGTTCGGTCGCGTTTGCCACCATGCTGCGGAGTGCGGCGGGTTCCCAAGGCTTATGGGCGTAGCCGGCGATACGGCCCTGATTGACTGCCGACACGACAGCGCCAAGATCAGCATAGCCGGTCAGCAGCAGCGCCTCGGCCGCAACGATCTGCCGTGCATGCGTCAGGAAGACGTCTCCCGTCATGCCCGGCATGCGCTGGTCGGAGATGATGACGGCAACATCCGGCTCATCGCGCAGGATCGCCAAGGCATCCGCGGGCGATGTGCTGGTCAGCACACGATATTCGTCGTCGAACAGATCCTGCAGGGCAATCAGGATTTCTGCTTCGTCATCGACGATCAGGATGGTCGTGGAGCTGGTCCGCGCGGTATGTGCCACCATGGCATCAGCATTCATCGTTCTGTCCGTATCGGAATCCTCAGCAAAAAACACGCTCCGCCTTCGCTGCTGCCGCCCACGGATATCGTGCCCCCATGGGCCTGCACGACATTATATGCGATGGCAAGGCCAAGGCCGGTCCCGGCGCCAACCGGCTTCGTCGTGAAGAATGGTTCGAAGATGCGTTCCCGATACTCCGGCGGAATGCCGGGACCGCTGTCCTCGATCTCAATGCTGTATGTCTGGGCGTCGCTATGCGTGGCGATGATGATACGCCCATCTCCCATGATCGCATCGGCGGCATTGCCGATGATGTTCATCACAACCTGGTTAAGCAACGCCGGGGAGCAGAACAATTGGCCGCCCCCGCGATAGTGACGCTCCACCACGATCCGGTCGCCCAGCTTGTGAACCAGCAGCGCCAACACGGTGTCGAGCGCTTCCGGCACGTCGACCAACTGGAAGCCTTCCTCCTCCATTCTGGAGAACTTGCGCAGGTTCAGCACCAGGTTCTGAATCCGTTTCAAACCCAGATTCATCGCTTGCAGCCGGTCGCGGCTCTTGGCTGCCGCACCGGCGAGACGCGGATCATGCGCCAGCCCGGCTTCGATCTCGCTCAACAGATGCTGAACGGTTCCCTGATGGGCCAGGATGAAGGCGAGCGGGTTGTTGATTTCATGCGCTATTCCCGCCACCAGTTCGCCCAGTGAGGCCATCTTCGCGGCCTGCACCAGTTTCGCGTGGGTATCCCGCAGCTTGCGGTTGGTGTCTTCCAGTTCGGCGTTGGACCGTGCCAGCGCCTCGGCCAGGGCCGCTTTCGCGGCGGCAGCGGCGGCCTCGCCACGCGCCCGCTCCAAGGCCACCTCGCGGCGGCGCTTCTCCAGTTCGGCCTGGCGGTTCTCATCCTGCAACAGCTTGCGCCGGACGGCGGAGCGGATGCGCACGGTCAGCACCTCGGCATCCGTGGTGACCGGGATCAGATCATCCACGCCGGCATTGAACGCGCGCGCCAGCATCGTCTTGCCGCCCTCGGTATCGCTGCCGAGTCCGACGATGCGAAAGTAGCGGTCCTCACTGCCGGGCGCTTCGCCGGAACGCAGCCCATCGAGCTGCTCGCAAAGCCGGATGCCGTCGAAGGCGGTGCCAAGCAGGTTAACGACAATACAGTCCCAGTCGGCAGAGCTGACGGCGTGCAGCGCGTCGGGCATGCCGGCAGCGTTTTCGACCGTGGTGCCATCGCGGGCCAGCAAATTTGCCAGATAGGCGCGATAGGTCGCGCTGGTGTCCACCACCAGAATGCGCGCCCGACGAAAGATCGGCGCGGTCTCGCCGTCGGTCTCGGCGAGGGAATGCGGTTGCTCAAGGCTGCGCTGGCGCAGCAAGGCCTTGATGCGCAGGACGATCAGATCCTGATCGGCCGATTTGGCGATATAGGCGTCGGCGCCGCTCTCCAGGCCGTGGCGTTCACGGTCCCGCTCCTGGTCCTCGGTCAGCATCAACACGGGCAGGGCGCGGGTGCGCACATTCAGACGGATCTGGCGTGACATTTCGTCGCCATTGATCCCGGGCAGGTGGTAGTCGGCGACCACCAGATCGGGCAGTCGCTTGTTCAGGCTCTCCAGAGCCGCCTCGGCGGTGGCGACGCGCTCCACCCGGAACCCGTTCTGCTCCAGCAACCGCCGGATCTGTAGCGCTTGGGTTTCCGAATCTTCCACGATCAGCAGCTTGGGCTCCTGCGGCGTCGTCATGCTCATGCCGCATCCTCCGCCATCAGACGCAGAATGCGCGGTGCAATCTGGTCGATCGGCAGGCTGATGCTGGAGCCGCCCAGCCGCACCGCCGCAGCCGGCATGCCATACACGACCGCGCTGTGCGCGCTCTCCGTGATGGTGAAGCCGCCGGCGCGGCGCAGCGCGCTGAGGCCCACGGCGCCGTCTTCCCCCATGCCGGTCATCAGAACGCCGCACGCCTGGGCGCCTGCCGTGGCGGCCATGGACTGGAACAACACGGTCGCTGACGGCCGCTGGCCCGACACCGGCGGCCCGCTGCCGACGCGCAGCATCCCCTGTGGCGAGAGCGTCAAATGCCGGTCCCCCGGCGCGACATACACGTGACCGTCGATCGGCAGCTCGCGATCGCGGGCAATCGCCACCCGTAACGGGGTCAGCCCGTCCAGCCAGGAGGCGAATCCTTCCATGAAGGGTGCGCCCATGTGCTGCACCAGCAGAATCGGCACGGCGAAATCAGCCGGCAATGCGCCAAGCAGGCGGGCGAAGGCGGGGGGGCCGCCGGTGGACGCGGCCATGGCGATAATGGACGGGCGCGCCACGTTCTTCAGCGGTGCAACCGGGCCGGCCGACGGTGGATCGCGCACCGAGGCCTGGCGCGGGCCGATGCTGCGCCGCCGGATCACCGGCACCTGGCTCATGATGAATAGCTGTGTGCAGATCGTGTCGGCGATCGCCTCATATTGGCGGCTGGTCGTGCCCACCGGCTTTTCCACCACCGACAGGGCGCCCGAGCGCAGCGCGTTCATCGAGATCTTCAACGACAAATCTTCCACCGCGTCCGCGATCACCACGATCGGGGTCGGCATCTCCGACATGATCCGCCGTGTCGCTTCCAGCCCGTCCATGCCGGGCAGGCGGATGTCCATCGAGATCACGTTCGGCCTGAGCCGCGGCAGCTCCTGCAACGCCTCTTCGCCGGAGCTGACCGCCCCGACCAGTTGCAGCCGAGGATCGCGGCTGATGATGTGGGCCAGTAACTGGCGGATCACCAGCGAGTCCTCCACGATCAAGACCCGCGTCCGCACCGCGTCCGTCGTGTTCACAGCATCTGACCGATCATCGCCAACAATTCGCGCTGGTCGAATTTTTGCTTGGTGATGTAGCCGCCGGCGCCCAGTTCCAGGCCGCGCCGGACGTCTTCGGGACTGGCACGCGACGTCATAAGGATCACCGGCAGACTGGCGAGACGGGCATCGTTCTTGATGGCCTGCAGCAGGGCGAACCCGTCCATCCGCGGCATTTCGATATCGGCGACGACGAGGTCGATCACCGCGTCCCCGGCCCGCAGCCGTTCCAGCGCATCCAACCCGTCCACACTCAGCAGGACGCGATACCCCTGCGCCTCCAGGATGCTCTTCTCCAATGAGCGCGTGGTGATCGAATCGTCCACCACCAGGATGGTGGCCTGCGGCCGCTGGGTTGTCGGCTGCGTGAGCCCCAGTCCGGACGCGGCAAGGCGGCGCTTATCGCGGGCCCAGCGCTCCACCAGCGCTTCCGGACTCAGCACCAGGGTGGGCATGTCGCCCTCCAGCAGCGCCAGGCCGGCGACCAGATCATCGTCCAGCCCGATCTCCTGCGCCTCCTCAACCAGCAGGGTGCGAACGTCGAGGAATTCGGTCACGGCGACCGCGCAATGCCGGGTGCGACCGCGCAGCAGCACGGCTTTCACCAGGCCGCCCTCGACCGGAAGCGCGGCATCGGAGCTTCCGGTCAGCGCCGCCAATGGCACCACAGGCACGACCAGGTCCTGGCCGTTGATGGCCAATAGCGTTACGATGCCGCCTTCCACCGTCGATAACATCGTGGCGGACAGCCGAAGCAGCCGGTCGACCCCGTAGCTCGGCAGGCCGCAGACTTGGCCCGCGGCCTCCACCAGCAGCACCGGTTGGCGTCCGGCGGAGAACGGCACGGACACCACCACTTCCGTGCCCCAGGGTGCCCGGCTCCGCATCATGGCGGTGCCGCGCAGCCTGCGGGCCGCTTCCGCCACCACCGACAACCCCATGCCACGCCCCGCCAACCGCCCCACCTCGGCAGCGGTGGAAAAGCCGGGTTCGAACACCAAGGACAAAAGCTGGTCGGGCAGCAATCGCGGCATCGCCCCGTCCCGAACCGGCAAGAGACCCCGCTGCGCAGCGACCTGCTCGATCCGCGTCAGGTCGGGGCCCGGGCCATCGTCGTACACGCGCACTGTCAGCCGCCCATCCCGGGATTCCAGGGCCAGGCCAATCTCCGGGCGTGCCGGCTTGCCGCGCGCCATGCGTTCCGGTTCGGTCTCCGCGGCGTGGCCGAGTGCGTTCCGCAGCAGGTGCATGACCGGATCCTTCAGCGTCTGCAGCACCCGCCGATCGGCTTGTAGATCCAACCCGATCAGGTGAAGATCCACCTCCCGTCCCTCGGCTCGCGCCAGCTCTCGCACCATCCGCCCCAGCGAACCGAAGATGACCTCCGCCGTCACCAGTGAGATACGCTCGACGCCTTCGCGCACCTGCTGGGCAGCCTGTTCGAGCTCCCATTTGGCTTCACGCTGCTGACGCGCCAATGAAATGACTGTGCGGAGCAGTGACTTCAGGTCACGATCGAAATGGCGGAGCTGGGTTTCCAGCGGGCGCAGGGCCGCGACGCCAGGGCGCTCCGACGTCCCGGCCGATCGGTCGGGCAGGCTGATCCCGGCCTGGCGTTGCACATTCTCCCAATGCCGGCCCAGTGCGCGCGCTTCCACCTGCAGCCGTTGCAGGTCGAGCAGCAACCCATCCTGGCGTTGTAGCTCCGCCGTCAGACCGTGCACCGTACCGGAAAGATGATCGACCTGCGCCGCGGCAATCCGGAGGTATTCGGTCGGCGCGCCGGGGGGCAGGTCCACCGCGGCCTCTGCCGGTGTCCCGTCCTGCATCGGCGCGTTCGGATCCGGGTCGAGCTGACCGGACGCCTCGACCAGCCGGCTCAGCGCCTGCAGTGCCGCCTGTGGCGGGGGCGGCTCGGAGGCGACCGTCAGCGCCGCCACGTAGCCTTCGATCGCATCCAATCCGAGCTGGACGACGCCGATTGTCGCATGGTCGAGCTGGGAGGACTGATCCAGCACCTGCGCGAACAGGGTCTCCAGCCGGTGCGCCAGCTCCTCCACCACCGGCAGATCGACCGCACGCGCCGCCCCCTTGAGCGAATGGGCGCGGCGGAATACGTCCTTCACGTCGACTGCGGCACCCGCTGCCGCAGCATCCAGCGCGTGCCGGATCGCCTGTAGGTGCTCCTTGTGCTCCACGTCGAAGGCGGCCAGCAGCTCCTGACGGAAATCCGACACGCGCCGTCACGCCCCAGGCATGGAATGCGCTGCGCTCAAACCCGGTAACGCTCCGCGAGGGTCAGCAACTGCTGCGATAACCCGCTCAGATTGGCGGCGGCGGTGTCGAGCTGCCGCGTGCCGGCGGCGGTCTGCTGGCTGGCCTGACGAATGTTCTGCAGCGCACCCATCACCTGCTCGATGCCCAATTGCTGCTGGTTGGTGGAGGCGACGATCTGCTGGAAGGTCTGCACGCTTTCCTGGATCGAGCTGGTGATCTCCTCGATCGTGCGCTGCGTGGTGTCGGTGCGCTGCTTGCCGGCAGCCACGCGTTTGACCGCCTCCTCGGTCAGCATGACGGAGGCATTGATGCCGCGCTGGATGTCACCGAGGATCGACCGCACCTGCGCCGTTGCCTCCTTGGCCTGATCCGCCAGCGTCTTCATCTCCGACGCGACCACCGCGAAGGAGCGACCGCTTTCCCCAGCCGCGGCCGCCTCGATCGCGGCATTCAGCGCCAGCAGGTGGGATCGCTCGGAGATGTCGTTCACCGTGGCGATGATCTCGCCGATCGCCTGGGTCTTCTCGCTGAGCGTCACGATATTGGCGGCCACCGCCTCGCCCTGTTCGCGGATGGCATCCATGGCCCGCGCCGTGTCGTCCACCGCGCGTAGGCCGGCGGTGCTGGTCTGCGCCGTTGCCTGTGCGGCCGCGATCACCTCCTGTGCGCGCTTGCCGATCTGCGAGCCGGAATGGGTGATCTGATCCACCGTCGCGGCGGTTTCCTGCACCGCGGCCAGTTGCTCCTCGACACTGGCCGCCTGCTCCTGGGTGGAGGCGCGGATTTCTGCCGTCGCGGCGTTCAGGTTCTCGGTCGCCTCACGGCTCTGCCGGGCCAGTTGACGCAACCCTTCCACCATGCCGTTCAGGGTGCGGCCGAGCTGGCCGATCTCGTCGCGGCTGATCGCCGCGGCCTCGCCGGCGAGATCGCCGCGCCCGACGCGTTCGACGAAGGCCATGAATGCAGCCAACGGGCGAACGATGGAGCGTCGGATCAGGGCGGTCGCGATCAGGCCGATGACGATGGCGATGATCAATGCGACCGCGATGGCCACGCGGCTTTGCTCGTAGACGTCCGCCGCACGCCGCTGTCCGGCCAACACGCCGCCGTTCAGCACGTCCTCGCTGTCGGACAGGAGCCGGTCGAACTCCACCCGGCTGGCCAGCAGCGCGGATTCCCTGCCCAGGACGCCGTTGACGTCGTTGCCGTGAATTGCCTGGAACTGCGCATCGCTCTGGATGCGGATCTGCCGCAGCAGGGTTTTGGCGCGGGTCAGCGCCTGGGAAATCTTCAGCCAGGAATCGCCACGCTCCGAACTGGCGGCCACGTCGACGAACCCGGACAGCGCTGCCTCGGCATCGCTCAATGCGGTCTCGGTTGCCGCCGCCTGCTGGGTCCATACCGCGATCTGCTCATCGGGCGAGCCCGCATCATGGCCGGCGCTGCGCTGAAGAAAGCGTATCACCACGGTTTGCCGAATTTCGCCGAGGTCGTTCTGTGCGTCGCGAACGCGGTCCAGATGGCGGTACGCCGCAAGATCGCGCGTGACGATGGTGTCCGTCGTGGCCCGCACCACGCCGATGCGATCGACGCTGTAGGCGCCGAGCGCGATCAGCAGCACGGCGCTGATCAGGAAGGCGAGCAGAATGCGATTGGCGAGCGACATTGAGGTCAGTTTCCCGGGTCAGGCGACGCGAGGAAGACGTGCAGCAATCGATCGACATCCAGCACGCTGGCGACCGTCTCGCCAGGATCGACCGAGCCGGCCGGCAGGATGGTCTGGCCGACCACCGGGCCGGGCCCCGACGGCGATGTGGCGGTGCGTCTGATCGGTGCGACGGCCAGCACCCGGTCCACTCGCAATGCGATCCGCCGCGGTCCATGACGCAGCAGAAGCAGATGGCCGCCGGCGGCCTGCGGAGCCTGAAGACCAAGTGCCGAACCAAGGTCGATCAGGCTGTAGATCCGGCCGTTGCGGCCGAACAGCCCTAGCACGCCGGGCGGTGCGGAGGGCAATGGCGTATAGGCGGTGAATGGCAGCACAGTCGCGACCTGGGTGATGTCGATGGCATAGATCTCCGTCCCCACCTGGCAGATCATGCTGTGTCCGACGTTCGGCTCGGAGGTTTGGTCGGTGGCACGCCGCGCGGCCAGGGCGCGGGTGCGTTCCGCGAGGATACGCTGAGTACGGGCCGCACCGGACGTTTCCTGTGCAGCCCGGAGTCGGATTTCGTCTGCCGTGACGCGGGGAGACAGCTCCATCGCGGATCAGTCCGGTTCGGACGGGAGACCGCCGAGACAGGCGCGCGCCACGTCGCGCAGGGCCCCGGCGGTCATGTCGTCGCCTTCGGTCAGCGGTGCTGCTTCGGGCAGCGCGGCGCAGATCCGGGCGGCGTTGGCAATGAAGCGGCGCCCCGCCGCCTTGCGTCCGCGGTCGATCAGCAAGAGGCCGAGATGGTAATGTGCCATGGCGAAGTCGTTATAGAGATAGATCGCCCGGCGGAAACCCGCTTCGGCGGCATCGTGCGCACCCCGTGCCTCCGCCAACAGCCCCTGGTAGAAATGCAGCTCAGGACTGGTCGGTGTGGCGGCCAGCGCCCCCTGGCACAGCTGCTCCGCCCCCGCCAGATCGCCAAGATTTGCTCGGCCCCGCACCTGGCCCAGCGCATCGTCGGCGTCGGGCGGCTCAGTTGGCACAGGGGCCTTATCAGGTGACAGCGCGGGCATCGGGGTCGTGCCGACACGGCGAGTTGGTTCGGGTAGGGATGACGGGGTCGCCACAGGCTCAGGGATGGTGGGGATCGATCCCGGCGACGGAGCGACCGGCCAGGGCAGGGATGGCGGGGTTGCCACAGGCCCAGGGATGGCGGGGGTCGATCCCGGCGGTGGAGCGACCGGCCAGGGCAGGGATGATGGGGCCGCCATAGACTCCGGGATGGTGGGGGGCCATGCCGGCGACGGAGTAAGCGACCAGGACAGGGATGACGGGGGCCGGTCCGCTGCGGTCCGCGGGCGATAGGCGATGGCGCCCGGCAGGTTGATCGGGGCGAGGAACTGATCGAACGTCGTGTTCGACTCCGCGTGCCCGAGCAGCAGCCATCCATCCGGCACCAGGCGCGCGGCGAGGGCGCGCACCAGCGGCTCCACGATCTCGGGATGGAAATAGATCAGCACGTTGCGGCACAGGATCAGGTCGAACTCGGTCAGCTCCAGTGGCGCCCGATCGAACAGCAGGGACAGCAGGTTCTGCCGATGGAAACGCACCATCGAGCGATGGAGCGGGCGCAGCACCCAGCTCCGTCCATCCGGCGCCGGAGTGAAGTCCCGTTCGATTTCCTCCTTCCGCAGCGCACGCAGCGCCCAGGTTCCGTAACGGGCTTCGCGCGCGGCCGCGAGGAAGCGCTCATTCAGATCGGTGCCGGTGATGCTGATCCGCCAGGTTCCGATCGCTTCCCCCAGCAGCCGGCGCAACAGGATGGCGACGGAATAGGGTTCGGCGCCGGTCGCGCAGCCGGCGCTCCAAATGCGGATGCGGCGGCTTTCCTGGTTCTGCGCAATGATCGCTGGCAGGATGGTTTCCTGCAGCGCAGCGAATTGTTCCTGATAGCGGAAGAAGAAGGTCTCACCGATGGTGATCTGGGCTTCCAGCGCCGTCCATTCCGCGTCGCCGGTTTCCCGGTCGGCCAATCGTCGCAGGTATTCCGCGCAGTCGCGGCTGCCGGTCTGCTGCAGGCGCTGACGCAGCCGCTCCCACAGCAGGGTGTCCTTGTCGGCATAGAAGAAGTGGCCGGTGCGCTCGATCAATAGCGACTTGATGCGCCAGAACGCCTGATCGGGCAGGAAGACGGAGGCCGGTCCAAGCCGCCGTGCCATCAGGCTGGCATCGGCCATTCGGCCAGGCGGCGCTGCACGGTCCGCGTCAGGCCGGCGAGGCGCTCACGCTCCTCCGCCAGCAGGATACGATCGACCGCAAGCAGGTGCGCCAGGCCGCCTTGCCATTCCAGTTCCGCCTCCACGCAGCCGTTCAAGCTGGCCGCTGCATCGACCGGCAACAGCCGATCCGTCGCGATCGCGACAAGATCCAGCACGCGATCCACCAGAAGACCGATGGTCGGCCCCGGTGAGCTGGTGTTCAGCAGCAGGATATGGGCATGCAGCGATACATCCTCTACCGCGTCGAGACCGAACAACCGCGCCAGAGCAATCACCGGGATCGCGGCGCCACCCAGATTGATGAAGCCGGCCATGATGGCGGAGACGCCTGGCGGGCGCCAGAGATTCGGCAGTGGCAACAGCTCCCGCACGGCTTCGCGGCGCAAGGCGCATGTCCGGTCGGCACACGCGAACACGACGTAATGACTGTTGCCGACCACAGTGCCCCCTCCCGAGCGATGGTGAGCACCGACCCGATTGGCAAAGTTCGGGTGGCCCGGCAAGTCGCATGGTGCTGACAGGCGGCCGGGTCGCGCTGCGTGGCGCGGGGGCGGCGGGCCGGCGACTACCCCAGCAGCAGGCGCGGCACGATGGCGACAATGCCGGGGAACAGCGCGAGCAGCATCACGAATGCGCTCATGATCAGCAGGTAAGGCAGGGTGACGCGGGCTATCAGGCCGAGCGATTCCTGGGTCAGCCCTTGGATGACGAACAGATTGAAGCCGACCGGCGGGGTGATCTGCGACATCTCCACCGCAAGCACGAGGTAGATGCCGAACCACAGCTTGTCGAAGCCGGCGGCGTTCACCAGCGGCAGCACCACGGGCAGGGTCATGACGATCATCGAGAAGCCGTCGAGGAAACAGCCGAGCACCAGGTACAGCGCGGTCAGCGCAACGATCAGCGCCAGCGGCGACAGACCCCAGGCGGTGACGGTCTGGGCGACATAATGCGGCACGCCCATCACCGCCGCGACATTGCCGAGGATCGACGCACCCAGCACGATCAGCCCGATCATGCCGCAGGTCTGCGCCGCGCCGAGCCCGACATCGCGCAGCGTCGGCCAGTTCAGCTCGCCTTGCAGGCCACTGACCAGCACGGCACCCAGCACACCGACGGCCGCGGCTTCCGACGGGGTGGCCAGGCCGGCATACATCGAGCCCAGCACGCACAGGATCAGGAACAGGGTCGGGGCCAGCTCGCTCAGCGCGGCGACCCGTTGGCCGATTGTCATCTCGCGCTCTTCGACCGAGCGCGGCGGCAGCAGCTCGGGTCGCAGCGTGGTGTGGATCATCACCCACGCCATGAAGCAGCCGGCCAGCAGAACCCCGGGCAGAAAGCCTGCGGTGAACAGGCGCAGCACCAATTCATCGGCCAGCACGCCGTAGATGATCATCACGCTGGACGGCGGGATCAGGAAGCCCAAGGTCCCGGCCCCGGCCAGGCTGCCGATGGCGATCCGCTTGTCGTAGCCGCGGCTCAACAGCTCGGTCAGCGCGATGCGTCCGACCACCTGGGTGGTCGCCGCCGACGAGCCGGAGATGGCGGCGAAGATGGTGCAGCCGACCACGTTCACGTGCAGCAGGCGTCCAGGCAGCAACGCGGCCCAGGGTGCGAGGCCGTTAAACAGAGCACGCGATAGGCGGGTGCGGAACAGGAACTCGCCCATCAGGATGAACAGCGGCAGGGCGACCAGTTCCGGCGTGGTCAGGATGTTGAAGGTGTACTGCGCCAGCAGCCGGTCCAGCGGCAGGGTGCGGAACGACCACAGCAGAGCGAGCGAGGTGGCGATCAGCGCGATGCCGACCCAGACGCCAGCCGCCAAAGTGCCGAACAGGACAGCGAACAGCGTGCCGATGACGGCGGTCATTCGCCGACGCTCCCGGTGCGCAGCCGTGCATCCTCGGTTGGCAGGCCGAGCAGGAGCCGGATCAGCCGGGTTGCCATCTGCAGCGCCAGCAGTGAGGCGCCCAGCGTCAGCACCACGTCGGGGATCCATAACGGCGTCAGGCTGCCGCTGGAAAGTTGATCCGTCGCAATCGCGCGGACCGTGAAGCCATACAGCGACCAGGTCAGGAAGGCGGCGATCGCAAATCCGGCCAGAGTGGACGCTGCCTCCAGCGCAGAGCGTGCGGCGCCGGTGGCATGCGACAGCAGCACGCCGACGCGGATATGCGATCCCGCGCGTAAGCCTGCGGCGGCGCCGAACATGAACACCGCCCCCATGAGGTAGGAGCTGTATTCCCAGGCCACGTTGATATCGGTCGCCATGGAGGGTACCAGCTTGCCGACCAGGCCCACCCCCACTTCGGCCAGGATCAGCAACAGCAGGGCGAGCAGGCACAGCACCGCGAACACGCCACTCGCCATCCCGATCCGATCAGACAGGCGCAGTAGGCCTCCTGCCACGCCCGAAGGCGCGGCAGGGACATCCTCCCCGGCCAGGGCCTGCCCGGCCGAGCTCATACTCTCCCCAGGTCTTTCAGGTAGGCATCGATGATCGGCTTCGCGTCGGGCACGCGCTTGATGAAGTCATCCTTCATCGAAGCGGTCCGCTTGCGCATCTCGGCCATCATGGCGGGGTCGACCGCCACCACCTGCATGCCGCCCTCCGTCAGCCGCTTGGCGCTGGTGGCATCGTCGTTGGCGGAGACCTCCCAGAACTGCGGCTGCAACTGCTTGGCCAGGGCCTCGATCTTCTTCTGGTTCTCCGGCGAGATCTTGGCCCAGGTCTCGTCGCCGATGCTGACGATCTGGCAGGAGATGGTGTGGTTGGTGCGGTAGGAGATTTTCAGGAACTCCCAGAACCGGCCATCGACGCCGGACGTCGCCGAGGTGCAGACGCCCTCGATGCGGCCGGACGCAAGGGCGGGGACCACTTCGCCCCAGGGCATCATGGTGCCGGCCGCGCCCAGCAGGTTGCACATATCGGCGGTGGTCTTGTCGGCGCTGCGGATGCGCACGCCGCGCAGGTCGTCGATCTTGGCGATCGGCGTCTTGAGGTGGATGTACTGGGTGGGCCACGGCACGATGTAGAGGAATTTCTGCTGGTACTTCTTGGCGATGCGGGCGTAGTTCGGCGCTTCGTGCTTCTGCAGCACCTTCAGCTCGTCGAACGAGCCGACCAGGAAGGAGATGCTTTCGATCCCCATGGTCGGCTCGTCGCCGATCTGCTGGTTGTTGAGGATGTCGCCCATCGGCACCAGCCCGTCGCGCACCGCGCGCAGCATCTCCGGCCCCTTGAAGCCCAGCGCACCGCCGGCCTGCACGTTGATCTCCACCGCATTGTCGGTCGCCTTGGCAACTTCCGCGGCGAAGCGACGGGCGTTCTTGGTGTGGAAGTTGCCGTCCGGCCAGACGGTGGCGAGGTCGATCTTCATGGCGGCGCGGGCGGATCGGATCAGGGCCGGCATGCCCAGGGCAGCCAGCCCGGTGGCGGCAAGCAATGTGCGGCGAGTGGTCATGCAAAGTCTCCCTGTTGTTGTCTGGATTGTGCCGAGGCCGCCTTGCATCGGACGCAAAGCAGTCTCGGCGCTATTCGGCGGCGACGGTAACCCCGTAGAACTCGACCGCGGCCGCGGGCGAGATCAGGCCGTTGCGGAGGTCTGCCGCGCTGCGTGCCGGATCGCGCCGGCGTGGATCGCCCAACCCTCCGCCACCCGGCGTCATGACCACCAGCGTTTCGCCGGGAGGGATGGTCTGCAGGCCCTTGCCGCGCAGCGTGGCGCCGGAGGCGAATCCGACATAGCCGGCGGTGCCATTGGTGCCGCCATCGCGCCCGCGCGGCGGGAAGGCGATGCGGTCGAACGCGGCCAGCAATTCAAACGGGGCATCGTCGGTGTTGACGATCTCCATGATCTGCCCGAGGCCGCCGCGATGCTGTCCCGCGCCGGCGGAATCCGGCCGCAGCTCCTTGCGCCAGAACATCAGCGGCGACTGGATCTCGGCGATCTCGATCGGCGTGCCGTGCACGCCGGACGGGTAGGCGGTGGCGGACAGCCCGTCCTGCGCCGGGCGCCCGCCGGTGCCGCCATTGGTGGTGATGGACAGCGCATAGCCGTAGTTCGGACCACGGCTTTCCAGCCACTGGCCGCGCACGGTGATGTTCCAGATGCAGGACGTGCCCTCGGCCGGCACGCGATCCGGAATCGCCTGGCGCAGGCAGCCGAACACCATGTCCGGCAGCATCTGCCCCAGCACATGGCGCGACGACACCGCGGCGGGCTTGGGCGCGTTCAGGATCGCGCCGGGCGGGGCGGAGACCGTCAGCGGTGCCAGCGAGCCGGCATTGTTCGGGATATTGGCCGCGATCACGCAGCCCAGCCCGAACACGGTATAGGCGGTGGTATAGGCCAGCGGCACGTTGATGCCGCGCCCGACTTTTGCGGATGTGCCGGTATAGTCCACATGGATGCCGCTGTCGGACACGGTCAGCGTCGCCTTCAGCGTCAGCGGATGGTCGTAGCCGTCCACCTGCATGTCGAACGACCAGCTCCCTTTCGGCAGTTTGCCGACCTCCGCCATCACCGCGGCATAGGAGCGTTCGATGATGTACTCGGCCAGCGGATCGAGCGTGTCGATGCCGAACTCGTCCATCATGGCGGACAGCGCACGCACGCCGACATCGTTGCAGGCCGCCAGCGAGTAGGTGTCGCCCTCGGTATCGACCGGCAGCCGCGTGTTGGCGCGGATCATCGCCATCAGCGTGGCATTGACCGTGTCGTGGTCGATCAGCTTCAGCATCGGGATGTACAACCCCTCCATGAACACGTCAGTGCCTTCGGGTCCGTTGCCGAGGCCGCCAATGTCCATCAGGTGGCTGGTGCAGGAGAACAGGCCGACCAGCCGGCCCTTGTGGAAGGCCGGGGTGGTGATGACGAAGTCGTTGAGGTGGCCGGTGCCCATCCAAGGGTCGTTGGTGATGTAGGCGTCGCCCTCCTGCATCGTCTCGACCGGGAAGTGACGCAGGAAATGCTTCACCGATTCCGCCATCGAGTTGATATGGCCGGGCGTGCCGGTCACCGCCTGGGCGAGCATGCGGCCTTTGAGGTCGAAGATGCCGGCGGAGATGTCCTCGCATTCGCGCACGATCGGGCTGAAGGCGGTGCGGATCAGCACCTGCGCCTGCTCGCCGACGACGGCGATCAGCCGGTTCCACATGATCTGCAATTCGATGACGCCGAGCTTTGGCGCAGGTGCGGTTGCAGCGGGGGAGGGATTCGTTGCGTCGCCGGTCATGCTGCCTTTTGCTCCATCACGATGCACAAGCTGCCGTCGATTCGGGCATCGAAGCCGGCGGCCACGAAGGTCGTCGTCTCCGCCTCCGCGATTAGCGCCGGGCCGGCCACCCAGGCACCAGGGCGCATCGCCTCGCGCTGGTAGATCGGCACCTCGACCGCCCGTTCGGCCCGACCGTCGAACACCGCACGATGGCCGATCGGTGCCGGCGCGGGGCAGGGCGTGGTGGCGGGAGTCGGTGTCGGACGCACCGCCGCGGTGGACACCAGCACCGACCAGTTCATCACCTCGATCGCCGCGGCCGGGATCGCACGGGCGAATTGCGCGGCGTATTCTGCCTCGAAGATGGCTCGCAGTTCGGCCAGGTCGGTCGCTGCCAGCGGACGCGTGGGCAGGGTGACGACGATCTCGTGCCCCTGGCCGACATAGCGCATGAAGGCGGCGCGGCGCTCTAACAGGGGCGCGCCGCGGGCGCCTGGCTCCACCAGCGCGCGGGCGGCGGCCGACATCTCCTCGAACAACGCCGAGATGTCGGCGGCGTCGAAGCCTTCGTCCAGCCGTGCCGGGCGGCTGCGGACGATTTCGTAGGCAACCGGTGCGGCGAGGAAGCCGACGGCGGAGCCGACGCCGGCATTGGGCGGGACCACCACGCGGGCCACGCCGACCTTCTCGGCCACCCGGGCCGCGTGCAAGGGCGCCGCGCCACCAAAGGCGATCATGGTGTGCTGGCCGATCACCGCGCCGCGTTCGGCGGCGTGCACCCGCGCGGCACTCGCCATGTTCTCGCAGACCATCTCATATACGGCGTAGGCGGCCATTTCTGCGGACAGGCCGAGCTTGTCGCCGATATCGGACGCGAGGGCGGTGCGGGAGGCGGCGACGTCCAGGGTCATGCTGCCGCCGGCGAAGCCCTCCGGCTCGATCAGGCCAAGCGCCACATCGGCGTCGGTCACCGCGGGGCGCTGGCCGCCCAGCCCGTAACAGGCCGGGCCCGGCACCGAGGAGGCGCTTTCCGGCCCCACGGTCACCCGCTGCAACGCGTCCACCTGCGCGATCGAGCCGCCGCCGGCGCCGATCTCCACCATCTCGATCACCGGCACCCGCACCGGCAGGCCGGAGCCTTTGAGGAAGCGGGCCGTGCGATCGACCTCGAAGAAACGCGACGTGGCCGGTTCGCCCTTTTCGATCAGGCAGATCTTCGCCGTGGTGCCGCCCATGTCGAAGGACAGCACCTTGTCCTCCAGCGCCCGCAGCGCGACCTGCGCGGCGAAGATCGCCCCGCCCGCCGGGCCGGATTCCACCAGCCGCACCGGAAATTTCTGCGCGGTATCCAGCGCGGTCAGACCGCCGCCGGAGGTCACCAGATAAGTGGCGCCGCGGTACTGGCGTTCCTGCAGCGCGGCGGCCATGCGGCCGAGATAGCCGGCCATCAGCGGCTGCACATAGGCATTGGCAACGGCGGTCGAGGTGCGCTCGTACTCGCGCACTTCCGGGCACACCTCATGCGCCATGGTGAGCGCGACATCCGGGAGTGCGGCTTTCAGCAGCGTGGCGGTGCGTTGTTCATGGGTTGGATTGGCGTAGGCATGCAGGAAGGCGATGGCGATGCTTTCCACCCCGGCCGCGCGCAGATCGGCGACCAACCTGTCGAACGCCGCTTCGTCCAGTTTCAGTTGCACCCGCCCGCGCGCATCGATGCGTTCCGGCACGGTGAAGCGCAGCGCCCGCGGCACCAGCGGCACCGGCTTTTCCAATGTCAGGTCGTACTGATCGTAGCGGCTCTCGGTGCCGATCTCCAGAACGTCCCGGAAGCCTTGGGTGGCGATCAGCGCTGTCCGCGCGCCCCGGCGCTCGATGATTGCGTTGGTCGCGAGCGTGGTGCCGTGCACGAAGACGTCGATGTCGGAGACATGCAGGCCGGCGTCATTCAGCGCCAGGTCGATACCGGAGAGCACGCCGTCCTCCGGCCTGCCTGGCGTCGTCAGGACCTTGCGGGTGAGGCGCGTGGCGCCGGATTCGAGGACGATATCAGTGAAGGTGCCACCGATATCGGCGGCGAGGCGGACGGGAGAGGACGACGACAAATTCTCTGCTTCCCCATTACAGCGGCGGGATCGGCGCTGCCTGCTGTCGCGGCGGCACCAGGTCAGTCGGGAAGGTCTCAGCAATCGCCATGCCACCCAGCTTGGCCTGCCGCCCGGGACCGAGACGTTCTGCCTGCCGATCGTCCCCACCCGGCGCGCACCGCGCCGGCGGATTGTCATGGCCGGCGATGGCTCGGTATCCTGCGAGCCATTGGTCAGGGAGCGAGCGATGACAATCCCCGTACAGCCGCTGAACCCGTCCTTCGTCGCCGAGGTCGGCGGCGTCGATCTGCGGCAGAAGCTGGATCCAGATACGGTGGCGGCGCTGGAAGCGGCGATCAACCGGTTCGCCGTGCTGGTATTCCACGACCAGTTCATTAGCGACGAGCAGCAGATGGCGTTCAGCCGCAATTTCGGCGAGCTGGAGACCACGGTGCGTGCCTATCGCAAGGATTGGGCACCGCGTCTCGATGTGCACATCGCCGACATTTCCAATCTGGATGAGCAGAATCAGGTGCTGGCGAAATACGACCGCCGCCGGTTGAATGCCCTCGGCAACCGGCTCTGGCACTCCGACAGCAGCTTCAAGCGCATCCCGGCCCGGTTTTCCCTGCTGTCCGCCCGTGCAATTCCGGATGGGGGCGGCGAAACCCAGTTCGCCGACATGCGTGCCGCCTGGGATGCCCTGCCCGAGTCCATGCAGCAGCGCCTGGACGGGATGATCTGCGAGCACACCCAGTTGTTTTCGCGTGGGCGCATCGGCTTCACCGATTATTCCGAGGAGGAACTGGCGAAGATGGCGCCGGTGCCGCAGGTGCTGGTCCGCACCCATCCGGGTTCCGGCCGCAAATCGCTGTACCTGTCCTCCCACGCCGGCGCCATCCGCGACATGGAAGTTCCGGAATCCCGCGTCCTGCTGATGGATTTGATGGAGCACGCCACGCAGCGTGAGTTCGTCCACACGCATCGCTGGCGAGTCGGCGACCTGGTGATGTGGGACAATCGTTGCACTATGCATCGCGCGCGGGAATACGATGAGACGCAGAAGCGCGACATGCACCGTACCACCGTGTCGGACGGCCGGCCAACCGTGCCAGAAGCGCTGGTGGCGTAACGGGATGTCGCCGCCCGGGATCGCGTGGCGCCGGCTGGTCGCGCTGTTCGGGGTGCTGCTGCTATTGCCGCGCCTGGCGATGGCGGCCGGCTGCTCGCCGATTGCGCAGGCGACGCCACGGGTCTGGCTGACCGCAGCCGACCCGGCCGTATTGACCATCACCTTCCTGGGCCATGCCAGTTTCCTGATCGAAACGCCGCAGCACGTCACCGCGGTGACTGACTACAATGGCTTCAACGTGCCAAGCGATCCGCCCGAGATCGCAACGATGAACCACGCGCACTCCACGCACTACACGGACCACCCGGATCCGCGCATCCGCCATGTGCTACGCGGATGGAGCGAATCCGGTGAGCCACCGCGCATTGACCTGGTTGTCCGTGACCTGCGCATCGCCAACCTGCCGACCAACATTCGCGACTGGCAGGGCGGTACCGAGCGCTATGGCAATTCGATCTTCGTGTTCGAAAGCGCCGGACTGTGCATCGCGCATCTGTCGCATCTGCACCATCTGCTGGAGCCGCAGGATATCGACGCTTTGGGGCATGTCGACGTGGTGATGGCTCCGGTCGATGGCGCCTATACGATGAGCCAGGCCGACATGGCGGCAGTACTGCAGCAGATTCAGCCGCGCGTGGTGTTGCCGATGCACTATTTCACTCGAGACGTGCTGGATCGCTTCATCGAGCTGGTGCGAGACCATTACGACATCCGGCGGAGCGATTCGCCGATATGGCAGGTCTCGCGCACCACCCTGCCGGATCGGCCAACCCTGGTGGCCCTGCCCGGAGGGTATTGAGCGAAGCTGGGGTGGGATGCGGCAAGTGTCGGGGGCAACGCCCCGATGCTAGCCGATCGCCCGCAGCTTTTGCGCGAGATGCACCAGGATCGCAGCGGTGGCGCCCCAGATGTAATGCTCGGGATGCGGCCAGACCCAATATTCCCGCCAAATGCCACGCACGTGATGGCGCTGGCGCTGGCGCTGCGGCGCCTGCGGGTCCAGCAGCACGTCGATCGGCAATTCGAACACCGACTCCACTTCCTCGGGCGACGGCTGCAGCGACAGGCCGGGCGGCAGCAACCCGAGAACCGGCGTGATGCGATAGCCGGTGCCGGTGACATAGTCGCCCATCCGCCCCAGCACTTCGACATGGCTGGGATCCAGCGCGACCTCTTCCTCCGCCTCGCGCAGTGCCGCGGCTTCCGCGGTCTCATCGGCATCGATGCGGCCACCCGGGAAACTCACCTGACCGGCATGTTTATTGAGATGAGCGTTGCGCTTGGTCAGCAGGATGCCCGGCGCGTCGCCAAGAATGACCGGGACCAGCACCGCGGCCGGAATCGGGGGAACGTCCAGCACGCCGAGGACGTCGTCGCCGTGCACTACGTCCCCGTCGCGGGACCCGGCGGCAATCTCAGCGAGGCGCGTGCGAAGCTGTGCGGCGTTCACTCTTCGCCCGGCGGCAGCTCCCCGAGCGTGAAGAACTTGCCGCAGCTCCAGACGCCAAGCATGCGGCGGCAACCAACCCACTCGGGCACGGCCAGCGCCACCAGCTCGTAATACACCGCCCGATTGATGCGCGCCTCGATGGCCGCCGCGCCTGCTCCCGGACGCACCAGCAGATAGGGCGTCGGCTCGCAGGTCAGGACATCATGCGCCACACGGATCGGGTGGTCCGGGCCGGCAGTGATGACATGATCGACATTGGTACGAAACGACAGCATCTGTTGCCGTCCGTCGCCGCTCCAGTCCAGCTCGACGGCCACGAAGGGCGCGTCCTCGACTTCGATCCGGCCCCGCTCCGCCGGGGTCTGCAACCAGAACGACCCGTCCGCCTCCCGCCGCAACACGCCGGCGAACAGGCAGACCAGTTCCTTCCGAGAGATTGGGCTGCCCTGATATAACCAGGTCCCGTCGCGACGTATCAGGAACGGCAGGTCGCCGCACTCGACCGGCTTGCGGCGTGGCCGGGATGACGGCGTCTTCGCCAGAGGCAGCGGAACACCAACCGATTCGCGCATGGGCTGGCTGCGGGCGGCCGCCGCGGCGAGCGGCGCTGGTGAACAGGCGTCGTTCACGGATCCGTCTCCAATGCCCGATAAATTACTCATCGGTATGCGATATAGGAAGCATCCCCCTCCGGGCGAAAGTGCCTATATGTCGGCGAGAGACCAAATCTCGGAAAGCGAGTACACGATGGCGGTGGGTATGGCGGCTGTGCCACAGGGTGCGGCAAACCCGGGAATGGCGGCCCCGCAGGACCCCTCCGCCATCCTGGCGGACGTGGAGGCGCTCGGCGCCAAGGTTGCGCGGGTCCGCGCCGCCATCGGTCAGGTGATCTTCGGCCAGGATGAGGTGATCGACCAGACTCTGATCACGCTGCTGTCCGGCGGCCATGTGCTGCTGGTGGGGGTGCCCGGGCTGGGCAAAAGCCGTCTGGTCGAGACCCTCGGCATCGTGCTGGGTCTGGCGACCAAGCGCGTGCAGTTCACCCCGGACCTGATGCCGGCCGACATCATCGGCAGCGAGGTGCTGGAGGAAGCCGAGGGACGCCGCAGCTTCCGCTTCGTGCCGGGCCCGGTGTTCTGCCAGTTGCTGATGGCCGACGAGATCAACCGCGCCAGTCCACGCACCCAGTCGGCTCTGCTGCAGGCGATGCAGGAGCAGCGGGTGGCGATCGGCGGTGTGGAGCACCGGCTGCCGCGTCCGTTCCACGTGCTGGCGACGCAGAATCCGATCGAACAGGAAGGCACCTATCCGCTGCCGGAAGCCCAGCTCGATCGCTTCCTGCTGGAGATCGTGGTCGGCTATCCGGCGCTGGAGGCCGAACGCACCATGCTGCTGGCGACCACCGGCTCGACCGATGCCGCCGCCAGCCAGGCGATGACGCCGGACGACCTGCTGGCCGCCCAGGCATTGATCCGGCGCGTTCCGGTTGGCGAGAAAGTGGTGGAGGCGATCCTGCTGCTGGTGCGCGGTGGCCGTCCCGAACTCACCGAGGACGAGACGGTGCGTCGCCACGTGGCCTGGGGTCCCGGTCCGCGCGCGGCCCAGGCCTTGATGCTGGCCTGCCGCGCCCGCGCCCTGCTGGACGGACGCCTGGCGCCGAGTATCGACGATGTGGTCGCCCTGGCGCGACCGGTGCTGCGCCATCGCATGGCGCTGAATTTCTCCGCCCGCGCCGATGGCGTGGCATTGAGCGACGTGATCGACCGTCTGGTGGCAAGGCTTGGGTGACGTCCCCACACAGGCACGCTGCATCGCGGCCGGGGACCGCGCGCCTGGACGCGGTTGCCAGCCCCATCGACACGCCGTCCAGGTCCTTTCCCTCGACCGGACGACGACCACCGGCTTTCCCGCACTGCGACGAGACGACACATGAGCTCGCCCGCCGACGCAAGGCGGGCCGAGGCGCTCGGCGCCACCCTGCCGCCGCTGCTGGTTGCCGCCGAACGTGTGGCCAGCACGGTCGCCCAAGGCGTGCACGGCCGCAGGCGGGTCGGTCAGGGCGATAGCTTCTGGCAGTTCCGCCGCTTCGTCACCGGCGACCCGATCAGCCGCATCGACTGGCGCCAATCGGCAAAATCCGGGCGGCCGGTGCCGTTCGGCTGGTTCATCCGCGAAACCGAATGGGAGGCCGCGCAGACCATCTGCCTGTGGCGCGACGGGTCGCGCCTCCATGCAATGGCGATCCCGTGCCGTCGCGGTGGAAAAGCGCGAGCGCGCCGACCTGCTGCTGCTGGCCCTCGCGTCCCTGCTGCTGCGCGGCGGAGAACGCGTGTCAGATGATGCGCCCCGGCGGCCGACCGCTGTCCGGACGCGGCGGACTGGATCGGCTGGCCGAGGATCTCGCCGGCATGGCGGACGACACCACCGGGCTGCCCCCCGCCCTGCCGTTGCCACGCCATGCCAGTGTCGTGCTGTTCGGCGATTTCTTGTCCCCGCTGGAGGACATCCACGCCATGGTCGGGCGGCTCGCCGCAATTCCGACCACCGGCTACCTGATGCAGGTGCTCGATCCGGCCGAGGCCTTGCTGCCTTATGCCGGCCGCATCCGGTTCCGCGGCGTGGAGCGCGATGGCGAAACCCTCGTTCCCCGCGTCGAGACGGTCCGCGCTGAATATGCCAGCCGGTTGAAGGCGCAGCAGGATGGGTTGGCGGCAATCTGCTCGGCCGCGGGTTTCGGTTTCGGCATCCACCGCACCGATCATGCGCCGGAAGCTGCATTGCTCGCCTTGTATACCGCGCTGGGTCCCAAATGATCTTCGCTGCGCCCTGGGCTCTGCTCGCCCTGCCCGCCCTGCCGCTGCTCTGGTGGCTGCTGCGCGTCACACCCCCGGCCCCGCGCAGTGAGAGCTTCCCCGCGATCCGCCTGCTGCTGGGCCTGCAGGCCGCCGAGGAGACCCCGGCCCGCACGCCATGGTGGCTGATGGCGCTGCGGCTGACCGCCGCCACATTGGTCATCGTGGCCCTGGCTCGACCGGTGCTGGATGCTGGCTCACTGTTTGCGGGCAGCGGGCCTCTGCTGCTGGTGGTGGATAACGGCTGGGCGTCCGCGGCCGACTGGCCGAAGCGCATGGAAGCCGCCAACTCGATGCTGGATCGCGGCGAGCGTTCAGGTCGTTCGGCGGCGCTGCTGGCGACCGCGCCGGACGAACGTGGAGCGGCGCCGCAGGTCAGCGCGGCGATGCCGGTCAGCCGATCTGCGCGCCCGCGCTGGCTGCGCTGCGTCCGGAACCCTGGCCGGCCGACCGCGCCGGTGCCGCGACCGCGCTGCGCGATTGGCACCAACCGGGCGCGGCCGTGGTCTACATTGCCGACGGGCTGACGGATGGCCCGGATTTCAGCCGGTTCGCCGATGCCCTGGCTGGCGCCGGTGCCGTGACCGAATTGTGCTGCGACACCACGCCGCCTCGTATCCTGCTGCCACCCGACAGCGAGGCGGATCGGTTGGTTGTCCGCCTGGCGCAACTGGCGCAACCGCTGCCGACCAGTGCGGTCGTCCTGGCCCAAAGCGGCGATGGCCGCAGCCTGGCCCGCACTACGATCGAGCTGCCGGCCGGCGCCACGACCGGTGCCTCCGGGATCGTGCTGCCGCCGGAGATACGCAACCGCCTGGCGCGCCTGGTGTTGGAGGGTCCGCCTTCTGCCGGCTCGGTGGTGCTGCTGGATGAGCGGTGGCGTCGCCGGCCGGTCGGGCTGGTCGCCGGCGACCTTGCCGCCGCGGATACGCCGTTCGTGGGGTCGCTCTACTATCTGCGGCGCGCGCTGCAGCCGTTCACCGAACTGCGCGAGGCGGATATCGCCACGCTGTTGAAGCGCGATCTGTCCGTGCTGGTGCTGGCGGACCGGCCATTGCCGTCAGGCGCAGACCGCGATGCGGTGACCCATTGGGTGGAGAAAGGCGGATTGCTGATCCGCTTTGCCGGCCCCCGCACCGCCGAACAGCCGATCGGCGAGAATCGGATCCGCTGATGCCGGTGAAGCTGCTGGGCGGCGATCGCCAGCTGGGCGGCGCGCTGTCCTGGAGCGAGCCGGCCGGGCTGGCGCCATTTCCCGCTGCATCGCCGTTCGCCGGATTGGAGGTCGCCGACGATGTTCGGGTCAATCGCCAGGTGCTGGCGGAGCCGAGCGCGGACCTCGCGGCGCATACCTGGGCGGCGCTGGCGGACGGCACACCGCTGGTCACCGAGGCCACCAGGGGCGCCGGCCGCATCGTGCTGTTTCACGTCACCGCCAATGCCGACTGGTCGAACCTGCCGCTCTCCGGCCTGATGGTGAACATGCTGCGACGGCTGGTGGCGTTGTCGGTCGGCGTCGCGACCGAGGCCGGCCATACCGTGTTGTCGCCGGCGGAAACGCTTGAACGGGTTTGGCCTGCTGACCCGCCCCACCGCAGTCCGCGACCGGCCTCCCCGCGGATGAATTCGGCAAGACGGTGATTTCGCCCCAGACACCCGCCCGGGATTGTATGGTCCCGAGAACGGTCGGCGCGCACTCAATCTGGGTGGCGCGCTGCCGGCGCCAGAGGCCGCGCCGCTGATCAGCGGGGCCCATGTCGAGCAACTGACCGCGACGGTCCCGGAACGGGCGCTGGGTCCGCCACTGCTGGCCGTTGCGGTGCTGCTGCTGGCGATTGACCTGCTGATCGCCCTGGCCTTGCGGGGGCTGCTGCGGCCGCGGGTTGCCGCAGCGGCCGTGCTGTTGGCCCTGCTCGGTGGCCGCGCCACAGGCGCAGCGGCGCTGGACACCGATCCCAACCCCGCCCTCGCGACGCGGCTGGCCTATATCGTCACCGGCGACCCGCAGGTGGATGCGGTGTCGAAGGCCGGCCTGGAAGGATTGTCGGAATACGTCAACCGCCGGACCGCGGCGACGCTGGTGGAGCCGGACGCGGTGGAGCCCGGCAAGACCGACCTCAGCTTCTATCCGCTGCTCTACTGGCCGATCACCGCGGACGCACCCGGACTGGCGCCCGGCCAGGCCGCAGCGCTGAACGAATACATGAGCCGCGGCGGCATCATCCTGATCGATACCCGCGATTCCGGCTCCGGTGCCGGCTTTGCCCCCGGGCACCGACGCGGCATTGCGCCGCGTGGCGCAGGGACTGGTGATCCCGCCTCTGGCGCCGCTGACCACCGAGCACGTGCTGGCGCGCGCGTTCTATCTGCTGCAGGACTTTCCCGGTCGCTATACCGGGGACACGGTCTGGGTGCAGCGCGATCAGGACCGCGCCAACGACAGCGTCAGCCCGGTGATCATCGGCGGCAACGACTGGGCCGCGGCCTGGGCGATCGACGCCATCGGGTCATAACCCCTACGCCGTGATCCCCGGCGGCGTACGGCAGCGCACGCTGGCCTACCGGTTTGGGGTGAACCTCGTGATGTACGCGCTGACCGGCAACTACAAGGGCGACCAGGTGCACGTGCCGGCCATCCTCCAGAGGCTCGGCCAGTGATGCATCCGGAACAGGCCATCGCCGCGCTGCGCTTCGACCCGTTGCTGCCGGTCTGGATCATCGCCGTGCTTGGCGTGATCGCCGCCCTGGTCGTCGGCCTGGCAGCCTGGCGACGGGCGCGCGGCACGCTGTTGCGCCTCGCCGCCTTCGCCGTCCTGCTGGCTTGGCTCGCCGGTCCGCGGCTGGTGCAGGAAACCCGGCAAGGTCTGCCCGATATCGGGCTGCTGGTGGTGGACCACTCCGACTCGATGCAGATCGGCGACCGCGCCCGGCTGGCGGATGCGGCGCGCGACGCCATCGCCGGCGCAGGCGGCGAAGTTGCCCGGCCTCGAGCTGCGTACCGTCACCGTGCCGGAGAGCGGCGACAGTCGGCACGCGGCTGTTCGCCGCGATCGACCGCGCCTTGGCCGACATTCCCCGCGCCCGCCTGGCCGGCACGATCGCGATCACCGACGGACAGATCCACGACCTGCCGAGACACGCCGCCCGGCGGTGCGCCGCTCAACGTGCTGATCCCCGCCAAGGGCGAGGAGACCGACCGCCGGCTGCGCGTGATGGAGGCGCCCAGCTACGGCATCGTCGGCAAATCGGTCACGCTTACGGGTGGCCATCGAGGATCTCGGCGTATCGCATCCGACCGGTTCGGCCGACCTGACCATCCGCCGCGACGGCGAGCCGCCGCGGGTCGACAGCGTGCCGATCGGCCGCGAACAGCGCATCGAGCGTGCCGATCACGCGATCCGGTCCCACCGTGGTGGAGCTGTCCGCCAATCCGCTGCCGGGTGAGGTCTCCACGCTGAACAACCGCGCCGTGGTGGAGATCAACGGCGTGCGCGACCGGCTGCGCGTGCTGCTGATTTCCGGCGAGCCGCACCCCGGCGAGCGCACCTGGCGGCGGCTGCTGAAAGCCGATCCCTCGGTGGATCTGGTGCATTTCACCATCCTGCGTCCGCCGGAAAAGGACGACCTGACCCCGCTGAACGAGCTGGCGCTGATCGCCTTCCCGGTGCGCGAACTGTTTCTGGACAAGATCGGCGAGTTCGACCTGATCATCCTGGACCGGTTCCAGAATCGCGGCCTGCTGCCGCTGCCCTACATCGCCAACATCGCCGAACGAGTGCGCCAGGGCGGCGCCCTGCTGCTGAGTGTCGGGCCGGAGTATCTCCGGCTCCGCCAGCCTGGCCGCGACGCCGCTGGGTGAGGTGCTGCCTGGCGCGCCGGCGCGGTTCAACGCCGTGGCGGATGGACGGTTTCGGCCCCGGATCACTCGATCTGGGCCAGCGTCATCCGGTGACCGAGGAGCTGCCAGGCGCCAATCCGCCCGACAGCCCGAACGCTTCGCCGGCCTGGGGCTCCTGGTATCGCCACATCGTCCCGCGCGATGTGCGTGGCGAAGTGCTGATGCAAACCCCGGATGGCCAACCCCTGCTGGCGCTGGACCGGGTCGGCAAGGGGCGCGTCGCCCTGCTGCTGTCGGACCAGATCTGGCTGTGGTCGCGCGGCCATCAGGGTGGCGGGCCGCAAGCCGAATTGCTGCGACGGGTGGCGCACTGGCTGATGCAGGAACCGGCGCTGGAGGAAAACGCGCTGTTCGCCCATGTGGCGGAAGGCAGGCTGACGATCGAACGACGCTCGACCGATCCGACACCGCCGGGCGAGGTGACGGTCATCGATCCGGATGGCCAGACCCGCAAGCTGCCATTGACGACGACCGGGCCGGGCCGGTCCACCGCCACCTTGCCGGCCACCACGCCAGGGGTGTGGCAGGCGAGCGATGGCACCCGATCGGCCTATGCCGCGGCCGGTGCCGCCAATCCGCAGGAGATCGCGGACCTGCGCGCCACGGCGGGCGTGGTGGCGCAGCTGGCGCGGGTGTCCGGCGGTGGGGTGCATTGGCTGGGCAGTGCGGTCTCCCCCGACATTCCCGAGCTGCGGCGGACCGAGCCGGGGCGCAGCGCGACCGGCAGTTCCTGGATCGGGCTGGAGCGCCGTCACGACCACGTGGTGACCGGCATCGCGGCGCTGACCCTGCTGCCGTCCTGGGCCGCGTTGCCGCTGCTGCTGGGTCTGATGGTGCTGGCCTGGCGGCGCGAGGGGCGCTGACCCGGCGCGCACCAGACGACCGCACGCCGCGGAGCCTGTCGGCATCTGGTTGACCGGCGCGGGGACGGGTCTTCTTGTCTGTTGTTGGCGGGTGGCAACGGCTCAAGTCCAGACGGGCCGCGATCACGCATTGCCGCTGCGGTGTCATCCCGCCATTTTGACGGCATGACGAAATCTTTCACAACTCAGGCCGGCACCGCCACGGCCCTCGCATTGCAAGGCGGCGGCGCCCACGGCGCCTTCACCTGGGGTGTCCTCGACCGACTGCTGGAGGACGGGCTGTGGCCGGATCGCATCTGCGGCGTATCCTCCGGCGCCATCCTCGGCACGCTGCTGGTGCAGGGACTGGTCCGCGGCGGCGCCGACGGCGCGCGAGCCGAGATGCGAAGACTGTGGCACCGGCTTGCCCAGGCCCACCAGTTCAGCCTGCTGCAGAACGGCCCGTTGGAGCGCTGGCTTTGGGGCTGGGACCTGTCCAACTCACTGGCCTGGCGCGGGTGGGAAATGGCAATGCGGCTGTTCGCGCCCGCCCAGCTCAATCCGTTCGGCCACAACCCGCTCCGCCCGTTGCTGCTCGGGCTGCTGGAGCCTGATCTGCTCACCGATCCGACTGCACCGCGATTGACGGTCGCAGCCACCGACGTGGCAACCGGCCAGGCGGTGCTGTTCGACAATGCTGCCATCACGGTGGACGTGCTGCTCGCCTCGGCCTGCCTGCCCTTCGTGTTTCCCGCGGTGCAGATCGACGGTCGTGCCTATTGGGATGGCGGCTATGCCGGCAATCCGCCGCTGGGGCCGCTGCTGCAACCCGACCTGCCTGACCAGCTGGTTCTGATCCGTGCGCAGCCGGCCCGTCGGCCAGGTGTGCCGTCCACGCCAATGGAGATCACCAACCGGCTGAATGAGATTGCCTGCCACAACGTGTTGGCTGCGGAACTGGCCGCACTGCCGCACGCCGTGCGGCTCACCAGCTACGACGCCGATCTGGCTCTGCTGGATCTGCCGATTTCCTCGAAGTTCAACGGTGAGGCGGAGTTCCTGTCGGAACTGTTCGAGGCCGGCCGTCAGGCGGTGCCCGACCCGGCATCCAAGCTGCGGGCAGCGGTCGGTTGAATGGGAGTTCCATTATTTCCACGCAACGGACTCTCGGGCGATACGGCTTGATATTTGACGGCCCGGCGCGGATCGTCCAGCGTTGGACCCAGCAGCCGAGTGGGGGAAACAATGGCCAAAATTGATGGCGCGACTTTGATGGCACGCAGCCTGAAGCAACAGGGCGTGGAGTATATGTTCGGCATCGTCGGATTTCCGGTGGGACCGATCGCCGCCGCAGCGCAGAAGGAAGGCATCGCCTATTACGGCATGCGCAACGAGCAGTCGGCATCTTACGCCGCGCAGGCCGTCGGCTACCTGACCGGCCGCCCCGGTGCCTGCCTGGTCGTTTCGGGTCCGGGCGTGGTGCACGGCTTGGCTGGCTTGGCCAACGCGCAGCAGAACTGCTGGCCGATGATCCTGATCGGCGGCGCCTCCCCCACGTATCAGAACGGCATGGGCGCGTTCCAGGAGGAGCGGCAGGTGCAGATCGCCACCCCGTTCTGCAAGTTCGCTCACGCGGTGGAGCACGTGCACCGCATTCCCTTCTACGTCGAGATGGCAGTGCGCAACTCGATCTATGGCCGCCCCGGCGCCTGCTACCTGGACATGCCCGACGACATCATCCTGGGCGAAGTCGAGGAGGACAAGGTGTTCGAGGCCGCGACGGTCGCCGATCCGCCGCGCTTCTGTGCGATGCCGGAGGACGTCGACAAGGCGCTGAACGCGCTGGAATCGGCCGAGAAGCCGCTGGTCATCGTCGGCAAGGGCATGGGCTGGTCGCGCGCGGAAGAGGAAGTGCGGGCCTTCATCGAACGCACGCAGCTGCCGTTCCTCGCCTCGCCGATGGGCAAGGGCGTGATGGACGACAACCATCCGCTGTCGGTCGGTGCGGCGCGCAGCCATGTGCTGCAGGAAGCCGATGTGATTTTCCTGATGGGCGCGCGGCTCAACTGGATCATGCATTTCGGCATGCCGCCGCGGTTCAACAAGAAGGTGCGCATCGTTCAGCTCGACATCTCGCCCGAGGCGATCAGCCAGAATGTGCCGGCGGAAGTGGCGCTGGTGGGCGACGGCAAGGCGATTGTCGGGCAGTTGAACAAGGCGCTGGAGAGCCGGCAGTGGTTCTATCCGAAGGACACGCCCTGGCATAAGGCGATTGCCGAGAAGTCCGCGGCGAACGCGAAGCAGGTCCAGCCGATGATCGACGACAACTCGGCGCCGACCAATTACTACCGCGCATTCAAGGACATCAGTGCCTGGTTGCCGGATAACGCCGTGATCATCGGCGAGGGCGCCAACACGATGGATATCGGCCGCACTCAGATGCCGAACAAGAACGCACGGCTGCGCCTGGATGCCGGCACCTACGGCACCATGGGCATCGGCATGGGCTTCACCATCGCCGCAGCGGTGGCGCATCCGGACCGGCCGATCGTTTCGGTGTTTGGTGATGCGGCGATCGGCTTCTCCGGCATGGAGATCGAGACGGCGTGCCGCTACAAGCTGCCGGTCAAGATCATCGTGCTGAACAATGGCGGCATCGGCGGCGGCATGGAAGAATTCCCGGAGGACCGCAGCAAATTGCCACCGCGCGTGATGGCGATCGGCTCCGGATATGAGAAGGTCATGGAGGCGTTCGGCGGCAAGGGCTTCTACGTCGACGACCCGAAGGACCTGCGTGCCGCGCTGGATGCGGCGATGGCCTATGACGGGCCGGCGCTGGTGAACGTGAAACTGCACCACGCGGCGGGCCGCAAGCCGCAGCAGTTCCACTGGCACACCGCATAGCGCGTTCGACTGGGTTCAATGGCGAGGGGCCGCGCTGGCAGGCGCGGCCCTTTGCACATCTGTGGTGCCGTGTGCAGACACACGAAGCGATAGGTTGCCCGGGATCGAAGGCAGGCGGAGTTGGTTGACGGAACGACAGCCGGCCAAGACCCTTTGGTGGTCCGAGGCCGACAGATGGAGCCGCGCCGGTCGGGGCGCCTCATCGTGGCGGGCCTGCGTCCGGCAGGACGCTGTACGGTGGGTCAGCGGCTATCGTTGCATTCCGCGTTTTGCTCTATTTGACGCACCTTGGGCGCAGGCCTCGCCAGGAGCGGCTAGGCACAGCCGGCGTGCGGGTATGCGCTGCCGAGGCGGGATAGACAAAGATCGCATGTCAGCATCAGCGCGGGGTGGCGTAGGCCGGCTCGCGCATCGTCACGGCCCACGGCCAATCGATACAATCGCGCCCGGCGAATCTCCGATGCCGGTCGCAGTGTCAGGTGGACTGCGCCTGCAGCACCGCGAGCGCACTTAGGTTGACGATGCCGCGGGCGGTGACGCTGGGCACCAGCACGTGGATCGGCCGCGACATGCCCAGCAGAATCGGCCCCACCGGCAGCCCGTCCGCCGCCGCCTTCAACAGATTGAACGAAATATTGGCGGCATCCAGGCCGGGCATGATCAGCAGGTTCGCCGAACCGACCAGCCGCGAATCGGGGACGGCGCGAGTCCGGATGTCCTCCACCAGCGCCGCATCGGCATGCATTTCACCGTCGATCTCCAGTTCGGGATCCCGATCGCGGATCATCCCCAGCGCACGGCGCATCTTGCGTGCGGATTCGCTGTCGCTGGCGCCGAAACTGGAATGCGACAGCATCGCGGCTTTCGGGGTGATACCGAATCCACGCACCGCCTCGGCGGCCAGCAGCGTCATCTCGGTGATCTGCTCGGCGGTCGGATCGACCACCATGTAGGTGTCGCACAGGAACAGCACGCCAGCCGGCAGGATCAGGCAGGACAGCGCATAGACCCGGTTCACCTCCGGCCGACGCGGGATGATTGGCAGCACGTACTGCATCTGCCGCCACCAATTGCCGGTGCCGCCACAGATCGCCGCGTCTGCCAGGCCGGCATGCAGAAGCATCGCCGCCGCGACCGAGGCGCGGGTAGGCACCCGCCGAGCTGCTGCCTCGGGCGGAGTACCGCGGCGGCCGGCGAGGCGCTGGTACTCCGGTACCAGAGGCGCGAACACATCGGTATCCAGCACCGGGTCCAGCACCTGCACGGTTTTAGTCAGGTCGATGCGCAGCCCCATCTCGCGCACCTTGGCCTCGATCACGGCGCGTCGACCCAGCAGGATCGGATGCGCGATGCCGTCATCCACCAGCATCTGGGCGGCCCGCAGCACGCGTTCGTCCTCGCCCTCGGCATAGACGATGCGGCGCGGCGACTGTTTCGCGGCCTCGAACACCGGCCGCATCAACTGGCCGGAGCGGAACACGAACCGCTCCAGGTCGCGGCGATAGGCCGGGAAATCCTCGATCGGCCGGCGCGCCACGCCGCTTTCCATGGCGGCGCGCGCCACTGCCGGCGCGACTTCCAGGATCAGCCGCGGATCGAACGGCTTGGGAATGATGTAGTCCGGGCCGAACACCGGCGCGGTGCCGCCATAGGCCGCGGCCACCACCTCGCTTGCTTCCATGCGGGCCAGGCCGGCGATCGCCTCCACCGCCGCGATCTGCATCGCCTCGTTGATCGTGGTTGCCGAGACGTCCAGTGCACCGCGGAAGATGAACGGAAAGCACAGCACGTTGTTGACCTGGTTGGGATAGTCGCTGCGCCCGGTGGCGATGATCGCATCGGGCCGAGCGGCACGGGCCAGGTCGGGCACGATCTCCGGTTCGGGATTGGCGAGCGCCAGGATGAACGGCTTTTCCGCCATGCGTGGCAGCCATTCCGGCTTCAACACCCGCGGTGCCGACAAACCCAGGAAGATGTCGGCCCCAACCAGCACCTCCGCCAGCGTGCCGGCATTCGTGTCGCGGGCGTAGCGCGCCATGTTCGGCAGCATGCCGGGCCGGTTGGCGCGCACCACGCCGTTGATGTCGGTCAGCGTGACGTTCTCGACCCGCAACCCCATGGAGACCAGCAGATCGACGCAAGCCAGGGCTGCGGCGCCGGCACCCGAGGTGACCAGCCGCGCGTCGGACAGCGACTTGCCCTGCAGCAGCAGGCCGTTGCGCACCGCGGCGGCGACCGTGATGGCGGTGCCATGCTGGTCGTCGTGGAACACCGGGATCTTCATCCGCGACCGCAATTCGGCCTCGATGGCGAAGCACTCGGGCGCCTTGATGTCCTCCAGGTTGATCGCGCCGAAGGTGGGTTCCAGCGCCGCAACCACGTCGCAGAAATGCTTCGGATCGACCGCATCCACCTCGATGTCGAACACGTCGATGCCGGCGAATTTCTTGAACAGGGCCGCCTTGCCCTCCATCACCGGCTTACCCGCGAGGGCGCCGATATTGCCGAGGCCCAACACGGCAGTGCCGTTGGAGATGACGGCGACCAGGTTGCCACGGACGGTGTAGTCGCGGGCGGTGTCGGGGTCGGCCTGGATCGCCTCGCAGGCGGCGGCAACGCCGGGCGAGTAGGCGAGCGCCAGGTCGCGCTGGGTCGCCATGCGCTTGGTGGGTTCGACCGTGAGCTTTCCCGGCCGCGGCAGGCGGTGGTAGTCGAGCGCCGCCTGGCGGAAGTCTTCGTCCATTGCCGTCCGTCCTGTCGTGATCCGCAGAACAATGCGGGCGGGCAGCCGGGCTGGCAATGCGGTTGGGGCAATATGCGGAGGCGGGCGCCACGCCGCTCCGCGGATTCAGTCCGGCCATCGCCCGAGGCAGGCTGAAGCCCCCGACGTCGTGTCTGCTACTGCCGGGCCTGCGACAACATCCGCTCCACTGCCGCTTTCACTGGTGGCAGGTCGTTCTCGATCACGTCCCGGACCAGCACGCGGTCGATGCTCAAATAGCCGCGGATCAATCGATTACGAAACACAATGGTTTTCGTCGCCGGTGAAACCGAACAGCTGGACGTTGCTCGCACCATAACGGCCTGCGATTTGCCGCACCGGGTCACGTTCCCGGTGACTGTCTTCCCGCAACGACATCGGCCGCGCTCGCGAGCGCTATCATCCCACGCTGTTGCCGCCCGATTTTCCCGCAGCGAAGCGCACCGCCTCCTCCGCCGCACGCACCAGGGCGCGCGCCTTCTGATGGCACTCCTCGTATTCCGCGTCCGGAACCGAATCGGCGACGATCCCTGCGCCAGCCTGGACGTACATCACGCCGTCCTTCACCAGGGCGGTGCGCAACCCGATGCAGGTGTCCATGGTGCCGTTGGCGGCGAAGTAGCCGATGCAGCCGGCGTAGATGTTTCTCCGGGTCGGTTCCATTTCCTCGATGATCTCCATCGCCCGCACTTTTGGCGCACCCGACAAGGTGCCGGCAGGGAAACCGCCGACCAGCGCATCCAGCGCGTCCAGCCCCTCGGCCAGCCGGCCTTCGACATTGGAGGAGATGTGCATCACGTGGCTGAACCGCTCGATGACGAAGCTCTCCGTCACCTTGACCGACCCCAGTGCCGCCACCCGCCCGACATCGTTGCGGCCCAGGTCGAGCAGCATCAGATGCTCCGCCCGCTCCTTTGGATCGGCCAGCAGCTCCGCTTCCAGCGCCTGGTCTTCCTCATAGGTCGCGCCACGCCGCCGTGTCCCGGCCAGCGGGCGGATCGTCACCACGCCATCGCGCAGTCGCACCAGCACTTCCGGGCTGGAGCCGACCACGGAGAACCCTTCGAAGTTCAGGAAGAACAGGAAGGGCGCGGGGTTGATCCGCCGCAGCGCGCGATACAGCGAGAATGGCGGCAAGGCGAACGGGGTCGAGAAGCGCTGGCTGATAACGATCTGGAACGCATCACCGGCGGCGATGTACTCCTTGCAGCGGTCGACCGTCGTCAGGAAATCCGGCTTCGAGAAATTGGACTCCGGTTCGGCCAGGTCCGGCAGCATCACCGGCGGCGCCGGGTGGGGAAGCGGGCGTTCCAGGGCGGCATCTGCCTCGGCCAGCCGCGCCTGCGCCGCCACCCACGCCGCCTCGGCCGAGATGTCGGCCTGCGGGTAGATCGGCGCCACCAGGGTCAGCTCGTCGTTGACGTTGTCGAAGATGGCGAACAGCGTCGGGCGCAGCATCAGCGCGTCGGGCACGCCGATCTCGTCGCGATTCTTCTCCGGCAGCTTCTCCATCAGCCGGACCATGTCGTAGCCCAGGTAGCCGACCAGCCCGCCCGACATCGGCGGCAGATGCGGCGGCACCTCCAGCCTGGTCTCGGCGATCAGGGCACGGAGGCTCTCCAGCGCCCCCCGTGTCTCCGCCACGAAAGCATGTGGCGCCGACAGGGCATGCCGGTTCACCTCGGCCTGGCCGTTACGGCAGCGCCAGATCAGGTCCGGCTGCATGCCGATGATCGAGTAGCGTCCGCGCGCCGCTCCGCCCTCCACACTCTCCAGCAGGAAGGCATTGGGGCGGTCATGCGCGAGCTTCAGGAAGGCGGCGACCGGCGTTTCCAGGTCCGCCACGCCACATCGCCACACCAGGCTGCCGCGCCCTGCCTGGTAAGCGGAGCGGAAAGCGGCGTAGCCGGGGGGGAGGGTGACGTTCATCGGACCTTTCCTGATCAGCAGGGACGAAATGGCGGGGACGCAGGTGCCGGAGCTCCGCCCGCCGGCGCGGGATGGTGGCGAGGCGGCCGGGCGGCCATGCAACCACAGAGAAGGGAAGCGCGGATAGGGCTCATTGCGGCTGCACGATACTGTCGTAATTCTGCCGGTTCACCTGCGGATTGGCGCGCAGCCGCACAGCCTCCGCGAAAACCATCGCCAGATCGCGTCCCATCGATCCGTTGATCGCGGTGTGCAGCCGTTCATATCCGGTCGGATCGGCCTTTGGGTCCGGCTCGACCGTCTCCGCCGGCAGCGCGACGAGGAAGCTGTAGGGCGTTTCCACCATGGTCGGTTCGCCCTTCTTCAGGCCGAACAATACGTGCTGCAATTCCGGCGGCATGCCTTCCGCGGGCGCATTGCGCGTCACGAGGGGAGAGCGCCGGACCTGCACCCCCGCCACCGTGGCCGCATCGGCCATCGACTGGCCGCCTTTCAATGCGGTCAGCATCTTGGCGGCCTGGGTCTCGGCCTCGTGGCGCTGGCGATCGGCCGTCCAATCCTCCTGAACCCGGGCCTTCACCTCATCGAACGGCTTCTCCGCCGGCGGCATGATGTCCTCCACGCTGACGGCATAATAGGCCGAACCGCCGGTGGAGGGTGTGTGCACTTCAACCAGCTGGGGCATATCGCCCTTCTGGGCCTGGAACGCCGCTGCGATCAGTGCCGCTTTCAGCTCCGCCGCGCCTGGGATCGGTGCCGGCTCGCCGTTCTTGGCATTGCCCTGTGCGTCCAGCGTGCCGGCAACGCCTGCCAGTCCCAGGTCGCTCGGCATCTGGTCCAGCGGCGTGCCGTTGCCGAGCAGATTGTCAACCTTGTTCGCACGCTCGTACATCAGGTCGGTCGCCTTGCCTGCGAGCACCTGGTTGCGCAGCTCGTCCTTCACCGCGTCAAAGCTCTTTTCGCTGCCCGGTTCCGTCTTGGTGACCTTCAGCACGTGCCAGGCCAGCGCCCCTTTCACCGGCCCGACCACGGTGTCCATTGCCGCCGCGAACACCGCGCGCGCCAGGTCCGGATCGGGGAACTCCGGTTGGGTGGCGTCGGTTAGTTCGATGCCGGAGCCCCCGTCCTTCTGGGCGGCGGCCTGGACCGCAGTCCAGTCCGCGCCGCCGGACCATTGCGCCGCCAGCGCCTTGGCCTTCGCCTCGTCCGGAACCGACAGCACCTCCGCCGACCGCTTCGCCGGCGTGATGTACTGCGCCTTGTTCTGCTCGTAGGCGGCGCGCAGATCGGTGTCGCTGATGGCGATTTCTTTGGCCAGTGTCTGCGGCGACAGCACGATGGCCTTGATACGCCGGTATTCCGGTGTGCGATAAGCGTCCGGATGGTTGTCGTACCAGCGCTGCAATTCTGCATCGGTCGGGGCCGGCGGCGCCGGTGCGGCCGCGATCGGGAACTCCGCCATGTCGGCGGACCGCTTCTCGAACTCGGCGGCGTACAGGGCATGGGTCTCGGTCTGCGGCACCGTCGCGCCGGCGCTCACCGCCTCAAGCAACTGCCGCTGCGCCAGGTCCTCGCGCACCATACCGAGGAAACGAGCTTCATTCAGGCCGTTGTTGCGCAGCAGCGCCTCAAAGGCCGGCCGGCTGAATTTTCCGTCGCTGCCGTGGAATGCCGGCATCGCCAGCACCTGCGCCCGTACCGCCACGTCGGGGGTGACGATGCGCAAACGGTCCAACTCGTGGCGCAGCGCCGCCTGGCCGACCATCCGCTGCAGCGTGGTCTGCCCAACCTGGCGCCGCAATTCTGCCGTCGGTTCCTGGCCTGGCGGCAGGCGGCGGGTCGCCTGGTTCATGTCGCGCTGAAATTCCCCCTGGAATTGCGGTGCCTCTATGGTCTGGCCGGCCACTTTGGCGACCCAGGTGGAGGTGCCGACCATGCGGAACACATCGCCCACACCCCAGACGACGAAGGCGACCACCATGATCAGGAAGAAGCCGCGAACGACCCAGGTTTCCAGGTAGCGGCGAAAGGCGGTGATCATCCAGTCCGGTCCCGTATGGCGAAGACGGCAGCATATACGGGTGGCGGGATGGCTTTGCCAGCGCGCGGGGTTTGCGATACCCAACCCGGCAAACCAGGGAGAGCCGCATGCGCCAGCTGATTGCCGGAAACTGGAAGATGCACGGATTGTCCGCCGACGCAGCGGGCCTGGCCCGCGACGTGGCGTCGGGGGCACAGGGCCTGGGCTGCGAGCTGCTGGTCTGCCCGCCGTTCGTGCATATCGCCGCCGTTGCTCAGGCGCTGGCCGGCTCCTCCGTCGCGCTGGGTGGCCAGGATTGTCACCAGGCAAAGCAGGGCGCGCATACCGGCGACATTTCCGCTCCGATGCTGCGCGATCTGGGGGCAGGCTGGGTGATCCTCGGCCATTCCGAGCGGCGGCAGAACCATTCCGAGACCGATGAGCTGGTTCGCGAGAAGGTGCTGGCCGCGGTCGAGGCGCAACTGACGCCGATCGTCTGCGTCGGGGAGACCGCCGACCAGCGGAGCGGCGGCCAGGAGACCGAGGTGGTCGGCTGGCAGCTCGCCGGCAGCCTTCCCAAGCCGTTTTCAGGGGTGGTGGCCTACGAGCCGATCTGGGCGATCGGCACCGGCAAGACCGCCACCGAACAGGACGTGGCGACGATGCATGCCTTCATCCGTGAGGAACTGGTGCGCCAGTTCGGCGATGCGGGGCACGGGATTCGGATCCTCTATGGCGGCTCGGTCCGTGCGGCGAATGCCGCCTCGCTGATGGCCGTGCCGCATGTTGGCGGCGCCCTGGTTGGCGGAGCCAGCCTGAAGGCCGACGAATTCCTGGCGATCGCGCGCGCTGCGAACGGCTGATCGCCCGGCGCATCGCGGTGGGATGGGCGCCGTCCGCCAGGCCTGCGGGCTGCAGACGTTGCGTCCAGGCCGGGCTGACCCGGCCATTGACGCTCGAAAGAATATGCATGGCGCGCTGCGGGACCCGATCGTTCCGGTGGAGATGGCCGAGTCGGGGCTCGGCGATGACACGCGCCGTGCCGGCCATTGCGATACATACTGATCCGAAGTCAGCAGGCCACTCATGGGGGCGGCGTCGGCGCTGCGATTGCCGGAGACCGTTCGAAGGGGATAGAACGCCCCGCCTGCCAAGGAGCCCGGATTTTGACCACCGTCCTGCTGATCATCCACCTGTTCGTCACGCTGGCACTGATCGGTGTGGTGCTGATTCAGCGCAGTGAAGGCGGTGGCCTGGGCATTGGCAGCTCGCAGGGCATGGGTTCCTTCATGTCCGGCCGTGGCACCGCCAACCTGCTGACCCGCACCACGGCGATTCTGGCGACAGTGTTCATGGTGCTGTCACTGGTCCTGGCGCTGATGAATCGTGGCACCACCGGCGTGGGCGGTGGATCCATCCTGGATACCGGTCCCACGACGCCCGGTGCCGTGCTGCCGGCCGGACCGGTTACCGCCCCCACCCCGGCTGCGCCCGCCGCGCCGACTCCACCCAGCGGGCCCTCCGTTCCGACCAACTGACCGGATCATGACGCATGTGTGACTCTGATTCGCCGGGCTTCCCCCCGGGCGATTCGGCTGCCTATACTGGCGGCCCATGACGCGGTTCGTATTTATTACCGGCGGCGTGGTTTCCTCCTTGGGCAAAGGCATCGCCTCGGCATCACTGGGTGCCCTGCTGCAGGCGCGCGGCTACAGCGTGCGGCTGCGCAAGCTCGATCCCTATCTCAATGTCGATCCGGGCACGATGAGCCCCTATCAGCACGGCGAGGTATTCGTCACCGATGACGGGGCCGAGACCGATCTGGACCTGGGGCATTACGAGCGCTTCACCGGGGTGCACGCCACGCGGCTGGACAACGCCACCACCGGGCGAATCTATTCGGACGTGATCGCCAAGGAGCGTCGCGGCGACTATCTGGGCGCCACGGTGCAGGTCATTCCGCACATCACAGACGCGATCAAGGAGGTGATCGTCCGGCAGACCCGCGACATCGATTTCGTCCTTGTGGAGATCGGTGGCACCGTCGGCGACATCGAAAGCCTGCCGTTCCTGGAAGCGATCCGCCAGCTGGGCAACGAGCTGGGGCCGGAGCGGGCGATGTTCGTGCACCTGACGCTGGTGCCGTACATCCCGTCCGCTGGCGAGCTGAAGACCAAGCCAACGCAGCATTCGGTGAAGGAACTGCTGAACGTCGGTATCCAGCCGCAGATGCTGCTATGCCGCTGCGACCGACCGATCCCGGAGAACGAACGTCGGAAAATCGCGCTGTTCTGCAACGTGCGGCCGCAGGCGGTGGTCGCCGCACTGGATGTGGACACGATCTACGCGGTGCCGATCAGCTATCACGCGGAGGGCATGGACCGCGAAGTGCTGCGGCATTTCGATCTGCCGTTCGATCATGAACCAGACCTGTCGCGTTGGCAGGAAATCGTCGAAGCGGTGCGCTCGCCCGAAGGCGAGGTGCGGATCGCCGTGGTCGGCAAATACACCAACCTGCTGGACAGCTATAAATCGCTGGCCGAGGCGCTGGTGCATGGCGGCATCGCCAATCGGGTGAAGGTGAAGCTCGATTGGATGGACAGCGAGATTTTCGAGCAGCCTGGCACGGTCCATCGGTTGGAGGGCGTGCACGGCATTCTGGTGCCCGGCGGGTTTGGCGAGCGAGGCACGCCCGGCAAGATCGAGGCGGTGCGCTTTGCCCGGGAGCGCGGGGTGCCGTTCTTCGGCATCTGCTTCGGCATGCAGATGGCGGTGATCGAGGCGGCGCGGAATCTGGCGGGCCTGCGGGACGCGTCCTCCACCGAGTTCGGCCCCTGCGATACGCCGGTGGTGGGCCTGCTGACCGAATGGGCCCGCGGCAATGAGATCGAGCAGCGCATGGAAGGCGGCGACCTGGGCGGCACGATGCGGGTGGGCGCCTACACCGCGGTGCTGCGGCCGGGCTCGCTGGCGCGCGCGCTCTATCAGGGTCAAGCCAGCGTCGAGGAGCGCCATCGCCACCGCTACGAGGTGAACGTGCATTTCATGGAGCAGCTGGAGGAGAAGACCGGCCTGCGCTTTTCCGGCATGTCGCCCGATGGCGTGCTGCCGGAGATCATCGAACTGCCGGAGCATCCGTGGTTTGTCGGCGTGCAATATCACCCGGAGCTGAAGTCGAAGCCCTTCGAGCCGCATCCGCTGTTCGCAGGCTTCATCGCAGCCGCTGTGCGCCAGGCGCGGCTGGTGTAGAAGTCGCCGGCGAGGTGCGCTGACCTGCCCCTTCCCGGGCGCCGAAAATTCATCCGGCCGGCGTCGCCAGCCCTGCAAAATCCTCGCGCGCGCCGATCTTCACCGTCCGCCCGGTTGCGTGGTGGGGATTGGCGATCGGGTAGAAGGCCCAGCCAAAGGCGACCTGGTCGCGGCGCGGCGTCGCCACCAGCTTCGGCAGGATGGCTGCCACCGCGGTAATGCCGCGATGCCGGCGCCCCTGCGCGCGCAGCACCGCGCCGATGCCATCCACCAGCGGCTGATCGAAGTCGGCCGGCACGCCCCCCAAAGACAGTACCAGAATGCCCGGCCGCTTGGCATTCAGCCGCCCCTGGGCCGTGGCGGCTGCCTCCAGGATTGCGACGCGCAAGGTCGCTGGGTCGGCCGGCTGCAACCTGGGCCATTCGAAGCGGGTGACCGGCTGCACCACGGCGGACAGATCCTCGGCACCAGGCGGACCCAGGCTGAACCCACCGATCCGGTTGTCCGCTGCCGGGCGGTCGAACACGACGTGATTGCCGCCGTCAAACAGGTTTTTGGCGGCGGCGAACACCGCCAGCGCATGGACGGAAAAACCATCCGTCGCGACGGTGGCGGCCATGGCGGCGAATAGCGGGTGTTGCGACCAGGTCGCCACGAAGTGCCGGAAGGCGCCGAGATGGGCGGCGGACACGGAATCCGGATTGTCGGCAAGACAGGACCAGCCGGGCTGCCCGACCCGACCCTGCAGACGGCCCAGCGCCCATGCGAGTGAATGCCGCCCCGGCGTGGGACCCTGCGAGGCCTGGAGATGCGCGGCAAATCCGCCCTGCGTCAGTCGATCGTAGTCGGTCACGGCCTCGGCGATGGTGGCCGCCGACAGGCTCATCGGCTCGCGTGGCGGATCGTGCGGCCGGTTCAGCCGATCTGCGCGCTGGAGTTCCGCCGTGCCCGCAAGGACAGTGCCCGGAGGCAGGCGAAGCGACGTCGGCACCGGTTCGGCGTCGGGTGCCACCGCACGCACCCTTGCGGGCAGGACCTCTCCCGGCGGCAGGCTGGGGGTCGTAGTCACCGCACCGCAGGCAAAGCACTGGATGCTGATGGCCAGCAGGCTGCCGGGCCGATAGCCGGCCACCAGCAAGGACCGACCGCACGGGCAATCGAGCGTGCCGGACCCGTCACCCAGACACACAGGGGCCGCGCCGACCTGCACGAAATGCGCGACCGGCGGCGAGGCCATGGCGGCTAGAACAGGCCTTCCAGCCAGCCTTTACGACGCGGCTGAATGATCGGCGTGTCGCCTGCCTCAGGGCTTTGTCCGAGCGCGGCATTCTCCCGCAGCCGCTGCGCTTCCCGCTTTGGGTCCACCACGACCGGCTGCGGACCGTTGCGCCAGAACAGCAGGCGATCGACGAAGCCCTGGTCGGCTTCCTGCTTTTGCTGCGATTGGTCCACCTCGCGGCGGATGTCCGCCGGCGCCGGCGGGCCGGCCTGCTGCAGAAGCGCGGCCTGTCCCGGGCTTTCTCCGGCGGCAGGATTGCTCAGCGCCACCTGCGGAACCAGCGCTTCCTCGGCCTGTCGCGCCTCCGATTGTTCCTGCGGGCGGGCGACGCCCGGGCGCGGTGGTCGCAAGGCAAAGTCCGGCGGCATCGAGAGCGGTGCTCGCGTGGTCACCGTGAACTCATCCGGCGCATCGCGGGTGAAGCCGAAGCTGCGCGACAGGCCGGCGGTATCGCAGCCGCTCAGCAGGGTCGCCGCACCCATCAACAGCAGCGCGGCCGTGAGCCGCCCGTCAAAATCCGATCTCCGCATGCGGGGCTTCCTACAGGTGGAACGGGAGTCACCGCAAGCGCGCGTCGGTGGGGCCGCGTCATTCGCGCGTGGCATCAACTGGCCGACGCATCCTTGGCGACGCGGGCTTTGCGGGGCCACTGGCTGTCCAGCACCAGCGCGATCACCCCGCAGACGATGGCGGCGTCGGCAAGATTGAACACGTACCAGTGCCAGGCGCCCAGGTGAACATCGATAAAGTCCACCACCGCGCCGAAACGCAGCCGGTCCAGCACATTGCCGATGGCGCCGCCGGCAATTGCGCCGAGGGCAATGGCGACCAGGGGCGATTCGGCGCGGCGCAGCCAGAAGCCGAGCGCCACCACCACCGCCAGGGCGAGGGCGGCAAGCACCAGGTAGCCGCCCGTGCCGAACCCGGTCAGTAGGCCGAAGGTGACGCCGTGATTCCAAACCATGGTCAGGTTCAGCACCGGCAGCAGCTCGACCCGACCGATCTGCGGCAGAGCGATTCCCAGCAGCACCCAGGCTTTGGTCGCCTGGTCGGCCGCCAGCACCAGCACCCCGGCGAGCACGCCCAGGGTGGTCAGCGCGTTACGCGGCGTGACGGATATGGCCATCACGCGGCGGAACGGCAGACCAGGCCCAATTCCACCGCGTCGGTGCAGCGCAGGCAGAGCGTCGGGTGGGCTTGCTGCTGGCCGACTTCGGACAACACGCGCCAGCAGCGGACGCATTTCGTGCCGGGGGCCAGCGTGATGGCGGCGAACTCCTCGGTGCTGCCCGCCACCGGATGGACCGAGGAGACGATGGCGATCTCCCCCCATTCATCCGCGGTGAGCAACTCCGCCTCGTCCGCGGCCAGAGGCAGTGTCGCCGCCGCTTGCAGCGAAGATCCCAGCAGGTTGGTCTTGCGCGCCTCATCCAGCGGCACGGTGATGCGGCGGCGGATCGCGCGGATCTGGTCCCATTTGGCCGCCAGCCGATCGTCCCGCCATTCCTGCGGCAGGTCCGGGAAGAGCTGCAGATGCACGCTGTCCTGCTCGCCGAACCGGGCGCACCAGGCTTCCTCGGCGGTGAAACAGAGCACCGGAGCCAGCCACGTGGTCAGGCAACGATGCAACTGGTCCAGCACGGTGCGGGCAGCGCGGCGGCGCAGGCTGTCCGGCCGGTCGCAGTAGATCGCGTCCTTGCGGACATCGAAGTAGAACGCCGACAGGTCGGTGGCGCAGAAATTATGCAGTTCAGGATACACGCCGGTCCAGTCGTAGCTCTGCACCGCGGCACGGACCCGGGCATCCAGCCCGGTCAGCCGGTGCAGCATCCAGCGCTCCAGTTCCGGCATCTCGGTGAACGGAACGCGCTCTTCATCGGTAAAGCCCGCCAGGCTGCCCAGCACCCAGCGCAGCGTGTTGCGCAGGCGGCGGTACAGTTCGGCGTTCTGCTTCAGGATCTCCGGCCCGATCCGCAGATCCTCGGTGGTATCGGACATCATCACCCACAGCCGGAGGATATCGACGCCATATTTGTCGGCGACCTCCTGCGGCGCGGTGACGTTGCCGAGCGACTTCGACATCTTGCGGCCCTGTTCGTCCATGACGAAGCCGTGGGTCAGCACCGCGTTGAACGGGGCGCGGCCGCGGGTGCCGACCGCCTCCAGCAGCGAGGAATGGAACCAGCCGCGATGCTGGTCGGTGCCTTCCAGGTACAGGTCGGCCGGCCAGGGCAGGTTGCGCCCCTCCAGGACGAAGGCATGGGTCGAGCCCGAACTCGAACCACACGTCGACGATGTCCTTCACCTGCTCAAAGTCGTCGGGATTGCGGTCATTGCCGAGGAAGCGGGACGGCGGCGACGAGTACCATGCGTCGGCGCCCTCCGCGGTGAAGGCCTCCACGATGCGCTGCACGACGGCGGGGTCGCGCAACGGCTGGCCGCTGCGCTTCTCGACGAACACCGGGATCGGCACGCCCCAGGCACGCTGGCGGGAGATGCACCAGTCGGGCCGTGCGGCGACCATTGAGCCGATGCGGTTGCGGCCGGCATCCGGCACGAACCGGGTCGCGTCGATCGCGGCGAGCGCCTTGTCGCGGATGTGCTCCGGCCCATCCATGCGGATGAACCATTGCGGCGTGGCGCGGAAGATCAGTGGTGCCTTGGAGCGCCAGGAATGCGGGTAGGAATGCACCAGCTTGCCGCGGGCCAGCAGGGCACCGGCTTCGATCAGCGCGGCGCAGATCGGATCGGCGGCCTTGTAGACATGGACGCCGGGGAACAACGGTACCCAGGGATTGAAGGTGCCGTCATCGCCGACGGTTTCCGGAACCTCCAGCCCGTGTTTGCGGCCGAGGTCGAAATCCTCCTCGCCATGGCCAGGGGCGATATGCACGAAGCCGGTGCCCGCCTCGGTGGTGACGAAGTCGCCGAACAGCAGGGGCGTGTCCTGCTCATAGCCGCCGTTGGTTCCCTTGGCGCCGCGCAGCGGATGGGCGCAGACGATGCCGTCCAGCGCCGATCCCTTGAACACGTGGTCGAGGTGATGGGTGGTGATGCCGGTGTCCTGGCAGAACTGCGACAGCAGCGGCAGCGCGACCAGCAATTTCTCCCCGACCCGGGCCAGCGAGCCTTCGGCCACGCCGTCCACATGAACCAGCGCGTAGTCGAATTCCGGTCCCGCCGCGATGGCCCGGTTGCCCGGCATGGTCCAGGGCGTGGTGGTCCAGATCACCACAGCGGCGTCGCGCAGCGCGGGGATCGGCGCCTGCACGACCGGGAACCGCACCCAGATCGTCGAGCTGGTGTGGTCGTGGTACTCGATCTCGGCTTCCGCCAGCGCGGTCTTCTCCACCGGCGACCACATCACCGGCCGCAGCCCGCGATACAGCGCGCCGTTCAGCAGGAATTTGCAGATCTCATGCGCGATCGCCGCCTCGGAAGGGTGGTCCATGGTGGCGTAGCGGGCCGGAAAGTCGCCTTCGACACCCAAACGGCGGAATTCCTGCCGCTGCACGCCCATCCAGTGTTCCGCATAGGCGCGGCATTCAGCACGAAAATCCAGGATCGGGACCGCGTCCTTGTCCCTCTTTTTCGCCCGGTACTCTTCCTCGATCTTCCACTCGATCGGCAGGCCGTGGCAGTCCCAGCCCGGGATGTAGTTGGCGTCGTAGCCGGCCATCTGGCGGGTCCGGTTGATGACGTCCTTCAGGATCTTGTTGAGTGCCGTGCCGATATGGATGTTGCCGTTCGCGTAGGGGGGGCCGTCATGCAGGATGAACAGGGGTCGGCCCTTGGATGCGGCACGCAACCGGCTCCATAGGTCGGCGGCATCCCATCGGGCGAGGATCCGCGGCTCCTTCTTCGGCAGGTCGCCGCGCATCGGAAAGCCGGTCTGCGGCAGGAATACCGTGTCGCGGTAGTCGCGCTGGATTTCGGTCGGGGCGTCGTTCATGGCAGGTCCGAGCGGCGTGGGCCGCGCTGGAGGAGGCGGTCAGGCGTGCACGATCCCGGGGCTGTCACAAGCCGCCGGGCTGGTAATTCGTGTCTGCCTATACACTGGTGCCATGCGGCGGACTATGACGAGGCGGCCAGGGGCGGGTCAAGCGCAACGAACAAGCGCAACGGTCAGGCGCCATAGCGGGGGTCCGCATAGTCGATCACCCGCGCCTCCCCGTGGGCCGTGTCCAATACGGCGCAGCTCAACAGCCGGCCGTTGCTGTGGTCGCGCGCGTCGCCCGCCGAACCCGGGTTCACGACCAGCACTGACCCCACCCGGCGCACCACCTGCGCATGAGTGTGCCCGTAGAGCACCACATCTGCGTCGGCCTCGGCGAACTGCGCCAGCGCCGCGCTGTGTGGATACACGTAGGCGCCACGCGGCTCCCATGGGGTGGAGTGCACCATCAGCACGCGCATCCCGTCCCGTTCCAGCAGTCGCCGTGAGGGCTGGTCGGCCAGGAACGCCAGCAGCGTGGGGTCCAGCCCGGGGCGCTCCCGGGCCCGCACACCGGCGGAGGAGTAGAACACCTCCTCATGGTTGCCCTGGATGATCTGCGCCTCGCGGTCACGTAGCAGGGCAACCACCTCGTTGGAGAACTGATAGTCGTAGATGCAGTCGCCGAGGCAGAGCAGCTCGTCCACGTCGCCCATCAGCGAGAGCGCCCGCTGCAGGCCCGGCAGGTTGCCATGAATGTCCGAAACGATGCCGAGCTTCAACGAGTTCTTCCTTCTGTTCGGCCGTGGGCAGTGAAGCGTGGGCTCGCACCGCCACCGGCGGCAAGCAGCCTGCGCTCAGACGGTACGCAATGGAGGGTTCGGCGGCAGGAGATGCAGGGCGCAGTGGTGTAGGTCAAGTGTACTGCCGAACGCCTGGCATCGGTATGTCGCAATTCCGGATCATGCGGTCTGCCGGACGCCGCAGCATGGCTGGGCGCCCAGGCTTTGGCGGCGGGAACACCAGCCGATGGGATGCGTTCCGCCAATGACAGCCAGAGCATCGGCTGCCACGGGCCGACAATGCGGCGCTGTCACAAGGTTTCGATCAGAGTCCGTATAGCCTCCAGGTCGCGTACGAAGGCGCGGTATTCGCGCGCCTTGGCGTCCCCGTCCGGCACGCGCAACAGGTAGGACGGGTGCACCGTGACGAACGCAAGCTGGCCGTCCTCCATGGTGATCGGCCGACCGCGTTCGCGGGTGACGGTGACGGTGCGGTTCAGCACCGCCCTCGCCGCGCTGCCGCCCATCAGCACCAGCAGGGCGGGACGCAGCCGGACGCGCTCGACGTCCAGCCAGAACCGGCAGGCGTTGATCTCCGGCAGGTCCGGGGTCTGATGGATGCGGCGTTTGCCGCGCGGGGTGAACTTGAAATGCTTGACCGCATTGGTGACGTAAACCGAGCGCCGATCGATGCCCGCTTCCTCCATGGCGCGGTCCAGTATCTGGCCGGCCGGGCCAACAAAGGGACGACCGATCACGTCTTCCTGGTCACCGGGCTGCTCGCCGATGAACATCACCCGCGCCGCTGCCGGACCTTCGCCGAACACGGTCTGGGTGGCCGGCTCATACAGCTGGCAGCGGCGACAGTCACCGGCCTCGCGGGTTGCTTCCAGCAGGCCGGGATCGACGTGTTGCGGCAGTACCACGGGACCGATCGAGGGGCGATCCGGCGGGCGAGGCGCCTCATCCAGCGGCTCCGCCTCCGGGATCGACGAGCCGATCCGTCCCGCGCGGTGCACCCTGGCCTGATGGCCGTGCCACCAGGCAGCCAGCGCCTCGTCATCCTTCATCGTCTTCGGGGCCTCGCCGAAGCGCAGGTTCTCGGCGTCCCACAATGCGCTGCCATCCGGCGTCACGATGCCGAACGGTGTCTGAGCGAACCGCCGAACCAGCAACTGCGCATTGGCTTCCAGCACGAAATGGCCAGGTGCGTACCAGCCGACATGATGGGTCGCATTGCCGCTCTCGACCGGCAGGAAGCGGAGATTGGTGCGCATCCGATGGGCCTCGGCACGCACCGCAAGCGCGAGACCCTGCGCCTGGTGAAACTCCGGATCGTCCGAGGTGAGCTTGCTGCCCGCATTGGCGCGCCAGATCAGGCGATACAGCAGGTCAAACCGCATCGGCTCGCGTGCCTGAAACGCGAGTGCCGCCATCGAGACCAGGGGGCGCGACACATTGAAACCGCCACTACTCTCGGGCAGCGGGTCCGCGGTGGCTTCCGAATGGCCGCGAACCGACCAGTGGACCTGCTCCGGCTTCGCCCCGGCCAGCACCAGGGCGCGCGTGGCTTTGCGCCACCCGTCCCAATCGGTCTCACCGTCCAGCACGACCCGATGCATGGTTTCAGCAAACCTCAACCAGACGCGGTTTCCAACCCTGCCAGGTGTTCACCCTGTGGTGCGTTATGCGCCGGTGCCTTTGCTGTCCCGCGAGCAACGGGCGACAAGATCGTTTACGCAGGCGATCCTCCACCCTAAAGTCCGTTCATGTTCCGGCAGATCAAGCATACGGTCCGTGTCAATAAGCTCCCCACCGGGGCGGCATGGGCGGACGCTTGTTGACGGCACCAACATAGCGAACATCCCCAAGGCCCCGCCGGCTACCGACGGGGCCTTCGCTTTTCAGGCACTCGTCTCCCGGCCCAGACGGAGACGAGTCCATGAGCCCCAGTCCCCCGCGTCTCGCCATCGTCGGCGCCACCGGCGCAGTCGGTGCCGAACTGCTGCTCTGCCTGGAGCAGCGAAACTTTCCGGTGTCCCGGCTGCGCCTGTTCGCCTCCGCCCGGTCGGCGGGACGGCGCCTGCTGTTCCGCGGCGAGGGTGTTCCGGTGGAGCCGCTGACCGAGACCGCTCTCTCCGGCACCGACATCGCGCTGTTTTCCGCCGGCAGCAGCATTGCCCGCCAATTCGCCCCGTTGGCGGTGCGGCAGGGTGCGATCGTCGTCGACAACTCCTCGGCGTTTCGCATGCAGCAAGAGGTGCCGCTGGTGGTGCCGGAAGTGAACCCCGACGCGATCGCGAAACATCGCGGGATCATCGCCAATCCGCACTGCGTGGCGATCGTTGCCGTCATGCCGCTGTGGCCGCTGCATCGCCGCAATCGCATTCGCCGGGTGATTGCCGCGACCTATCAGGCCGCGTCCGGTGCCGGCGCCGCGGCGATGGAGGAGCTCCGCGAATCCACCGCCGCCTATCTCGCCGGCCATTCCTATACCAACCGCGTTCTGGTGCACCCCTACGCATTCAACTTGTTCAGCCACGACACCCAGGTGAACCCCTCCAGTGGCTACAATGAGGAGGAGACCAAGGTGATGCAGGAGATGCGCAAGATCATGCAGGACGACGCGCTGCGCATCGGCATCACCTGCATCCGCGTTCCCGTGCTGCGCGCACATTCCATCGCGCTGACGGTGGAGTTCAGCGACCCGATCACGCCGGCGGAGGTGCGCGACGTGCTAGGATCGGCGCCCGGTGTGCGCGTGGTAGACGACGTGCCGCATAATCATTTCCCGATGCCGATCGAGGCGTCCGGACAGGATGACGTCCTGGCCGGGCGGATTCGTCAGGATGTCAGCGATCCGTCTGGCCGCTCGATTGCGTTGTTCGTCGCCGGTGATCAGTTGCGCAAAGGGGCCGCGCTGAACGCGGTGCAGATCGCGGAAAAGCTTCTGATGTGAGCCAGGTTTTCATCGGGCGAGCAACGCAGGCGGCGCGTCGCCGTCATGGCCCGATTTAAGGGTCATGACGGGGAAGCCCTTGCGGCTGTCCGTCTCCGCCACCGACTATTCGGGCGGCAGGCCGTAGGGGAATGCCTCCCGCCGCAGGCCGTCGGATGAATAGTCGATCTCCTCCGGCCAGGTGAGGCCGACACCGTCGTCCAGGACGATCATGGTTGCCGCGAAATAATCGCCGTCGCGCAGCGGCGTGAAATAGCCGCCGCGATCGATGATCGGCAGGAAATCGATGACCGCGCTGACCCCGTCCGACCAGGTGATGGTAACGGTGTGGTCGGGATGGGCGGTCGCCTCGGCGATTTCGTACAGCATGGCGCGGCTCTTCTCGCGAACTTCAGGATCAGCGGAGGCGGGACGCTATCGCGGTCGCGGCGACGCGTCACATTCTGGCCAGGGCGGGTATCCGCCGCGCCGCGCCGCGGCGGGCCGGATCGGCATCCGCTCCAGGCCGGCCGCACCGATTTGATGGTGCCGACGCTCGGGCCTAGAGTTGGCGCTCAAAGCGACAACAGTGAAGCAGCGGCCGCATGGGTTTTGCCGACGCCGCAGGGGGAGTGAGGTGATCCAATGACCCAACAACCTGGCCGCGCGCATCTGATCGCCGGCGGCTTCCCGCCTGGTTCCAGTGCGGGACATGACCATGACTATGCGCGGTTGCGTCTGCTTGGGTTGTTGGCGGAGCAGGAGGTGTCGGCCTCGGTCGCCAACGATTTCGCCGATGTCGAGAAATGGCTGCCGGTGAGCCGATTGTTGATCAGCTATGTGGCTGGCCCGTATCCGGACGCTGCGCAATGCCGCGCACTGCAGCAGTGGCTGGAGGCAGGTGGGCACTGGCTGGGCCTGCACGGGACCAGCGGCGGCCGCGCCGAACGGGTGGAGGGCATGCGCCAGCGGCGGACCGTGAAAGCCGCGCACCATTCGCTGCTTGGCAGCTATTTTCTGACCCATCCACCGATCTGCAAGATCCGCGTCGACGTGGCCGCCACCGATCATCCGCTCACGAAAGGGCTTGGTGCATCCTTCGAGGTTGACGACGAGCCGTATTTCATCGAGCTGCAAGACCCGGCCTCGGCGCGGATCCTGCTGACCGCGGAGTACGGCTCGGGGGCGGTATCACCTGCCATCGGCACGCTCTACCCGTCCGATACCTCCCTGCAACCGGACGGCAAGACCCGCGTGCTCGGCTACACGACGGAGGTCGGCAAGGGCGGCGTGACCTATTTCGCTCTTGGCCATTGCCATAACCCTGCGATCCATGCGACGCGCACTTCCGACTCGACACCGCCGCATTTCCATGGCGCGTGGGACAGCGAGGCGTTCGTCACCTTGCTGCGCAATGCGATCGCCTGGGGCGTGGCGGCCTGATCGCAGACCGGGTTCACCGGAGTCAGCGGCGGGTCTGGGTCCAACCCACATAGAGGCCAGAGGCGATGACGATGCCGGCGCCCAGCCAGGTCAGTGCATCCGGCAGGTCGCCAAACAGCAGATAGCCGACCAGCACCGAGCCGACCATCTGCACGTACTGGAACGGCGTTACGATGTTGGCCGGGGCGAAGCCCAAGGCCAGGGCTACGAAATAATGGCTGATCGCTCCCAGTGCGCCCAGGCTGCAGAACAGGGCAAGGTCACCCAGGCCGGTCGGCGTCCGCCACACGAAGGGTAGCACCAGCAACATCCCGAATGCGCCGACGACGGAACTGTAGATGGCGGACGTTTCCGGAGCCTCGGTATCAGCGATCTTCCGGGTCAGCATCTGGTAAAGGCCGTTGGTCAGCGCACTGAACACCACGAACAGCGCTGCCCAGTGGAATACTTCAGAGCCGGGGCGGATGATGACCAGGACGCCCAGGAAGCCGATCAGCACGGCGATGACCCGTCCCGGGCTGGTCCGCTCCCCCAGCATCGGCCAGGCCAGCGCGGCGACGATCAGCGGCCCGGTCATGTTGATCGAGGCGGCCTTGCCGAGCGGGATGAAGGTGATCGCGAAGAAGTAGCTGAGGTTGGAAACGAACAGGCAGGATGAACGCAACAGGTGCTTGCCCAGCCGATGCGTCCGCAGCATGCGCACGCCGAAGCGGGGCACGAAGGTCAGCATCATGAACAGCAGATGGCCGAAGGCGCGTGCCCATGACACCTGCAAGGAGCTGTAGGTTTCGCCTAGCAGTTTCGCGAAGCCGGTCATCAGCGGTGAGGTGAGGCCGGACAGGCAGATGAACATCACGCCCAGCAGCAGGCTGCGGTCCCATTGGCGCGGCACTTTGCCGGAAATCACGCGCCGGCACGCGATGCGCAGCGGCTAGGGGCGGTCAGGGTTTTGCCGGCGACCATTGGTAGACCCGCTGCAGCGTTTCACCCATCAGCGTGGCCCGGTCGCTGTCGGACAGGCGGTCGGTAACGCGGAACGCGTCCACTCCCTGCTGATAGGTCAGAAATGCGACAGCGCGAGTCCAGTCGGTGCCCCACATGCAGCGATCCAGGCCGAATGCATCGAAGATGCGGCCCAGCTTGTCCCACAGGTCGGGATAGGGGAACGGCTCGTGCGACAGGGTGCAGGCGCCGCTGATCTTGACTGTGATGTTCTTGTGCACCGCCAATGCCAGCAGTCGAGGCAGGTCGGCGAACGGCTCGGCGGGTACCGGCGGCTCGAACGGTTGTTGCAGCCCCAGGTGGTCGATCACCAGCATCGTGTCGGGGTTGCGTCCGGCCAGCAATGCGGCCTGATCCAGACGCCCCCAGCACAGCAGGTTGACCGGCATGGCATGCCGCGCGGCGGCCGCCAGCACGCGATTCAGTCCGGGATCGGCTGCGTCCGTGGAAGCACCGCGGTTCAGCATGATGCGGATGGCAACCGTACCGTCGATCGCTGCCCACTCGGCAATGGTGTCGGCCACGCCGGGATCGCCGGGATCGACCGGCTTGACCAGTCCGAACCGGCCGGGATGCGCCGCATGCACCGCGAGCGCGTAGCTGGCGTCATAGCCGTACATGGTGAACGGCGAGACCAGCAATGCGCCGTCGACACCGACCGCATCCATGGCGGCGACCATGTCTTCGCCGGTGACCTCTGGCGGGCCGTGCAGCACCGCGGCCCAGGGGCGTCCGGGGTGGTCGCGTTCGTAGGCATGAACCTGAGCATCGATTGTCAACATGATCCCAGCCTTTCACCCGATCGATGGCGTTCAGGAGCATCGATGGTGGGGTGATCAACTTGTCGGCCCTTGTGTCGCAGCACAAGCTTGCGGGGCCGGTGCGGCCGATCGCGGATGGAATGTCGGATCGCGCATGGCACGCCTCGTCGGATTGACACCCCGTTGCCGGACGGGCCGGTCGCGCGAACCGTTGTCATCGGTTCGGTGCAGGGCCGGCGACGTCTGCCGCAATTTCTCTGATCGCAATGGAGCGTTGCTGATCAGGTGCACTGTCTGGTGCGGTTGAGGATGCAGCGGGCCAGCGCAGCAGCGCCGCCTCGCCGAGGCTGGTCAGTTGATACACGCCGCGCTCGGTGCGCTGGAACCAGCCATACACGTTGCGCAGCAAAATCCGCCCGGCCTCGGGCACCGCGGGGCGAAGGTCGCGCGGCCGGAGAGGCCGGGTCTGCAGCAGCGCCGCGCAGGCGAGTGCCTGCTGCCGATAGGCGGTCATGATCGGCTGGCGGGTCGAACCGCCTGGCGAGGGATCGCCGCTGCGTTTTGCATGCTCGCTGAGCAGCCGCGCGCGACGGCGCCGGTCCGGCCGGGGTCGGTAAGGGCTCGGTTCAGCGAGCACCTCCACCCAATCATGTGCGGTGTTGACGGCCATCAGTCCGAAGCCGAGCAGGCGGCAGAGGCGGTGCACGCGCGGGTCACGATCACGCCCGCGTCGGGTCGCCGGGACCGCCAGCCAGACTTCATCCGCAATACGCATGCGGTCGGTGGCCTGCAACAGCAGATCGAGGTTGAAGCCGAGCTTAAGTTCGACCACGGCGAGGCGGAGCGTGTCGTCGTCCTGGATGGCGACGATGTCGCAGCCATGCACTTCGCCCTTCACGCGAAACCCCGCGGCTTCCAGGAAGCGCTTCACCGCGGGATACAGTGAGGTCTCGGCCATGGCGCAGGCTGCGATACCGCGCCGCGTCGGGGCAATGGGCGACCCTGCTGGTGGCAAAGGCCGCCGCCGGCGCGGCACGCAGAGTGGCGCAGGATTTGGGTTCCCTCGCTGCGCCCAAGCGTTCATCCTGACCGCGTCGCATTGTGGGGAACCGACCGCATGTCAGGAACCGATCTCGCCCTGCTCTCTGCGGAGGAGATGCTCGCGCTGTACCGAAGCCGCGCACTGAGCCCGGTCGAGGTGCTGCAGGCGGTGACCGAGCGGGTTGCGCGGCTCAACCCGGGCCTCAACGCCTTCGCGGTGATGAACCCGCGCGCGCTCGACGCAGCCGGCGAAAGCGCGATGCGCTGGCGTGCCGGGCGGCCGCTGGGCCTGCTGGACGGCGTTCCCTGCACGGTGAAGGACCTGGTCGATGTCGCCGGGTTTCCGACCCGCCGCGGCAGCCGAACCAGCGACCCCGCGCCGGTGAAGGACGACGCGCCGTTGGTGGTGGGCCTGCGTGCCGCCGGCGCCGTCATCCTCGGCAAAACGACGACGACCGAATATGGCTGGAAGTCGCCGGGCGACTGCCCGCTGCACGGCATCACGCGCAATCCCTGGAATCCGGCCCATACGCCCGGCGGCTCCTCGTCCGGCGCAGGGGCTGCCGGTGCCGCCGGTTTCGGACCGCTGCATATCGGCTCCGATGCCGGGGGGTCGATCCGCATCCCGGCGGCGTGGTGCGGTCTGGTCGGCCTGAAGCCCAGCTATGGCCGGGTGCCGCAATGGCCCGCCAGCGCCTTCGCGTCGGTGTCCTGCGCGGGACCCATGACTCGCAGCGTGCGCGACGCCGCCCTGATGCTGTCGGCGATCGCGCGCTACGATCTGCGGGATCCGTTCTGCCTGCCGGATGACGAGCGCGACTGGCGCGATGGCATTGACCTGGGCGTGGCCGGGCTTCGCGTCGGCGTGCTGCGCCAGCCTGGCTTCGATGCCCCGATTGATGCCGACGGGGTCGCTGCGGTGGAGGAGGCGGCGGCGCTGCTGGCCGCGGCCGGCGCGGTGGTGGAGGAGGCCACGCCGGACCTGCCCGACACGCGCGTGGTGTTCGGTCGCGTCTGGGCCGCTGCGCTCGCCCGGCTGGTCGCCATGCTGCCGGAGGAACGCCGCGCCCTGCTCGACCCGGGCATTCTGGAAGTGGCGCAAAGCGAGGGCGGCATGACGGCGATCGCGTTCATGGACGCCGAGGCGATGCGCGCCAACGCGGCCCATGCCATGGCGCGCCTGCACCAGAGCTTCGATCTCGTGCTGTGCCCGACCGTCCCCGCCGGACCGCCGCTGGCCGACGCCCCCACGATCGACCCGGTGCAGGCGCTGTGGACCCAGTGGGCGCCCTGGACCTTCACCTTCAACATCACGCGGCAACCGGCGATCAGCGTTCCGCTGGGCCTGACGGAGGGCGGGCTGCCGCGATCGGTCCAGCTCGCCGCGGCACAGTATCGCGACGACCTGGTACTACGGGCGGCGCGGGTGATCGAGCTGTCGGCGCCATTTCCGACCGCCATGCTCTGAATGATCCATGTCAAGGCATCCGGTCTCATCCGGTTGCAGTGTACTGCCGAACACCGAACAACGGAGGAGCGACGGTGGCACTCAAGGACATCCTGGTTCACGTGGACGATGATGCGCGGTGCAATCTGCGCATTGCTCTTGCGGCGACGCTGGCGCGGCGCTTCGGCGCCCATCTCACAGGCACCTACGTGATCGATCTGCCGGCGCCGGAGTTCTTCTACGGCGCTGCGCTGCCCTTTGCCGGTACCGGGCCGGAGCAGGTGGTGGAGCGTATGCGCGCCGACGCGATCGCGACTGCCGGACAGGTGGAAACCGCATTCCGCGAGAGTTTGCGCCGCGAAGACGTCTCGGCTGATTGGCGGCTGGTTGAAGGCAATCTGCCGGCAAGCCTCGCTTTGCATGCCCGCTATGCCGATCTCACTGTGCTCGGCCAGCCCAATCCGTATGAGCCGCGCAACGGCGGACACCGCGATGCGGTGGTAGGCACGGTGATGACCTCGGGCCGGCCGGTGCTGGTGGTCCCGTTCGCCGGGGAATTCCCCACTGTGGGAGAGCGGGTGCTGGTTGCCTGGAATGCGACCCGTGAAGCGGCCCGCGCGGTGAACGACGCCCTGCCGCTGCTGACCCAGGCCAAGCTCGTCACGATCCTGGCGATCAACCCGCGGCTCGGTATTGCCGGCCATGGCGACGTGCCCGCAGCCGACATCTCGCTGCACCTGGCGCGGCACGGCGTGAAGGCCGAGGCCGCTCACACGGTGGCCAAGGATATCGCCGACGGCGAGGCGCTGCTCTCCTACGCAGCGGATATCGGTGTCGACATGATCGTCGCCGGCGCCTACGGCCATTCGCGTGCACGCGAGCTGGTGTTCGGCGGGGTCACCCGCACCTTGCTGCATGAGATGACCGTGCCGGTGTTCCTGTCGCACTGACCGAGTCGCCACCGCCTCCGTCAGCCGCGCCTGGACGACTCGGTTCGTCCAGGCGCGCGGTGGCGAAGTTGCGCAGCCGCGGTGGAGCTACCCTGCCAGATCCAGCACTGCGTCCAGCATCACCTGGGCACCCCGGGCAAGATGCTCCGGCGTGGAATACTCCCGCGGATTATGGGTAATCCCACCGACGCTCGGCACGAACAGCATCGCGCTGGGGCAGAGCGGCGCGATCAGCACCGAATCATGTCCCGCCGCGGCAATCGAATCGGCGCAGGACAGTTGCCGCGCAGCCGCCTTCGCCCGCAGCAGAGTGCCGAGTGTCTGGTCGAATGCCACGGGTCCGAAAGTGGCATAGGGATCGACCTCCACCCGGACCTGCCGGCGCCCGGCGATGTCGGCAATGCCCTCCCGCAACGCCGCCTCCATCGCGATCGCCTGCCGCGCCTCCTGATGCCGCACGTCGCAATGCAGGTGGGTGATGTTGGCGACATTGCCGCGGGCATTTGGAAAATTCTCAATCCAGCTGGCGGAGGCGCGGCCATGCGGTTCCGCCTGGCGGGCGATCCGCTCCACCGCCAGGATGATCTCCGCCGTCGCTGCCAGGCTGTCGCGCCGGCGGTCCATCGTGGTCGGCCCGACATGGCTGGGCTCGCCAATCACGGTGAGCTGGAAGTAGCGCGCATGCATCGTGATGACGACAATGCCGATATCGGTGTTGCCGGCCTCCAGTGCCGGTCCCTGCTCGATATGCGTCTCCAGCCAACAGGACCAGCCACGCGGTGACGGTGCCAGCGGACCGGCCTGCCCGGTCTCCCGCAAGGCCTGGGCCACGCTGGTGCCGTGATCGTCGGTGATCGCCAGGGCCGCTTCCAGTGTCATATCGCCGGCATGCACGCGACTGCCCATCATCGCCGGGCGGAAGCGGCTGGCTTCCTCGTTGGTCCAGTTCACCAGTTCCAGCGGCGCCCGCGTGCGAACGCCGGCTTCGTGCAGCGCCCGCATGATCTCCAGCCCGGTCAGCACGCCGGAGACACCGTCGAACCGACCGCCCGTCGGCACGGTATCCAGATGGCTGCCGAACGCGACCGCCCCGGCCGCCGGATCGCCGCCGGGGCGGCGCAGGAACATGTTGCCGATGGCATCCTGCTCGTGATGCAGTTGCAGCGGCTCGCACCATTGCAGCAGTTGCGCGCGGGCTGCGGCGTCCTCCAGCGACAGCGCCAGCCGGCAACTGCCGCCTTCCGGTGTTGGGCCGATCTCCGCCATGGCCATCATGGTCTGCCACAGCCGATCGGCATTGATCGTCGGAGTCATGTGTCCTCCAGCGGATGGTGACAGGCGAACCCGTGTCCGTCCGGTTCGCTCCAACCCGGAAACGTGGTGCGGCACAGATCGGTGGCGCGAGAACAACGCGGGTGGAAATGACAGCCTGGCGGCGGTGCCGCGGCGGATGGGATCTCCCCCACGACCCGTGGCAGGACGCCACGCTGGGCCGGATCCGGGATCGGCGAGGCATCGCGCAGCATCCGCGTGTAGGGGTGGCGCGGTGCGGCGAACACGCGCGCGACCGGCCCCTGCTCCACGATGCGGCCGAGATACATCACCGCGACCCGGGCGCAGAACCAGCGGATCACCCCCAGATCGTGACTGACGAACACGAAGGATAGATCGCGGCGGGCCTGCAATTCCCGCAGCAGCAGCAACACCTGCGCCTGCACCGAGACATCGAGCGCCGAGACCGGTTCGTCGGCAACGATCAGTTCCGGTTCCAATGCCAGCGCACGCGCAATACCGATCCGCTGTCGCTGGCCGCCGGAAAACTCATGCGGATAGCGATCCAGCGCCGTCTCCGGCAAGCCGACCTCGTGCAGCAGGGCCGCGGCCTGCGCCCGCGCGGCGCGGCCGCGCGCGATGCCGTGCACGGCCAGCGGCTCTGTCAGGGTCTGGCCGATGGTGCGGCGTGGGTTCAGTGAGGAGTACGGGTCCTGAAAGATGATCTGCATGCGGCGGCGCAGGTTGGTCAGCGCGGTCCCGCGCGCCTGGGACACATCGATGGAACCGAAATGCACGCTGCCGGAATTGGGCTCGATCAGGCGCAGCGCAGCCCGCGCCGCGGTGGATTTGCCGCAGCCGGATTCGCCGACCAGACCGAACGCTTCGCCGGCCTGCACCTGGAAGTCGATCCCATCGACGGCACGCACGATCGTGGTCACCGGGCGCGGAAACCCTTTGCGCAAGGTGAAATGCTTGACCAGGCCGGCAACCTTCAGGATGGGGACAGCAGCCGGCGGGGTCACGCTTCGCCTCGCAGCTTTGGATCCGAGGCGTCGCGCAGGCCGTCACCCACCATGTTGAGGCCCAGCACCAGGATCAGAATGGCGAGGCCGGGCCAGATCGACAGCCAGGGTGCATCGAGGATATTTTCAAATCCTTCGCGCATCATGCCGCCCCAGGTGGCGGTCGGCGGCTTCACCCCCAGGCCGATGAACGACAGCGACGCCTCGGTGCGCACCGCGGTGGCCATCCAGAGCGAGCCCATCACCAGCACTTCCGACAGGATGTTCGGCAGGATGTGCACGAACAGGATGCGGATGTGGGAAAACCCGAGCGCGCGGCCGGCCTCGACGAACGCGCGCTCCTTCAGGGACAGCACCGGCGCCCGCGCGATGCGGGCAAATGGCGCGATCGCGGTGAGTGCGATGGCGAACACCAGGTTGATCAGGTCAGGCCCCAGCAGGGCCACCACAATCAGGCCGAGAATCAGGCTAGGAAACGACAGCAGCACGTCCATGCATTGCATGATGAACAGATCGATGCGGCCGCCGATATAGCCGCTGATCATGCCGATGCTGCCGCCGACCGCGATCGCCGCGCTGATCGAGGTCACCGATACCAGCAACGAGACCCGCGCACCCCAGAGGATCCGCGACAGGACATCGCGGCCAAAGGAATCGGTGCCGAAGACATACTCGCCACCCGGCGGATGCAGGCGATCCAGGATGTGCTGGTCGTTCGGGTCGAATGGCGAGAGCCAGGGTGCGAAGACGGCCGCAATGACAACCAGCAGACAGAGAAACGCGCCGATCGAGGTGGCCGGGTAGGCCAGCAGCAAGCCGACCATGCGCCCGCGCCTGCGCGTGGCGCCCTGACCTTTCGGGTCGACCGGGCGGGGAGGCGTCGCTTCGTCGAGCGGCGCGGCGACGGTGTTGCCGGTGCCGCTCATTGCTTCACCCGTGGGTCGATGATGCCGTAGGTCAGGTCGGTGATCAGATTCACCACGACGATCAGGAAGCAGTAGATCACCATCAGTCCCTGCAGCATCGTGTAGTCCCGCTGGTTCAGGGCACCGACGATGATCTTGCCGAGGCCCGGGCGGTTGAACACGATCTCGGTGAGCACGGAATTGCCGAGCAGGATGCCGATATAGAGTCCAACGACGGTGACGACGGGCATGGCGGCGTTGCGCAGGCCGTGTCGCCAGACCACGCGCCGCCATGGCACGCCTTTGGCGCGTGCGGTGCGGATATAGTCCTCGCCCAGCACCGACAGCATCGCGCTGCGCGTCACCCGTGTGATGTAGGCCGCCATGATCAGGCCGAGCGTGCTGGCCGGCAGCACGAGCTTGTTCAGGCGGTCGAGCGGGTCGTCCAGCCTTGCGTTGCCGATCACCGGAAACAGCCGCCAATGCAGCGCGAACACGAGCAGGACAAAAATGCCGGAGACGAACACGGGAAACGACAGGCCGATCAGCGACAGCAGGCGCGCTGCGTAATCGATGAAGCGATTGCGGTGCAGCGCGGCCCAGATGCCGGCGGGCACGCCAACCAGGGACCCCACCAGCAGCGAGGCGAGCGTCAGGTCGAGGGTATGCGGCAGCACGGCGGCCACGTCGGTCACGATCGGCCGGCCGGTTACCATGGAGTTGCCGAAGTCACCGGACAGCGATCGGCCGAGGAACTCGATATACTGGGACCATAGCGGCTGATCGAGGCCAAGCTTCGCCCGAAGCGCGGCGAGGGACGCTGGTGTGGCCTGGTCGCCCAGGATGACGATGGCGGGATCACCGGGGACGATGCGGACGATGACGAACACCAGCGTGAGCACCGCCAGCAAGGTTGGCACCGCGGCGAGCAGGCGCCGGACGACATAGAAGATCATGCCTGGCCACGCATCGGCGGGCGCGCGGCTCCGGCCGCGTGCGTGCTGGCTTCAAGCAGCCGGACACACGGCGTGCGACGGGGTGATCCGCCGGTGCTGCGTGACAGCGTTCTGTTCGCGGCGTCTGTCGTGTCTCGGGTGGCACAGTTGTTCACCGGCTCAATCATCCCCTCCCGCCAAACCGGCACCATGCGCGCGATCCGCCATCCGTGCAGCAGGAACCGGTGGAATCCCTGTCAGGACGCCACCGGCGCCTGCCCCTTTATCCCCGCCCGGTTCATCCGACGTGCCGGCACTTGGCTGGACGCGCTCACAATAGCTGCCCGCCATCCACTGCGATGGTCTGGCCGGTCACCCATGACGCGAGCGGCGAGGCCAGGAACAGCACAACATTGGCGACCTCCTCGGGCAGGCCGAGGCGGCCGAACGGGATGGCACGCAGCACGGCGTCGTACAGCTTGGGAGCTTCGGTCTTCCGCCGGTCCCATACGCCGCCCGGAAACTCGATCGAGCCGGGCGCGATGCAGTTCACCCGAATGCCGTCCCTTGCATACATCGCCGCCTGGGTACCGGTATAATGGATCACCGCTGCCTTGATCGCGCCGTAAGGCGGTTGGCGTGCGGCTGTGTGCATCGCGGCGATGGATGAGGTGTTCACCACGCTGCCCTTGCTGTCCTTCAACGACGGTAACGCGGCCTGGGTGGCGTGCACGATCGCCATCATGTCTACCGCCATGCTGGACATCCAGCCTTGCTCGTCATCGCTGGAGCCAAAAGCGGAGGCATTGTTCACCAGCAGATCGATCCCGCCGAGCGCCGCGGCGGCGTCGGTGATGTAGCGTCGGATCGCGTCGGCGTTCGCCAGATCGCAGGATGCGGCATGCGCCGTGTGGCCGAACGCGGCGATCTCGCTGCGTGTTTTCTCCAGGGTCTCGGCACCACGGGCACAGATCGACACGGCACCGCCGGCCTGTGCAAAACCCAGGGCAATGGCGCGGCCAATGCCGCGGCTGCCGCCGCAGATCACGGCGCGTTTGCCGGTGAAGTCGAATGTCATGAGACCCTCCCGTGGATGCGGGGGTGAGTTTCGACCATCCTGGCGATAGGCGCCACCGGGGATGCAGCGCGGACAGGCGGAGGCAACGCCCCCTCGTCATACTCAGGTAATCGCAGCCGGTTCGGGGAGCTCCGCCCGCGAGCCCGTACGTGGTGACCCCTACCGCCCACCACCGGTCGGCCCACGGGCTTGCTGCGAATCGCCTGACGGTTCGCGCGCCTCGTGCCGCGGACCTTGCCCGTGCCGCGCCATAGCAGCATTGCAAACATGCAGATATCTTTATATATCGGCGTTATCAAACAAGGAGCGCCTCGATATGGCCGCAACACCGACCCCGCAGGACTTCAAGGTCAAGGACATCGCGCTGGCTGACTGGGGCCGCAAAGAGATCGCCATGGCCGAAGATGAGATGCCGGGCCTGATGGCCATCCGCGCCGACTTTGGTCGCGACAAGCCGCTAAAGGGGGCGCGCATCGCCGGCTGCCTGCACATGACCGTGCAGACAGCGGTGCTGATCGAAACCCTCACCACGCTCGGTGCCACCGTGCGCTGGTCGTCCTGCAACATCTTCTCGACGCAGGACCATGCCGCTTCGGCCATGGCCGCCGTTGGCGTCCCCGTCTTTGCCTGGAAAGGCATGAGCGAGGAGGAGTTCTGGTGGTGCATCGAGCAGACCGTTCGCGGCCCGGACGGCTGGACCCCCAACCTGATCCTGGATGATGGCGGCGATCTGACGCTGCTGATGCACCAGAAATACCCGGACATGCTGAAGGACGTGCGGGGCGTCTCGGAGGAGACCACCACCGGGGTGCATCGGCTGCGTGACATGGCGCGCGACGGCAAGCTGCTGACCCCCGCGATCAACGTCAACGACAGCGTGACCAAGTCCAAGTTCGACAACCTGTATGGCTGTCGGGAATCGCTGGTGGACGGCATCCGCCGCGGCACCGACGTGATGATGGCCGGCAAGATCGCCGTGGTGAACGGCTTCGGCGATGTGGGCAAAGGCTCCGCCGCCAGCCTGCGCAATGCCGGCTGCCGCGTGATGGTGACCGAAATCGACCCGATCTGCGCGTTGCAGGCGGCGATGGAGGGTTATCAGGTGGTGACCATGGACGATGCCGCACCGACCGCGGATATCTTCGTAACCGCCACCGGCAACGTTGATGTCATCACCATCGAGCATATGCGGGCCATGAAGCACCGCGCCATCGTGTGCAACATTGGCCACTTCAACTCCGAGATACAGATCGACGCGCTGCGCAACTACACCTGGGAAAATGTGAAGCCGCAGGTGGATGAAGTCGTGTTTCCGGACGGTAAGCGGTTGATCGTGCTGTCGGAAGGCCGCCTGGTGAACCTGGGCAACGCGACCGGCCACCCCAGCTTCGTGATGAGTGCAAGCTTCAGCAACCAGGTGCTGGCGCAGATCGAGCTGTTCACCGCTCCGGCCGGCAAGTACGAGCATCAGGTCTACACCTTGCCGAAGCATCTCGATGAGAAGGTGGCGGCGTTCCACCTGGCGAAAGTTGGGGCGACACTCACGAAACTGTCACCCAAGCAGGCGGAATACATTGGCGTCGGTGCAGCCGGCCCATTCAAGCACGACGAGTACCGTTACTAACTATCTCGATTGACCGACAATTCACCACACTGTCATCGCGAGACAGTGGCGAACTTGCCGGGCTGCCATTAATTCGGTGGCGCCGCCGCAGACAAAATCCGGTAGCGGCGGCGCCATCTGCGAGGCAGACCAATGCCGTTCGATGCCAGTCCGCTCAGCTATCCGCGCACGCAGGCCGTACGCCAGGTGTTGGCCGGCCTGAGTGACACACGGGCAATTGCCGACCTGCTGTTTCTGGAAGCCTGGGTCCTTTACGCTCCCAGCGATCTCGCGGCCAGTTTGCGCGCCAGCCAGATCCGCCGCGCCAACCCTGTCCTGGTCAGCGCCATCCAGCAGGAACTCGCTGCCGGCTAAGCAGAGATTCGTTGGTTGCCCAACGGAAGTGGCGCTCGGTCCTGATTGAGCGCACTCACGGCTTGGTGGATCGCCCCATTGAGTTGCTCGGGATCGGCGAAGGTCTGATGGGCGAGATGATGCGCCTTAAGGTCCCGCCAGAGGCCTTCGATGTCATTGAGCTCTGGCGCATACTTAGGGAGCCACTCGACGGTGAGCCAATGGGCACGGGCGGCGAGCGCTGCCCGGGAGAGTTTGCTGGTGTGGATTGGACCATTGTCCTCGACCAGAACCACCGGTTTGACAGGCTGTCCGGGCTTGGGCCCGTAGAGCCGGTCCAGTTGTTCGAGATGGGCGATGAAGTCGCTGCTGCGCTTGGTCGGACTGGTGTGCACGATGAGCTGGCGCGTGACGTGATCGAACGAACCCACCATCGCCACCTTCCTGGCTTGTCCTGGCGCAGGAACACGTAAATCAGCGCCTGCCTTCGCCCAGACCCGGGCGAGATAGGGATGCGTCAGCGCCTCGCTCTCGTCGCCGTAAAGCAAAACGATGTCGCCAGCGGTGGCCTGCTGTTTGCGCAGTTGCAGGCGCAGACCAACCCGCTCGACATCGGCGGCAACCTGGCGCCCCTTCAGCGTGTGCCGCGGACGCCGCCAGCGGAACTTTTTTTGCGCAGAGCCTTGGACAATTGCGAGCGGCTGATACGCACGCCCTCGCGGTTTTCGATTTCGGCGCGCAACCGGGGAATGGTCCAGTTGTGCCGATCCGCCACAGGTTCCTCGAGGAGCGGCACCGCAACACGCAGGGCTGCCTCGCTCTTCATCGGTGCCGGCCCGGGTGCGACGGTGGCCTTCAAGGCCGCGATACCGCCACGCATGAAGTCGCTCCGCCACAGGCGGACCGTGTCCTCGCGCACGCCAAATGCCTCGGCAATCCGCGCGCTGGTCCAGCCAGCCAATGTCAGACGAACGGCTCGGGCGCGGTCTGCCTCGCCACGATCACGCGAACCGGCGAGCGCCACCAGAGCCGCTTGTTGCTCTTCGCTCGCTGAAAGGGGCGATCTGCCCGTCATGTCCTGCACCCTGCGAATCGGTGCCGGCAGCGAATCGTACCTACCATCCGTTGGTCAAGCTGGCGGATTCTGCTTAGGGTTGCTGAGCCCAGCGTCGCGGGCGTCTCGTCGAGGCGAGGGGCCCCTCACAGGGTGACCCAGATCAAAACGCGGCATGTGGGCTGCACGCTCCCCGCCGAGCTCCTCGCAAGCGGAGGGGAAAGCTTCTCCTTGGCGCGCGCTTATCTGATGCCGATGGGGCTCGATCCTGCCGTCTCCACTGGAACGATCGGGTCGCCCAGCACGCGCCGCATGCTCTTACGGGGATAGATGCCTGGTCATGTCCGGCCCCGACACAAACCGGACGTGCCCACCCCGCCAATTTGCCGCGCATGGGAAGGCTCGAAACCCACAACATCGTCTCACGCAGCCAGGGACAGCCTTGACGGCAAGCCTGCGCCGACCATGATCGGGCGCCGATTGCCCCAGGATCGATGCAAAGCCATCGGATCGCCAGGGTTTTGTGCGTCCTCCGGCTGGGCATTTCTGCCGCAACACTGCCTGAACTGCCGATTTCGTCGGTTTTTTCGCCGTCGGTTAATCTTGTGTTCAACCCTTGTGCCTAGCGTGCCGGCATGGACGTGCGGCACATCAATCTGTTCGACCTGGCGGAGCAGCGACTTGCCTGGACCGCACGCCGGCAGGCGCTGCTGGCGCAGAACATTGCCAACGTATCGACGCCCGGCTTCGTGCCCAGGGATCTACCTTCCTTCGCCAAGACGCTGGATCAGGTTGGGGCGCATCTCACGCGTACCCGGCCTAACCACATGGCCGGCGCTGCCGCTGGATCGCTGCTCTCGGACATGGCTGCGCAACCCGCGGAGCGGACGGCGGACGGCAATGGAGTGGTGCTGGACGATCAGCTCACCAAGGTCGCCGACACGGAAACCACCCAGACATTGGTGACGTCGATCTATCGCAAATACCTCACGCTGTTCAATCTTGCACTGGGTCGGACGCAGTAGGTGAAACCATGATCCTGGACACCACACTTCGCATTTCCGCTGCCGGTATGGATGCCCAGACCACGCGATTGCGGGTCATCGCGGAAAACCTCGCCAATCAGGACACGACCGGATCGTCCCCGGGGGCCAATCCGTACCGACGCAAGACCGTGACCTTTGAGAACCGGATGGACAAAGCCGTCGGTGTCGAAACCGTGCGGGTCAAGCAGATCGGTGAGGACAACGGCGAACTGCCAATGCGCTACGATCCTTCCAATCCAGGTGCCGATGCGAATGGCTACGTGAAGCAGCCCAACGTCAACAGCATCATCGAGGTAATGGATATGCGCGAGGCGGAGCGCTCCTACAGCGCGAACCTGTCCGTCATGCAGGCGACCCGCAGCATGATGAGTCGGACGATCGATCTGCTGCGATGAGCACGATCCCAACCATCGTCGTCACACCATCCACCGCAGCGGATGCTTATGCGCGCGTGGAACGTGGCGCAGGCGGTACGGCGTCAGGCGGCGATTTCGGTGCGAACTCTGGCCCGGGCACTGGAAGGTGCCGTGCAGACTGGCCACGCCGCCGAGAACCAGGCCGCGCAGGCAATCTCCGGCCAGGGCGGGCTGACCGACGTCGTCACCGCGTTGGCGCATGCGGAACTCACCCTGCAAACCGCCACCGCGGTACGGGACCGCGTAGTACAGGCGTATCAGGACATCATCCGGATGCCGATCTGATGCCAGGCTGGCACCCGCCAGGCCTCGACGCCCCCGGTTCGGCGAAGGGTCCGATCGAATCCACCTGCGATGAATGAAGCCGATATCGGCGGCGTGCTGCGTGACGCCATGCTGGTCATGCTGAAACTGGGCGGACCATTGCTTGGGGTTGCGCTGGTGGTCGGCCTGCTGATCGCGCTGGTGCAAGCCGTGACGCAGATCAATGAAGCGACACTCGCCTTCGTCCCCAAAGTCCTCGCCCTTGGCTTCGCCCTGTTCCTGCTCGGCCCGTTCATGTTCGCATCGCTCTCCACGTATGCGCATCTGTTATTCGATCGCATGGTGGCGGTCGGCGCGTCGTGACCAGCGACGGTGCGGCTCTGCTGGCCGCCCTGCCGGCATGGAGCTTCACATTGGTCCTGGTGCTCGCCCGTTGCGGCGGCGCCATCGCATTGATGCCCGGCCTGGGCGAGACGGCGCCGCCGGTTATGGTGCGCGCCGGACTTGCTCTGGCCATCAGCATTCTGCTGCTGCCGGACATCCGTCCTCTGCTGCCGCCCGCCCCGGAGCCGGGTCTGCTGCTTGCCGCCCTGATCGTCAGTGAGTTCGTGACCGGACTCTGGCTGGGCTGGCTGGCACGCGTGCTCGTGCTCGCCTTGCCGATCGGCGCACAGTTCATCGCCTATCAGATGGGCACCTCGTCCGTCCTGCAGCCTGACGCCGAACTCGGTCCGCAGACCTCGGCCCTCGCACGGGTCTACGATCTCGCCGCACCGCTGATCATCCTGGTGTCCGGTCTGTACACCCTGCCGCTGTCGGCGCTGGTCGGCAGTTATCGGTTGATCCCCCCCGGCGGCGTGCTGCCGGCGGCGGACAGCACCGCAACTGTCGTGCGTGCGGTCGGCGACGCATTCGCGCTGGCGTTCCGCCTCGCCGGCCCGTTCGTGCTGGCCGGCATCGTCTGGCATGTGACGGTCGGCGCCATGACGCGCCTCATCCCTCGGGTGCAGATCTATTTCCTGACCATGCCGGGACAGATCCTCGGTGGCTTCGCCTTGCTGGCCACGCTATCGACCGCTCTGGTCAGCGCCTTCGTCGATGCGGTCCGGGACGGATTATCCGCCCTGCCAGGCGCCGGGTGAACCCGGATGGCAGACGATTCGGCACAGGAAGACCGCACAGAGCCGGCCACACCCAAACGACTGAGCCGCGCCCGTGAGGAGGGCAATGTCCCGGTCTCGAAGGAACTGCCCGTGCTGGCGGGACTCGCCGCGGTTACCCTGACGCTGGCGATGACCGGTGGCGATGTGGCGCAACATCTGGCGTTGCGGCTGAGCCTGTTTCTTACCCATGCGCGGGCGCCTGACCTCGTTGGCATGGAAGGATTTCGCCAAGCCTATGGGGCGCTGCTGCGGGCCGCGGCCCCGTTCGTCCTGGCGGCGCTGGCGGCCGGCATATTCGCCGTGCTGCTGCAGACCGGCTTCCTGATCCGTGGCGCGGCACTCAAGCCGAAGCTGAGCAAGCTCAACCCAGGCGCCGGATTTGGTCGGCTGTTCAGCAGCGACAGCACCGTCGAGGCAGTCAAGTCGCTGTGCAAGATGGTCGTGCTCGCGGCGGTCACCTGGCACGTCCTGCGCAACGACCTTGCGGCCCTGACCCTGGCGCCACGTTGGACAACCCCGACCTTGCTGGCGGCGACAACCGATATGGTCCTGCGGTTGTTGATGGGGGTGCTGGCGACCCAGACGCTGATCGCGGCCGGCGACTTTCTCTGGGTCCGTTTCAGCTTTGCGCGCCGCATGCGCATGACCCGCCAGGACATCCGTGATGAACAGAAGGAGGCCGAGGGCGATCCGAAGATCAAGGCACGGATCCGCCAGATCCGCATGCAGCGGGCACGCCGGCGCATGCTGGCCGCAGTGCCTAACGCCACTGTGGTGGTGACCAACCCCACCCACTACGCCGTCGCGCTCAGCTACGATCGTGCCAGGAATGCTGCGCCACGGGTGGTGGCAAAAGGGGTCGACACGCTGGCGGCTCGCATTCGCGAGGTCGCGGAGGCCAATCGCGTGCCGCTGGTCGCCAATCCGCCGCTGGCTCGGGCGCTTTATCGGGTCGAACTGGACGCCGAGATCCCGGCTGAGCATTTCCAGGCGATGGCGGAGATCATCGCCTATGTCTGGAAGCTCGGCCACCGCGCGCGCCACACCGCTCCGGCGGCGCAAAACATGCGGCAATCGGCGGCTGCGCCCTAGGCCGAATCGACCGGGAAGGACAATGCTACAGGCAGGACAGACGTGGTTGCGATGGCTTGGGCTGGCGGGACCTGGAGTGCGGTGACCCGGAACTTGCGATGGCTGACCGAGAGGGGTGTTCGTAGATTGTTCTTGGCTTTTGGCCCGGAGGTGAACATAACGCCAACTGGTCGCCCAAGGGCTTTGGCGACAATTAGGATTTGCTTGTTCTCTTACTTCACGCAATCGTGTTAGGAACAATCATAGCGCGAGTGCGCGGCGCCAATCGGTACGATTGGTTGTAGACCCAGAACCGAGGATCAATCCAGATGGAAAAGAATAAAGCGCTGGATGCGGCCGTGGCGCAAATCGAACGAGCCTTCGGTAAAGGCTCGATCATGCGTATGGGCGCACGCGGCGGCGACGAGCAGATCGAGGTGATTCCCTCCGGCTCCCTCGGTCTCGATCTCGCTCTCGGTATCGGCGGCCTCCCGCGCGGACGTATTCTGGAAATCTACGGGCCGGAGAGCTCCGGCAAGACCACCCTGGCTTTGCATGCCATCGCCGAGGCCCAGCAGCTCGGCGGCACCTGCGCCTTCGTCGACGCCGAACATGCGCTGGATCCCGGCTATGCGCGCAAGCTGGGCGTCGACGTCGATAATCTGCTGATCAGCCAGCCGGATGCCGGCGAGCAGGCGCTGGAGATCGCCGACACGCTGGTCCGGTCCGGCGCCATCGACGTGCTGGTGGTGGATAGCGTCGCCGCGCTGGTGCCGCGCGCCGAACTCGAAGGCGAGATGGGCGACAGCCATATGGGGCTGCACGCGCGCCTGATGAGCCAGGCGCTGCGCAAGCTCACCGGCAGCGTCAGCCGCAGCAAGTGCATCCTGATCTTCCTGAACCAGATCCGCATGAAGATCGGCGTGATGTTCGGCAATCCGGAGACCACGACCGGCGGCAATGCCCTGAAATTCTACGCCTCGCTCCGCATGGAGATCCGCCGGATCGGCCAGATCAAGGAGCGCGATGAGGTGACCGGCAACCAGACCCGGGTGAAGGTGGTGAAGAACAAGCTGGCGCCGCCCTTCCGCCAAGTCGAGTTCGACATCATGTATGGCGAAGGCATCAGCAAGGTGGGCGAATTGATCGACCTTGGTGTGAAGGCGAATGTGGTGGAGAAGTCCGGCTCCTGGTTCAGCTACGACAGTCAGCGGATCGGCCAGGGGCGTGAGAATGCCAAGCAGTTCCTGCGCGACCACAAGGAGATCGCCGCCGCCATCGAGGTGAAGGTGCGCGACCAGTCTGGCATTGTCGCCAACACCATGCTGGCGACAATGGACGAGGGTGAGGAGGCCGAGGCGGCTGAATGATGCAACTGCGCCGTTCCAGGCGCTGACCGACCTCGATCATGCGCTGATTGCCGCTGCCAACGACGTTCTGGCGCGCCATTACCGGCCGTTCTGGCACACTGTCGCCGCCGCCATGCGCGGCAGGGATGGGCGAATCTGGACCGGACTCCACATCGGCACCACCGTTGGCCGATTGGCGATCTGTGCCGAGGCCGTGGCATTCGGCCGTCTGTTGCTGGAAGGCGATGGCGTGATCGATACCGCCGTCGCCGTGCGCCATCCAAAACCGGACGAGACGGATCGCGAACTGGCCGTGGTGCCGCCCTGCGGAGCCTGTCGGGAGATGATCCTCGATCACGCACCGGACGCCTGGTTGATCCTGCCGGACGCGGGGCGCCTGACCAAACTGCCGGTGCGCGCCTTGCTGCCGGCGCCGTATCGCCGGTAGCGGTCTCCGCTGGTCGCGGGGCGCCGTCAGCCGCCCGCCGGCTCAGGGATCCTTCGTTGCGGCCACCGGCGCTACGGCAAATCGTTTCCCCGACCGCGCGCCGTATCCGCCAGCCTGGCTCGCTGCGTTCGCCCAGATGACATTCCAGGCCTGACTTGGGCACGCCGCGGCAGCTGAGCCAGGATGCCCAACAGCCCCTGCCAACAGCCCATGCGATGACGGAGTGCCGACCGCATGCTATGCTCCGCCGGACCGGATGGACCTGCATGCGATGACGCTGGCGCGGCTGCGGCGCTTTCTGCCCCTGCTCGTGTTGGCCGGGCTTGCGATCGGCTTCGTGTCAGGGCCGATCGCCTGGGACCTGCCGGCCGGCCTCGTCGCCCTCCTCGTTGCCACCGACATAATCCGCAGTCTGCGCAATCGGACGTTCGGCGTGGACATCGTCGCCCTGCTGGCGATTGTCGGCGCCCTGGTGCTGGGCGAGCATCTGGCCGCTGCGATCATCGCGCTGATGGTTGCGGGCGGCGGTGCCCTCGAGGCCTATGCCGAAGCTCGTGCCAGGCGCGAATTGTCGGCGCTGCTGGGCCGCACGCCACGCCTGGCCCACCGCCAGGAGGACGGCGGCATCACCGACATCCCGGTGGAAGCTATCCGTCCCGGCGACCAACTGCTGGTCAAGCCAGGCGAAGTCCTGCCGGTGGACGGCACCCTCGTCGGCGATGCCGCCACGCTCGATGAATCCGCCCTGACCGGCGAGCCCATCCCGGTCAGCCGCTCCCCGGGAGATCCGGCGCGCAGCGGGGTGGTGAACGCCGGCGGACCGCTGCTGCTGCTGGCCACTGCCACCGCCGCACACAGCACCTACGCCGAGGTGATCCATCTCGTGCAACAGGCGGAGCAGGATCGGGCGCCGATGGTGCGCCTGGCGGATCGCTGGGCGCTCTGGTTCCTGGGGGCCACGCTGCTGCTGGGAGGCGGCGCCTGGCTGCTCGCCGGCGACCCGCAACGAGCCCTGGCCGTCCTGGTCGTCGCCACGCCATGTCCGCTGATCCTGGCGGCACCGATCGCGCTGGTCTGCGGCATCTCCCGGGCTGCCCGCCGCGGCATCGTGGTGAAGAGCGGCGGTGTGCTGGAACGGCTGGCGCGCGTGCGCACCGTGCTGTTCGACAAGACCGGCACGCTGACCAGCGGCACCCCGCGCGTGACCGGCGTCGAGGTCGAACACGACAATGACCCGGACGAGGTGCTGCGCCTGTCCGCAAGCCTGGAACAGGCATCGCAGCATGTCGTCGCGGTCGCCATCGTCGCGGCCGCCCGCAGCCTGGATCTTCCGCTGTCGCTGCCGCTCGAGGTCGAGGAAATCCCCGGTGGCGGCCTGGCCGGTGTGGTCGATGGCACGGGGGTCCTGGTCGGCAGCGCGGGTCTGCTTGACGCGGCCGATCTGCCGCCGCCGATGGAGGGTCCGGCCGCGCGGATGGCGGCCGCCGCGGCATCCGCATCCTGGGTGGCGCTGGATGGCCGCATCGCCGGCGTGCTGCTGCTGGCCGATCGGGTTCGGCCGGAAGCGCCGCGGGCCTTGCGTGCGCTGCGTGCCAGCGGGATTCGCCGCCTCCTCATGGTCAGTGGCGACCGTCCGGCCTCGGCCGATTCGGTCGGCACCCTGCTCGGCCTCGACGCCGTGCATGCCGATCTGTCTCCCGCGGGCAAGATCAGCCTGGTCCAGACGGAACAGGCAGCCTCCCCCACGCTGATGATCGGCGACGGGATCAACGACGCCCCGGCCCTCGCCGCCGCCGATGTCGGCCTGGCAATGGGCGCGAGAGGCGCCGCCGCAGCGGCCGAGGCAGCCGATATCGTGCTGCTGGTGGACCGGCTGGACCGTGTGCCGGAAGCGGTGGCGATCGCGCGCCGCACCCGCGCCATCGCCTTGCAGTCCATCGGCGTCGGCATGGGCCTGTCGGTCGTCGCGATGATCGCGGCAGCGCTGGGCTATCTGCCGCCGGTGGCCGGCGCGCTGCTGCAAGAGGCGATCGACGTGGCGGTCATCCTCAATGCGTTGCGGGTGCTGACGGGCGGTGCGATGCCCGCACCGCTCAGCGATCGCGCCGCCGTCGACCGCGTGGTCAACGAGCACGCGCGGCTGCGCGATCTGCTGGACCGCATGCGGCATCTGGCCGACCGCATGGAACCCCTCGCCAGTCACCCGGTGGATGACCTACGCACCGTGAAGACTGCGCTCGACGACCTGCTGCTGCCGCATCAGCGTGCCGAGGAACGCGTGGTGTATCCGGAACTTGCGCATCGCCTGGGCGGTGTCGACCCGCTGGGTGCGATGAACCGGATGCACGAGGAGATCGAACACCTCGCGACCCGTTTCACCGCCTTGGTGGACGGGATGCAGGACGGTGGCGTCTCGGCCGGTGAAGCGCGCGAAGCCAGAAGGCTGCTCTACTCGCTCGACGCGGTCATCGGGCTGCATCTGGCGGCGGAGGAGGAATTGCTGTCGCAGGTGGAAGACCTGCCGACGCGACCGCAACAGGCGGTCACCGCATGATTCGACTTTTCACGAATTGTCGTTGACACGCGCTGTGCGTGAAGTAAATTCGAGTTCTCTCGAAGGATTGCCCCATGGACAGTGATCAGGCCGTCAACGCCCTCGGCGCACTCGCCCACGATACCAGGCTCGCGTTGTTCCGTATGCTGGTGGAGCGTGGGCCGGAGGGTCTGTCCGCAGGCAGTATCGCCGAACGGCTCGCCGTGCCGCCGTCATCGCTGTCGTTTCATCTGCAGCACCTGCACCGCGCCGGCTTGATCACGCAGCGCCGGCTGCATCGGCAGCTGATCTACGCCGCAGAGTACGGCGCGATGAACGCACTCCTCGCCTATCTGACCGACAATTGTTGCGGTCGCGGAGCGGCGGCGCAGGTCTGCATCGGATCCCGTGACAGCGCGACAACAGCCGACCCGACCACCTCGCGCCGCCGTTCGGCGTAAGGGACCCCCCTCCATCCCGCAGGAGCCTTTCCATGGACAGTGACGACATCAAGACCCTGGTCCGCGCGCGCTATGGCAGCATTGCCGCCGCCAGCACCTCCTGCTGCGCGCCCGCCTCGACCGCGTCGTGCTGTGACGACGCCCCGGTCGACGCGAACGCGAAGTCGGGCCGGCTGGGCTATTCGGCCGAGGAGCTGCAGGCGGTGCCGGACGGCGCCAATCTCGGGTTGGGCTGCGGCAATCCGCAGGCCATCGCCGCGCTCCGGCCAGGCGAGGTGCTGGTGGACCTTGGCAGCGGTGCAGGGTTCGATTGCCTGCTGGCGGCGCGGCAGGTCGGCGCGACCGGCCGGGTGATCGGCGTCGATATGACGCATGAGATGCTGCACAAGGCGCGCAACAACGCCCAGCGCGTGGGCGCCACCAATGTCGAGTTCCGATTGGGCGAGATCGAGCACCTGCCGATCGCCGACAACACCGCGGACGTCATCATCTCCAACTGCGTGATCAACCTCGTGCCGGACAAGGCGCAGGTGTTCCGCGAGGCGTTCCGCGTGCTGAAACCAGGCGGCCGGCTGGCGATCGCCGATGTGGTGAATGTCCACGAACTGCCGGCCGACCTTGCCGCCGACACTGCGCTGCTGTGCGGCTGCGTGGCCGGTGCGGCGGCGTCCAGCGCGGTCGAGGCCTGGCTGCGCGCGGCAGGTTTCGGCGAGATCTGCATCGCGGTGAAGCCGGACAGCCGCGAATACATCGCCGGCTGGGCGCCCGGTCGTGGCATCGAGAACTATGTCGCCTCCGCGACCATCGAGGCGCGCAAGCCGGTCGCCTCCACGACGATTGAGGCCCGCGCATCCGGCGCTTCCGCGACAACCGCGGCCCGCGACCCCGCAGCCTCCGCCTGCTGCGGCAGCGCCGCCACCCCGCCGGCGTGAGCCTCGGCGAACCCCCGAACTCGGCGATCGCGGCTCCGGCCGCGACGCCGAACCGGCCCCGCATCGTCGTCATCGCGGCGATCGGTGTCGGCCAGATCCTGGCCTGGGGCTCGTCCTATTATCTTCCCGCGGTGCTGGCCGGGCCGGTGTCCCGCGCGACGGGCTGGTCGGAAGGCTGGATCATCGGCGCCCTGTCGCTCGGACTGCTGGTGTCCGGCCTGGTGTCGCCGCGAGTGGGACACCGGATCGAACGCTTTGGTGGGCGGCCGGTGCTGGCGGCCAGCGCGATATTCCTGGCGATCGGCCTGGCGCTGCAGGCGATCGCGCCGAACCTGCCGGTGTTCGTCGCCGCTTGGCTCATTGTCGGCCTCGGCATGGGGACCGGCCTGTACGATCCGGCCTTCTCCACCCTGGGCCGGCTGTATGGCGAACAGGCACGCAGCGCCATTTCTCAACTGACCCTGTTCGGCGGTTTCGCGAGCACCGTCTGCTGGCCGCTCAGCGCCCTGTTCGTCGAGCAGTTCGGCTGGCGCGGTGCGTGCCTCGGCTATGCGGCGATCAACCTCGTCATCGTGCTGCCGCTGTATCTGTTCGGCGTGCCCCGTGAAGCAGCCCGCCCGGTTGCTGCATCGCCGGTCGCCGCACGGCGCGCACCCACGACGCAACGCGAGCTGAACCATCGTTCGGCGTTCATCATCCTCGCCGCCGCACTGACCCTGGCCGCGGTGATCCAGACAGTAATCTCCGTGCACTTGCTGGCCCTGGTCCAGGCGCGCGGCCTGACCCTCGCCGCCGCGGTAGGCTTCGGCGCCCTGCTCGGCCCGGCGCAGGTGGGTGCCCGCGTGATGGAAGCCGCGTTTGGCCGCCGGTTCCACCCGATCTGGAGCCTGCTGATCTCCACCGTCCTCGTCGCGCTCGGCCTGCTCATGCTGCTGGGCGGCGTCAGCGTGATCGGCGTCGGTATCGTCGGCTATGGACTTGGCAGCGGTATCCGGTCGATCGCGCGCGGCACCGTCCCGTTGGCGCTGTTCGGCAAGGAAGGCTACGCAATCCTGATGGGCTGGCTGGCCATGCCGGCCCTGGTGGCGCAGGCGGCATCCCCCACCCTCGGCAGCCTGCTGATGCAGCATTTCGGGCCGGACGCCACCATCGCCGTCATGGTCGGCGCCGCCGTGGTGAATATCGCGCTGGTGCTGCCGCTGCTGCCGTTGGCGCTGCGGCGGCCGGTGGCGGCTTAGCCCGTCAACCGCGCGCGTACCACCCGCGCGTCGAGCCGACGATGCGGACCACCGACAGCATCACCGGCACCTCCACCAGCACGCCTACCACGGTTGCCAAGGCCGCGCCGGACTGGAAGCCGAACAGGCTGATCGCCGCCGCCACTGCCAGTTCGAAGAAATTGCTGGCGCCGATCAGCGCCGATGGGGCGGCGATATTATGCGGAGACCCGCATGCGCGGTTCAGCACATAGGCAAGGCCGGCATTCAGATAGACCTGGATCACGATCGGCACCGCGAGCAGCAGGATCACCAGCGGTTGCTGCAGGATCTGCTCGCCCTGGAAGCCGAACAGCAGCACCAGCGTGGCAAGCAGCGCCACCAGCGACACCGGATGCAGCGCGCGCAGCATGCGGGCCAGCGCCGCTCCGCCGCCCCCGCTCAGCAATGCGCGCCTCCAGATCTGCGCCGCAATCACCGGCACCACGATGTACAGGGCCACGGACAGGAACAGCGTGTCCCAGGGCACGGTGATGGCGGACAGGCCAAGCAGCAGGGCCACGATCGGGGCGAAGGCGACGATCATGATGGCGTCGTTCAGCGCCACCTGGCTGAGCGTGAAGTTCGGATCGCCGTCCGACAGGTTGGACCACACGAACACCATCGCGGTGCAGGGGGCGGCTGCCAGCAGGATGAGCCCGGCGATGTAGCTGTCGATCTGTCCCGCCGGCAGCAGCGGGCGGAACAGCCAGCCGATGAACAGCCAGCCCAGCAGCGCCATGGAGAACGGCTTGACCAGCCAGTTGATGCCCAGTGTCACGCCGATACCGCGCCAGTGGCGTGTCACCTCGCCGATCGCGGCAAAGTCCACGCGCAGCAGCATCGGCACGATCATCAGCCAGATCAGCACCGCGACCGGCAGGTTGACTTTGGCGACGCTCAGGCCGCCCAGCAGATGGAACGGCGCCGGGGCGACACTGCCGAGGGCGATGCCCGCGATGATGCAAAGTGCTACCCAGAGCGTCAGGTAACGTTCGAACAGGCCGAGTGCGGCAGCGGGTCGAGTGGGGGCGATGGTGTCCTGCATGATCCGATCTGAAGCTGGGAAAGGGGGAAACCCGGCGTCTGCTGCGTTCAGGCCGGGGCGCGCCGCGGCACGGACCCGGAAGGCAGCAGCATGGTCACGCCGAGGCAGAGCGCAAGCATGACCGCGGAGCCCCATAGGCAGGCTTGCATGCCGCCCACCTGGGTGAGGATGCCGGACAGCAGGATGCCCATCAGCCGGCCGGCCGCATTGGCGGCGTAGTAGAAGCCGACATCCTCGGCGGCCTTTTCGGAGCCGGCATAGGCGAGGATCAGGTAGGAATGCAGCGACGAGATCACGGCGAACACGAAGCCGAAGATCAGCAGCCCGACGACCAGGACGAGATCCGGCCGGTGCAGGCCCGGTGCCGCGAGAAGCACTGCCAGTGCCACCGGGATCGCGGTGAGCACCGCCCCCCAGATCCGCGCGGCTGGGACCTCACGACTCAGTCCGTCGCGACTGCGCGTCACCAAGGCCGGTGCCGCGGCCTGCACCGCGCCATAGCCGATGGTCCAGATCGCGAGGAAGCCGGCCACCTGCATGTACTGCCAGCCCTGGCTGTACAGGAACACCGGCAGGCCGACCACGAACCAGACGTCGCGTGACCCGAACAGGACGATGCGCGCGCCCGCCATCAGGTTGATCGCGCGGGATTTGGCGAACAGCTCACGGAAACTGCGGGAGGACTTCGCCTTGCCGAGCGTGCGCGGCAGCGCCAGCAGCACGCCGGCCAGCACGACCACGAGCATCGCCGCCATCAGCCACAGTGCCGGCCGAAACCCCACCGTTTGCAGCAGGAAGCCGCCGATGAAGAACCCAGCACCCTTGGTGGCATTCTTCGAGCCGGTGAACCAGGCCACCCAGCGGAACAACTGCCCGGCGCCCTGCTGTGCGGTCGCCTTGATCGCGCTTTTCGATGCGGTCTTGGTGAGGTCCTTGGCGACCCCGGCAATGCCCTGTGCGGCCACCACCCAGGCGACCGAGGCGACCGCGCCCCAGCTCGGGTCCAGCGCCGACAGCATGCACAGCCCGAAGATCTGCAGCACCAGCCCGGTCGCCAGCATGCGCGGAATGCCGAAGCGCGACGCCAGCCAGCCGCCGCCGACATTGGCGAAGATGCCTGCCGTCTCATACAGCAGGAACAGGAAGGCCAGCATGAATGGCGTGTAGCCGATTGCGTAGAAATGCAGCAGCACCAGCATCCGGATGGCGCCGTCGGTGACGGTGAACAGGAAATACGAGCTGGTGACGATGGCGTAGTTGCGGACTGCGGACATCAGACGCCTCGCGCGATGACGATGTTGGCGAGGTCCACCATGCGGCAGGCATAGCCGACCTCGTTGTCGTACCAGGCATAGATTTTCAGAAGCGTCCCGTCGGTCACCAGCGTGCTGGGGCCGTCCACGATCGCGCTGCGTGGGTCGTTGGCATAGTCGGCCGAGACCAGGGGCCGTCGTTCCAATCCCAGAATGCCGGCGAGCGGCCCGGCGGCGGCGTCCTGGAACAGGTGGTTGACCTCGTCCGCTGTGACCGGCTTCGCCATCTCGAACACGCAGTCGGTCAGGCTGGCATTCAGCACCGGCGCACGCACCGCATGGCCGTCCAGCTTGCCTTTCAGCTCGGGATAGATCAGCGCGATGGCGGTCGCGCTGCCGGTCGTGGTGGGCGACAGCGACAGCATGGCCGAACGCGCCCGCCGCAGGTCCTTGTGCGGCGCATCGACCACGACGTTGGTGTTGGTCGGGTCGTGGATCGTGGTGATCTGGCCGTGGCGGATGCCGATCGCCTCCTGCAGCACCTTCACCACCGGAGCGAGGCAGTTGGTGGTGCAGGATGCCGCGGTCAGCAGCCGGTGCCGCGACGGCTCATACCAATGGTCGTTGACCCCGACGACGATATTGAGCGCGCCGGCCTGCTTGACGGGCGCCGCCACGATCACGCGTTTCACGCCGCGCGCGAAATATCCGTCCAGGGTGTCGCTGGTCAGGAACTTGCCGGTGCATTCCAGCACGATATCGCACCCGAATTGGCCCCACGGGACGGCATCGGGTGTGGCCGCCGCGCTGAAGCCGATTCGGCGGTTGCCGATATGGATGGCGCGGTCGTCCTCCGCCTCGATAGGCTCGCGCCAGCGCCCATGCACGCTGTCGAATTCCAGCAGATGTGCCGCGGTCGCTGCCCCACCCTTCACCTCGTTCACATGAACGATGTCCAGGCGATTGTCGGCCCGCGGATCGTCAGCCGGGCGATACAGGCCGCCCATCGCCGCCCGCAGCGCCAGCCGGCCGATCCGGCCCATGCCGTTGATGCCGACGCGCATGGTCAGCGCACGTCCGCTCGTGCGGGAATGCCGCCACCCCCGATCTCGTCGAGCCGCGCATGAAGGGAAAGGCGGTCGAGTGACGCGAACGGAAGCGCGGAGAAAACCTCGATCCTGCGGCGCAAACCGGCATAGAGCTCGTTCAGCAGCGCGGCGCGTTCGATCGTGCTGCCGGTGAATTTCGACGGATCAGGCAGCGGCCAGGCGCCGGTGACCGTCAACGCGCCGAAATCGGGGCAGACCTGCCCATCCGGCGTGTCACACAGGGTAATGACGAAATCCATCTGTGGCGCATTGGGACCGGTGAACTCCTGCCAGGATTTGCTGCGCAGGGCATTGGTGTCGTGTCCCAGCGCGCGCAGCTTCGCGATCACCTCCGGGTTGGGTTCGGCGATCGGTTCGGTGCCGGCCGAGTAGGCCCGGAACCGCTCGCCGCCAAAGCGATGAAGTATCGCCTCCGCCATGATCGAGCGGGCCGAATTATGCGTGCACAGGAACAGCACATTGAAGGCCGGAGTCATGCCTTTGTCCTCATCGGGCAAGGGAGGCAGCAGCCGCGCCAGGTCGCCGCAGAGTTCGGGGCGGCCGCTGCAACAGGTCTCGGTCAGAAAGCCCAGCAGGCTGCGCAATCCGACGAACCGCGCGGCATGGATGATCTGGCGGCCGCGTCGGGTCGAATGCGTCAGACCGGCCCGTTCCAGCGCGGCGAGATGGAAGGAGAGGGTGGAGGCGGGCACCCCGAGGCGCAGGCCGAGTTCCCCGGCCGGCAGGCCGTTGGGGCCTTCGGCGATCAGCAGACGCATGAGGTCAAGCCGGGTTTCCTGCGCGAGTGCGGCGAAGCCGAGGGCGGCCTGGGTCGATTCCATATTTCCAGAGTTACAGAAATATAGGGCGGAGCGCAAGCTCCAGCAGCCGATCGCACATGATGGGCCCCGGCGCGGTCGGTTCGGTTTGCGGCAAGGGCGCCGAGGAGATCGACGCGCGCGGCAGGGGTCATCCGGCCGGACACAGCAGTACCGTTCCCCAGGACGCACAAGCGGACTAGCCTAGGGGTCGACATCCACGCGCCGCAGAACGCAAGGGGAGCAAACGCACATGAAAATCGGCTTCATCGGACTCGGCATGATGGGCAAGGGCATGGCCGCCAACCTGCAAAAAGCGGGGCATATGCTGGTGGTGCATGACCTGTCGCGGCAGGCGGCCTCGCAGCATCTGGAGAACGGTGCCGAATGGGCGGACAGCCCGCGCGCCGTCGCCGCCGCCGTCGACCTGGTGTTCACCTCCCTCCCGACCCCCGCCGACGTAGAGCACGTGGGCCTGGGCAAGGACGGGCTGGCCGAAGGGTTCCGCAAAGGCGCCGCCTGGTTCGACCTTTCCACCAACGCGGTGACGGTGGTGCGCGGACTGCATACGACGCTGGTGGAGCAGGGCGTGGAGCTGCTGGACGCGCCGGTGAGTGGCGGGCCGCGCGGCGCCAATAGCGGACGGCTGGCGATCTGGGTCGGCGGCGACCGCGCCACGTTCGACAAATACAGTGCGGTGCTGGACGCGATGGGCGATGCCGCACGCTATATCGGCCCGATCGGCGCCGGGACGATCGCCAAGCTGGTGCACAACGCCGCCGGGGCCGCGGTCAATATCGCGTTGGCCGAGGTGTTCACCATGGGCGTCAAGGCGGGGGTGGAGCCGCTGCCGTTGTGGGAGGCGATCCGCCAGGGCGCCGGCGGACGCAGCCGGTTGTTCGATCGCATGGCCAGTCATTTCCTCACCGGTAGCTACGACCCGGCCGATTTTGCCCTGCGCCTGCTGCACAAGGACGTCTCGCTGGCCTGTCAGCTCGCGCGCGACGTTGGCGTGCCGATGCGGCTGACCAACCTGGCACAGCTTGAACTGACCGAGGCGCTGGGTCGCGGCTGGGCTGACCGCGACAGCCGGGTTGGCATGCTGTTGCAACAGGAACGCGCGGGGATCGACAAGATCGCCATTCCGCGGGACCAGTTGAAGAAGGTGCTGGACGAGGACCAGTAGGCTTCCGGGGCCGGACACGTCCCGGTCGCCATGATCGGGCCGATCCGATCCGGGTCGGCGATGACGCAGCAACAGTCCGGCTCTGACCGGCGCGGGGCAACACGGAGAGCAACCATGCAGATCGGCGCACTGATCCCCCTGGGCGATATCGGCGGCGATCCCGCCACGGTTCAGGACTACGCCCAGCAGACCGAGGCCCTGGGCTATGACTTCATCGAAGCCCCGGACCACGTCCTGGGCGTCAATGCAGCCTCGCGCCCCGACTGGGACCTCAGCCGCAACACCTCGGAAGACCTGTTCCACGACCCGTTCGTGCTGTTCGGCTTCCTCGCCGGCTGCACCCAAAAGCTCGGCTTTTCCACCGGCGTGTTGATCCTGCCACAGCGGCAGACCGTGCTGGTGGCGAAGCAGGCGGCCTGCCTGGACGTCCTCTGCGGCGGCAAATTCCGCCTCGGCATCGGCGTGGGCTGGAACGAGGTGGAGTTCACCGGCCTGAACGAGAATTTTCGCAATCGCGGCCGCCGCTCGGAGGAGCAGGTGCAGGTGATGCAGGCGCTGTGGAGGGACCAGCACGTTACCTTCAAGGGCCGCTATCACACGATCGAGGACGCCGGCATCAATCCGCGTCCCGCCTCCGGCCGTGTGCCCGTCTGGTTCGGCGGCCATCACGAGCACACCCTGAACCGCATCGCCAAATGGGGTGACGGCTGGATGCCCAACGCCTATCCGCCGGATGACAGCGCGCTGACCGTCTTCGAGCAGTTGCGCGCCCTGACCCGCCAGGCCGGCCGTGATCCCGCCGCCATCGGCATCGAGGTCTGGACCTCCTGCGGCGCCGGTACCCCGGCGGAGTGGAGGCGCGAGGCGGCGTTCTGGAAATCCGCCGGGGTGTCGCATCTGTGCCTGACGACGACTTTTAACCGCCGCCATCATCGCCGGATCGACGGCACCACACTGGCCGACCATCTCGCCGCATTGCGCCGCTATCGCGATGCCGTGGCCGACGCGTTGTAGGAGGCACCCCCATGCAGCTCGGTGCCTCGCTGCCGGTCGCCGACCTCGGCGTCGATGCGATCGCAATCCGCGACTACGCCCAGGCGGCGGAGGGTCTCGGCTACGACTACCTGGTGGTGCCGGACCACGTGCTGGGCGCCAATCCGGCAACCCATATCGGCGACCAGCGGATCGGCAGCTCCGCTACGCCCTATCACGATCCGTTCGTGCTGTTCGGCTTCCTCGCCGGCTGCACGCGGCGGATCGGCTTCGCGGCCGGCGTGCTGATCCTGGCGCAGCGCCAGGCGGTGCTGGTGGCCAAGCAGGCGGCGAGTCTGGACGTGCTGTGCGGCGGCCGGTTCCGGCTGGGCATCGGCGTCGGCTGGAACGAAATCGAGTTCACCGCGCTGAATGAAAACTTTCGCAATCGCGGCGCGCGCTCTGAGGAGCAGGTGCAGGTGATGCAGGCGCTGTGGGCCGAACCGCATGTCAGCTTCGACGGCAAATGGCATAGGGTGGAGGATGCTGGAATCAATCCGCGCCCGGCATCCGGTCGGGTGCCGCTATGGTTCGGCGGCCATGCCGAGGCGACCTTCCGCCGCACCGCGAAATATGGCGATGGATTCATGCCGCTGGCCTATCCGCCGGACGACACCGCCCTGGCGGCATTCGACAAGCTCCGCACTCTGGCCCGCGCGGAAAGTCGCGATCCGGCAGAGATCGGCATCGAGGTCTGGATGTCGCCGGGTGCGGGCGATACCGCTGATTGGCGACAGGAGATGGCATTCTGGAAGCAGGCCGGGGTGACGCATGTAACGGCTCACACCACCTTCCCCGGCGGTCACCATCGGCGGATCGCCGGTCATACGGCCGGGGATCACCTTGCGGCGATTACCCAGTTCCGTGGCGCGGTGGCGGATTTGATTTAGCAGCGCATAGTCGAAACTGACAGGCCGACAATACATTTTCCCTTCCGATTGGTGCCCGGGCGCCCTACCCTGGAACCATCGTGCGTGCCGCACCATGTATCACCGATCCGGCCCCAGAGTGCCGGTCAACGTCCGGAGCCAATCGTGGTCACTCTGCTTCCCGCACCTCTGGCCTGCTGCCGGTGGGAACTCGAGCGTCGTCATATGACGCCGCCCTCCAATGTAGCATTGCGCTTCATTGTCGAGGAGGATTCGCGCCTGGTGCAGGCGCTGAACGATGCCTACGCGGAGGCCGATCCTGACGGCGGGCTGGACAAGCCCGAGCGGGAGGCCCTGCACGACGTGATCGGACGACATTTCATCGGCCAGGCTTGGCCGCGCACGGCATCGATGGATGCCACGCGGCGGTTCATGGGCGAATTGCAGCGTGCGATGGCAGCGTCCGGCTGGAAGGTCGACCTGTTCGCCGTGGCCGCGTAGCCGCTCGATCGGGACCGGGTCATTACCCGATCCAGTTCGCCTGACCACCCGACCGCACCGCCCGACGCGTCTTTGCCCTGAGGTTGGCCGCACCGGCTGCCAGTCCTGATCGCGGCCGGCTACCTTTGCGCAATCTCCCAACATTGCTCCTGTAAACGCCCCGTCGAGCCGCTGCGCTGCGTCCGTCATCGGCTTGGCGCAGCAGCCGTGCGCCCGACGCAAGCCGTCTTATCTGGCGCTGTCCGGCCATTTCATGGTGCACTCATCGCATTAAGGAGGAAACGCCGTGGACAATGCGCGAGGCAGCCCGCCGGCGCAGGGCGCGCGCATGCCCAATTCGCCCTGGCGGGCCCTCAGCCTGCCGGGCCGGCCCGATTTCTGGCGGCTGTGGTCCGTCGGCCTGGTGGTATTCACGGTGCGCTGGCTGGAGACGGTGACCGTCGGCGTCTTCGTTTATCTGCATACCAGGTCGGCCTTCCTGGTCGCCATGATGACGATGCTGCGCCTGCTGCCGATGGGGCTGTTCGGCGCTTTCCTGGGCGCCCTGGCGGAGAAGATCGACCGCCGCACCACACTGATCGGCGTGGTGCTGATGATGGGTGCCACCTCGGGCGCGCTGGCACTGCTGGCCCATGCCGGGCAACTCGCCATCTGGCACCTGGCGGTTGCGAGCTTCCTGAACGGGCTGGGCTGGGCCACCGATAATCCGGTCCGCCGGGTCATGATCGGCGAGGTCGTCGGCAGCGAGCAGATGGGCACGGCAATGTCGCTGGACGTGGGTGCCAACAATGCGAGCCGTATGGTGGGGCCGACCGTGGGCGGTTTGCTGCTCGCCGGGGTTGGCATCGACGGCGCCTTTGCGCTCAGCGTGCTGCTGTATGGGTTTGCCCTCGTTGCGGCCTGGAAGGTCACCTATCACAGTGCTGCGCCGGCCGGGTCGGGCGCCGTCCTGGCGCGGATCGCGGAAGGGCTGCGCCTGGTGCGTGGCGATCGGAGGCTGGTCGGTACGCTCACCGTCACGGTGATCTACAACGTGTTCGGCTGGCCCTTCACCAGCATGGTGCCGGTCATCGGCCAGGACCGTCTGGGCCTCGGGCCGGAGGGCATCGGCATCCTGGCCAGCATGGACGGTATTGGCGCGTTCTGCGGCGCGCTGCTGCTCGCTCTGTTCCTGCGGCCTCAGTGGTACGCGCGCGCCTATGTCGGCGGAGTCATCGCCTACCTGGTGATGCTGATCGTGTTCGCGCTGGTGCCGATGCCGCTGGTTGCCGGTGGTGCGCTGCTGTTCACCGGGCTGGGCGGGGCCGGCTTCAGTACCATGCAGGCGACCCTGGTCTATCTGGCCGCGCCGCCGGAGATGCGGAGCCGGATCCTGGGCGTGCTGTCGGTGTGTATCGGCGTGGGGCCGGTCGGCTTCGTCGCCCTTGGCCTGCTGGCGGATGCGATCGGCGCGAATTGGGCGACCGCGGCGGCCGGTCTGACGGGATTGCTGGCGCTGGCCGTTACCCGTCCACTCTGGCGGGTGATCTGACGGCGGCGTCGCTTGGGCGGTCGCACCGTACCGGCGGTTCCGGATTGCGTGTCGGCTGCGGCCGAACGCTGGCGGTTCTCATCGGTCCTGCTTTCAGCCGCACATATTGCGCTTCCACGTCGCTGCGCCGCACGCGCGCGGTGCCAGCGCAAACCACGGCCGCGGTGCCGGCCGCCACCCCCCAGGCCAGCGCCTCCTCCAGAGAATCACCCCGGGCCAGGGCCCACGTCATCCCCGCGGTAAAGCTGTCGCCCGCCCCCACCGCGCTGCGCACGACGGAGGGGAGCGCCGGCATGCGGACAATTCCTTCCTCCGACGCCAGAAAGGCGCCGTACTCGCCCAGTGTCACCGCCACCAATCGTGCGGCGCCACCCCGCACCAGCGCCATCGCCTCGGCCTCCTGCTCGCGTGGCTCGGTCAGGGGTCGTCCCACCATGGCCTCCAATTCCCCCACGCTCGGCTTGATCAGATCGATCCCGCTGCCCAGCGCCGCCTGCAACGCTGGTCCCGAGGTATCCAGCACGAAATGCTGGCCACGCCGCCGCGCCACCCGCGCCACCCAGGCGTAGATGTCGTCCGGCATGCCGTGCTCCAGGCTGCCGCTCGCCACGACCCAGTCTCCCTCCGCATGCTCGAGGGCGTTGAGCATCGCGTGCCAATCGCGCTGGGTCACGTTCGGCCCGGCCGGCACAAAGCGGTACTCCTGACCGGTACAGCGTTCGAACACGGTGAAGCAGATCCGCGTGCGCCCGCGGATCGGCACGGTCAGCCGCGGCACATGCGCCTCGTCCAGCAATTCCTCCACCAGCGCACCGGTCACACCGCCTGCCATGATCATGGCCAGCGTCTCGGCGCCCATCTCGTGCAGCACCCGCGCGACGTTGATGCCGCCGCCGCCAGGATCAATGTGGTCGTCACCGGTGCGAATTTTGTGGGTATGGCGCACCTGATCGGTGGAGCACGCGATGTCGAGCGCCGGATTCAAGGTCAGCGTGATGATGCGGGACGACATGGCATCCAGTCCTGGAGTTTGATCCAGGCCATTTTGCCAGACCTAGGCCTTCCAAGGTGTTGACGTGGATCAACCACGCGACACCCCGCCGCCATTGATCAGGATCAATGCAGCCTCGGGCGATCCCGGCGCATCAGGTGGCGGACAGAGCGACGAGGCTCCCATGATCGCCATTACCCTGTCGGCCGACCAGATCCGCACGGCACCCCTCGAGGTTCGGCACTGGATCGAACAGCAAATTTCGATGTCGCTGGCGCCGCCGCCCGCCGAGGTGGCGCACCAGGGTCCGCACCTCACCGTCTGCACCGGGCAGGAGGTGATCGCGATCTTCCGCCAGATCCAGAACCTGCTGCCTGTGGTCAACCTGTTCTTCGAACTCGGCCGCGAATCAGCCGCCGCACAACGCCCCGGTATGCGGGTGTTCCGCATGGCCGACCTGCTTCGCCACACAAGGCTCGGTTCCGCTGATCAGGCCGTGGAGTGCCTGGAGGTTATCAGCGACGTGCTCCGCCGGGTCCGCAGCGACCCCGAGGCGATGCTGTGCGCGGTTGACCGCCAAGGCACCTGCTACGTCGCCGAGGAGACCGCCGCGAACATCTTCGCCCTGTGGCAGGACGTTGTGGCTGCGCGGGCTGTGCCGCCCGACGTCGAACGCACGCCCATGAGGGCTGACGCCGGCTGATCCGCGCCATTTGGAAGGGAGACGACCATGCCGCTCGAGGCAGCCGAGATCATGACGACCAAAGTGGTGACCGCGCCGCCGGAGGCCACGGTTGCGCAGCTTGCCCGGCTGATGGAGGCCAACGGTATCAGCGCGGTGCCTATCTGCCGCCCGGATGGCATCCTGCTGGGAATGGTGTCCGAGGGTGATCTGATGCCTGCGCTGGGCCAGAAGCAGTCCCAGCGCCGCGCCTGGTGGCTGGAGGTGTTGTCGGAAGGCACCGACCTCGCGCCGGAATTCCTGCAATATATCCGGCTCGACCAGCGCCGCGCCGAGCAGTTCATGCAGCGCTCGGTTATCACCGCCACGGAGCAGACCGCTGCGGCTGAGATCGCCGACCTGCTGACGCGACATCACATCAAGCGTGTGCCGATTCTGCGCGATGGGCGATTGGTCGGCATCGTCAGCCGGGCGGACCTGATCCGCGCCATTGTCCGGGCGCCCGATGCTCTGGCCGGATAGGCGGCACGCGGCATGAAGGCCCATGACCTCACGCCGGTCCTCGACCTGACGCAGGAAAAGGGTACCGGTCCGTTCCGCACCCGGCGGCCGGTCTATGTCGATCTGCTGCCACCCTGCAACAATGCCTGCCCCGCGGGCGAGAACATCCAGGCGTGGCTCGCCCTGGCGCAGGCGGGCCGGTATCGTGCGGCATGGGAAACGCTGGTCGCTGACAATCCGCTGCCCGCGACGCATGGGCGCGTCTGCTATCACCCGTGTGAAACCGGTTGCAATCGCGGCCACCTGGATTCCGCGGTGTCGATCCACGCTGTGGAACGCTTTCTCGGCGACATGGCGAAGGCGGAGGGCTGGGACTATCCGAAGGCAGCCCCGCCGTCCGGCAAGCGCGTGCTGGTGGTGGGCGCCGGCCCCAGCGGACTGTCGGCGGCATATCAACTGGCGCGGCTCGGGCACACGGTCGAAATCCACGAGGCTGGTCCGGTCGCCGGCGGCATGCTGCAATTCGGTATCCCTGCCTATCGCCTGCCACGTGCTGAACTGGCCGCCGAGGTTGCCCGCATCGAGCGAATGGGCGTGACGATCAAGCTCAATCACCCGGTCAGCGATGTGATGGCGGAGCGCGATGCCGGGCAGTTCGATGCGGTGTTCGTCGCGATCGGCGCCCATGTCGGTCAGCACGTCAACATACCGGCGCGCGATGCGGTGCGGGTGCTGGATGCCGTCTCGCTGCTGCGCGACATCGGCACTGGCGCCAAGCCGATGCTGGGCCGCCGCGTGGTCATCTACGGTGGCGGCAATACCGCCATGGATGCCGCGCGCACCGCCAGGCGGCTCGGCGCCGATGAAGCGCTGATCGTCTATCGCCGTGACCGCGCCCACATGCCGGCGCACGGCTTCGAAGCCGATGAGGCGATCGAGGAAGGCGTGAAGATCCGTTGGCTCACCACCATCCGCGAGATCGTCGGCCCGTCGCTGACGGTGGAGCGGATGACGCTGGACGCCGATGGCCGTCCGCAGCCGACGGGTGAATTGGACACGTTGGAAGCCGACAGTGTGGTGCTGGCATTGGGTCAGGTCAGCGACAGCGCGTTCCTGCGCAACGTGCCGGATGTGGAGGTGAAGCCGGACGGCGTGGTGATCGTGGACCGCAACATGATGACCGGCCATGCCGGAATCTTCGCGGGCGGTGACCTGGTGCCAAGCGAGCGTACCGTTACGATCGCGACCGGTCACGGCAAGCTTGCGGCGCGCAATATCGATGCCTGGCTGCGTCGGGACCGTTACGACGCGCCGGTCCAACCGAAGCTCGCATCATACGACATGCTGCATCTGCCGGTGTTCAGTGACGTCGATCCTGCGCCGCAACGCCGCCTGGCGGACGCCGATCGCGTGTCCGGCTTCGAGGAGGTGCTGGCCGGCTATGATGAGTTGGAGGCGCGGCGGGAGGCGCGGCGCTGCCTGTCCTGCGGCGTCTGTTACGAGTGCGACAATTGCTACGCCGCTTGCCCGGAACAGGCGATTACCCGACTCGGCCCGGGTAACGGCTACCGGGTCGAAACCACGCTGTGCACCGGGTGTGCGGTGTGCTTCGAACAATGTCCGTGTCACGCGATCGAAATGGTCCCGGAGGCGCAGTTCGTCGAACCGCCATGATCCCGGACTCCGGGATCTCCTCTCCCTGCCATTGCGGGTGAGAAAGGCCCGCGAACCTTGCCACCGCAACGTGCCTCGCCCGCCATCAGGAGCTCGCTCATGTCGCGCATCACTGCAACCATGGATGGCAACACCGCGGTGGCGCACGTCGCCTATCGTGTGAACGAAGTATGCGCGATCTTCCCGATTACGCCTTCGTCCACCATGGCTGAACTGGCCGATGAATGGGCGGCGCAGGGCACGCCGAATATTTGGGGCAACATCCCCGTGGTGCAGGAGATGCAAAGCGAAGGTGGCGCGGCCGGTGCGGTGCACGGCGCGCTGCAATCCGGCGCGCTGACCACGACTTTCACCGCATCACAGGGCCTGCTGCTGATGCTGCCCAACATGTTCAAGATCGCGGGTGAGCTGACCGCGACGGTATTCCATGTTGCAGCCCGCTCCGTCGCAACCCAGGCGCTGTCGATCTTTGGCGATCATTCCGACGTGATGGCGGTGCGCTCCACCGGGTTTGCGCTGCTCTCGTCCGGTTCGGTGCAGGAAGCGCATGACGCCGCGCTGATCGCGCAGGTTGCAACGCTGGAATCGCGCGTGCCGTTCCTGCACTTCTTCGATGGGTTCCGCACCTCGCATGAGGTCGGCACGGTCGATCTGCTGTCAGACGAGCAGATCCGCGCGATGATCGACGATGATCTGGTGCGCGCGCATCGAGCCCGCGGGCTGACGCCGGAACATCCGGTGGTGCGCGGCACGGCGCATAATCCCGACACGTTCTTTCAGGCACGCGAGACGGTCAATCCGTTCTACGCAGCCCTTCCCGGGATCGTGCAGCGCACGATGGACCGGTTCGCCGCGCTGACCGGCCGGCAATACGGTCTGGTGGAATATATCGGCAAGCCGGACGCCGAACGTGTGCTGGTGCTGATGGGCTCCGGCTGCCCGACCGCGATTGCCACCGCCGCGGCATTGAACGCGCGCGGCGAGAAGGTGGGCGTGCTGCAGGTGCGGCTGTATCGGCCGTTTCCCACCGCGGCGCTGCTGTCCGCGTTGCCGGCCGGCGTGCGTGCCGTCGCGGTACTGGAGCAGACCAAAGAGCCCGGCGGCCTGGGTGAGCCGCTGTATCTCGATATGGTCACGGCACTGGCGCAGGCGGGGCGATTGCCGCGCACGATCATCGGCGGGCGCTACGGATTGTCGTCGAAGGATTTCAACCCGTCGCTGGTTAAAGCGGTTTTCGATGAGCTCGACAGCGACATGCCGCGCAACGGCTTCACCGTCGGCATCAACGACGACGTGTCCCATACCAGCCTGACGCCGGACGCGACCTTCCGCGTCGAGCCACCCGAGGTGGTGTCGGCGCTGTTCTATGGTCTCGGTTCGGACGGCACCGTCGGAGCCAACAAGAACAGCGTGAAGATCATCGCGGAGGATGCGGGCCTGCACGCGCAGGGATATTTCGTCTATGATTCGCACAAATCAGGCGCGCAGACTGTTTCTCATCTGCGCTTCGGACCAAACCCGATCGCGGCGCCGTATCTGATCCAGCAGGCGAGCTTCATCGGGATTCACCAGTTTCAGTTCGTCTCGCGTTTGGAGTTGCTGAACCTGGCAGCGCCCGGTGCCACCGTGCTGATGAATGCGCCGTACGAGCCCGACGCATTATGGGATCATCTGCCACGTGCGATGCAGCAGCGCATCATCGACCTCAAGCTGCGTCTGTTCGTGATCGACGCGTCGGGTGTGGCGGAGCATGCCGGTCTGCGCGGCCGAGCGAACACGGTGCTGCAAACCTGCTTCTTCGCGCTGTCCAACGTGCTGCCGCGCGATCGCGCGATCGACCACATCAAGAGCGCGATCCGCAAAACCTATGCGCGCCGCGGCGAGGCCGTGGTGCAGAGCAATTTCGCCGCGGTGGACGCGGCGCTGGATCACTTGCAGGAGGTGACGGTTCCGGCTGCCGCCACCAGCAACTGGGAACGCCAACCCGCGGTGCCCGCCGATGCACCCGCCTTCGTACGCGAGGTGACGGCACTGATGCTGGAGGGGCGGGGCGATGAGATCCCGGTGAGCCGCGTGCCGGTCGATGGCACCTGGCCGGTCGGCACCTCGGCCTGGGAGAAGCGCAACGTCTCCGATATCGTGGCGACCTGGAACCAGGATCTCTGCATCCAATGCGGCCAGTGCAGCTTCGTCTGCCCGCATGGCGTGATCCAGGCGCGCTATTTCGATGCGGCGAAACTCGATGGCGCACCGACGGCATTCCGCTCTGCGCCAATCAATGTGCGCGGCTTTCCGGATGTGCAGTTCGCCCTGCAGTTCTCTCTGGAGGACTGCACCGGCTGTGCGCTTTGCTATGAGGCCTGCCCGGCATCCAGCCCGACCGATCCGACCGCGCGCGCCATCGTCATGCGCGACAAGGCGCCGCTGCTGGAAGCGGCCCATGCTGAACAGCATTTCTTCGATGCATTGCCGCTGAACGACCGTGCGCGCGTTGATTTCGCGAATGTGCGCGGCGTGCAATTCCTGGAGCCGTTGTTCACCTTCTCCGGTGCCTGCGCCGGCTGCGGTGAGACGCCATATCTGAAGCTGCTGTCTCAGCTGTTTGGCGATCGCGCGCAGATCGCGAACGCGACCGGCTGTTCGTCGATCTATGGCGGCAATCTGCCGGTCACACCCTGGGGCGCCAACCGCGAGGGGCGTGGACCGGCCTGGTCCAACTCGCTGTTTGAGGACAATGCCGAATTCGGTCTCGGCTTCCGCCTGGCGGCCGATCAGCATGTAGAGCTGGCGCGGAAGCTGGCGCAGGCACTTGCACCGCAACTTGGCGAAGAGTTGGTGCAGGCGATCCTGGCGGCGCCGCAGGTGCAAGAGTCGGAAATTCGGGCGCAACGGGTGCGTGTCGCGGTGCTGACGCAGCGACTGCGCGGCCTCGGAGAGCTCTCGGCGGCGAAGGACCTGCTGTCGGTGGTGGATCACCTGGTGCGGCGAAGTGTGTGGATCGTCGGTGGCGACGGCTGGGCCTATGACATCGGCTACGGCGGACTGGACCATGTGCTGGCGACGGCGCGCGACGTCAACGTGCTTGTATTGGACACCGAAGTCTATTCCAACACCGGCGGCCAGGCGTCCAAGGCCACGCCGCTCGGCGCGGTGGCGAAATTCGCTGCGGCCGGCAAGCGGACCGCCCGCAAGGACCTCGCGCTGCAGGCGATCGCCTATGGCAATGTCTATGTCGCGCAGGTCGCGATGGGCGCCAATCCGCAGCAGACGTTGCAGGCGTTCCGAGAGGCGGAGGTCTATCCCGGACCTTCGCTGATCCTGGCCTACTCGCATTGCATCGCGCATGGCATTGAGATGCAGTTCGGCATGAAGCAGCAGGACCTGGCCGTCGCGAGCGGGTATTGGCCGCTGTTCCGCTACAACCCGACGATGCGCAGTGTTGGCGAGAATCCGTTCGTGCTGGACAGCCCGCGGCCCACGAGGGCGTTCCGCGACTATGCCTACAACGAAATGCGCTACAAGGCGCTGCAACAGACGCGTCCCGAGGAAGCGGCACAGTTGCTGGAAGCGGCACAGGCGGCGGTCGAAGAGAAGTACCGCACCTACGAGGAAATGGCCGGCTGGTCCGCCGGCCGGTTCCATCCTGCGGGACTGGAACGGACGGAGGGAAGCGTGCACGCGGATCTGGCACCGCATGCGGAGTGGGAGCGGTTGGGCGTCCGGGGCTAGGCAGTGTTCCGCAGCATGCGCCACGCGTCCACGCTTGTGGTGGGAGGCAGGCCAGTGCCGCGGGCATTGCCTCGAACCCCTATCAGCCTCTTGTGGGAGGGAAGGGGAAGCCCTGCGAAATCGGGCGGGTCGGCCCCTCCCTCTGGCCCCCTCCGGCAAGGGTAGGGAAAGCTTCTCCTTAGCCCGCGCTTATCCTGACATCTGTGGGGCTTGACACGGCCATCTATCCAAGACGGAGCATGCGGCGCTTGCCGGGCGACCCGATCGTTCCGGTGGAGATGTCCAGGTCAGGCCCGGCCAAAACGCGAACCGGCCGGCGAGGACGCGAATCCGGCCGGCCAGGACGCAAACTGGATTCAGCCGTAACTCAACCGGACGTGCCCAACCAGCCTGCGTGACCTTATGGACAGGGGCAGGGTCTGTAGTAGAGACCCTGCAGTAAGGATAAGGAGACCCGGTGCATGGACATGCCCGTATCAGTGCCAACCGGCGCTGTCCCCAATTCTGACGGCATCAATCTGTTCCGTGCCGATCCGACCCTGGCGCGGCTGATGCGGCTCTACGTCCCCGCCGCACTCGCCACCCATCTGCAGCCGCATCTCGATCGCCTCGGTGCGCTGGCCGGCGGTCGGCTCGATGCCCTGGCCGGCACCGCGGACCGCAATCCACCTGTGCTGCATCATCGCACCCGCAGCGGGCAGGATCGGCAATGGATCGAAAAGCACCCCGCCTACGTCGAGATGGAGCGCCTGGCATTCGGCGAGTACGGCCTCGCCGCGCTGTCGCATCGGCCTGGGGTGCTGGATTGGCCAGAGAAACTGCCGCCGATTGCCAAATATCTGATCGTCTATCTGTTCGTGCAGGCCGAATTCGGCCTGATGTGCCCGGTCAGCATGACTGACAGCCTCACTCGCACCTTGACCAAATACGGCAGCCCGGACCTGATCGCACGCTACCTGCCGGCGCTGACCAGCCAGGACCTGGACACTCTCACCCAGGGCGCAATGTTCATGACCGAGCAGGGCGCCGGATCGGATGTCGGTGCGACGACCGTACATGCGGAGCCCGCTGCCGATGGCACCTGGCGATTGACCGGCGACAAGTGGTTCTGCTCCAACGCCGATGCCGATCTGGCGATGGTGCTGGCGCGGCCGGCGGGCGCATCGTCCGGCACACGCGGCCTGGGGCTGTTCCTGATGCCGCGCACCCGACCCGACGGCACCCAGAATGCCTTCCGCATCATCCGGCTGAAGGCCAAGTTGGGCACCAGGTCGATGGCGTCCGGCGAGATCCGGCTGGAGGGCGCGCTGGCCTATCCGGTCGGCGATCTCACCGCTGGTTTTCGCCAGATGGCTGACATGATCAACAACTCCCGCCTGTCCAACGGGGTGCGGGCGGCCGGGCTGATGCGCCGTGCGGTCTCGGAAGCTCTGTTCGTCGCGCATCACCGCACCGCCTTCGGCCGCAGGCTGGTGGAACTGCCGCTGATGCGCCGCCAACTGGCGAAGCTGTTGGTGCGCGCAGAACAGGCGCGGACGATGATGTTCCAGACCGCCGAGGCACTGCGTCGCGCTGATGCCGGTGAGAACGACGCCTACCCGTTGCTGCGCATCCTGACTCCACTGATAAAATTCCGTGCCTGCCGCGACGCCCGCATGGTTACCGGCGATGCGATGGAGGTGCGTGGCGGCGTCGGCTACATTGAGGAATGGCCGGACCCGAGGCTGCTGCGCGATTCTCACCTCGGCTCGATCTGGGAGGGTACCAGCAACATCGTGGCGCTGGACGTGCTGCGCGCAGCCCGGCGTGAGGGATCGTTGGATGCGCTCACCCGCCACCTCCACTTCCTGCTCGAGGATGCCGACGGCCTGCCCGAGGCGAAGGATCTGCTGATGCGTGCCGGCGCGCTGGTTGCGGCGACCGAAGACGGGCGGCCGGCACTGGCCCGGCAGGCGGCGTCGGCGCTGTATCATCTGACCTCCGCCGTTGCGATGGCATGGGAAGGCGCCCGCACCGACGATCCTTCCCGGCTTGCTCTGGCGCGCATGGTGCTGCGGCATCGGGTTCTGCCGCGTGATCCGCTCATGGCCGATGACTCGGATGGCGACGCGCTGACCACCCTGCTGCCCGATCCATCCGCAGTCTGAGAAGGCAGTGCGGCCGCTTGCTCCGCCGGCACAGGATGCGGCCGACCCGCTCGTCGAGACTTTGGATGAGGCCGCAGCGGCTGCCCGCGACTGTCGCATCTGTGCTGCGGTTCTGCCGCTCGGTCCGCGCCCGGTGTTTCGTGTCTCCTTGACCGCCCGACTGTTGATCGTCGGTCAGGCGCCCGGCACCAAGGTGCATGCAACCGGCATTCCGTGGAATGACCCCTCCGGCGATCGGCTGCGCCACTGGCTCGCCATCGACCGCGCTGTATTCTACGACGAAACACGTGTCGCCATCGTGCCGATGGGACTGTGCTATCCTGGCCGCCTGCGGAATGGCGGCGATGCACCGCCCCGGCCTGAATGCGCGCCGCTGTGGCGCGAGCGCCTGGTGCGGCTGATGCCGGATATCCGCTTGACCCTGCTGGTCGGCAGCTACGCGCAGGCGCATGCGCTAGGACCGGGCGCCATGACCGAGCGCGTGCGTGCTTTCCGTGACCATTTGCCGAAGTTCTTTCCGCTACCGCACCCGTCCTGGCGGACCACGGGCTGGGAGCGGAAGCATCCATGGTTTCAGTCCGAGGCCCTGCCGACGCTGCGCCGGACGGTGCAGCACGTGCTGACATAGCCATGCCAACGTATCGATGTCGTATACCCGACCAACCAGTATCATTGGCGCTGCGGCGGGCATATAATTTCCGCCATGCCCTTTGACGTCCGAGATTTTCCCGGCGCCCCGCCAGACGACCGGGCCACCAGCCGGCAGAATCGCCGCCTCGTCGCGACGTGGTTGTTCGTCGTCGCCGGCATGATCCTGGTCATGGTGGTACTGGGCGGCGTCACCCGCCTGACCGGCTCGGGGCTGTCGATCATGGAATGGGCGCCATTTCGGGGCGTCCTGCCGCCGATGAGCGAGGCGGCGTGGCAGCATCTGTTCGATCTTTACAAGCGGATCCCACAATACGCTCTGGTGAACGAAGGATTCGGCCTGGCCGGATTCAAGCACATCTTTTGGCTGGAATGGACGCATCGGCTGTGGGGTCGGCTGATCGGCTTGGTGTTCCTCGGACCGCTGATCTGGTTCTGGGCCACCCGACGCATTCCGCATCGGCTGCGTCCGCGCCTGGCGCTGCTGTTCATTCTCGGGGGCCTGCAGGGTGCGGTCGGCTGGTTCATGGTGGCATCCGGCTTCTTTCCGGAGTCGACCGCGGTGTCTCCGTATCGGCTGGTGGTCCACCTCACGCTGGCACTGGTGCTTTACACCGCGATTTTGTGGACGGGGCTTTCGGTCCTGCACCCGACGCCTTCGCGTGCCCAGCCTTCGGCAGTACTACGACGCCTCGCCTGGGCCTGCTGTGTGGTGATCGGGATCACCATCGTGGCTGGTGGCTTTGTCGCCGGAACGCATGCCGGGTTTGACTACAACACCTTCCCGCTGATGGAGGGCTCGCTGCTGCCTGCGGGCTACGCCAGGCTGACGCCGTTCCTGCGCAATGTCACTGAGAACATTCCTGCCGTTCAGTTCGATCATCGTGTGCTGGCCAGCATTTCGGTTTGTGTCGTGGCGGCGACGTTGGTGGTTGGTTTTGCGCGGGCGCGTCCTCGCCTCGTAATGGGCGCACTGGCGGCATTGGGGCTGACCGTCGTGGTGCAGTATGGCCTGGGCGTGGCGACGCTGTTGCTGGTGGTACCGGTTGGTCTCGCCGCGGCGCACCAGGCCAACGCGATACTGGCGCTGACTGCCGGTGTGGTTCTGTTGCACGCCGTTCGGCGCGTGCGATCGGGATGAAGGCGCCCGCCTGCCCTGATCGACAGCGCATTGAGCCGGCATCGCGCGGTCACTGGCGGGTCACGCCATGGAAATGACTGGTTCAGGTTCGGACGTCATGTGTCGGGTATCCTGGCTGGAGACCCTGCCGATCGGCTTGGGCGTCTTTGCACCGGATTCGGCACTCATCTTCGCCAATCCCCGCTTCTTTGAGTTGCTGGGCCTGACCGGCATCGAGCGTCCCCCGACGAATGGCGAGGCGGCGGATGGCGAGGCGGCGCGTGACACGACACTCTGGCGGCAGGCAACCGGTCTGATTGCCGGAATGGGCAATCTGGACCTGGCTGCATCATCGTCGGTCCGCTGGCGGCGGCCCGATGGGCGGGTGATCGACGTCGCTTCGGTTCCCCTGCCGGAGGGCGGCTGGAGCATCACGCTCACCGATGTCACGCCGCTCGCGCAGGCTGAACGGGATGCGAAGGAACAGGCACAGGCGCTGGCGTCGGCGCTGGAAGCGATTCCCCACGGAATCTGCGTGTACAGCGAGCGGCGCCGGGTGACGATGTTCAACCAGGCGTATGCAGAGGTGATGGCAGGCGCGCCGCTGGCGGTCGGCGATTCAATGGAAGAAGTCACCCGCCGCCGCGCCGATGCGGGGGAATACGGCCCGGGTTCGGCGTCGGACATTGTTGCCCAACAACTGGCCTTCGATACCAGCCGACCCCAGGCGCGGCGGCGGCGGCGACCCAACGGCACCGTGGTCGATATCCGCACCGCCCCGTTGCCGGATGGCGGGCACATCAAGGTGGTCACGGATATCAGTGCATTGACCCAGGCTGAGGCCGAGCTTTCGCATCGTGCCGAGGAAATGGCCGTCATGCTGGCCAGTATCCGTCACGGAGTCCTGCTCTGGGGTCCCGACCAGCGGCTGATCGCCAGTAACGCCATCGCCGTGGAGCTGTTGCAGCACGCGCCCGGCATTCTGACCCCGGGACGCAGCCAGGAGGAGCTGCTGGCTTTGATGCGCGAGGGTTCGGAGTCCGGCGTGGGCGATGCCCGGCAGGAGATCGTGCGGCTTCCTCGCCACTATGATCCGACCGCGTCCTATATACGCCAGGTTGTCATCCCCAACGGCAGGACGTTAGAGGTCCGGTCCGATCCGACACCCGCTGGCGGTTGGGTCAGCACGTTTAGCGACGTGACGGACGCGAAGCGTGCTGAGGAGGAACTTCGGCGGTCCAAGGAGACTGCCGAAGCGGCCAGCCAGGCGAAGTCGCGTTTTCTGGCGACGATGAGCCATGAGTTGCGGACGCCGCTGAATGCCGTGATCGGGTTTTCCGACGCTCTGCTGCGCGAAACCACGAGCCCATCCCCTGCCCGCATTGCGGAATTCGCACGCCAGATCAATGAGTCAGGGCGCAGCCTGCTGGGCCTGATCAACATCATCCTCGACGTCGCCCGGATCGAGGCAGGTCGCTTCGATCTGGCGGCGGATCGCGTCGATGTTCCCCGATTGTTGCGCGGAGCGGTAAGGTCCGCCGATGCCGCTGCACAGGCGGCCGAAATCAGCCTTTTCATCGAGGTGGCGGAAACCTTGCCGATGGTCCGTGGGGATGAGCGCCGTCTTATGCAGGTCCTCAACCATCTGTTGTCGAACGCGATCAAGTTCACCGAGGCCGGTGGTTCCGTCGCGGTCGGGGCAGATCTGGAGCCCACTGGGGAATTGTTGATTTTCGTGCGCGATTCGGGGATCGGGATAGAGGCGGAGAACCTGGAACGCGTCTTCGAACCCTTTACCCAGTTGGACGCCACACTCTCACGACGATTTCAGGGGGCCGGCTTGGGGCTCTACGTCTCGCGCGCCCTGATCGTCGGTCATGGTGGCAGGCTGACGTTGAGAAGTCGCGCAAATGAGGGGACCACGGCCGAGATCCGGCTGCCAGCGGGTAGTCTGATGCAATCCGCCAGGGAGTGAGCGGTGGCAAACAAGCTGCCGCACCCCCATTGTTGAGAGCGCCTGTAACCGATCGAGGCTGCCATGACGCCGCTCGCCGCCACTGACAAGCTGTTCTTCGAGCGTGCCGACGCTGCGTTGGACCGTGCCGCGGCCGAACGCCGGCTTGGTCAGGCGCTTGCCCGCAGCGATGATGGCGAGTTGTTCCTGGAGTATCGCGAGAGCGAGCAGATCAGCCTCGATGATGGTCGCATTCGCAGCGCGGGCTTCGATACCGCTCTTGGCTTTGGCTTGCGTGCGGTCGCGGGTGAAGCGACCGGGTATGCCCACGCCGGGGAGCTTTCGGAATCCGCACTGGAGCGCGCAGCAGCGAGTGTGTCCGCCGTCGCGGCAGGCTATTCTGGTGTTTCGGCCGAACCGCCGCGCGCCACTAATGCGCGCTTGTATTCTGACGCCAACCCATTGGCGGCGAGTCCGTTCGCTGCCCGTGCCGGGCTGCTGTCGGAGATTGATGTCTATGCGCGGGGCAAGGATCCGCGCGTCAAACAGGTCATGGCTTCGCTGAGCGGCGAATGGCAGGCAGTGCAAATCATCCGCGCTGACGGCACCCGCGTGGCCGATCTGCGGCCGCTGGTTCGACTGAACGTCGCGGTGGTGGTCGAGCAGGACGGCCGTCGGGAGACCGGCAGTTACGGTACCGGCGGGCGTTTCTCGTATGAGATCGTCACGACGCCCGAGGCGTGGCGCGGTGCTGTCGACGAAGCGTTGCGGCAGGCATTGGTGAACCTGACCAGTCGACCTGCTCCGGCGGGTGAAATGGAGGTCGTGCTGGGCTCCGGCTGGCCGGGCATTCTGCTCCATGAGGCGATCGGCCACGGATTGGAGGGCGACTTCAACCGCAAGAAGACCTCGGCCTTTGCCGGGCTGCTGGGGCAACAGATCGGCGCCAAGGGGGTCACTGTTGTGGACGATGGCACGATTCCGGACCGCCGCGGCAGTCTGACCGTCGATGACGAGGGCACGCCGTCGAACCGTACCGTATTGATCGAGGACGGCGTGCTGGTCGGCTTCCTGCAGGACCAACTCAATGCCCGATTGATGGGAATGCCGGCGACAGGGAACGGTCGCCGGCAGTCCTTCGCCCATGCCCCAATGCCGCGGATGACCAACACGGTGATGCTCGGCGGTGCTCACACGCCGGAGGAGATGATCCGCTCGGTGAAGCGCGGCCTTTATGCCGTGAACTTTGGTGGCGGGCAGGTGGACATCACGTCGGGCAAGTTCGTGTTCTCGGCCAGCGAGGCCTATCTGATCGAGGACGGCAAAGTCACGGCGCCGGTCAAGGGCGCCACCTTGATTGGCAACGGCCCGGATTCGCTCACCAAGGTGGCCATGATCGGAAATGACCTGGCGCTGGACCCCGGCGTCGGCACCTGCGGGAAGAATGGTCAGGGAGTGCCGGTGGGGGTCGGGCAGCCCACATTGAAGCTGACGGGGTTGACGGTCGGTGGCACAGCCGCCTGATCCACTTGTGCGGGCGGGGCGCATCGGTCGCCCCATCTGCAACCCCGAGGTTTCAATGAGTAAAGTGGCTCCACGCACTAGGCCGTTACGATAACGGCAAGCGTGACGCAAGCGGCGATACTTGCCTAGCCGCATGATCACTCGGCTCATAACGTCTCGTAAGTCTAAAAATCCTTCTCCGAATGCTTTGCTGACGCCAAATTCGTACGAAAAAGCGTGCGACGGTGCAAGCTTGCTGATTTGACGACGGCGTAACGTCAAAAAAACGATAAAAAATCACCAATGGGGGATCATCGCCGTCACGCAAAACGGGCGCGGGCAGCGCTCCGAATGGCAAACAAGATGTAACTCACCTCAGGAAGGATCCTAGGACCCATGCTCAGCACCGCACGCGCCCCCCGTTCGATTGCTTCCCGCACCGTCCGTATTGGCGCGATGAGCCCGGCTCTTGCCCCACTTGAACTCGAGCAAGATCCGCCTCGGCGCGATGAGCCCGGCACTGCCGCAGACCGACGCCGCAAAAGTCCGCCTCGGCGCGATGAGCCCCGCACTGCCGCAGACCGACGCCACCAAGGTCCGCCTCGGCGCGATGAGCCCGGCGCTGCCGCAGACCGACGCCGCAAAAGTCCGCCTCGGCGCGATGAGCCCGGCGCTACCGCAGACCGACACCGCCAAGGTCCGCCTCGGCGCGATGAGCCCGGCGCTGCCGCAGACCGACACCGCCAAGGTCCGCCTCGGTGCGATGAGCCCGGCGCTGCCGCAGACCGATGCCGCCAAAGTCCGCCTCGGTGCGATGAGCCCGGCACTGCCGCAGACCGATGCCGCCAAAGTCCGCCTCGGTGCGATGAGCCCGGCACTGCCGCAGACCGACGCCACCAAGGTCCGCCTCGGCGCGATGAGCCGGGCGCTGCCGCAGACCGACGCCGCAAAAGTCCGCCTCGGCGCGATGAGCCCGGCGCTACCGCAGACCGACACCGCCAAGGTCCGCCTCGGCGCGATGAGCCCGGCACTGCCGCAGACCGACGCCGCCAAGATCCGCCTCGGCGCGATGAGCCCGGCACTGCCGCAGACCGACGCCGCCAAGGTCCGCCTCGGCGCGATGAGCCCGGCGCTGCCGCAGACCGACGCCGCAAAAGTCCGCCTCGGTGCGATGAGCCCGACACTGCCGCAGACCGACGCCGCCAAAGTCCGCCTCGGTGCGATGAGCCCGGCACTGCCGCAGACCGATGCCGCCAAGGTCCGCCTCGGCGCGATGAGCCCCGCGCTGCCGCAGACCGAAGCCGCCAAGGTCCGCCTCGGTGCGATGAGCCCGGCACTGCCGCAGACCGATGCCGCAAAAGTCCGCCTCGGTGCGATGAGCCCGGCGCTGCCGCAGACCGACACCGCCAAAGTCCGCCTCGGTGCGATGAGCCCGGCGCTGCCGCAGACCGACGCCGCCAAAGTCCGCCTCGGTGCGATGAGCCCGGCACTGCCGCAGACCGATGCCGCCAAAGTCCGCCTCGGTGCGATGAGCCCGGCGCTGCCGCAGACCGATGCCGCCAAAGTCCGCCTCGGTGCGATGAGCCCGGCACTGCCGCAGACCGATGCCGCCAAGGTCCGCCTCGGTGCGATGAGCCCGGCACTGCCGCAGACTGATGCCGCCAAAGTCCGCCTCGGTGCGATGGCCCCGAGCCTGCCGCCCACGCGCTGATATTACCGTCCAAGCAAGCAACCAGCGAACTGTTATACTGGACACCGGGCTCGAGGCCCGGTGTTGTCGTGTAGGTTAGCCTTAAGGATATCGTTCTGTGGAAATCGCTACCCGCCGGGTTGAAGGGGAACCCAAAGGGCCGAAAACCCCTCTGGTCACCTTCCACCGCCTGGTCCCCGGGGCACGGTTGCCGCAACGGGCGGACCGCTCAGCCTCTGGGACACTTCCCACCCGCGCCTTTCGTTACTGTGAGCCATCCACCAGCGCATCCGGCTACGGCTACTACGTCTTCCCTCCGACCGGGTTCTCGGTGCAGTGGGATGGTCATGCCGTCATGTGGACATGGGATGGCGCCGCTGATTGGTTTCCGCTGAACAGTGCGCATTTCCCGGGGTTTCGGGACGTATTCGATGCGGCAGCGCCGGAAGAAATCCGGGAATACGCCCCCCCGTTCCTGAGCGCATTGCAGGAGCCCGGTCTGCTTCAGGTCTGGACCGGGCTGATTGCTCGCACCGCACCGGGGTGGAGCCTGCTGGTGCGTCCTCCCGCGAATATCCCCCGCTCCGGCCATTATGAGTTGTACGAGGGCATTATTGAAACCGATCGCTGGTTCGGCCCGTTGATCACCAATCTGCGGCTGACCAAGACCGATGTGCCGATCGATTTCCGTCCCGATGTTCCGCTGCTTCAGGTGCAGCCGCTACCGCGCCATGTCTATGAAGACAGTGCACTCAACAATTATGAACTGGTGCCGGATCTGACGCAGCTTCGCCCGGAGGACTGGGATGACTACTATGACACCGTCGTCCGGCCTCACGTCCAGGAAGTGAGACCACGTGGCCAATATGCGGCCGCAGCGCGGAAACGCCGAGCAGCCGAAGAAAAATCTTAGTGCATCGACGAAGTTTCTGGACAATCCGCAATTCCTGCGCTTCAAAAGCGGCATGGTCGTCCATCCGCTTCGCAGGCGCGCTGGCCAATGGCTGAGCGCCGTATTCGTTGCCTGCGCGCTGTCGCTGGGACCAGCGGCTTACGCGGAAACAGCGTGCCCTCCATCGCCGACCCTGACGTTCCAACTACCGCATCTCAGGGCTGCCCTGGCTGAGGGCGACCAGGCGGTGATTGTCGCCCTGGGCTCCTCCTCGACCGAGGGGGTGATGGCATCGGACTCGGCGCACAGCTATCCGGCGGTCCTGCAGGCGGCGTTGTCCCATGCGCTGCCTGCTGTGCATTTCGCGGTCCTTAATCGGGGGGTCGGCGGCCAGGATGCACCGGAGGAGCTGGCGAGGCTGGACAGCGACGTCATTGCCGTGCGGCCGCAGCTCGTCATCTGGCAGGTTGGTGCCAACGGCGCCATGCGTCACGCCAATCCGGCGAAATTCGCGCAGCTTGTGTCCGAGGGGGTGCGTCGCCTGCGCGCGGCTCAGATCGACGTCGTACTGATGGACAATCAGCATTGCCCTCGGGTCGACGCCACGGCGGACGGTGTGGTGCTGGATGGTGCGCTCGAACGGGTTGCGGAAGCCACTGGGGTGAACCTGTTTTCCCGCGCCGCGCTCATGGAATCCTGGGAGCGCCAGGGGTTGCCGCCGCTGCAATTCATCAGCAGTGACGGTTTGCATCACAACAACCTCGGCTATTTGTGCGTCGCACGCGCCCTGGCGAACGACATCGCATCGGCATTGCGCCGGACGCGTGCGCTCTCGGCCAGTCGCTGAGCCTGTTCGTCGGAGTGTGAAAGCCGGTTCTTTCGCGCCGGCCTTGTGGCGATGCAAATCTGTCGGCTGACCCAGCTTTGCGATGTCGTGCCCGCCGCAAGGTACCAGGACAGGCCCACGCCTGATATCTGTCGAACTGGCGCCGAAGTTCAGCGGCGGGTTATGCTCGAATGCCCAGTCGGAGATGTAACGTGGTGCGTTTGCCAGTTATTCAACGGAATAACGTAAATGGTCGTACGGCATCATGGCGGGGCGTGCCGCCGGCGCCGATCATGCTGTGGCCGTCCCCGCAACCGGCGCAGGTAGACCCTGCCTGTGGAGCGACACGGCGGGCTCAGTCTGCCTGCCGCCACCGCGGGCATGCGTCTGGCACGCCCAAGCCGGCCGGCGGGATGATTTAGTGCAAAACCCGGCGGGCCGGTCTTGTCCTGACGGGTCTGGTGTCCGCTACCGCCCTCGCGGTTGGTCTGCTGCTGCCGATCGGCGCGCAGGCACAGAGTATTTCCGCTGAATCGGCGCAGGTGCTGCAGGATCAGATCCGTGCCTGGTTGGGCAACCTGATTGGGCCCGACAACGGCCAGGCCGCGCTTACGCCTAAAGTCGAGGCTCAGGACGATCATTATCGGCTCACAATGCGCATCCCGGGGGCGGCGGACGACGTAGCGGCGACGGCCGATCTCCGGCCGCTGGACCAGGGTCGCTGGCGGCTCGACGCGCTGCACGTACCCCCGACGATGCAATTCAGCCTCCACGTGCCGGAACCGGGGCAAACGCCGGCTGCGCCACTGACCGCCTTCAACGTCAGCATCGGGGAGCAGGACGCCAACGCGCTGATCGCGCCGAATCTGGACAGCCGGTCCGATTTCACTATCCGGCTCAAGAACGTGATGCTGCAGAGCGATAGTCCGACGCAGCATCAGGAGCAGCGGATCGATCAGTACCTCGGTTTCCGGTACGCTGCTGCCGAATCCCAATGGCGGGCTGGATTTCAGTCAGGAAGCGGACATCACCGGCTGGGCGACGGCATCCCGCATCAAGGACAAGCCGGCAATCGCTTTTGGCGCCGACCGCATGCACATGACGGGTCGGGTCATCGGGCTGGATCGTGACCATGCCACCCTGCTTTTCTCGGCGATGTCCGGCCTGATTGCCACCTTTCCCGCGAAAGCCGCGGCGACGGAGGGCAAGGCACCACTCACCCCCGCTGAACGCGCTGCCTTGCGTCAACTGATCCAAGCGCTGCAGGGGCTGTTTACCAGCGTTCAGGCGGAGGAGACGATCGAGGGGCTGCATGTTGCGATCGCCAATACCGGCGAAGCCACAATCAGGCGCTTCCGGTTCGGGCTGGGTGGCGAGGCTCCGCAGGGTCTGCTGCATACCTGGCTCGACATCGGTCTGGATGGCCTGGCCGTGGCTGATCTGCCGCCGGAGATGGCCGCTCTGATACCGCGCCACGTGGCGGTGCGGCCAAGTCTCAGCGGGGTGTCGGCCAGCGGGCTGACCCGGCTTGCGCGGGATGCGACGGAACCGGACGCCGATCCAGCCCATCTGGAAGCGGAGGCTGCGGCGCTGTTCATGCAAGGCGGGATTACCGTGGGCCTCGACTCACTTGCGTTCGATGTCGGTCCGGCGGAGCTCCAAGGCACCGGCCAGATGCAGATCGTCGGCCCGATGGACTATGAGGGCCACGCCCACCTGACGGCGACGGGGCTCGACGCGCTGATCGATCGGGCGCACGGCGACCCCACCTTGCAGCAGGCGATTCCGGCGCTGATCATGTTGCGTGGCTTTGCCCGGCCAGAGGGCGACCACCTAGTGTGGAACGTGGTTGCGAGCCGTGGCAGCGTCATGGTCAACGGGGTCGCCGTGATGCAACCACCCGACGCGCATCGGCCGCATGGTGGTCCACGCGAGGGACGTCAGCCGCGGAGTCGGTAGAGCGTCACCTGTCGCTCGATGCGGTCTTCCAGTTCAAGGGTGGTCGGCACCCGGTAACTGGCAAACGCCGCCAGCCCCTCTCGCGGCAGATAGGCGCGTCCTGGGTCGGCGACCCAGACCACGCAGTGTTCGGCCATGCGGCGCAGCCATGGCAAGATATGGCCGGTCATCGGCGCCTCATAGCAGACATCGCCACACAGGATCAGGTCCCAGCGGCAGGCGCTGCCGACCACGTCGGTGTTGACCGCGGCAAGGTGCACCCCGTTGATCCGCGCGTTCAGACGAATGGCGGCACCGGCCAGCGTGTCGATATCCGCGGCTTCCACGGTGGTCGCGCCAGCCTGCGCGCAGGCAATGGCGGCAATCCCGCCACCGGCGGCGAAATCCAGCACTCGCCGGCCGGTCACCTGGTCCGGTTGGTCCAGTACGTGACGGGCCAACGCCTGACCCCCCGGCCAGGCAAAGGCCCAGAACGGGGGCGCGATGTTGCGTTCAGCCAGCCAGGTCTCGGTGGCCTGCCAAATCGGGGTGATCTCGCTGGCCAGGTGCAGCATCACTTCCGGGACCAGCGGAGCCTGTGTGGGGAGGGTATGCGCGCGTACGAACGCCTCGGCCGCGGCATCGTCGGTGATCGCGTCCGCCGGGAGATCGCCGATCACAGCCATCCCGCGAGGATCGCCAGGCCGACCGCGAGGCCGGTCTCGCGATTGGCCTTGAACAGGCGCAGGCATAACGCTGGATCGTGGATATCCAGGGTGACGACCTGGCGCAGCAGCAGGGCCGCCGGCAACAGCAGTGCCGGATAGAACCAGGTTCCCAGCCCGGCCAGCCAGCCGGCCAGCACCAGCATCAGTAGCGTGCCGGCGTAACAGGCGGCAAGGAACGGCCTGGTCTGCTCACCAAACAGCCGGGCGGTGGATTTCACCCCGACCAGCGCGTCGTCCTCGCGGTCCTGATGGGCGTAGATCGTGTCGAACCCGAGGTCCCACAGGATCGCAGCGCCATACAGCACCGCCCAGGCCGCATCGACGCGTCCTGCGGCGGCGGCATAGCCCATCGGCGCACCGAAGCCGAAGGTGAAGCCCATCATGAGCTGCGGCCACCAGGTAACGCGCTTCGCCAACGGATACAGCGCGACCAGCAGCAACGAGGCGACGCCAAGCGCTTTGGCGAGTGCATTCAGTTGCAACAGGATCAGCAGCCCGACCAGCAGAAGCACGGCGAGGAACGCCAAGGCATGACGCGGCCGCAGCGCGCCGGAGGCAAGTGGCCGGCCCGCGGTGCGCACCACGCGGCGGTCGATGTCGCGATCCCACAGATCGTTCACGACGCAGCCGGCGGAGCGCATGACCAGGCTGCCGATGCCGAACAGCAGGATCAGCCGCAGCGTGTCGGCGGCGGGGGCGCGCGGCAGCAGAATGCCCCACAGCCCAGGCAGGAACAGCAGCCAGGCGCCGATCGGCCGGTCCACCCGGGCGAGCAGGAGGTAGGGCCGCCAGTTGGGCGGCAGGCGCGCCACCCAGCCATGCGCGATAATGTCGGTATGCGGGGTCATGCGCCGCACTCTGCGCGGTCGCGCATCGACGGAAAAGATGCGGCGTACGCCAGGCTATAATTTCAGCAGCCGCTTTGCCGTGCCACCCGCCAGCTTGGCGCGGTCATCGGCACAGAGCGGGACCTGGTGGAGCCACTCGGTGGCCGGCTGGTTCGGCGCAAACGGCCAGTCCACCGAGAACATGATGTGATCCAGCCCGATCTCCTGGATCACGCAGAGCAGCGCCGGGTCGGACCAGAAGCCGCTGGTGGTGACGTAGACATGCTGGCTGTAGATCTCCCGGAAGCTGCGGCTGGCCTTCCATTCTCGCCCGAGCGTCATGTTGATGCGCCACAGATAGAACGGCAGGCCCTCACCGAGATGGCCGAAGATTACTTTCAGCCCGGGGTAGGCGTCGAACACGCCGGACAGCACCAGGCGAAGGCTCTGCGTTGCGGTCTCCACCGTGAAGCCCCAGGCGGCGCGCAGCAGCACCGGGAATTGCTGTGCGTATTCCTTATAATAGGCATCGACCACCGACGGGTCCGGCACGGCAGGATGGAAATAGATCGGCACATCCAGAGCCTGGGCCCGCTCAAAGATCGGCCAGAAATCCTTTTCGTCGTGGAAGCGGCCGTTGGTCAGACCGTGGATCATGCCGCCCTTGAACCCGAGCTGGGTGACTGCTCGGTCGAGTTCGTCGGCAGCCGCGGACGGATCGAGCGTCGGCAAAGTGGCAAAGCCAGCGAAGCGGTCGGGATGGGTGCGCACCGCGGTGGCCAGATGGTCATTGGCCAGCCGCGCCAGACGTATGGCGGTTGCCGGCTCGGTCAGTTTCTGAACAGATGGGGCGGTGTGCGAGATCACCTGGATGTCGATGCCGGCCGCATCCATCGCCTTGATGCGCGCTTCGCCCAGGTCTTCCAACTGCTGCACGATGGCGGGTGCGCGATTGGCATCGAGCGGCGGATAGGTGGCGCCGAGTTCCTTCTGCTGGAAATGCTCTTCCAGCGCGATGACGAGCGGCCTGGCGGACATTTTTCTCTCTCCCCTGCCTGATGCGGCGGCGTCAGCGTTGGGATCGCGCGGCGGGGCCGTCAAGGGAGAGGGTCAGTCGGGCAGGCGGGTGTTGCTGCGGACCCAGGCGGTGAATTCGTCGTCGGATGTGTCGCTGCCGGCCAATGCCAGCATGACGATGACCGCTTCCGCGTCGCTGACCGGAAAGGCGCAGCCATTCAGCGCGAGGAAGGTTTCCAACGCGACATAGGCCGTGCGCTTGTTGCCGTCGATGAAGGGGTGGTTGCGGGCAATGCTGATCGCATACAGCGCTGCCAGTTCCGACACGTCCGGACCACCGTAGCCGGCGCGATTCAACGGCCGCGCCAGCGCGCTGTCCAACAGTCCTTCATCACGCAGCCCGCCGGCGCCGCCATGTTCGGATAGTTGTTCGTCGTGTATGGCGAGGATGAGCTGACGCGACAGCCAGACCGTCACTTCGCCAGCTCGCGCAGCACGGCGCGCCGCTTCTTCATGATCTGCCGCGCAACTTCCATCTGCGCCGGAAAATCCGGATCGGCGGTGGTCAGCCTGACCCCGTCGGGCTGGTCGATCGCGTAGAGCGTGTCGCCCTTGCCGACACCCAGCTTCGCCAGCAGCTCCTTCGGCAGGATGACGCCGACGGAATTGCCGATCTGGGTCAGCTTCAGTGCGTTCATGGTGTGGCTCCGGGTCAGGCGGCGGTTCTAACGAATGTAGCAACCACTGCCTACCCGTTCAATCACGTCCCGCGCGCTACAGGATGAAGCGGCTCAGATCGCCCTTCTGCGCCAGTGGGGCCACCCGCTCATTCACGTAACCCGCGTCGACGGTAATCGCCTCGCCGCTGCGATCGGTGGCAGTGAAGCTGATCTCCTCCAGCAGCCGCTCCAACACCGTATGCAGCCGGCGCGCGCCGATATTCTCCACCCGGTCGTTGATATCGGACGCCAGTTCGGCCAATGCGTCCACGGCATCGTCGGTGAAGGTCAGCGCCACCAATTCCGTGCCGAGCAGCGCGGCGTATTGCTTCACCAGCGAGTGTTCAGGCTCGGTCAGGATGCGTCGCAGATCGGCCCGCGACAGCGGCGCCAGTTCCACGCGGATCGGCAGACGCCCCTGCAACTCCGGCAGCAGGTCCGCCGGCTTCGCCAAATGGAATGCACCGGAGGCGATGAACAGCATGTAGTCGGTCTTCACCAGACCGTATTTGGTGTTCACCGTGGTGCCTTCGATCAGCGGCAGCAGATCGCGCTGCACGCCCTCGCGCGAGACGTCACCGCCGCGGAACCCGCCTTCCGTGGTGCGGGCGCAGATCTTGTCGATCTCGTCGATGAACACGATGCCGTTGTTCTCGGCATGTGCCACCGCGTCCTTGGCGAGACGGTCGTTGTCCAGCAGCCGGTCGGCCTCCTCGGCTTCCAGCAGCTTGCGGGCAGCCTCCACCGTCAGCTTGCGCTTCTGGGTGGGCCGACCACCCCCCATCATCGACTTCATCATCTCGTTGAGGTTGATCATCTGCCCGGGCGGCATGCCGGGGATGTCGAGCTGGCCAATCGCCGAACTCTGCGGTTCGGCCACGGCGATATCGATCTCCTTATCCTCGAACTCGCCGCCTCGCAGCATGCGGCGGAACTTGCTGCGCGTGTCGGCGGCGGCGCCTTCGCCCACCAACGCGGTAATCAGACGCTCCTCCGCCGCCAGTTCGGCGTTGGCCTGGACTTCCTTGCGCGACGCGTCACGCAGCATGTTCAGGCTGGAATCGACCAGGTCGCGCACGATGCTTTCCACGTCGCGGCCGACATAGCCGACTTCGGTGAACTTCGTCGCCTCCACCTTCAGGAATGGCGCCTGGGCGAGCTTCGCCAGCCGGCGCGCGATTTCCGTCTTGCCGCAGCCGGTGGGGCCAATCATGAGGATGTTCTTCGGCACCACCTCTTCCCGCATCGCCTCGGGAAGCTGCTGGCGCCGCCAGCGGTTGCGCAGTGCGATGGCGACCGCGCGCTTGGCATCGCCCTGGCCGACAATGAAGCGGTCCAGCTCAGAGACGATCTCGCGCGGCGAATAGGTGGGAACGTCCATTTACAGGGTCTCGATGATGATGTTGCCGTTGGTGTAGACGCAGATTTCGCCGGCGATCTTCATGGCGCGGCGGGCGATCTCCTCGGCCGATAGCCCATCGACGCTCATCAGCGCGCGCGCCGCGGCCAGTGCGTAGTTGCCGCCCGAGCCGATGGCGATGACCCCGTCCTCCGGTTCCAGTACGTCGCCGTTGCCGGTGAGGGTGAAGCTGCGGTTCTTGTCGGCGACCGCCATCATCGCCTCCAGGCGACGCAGATAACGATCGGTGCGCCAATCCTTGGCCAGCTCCACGCAGGCCCGCTCAAGCTGGTTGGGGAAGCGCTCCAGCTTGGATTCAAGACGTTCCAGCAGCGTGAATGCGTCTGCCGTGGCGCCGGCGAAGCCGGTCACCACCGAGCCCCCGCCGATGCGGCGGACCTTGCGCGCGTTGCCCTTGACGATGGTCTGCCCCATGGAGACCTGGCCATCCCCGGCCATCGCCACTTGTCCATCCCGCCTGACGCACAGGATGGTGGTGCCGTGCCACCCGATCGGGTCGGCTGCGGCGTTCAAGAAGTTCTGCATGACGGCGGTAGATGGCGAGCCATGGGCGCTGCGGCAAGTCCGACGCGGCGCGCCTCGTGGTGGGGGGCGGCACGCATCGGGGCGTTGCCCCGAACCCCACCAGGAGGCGTCGCCCTCTGGACCTCCAGCAAATTCTCGCCTTTGCAATCGGATTCGGTTCCGCGGGCCGCGCCCTTGGCGGGGTTTCAAGGGGCTGCGCCGCTTGATGGGGGTTCGGGGGCAAAGCCTCCGACGCTTTCCGCCCGCCACCACAAGCGTGCTACTCGGCCTGGCTCGATCAACCTTGCATCTGCCATCGCGGCCGGACCGGGCCTGCCGCTTTCCGTCTTGCCCAAACCTGCCACTCCGGCCTTGATAGTGCCGATACAGCAGGAGGCTCCGCATGCCAGGTCGGTTCACCGCGCGCACAGCAGTCGTGACCGGAGGCGTTTCCGGGATCGGCGCCGGGATTGCCGCACAACTGGCACAGGAAGGTGCGCGTCTGTCGTTATGGGATCGCGATGCCGCTGCGCTTGGGAAAGCCGAGGCAGCACACACCGCGACACTCGACGTCACGGACCCGGACGCCGTTCAGCATGCCGCCGATGCCACCGAAGCGGCGCTGGGCAAGATCGACATCCTGGTGGCCTCGGCCGGCATTACCGGCCCGAACCAACCGACCTGGGAGTATCCGGTCGCCGAGTGGGACCGCGTGATCGATGTCAATCTGAAGGGCGTGTTCTACTGCAACCGCGCGGTGGTGCCGGCCATGCAGCGCAACGGCTACGGCCGTATCGTCAACATCGCATCGATCGCCGGCAAGGAAGGCAACCCCAACGCATCCGCCTACTCCGCCTCCAAAGCCGGCGTCATCGGCCTTACCAAGGCGCTCGGCAAGGAACTCGCCAACACGGAAATCCGCGTCAACTGCGTCACGCCCGCCGCCGTGCGCACCCCCTTGTTCGAACAGATGACGCAGCAACAGATCGACTGGATGCTGTCGAAGATCCCCATCGCGCGGTTCGGTGAAATCGCGGAGGTCTCGGCGCTGGTATGCTGGCTCGCCAGCGAAGAATGCAGCTTCTCCACCGGCGCCGTGTTCGACATCTCCGGCGGCCGCGCGACCTATTGAGTGTCCATCTGCCCGGTTCGTCGACTTCCGCCCCGACGGGATACGCCCACGACCCGCTCCTGCGCCGCTCCTGGCACAACGGCCCGTGCCGCCCGCGCACCGCAAGCCCGCTCTCGGCCATTGCCAACCAACTCCGCTCGCTTGAGGAGACTAGCCATGGATTCAGAAACACTCTGTTTCACCCCCGCCGTCGAAATCGCCGAACTGATCCGCACCAAACAACTATCGCCCGTGGAATACCTGCAGACTCTGCTGGCACGCATCGAGGCGCTGGAGCCGCAGGTGAACGCCTTCGTATATCTGGCGGCCGACCAGGCGAGGGAGGCGGCGAAACGTGCCGAACAAGCGTTGATGCGCGACGAGCGGATCGGCCGGCTGCATGGCGTGCCGGTGACCATCAAGGATCTCGCGATCACCAAGGACATGCCGACCCAGTCGGGCAGCAAGATCTTCGCCGGTCACCAGCCCAGCGAGGACACGCCTGTCGTGCCGCGCCTGCGTGACGAAGGCGCGATCATCCTCGGCAAGACCACGACCTCGGAATTCGGCTGGACCGGCGTGTCGCGCAGCCCGTTGACCGGCATCACGCATAATCCGTGGAAATTCGGCTACAACGCGGGTGCGTCCTCGGCCGGTGCCGGCGCTGCCGGTGCGGCGGGGTTCGGTCCGCTGCACCAGGGCAGCGACGGTGCCGGATCGATCCGCATGCCGTCGCATTTCTGTGGCGTGTTCGGCCTGAAGCCGACCTTCGGGCGCGTGCCGTACTATCCGGTCAGCACCGGCGACTTCACCTCGCATATGGGACCGATGACCCGCACCGTCGCCGACAGCGCGCTGCTGCTGGAGGTGATGGCCGGCCCGCATCCGCTGGATTTCACCACCCTGGAAGCCGGCCCCGCCAACTACCTGCACCGCCTGCGCGACGGGATTCGCGGCAAACGCATCGCCTACAGCCCCGACCTCGGCCATGCCCGCGTCGATCCGGAAATCGCGTCGCTGGTCAAGTCCGCTGTCGCGCGCTTCAGCGAACTCGGCGCAACCGTCGAGGAGGTGCCGACGCCCTGGGCGAAAGACGGGCCGGAACTGATCCGCTTCTTCTGGGCCGCGCATATGACCCGGCTGCAGCCGTTCCTGGAGAAATGGGCGCCGCAGATGGATCCCGGCCTGGTCGCCTGCATCCAGGACGCACAGAATTATTCCGTGGCCGAATATCAGGCGATGCGCGAACGCAAGATGGCCTATGTCGCCGCGATCCATCGCTGGTTCGAGGAATGGGACTTCCTGCTCACCCCGTCGGTCTCCGTGGCCGCCTTCCCGGCCGAACGCCTGATGCCGGAAAACTGGCCGCAGCATGCCTGGGACTGGGTGATGTGGGCGGAGTTCTCCTACCCGTTCAACATGTCCTGGAATCCGGCCGCCAACGTGCCGTGCGGCTTCACCGCCGACGGGCTGCCGGTCGGACTGCAGATCGTCGGCCGTCGGTTCGACGATCTGGGCGTGCTGCAGGCCTCCGCGGCCTTCGAGCAGATCCAGCCCTGGGCCGACAAACGCCCGAAGCTCGGATAGCCGGTACCGTCACCATGGAGCAGGACGGCGCCGCGACGAGCCGCGCATGAACGACGCAATCCACGCCTTCCTGCTCGGCTTTCCGGCACTGTTCTCGATCGTGAATCCGCTGAGCGGCGCCCTGATTTTCGCCGAGGTCACCGCCGGCCGCACCGACCGGGACCAGATCGCGCGGCTGGTCGGGCTGTACGCCCTGGCGGTGATGACCGTTGCATTGTGGGCAGGCTCCTTCGTGCTGGCGTTCTTCGGCATCAGCCTCGCCGCATTGCGCGTCGCCGGCGGGATGGTGGTCGCGCTCACCGGCTGGAATCTGCTCAACGCACCGGAAAAGCACAAGGCTCACAAACAGCAACAGGCGACACCGCATCGCAGCGACGACGTCGCGATGTTCCCGCTGACCATGCCGATCACCACCGGACCCGGTACGATCTCGGTCGCCGTCGCCCTCGGCGCCGGGCATCCACGTCTGTTCCCAGGACTGGCCTGGTTCTACCTTGGAATGACCGCCGCAGCCGCAGCCCTGGCGGTGGTGATCTGGATCACCTACCGTTCCTCCGATCGGGTGGTACGCCTGATGGGACCACGTGGCCGCCGCACCGTTACGCGGCTGGCCGCCTTCCTGCTGCTGTGCATCGGCGTACAGATCCTGATCACCGGCGTGGAAGACGTGCTCGGCCCGTTGCTGGCGCGCCACTGAGTCCGCCCGGAGCGTGTCGGCACATGACGTAACGAAGGAAACGACACCATGTCACTCACTATGTTCCAGGCTTGCGTGCCGGTTGTCAGCCAGTTGCTCAGCGGACTCTCCACCGTGGTGGACAAGGCCGCTTCACACTGCGCGGAAAAGAAATACGACGAGGCCGCGCTGCTGACCGACCGGCTGTTCCCCGATATGTTCGTCCTGGCGCGGCAGATCCGCCAGGCCACCGATTTCGGCCGCAACGCCCCCGCTCGCCTGGCCGGCGTCACCCCGCCGGATTTCGCCGCAACCGACGACACCAGCTTCGCCGACGCCAAGGCGCGGATCGAGAAGTCACTCGATTTCGTCAAGGGATTCACGCCGGAGCAGCTCGACGGCACCGAAGACAAGGACATCACCTGGATGGCCGGCGGCAATCAGCGCAGCATGAAAGGCCGCGCCTACCTGCTGCATTTCTGCTTCCCGCACTTCTTCTTTCACGTCACCACGGCGTACAACATCATCCGCCATAACGGTGTGGAAGTCGGCAAGCGGGACTACCTCGGCTCGTTCTGATCGGGCCACCCTGGTACGGCCGGCACCGCAATGAAACGCGGTGCCGGTCGAAGGCCCGTACCCGCCCGGACCGTTCGCGCCATCCATCACCGCGACCACGCAGCCCCGTGACGCTGCCGGGTCAGTGCCTGAAATGCCGCATCCCGGTCAGCACCATCGCAATGCCGGCGGCATCCGCCGCGGCGATCACCTCGGCATCGCGCATCGATCCCCCTGGCTGGATCACCGCCGTCGCCCCGGCTGCCACCACCGCCTCCAACCCGTCGGCGAACGGGAAGAACGCATCGGACGCCGCCACACTGCCCTGGGTCAGCGGCGCCTCGAGCCCGGCCGCCCTCGCCGCTTCCGCACTGCGCCAGGCCGCGATGCGCGCCGAATCGACCCGGTTCGGCTGACCCGGCCCGACCCCCACCGTCGCATGATCCTTCACATAGACGATCGCGTTGGACTTCACATGCTTGCAGACGCGGAACGCGAACAGCAGATCACGCAATTCCGCCTCGCTGGGCGCGCGGCGCGTCACCACCTTCACGTCTCCGGCAGCGATCCGGCCGACATCGCGCGTCTGCGCCAGAAACCCCCCGGCCAGGCTGCGGAACGTCATTCCCGCCGCTGCCGGGTCGGGCAGGGCACCGGTCAGCAACAGGCGCAGATTCCTCTTGCGCGCCAGGATCGCCTTCGCGGCATCGTCGGCATCCGGTGCCACGATCACCTCGGTGAAGATCGCCGCGATCTTCTCAGCCGCAGCGGCGTCCAGCGTGCGATTGACCGCCACAATGCCGCCGAACGGAGACACCGGATCGCAGCGGAACGCCAAATCCCAGGCGTCTGCCAGCGTCGCCGCGGAGGCCACACCGCAGGGGTTCGCGTGCTTCACGATCACCACCGTCGGTTCGTCGAATTCGGCCACACATTCGAACGCCGCATCCGTATCCGCCAGGTTGTTGTACGACAGCTCCTTGCCCTGCACCTGCACTGACGTCGCCACGCCGGACCGTGCACCGTTCACGTAGAATCCGGCTTCCTGATGGGGGTTCTCACCATAGCGCAGCGTCTGGCGCAGTGTCCCGGCCACCGTCATGCGCCGCGGAAAGCTCTCCGCCCGTTGGCCCGCGAACCAGCCGGCGATCGCCGCATCGTAGGCCGCGGTACGCGCAAAGGCCTCGCCCGCCAGCCGCCGCCGCGTCGTCAGGGTTGTGCCGCCATGCTGCGCCAACTCGTCCAGCACCGCCTGGTATTGTTCCGGCTCAGTCAGCACCACGACGAAATCATGGTTCTTCGCCGCGGCGCGGATCAGCGCCGGTCCGCCGATATCGATATTCTCCACGCAGTCGGCCTCCGCCGCACCGCGCGCCACCGTCGCTTCGAACGGGTACAGGTTGACCGCAACCAGATCGATCGGCGCGATATTGTGCGCCAGCATCTGCGACAAATGCTCAGCCATGTCGCGGCGTCCCAGGATGCCGCCATGGATCTGCGGCACCAGGGTCTTCACCCGCCCGTCCAGGATTTCCGGGAAGCCGGTATGCTCCGACACCTCGGTCACCACCACGCCGGCATCGCGCAGGGCGCGAGCGGACCCGCCGGTCGATAGGATCTCCACCCCGCGCGCCGCCAAAGCCTGCGCGAATGGCACCAACCCGGCCTTGTCGGAAACTGAGATCAACGCGCGTCGGATGGCAACAATATCGGTCATGCGGACAGGTCCTGGCGGTGCGTGCTGCGGCGCGGGATAGACCTACAGCCCCAACAGGTCCAGCGTGCGCGCCAATACCGTCGCCTCATTGAATTCCACCAGCGCACGCGCTCGTCCGGCCGTACCCATCGCCTCCCGCAACCTCGGATTGTGCACCAGTCGCTGCAAGGCGGCCGCGAGCGGCGCGGCTTGGCGCGGCGGCACCAGCAAGCCTGTCACCTCCGGGATTACCTGTTCCCGCGTGCCGGGCAAATCGCTGGCCACCACGGGCAGGCCGGTCAGCATCGCCTCGATCACCGACATCGGCAGGCCCTCATAGTAGCTTGGGAGCACGAATATGTCGGATGCCGCCAGAACCGCCGGCACGTCGTCGCGATAGCCCAGCAAACGCAAGCGGTCCTCGAGCCCCGCAGCGGCGAGCAGGGCCAGCATGTCGTCGCCGCGATCGGATTCAAGCCGCTGTCCGACCACCCAGAGTTCCGCCTCAGGCACTGCGCGCAATGCCTCGGCAAGCTCCGGGTAGCCCTTGGCGCGCACCAGGCGGGATACCGCCACGATCACCGGTCGGCCCTCGGGCGTGCCGAATCCCGCCCGCAATCGTGCGCGGGCGGCCGCGTCGGCATGGTAGACTGCCGGGTCGCGCCCATTGCCCAGGGCTACCACATCGCGCGACAGCCCGAGCCGTCGGGCGTCGTCCGCCTCGTTGTGCGAGACCGTCATGAACACGTCGGTGACCGGGGCCGCGAGGCGCTCCATCAACAGACCGGCCCGTCTCCGGGTCCAGGAACCAGCCTGGTTGAACAGAAATCCGTGGCAGGTATAGGCGATTCGCGGGACGCCGGCCGCACGAGCTGCCAGCCGTGCCAGAAAGCCGCTGATTGGCATGTGGGCGTGTACAAGATCGGGCTTTTCCGCCCGGATGATGGCGACCAGGCGAATAAATGCCCACAAATGGGCCGATGGTGAGAGGCTGCGCTGGAATGGCACCGGCAGCACGCGGAAGCCCTCCGCCCGCACGCTGTCGAGCAGCTGGCCTTCGGCGCAGGCGCCAACGACATCGTGCCCGCGCGCGCGCGCGCCCCGCATCAGCGGCAACAAGAACTGCCGCAGTGAGAAATCCACATTGGTGACTTCGAGGATCTTCACGCGGGGCGGTGGCCTGCTGCTCGATGCGGTCGGAAGCGACGTGGGTTTCGGTTCATCAGCGGTTCCATCATGGCCGAACCGTCCGGGCGATGGCCGACGGGTGCGCCCAGCTTATGGAGGGGAACCGCTGATAAACAAACCGGCGAGGTGGCGTGTGGCCGGGACGTGCGTTCCACGCCTCGCGGTCTGATGCCTCCGAATCGGTGCCGGGGCAGTTGTCGTCACGCCATGCTGCACACGTCCCGTCTTGGCCGGGCCTGCCCCGGCCCTCCACCCCCGAAAGAGCATGCAAGGTCTGCTGCGCGATCCGAACGTCCAGGTGTAGATGGCGAGGTCAGGCCCGGCCAAGCTAAAATCAAATGAGCTCACGAAAAGCGGACTGGCGCACGTGGCCAGGTTCAACCCCATGAGACTTCGCCGGCCAGGTGATACAGGTGGGCTCCTCGATCCCCTTTGCAGGCATCGGGCCCCCATCCGCCTCCGCCTCAATTCGACCCGCACGCCCGAGCGCAGCTCTCAGCGTGCCGTCGACCAACCGCCCCGTGACACGACTGCCATGATCGTCACAATCGGACCAGCACGCACCAACTCAAGCGCCGCTTGGCCAAGTCACCGACCCGCACCAACCCCGAGAGTCGGCTCTACGACCGCAGATCGGCCCGGTGCTCACCATAATTCACGGGCGGTGCAGTACGGCGCATCTCGCAGATCGCGGCATAGATCTGCTGCCAATGGTCCAGCCCGGCAGTGTCTCCGGCGTGTCGCTTCTCCGACACCCGCTCCAGCGCGATGGCCTGGGCCTGCAGTCCGTGCAGGCGGATCATCATCCGGGCGGTCTCTTTCGCATCTTGTGGCATGAACGTCCCCTTTTGCTCACTCCTGCGAGATGTGAGGAGCCGGAGGTCGCCATGCCAATCGAAGCCGTGTGATCCGGATGAAATACGGGTCACCCGATCGCTACGGCATGCCGCGCTCCGGATCAAAACCGAGGAACCCGATGCTTGGGATGGCGGCACCGCCGTCATGGGCGAACAGCTGCGGCGAGCGCTGCACCTGTTGCGTCACGACCGGAGGGGCGGATTTCGCCGGGACCACCGCACCGCGTGCCGGACGTTTGGCTGAAGGTGGTGCCGCGGCTGTCACATCGCCCGCCTGGCTCTCCGGCGCGCGGGCCGTGTGCGATGATGCACCCCGCATGGAAAGCAGCAGGAACGCGATGTCGTTGCGTCCCAGATCAACCGCCAGGTCCAACGGGGTCATGCCCAGGACGTTGCGGGCGTTCAGATCGGCGCCCCGACTCAGCGCGTCGCGCGCCGTCGCCATGTCGCCGCGGTTGATCGCGTCGAACAGCGTCTCATTCGGCGGCATATCCATGGGTATCTGGGTGGGGGGCGCGGCCGAATCGCCTCGCGACGCGGCGCCTGGCAGGGCCGGTGGTAGCGCTCCCTTGCCTGACGGAGTGCGCGGAGGCGTGGGAACCCCCACACTGCCGCCACCTCCACCGGGCACGCTGAGTTGCGCCAGCGCCAGGTCCGGCAGAACGAGGGCGCCGGCGACCAAAGCGACGGCACATACAACGCGGAGCGGAAAGCCTGGATTCATGACTACAGCCTACCTCAGAACCGATTGAGCCACCAGAAGCCCGCGGTGAGGTAGGTCGCGTAACCGGTCCAGGCGAGGTATGGCAGCATCAGCCAGGCGGCGAGGCGGCGGACCCGCATAAAGCTGCGGATGGTGGTGACGATCAGCGCCAGCAGGACCAGGATCTCCGCCAGGGCCAGCGGCGGGTTGTGCAGGCCGAAGAAGAATGGCGTCCACAAGGCATTGGCGGCCAGCTGCCAGCCCCATAGGCGAACCGGTCGGGCTGCGCCGCAGCGCCGCCAGACCAGCCATCCCGCCACACCCATCAACACATACAGGGCTGTCCAGACCGGCGCGAACACCCAATTCGGCGGCGTGCCGAACGGCTGTGCCAGCGACGGATACCAACTGCGCATGGCGTGGGCGGTCAGGGTGGCATCGGCCGCGCCGACCAGCAGACACAGCCCAACGAAGCCGACCAGCGCGAGTTTCGAAGCAACCGGCGTGGACGAACCAGGCGACGAGCCCCACTCATGTGGTCCGGTTTTCTGGAAGACACCCTCCGAGGGCAGGTGTTACGGGTTGTCGAGGATGTAGGTCCGGGTCGGCCGATGCAAGAGCGGCTACCAGCCGTTTATCCGCGGCCAGACCGCGACAATGTCATCTCCGCCGTCCACCACGTGGTACCGATCATGCGCCGCAGCGGTCATACAGGTGTGATTCGGCGCGATGCGGAGTTTCCCGCCAACCGGCAGCACCAGTAAATCGCCGCGGCTGAACTCGATCACCCCATGCTCCTGATAGGCCCGCCGGACCACGATGCTTCCGTAAGCGCGACGGCCGAACAGGTCGAGCACCAGGCCGTAGCCAAAGTCGTGCGGAGTGGCCTCGGTGCTGCGGTCCTTCGACAGGGCGAGGCCACCGGCATCGATCAGCAGCCGGTCCGGCCGGCAGCCGACCACGCTGGTCAGCACTGTCAGCGCGATATCCTCCTGCGCGTGGGTGTGGATCTCGGCCTGAAACAGGTCGCCGAACATGTAGACACCGGCGCGCACCTCCGTGACGCCGGTCAGCGTCTCCGCATGCAGCGCGGTCGGGGAACTGCCCATCGAAACGGTGGTGATCGCATGCCCCGCGGCGCGCAGCCGTTCCGCGGCCCGCACGACGCCGGAGCGTTCTGCTTCGGCGATCTGGGTCATGTCCTCGATGCTCCGGCCGGCATAGCTGTGACCGGCATGGGTCATGACGCCGGCGAGGCGCGGGCCGAGCCGGGCGGCGATGGTCAGCAGCAGCTCGTCGTTGGGACTGATGCCGCCGCGCAATTCGCCGGTATCGATCTCGATCAGCGCGCGCGGTGGAAGGGGATGGGTGGCGATCGCTGTTGCAACGTCGGCGTCGTCGGTCAGCACCAACACGTCGGCTCCGGCGGCGTTCAGTTTCGCCACCTGGTCGAGTTTCTGCGGCGTAATTCCGACGGCGTAGAGAATGTCGGTGATGCCGTGGGCGGCGAAATATTCCGCCTCGGCGAGTGTGGAAACGGTGATGCCACCTGGCTGCCCTTCCAGCGCCAGGCGTGCCACGTCAATCGACTTGGCGGTCTTCATGTGTGGCCGCAGCGCGACGCCGTGGCGGCCCACCGCTTCGGCCATGCGCTGGATATTGCGTCGGAGGATCGTGCGATCGAGCACCAGGGACGGCGTCGGCAGGTCAGCGAGCTTCATCAGATGTTCCAGCAACCGGAAGGGCGGAATCTAAGCAGAGTTCCGCGGCCTGTGCCACGCATCCAGGCGGCCAGCGTGAGGGCGTTGCCTCCAAACCCCATCAAGGCGCGCTGCCCCTTGAAACCCCGCCAAGAGCCTGGCTCCGTCATGTAAATACAGGTGGTGAGCGGCAGATGTAGAAGGAGTTCCCAAAAACACAGCCATACATAGAATTTACTGCCAAGGCGGTGCGGGCCCGGACGATGGGCGACTTGGAATCGAATTTGATTCGGTATTATGTAGCAACCGCCACCACAACATAATGGCAGCAGGCCGGGTGGCTTCCTACCATATCCGGCATGCCACAGCGAGACGCCTTCCTTATCATGGGGTTACGCCGCAAGCGCGCCCGGATCGCAGGCGAGATCGAGGCGGCAGAACGGAAGCTAATCCCGAAGCGTGAGGCGTTGGCGCAGATTGACGCGCTCCTGCGGCTGTTCGATCCAGGCAGCAACCCGAGCTGATACCCGCGATCCGCCCGGCGCCGCGCTGCATGTTCTTCCGGCACGGCGAGCAATCTAGGCTATGCCTGGAGGCGCTGCGGGAGGCTGGCAAGCCGATCCTGGCGCATGCGGTGGCGCGATACGCCATGCTGGCCAAGGGCATCCCCGTGGACGATCCGGCCATTCGGGCGATGGTTTTGAAGTCTATCCAGGTCGCGCTGGGCCGGCTGGAGAAGCGGCGCGGGCTAGTGCGGCGGGTGGTCGTGGCGCCGGAGGTTTGGTGGGAAATGGTAATCTAACGCCACTTAACGCTTCGCCCTTGCCGAAGGGAGCGCGAGTCCAATGTGCCACACTGCGGCAGAAATTTCTCCCGCTCGTCTCTTGGTGTTGCCTTTTCGCCACATATAAGGTAAGTGCCGCCGCGCAATAGGGCCGATCGGCCACCGGGGAGCAACTAACTCATGGCTAAGGCGACGCCCAAAGACTACCGAATTGCGTGAGGTCCGGTGGCGTTGACTTTCTGTGAGGGAGATTCCGGCGCGGGCAAGTTCCGTTCAGACTCGTGGGATGACAGACAGATCAGTGATTCGCGAACGGTACACGGCGGTTGAGCGTGGTCTGAACGAACGGTCTCGCCGCCTGCTTGCGGCGGTGGAGGCCAAAACGGCCGGCCATGGTGGGATCACCGCCGTTTCCCATGCGACGGGCGTCGCCCGCAGTACGATCGGCCGGGGGTTGAAAGATCTGGCTGCTCCAGGCTCGTTGTCTGGTGTGGTTCGACGGCCCGGTGGTGGTGGTCCAACCTTGATCGCGAAAGACCCGGCTCTTCTGGCAAACCTACGTCAATTGGTTGAACCCGCGACGATGGGCGATCCGATGCGGCCGCTGATGTGGGTGTCGAAAAGCCATGCGAAGCTGGCGGCGGCATTGCGTGAGATGGGACACAAGATCGCGGATAGCAGCATCCCCAAATTGCTGGGCTTGCTGAAATATCGTCGGCAGGTGAACCGCAAGACCCTGGAAGGCAGCCATAATCCCGACCGTGACGCCCAGTTCGAACACATCAACGCCGCTGTCATCGCCACGCAGGCGGCCGGTCAGCCGGTGATATCGATCGATACGAAGAAAAAGGAACTGGTCGGCTCATATAAGAATGCCGGCAGCGACTATCGTCCACAAGGCTGCGCCGACAAGGTCAACGTGCATGACTTCGTTGACAAGGAGCTTGGGAAAGCCATCCCGTACGGCATTTACGATATCACCGCAAACGCGGGTTGCGTGAGCGTTGGGATCGACAATGATACTGCCCAGTTCGCGGTTAACTCGATTCGCCGTTGGCTGGAACTGATGGGCCGCGAACGATATCCGGACATGAAGACACTGATGATCACGGCCGATGGCGGCGGCTCGAACGGTTCGCGTGTACGCCTGTTCAAAGTCGAGCTTCAGAAGTTGGCTGACGAAGCCGCTCTGACGCTACAGGTCTGTCACTATCCACCAGGGACCTCAAAGTGGAACAAAATTGAGCATCGCCTGTTCTGCCACATCACCCAGACTTGGCGCGGCAAACCACTGACCAGCCGGGAGACGGTCGTCGAATTGATCGCCTCCACAACGACCAAAACCGGCCTGACCGTCCGCTGCGAACTCGATACTCGCATCTATCCGAAGGGCCTGAAGGTCGAGGATGCGGACATGGCAACCCTCAATATCGCGGGTCATGCGTTCCATCCGGAATGGAATTATACGATCTCCCCGAGACAGCCGCGGTGAAGCGGTAGTCTTTGGGCGTCGCCTAACCAGATCAACATCCCTCGTGATGTGGGAGGGCGGTCTTTATATATCGACGGCTACTTTAGTGCCCGAGTTTGGAACGGCGAGCGCCCAGACTA
>CAWBLP010000005.1:0-444532 GCA_963789495.1 uncultured Alphaproteobacteria bacterium
TGCGCGACAATCTGGGTGAGAGAGTGCGTCAATCAGGATGAGAAACTGTGACCGCAACGGCAACGACGATGGCCTTTTTGAATGTCGCTGACAAGACCTAAGTTGAAGGTTGATTGTCGCTGGGCGACACAGTGTCGAGATCTTTGATTGTCGCGTAGTTCTGTGGCCGCGCCGCCGTCTTCTGTTTTCGCCCGAGTGCGGCGCGCCGACGATAGCTGTCGACGTTGATTTCGAAGATCGTGGCGTGGTGAACGAGGCGGTCGACAGCGGCGAGCGTCATGGCGGGATCTGGAAAGACCTTCCCCCATGCACCGAAGGGCTGATTGGCGGTGATCAAGGTGGAGCGACGCTCGTAGCGGGCGCTGATCAGCTCGAACAGGACGGATGTTTCTGCCTGGTCTTTGCTGACATAGGCGAGGTCATCGAGGATCAGGAGGTTAAAGCGGTCGAGGCGATTGATGGCCGCCTCCAGTGCAAGCTCGCGGCGTGCCACCTGAAGCCGCTGCACGAGGTCGGAGGTGCGCGCGAACAACACGCGCCAGCCGTTCTCCACCAGGGCCAGGCCGATGGCCGAAGCAAGGTGCGTTTTTCCGCCGCCTGGTCCACCGATGAGGAGCAGATTGGCGCCTTGGTCGATCCAGCTGTCCCCGGCACAGATCGCCAGGACGTGCGCCTTGGAGATCATCGGCACCACGTCGAAGTCGAAGCTGTCGAGGGTTTTCCCGGGCAGCAGTTGCGCCTCGGCGAGATGGCGGGCGAGGCGGCGGCGGTGACGCTCGGCGATTTCGTGCTCGGCGAGCATGGCGAGGAAGCGCGCGGCGGGCCAAGCTTCTTTGTCCGCGCGCTCGGCAAAGGCTGACCAATCCTGCTTGATCGCGGGCAGGCGGAGGTCGTTGAGCAACAGGGTGAGCCTGGCGGCGTCAATGCTCGCGGTCATGCTGCCACTCCCACATGTTGGTCGATGTCGCCGCCGAGCAGTGCCTCGTAGGCGATCAGTGGCGTGAGATGCACGACAACCTCGGGAAGTGCGGCGGGATCGGCGGCGAAGCGGGCGCGCAGCGCGGCGATGTCCGGAAGCTGGCCCGCCGAGAGATCCGCCGTGAGCTGTGCCGCGAGTTCGGCCTCACAGCCGCGCTCGTGGGCAAGCGCCAGAAGATTGACCATCAGACGGCATGCCGATTTCTCCGGGAGTTTCTCGAGCAGCCGATCGAAGGTCAGGCGGTAGGCGTCGCGAGGGAACAGCTGGTCGCGGTAGACGAGGTTGAGCAACGCCATGGGTTTGCGCCGCAGGGCGTGGATCACGTGACGATAATCGACGACGTGGGCGCGCTTGCCGCTGCTCGCGGCGCGTCCCCGCGCCAGGGTCATCAGCGGCGTGCCGCCGATGAACACGTCCAGGCGATCGTCATACAGCCGGACCCTCAGCCGATGGCCGATGAGCCGGGACGGCACCGTGTAGAACACCTTCTTGAGCGTGAAGCCGCCGGAGGACGTGACGGTGACGACAGTCTCCTCATGATCGCAGGTGCGCTGCCCGGGCAGCAGTTGCAGCGCGGGCCGCTCGAGGGCGATGCGCCGGGCATGATGGGCGTTCTTGCGGCTGACGATCTCGTCGATGAAGCGACGGTAGTCGATGAGATTGCCGAATTCACCGCCCCCACGCATCAGCAGCGCGTCGCGGATGGCCTTCTTCAGATGGCCATGCGGGCTCTCGATCGCGCCGTTCTCATGCGCGACGCCGCGATTGTTGCGCGTCGGCTGCATCCCGTAATGCGCGCACAGCGCATCATAGCGCCGGGTCAGATCCTCGCGCGCCTCGTGGTTCAGATTGCGGAACGCGGCCGAGAGGCTGTCGGAGCGATGCTCGAGCGGCGAGCCGCCGAGTGCCCACAGCGCGTTCTGTAGCCCTTCCGCAAGGGCCACATAGCTTTCGCCGCCGAGAATGACATGCGCGTGCTCGAACCCGGAGTAGGCGAGCCGGAAGTGATAAAGCCGGTGATCGAGCCGTTCTCCGGCGATGGTGACACCCAGATCGGCCATGTCGGTGAAATCCGACAGGCCCATCCGGCCAGGCTCATGGACCTGCCGGAAGATGACCTCCTGGTCCGCGCCATGCAGCGCCCGCCAGGAACGGATACGCCGCTCCAGGGTGCGGCGCGCACCGGCGGGCAGATCCGGATGGCGTCGCTGCATCTCGTCGAAAATCGCCACCGCCCGTAGCGCCGGCGCCGCCGTCAGCATCGGCACGACCTCGGCATCGAAGAACTCGGCGAGCGGATCGGGACGGCGTCGCCCGCGAACTTGCTGCCGCGATGACGCCAGCCGGTGGTCTTGCTCGAAACGATATGCGGTCGATGTGCTGATCGCAGCCTTCGCGGCGCTCACCGCCGGGCCGTCTGTCTGTCGGAAGGTCATATAGAGCCTCATCTGGTGGTCGGTGACATGGCGGCCGGGCAATGGCGGAACCTTCACAGAGAAGGCCCATCCACACCTCCGGCCGGTCGCGGTCACCTCACCAGTCGTTCCCTCAAAGGAACTCAGGCTGATTGTTGCGCTGCTGGCGTCGTAGGGAGGGCGAAGCCCGACCGGAGGCGCCAGCAGCGCAACAACTCTCTCATCCTGATTGTCGGGCTTTCTCACCTTGATTGTCGCGCGGCAGTGAGACGTTCGCGCAACTCCGCGCGCGTGCCGGTGAAGGTCATCTGCCTGGCGTTGGACACGTCCACCAGCCCGTCGTGGCCATTTGAAACGTCAAAGTTATGACCGCGGTGCACCGAGAGGTGGCGAACCGCCGCGTCCACACGTTCGACGCTCGCCAGCCACGCGTCGCCGTTCGGCAGCGCCTTCACAGTGTCCGGATCGCTCGTGTAGCGATGGTGGTAGGCCAGCGCGATGATCGGCCTGACGGCGGTCGAGGCGCGCGGCGAGGTGACGTCCTCGCCATCATCGAGGACCGTGCCATTGGTCGACACCAGACAGGTCTCGAACCCTTCGGCCGGACCGCCGAGGGCGATCAGGCCATCGGCAATCTCCCTGGCGAGCGCACGCGCCTTCGGCCCTTGGCCCGCCATGTAGATCGGCACGTTGATCGGTCGGTCCGGTAGTTGGCCCTCTGACGCGAGGATCTGGGCAAGGCCGCCGTCGATCTCGGCAACGTCGCCGCGCAGCAATGCCTTCACCTGCGTGATATGCGTGCGCATGCTCTCCAGGCTCAACGGCTTCTTGCCCATCCCCGCTCGGCCGGTAAACCCGGTGCCAAACCCGACCATCAGGCGTCCCGGCGCGATCTGCTCGAGTGTTGCGATGGCGGAAGCCTGCGCCATCGGGTGGCGATAGCTCGGGATCAGCACGGCGGGGCCGAATTTGATGCGGTGCGTCTGTTCGGCAATGCGCGCGAGGGTGATCCAGATGTCGTGGCCGAAGGCGGGGACCTCGGGGCACCAGACCGCGCGAAAACCGAGCTGTTCTGCCAGAAGGGCGTATTCGACGGTTCGTGGACCGGGCGGCAGGCGGAAATCATAGGTCAGCACGGGGCGCTCCAGGAATAGGGGATCGTGAAGGAGAGCATGACGATATGCGCAGCGGTCAAGCCACCGCGCGCTGGTGCGGCAGCGTCGGCAGCACCGCCAAGGCCGAGCACTGCCAGCCGAATGTTGCGGCTGGACCTGCCGGAGCTGGCGATCGTGGTGTGGACCAGCGACGGCTGGCAAACCCAGGCCAACATCGGGACCCGGGATTCCGGCCTCGGCCTGCATGTGGTGGATATTGTGCCGGCGGGCGCGGGGGTGACCTTCACCTGGCGCAGCGTGCCGCAAGGTCATTGGGTCGGTCGGAATTTTTAAGTGGCGGTTGAGGGGCTTGCTCAGGGGCGCGGGAGGCGCGGCGGGTCCCGGTCTACCCACCCCGTCGTCCCGGTCTCCCGTCGTCCCGCGCGAAGGCCCCGGATCCACGGCTTCGGCCGGGATGACTGGGGGCGGGGAGAGATGAACCCCGCGGATTCTCAGACCCGATCTGAGGCTTCCTGTAGGAAGAAAGTGGGGGGACCGCTCCACGCAGGGTGCTAATCTCCTATACGGAACAGTTCGATTCGGAGCGTATCATGGCAGATCGGTGGCTCTACACCACCAGCGGAACCCCGGCGTTCTACCAGCAGGGCCAGTATCTCTACTCAGCTAGCTCCAATTCCTGCGACTTCTTTGAGAGCGATGGGTGGTTCTACAGCATGAAAGACCATAACCCGAGCTACTACGTAAGTGACGGATGGCTATACACGCCCCAGGGAGGGCCGGCTTTCTACTTCGGAGATACCTGACGATGAGCGCGGCGTCGCGAATGGACGGTTTCTATGTCGCCTACATCTCGGGAACTGCCGGACTAGGAATGGCCATGTTTATCTTCCGAGAAGGTGTCATGGTCGGCAGCGACATATCCGGCGTGTCCTACGACGGAACCTACGTTGCCAGCGAGGACGGAAGGTCCGCTCAGGTATCAGCAGTAGTAAATGTTCCCGGCGGTACCACGCTGGTCCAGGGTGTCGTGGTCCCTCCTGAGGGCGAGAGCTTCCGGATAGAGCGGCTCATACCGCTCGTGAACGACGCACAATTCTTCCCCCTCGACACACCTCACGGCCCAGTGAATGTGAGATTAACAAAGCTTCGTGATCTGTAGAGGGAATAGCGGTGTTTGACTTTGCGAGGCATCCTGAACTCTTCCCAGCTCTTGTTAGTGGGTTTGCTGCACTATTGAGCGTTGTGGCCACTGGGCTAGCCGCCTGGGCAACCTGGAAAGGGCCATCAAATGCTGCGCGATTGGCGGAGGACCTGCGAACAGACTCGGGGGCGAGAGAGCAGAAGCGAAGGATGAAGCTCTGGATCTTTTCCGCGCTTATGCAGGAACGTCTCCTCTACAACGCACCTGATGCAGTAAAGGCCTTTAATTTGATTGACTTGGTGTTTATAGACAGCTTCCAGGTAAGGGAAGCCTGGGCCAAGTTCCATGAAGCTCTCGATCCAAACAAAAGGGCCACTGATCTGGAGGCTCGAAATCGGTTGCGTGAGTTGCTCAGCGTGATGGCGGGCGATCTAGAATTATCGGGAAAGCTAGGCGTGGCGGACCTCGAGCGTGTTTACTACCCCAGCTCGATGGCAGAGGACCTCCAGGTCCAGATGTTGCAAAGGCAAGCCTTGCTCCGACAGTTGTCGGGGCAAGCTGGACCAGCGGCGAACAGCACTTCTACCATGAGCGCGTGGCCACCGCGGCCCGGAGAAACAGCGGCTCCTCAGATTGCCATTACTAACCAGTCGGCCAAATATGTATCACGGATGCGCTTACGCGGCATAGCGGACATCGGGTGCCTGGAAGAATGCGCGCACCTTATGTCGCCTGCCCTGTAGCCCGCGCATATGGGCTGTCAGCCCAGCCCTCATCGCGGCCTTGTTCATTGGCGTGCCACGCCGTGCCATGCCTTGTTTGACGTCGTTGTTGACGTATTCGTCTGGGTTCCGCTCCGGCGCGTACGGCGGCAGGTAGAAAAGTTTAATTCGATCCTTGTTCTCTTCGACCCACGCCGCCACGGTCCTGGCCCGATGCACACGTAGATTGTCGACGATCACGAACAGTTTCCGGTCCGTGTCTTTGATCAACCGGCGCAGGAATTTCAGAAAAATCGCTGCATTCAGTGCGCCATCATAGATCATGAAGCGCAACTTGCCCTGGTTGGTCACGCTGGAGATCATCGATTGGGTAAATCGCGTGGCCGGACGCGGTATCACCGGTGTCTTGCCCGCCGGCGCGAAGCTCCGGCCGTAATTGGCCTGGTTCGAGATGCCAGTTTCGTCCGACCAATGGATCTCAGCTTTTTCCTTTCGGGCTCGTCTCGCGATCGCCGGGTATTCGCGTTTCATCCATGTCTGGATCGCCGCCTCGCTCCTTTCCATCGCCCGCCGGATCGGCCTTTGTGGGGTCAGATTCCAGGCCGAAAGATAGGTACCGATGGCCGTCGGGGACAGGCGGATACCGGCTTTACGCTCGATCAGCTGGCCAACCGCTTCGCGGGTCCATAGTGCGAAGGGGAGTTTCAATTGATCGGGGCATCGCCCGACGATCAGCCGACGGATCGTCGCTTCCTGGCGCCGGTTGAGGGCTTTTTGCTCACCTGGCCGTCGGCCGCGCCGCCCACCGGCCAACGCCGCTTCTCCCGTGGCCTCAAAGGCACGAACCCATTCCCCAACGAAGCGTCGATTGACCCCGATCGCCCTGGCCACATCGATCCGGTTTGTCCCGGAGAGCACCATGTTTACCGCGACACGTCGCAGTTCGGCCTGGGTTGAGGACGGGAGTTTGCGGAAATCATGGTCCGACGGCATGACGACAGCATAACCGATTCCCATACGGGAAGATACCTATTTGTGCGTCTGGTTAGTAACACCGCTAGGACTGGCTGAAGTCGGAGTGGTATGCGATAAATCGACGGCGCCCGACGATTCAGCGGTACGTCAATATCCTACATGGGTGGGGGCTCGCCAGAGCATCGCCGTTCCTCGACGTTCGCTTCTAGGATGGGGCGCGGCGTAAGCGGTTGCGTCTCGGGGAACAGACGTGGTCGTGCCGCGCGGAGACTGGCGCGCCCGATCACTCCGCGACCTCGCCAGCCAGCCGTGTGCCCCTGGCCCTGGCCCAGAACGACGAGCCGCCCCCCTCAGACCACCAGCGTGCCCCGCAGCACGGGGACGCAGCTCCCGGCGATGGTGGCCAGCACCGGTCCCTCGGCGGTCTTGCGCGCCGTCGCGCTGATCTGGCTGGGGCGACCCATCTCCACGCCCTGCTCGATGTCGTAGGTCAGGTCTACGTCCTCGCCCGGCGCCAGCGAGGTCAGCAACGCCGCCAGCGCGGCATTGGCGCTGCCGGTGGCGGGGTCCTCCATGATGCCGCCCAGCGGGGCGAACATGCGCGTGCGCAGATGCGTGGCGTCGCCATCGACCCGGGCATACAGCAGCAATGCGAACCGCGTCGCCACCTCGGGGAACCGTTCAGCGGCGGCGCGGAACGCCGCCACATCGGGCGTGGCGCGGGACAGCGCCGCCACGCTCTGCAGTTCGGCGATCACGAACGGCGTGCCGACCGAGGCGACCAGCGGGGCATGCGCGGTGGTCAGCACGTCCGACTCCTGCAGGGTCGCGCAGTCGGCGATGACATCCTGCGGAACCGCGATGTCGATCGACAGCGAATGCGGCGCGGAAATGCGCGTGCCGGTGACCGCATGGTCGGCCCCACGCAGCACATGCACGCGCACCAGGCCGGCCAGTTCCTCGAACACATAATGCTCGGGCGGTGTCGCGTCGCGCTGCGCCAGCACGTAGCCGGTGCCGACATTCGGATGGCCGGCGAATGGCAGCTCCGTGCGGGGCGTGAAGATGCGGACCCGCGCGTGATGCTGCGGGTTGTCGGGCGGCAGCACGAAGGTGGTTTCGGACAGGTTGAATTCGCCGGCGATCGCCTGCATCTGGGCGTCGCTCAGCCCGCGCGCGTCCGGAAATACTGCCAGCGGATTGCCCCCGAAGCGCTGCTCGGTGAACACATCGACGGTGACGAACTCATAGCTGGGCATACGGCGAATCCTTGCGACCAAACCTGTGCATTCAATAGATGCGCGAGCGACAGGGCGCCATGGCACCGCGCAGGGCTGCCGGGATTATGGCGCCTGCTTCGCCGCCTTGCGGGATTCCTCCAGCAGCAGCGGCACGCCCTCGGTGATGCTGTGGATGCCCAGGGCGCAGGTCAGCTCCAGCACCTCCATGATCTCCGCCACGCTGGCGCCGAGACGCAGCGCGTTCTGGATGTGCACGCGCAGCCCGGGCAGGTACAGATGCGTCGTGGCGGCGTCGATCGCGACATAGATCAGTTCTTTGATCTTCGGCTCCAGCGTGCCGTGCAGCCAGGGCACCGAGGACAGCCGCGTATAGGCATCGAAGAACGCCGGCGCATGCAGCAGCAGTTGCTCCCAGACCGGGCTCCAATAGCCGCGCGCCGAGACGAACGCGTCCTTCAGCCGCTGTTGCTCGTCATTCAGCGGACCGCGCTGCACCTCGTCGCCACGGCCTGACCTGGCCAGTTCGTCCAGCAGGATCGGCAGCCCGGTGGACATGGTGTGGATGCCGAGCACCGAGACGATCTCGAGCACCTCCATGACCTCGTCGCGCGTGGCGCCCTGGCGCAGCGCGTTGGCGATGTGGACGCGGGTGCCGGGGTTGTAGAGATGCGTCGTGGAGGCATCGATCGCGACGTAGATCAGTTCCTTGATCTTCGGCGGCAAGGTGCCGTGTCGCCAGGGGACGGCGGAAAAGGTCGTGTAGGCGTCGAAGAATTCCGGCGACAGTTCCAGCACGCCGTCCCACAACTCGCTCCAGTAGCCGCGCGCGGCGATGAACGAGTCCTTCAACTGCTGCCGGTGTGCGTCCAGCGCCATCGTTGCCTCCTCCGGGTCAGGCGGCAGGATCGGAACAAACCGGCAGCGGCGTCAAATCGGCCGGCCACCCGCTCTGCTGCCCGGCGCGACCAATGTGCCGGGTTTGCCGCCGGCCTGGGCCATCGCCCGCACCAGCGTCAGCGCCTGCTGCAGCTGGAAGTCCGTCTCCGGCTTGGTCGGGTCGTATTTCGGCCAGTTGGCCGGCGGCTTGTCCGGGATGCCGGACGCCAGCGGCACGGGCGGGCGCGGCGGTGCCGGCTTGTCGCCGTTCTGCAGCGTGTTGTTCAGGTCGGATTCATGGGTCGGGGCCGAAGCCGGCAGCCGGGGTGTCGGATTCATGCACCACCACGTCCGGGGTGATGCCCTGGCCCTGGATGGAACGGCCGTCCGGCGTGTAGTAGCGCGCCGTGGTCAGCCGGATCGCGCCCTCGCCGCGCAGCGGGAACAGGGTCTGCACCGACCCCTTGCCGAAGCTGCGGGTGCCCAGCACCAGCGCCCGGTCGTTGTCCTGCAACGCGCCGGCGACGATTTCGCTGGCCGAGGCCGAACCGTTGTTCACCAGCACCACGATCGGCAGCCCGCCGGTCAGATCGCCGCTGCCGGCCTTCCAGACATGGTTGTCCGCACTGTGCCGGCCGCGCGTGGACACGATGGTCCCCTTGGTCAGCAGATCGTCCGACACGTCCACCGCCTGGTCCAGCAGCCCGCCGGGATTGTTGCGCAGATCCAGCACCAGGCCGCGCAGCTTCTTGCCGCGCTGCTTGCGGAAGGTTTCGATGGCCTGGCGCAGCGCCTTCTCGGTGTCGTCGTTGAACATGCTCAGGCGGATATAGCCGATATCGTTGTAGAGGCGGCTCTTGGCCACCTGCATGTGGATGATCTCGCGGGTCATGGTGACCTGCACGCGGCTTTTCCACACCCTCCCGCTTCAGGGTCAGCGTCACCTTGGTGTCGGGTGCGCCGCGCAGCTTCTCCACCGCCTCGGACAGCGACAGGCCCATCAGGGTCTTGCCGTCCAGCGCGGTGATCAGGTCGCCCGACTTGATGCCGGCGCGGGAGGCGGGGGTGTCGTCAATCGGCGAGATCACCTTCACCAGGCCGTTGGATTCGGTGACCTCCATGCCGAGGCCGCCGAACCGGCCGCGGGTCTCGGTCTGCATCTCCCGCCACTGCTTGGGGTCCATGTAGGAGCTGTGCGGATCGAGCCCAGCCAGCATGCCGGACAGCGCCTGGTGGATCAGTTTGCGGGTGGAGACCGACTCGACGTAGTCGGACTGCACGCGGGCCAGCACTTCGCCGAACAAAGCCAATTCGCGAGCGCGGTCATCCGACGCGGCCTGGGCGAAGGCGGGGGTGAGGTCGAACTGCTGGAGCAGGCCGGCGCCGGGGCCGGCGATGCCGAGGCCGGCGAGGAAGGCGGTGGTGATGAGCAGGCCGGTACGATAGCGCATGGCTTCCCCAATGGCTGCGTGTCGGGTCCAGTATGGCGAGGATATGGCGGTGCTGCACCGGATCGGCAATCCGGGGACGGTGGATGATACGGACGCGAGTGGAACTGGCCGGCGAACGACGCTACCCAGGGACGCATCGCGGCCGCCGACATCTATACCGTCTGCTTGTGGTATCGCGGTTTACAGGCTGGCATCGGCACGCAACAGCCCGGAGGCGGCGAGCCGGGCTCGGGACTGCTCCATCGCCTCTCCCACCGCCAGCGCCGCCGCCAGGGCGCGCCGGCCCGCGGCCGCATCGACCATCACCGGCGTCCCGTCCAACGCCGCGGCGACAAACGCCGCATGTTCGGCGGCCAGCGAGTCGCGGTCTTCCCACGACTCCTCCTCGATGCCGAACCCCTCCACGCCCGGCACCGGCCTGCCGCGGCCGCGCGCGATCACCGTCATGCGGCGCGCGGCAAAATCCACCGCCACGTAGCCCTGCTGGCCGAAGATCCGCATCCGCCGCTCGGTGCGGGCCGAGACGCGGCTGGCGGTGATCGCCGCCACGGCGCCGCTGGCGAAGCGGATGCGGGCATTGGCGATGTCCTCATGCGCGCTGGCGACGGCCGCTCCCATCGCATCGACATGTTCGATCTCGCTGGCCACCAGCGACAGCACCAGGTCGAGGTCGTGGATCATCAGGTCGAGGATCACCGACACATCCGTGCCGCGGGGCTTGAACGGCGCGATGCGGGTGGCCTCGATATAGAGCGGCGCCCCGATCCGGCCGGCCAGCGCGCCATGCGCCGCCGAGAACCGCTCCAGATGGCCGACCTGCAGCACCAGGTCCCGTTGGGTCGCCAGGGCGGCCAGTTCATCCGCCTGGGCCAGGGTGGACGCGATCGGCTTCTCCACCAGGACATGCTTGCCGGCCCGCAACGCAGCGGCGGACAGCGCGTGATGCGCCTCCGCCGGCGCGGCCACGATGAGCGCGTCGCAGGCGTCGAGCAGGGCCGGGAAATCCATGTCCGGGCCACCGGTCTCCCGCCCCACGGTGCGGGCGCGTTCGAGGTCGGGATCGTAAATGCCGGCCAGGACGGCCCGGTCGGAGGCGGCGACCTTCAGTGCGTGGTAGCGGCCGAAATGACCGGCACCGGCAATGCCGATGCGAAGGGCGGGAGCGGGCATGGGATGTCCAAACGTGGCCGACGCGCAGTGTAGTCCAGTTTCGGGCAGATGGGAGGCGGCTGCCGTGGCGGCTGGCGTCGATGGCGTCTGCGGGCCTCCGAAGCCGGTCCGCGTCCTGCGGCGGCCCTGCCGGACCGGCCTGTATCGGGCCCCGAGGCGGCCCTGCCGGACCGGCCCGTATCGTGCCCCGAGGCGGTCCTGCCGGACCGGCCTTTATCGCGCCATGCGGCGGCTCTGGCGGCCTGTATCGGCCGCCGAGGCGGCCCTGGCGGATCGGGCCTCTATCCTGGGCGGACCGGATGGATCTCCGGCGCGATGGCGCCATGGTTCAGCAACCCGACCAGCGCTATGCCGCCGAGCGTGTTGCCGATGAAGGTCGGCAGCAGGAACCGCAGCAAGAAGTCGCCGGCCGAAGCCTGGCCGGAAAACACGGCGTAGAGTGACTCGGCCGACCCGGCGATGATATGCGCGAGCCCGCCCAGTCCCACCACATACGTCACTACCAGCACGGTCAGCAGGCGACCCGACCGTGCGCTGGGCAGGATCCAGACCATGAGCGCGATCAGCCAGCCGGCGAACACCGCCCGCAGCACGGTGCTCCAGAACGGTGCCTGCATCGGTTTCCCCGCCAGGGCATGCAGCGCTGCCATCACTTCCGGCGAGAACACGCCATCGGGCAGCAGCAGCGCGGCGAAGATCGCCGTCCCGACCAGGTTCGCCATCAGCACAAGCATCCATAGCCGCAACGCGGACAGCAGCGTGGCCAGGTCACGGCGGGTCAGCACGGGCAGCACCACGGTCAGCGTGCTCTCGGTGAACAATTGCTGTCGCCCCAGGATCACCAGCACGAAGCCGACGCTGTAGCCCAGGCTGCCCACGAGCTCCGCGCTGGCACCCTCCAGGCGGGCCTGCAGCAAACCCTGGGCGAGGAACGAAAATCCCATCGACAGGCCGGCCGCCAGGCCGGACAGCAGCAACGCGCCATTGGTGCGGGCGAGCGCGGTCTCGCCCTCCTCGCGGATGATCTCGTGGATCACCAGGGCGCGGGGTGCTGCGTGGCTGGCCGCCTGGCTCTGCTCCTGGTCGTCCAGATGCGGCGAGCTGGCGCCGGCTGCCTCGGTTTCCCCGTCCATCCAAAGCCATCCCGTCAGTGCCTGGTGCTTTCGCGGGGGAAACGCTCGTCGTGGCGCGGCGTTGCCTGGCGAGGCCGCGAACGCAGCCATTCCTGGCCCGAATGCCTGGGCGTGGGACAGGCTCGCATCCTGCCGGACCGGCCGGCCGAGGTGACCGTCTCGATCCGAGCTCGGCGGACCGCACGGGCAGTGACGATCGGGCTGCCCGCTGTCCGATGCTGCCACAGGTCCGCCAAGTCGGCTGGTGCCTCTGCTGCCGGACGCCGACCGATCCGATGTTCCGGCCGCCGGCTCCGCTGCGTGGCGTCGATTCCGGAGTGATCGGGTGGTCGCGTAGCGGAGTTGCGCACCCGTCAGCCGGTTACAGCTCGGACCGCACCGAGAGATCGCGCACCATCAGCACAGCCGGGCGGCCATGATGCGCGAAGTTTTCGACCCGTCCCCATCCGATGCGGGCGTACACGTGCTCCGCGGTCTCGGTGTAGAGCCAGAGGCGGGCGACCGACGCGGCCTGGGCGGCGGCCTCGACGGCGGCGACCAGAACAGCAGCGTGACCGCGACCGCGCGCCTCCGGTGCAACGAACACGCTGGCGAGCCACGGGGTCAGTTCGGCCCGCCCCTCCAGGTCGTGGGCGACGAAACTGGCGGTGCCGACCGGCTGGTCGTCGATCAGCAGCACGAAGGTCTGCGGCGGCCCGGTTTCGGCAATCGATTCCATCACGTGGGCCTGCACGTCCTCCAGGCTGGAGCCATCGTCGCGGGCGAAAGCCTCCCACCGCCATGCCGCCACCAGCGGAATGAACTCCGGCCGATCGGTCGTGCGAACGATTCGTGCATTCGGCTGCCGGTCCTGCGTCACGCCGTCGTCGCCGCCCGCACGCCAAGTTCGCCGGCCATCCGCTCCCGCATGATGAATTTCTGCATCTTCCCGGTGACCGTCATGGGGAACTCGTCCACGAAGCGGATGTGACGCGGGATCTTGTAATGCGCGATCTGGTCGCGGCAGAAATCCCGTACTTCCTCCGCGGTCAGCGTCTCGCCGGCGCGCAGCTTCACCCAGGCGCACAGCTCCTCACCGTAACGTTGATCCGGCACGCCGAACACCTGCACGTCCTGGATCTTCGGATGCCGGTAGAGGAACTCCTCGATCTCGCGGGGATAAATATTCTCGCCGCCACGGATCACCATGTCCTTGATGCGACCGACAATGTTGCAATAACCCTCGGCGTCCATCACGGCCAGGTCGCCGGTGTGCATCCAGCGCGCGCGATCGATCGCCTGCGCGGTGCGTTCGTCATCGTTCCAGTAGCCGGACATCACCGAATAGCCGCGCGTGCACAGTTCTCCCGTTGCACCACGCGGCACAATCTTGCCGTCGGTATCGACGATCTTCACCTCCACGTGCGGATGCACGCGGCCCACGGTGGAGACGCGCCGCTCCAGCGGATCGTCGGTGGTGGTCTGGGTGCTGACCGGACTGGTTTCCGTCATGCCGTAAGCGATGGTGATCTCGCTCAGATGCATCTGTGCAATGCAGCGGCGCATCACCTCGATCGGGCAGGGTGCGCCGGCCATGATGCCAGTGCGCAGACTGGACAGATCGAATTTCTGAAAGTCCGGGTGTTCGAGCTGGGCGATGAACATGGTGGGCACGCCGTGCAGGCCGGTGCAGCGTTCCTCCGCCACGGTCTGCAACGTGGCGAGCGGGTCAAAACCCTCGCCGGGATACACCATGGCGGTGCCATGCGTGGTGCAGGCAAGGTTGCCCAGCACCATGCCGAAGCAGTGATACAGCGGCACCGGGATGCACAGGCTGTCCTGCTCGGTGAGCTTCATCGCCTCGCCGATGAAGAAGCCGTTGTTCAGGATGTTGTGGTGGGTGAGCGTGGCGCCCTTCGGCGCGCCGGTGGTGCCGGAGGTGAACTGGATATTGATCGGGTCGTCGAACTGGAACTGCGGCGCCAGCTCCGTCAGATGCGCGCGGTGCGACGCGGCGCCCATGCCGTAGACCTGGTCGAACGGGATCGCGCCTGGCGCGGTTTCGGGGCCGATCTGGATCACCATCTCCAGCGCCGGCAGCTTCTGCGCCTGCAGCCTTCCGGGCAGTGACGTGTGCAGCTCCGGCGCCAGCGTGTTCACCATGCCGATATAGTCGCTGGTCTTGAAGCGTGTGGCGGTGATCAGCGCCCGGCAGCCCACCTTGTTCAGCGCGTATTCCAGTTCGGCCAGGCGGTAGGCGGGGTTGATGTTCACCAGGATCAGCCCCGCCTTGGCGGTGGCGAACTGAGTCACCACCCATTCGGCATTGTTGGGCGACCAGATGCCGATGCGGTCGCCCGGGTGCAGGCCGAGCGCGATCAGGCCGGCGGCAAATTTCTCCACCTGCTGGCCGAGTTCGCGATAGCTCCAGCGCACGCCTTGCTGGCGCACGACCAGGCCGGGCCGGTCGCCCCATTGCGCGACGGTGCGGTCGAAATTGGCGCCGATCGTCTCGCCGATCAGCGGCACCGTAGATGCGCCGTGCACGTAGCTCGGGGCCTCGGTCATGAACGGGTTTCCTCCCTTACGGCGTCCTTTCGGCAATACTGTGCCGGTCCGCAGGGTGTTTCAATGTGTCCGTGACGCCGGTTCGAAGGTCCACCCAATGGCAGAGGCCCGGCGACCCGCCCGTAAATCATCACGTTGGCACGGTGGCAGCGCGCCGGCGTGGTGGGCGCGCGTTCCTGCGTGGGCAGTGCGACGGTGAACGGCAGCGACATGGACAGGTGCAGACGGGATCGATCGTGACACCGGTTCCTTCGGGTTGACGAACCGCCAGGCGTGCAGTCGGTGCAGCTGCCCGATTTTGCAGCCACTCCGATTTTGCAGCGACGAAAGACTTCCGCTCGTGGTGGTCAGCCCTCGTTGGATGCGCGCAATTCGACAGGCTCACGATACAGCCAAACGCGACGGTCGAGCACCTCCCGCAATGGCGTGCCCGGTGGCATTCCAGGGCAGTTCGACAGATCGATAGCTAAGCTCCGTCAGCGGAATCAGGAACAACGCGGTGGCGATCGGCTGGGTGAGCGCAAAGAGCCAGGCATTCATTGTCCAGGCCGGGCGGAGCGAGACCAGCAGGATCCAAGCCAAGAGCATGCAGGGAAAGTGCAGCAGGTATATGGTGTAGCTGCGATTTCCAATCGCGAGTAATGCGCGAATGATAGGGGATGGCAGAAGTCTGCTCAGCTGTCCCCTCGACCCAAGTAATACCACGACTCCGGAGCATGCCATGGCAAGCAACATGCCACCTCCTTCGAGGTGGTCGACTGCGCCAAGGATGGGCTCGAGAGGACTGCGGCACCAGGCCAGACCGGCCAATGCGAGGCAAAGGCTGGCTAAACCCACGGTGATCCCAAGCGCGGCAGGCATAGCACGGAACAGCGCCGGCGGCAGATAGGCCAGAGCAACTCCAAGTGCCATGAAGTCGAATTTGAAGAATATAATAGACCCGTTGCGAAAATGAGTACGTTAGCGGCTCTCCGTCGGTGAGCTGAGCCGGCGCGGCCGAGCTTGACAGGTCACGGGACGATTCGATTCGTCGAGAACCTTCTTCATGAAGGTACCGGCCCGATGTCCCGTCCGTTCTCCGCTGCCCGGTTGCGCGCCAGCACGAGCTTCGTCCGCCTGACCGGGGTCAGCGTCGCCACGTTCGACAAAATGCTGAAGCAACTCGCGGACCCCTGGGAGAAAGCTCAGCTGCACAAGGCCAAATCCGGCCGCCCCTGGGACGTCGGTGGTTTGGAAGATCATCTTTTGATCATGCTGATCTATTATCGTTGCTACATCACCCAGGAGTTCCTGGGCTTCTTCTACAACGTCAACAAAAGCGCGATCTGCCGAGCGATCCAGCGGATCGAAAAGCTCGCCCGGCCGCTGATCGGGGTTGGACGGAAGCCCAAAATCAGTCGGAACGAGGCCGAGGCCCTGATCGTCGATTGCACCGAGCAGCCGATCCAGCGTCCTGACACGGACGCCAAACAGCGAGAGCATTACTCCGGCAAGAAGAAGCGCCATACGGTGAAGACCGAATACATCGTTACCCGGAATGGTCGTATCGTCAGCGCCTCGCCCTCTCACCCCGGCAGTCACCATGACCTGGCGATCCGTCGCAATGGACCAAAGCTGCCGAGGAAGGCACGGCTCTACGCGGACAGTGCGTACCAGGGGTACGACAAGGAACATCGGAACCTGGAATGTCCATACAAGAAGCCAAAGAACGGGAAACTCACTGATGAGGAGAAGGCATATAACCGTGGACTGAGTGGATTCCGTGTCAGGGTTGAGCACCGGATCGGACGAACGAAACGGTTCAGGATCGCTGCTGAGCGGTTTCGCAACCCACTTGGGACGCATCACACCAAAATCTCCATCATCGCGGGACTGGTGAACCTGCAAGCTGGGTTCGGACCGTTCTGATCAGGTGAGGGAAACGCCGCCGGTGAGAACGCGCCGGACACCGCTGACCGGGGGGCCGACTTTCGCAACGGGTCTAATGTATGCGAAAAAAATGCCTCTGCCGCTCTCGAGGGAAATTCGTGCAAAGATCCCCATCATGAGGATAGCAAGTGATGTGCAAAGGACGAACCTGTCTCTCAGGCGGGGCGTTATTCGGAGGACTCCCAACGCAAAAGCCAGGATGGTGACAGTCATATAGAACTGAAATTCGACGGAGAGACTCCACATTGCGGCGTTCATATAGTACGCCTCATTTGTATTTATTAGATATCCCCCAAGTATTGCAAGTCCTTGACTTAACAATCGTGCCAGGGGAACGCAAAATGCATCAACGGCATAGGGTGGATAGCCAGTCCAACGCACCAGCCCGTCGATGATCGCGGTCGTAACAAGAAAAAAGAAAATTGGAGGATAAAGCCGGAATCCTCGTCGAATTAGAAACTTAAGAGCATTGTGGTTACCTCGGCGGAGAGACTGCGTGACCACAAGTCCACTGATGACGAAGAACATTTCCACACCCGCATAGAACGGATTCGAGACGTGGAAGGGCAGGTTCGCCAGCAACGTCGCAGAAATGCTCAGGTGGCAGAATACGACGCTACCAATGGCGACAGCTCTCAGGAGCTGAATGTCCTCGATCTTTCTCGCTTCTTGCTGGGCCATGCGTCCCAAGGTTCCTTCCCCCCGTCAGGATCGTCGAACCCACGGTGCTATTCCCACTGGGATCACCGCGGTTCCATTCATCCGCTCCAGAAACCCGCCTGTCGGCCAGGTGGCACCATCTCCAGCAGGAAATCGCCGCTGCCGGCTTCACGTGGCTTGCCGTTCGGCGCCCCGGCCGCGCGCGCCGCGTATCGCTCTGCGGATTGCTTACCTTGGGCGACAGTCGCTTCCTGGTTTTCCAGCCGTCGTTCAGCATCGCACCGACTGCTGCCGGCAGGCGGTCGGGATGATCGTCCTTCGGCACACACACACCGGCTGGTCCGCCAGCGCCGGCAGATGCGACAACGCGTCGTCCGCCGTGTGACTGACCGTGCGCTGCATCTGTTCCAAATTGTCGCGCGGAGCGAATCGCCTTGCCCCAGTGTAGGTCCGGGACAGCGAGTCGGCCAGTGCGGTCTGGCAGGCCGCGGTCATCCCACGCAAGGCCAATCGCCGCCCCGAGCGGACCGCCATGTCGGCGCAGCGCGTTTTTCGGATCGAGAAGTTCTTCGCCAAACGCAGGCAGTTCCGTGCCATCAGCACCTGCCGCGACAAAAACTGATCGAAACTTTCTCGCCGCCGAATGTCCGGCCCCTGGCTCAATTGACGCCACGTCTTCCGGTCTTATTGTTCCCAATATGCACTGAAACCGGCCGGCGTAACCGGGGCGTCGGGACCCTTGCCGGTCACCATCTCAGGTGCCATGTGGGGAACGTGACGGGAACATCCAGTGCCATCGACCGTCCTGTGTCCCCCTCGGTGCTTGGCGGACAGTGCCATCCGCTTGCCTGGGACGCGGTTGGCCGGCATTGCACCGGCCGCTCCGCGAGCGACGCGCCACCGCTGCCGAGGGCGCGGCACCTGGCGACGGCGGAAATGCGGGCTGCAGCCAGAACCCCATGCACCTGTACCGCGCACCGCACCGAGGCGGCCGGGCCGCCCAAGGCCCCAGCGTCGCGACCAGCATCCGCGTCACACCAGGCACCAGAAGCCCACGCACCTGTACGACGCACCGCACCGAGGCGGCCGGGCCGCCCAAGGCCCCAGCGTCGCGACCGGCATCCGCGTCACACCAGGCACCAGAAGCCCATGCACCTGTACGACGCACCGCACCGAGGCGGCCGGGAGACCCAGGCCCCAGCGTCGCGACCGGCATCCGCGTCACACCAGGCACCAGAACCCCATGCACCTGTACGATGCACCGCATCGAGGCGGCCGGGAGACCCAGGCCCCAGCGTCGCGACCGGCATCCGCGTCACACCAGGCACCAGAACCCCATGCACCTGTACGGCGCACCGCACCGAGGCGGCCGGGACGCCCAGGCCCCAGCGTCGCGACCGGCATCCGCGTCACCCCAGCCACCAGAAGCCCATGCACCTGTACGATGCACCGTACCGAGGCGGCCGGGAGACCCACGCCCCAGCCGTCGCGACCGGCATTCGCGTCACACCAGCCACAGAACCCCATGCACCTGTACGGCGCACCGCACCGAGGCGGCCGGGACGCCCAGACCCCAGCGTCGCGACCGGCATCCGCGTCACACCAGGCACCAGAACCCCATGCACCTGTACGACGCCTCGCGCCGGGACCCCCGGGAGACCCACGCCCCAGCGTCGCGACCGGCGTCCTCGTCACCCCAGCAACCAGAAGCCCATGCACCTGTACAGCGCGCCACGCGATGCCCGGCACCTGTGCCACCACCCCTCCGACGCACCTCCGCACCAGCCCGCCGCCCCACGCCCGGCCGGCAGCCAAGGTCCGGCGCATCAAGCAATCACCGGCTTGCGCAGCCGCGCCACGCAGGCCACCTTCGCCGCCCTGATCCATGCCGAACCCACCCAAACCTGATGCTCCTGTCATGACCAAGCGCGAGGCCAAGTCCCCCCGCGCCCGCCGCAAACGCGCCAAACCCGCGTCCGGCGCCGAGTTGCTGCCGCTGGACCCTGCTTCCCCCACCGGCTTCGCACCGCTGAAAACCGAACGCCTGAGCCTGCGTCCTCTGACACCGCAGGACGCCAAGTCGCTGCACCGGCTGATCAACAACTGGGACGTGACCCGCACCCTGGCGGTGGTGCCGTTCCCCTATCCGCGCCCGCTGGCGGATGAGTGGATCGCCTCCGCCACCCGCGAGCTGGAGTCAGGCACCGCGTACCACCTGGCGATCACCGGTCGCGACGGCACGGAGGAAACCCTGGTCGGCGTCATCGGCCTGCGTATCGACCCGAAGGCGCGGCTCGCCCGGCTCGGCTACTGGGTCGGCCGCCGTTTCTGGGGCCACGGCGTCGCCACCGAGGCCGCCGCTCGGCTGACCAGCTGGGCGCTGGCCAATCTGACGCTGGACCGGATCACGGCGGATGTCGTCATCGACAACCCCGCCTCGGCCGCGGTGCTGCGCCGGGTCGGCTTCCGTCAGATCGGCGAGGGGCGCGGCCATTTCCTGGCGCGTGGCGGCGAGCACCCGGTCTGGCAGTTCGAGGCGACAAGGGCGGACATATTCGGCCAGGTCGAGGCGCCGCAGGCGGAACATGGCAGCAAGCCGCTGTTGCTGGTCGCCGCCTGCGCGCTGATCGATGCCGACGGCCGCGTGCTGCTGGCACGCCGGCCGGAAGGCAAGAAAATGGCCGGGCTTTGGGAGTTTCCCGGCGGCAAGCTGAATCCCGGCGAGACCCCGGAAGCCGCGCTGATCCGCGAGCTGAAGGAGGAGCTGGGTATCGATGTCTCCGCCGTCTGCCTGGCACCGTTCGCCTTCGCCTCCCACGACTACGAGCATTTCCACCTGCTCATGCCGCTGTATCTGTGCCGCCGCTGGAAGGGGTTCCCAACCTCGCGGGAGAACCAGACCTTGGCCTGGGTGCGGCCGAACAAGCTGGCGGAGTATGAAATGCCGCCGGCCGACAAGCCGCTGATCCCGCTGTTGCGCGACTTTCTGTAGCCGGCGGCAGCAGAGGCTCGCGATGACCAACGCCCCGCCGGTTCCGCAATTCGAGACTAGCCGGTTGCGCCTGCGCAAGCTGGCGATGGCGGATGCCACCGGCCTGCATCAGGACCTATGGCGACCCGGAGGCGATGCGGTTCTGGGACGCGCCGCCGAACCGGACCGTGGCGGAGACGCGAGAGGATCTCCAGCGATCGCTGGCTGCGGATACCGCCTCGCATGCGGCGTGGGCGGTGCTGGCACGGGACGGCGAGGCGTTCATCGGCATGGTGAACTACCATGCGAGGCAACCCCGGATGCGCCGGCTGGCGGTCGGCTGGGTCCTGGTGCGGCGGTTCCAGGCCCAGGGCCTCATGCAGGAGGCGATGGCCGCCCTGCTGTCGCATTGCTTCGCAGCCTTGGACACCCACCGCGTCGAAGCGGAGATCGAACCAGGGAACCAGCGCTCGATCCGTCTGGCGGAGCGCCTGGGCTTCCGCCCTGAAGGTCTGCTGCGCGACCGAATGTGGGTCGCAGACCAGCCGCGATCCCTCTGGATGTATGCTTTGCTGCGTCCGGAGTGGCATGCTGCCACGACAACGACCGCAGCCTGAGTTCGGACCGTCCGTTCGGGGGAACCGTGCCATGTCCAAGAATCCCACCGCCTGCCTGTTGGTGATCGGCAACGAAGTGCTGTCCGGGCGCACCCAGGACGCCAACATCAAATTCCTCGCCACCGGTCTGGGCGAACTCGGCATTCCGATGCGCGAGGTCCGCGTCATCCCCGACGTGGCACAGACCATCATCGATACGGTGAACGAGGTCCGCGCCAAGTTCGACTACGTGTTCACCACCGGTGGCATCGGCCCGACCCATGACGACATCACCAGCGAATGCATCGCCGCTGCGTTCGGCGTGCCGTGGGAGCCGCATCCCGAGGCGTGGACTCGCATGGAACGCAGCTACAAGCCAGGCGACTTCAATGCCGCCCGTCAGCGCATGGCGACGATGCCGCGCGGCGCGACGCTGATCGACAACGCGATGTCGGTGGCACCGGGCTTCCAGATCGGCAACGTCTACGTCATGGCCGGCGTGCCGCGGGTGATGCGGTCCATGTTCGAGTGGCTGGCGCCGCGGCTGCAAGGCGGGCCCAAGATCCAGCAGCGCGCGATCTACGCCACCGGGCTGCCGGAAGGGGTGATCGCCGAGGGGCTCTCGGCGATCCAGGCACGGCATCCCGACATCGACCTGGGCAGTTACCCGTTCTATCGCCCGGCCGGTAACGGCGTGGCGCTGGTCGCCAAAGGGACCGACCTTGCCGCGGTCGAGGCAGTGATCGCACAGGTGACCACGCTGATCATCGAGCTCGGCAAGGTGCCGATTCCCGGCGAACCGGTGGAATAGGGGAAGCCACGTCGTTGGCGATGTCAGGGACGCGCAGTACGCCGCAGCGTTGGTGGATCCTGGTTGCGACGAGCGGTGTACTGGGTCTCGTCGGTACTCGACGAGACCGTGGTCGGCGTTGCCCTGCCGACCATCCGGGACGCCCTGTTTCTGTCACGATCCGGCTCACACTGGGTGGTGAACGCCTACCTGCTGAGTTTCACCTGCGCCGTCGCCGTCGGTGGGCGCCTCGGCGACACATACGGCCGTGGACGCCTCTTTCTGCACGGGATTGCCCTGGTCGGCCTCGGCTCGATCGCGGCCGGGCTCGCGCCAACCGGATACGTGCTGCTGGCTGCGCGCGCGGTCGAGGGGCTGGGGGCGGCGCTGGTCTTCCCCGCCGGCTTTGCGATCACGACCAGCCTGTTCGCCCCCGCGGAGCGCGGTCTCGCCTTCGGCTTGCAGACGACCATTGCCGCGATCTTCATGGCCAGCGGTCCGGTGGTCGGCGGCTTCTTCACCGAGATGGTAAGCTGGCGCTGGATTTTCCTGGTCAACCTGCCTGCCGTGGCCGTCATCGCCGGCATCGTGCTGATCGCCTGGCAGACGCAGCTCGACCGAGGCGATGCGGTATCGCAACGAACCGGCACGGAGCGTTTGGACCTGGCCGGTCCGACAGCGCTCATGGTGGGGCTGACCGCCTTCACCCTGGCGTTGATGGAGGGTGGCGATTGGGGATGGGACTCCGCGGCCACGCTGGGATCGCTCATTGGCGGACTCGCGGCGCTGGCCGGCTTCGTCGTGATCGAGCTGCGGAGTTCGGCGCCGCTGATCGAGCTCGGGCTGCTGCGGATTCCGACCTTCACCGGCGGCGTGCTGATCTTCTTCCTGTTTCAGTTCGACAAGATCGCCGTGTTCATCTTCCTGCCGCTGTACCTGCAGAGGGAAATGGGGTTCTCGCCGATCGATGCCGGGGTGCCGCTGCTGATCGCGATCCTGCCGACACTGGTCACCTCGCTGCTGGCCGGCAAATCCGCCGATCTGTTCGGCGCGCGTCAACCGATCCTGCTCGGCCTCGCCGTCAATGGCACTGCGCTGCTGGTGCTTGCGGTGGCGATGGCCGGGGCGAGCTATCCCGGCATTGTCGGCGCACTGCTCGCCTGGGGCGCGGTCCTGCCGTTCCTCGCCGTGGTGTCGCGCCGCGCGCTGATGAGTGTCGTGCCGGCAGCGCTCCAGGGCCAGGCGAGCGGGGTCAACCTGACCCTGCAGATGACCGGGGGCTCGATCGGCCTCGCGCTCTGCACCGCCGTGCTCGCGGCGACGGCGAGCTTCCCGATGGTGTTCCTGCTCACGGGGGGGCTGGTGCTCGCCATGCTGCCGGTCGCGGTGACGACGATCCAGGCGGAACGGCAGGTGGAGGTCACCCGATAGAACGGGTCGTGGCGCGGCGGTCGTCGATCGGGATGTTCGTGTCCAGGATGTTGGTATCGGGCAGCGCCCTTGCCACGCGCTACGGCCATTGCGCTGCAACTCCAACCGGTCCGGCGCATCCGTCCCCCAAAGTCGCAATCCGCAGGGCCGACATCCGGCAGGGGATTGTCGGTTTGGGGGGTGACCCGGGAGGGTCCAGACCCTGCCGTAACACGGCAAGTCAGCATAGCCGAGCTCGTCGGCCAGGATGAAGACGATGTTGGGCTGCCGCATGTCCTGGTTCCGTTCCCTGCGAGGTGGACCTCCGGACAACAGGCTCGGAGGCGCGTGCAATCGGCTGGTTGCACGTCGTTGTGCGGACCGACGGGCGATGCCGCGATCCTGGCTCAATCCATCCGGAGTGGTTCACGGGGCCTGTCACCTGGCGGGACGTCAGGGCACCCGTCCGGTGCACAAAAACGAGAGCTGCGAACTGCCTCACTCACCGCGACAGTCCAACCTGCTAACCACGGCCCCGTCGCCGTTCGGCCCGACCGAGCGGACAGATCGCGAGGGGGGGGACACAATGCCGGACATCGATGTTTGGGTGACGGTGGCCGACGGCGTCGCGGACACGGTGGCTGCGGACTGCCATCGCGCCCAGCGGATATTCTCGGCTGTGCCGTTGAACCTGCGCGTGAGCAAGTTCCTGCTGACCCGGGATCAGACGCGGGCGATCCTCGGTTCGGATGGCAAGCTCGCCGTCTCTGGCAGTTCACAAACGTTCACGCACAACCTGCCGATCGGCGAGGCGAATAGCCGAGAGGTTGCCATCACGGTCGAGGACCGCAGCGGCAATTTCACCTCGGAGGTCTGGGCCGCGATCCGCAACTGGACCGACCTCGGCGGCCTGCACGTCTTCTACGTGCCGGACTTCTCGCGTTCGGGTCTGGAGGGCGGCCTCACGCTGCGGGTGGGCGACATGATTGACCCGATCATCTTCGTCGCGCAGACCGCCAACCAATCGCTGCTGTCGCTGACAAGGGGCCGGCGCGGCGTGCTGGAGCATGAGATCGGTCACGCCTTTGGCCTGGCCGACAACATGCGGGCCAACACGTTGATGCTGGGAATCGTGAGCTCGGATGGATCCGACGCCGGCACGACGCTGCTGCCGAACGAGATGCAGACTATCCGCAGCTCCCGGCTGCTGCGTGTCGCAGCGGAGCTGGCAACCCGGCATTGATGGCGGTGCCGGCGGCATCCGCCGGCTGAGCGCGGCGGCGTCCGGGGTGGCGCATGCAGTGCAGTCCGTTGCCGGCCGGTGCCTGGACGCGCCGGTCGCCAATCCGGTCGATGCGGTTGTATCGCGCGCGGCGACCACGCTGGCGGTGGCAACAGGTGCCCGCCGCGCTATATCTGCGCGCCACGCACCGGCCGCATCGAGGAGCTTGCATGAGCGCGCAGACCAACCAGCGTATCGACGGCAAGCGGCTGTGGGAGCTGCTGATGTCCATGGCGCAGATCGGCGCCACGCCGAAGGGTGGCGTGCGCCGCCTGACGCTGAGTGACGTGGACAAGCGCGGCCGCGACCGGTTCCGCGCCGAGTGCGAGGCGGCTGGCCTGACCGTGCGCGTCGACGCCATCGGCAACATGTTCGCCCGCCGCGAGGGCCGCGATCCCAGCCGCCTGCCGGTGCTGTTCGGCAGCCATCTCGACAGCCAGCCCTCCGGCGGCAAATACGACGGCGCACTGGGCGTGCTGGCAGGTCTGGAAGTGATCCGCAGCCTGAACGACCTCGGCATCGTCACCGAAGCGCCGCTGGAGCTGGTGAACTGGACCGATGAGGAGGGCAGCCGGTTCGGCCATTCGCTGATGGGTTCCGGCGTCTGGGCGGGCGTGTTCACGCTCGACAAGGCCTATGCGCTGACCGACGTCGAAGGAGTCACCGTGCGCACGGCGCTGGACGGTATCGGCTATCGCGGCGAGACGCCGGCAGCCCCGTTTCCTGCCGATGCGTATTTCGAGCTGCATATCGAGCAGGGCCCGATCCTGGAGAACGAGGCAAAGCAGATCGGCATCGTCACCGGCGCGCAGGCGATGGTCTGGTATGACGCGGTGGCGATCGGCCAGGACAGCCATGCCGGCACCACGCCGCCCTCCGCCCGCAAGGACGCACTGGTCTGCGCCGCCCGCATCATCGACCTGGTGGATCGCATGATGCGGGCACGCGGCGAGGATGGCCGCGGCACGGTTGGCCAGCTGATGGTCTCCCCCAACAGCCGCAATGTGGTGCCGGGGGAAGTGCGGTTCTCGGTGGAGTTCCGCCACCCGTCCGACGCCGAGGTGGACCGGCTGGATGCGCAGTTCCCGCGCGAGGCCGGGTTCATCGCGCGCGACTGCGGCGTGAAGCTGGAGCTGACGCAGTTGTTCAAGATCCCTGCGCAGCCGTTCGATCCTGCCTGCGTCGATCTGGTGCGCCAGGGCGCCGCGAAGCTCGGCTATTCGACGCGGGAGATCGTCTCCGGTGCCGGCCATGACGCGGTCTATGTCGCGCGCCACGTGCCGACCGCGATGATCTTCACCCCGTGCAAGGACGGGCTGTCGCATAATGAGGCCGAGAGCATCGAGCCGGAAGAGGCGGAAGCCGGCTGCCAGGTGCTGTTCGAGGCGGTGCTCGCGCGGGCCAATCGCACCCTGTGAGGAAGGCGCGTTGCCGGGCGGACGTGTCGTTATGCGGCACGCCTCTGGAACCGCCATAGCCGGCCGGGCAGGCGTCCGTCGATGAACACCAGGCCACCGCCAATCAGCAGCATGCCGGCGAACTCGCCTGGTTGGAGCACTTCTCCCAGGACGAGCGAGCCGAGCAGGATGGCGCTGACCGGAATGAGGAAGGTGACGAGCAGCAGGTTGGTGGCTCCGGCTGTCGCGAGAATGCGGAAATACAGGATATAGGCCAGGACGGTGCACAGCAGTGCGATGCCGATCAGCGCGAGCCAGGCAGTGAAGCTGGGTATCGGCAGTGTCCAGGGGCGATCGACGCAGGCCACCAACGGGATCAGCAGCAGCGTGCTGGCGGTGAGCTGCCCGGTCGCCACCTGGATCGGCGGAACCGAGCGAAAGCGCCGGCCGAATATGCCCGCGAAGGCGTAGCTGAGCGCGGCGCTCAGGCAAGCGATCTCGGCCAGACTGTCCTGACCGCTCAGCGCGACAAACGCGTCGGTTCCGACCAACGCCACGACGCCGGCGAAGCCGATCAGCAGGCCGAGCGCCTTGCCGGGAGTCAGCTTCTCGTTCGCGGTCAGCAGGTGCGCGACCGGCACGGCGAATAGTGGGGTGGTTGCGTTCAGGATCGATGCCAGCCCACTGGAAATTCGCATCTCGCCGAACACGATCAGCGAGAACGGCACGACATTGTTGAGCAGCCCCATGATGGCGAACGCACCCCAAAGTCCTGGGGTCAGTGGGAGCGGGTCACGCCGCACCACCAGCCAGAGGTTCAGCATCATCGCGGCGAGTCCAACGCGGCCGAGTACCGATGGTGAAAGATGGCAGTTCGTTGACGAGCAGCTTGATGAAGAAGAATGACCCACCCCACAGCCCGGAGAGGGCCAGCAGCATGGTCCATTCACGCAGGCCCATCGCGGGAGCGGATGCGTGGCTTGCAGGCCCGTCGGTTCCCATGGTCACCGTCCTTGTCTGGATCGGGCCTGGGTGTGCGGCCAGTGGCGTTCGACCGCCTTCCGGATAGTGCTGCGACTGTCCCGTCTGCGGTATCGCGCCGCGGCTATCGATACCGCGCCCGCAAATGGTGCATCAGCGCATTGTCCTGATCCGGGCTCACGCCGGACCGTGCGACGTCGGGTATCGGGCGCGATACCACGCCGGGTAAACGGTCCGCCGGCGCTCAGTTCGTCCCCTTCATCGCATGGCGGCGGCACGCAAGGTTCAGGCGGTCACCACCTCGACCTGCCGCACTTCATGGGCCAGGGCGTTCGCCACGTCCGCGATGACCTGATCCCAGGCGCCAGGAGTGTCTTGCCGGAACAGACGCACCGTCGGGTACCACGGGCTGTCGCTGCGCTCCAGCAGCCAGCGCCAATCGGCCGCCTTCGGCAGCATGATCCAGGCCGGCTTACCCAGAGCGCCGGTCAGATGGCCGATCGCGGTATCGATGGTGATGACCAGATCGAGGTTCTCGATCACCGCCGCGGTCTCACCGAAATCGCTGAGCTCGGCGGACAGGTCGGTCATGCAGGGGAAATGCGCCATCGCGGCGCGGTCGGAATCGGGAAAGGGTTTCTGTAATGAGACGAAGGCGACCTGCTCCGCCTGCGCCAGGGGAAGCAGCCGCGACAATGCCAGGGAACGGCGGCGATCGTTCGGGTGCGTCGGGCGGCCGGTCCAGGCGAGGCCGATGCGGCGCGTGCCATGCGGCAATTGGTCGCCCAACCGGCTGCGCCAGGCCGCGATGCGCGCCGGGTCGGCCTTCATGTAAGGCACCTTCGCCGGGATGGTCGCCAGCGTCGTGCCGAAGAACAGCGGCAGGCTGGACAGCCGGCAATGCGCGGCGTGGCCAGGCACGTCGGTCCAGCGGTGGCAGAACTGCTTGACCCCTGGAATGTCCCGCAGCAGCGGTCCCATTTCGGCGCTGCAGCCCAGCACGACCTCCTCACAGCGCTCCGCCACCATCGGGATGTAGCGCGCGAACTGGATGGTGTCGCCGTAACCCTGATCGCCCACCAGCAGGATGCGCCCCTTGGGGATGTGCATGCCGTTCCAGGGCGCGGAGGTCATCGCCGGCATGGTGTTCTTGCCGGCCTCGGTCTCATTGCGCCATTCGTATTCCTGCCACCCAGGCGTGAAATCGCCGGTGGACAGCAGGTTCTGCGCCAGCGCCAGGTGGCCGTCCGCGTGCTTGTGGTTGAGGCCAAGCGCGCGCAGCAGGCACGCCATGGCGCGGTCCCGGTCGTCCACATCCACGAAGATCAGCGACAGGTTCACCAGGTGGTCGGCATTGTTCGGATCGAGGCGGACGGATTCCTGCCCCGCGGTCAGGGCCTGCTCCATTCGGTAGGTGGCGCGGCACAGCGAGGCCAGATGCGCGTTCCAGGTGCCATTGCCCGGCCGCAGCTTGATGGCGCGATCCAGCAGGGTGATGCCGCGCTCCGGGTCGTTGGTCATGCCGGCGACGATGCCGAGCAACGCGAGCGCGGGCGGATGTTCCGGAACGGCAAGAAGAACGTCGTTGCAGATGCCGCTCGCCTCACCGAACCGCTTCGCCTGGGCGGCCGCCTGGGCCCGCAGCAGGGCCTGGTCGGGCGTCTCCCCGGTCTGACCGGATGGTGCGGCGCCGGAGGCCCCGCCCGGAGTTGCTGCCTGTGCTGCCTGGACCGTATTGGTACCGCTCATGCGGCGGAAACTGCCCTGCCGAGGTCGTTGCGGCAAGGTTTTTGTCGGGCCTGAGGAAACGCTTCGCCCGCTTGCGGCTTATTCCGGTTGCGTGGCGGAAGGCCGGTGCGCTCAGCCCGCGGTAATCCGGTCGATATCCGCAAGGTCCTCGGCAGTCAGGGTCCAGCCGCCGGCCTTCACGTTCTGCTCCAGCTGCTCCGGCCTGGTGGCGCCGGCGATCACGCTGGAGACCGGCCGTTGCGCCAGCAGCCAGCTGAAAGCCAGCTCCAGCAGGCTGTGCCCGCGTGACGCGGCAAAGTCGCCGAGCTTCTCGGCAGTGGCCCAGTTGCGCTCGGTCAGGTAGCGATCGGCGAGATGTTGCGTGTTGGCCAGGCGGGTGCCGGTCGGCAAGGTCGTATTGCGGCGGTACTTGCCCGTGAGCAGGCCACTCGCCAACGGAAAGAATGGCAGCAGGCCCATGCCATATTTGATCGTGGCCGCTTTCAACTGCGGCTCCACGACATGGCGCACCAGCAGGGAGTATTCGTCCTGGCAGGACACGAACGCATTCAGCCCGGCGCCGCGCGCGGTCCACTGCGCCTCCACCACCTGCCAGGCCGGAAAGTTGGAGCAGCCGATGTAGCGGACCTTGCCCTGGCGTACCAGGTCGTCCAGCGCACGCAGTGTTTCCTCGATCGGCGTGCGCGGATCGGTCTGATGTATCTGGTAGAGGTCGATCCAGTCGGTGCGCAGGCGGCGCAGACTGTCTTCCACCGCGCTCATGATATAGCGGCGCGAGCCGCCGATCTTCACATCGACATCGTCCATCGGCATGCCGAACTTGGTGGCCAGCACAATGCGCTTGCGATCGTCGCCGAGGATCTCGCCCATCAGTGTTTCGGATCCGCCGCGCTCGCCATAGGTATCCGCGGTATCGAACAGCGTAATGCCCAGATCGAGCGCCTTGTGGATCACCTTGCTTGTGGCGTCTCGGTCGATCCGGCCGCCGAAATTGTTGCAGCCGAGGCCGATCGCGGAGACACGCAGTCCTGACTGACCGAGATTGCGGATTTCCATGTTGTCCCCCGATGCTGGCACGCGACACGATCGTGCTGCAGTGTCGCGCGCCGCCTGTCAGGCGTCAAAGCGTGCGGATCGACCCGATGGAGGCGTTGGCGACGGTCGGCGTGGTGAACGACGCAGGCAGCCAGCTACTTCCAGTCGAGCCAGTCACAGACGGCCTGACCCATGACCCGCTCCAGATCACGGCCTTTCAGCCAGGGCAGTTCCTCGGTGAACATCGTGACGCATTGTCGATAGCTGCATGGCATCCGCGTGATATCGGTGCCCCAGAAGAAGCGGTTCGGACCATATGCGTCGAAGATGCGGTGCAGCCCGTCATGGATGTCGCGGAATGGATAGGGCGCGCCTGAATAGCCTGGCGCACCGGTGGCCTTGATCGCGACGTTGGGCAGCTTCGCCAGCGACAGCAGCGTTTCGAGATCGGCGAAGGCTGCGTCGCCTTTCGCGGAGCGCACCAGGCCGAGATGGTCGATGATCAGCTTCAGATTCGGGTGACGTTCGGCGATCTGGCGGAACAGCGGCAGGAAGCGCCAGGCCATCGTCGCCACCGGCGTGCCGGCCCGTTCGGCGGCCGGCCACAGCCAATCCATGGTGCCATCCTCATGCCAGGTCTCCTGACCGGCCCGCGTCAGTGACCAGCGCAGGCCAAGCATGCCCGGCCGTTGCTTCCAACTGTCGATCAGCCCGCGGCTTTCCGGCTTGTCGAGAGGAAACCAGCCCAGGATGCAGAACCGCTCGGGGTATTTCTGCACGGCTTCCACCGCCATTTCGTTCGAGCCGGGATCCCAGCTGGGCGGATGCAGCACCGCACCGTTCACGCCGGCGGCATCCATCTCGGCAATGAGATCCTCCGCGGAATAGCGCGATACCTGGCGGTGATGGGCGCTCGGTGTGCCGCTGCCCCAGATATGCACCTGCGCATCGATGATCTTCATGGCCGCTCTCCCGTTCGGTCGGCATGCTGTGCCAGCACTCGGAGACACGCAACCATCTCTGGACGACGGACCCGCGAGGCGCCAAACAGGGATGGAACGGAACTGGAGCCGCCGGCGTGCTGGATCGAATCCTGCTGACCAACGACGATGGTATCGATGCACCGGGCCTGGTGGTGCTGGAACAGATCGCAGCCGAACTGGCCCACGAGGTCTGGGTGGTGGCGCCGGAACACGACCAGAGCGGCGTGTCGCACGCCATCTCGCTGCACCACGCGTTGCGGATGACCAAACGCGGCGAACGCCGCTTCGGTATCTCGGGCACGCCGGGCGACTGTGCCGTCATGGGGATTTGCCACCTGATGGTGGAGTCGCCGCCGCAGCTCGTGCTGTCCGGGGTGAACCGTGGCCTCAACCTGGGGATGGAGACCGTGTTCTCCGGCACCGTCGGCGGCGCCATGACCGGCATGCTGCTGGGCGTGCCATCGATCGCGCTGAGCCAGGCCTATAGCGACCGCAACAACGTGTCCTGGGACGCATCGCGCAGCCTGGGCGCGGATGTGGTGCGACGGTTGCTGGAGATGGGCTGGGGCAAGGACGCCTGTATCAACGTGAACTTCCCGCCGTTGCCAGCCAATGAAGCCGGCCCGATGACCCTGGCGCGGCAGGGTGTCGGCATGGTGGCCGGCATGCAGGTCGATACGCGGGTCGATCCGCGGGGCATGACCTATCACTGGCTGAACTTTCGCCGCGGCGATCGGGAGCAAGGGCCGGAGAGCGATTACGACGCGTTGCGGGCGGGCAAGATCGTGGTGACGCCACTGCGCTACGACCGCACCGATGAAGATGCCTATCAGATGCTGGCCGAGAAGCTGCCCCGGTTTACCAAGTAGCGTTCCGCCGACTCGACGTCTCGCGTGCGACGACGGGTCGTCACGCGGCCGTTGTCGTTCTTCGCGGTCAGTGCAGGCGCGGCAACAACGTCGTGTGGCGCGCCGATCGCCGCCGTCAGATCGCGCTGCGCTGCGCGGCGACTCTGAGAAACGTCGAAACGATCTTGCCACCCGCGCGCAACGTCCCGCCGAGCGAACCCGCCACTTTCGATTTGCCGCCCGCTCGACAGCGATACGGCATCGGAACTTCGACAATGCGCAGCCGCGCGCGTGCCGCCTTCATCTGCATCTCGATATTCCAGCCATAGGTCATCTCGCACAGATCGAGACGCTGCAAGGTGTCGCGGCGGATCGCGCGGAACGCACACATGTCGCTGTAGCGCACACCGTACAGAGCGCCCATGCCGAACCCGGCCACGCGCCCGGCCAGCACCTGGTGCCACAGCATCGATCCGGGATCCCGCCTGCCGCGCGTGCGCGACGCCAGCACGAGATCATGCGTCCCCGCCAGTACCGGTCCGACGATCCGACCCAGCAGGTCGCCGCGATCCGAGCCATCGCCGTCCAGGAACACGATGACCGAACTGGCCGGGTCGGAAGCGGCGGCGCCGCGCGCGCAGGCGCGTCCGTAGCCCCGACCGGCTTCCACCACGCGTGCGCCCGCCGCCAGCGCGATTGCCTGCGTGCCGTCGCTGCTGCCGCCATCCGAAACGATCACCTCGCGCACCAGGTCGCGCGGGATTTCCTGGATGACGGCAGCGATCGCCGCAGCTTCGTTGAAGGTGGGGATGACGACGCTTACAGGCTCCATCGCAATCCGCAATTCTGGCAGGGCTGTGGCGGAACATCGCCGAGCAGGTCGGTGCGGAAGCTGCGATAGGCCGGGCTGTTCCAGATCTCGCGCAGGGTCTGCTGGGTCGCGTCGCCCAGCGTGTAATTCTCGTAGCCACGCGCGGAGAACGGCGCGATGCAGCACGGCAGCGCGCGGCCATGCGCGGTGAAATACATCAGCGACCACGGCCGCCGGCAGGTCGCCCAGGGCTTGTCGTCGGCGCTGCGCTTCAGGCTCAGGCCGGGCTCGGTGGCGCCGGATGCGTCCAGCGTCACGCCCAGCTCCGCGCCGATGGATTGCGCGGCCTCGATCGCCGCCTGCTCCTCGGCGCGGGTCTGTTCGAACAGGGAAAACTCGGCGCGCGCCTTGCCGAAACCGGATGCGTCGAACACCAGGCGTTGCAGATGCACCTCTCGCACGCCCATCGTAGCGGCGAGGCGGACAAACTCCGGTAACTGTTCCACGGTCTCCTTCAATCCCGTCAGCCACAGCGATACGCGCGGCGCTGTCACACCCATCTGTTGCTGATAGGCGGTGAACTTGCCGACGTCGCGAACGATACGATTGAAGAAATCCTTGCCGCGAATGGCGGCGTAGCTTTTGCGGTCGGCGGCATCCAGCGACACCCGCAGTTCATCGAGGCCGGTATCGATCAGCTCCTGGAACTTCCTCGGCTGCAACAGCGTGCCGTTGGTGTTGAACAGCACATAGGTGCCGCGATCCTTGAGGTAACGGATCATGCGCGGCAGCGCCTTCACCAGCATCGGCTCGCCCACGCCATGCAGCACCACACGCGCGACATTCGGCACCTGGTCGACGATGCGGGTGAACAGGCCCCAGTCCATATCCGCGGGCGGTTCCAGGTCCTCGAAGGTGCGCGGACAGGTCTCGCATAACAGGTTGCAGCGGTTGGTCACCTCCAGATAGAGGCAGACCGGCGGCTGTTCGGCCACGTCGTGCCGCTCTGCCGCCACGGCTTCGAAGTAACGGCGCGGATCGGGCAAGGTCGTTGTCGACATCAGATGGGTCCCTTGATGGGTTCGACAGCAGGGTTTGGCCGCAACCGCCAGAAATCCCGCAGCGCCAGCAGGATCGCCGGGGCAAACACGACCGACGGCCAGACGAATCGGTCGCCATAGGTGTCGAGGTAGAGCAGCACCGGTGCGACGGAGAGCCACAGCACGGCAGGCGAGGGCGCCAGCACGCAGGGCACCGCCAGCCAGGCAAAATACCAGGGATAATGCGGGCTGATCGCGAAGGTCAGCACCGCCATCAGCATGCCGGAGGCCGCGCAGATCGAGACGGTATCGTCCGGCCGGCGGATGAAGGCGATCCAGGCGGCGAGCGCGCCCAGCAGGATCAGCACGACGGCGAAATAGACGCGCGCGGCGGCAGGCGGCACCGCAATCACCCGCGAAAGTCCGGCCAGCAGCCAGATGCCGCTGCCGTCCTGCATGCCTTCCTCGGCGCCGTAACCACCCAGGAAGCCGAACACCAGCAGTCCGACGCTGCTGTAGAGCGTGTAGAGACCGATGATCACCGCGCCACATGCCGCCGCCATGCGCCAGCCGCCGCCCTTTCGCCAGAGTGCGGGGGCAATCACCAGCGGCAGGAACTTGGTGAGCACCGCGGCCCCCAGCGCGGCGCCCGCCCAGCCGTCGCGTCGCCGAACCCGCAGCAGCAGCGCGGCCGCAATCAGGCCGATCGCCATGGCGTCGACATGCCCGTTGCCGGCGAACGCCCAGACCGGCAGCGGATTCCAGGCGTAGATCAGCAGGCGGTCCTGCGGCAGGCGTGCCAGGGCCAGCAGGCGTGACAGGCAGAACACCGCCAGTAGTTCGAAGCCCAGCATGACGGATTTCATTCCGGTCACGCTGGACCACAGCAGCCCGGTCGCGGCGAACACCAGCTGCGCTGCCGGCGGGTAAATGGTGCGCGCGTAGTCGGCGCGGTTGATGTCGGGATAGATCGCGGCGTCGCGCAGGGCCTGCAGCGCCGGATCGGCCGGGATGTAGCGATAGGGGTTCACCCCCTCCGCCTGCACGCGTCCATCCCACACGTAGCGGAACACATCGGTGGACAGGAACGGCGGCGCCAGCAGCAGCGGGATGCGCATGGCCGCGGCCACCAGCAGCACGACCCAGATACCGCGGCCACGCAGCGGGCGATGCAGCACCCAGCCGACGGCAAGCAGATAGATCGCGGCGGATACGCCCAGCACCCCGACCAGCCAGGTCTTGGCCCGCATCCAGTCGCCCGTGACATCGCCGATGGCGTGCAGCGACAGGCCGGCCAAGGTCAGCGCCACAAGTCCCAGGCCCAGAGCCGACAGGCGGATCATTCAGCTGCCAGGTCGAGGCTGGGCCGCAGCCGCATGCCGGCGAGCGCCCGTGCGGTGAATGGCGCCGGATAGGCCGGCCACGTGCCATCCTCCGGCGACGCGAGGTCGGCCTCGCGCAGCAGACGCAGCAACGCGGGATGGTCGTCGACGTCGTACCAGGGCGGCAGCTCGACCACCGGCAGGTCAAGCTGGGCGGCGCGCCGCCGGGTGACTTCGGCGACGGTATCGGTGCTCCAGGCGATGTCGGCGAACAGATGCGCATGCGCCGCCTTCACGCCCAGCAGGTAGTAGCCTCCGTCATCGGCCGGCCCCAGCACGACCCGGTCGCCATCCTCGGCCAGCGCCTCTGCGGCGCGGACGAGAAGGTTCGTGGGCAGGGTCGGGCTGTCTGAGTTCAGCACCACCGCCGATGGATGGCCGCGCGCCAGCATGGCGAGAATGGCGTGCAGCAGGCAGCGGCCAAACCCCTGCACGTTGGACGGCATCAGCGGCGAGCCGTCGGCCAGCAGCAGGTCCGTGCCCGCCGCCAGATGGCCGTCGAACAGCGCCTCGCCGCCGGCTGGTGCGTAGGCGATATAGCCGGCGATCGGCACCTGGCGCGCCGCCAACGCAATGTTCTCGGTAATGTCGCGCAGGAAGGCGGCACTGAGTTGGGCGGCCTGCTGCGGGGCGAGCGGGGGACAGAGACGGGTCTTCGACCGGCCGGGCTGCGGCGCCTTCGCCATGACTCCGATCGCGCAGCTCGGAACGACGCTGCATGCATCATATCCCGCTGAACCAGTTATAGCCGCGATCGGTCCAGAATCCGCGCGGCTGCTGATTGGTGACGTAGATGGTCGTGACGAACTTAGGGTTCTTGAACCCGAGCTTAGTCGGAATGCGGATCTTGAACGGGTAACCATAGCGTGTCGGCAGGACTTCATCCGACAGTCCGAATGCCATCAATGTCTGTGGATGCAGCGCAGTCGGCATGTCGATGCCTTCGTAATAACCGTCGGCGCACTCGAACCCGACATAGCGGGCGGTGGTGTCGGCACCGACGCGGGTCAGGAATTCGCGCAGCGGCGTGCCGCTCCAGTCGCCGATCATGCTCCAGCCTTCGACGCAGACATGCCTGGTGACCTGGCTGACCTGCGGCAGAGCGTGAAGCTGCTCAACGGTCCAGGGGCGCTTGTCGGCGATGCGGCCGGCGAGGCCCAGGCGGTAGTCGGCCGCGTCCAGCTTCGGGGCTTTGTCGGGTCCGTACCAGGCGTTGTAGCGGAAGTCCTTCACGGCCTGTGCCTTGGGGAAGGTCGGGCGCCAGCCGGTCGGGACTGAACAGCGCGGCCTGCACCCGGTCGTTCCAGCGCGACACCGCGGCCAGTGCGCGTTGCACCGCGTCGTTGTCGCTGATGTCGCAGCCGGTCAGCATGCGTGAGGGCGCCGAGGGACAGGCTGCGGCCGAACAGATGGCGTCGTTCCAGGTTCATCGCGCGGCCCTCCTTGGCTGCGTGCGGCCTGGCGGTGGCCTTGCCGAGTGTCATGGCGACAAAGGTCTTCGGCACCAGAATCACCAGCGCGACATGCACCACCACGAACAGCGCGATCGCGGACATGAACAGGAAATGCACCAGGTGGGCGCCCTGGAATCCGCCGAACAGCACTTCCAGCGGATAGGTCTGCACCGGCTTCCAGATCGCAATGCCGGACAGCAGCATCATCGCGACCGCGCCCAGCGCACCCCAGTAGAACACGCGCTGCACCGCGTTGTACTCGCCCAGCCGATGGGTCAGCCGGAAGGTCGCGGCGGCGAGGAAGTCGCGCAGGAAGGCGCGGGGACCGACCGGCAGGAAGTCGCGGCGGAAATGGCCGGACAGCACGCCCCACAGCACGAAGCCGAGATAGCTCAGCAGCAGCAGCCACATCGCGGCGAAATGCCAGGCGATCGCACTGGCCACGCCGGGGTCGTTGTGCAGGGCGAGCGCGGCCTGCACGTCACCGCCGAGGGTGAATTGCTCCGGGAAGGTGAAGCCGAAGATCGGGCTGGCGTTGTAGATACGCCAGCCACTGCCGATCAGGATGAGGATCGCCAGCGCCATCAGCCAATGGGTGATGCGGGTGAACAGAGGGTGCCTCTGCACCTCGAGATGCGCTTCGCTCATGCCACCGGCTCCAGACCCGCGGCGCGCAAGGCAGCCTGGCCTTCGGCGCTGCCGAGGAAGGCCACGAAGGCCGCTGGATTTGGCCGGCCTGCCAGGAGGCTGACCGTGGCCGCGTAGCGCACCGGCGGCCAGGCGTCGTCCGGCACGGGTGACACAGCCCGCAGCCGCTCATCCGCGGCAACCTCGGATTGATGCAGCAGTCCCTGGCGAGCCTCGCCCTGTGTCAGTGCCCAGGCGACCGCGGCGGTGTCGACTACACCGACCAGCGGCGTCGGGGTGAGGCCCAGCCGCCGCAAAATTGCCGGGCCGTCAATGTCGGAACCCGGCGACACATCCGGCGCAGCGAACGAACCGTCCGGACCCCCGGGATTGTGGGCGCTGGCGACGACCAGCCGATTGCGCCAGACCGCGGACCGCCCGCCTGGCTTGACCACGCCGGCCTGTTCCGCCTGGTCGAGCACCGCGATCCGCGTCACCACGATGTCGTTCTGGATTTCCCGCTGCAACTGCGGCACGAGCAGGTTGGGTGGGGTTGGGAAAATGCGCACCCGCACCCCGGTGCGAGCGGAATACGCCTCGGCAGCTCGTGCGACCGCTGGCGCCGCCGCCAGGTCGCAACTGAGCGCCAGGTCGGTCGTGTCCGCTCGTGCCGTGACCGGTATGGCTGCCACGGCAGCCACCGGTACGGACATCAACAACTGTCGTCGAGTCGCCTGCATTGGCCCAGTCCCCGCTTTGCTTTCGTTCAGCGGTGGGACAGCGTGGGTGCCATTTCGTTACAGCGAAATTTTCGACGATTTTCTGGCAATTGCAGCCGGTCGCAAAGTTGTCTTGTAGCAATAACACGCGCGGTGTGCCGCCGTATTGGATCGTCGGCTCGTGGTTCCCGCTACCTGGGCAGGGCTGCGGCGGGACCCCGGCCGCGGCGGTCAGGCCTGGGACGCCGGTGGTGCCGACTGGTCCGGATCGACCGCCCGGACGACATAGGCGTCGGCCTCGGACTGATACTCCTCCCACAAGCTTGTCAGGGTCTCGATCGGCTGATCGTCGCGATCGACCCGGAGGTCCACGTAGGGAAAGCTCTCCTGATGCACGATCAGCAAGGCGGCGGACAGCAGGGGGCGGAATTCGCCACCTGCATCCTGGCCGGCCGCCAGGGCAGCGAGCAGACGTTCGGCCAGCGGGCGCTCCGGAGCTTGCTCGAACGCCGAAACCATTGCCGCCGGCAACTCGGCCGAACGGACGATATTGGCGATGGCGACGCAGGAATTGCCGCGTGCCTCACCGCGCTCCGGCTTGACACGGGCGCCACTGAACGCGGCGGTTCCCCCGTTCGCGTCCAGCACGGCCAGTTGCCGCCAGTCGCGGTGCGGGGTGGCAGCGACCATCCCGCGCAGGGTCTGTTCGGCGTCGAAGCCGCGGGCCAGCAGATCAAGTCCGACCGGTCCAAGCCTTGGGTCAGTGCGGTGCTGGGTGAGCACGGCGCCGAACCTGGCCCGGGCGAACACGCAGCGCGAGCCCACCGCCAAGGCTGACGTGGTGACGACTGCGCCCAGCATGCCGGTGCGGGCACACCGCCCGAGCAGCGAGAAGGTCATGTCCGGTCTCCGTTGCACATGGCGGAGTTGTCCCCTTCCACCAATGGTGCCGGGCTGACAAGGCCCTCAGGGCCGCGCTCGAGTTCGGGGTGTTGCCCCGGCTCAGTCCTCGTCCATCATCCGCCGCACCAGCACCTCACGCCGCCCGACATGGTTCGCGGCGCCGACGATGCCCTCTTTCTCCATCTGCTCGATCAGCTTCGCGGCTCGGTTATAACCGATGTTCAGATGCCGCTGAATGAATGAGGTGCTCGCCTTGCCTTCACGCGCCACCACCGCCACCGCCTGGTCGAACAGCCCCTTCTCCCCATCGCTCGCGCCGGCGATCCCGCTCAGCAATGGGCCGCTGTTGTCGTCGTCCTCGAGGTCGGTGACCTCCTCGACATAGGCCGGCTCGCCCTGCTCGCGCAGGAACGCCACCACCTTCTCCACCTCGTCATCCGAGACGAACGGCCCGTGCACGCGGGTGATCCGCCCGCCGCCCTGCATGAACAGCATGTCGCCCTGGCCGAGCAGCTGTTCGGCGCCCTGCTCGCCCAGGATGGTTCGTGAATCGAACTTGGAGATCACCTGAAAGCTGATGCGGGTCGGGAAGTTCGCCTTGATGGTGCCGGTGATCACGTCCACCGACGGGCGCTGCGTCGCCATGATCACATGGATGCCGGCGGCGCGCGCCATCTGTGCCAGGCGCTGCACCGCCTGCTCGATCTCCTTGCCGGCGACCATCATCAGGTCCGCCATCTCGTCCACCACCACCACGATGAACGGCAGCGACTCCAGCGCCAGGGGCTGGTCCTCGAAGGTCGGGCGGCCGGTATCGGGGTCGAACCCGGTCTGCACGCGGCGCGTCACCACCTCGCCCTTCGCCCGGGCCTCCGCGACGCGGTCGTTGTAGCCGCCGACATTGCGGACGCCGAGCTGCGACATGGCGCGATAGCGGCGCTCCATCTCGCGGACGGTCCATTTCAACGCGGTCACCGCCTTGGCCGGCTCGGTCACCACCGGCGCCATCAGATGCGGGATGCCTTCATAGGTGGACAGTTCCAGCATCTTCGGGTCGATCAGGATCAGTCGGCACTGGTCAGGCGACAGCCGGTACAGCAGCGACAGGATCATCGCGTTGACACCAACCGATTTGCCCGAGCCGGTGGTGCCCGCGATCATCAGATGCGGCATACGCGACAGGTCGGCCGCCACCGTGGCGCCGCTGATGTCCTTGCCCAGTGCCAGTGACAGCCGGCCGGTGTTCTTTTGCACCTCGTCGCTGGCCATGATCTCGCTCAGGAACACCGTCTCGCGCTTGGCATTCGGGACCTCGATGCCGATCACATTGCGGCCGGGCACGGTGGCGATGCGGACGGCCGTCACCGACAGGCTGCGCGCGACATCGTCGGCCAGGCCAATCACCCGGGCGCTGCGAATGCCGGGGGCGGGTTCCAGCTCATACAGCGTGACGACCGGGCCGGGGCGGATCTCGACGATGCTGCCCTGCACGCCGTAATCGCTCAGCACCGTCTCCAGCAGACGCGCATTGTTCTGCAGTGCCTCCTCGCTGGGTCCACTCGCTGCCCGGGTCGGTGGCGGCTTCAGCAGCGACAGCGGTGGAAAGCGCCAGCCGGCTTCCGGCAGCGGCAGGCTCTCCTGACGTGGCTTGCGTACCGGCGCGGGCGGCCGGACGGTGGGGCGCGGGGCGGTCGCCGTCACCGGTTCGTCGGGCGGTGGCGCTTCGAAATTCGCGGCGGGCCGAGTGACGCGCGGGACTGCCGCCGGGACTTCCGGGTCGGGCGCCATTCCCGGGCTGCGCATCAGATCGGCAATCCAGCCGGAAGCCTGGCCGCCGACCCTGCCGGCGCCGCGCCCAAGAACACCCGCGACGTCGCGTCCCCCCGAGGCTGAAAACCGCGCCGCTCGGCCGGCAATCCGCCCCGCGTAACGCCATTCAGAGCGCGATAGTCCAAGCGACAGCAACACCAGTGTCACCGCCAGCGCGGTGCCAAGGGTCCAATAGGCCGCAACTCCGAAGGGGCCGAACAGAGACCGGCCGGCTTGCACGCCCGCGTTGGTCAGCAGACGCCCGACCGCGCCGCCCAGACCCGCCACGATCGGCCAGGCGGCGGCGGGGGGCGTCGGAAAACACGCCAGCACGGCCGCCAGTACCCGGCATGGCACTCAGCAGGGCTGCAATCCGGGCTGCCAGGCTGCCAATGCCACGATGGGACCCGATGCGCCAGGCCCAGGCCAGCAGCGCGAGGCCCGGCAAGCTTCCCGCCAATCCGAACCCCTGTAGCAACAGGTCGGCGAGATAGGCGCCGACCGGCCCGACCAGATTCGCCGCGTGCCGGTCGGTGGCCGTGTTCAGCGAGGGATCGCGCGGATCGTAGCTCGCCAGAGCCAACAGCACCGCCAGCCCGAAAGCGGCCAGCCCGAGTGCACAGAGTTCGGCCGTGCGGCGGTTCATCAGGGCGCGCAAGGCCGGCGAGGCGAAGCGGCGGGTTTCGATAGAGCTTGATCGGGCGGCCATATGAATCGGCACCTTCCGTTGGCCGGTTGCAGCGCGGGCGCAACTATAGCCGGGAACCACCTGACGGATGAAGCGACTTGATCGTGCAACGCGACACGGGCGGATAGAATAGGCTGCCGCATGGGGATCACGCCGCCTCGCGGCCGAACGCGCATCTGTTAGGCTGGCGCTTTCCTGCCCCAGAGGACCCTCGATGCCCCGAATCATACCCGTTGCGACATTCGACTGCATCGTGTTCGGCGCGACCGGCGACCTGACGCTGCGCAAACTGCTGCCGGCGCTCTACTACCGATTCCGCGACGGCCAGATGCCGCCCGACTCGCGAGTGATCGGTGCGGCGCGCTCCGACCTCGGCGATGGCGGCTTCCGCGACCGGGCGCGCGGCGCGCTGGAGGAGCATGTCGCCCCCGCTGACCTGGAACCCGACACGGTTGAGCGCTTCCTCGGTCAGTTGCACTACGCACGGCTCGACGGCAGCCGTGCCGACGCGGACTGGCCAGGTCTGGGGGCGCTGCTCGATCCGGCGCGGGTGCGGGTGTTCTACCTCGCCACCTCACCGGATCTGTACGGCCCGATCTGTCGCAACCTGGGTGCCGCCGACCTGGTCACGCCGGCCTCCCGTGTCGTGCTGGAAAAGCCGATCGGCCACGATCTCGAACTCGGCGCGGCAGATCAACGACGACGTCGGCGCGGTGTTCTCCGAGGCTCAGATCTTCCGGATCGACCATTTCCTCGGCAAGGAGACGGTGCAGAACCTGATGGCGCTGCGCTTCGCCAATACGATCTTCGAGCGTCTGTGGAGCGCGGACGACATCGATCACGTGCAGATCACCGTGGCCGAGACGGTGGGGCTGGAAGGCCGCGCCGGTTACTACGACGGATCGGGCGCGCTGCGCGACATGGTGCAGAATCACCTGCTGCAAATGCTCTGCCTGATGGCGATGGAGCCGCCGGTGTCCCTGGATGCCGACCGGGTGCGCGACGAGAAGCTGAAGGTGTTGCGCGCGCTGCGTCCCATTGCTGCGCACGACGTCCCTGCGTCGACGGTGCGTGGGCAGTACGCGCAGGGCGCGATCGATGGCAAGCCGGTCCCAGGTTACCTGGAGGACCTCGGCAGCGCCGACACCAGCCGCACGGAGACGTTCGTGGCGCTGAAAGTCGAGGTGCTGTCCTGGCGGTGGGCCAACGTGCCGTTCTATCTGCGCACCGGCAAACGCCTGCCGCACAAGGTATCGGAGATCGTCGTGCAGTTCCGGGCCTTGCCGTTCTCCATCTTTCCGGCGGACGCGGCGGACTGGCGGCCGAACCGGCTGATCATCCGCTTGCAACCGGAGGAAGGCATGCGGCTGGAGATGATGACCAAGGACCCGGGCCCGGGCGGATTGCGACTGAGCCCCACCGGCCTGGATATTCGCTTCCAGAGCACCTTCGGCGTGCGGTTTCCCGACGCGTATGAGCGGCTGTTGATGGACACGGTGCGCGGTAATCCCACGCTGTTCATGCGGCGCGATGAGGTGGAGGCGGCGTGGACCTGGGTCGAGCCGATCCTGCAGGCCTGGGACAGCCGACCCGAGCAGCCGCGTCCCTACGCCGCCGGAAGCTGGGGCCCCACCGCCGCGATCGCCCTGATCGAGCGGGACGGGCGAACCTGGCACGAGGATATCGGCTGACGCGGACCGGTCCGCCGCCGCCGGCTCGTCGGTTGGGCCACCCATGTCGGGACGGGGCCGGCAGCCCTCCGGGCAGCATCAGGCCCCTAGGACTGGCCCTCGGGCGACACAACCATGCAGCTCAGGCGGCTGCGTGACAGCTTCCCGCAGGCATCCACCGCGGTCTCACGCGACAATCCGGTCAGCCGTGCGCGCCACAATACGCCGCGCCCCTGATGCACGCTGGCCACCAGCGGATGTGCCACGGCCAGCTCGACATGGGCGTGCTGGCGGGCGGACCCGAGCGCCGCACGGGCCTGATTGGCGCTGGCGAACGCGCCGACCTGGATCGCCCAGTTGCCGGACGATGTCGGCAGGTGGCGGAACGGCACGGGTTCGGCGACCGCCGGCTGGATCAGGTGGAACCCACGCGGCGGCGGGGGCGGCGGCGTCACCAGAGCAAGGGTGGAGACAGACGCCTGCACTGATCGTGGCGGCTCAGGCAGTTGGGCGACCTGAACCGGACTCGATGCTGGAATCCGTCCGCCGCCACCGCTCGTCCGACTGGCGAGCTGGACCGCGCGGCCATAGCGATGACCTGGCGGAATTTCGACCGGCAGATCGTTCATCGCGTAATTCTCGGCCGGCGAATGCCGGTTCGGAGACACGCCCACGATATTCGGCCCGATCATGGCGACATAACGTCGCGTCTCGTTCGGCAGCGCACGGTTGTTGGCCAGATAGTCGTCCAGTCGCCCGGGTCCCGCGTTGTACGCCGCCAGGAAGCCGGGCGAACCGTAAATGTCGTACATCTCCCGCAGATACGCGGTGCCGGCCATGATGTTGTCGTGTGGGTCGTACGGATCGTCGCTGAGGTTGTAGCGCGCGCGCAGCTCGTCATAGGTGCCGGGCATGACCTGCATCAGTCCCATCGCGCCGGCGCCCGACGTAACCAACTGGCCGTCGAGGTACAGGTTGCCGCCCGACTCCACGCGCATCACCGAACGGATCCACAATTCCGGCACGTCGAATCGCGCCGAGGCCTCACGGATATAAGGACCCCACGGGTCTGCAGCGGGACCAGGAGCAACGTAGTGCCCGCGTGCATGGGCTCGGTAGCGGGCGGTCTCCTGCGTCGCACTGGTGCGCGGCGATTGGGAGGCGCAGGCGGCGAGCAGCGACAGCAACGCGAGGCTGCCGACAGCACGGGTCAGGCGGGCATGGCGTGTGAGCCGGTGCATCCGGATGAATCTCCGTCGTGGCGCGGCTAAACAGCCGGGGAGCACGACGACCGGACGGCCGTCGCTAAGGTGGTCGCTCAGGAATGACGTCTAAGTCCTTATCCTAAAGCGATGATCCGCGCAAGATCATCTCTGTATGCGCTGCACCCCGTCAAGCGGCTTGTATTCCCAACCGCCAAGCTGCACGATCGCGTGATGACGTTGTCGAAAAGAGTACAGAGCGATGCTGAACTTTTTCGCCTGGTCCTGTCTGCTGTTTGGCTTGGCTGGATGCGCGGCGCATCCGCCAACAACCCCGCAAGCCGAGACACTGGCGGACCAGCGATCGGGCGCGGGTGACGATGGCGTGGTGATTGCCCTGCGTCCCGTCCCGCCGACGGATTCACAGCCGATCAAAGCGTTACTCGCAGGGTTGGGCGTGGCGGCCGGCGGGGCCGGTGAAGTCGAGTACATCGTTCAGGCGGATGACGGCAGCACGCTGGCGGTGGTCCAGCCCAGGGCCTCGCTGCTGCGCGTTGGTCAGCGGGTCAGCATCCGGCGCGGTCTGCGTACCAGTGTCGGCGTGCCGTCCGGCATGCTTGCGGCCCGCTGAGGGTTCGCCGTTGCAGGCGGCAGGCAGATAGGCTATCCGCGCCGCATCCATGAACACTGCTGCCACGCCCGTCGCGAGGAGCGCCCTCCTCGAGCTCAAGGCCGACCAGACGCTCGCTACGCGCCATAGACTGGCCAAGCGGGATGTGTGGGAGGGTCTGCGCCTGCTGCCGTTGGCCTGGAAACTGGGCTGGTTGGACATCCGGCTGCGCTATCGCGGTTCCATTTTGGGCCCGTTCTGGCTGACGCTGTCCACCGGCGTGATGGTCGGCGCGCTGGGATTTCTCTACGCCGGCATTTTCCATACCGACGTGCACGACTATTTCCCGTTCCTGGCTCTGTCGATCGTGCTTTGGGGCTTTCTCGGGACGACGGTATCCGACTCCTGCACGGCCTTTACCGAGGCTGAGGGCGTGATCCGGGCCGTGCGCATGCCGTTCTTCATGTTCGCGATGCGCGGGCTGATCCGCAATGTGCTGGTGCTCGCCCATAATATCCTGGTCATCATTGTGGTCGACGTGGTGTTCCGCATGTGGCCGGGCTGGCACGCATTGCTGGCGATTCCCGGTTTGCTGCTCTGGGGGGTCGATGCGCTGGCGCTGGCGCTGCTGCTTGGCGCGTTCTGTGCCCGCTTTCGGGACATCCAGCCGATTGTGAACAGCGTGATGCAGATTGCCTTCTTCGTCACGCCAATCATTTGGAAACCCGAGCAGTTGGGTCACGCAGCAAGGCTGCTGCCGCTGAATCCCTTTTTCGACGTGATAGCGATCGTCCGTGCGCCATTGCTCGGCGCGGAGCCAAGTATCGAGACCTGGATTGGCGCTTTGTTTTACAGCTTGGTGTTGTGCGCTCTGGCCTGGGCATTCTTCACACGCGCCCGTGGCCGCATCGCCTTCTGGATTTAACGGTAGGTTGCCCCGATCGTGAGCGATGCGCAGATTCTGGTGGACGGTGTCTCAGTGTTCTTTCCGCTGTACCACGGCAATTCACGCAGCCTGAAAAAGACGGTGATGGCAGCTGCGTCGGGCCGGCTCGGCGAGGACCGTCAGCATCGTATCGTGGTACAGGCACTGCGCGATATCAGCTTCACCCTCCATGGTGGAGATCGGTTGGGACTGGTCGGCCCCAACGGCGCCGGCAAGACAACGCTGCTGCGGACGCTGGCCGGCATCTACGAACCGGTCATCGGGCGCGTGCGGATCCAAGGCAGCCTCAATGCGTTGCTGGACGCCGCACTCGGCATGAACATGGATCTGACTGGACGTGAGAACATCATGCTGCGCGGTCTGTACAACGGACTGTCGCGGCCGATGCTGGCCCAGCTGGAGGACGATGTCGCCGAGTTTGCCGGCCTCGGCGATTTCATCGATCTGCCCGTGCGCATTTACTCCTCCGGGATGGTGGTGCGCCTGGGCTTTGCTCTCGCCACCGCAATCCGGCCGCAGATCCTGCTGATGGATGAGTGGATTCTGGTCGGCGACGCCGATTTTCAGGTTCGCGCCCGGGAGCGTCTGGAGACGATGGTACGAGGCGCCGACATCATGGTGCTGTCCTCGCATGATGCAGGGACGGTGCGAACCTGGTGTACACGCGCCCTGTGGCTCGAGCAGGGGCGCATCGTCGCGGACGGGCCGGCTGGCAAGGTGGTGGACCAGTATCTCGGCATAGTCCCCGACGTGGCGACTGCCGACGCCAGGGCCTGAAGCCGCAACAGTGCTTGCCCCCGTCCCGCTACACAGCCTAGCCTTGTGCGGGTGCGAAGAAATCGGAAGGGCATAGGCATGGGTAAGCGCGGCTGGTTGAGTGGTATGTTGCTGGCGGCGGGGTTGACCGCGGCGTTACCGGCTGCAGCACAGAAATCTGCCGACACGTTACGCATCACCTGGCGCGACGCGGTGCCCGATGTCGATTTCTACCACAATTCGCTGCGATCCGGCTTCATCCTGCAACTGCATGCATGGGACGGGCTGGTGTATCGCGATCCGGACACCTTCCAGATCAAACCGCTGCTCGCCTCGTCCTGGAAGCAGGTGGACGACACCACGATCGACTTCGAAATGCGCAAGGGTGCGACGTTCCAGAACGGCGATCCGGTCAGCGCCGATGATGTGGTCTACACGATCCAGGGCGTGTTGGCGGACAAGACCTTGTCGGTGCCGAGCAACTACTCGTTCATTGCGGGCGCCGAGAAGCTCGACGATTCGCATGTGCGGCTGAAGCTGAAGCGCGTGTTCCCCGCAGCGCTGGAATACGTCGCCATGGTGTTGCCGATCTGGCCGAAAGCCTATCGGGAGAAGGTGGGGGTCGAGGCTTATTCCAAGTCACCGATCGGCGCGGGTCCGTACAAGATCACCAAGATCGATGGTGCGACCGAGATCGATCTGGAACGCTATGACGGGTATTACGCGGACAGCCCGAAGGGCAAGCCGGCGATCCGCTTCATCAAGATCCATGAAGTGCCTGACGCGGCTACGGAAATGGCCGAACTGCTTGGCGGGCGCGCGGATTGGATCTGGGACTTCAGCCCGGATCAGTTCGACAATGTCGCGCGTGTGCCGACGTTGAATGCGGTGCGCGCCGAGACCATGCGCGTTGGCTATCTCAGCCTGGACGCGGGCGGCCGCACAGGCGCGGATAATCCTTTGACCAAGGAGAAGGTCCGTCAGGCCGTCGCCTATGCGCTGGACCGCGCCACCATGGCGAAGCAGCTGATGCAGGGCGGGTCGCGTCCGTTGGATGCGCCGTGCTTCCCGACGCAGTTCGGTTGCGACCAGGCGGCCGCGGTGCACTATCCGTATGATCCGGCAAAGGCCAAGCAATTGCTGGCCGAGGCGGGTTATCCGAACGGCTTCGACACTGAACTGGTGTCCTACCTGCTGCCACAATGGGTCGGCGCCATGCAGAACTATCTGCGTGCGGTCGGCATCAATGCACGGGTGACGCATCTGCAGGTCAGCGCCGCGGTACAGCGCGCCATCGAAGGCAAGGCTCCGATGTATTCCGGCAGCTGGGGCAGCTACTCGATCAACGACGTGTCGGCGATCCTGCCCTACTTCTTCACCGGCGGCGGCAACGACTATGCCCGCGATCCGGAAGTGCAGAAGCTGGTGCTGGAAGGCGGGTCGGTCACCGATCCTGATCAGCGCCGCAAGATGTACAGCCAAGCGATCAAGCTGATCACCGAGCGGGCGGAATGGATCCCGCTGTTCACTTACGTGAAGACCTATGGCTATTCGAAGCAGCTCAACTTCAAGGCTTTTCCGGATGAGCTGCCGCGCTTCTATCTGACCACCTGGAAGTAGCGGGAGACCCCGCCTCACTCGCGTTTGCGTTGCGAGTGAGGCGGGTCGCTCGTAGCGTTCCGACGGGACCGCATCAAAGCGGCCCGTCGGGAGGAAATATGGTCGAAAGAACCGCAGCTACGTTGCGTGCTGCCCCGTCTCGCCGCAGCTTCGGCAAGGGTCTCGCCGGCTTGGTCGGCACGGCGGTGATGGCTCCGGTCGTGGCGCATGCGCAACAGGCGAAAGCCGAACTTGGCACGCCACCCAGTGTCGTCACCACGCCCCCGCGTGGATGGGGCCGATACGCAGCGCCCGAGATCTATCCAGATCCGGACATCATCATCGTCGATCCCGCCTTCAAATCGCTATTGCTCGGCATCACCGCAATCCATCGCGTCGCCACCGGATTTCGCTGGGCCGAGGGGCCGGCCTGGAGCAGTCTGGGCCAGTACCTGGTGTTCAGCGATGTGCAGGCGAACGTGCAGTACCGCTACATTTGGGACGATCAAAGAGTCACCCGCTTCCGCGCCCCATCCAACAACAGCAACGGCAATTCCTTCGACTACCAGGGGCGGCAGCTTTCCACGCAGGACTTCTTCCGCCGCGTGATTCGCTGGGAGCATGACGGGACGATGACCGTCATTGCCGACTCCTACGAAGGCAAGCCGCTGAACTCGCCGAACGATCTGGTGCCGCATCCCGACGGCAGCATCTGGTTCACCGACCCTCCTTACGGGGACTCGCTGTCAGAGGGCCATCCGGATGACGCGGGCGGTCCGACCAATCCCAACGGCCTGCTCAATCCCGCCACCGGTGCGCCGGATGCCGGCGTGATTGGCGGTCGCAAGCGTGAGTTGCCGAATGCGGTCTATCGCTGGGATCCGAACGGAGGCTTGGCGCAGGTGCTGACCGAGGAGCAACTGCCGGATCCCAACGGGCTGTGCTTTTCGCCCGACCATAAGACGCTGTACGTAATCAGTACCGGCCATGGGCCGGGTGATTCCGGACCCGGCGGCAAGGGTATGATCTACGCATTCGATGTGCAGGACAAGAAACTCACCAATCAGCGCGTGTTCAGCGACATGATGGTGGACGGCGTGCATTGCGGGCCGGACGGGCTGCGCGCCGATGTCTTCGGCAATCTCTGGTGCAGTTCGAACGCACCGCTCGGCTATGCCGGTGTGGTGGTGCTCAATCCGGACGGCAAGCTGCTGGGCCGGGTCCGTTTGCCGGAGGTTTGCGCCAACGTGGCGTTCGGCGGGCCCAAGCGGAACATGCTGTTCATGGCGGCGAGCCAGTCGCTGTACCTGCTGCAGGTGCAGACCCAAGGGGCCGCGCCCGGGTAGCCGGACGCTGTGGTCGCGAGTGCTGATCGCGGCCACGGCGTGTTGTGGCATGCGCCAGCGTGGTGGAAGCGCAGATGACGCAATCCGCGGCGGGACCCGTCGTTTTCCCCGCCGCGGTTGGCGAAGGCCGGCCATCCACGGCTTTCCTTTGTTTTCAGTAACGAAGCCGTGGATGCCGATCTTCGCTGGTGTGACGGCGCTGCTGATCGGCTTTCGCCGACCGGGATGTGGTCAGCGATAGGCTCTCGTCGGCACAACGGCGTCAAGGATCGGCCTTTGCGGAACCATGCGGGGTTCGGCTTGCTCATCGCCGTCGCCGACACACCATTTCGCCGAGGGCACGTCTTGGCTGCACCGACGAATCAGGCCGCGCATCGCCGCTATGGCAGGGTCAACCGCATCTCACCCTTGAAGGCGTGGATCAGTTCGCGGCGCTGAAACCGCCAGCCATTTGGCTGCTTCACCAACACGTCGGAATAGGTACCGCAGACCGATGGGACCGGCCCGTCCGCACCTTCCACCATGACGAGATAGTTCGACGTCGCATCGGCTTGTGCGGCGTCCACGCGGATGATGCTGTTCATCACGTAATGCAGGCGCTTCGGCTTCGGCGGCACCGATTGGGTCAGCCACGCCTCGATCTGCGCGGGTCCGCGTGCCGAACGGTAGGGCGCGATCCATTCACCATCGGTCGCGAACAGACTGGCGAGTTCGCCGAAACGGCCCTGATCCATACAGAAGCAATAGGCGTGCAGCAGCTCGCGGATTTCGTCTTTGTCGTCGGCGAGGCTCATGCGCCGCGTGCCTCCCGCATCAGTCGCTTCATGCGTGTCACCACTGCCGGCAATCCTTCGATGATAGCCTGCCCGATCAGAAAATGACCGATATTGAGCTCGACCACTTCAGGCAGCACGGCAATGGGCGCGACATTGTCGAAGGTCAGTCCGTGGCCGGCGTGGCACTCCAGGCCGAGCGATGGGGTCAGGGCCGCGGCGACGCGCAAACGGTCGAGTTCGCCGGATTTTCCCTCGGCATAGGCGCCGGTGTGCAATTCCACCACGGCGGCGCCGACATCCGCCGCTGCGTGCAACTGCGCCGGATCCGGGTCGATGAACAGCGACACGCGAATCCCGGCGTCGGTCAGCATCGCAATCGCGGGGCGGAGTGAATCCAGGTTGCCGACCACGTCCAGCCCGCCTTCGGTGGTCACCTCGCTGCGCTTTTCCGGCACCAGGCAGGCGGCGTGCGGTCGCACCTGACAGGCGAGCGCGACCATCTCGGCGGTGGCGGCCATTTCCAGATTGAGCGGCTTGGCGATGGCGGCGCTGATGCGGTGCACGTCGTCATCGCGGATATGGCGTCGATCCTCGCGCAGATGGATGGTGATGCCGTCGGCGCCGGCGGTGATCGCGGTCAATGCCGCATCCAGCGGGTCGGGATGGACGCCGCCGCGCGCATTGCGCACGGTCGCGACGTGATCCACGTTCACGCCAAGGCGCTGAGGTGTCATGCGGGCCTCGCGAGCTGGGCTGTGCCTGGCCGGGTTCGACCAAACCGGAAATACCGGGCCTGCGCCCGGCATGACGGGGAACGCTTCATCCCGTATGCCTCATGCTGATCGAGCGGCGTTCCGCCAATGTGGCGGCCAGTTCGATGGCGGCGATCAGGCTGGATGGGTCGGCCAGCCCCTTGCCTGCGATGTCATACGCCGTGCCGTGATCGGGCGAGGTGCGCACGATCGGCAGCCCCAGTGTCACGTTCACGCCGTGATCCATGTCGAGCGTCTTCAACGGGATCAGGGCCTGGTCGTGGTACATGCAGATCGCGGCGTCGTAGCGGGTGCGTGCGGTGGCGGTGAACATGGTGTCCGGCGGCCACGGCCCGGAGACCTCGATCCCTTCCGCCCGCAAGGCCGCCATGGCCGGCGCGATGATCGTGGTTTCCTCGTCGCCGAGCGCGCCCTGCTCCCCGGCATGCGGATTGAGCCCGGCGATGGCCAGCCGCGGCCGGGCGATGCCGAATTCGTGCTGCAGCGCGGCGGCGGTGGTGCGCGCCGCGGCAACGATCATCTCCGACGTCAGCATGGCGAGCGAGTTGCGCAATGACGCGTGCACCGTCACCGGTACGACGCGCAGGTGAGGGCTGGCCAGCATCATGATCTGCCGGCCCTGCGCGCCGGTCAGCGCGGCGAGAAATTCGGTGTGGCCGGGATAGGCAAAGCCGGCGTCGTACAAGGCGGCCTTGTTGATCGGGTTGGTGACGACGCCACCGACGGCGCCGCGCAGGGCAAGCGCGGTGGCCTGCTCGATCGAAGCGATTACCGCCGTGGCGTTGGCCGGGTCGGGCTGGCCGGAGCGCGGCGTCGCGGCCAGGCGGATCGGCAGCACCGGAAGCGCGTCACGAAACACCGCTGGTGCGGCGGCGGCCGAGTCAACCTCGCGGATCGGCACGTCCAACTGCAGAGCCGAGGCCAGCGCGCGCAGCCGATCGGGGTCGTCCAGCAGGACGAAGCCCTGCCCGGATTGATGCAACCTCGCCCAGGCACGCAGCGACAATTCGCCGCCGATGCCGGCAGGATCGCCCATGGTGAGTGCCAAGAGTGCCATGTCGAGCCGGCCCTTCCCGTCACGGTCGGCATTCAGCCGGCCTCTGCTCCTGATCGTTCCTGCCTGGCCAGCCGGGTCCGGCGCGGCCACGACAAGGCGTCAGATATGCAACGCCCGGCCTTCCACCGCCAGAGCCGCTTCCTTCACCGCTTCGCTGAGGGTGGGATGGGCATGGCAGGTCCGCGCCACATCCTCCGATGACGCGCCGAATTCCATCGCAGTGGCGAGTTCGGCGATCAACGTGCCGGCGTCGGGGCCGATGATATGGGCGCCCAGCAACCGGTCGGTGCTCCTGTCGGCCAGCAGCTTCACGAAGCCTTCCGTATCGCCCATCGCGCGGGCTCGGCCGTTCGCGGTGAACGGGAATTTCCCGACCTTGTAGACGACGCCGGCGGCCTTCAGCTCCTCCTCGGACCGGCCCACCGAGGCGACTTCCGGCCATGTATAGACGATGCCCGGAATGACATCATAGTTCACGTGGCCCGCCTGGCCGGCGATGCGTTCGGCCAGGGCGACGCCTTCCTCCTCCGCCTTGTGCGCCAGCATCGGCCCGGCAATGGCATCGCCGATCGCGTAGATGCCTGGGATGTTGGTCGCGTAATGCGCATCGGTCTTGACCCGGCCGCGCTCGTCCAGTTCCACGCCGGCCTCCGCCAGACCCAGCCCCTCCGTGTAGGGGCGGCGGCCGATCGAAAGCAGCACGACGTCCGCCTTGAGTTCCTGCGGGTCACCGCCCTTCGCGGGCTCCAGCGTCAAAGCGACGCCGTCATTGCCCTTGCGCGCACCGGTCACCTTGGTGCCGAGGCGGAACTTGAAGCCCTGCTTGGTCAGGATGCGTTGGAAGTTGCGGGCGACCTCGCCGTCCATGGTCGGCACAATGCGGTCGAGGAATTCCACCACCGTCACCTCAGCCCCCAGGCGACGCCAGACGCTGCCGAGTTCCAGTCCGATGTAGCCGCCGCCGATCACCACCAGATGGCCGGGAACCTTGTCCAGCTCCAGCCCGCCGGTGGAGGTCACGATCTGCTTTTCGTCCACCTCGACACCCGGCAGGGGGACACTGTCGCTGCCGGTGGCGATGATGATGTGTTTGGCGGCGTAGCTGGTGCCGTCCACCTCCACCTTGCCGGGGGCGGCGATGCGGCCGGTGCCCTTCAGCCAGGTCACCTTGTTCTTGCGGAACAGGAATTCCACGCCTTTGACATTGGCGGTGACGACTTCGTCCTTGCGTGCCTGCATGCGCGTGAGGTCGAGTTTCACCCCGTCCACCAGCACGCCGTGATCCGCCAGCGCATGCGCGGCGTGATCGAACTCCTCCGACGATTGGAGCAGCGCCTTGGAGGGGATGCAGCCGACATTCAGGCAGGTGCCGCCGAGGGTAGCGCGTTTTTCGACGCAGGCGGTCTTCAGGCCGAGCTGGGCAGCGCGGATGGCGCAGACATAGCCGCCGGGGCCGGAGCCGATGACGATGACGTCGTAGGAGTCGCTCATGCAGGAACCTCAGTCGTTTGGCGGCGTGGCGCGGGGCCGCTACGGTCGGGCTTGATCCGGCCAGTTCTTCCGCGGCCGAGCGGACGCAGACTCAGGTGCGGGCCGCGCTGTCCTCCGCAGATGGGCGAGTCTGGCCCCGTCGGCATCAGGAGACGGGCGCGGGTGCGAAAGAAGCTCCCCCTCCTCGTGCGGGAGGGAGCGGGGGATACCCAGCGGAACTGGGCGGTTCGGCCGCTCCACCCGAGGGAGAGAGGGAGCTGCTCCGTTGCGCGCGGCCATGGCACGGCGTGACGCTCGATGCCAGGGACGGGTCACAGATCGAGCAGCAGCCGACGCGGATCCTCGACGCCTTCCTTCACCCGCACCAGGAACGACACCGCTTCCTTCCCGTCGACGATGCGGTGGTCATACGACACCGCGAGGTACATCATCGGCCGGATCTCGACTTTTCCGGCGATCGCCATCGGGCGTTCCTGGATCTTGTGCATGCCGAGGATCGCCGATTGCGGCGGGTTGAGGATCGGCGTGGACATCAGGGACCCATAGACGCCGCCATTGGTGATGCTGAACGTGCCGCCGGTCAGCTCCTCCAGCTTCAGCGCGCCGTCGCGGGCACGACGGCCGAAATCGGCTGTCGTGCGCTCGATTTCGGCGAAGCTCATCGCGTCGGCGTCGCGCATCACCGGCACCACCAGCCCGCTGGAGCCGCCGACCGCGATGCCCATATGCACGAAATTCTTGTAGATAATGTCCTCGCCGTCGATCTCCGCATTGACCGCCGGGAATTCCTTCAGCGCAACGCAGCAGGCGCGCACGAAGAACGACATGAAGCCCAGGCGAGCGCCGTCGTGCTTCTTCTGGAATGCCTCGCGGTACTCGTTACGCAGCGCCATCACCGCGGACATGTCCACCTCGTTGAAGGTGGTCAGCATGGCGGCGTTGTTCTGCGCTTCCTTCAGACGCAGGGCGATGGTGCGGCGCAGCCTGGTCATGCGCACCCGCTGCTCGCGCGGCTCGTCGCTCCGTGGCGGCTTTTCCGCCACCGGTGCCGGGGCCGGCGCCGGGCGGTTCAGGAAGGCGAGCACGTCGCCCTTGGTGATGCGGCCGTCCTTGCCGGTACCGCCGCCGATCTGTTCGGGCGCGAGCTGGTGTTCCTCGATCAGTTTGGCAGCGGCGGGCAATGTGGTTGCCGCGGCCGGCGAAGCGGGACGCGAGACCGGTCCGAGCGGGCGCGGCGGCGGGTTGACCCCAGCCGGCGGATTGGCCGCCGCGCGTGGTGGCGGTGCGGGCGCAGCGGCCGGCGCCGGCTTCGCGGGTGGCGCAGGACGGGCGGGTGCGGCCGCCGGTGCGGCAGCAGTCGCCCCCGCCTCGAGCAGGCCCAACAGCGTACCCACCGCGACCTCGTCGCCTTCCTGGACACTGATGGAGGTCAGCACGCCGGCGGAGGGCGCATTCACCTCAACGGTGACCTTGTCGGTCTCCAGCTCGACCAGCGGCTCGTCGGCAGCGACGGCGTCGCCCTCATGCTTGATCCAGCGTGCGATGGTCGCGGTGGTGACGCTCTCGCCCAGCGAGGGCACCTTGATCTCGGTTGCCATGAAAGAATTCAGCTCCTGCTCAGACGGCGCCCAGCGCCTCGGCGACCAGCGCGGCCTGTTCTGCCGCATGTGTACGCGCCAGGCCGGTCGCCGGGCTGGCGGCGGCGGCACGCCCGGCATAGGCGGGACGTGTTGCTTTGCCACCGATCCGGTTCAGCACCTTTTCCAGCCGCCGGTCGAGGAAGTTCCAGGCGCCCATGTTCTCGGGCTCCTCCTGGCACCACACCAGGTCGGCATTGCGGTAGGGCGACAGCAGGCGGGCCAGCGTGTTCTCCGGCAGTGGATGCAGTTGTTCCAGCCGCAGGATCGCCACGTCCTTGATGCCCTTCGCCCGCCGTTCCATCAGCAGATCATAGTAAACCTTGCCGCTGCACAGCACCACGCGCCGCACGTCGTCCGGCGTCGCGATCTCGTCCACCTCGGGCAGCACGAATTCGAACCGGCTGCCTTCCGCCATGTCGCTCAGCGGTGAGACCGCCAGCTTGTGACGCAGCAGCGACTTCGGGGTGAACAGCACCAGCGGCTTGCGGAAGTTGCGGTGCAACTGGCGGCGCAGCGCGTGGAAATAGTTCGCCGGGGTGGTCAGGTTGCACACCCACATGTTGCGTTCGGCGCAAAGCTGCAGATAGCGCTCGATGCGCGCCGAGGAGTGCTCCGGTCCCTGACCTTCGTAGCCATGCGGCAGCAGCAGCACGAGCCCGGACATGCGCAGCCACTTGGTCTCCCCGCTGGCGATGAACTGGTCGATGATCACCTGGGCGCCATTGGCGAAGTCGCCGAACTGGCCTTCCCACAGCACCAGCGTGCGCGGATCGGCCAGCGAATAGCCGTATTCGAAGCCCAGCACGCCGGCTTCCGACAGCAGCGAGTTGTACAGCTCGATCTTGGCCTGGTCGGGTCCGATGTTGTTGAGCGGCACATATTCGTGCTGGTTGGTCTGGTCGATCAGCACGTCATGGCGCTGGCTGAACGTGCCGCGCTGGGTGTCCTCGCCGGACAGGCGGATGCGGCTGCCTTCCAGCAGCAGCGTGCCGAATGCCAGCGCTTCGCCGGTGGACCAGTCGACGCCCTGACCGCTTTCCAGCATCGTCTGCTTGGCTTCCAACTGCCGCGCGATCTTCGAATTGACATCGAAGCCCGCCGGCACCCGTACCAGCGCCATGCCGACCTGCTTCAGCGTCGCCTCTGGCACGGCGGTAGCTTCCTCGTGCCGCTCGATCTCGGTGTCGGCGGCCTGAAAGCCGGACCAGTGTCCTTCCAGCCAGTCGGCCTTGTTCGGCTTGTAGGCCTGCGCCGCCTTGTTGGCGTCGTCCAGTGTGCGGGCAAATTCATCCCACATCGCCTGCGCCTCGTTCGCCGCCACCACGCCCTCGGCCGCCAGACGCTCGGCATAGAGTGTGCGCGTGGTCTTGGTCTGGCCGATGGCGCGATACATGATCGGCTGGGTAAAGGCCGGCTCGTCGGTCTCGTTATGGCCATGGCGACGGTAGCAGACGATATCCAGCACGATGTCGGTCGCGAACCGCATGCGGAACTCCGCCGCCATGCGCGCGCAGAAGATCACCGCTTCCGGATCGTCGCCATTCACATGCAGGATCGGCGCCTGGATCGACTTGGCGACATCGGTGCAATAGAGGCCGGAATAGGCGTGCGCCGGAACCGTGGTGAAGCCGATCTGGTTGTTCACCACCACATGCACGGTGCCGCCGGTGCGGTAGCCGATCAACTGGCTCATCGCCAGGGTCTCATACACCAGGCCCTGGCCGGCGAACGCGGCGTCGCCGTGCATCAGGATAGCCATGACCGAGCTGCGGCGCTGGGTGTCTCCGGCCTGGTCCTGCCGCGCCCGCACCTTGCCGACGACGACCGGGTCCACCGCCTCCAGATGCGACGGGTTGGGCTGCAGCGACAAATGCAACGTGCGTCCGGCCACGTCGATGTCGGCCGAAGTGCCCAGATGGTATTTCACGTCACCGGAGCCCTGTACGTCCTCCGGCTTGAAGCTCTCCCCGCCGAACTCGCTGAACAGCGCGGTCAGCGGCTTCTTGACGACGTTCACCAGCGTGTTGAGCCGGCCGCGATGTGGCATGCCGATGGCGATTTCCTGCACACCGGCCTGCGCCACCGTCTCGATCACCGCGTGGAGCGCCGGGATGGTGACTTCGCCGCCTTCGAGCCCGAAGCGCTTCGTCGTGACGTAGCGCTTCTGACAGAACACCTCGAAGCCTTCCGCCTCGGTGAGCTGCTGCAGAATGGCGCGCTTGCTTTTGGCATCGAAAGCGCGGCGCCAGGGGGCGCCTTCCACCTTGCGCTGAATCCAGGATTTCTGCTCCGGGTCCTGGATATGCATGAACTCGACGCCGATCGAGCCGCAATATGTGTCGCGCAGGATCTGCACGATCTCGCGCAGGGTTGCGGTTTCGCGGCCGAGCACATTGTCGATGAAGATTGACTTGTCGAGGTCGGCGTCGGTGAAGCCGTAGGAGCGTGGGTCGAGTTCCTGATGCGTCGGTGGTACCACCAGGCCCAGCGGGTCGAGGCGGGCCTCCAGATGGCCGCGCACGCGGTAGGAACGAATCAGCATCAGCGCCCGGAGGCTCGCAATGGTCGCCGCCCTGATCTGCTCGCCCGAGAGGACCACGCTCGGCGTGGCATCCGGCTTGCGCTGACCGGGTTCGGCATCCGTCACGGCGCCGCGCGGCGCCCAACTGGCTCCGGTCGCTTCCTCCAGAACGGAGCGGGCCTCGTCGTCCATCGCGCCGAACAGATTGCCGAAGCTGGGATCAACCGAGGCGGGGTTGGTCGCCCAACGGGCATATTGTTCGGCCAGGAAAGCGGCGTTGGCCCCGCTGAATGCCGAAGCCAGGATATCGACGCCAGCCATGAACTGCAGTTCCCTCGGTTAGTACGGGCCGCGCTGAAATAGGGCCGCGGGCCTGGCCGCGAAACCGCGTCCTGACCCGCGCAGGGTTGCTCTTACCGCATGCCGCGACGCTGTCACGGGCTAAGCGCCGGAAGCCCAAGCTCGCGGCGCTGAAGCAATGCGAAAACGATCGGGGGCGTACCGGCAGGAGACTGCCTGAGGACATGCGCTGAGGTGGTAGCGATTTCAAGCGATCAGCGGCCGGCGAGGGCGTCGCGGCTTTGCCCCGCACCCACCAGGAGGCTTTGCCTCCCGGAACTCCAGCCAAGGCTCGCCTTTGCAATCGGGTTCGATTTGAGGCGGGGGGCCGCTGGTCCGTGACCGTCAGGCGCCCCTTCCCACTCCAAACGGACTCCGGACCCTTGGCGGAGGGCGGGCGCAACGCCCCCGACGCAGCGCGCGGCCCCTCCGCGGAGGGGCCGCGATTGGTCGGACAGTGTCAGGCCTGCGGCGGCTCAGGTGCGTCCGGTGCCTGCGGTGGCCGATGACGTCGCTCGGTCATGAACTGGTCGAACTCCGCCTTATCCTTGGCGACCCGCAGACGCTCCAGGAAGGCCGCGAACTCGCGCTGCTCCTCTTCCAGTCGGCGCAACGTCTCCGCTCGGTAGTCGTCAAACGCTCGGTTGCCGCTGCCAGCCTGCGTCGCATTCGGAGACGTCCGGTCGCCGCCGCACCAGCGTCCCCAGCCCCAGCCGCCCCATGGGCCGCTTCCCTGGCCTTGCGCATAGCTGCCCGGCTGATTGCTCCATTGGCGGCTGCCGCAGCGAAGCTGGCCGCTGGCCATTAGGAAGAACAGCATCGCGAGACCGACCGGCCACCAGAAGATGAACCCCAGCACCATCAGGCCGATCCAGACCGGCTTGGGCAAGCCACGCGCCCAATGCGGCCGGTCGCCCCAGCCGCCACTTCCCCAGGGTTGATTCCCCGAGGGTTGATTGCCCCAGGCGGAATTGCCGGTCGGGCCACTCCCCCAGGCGGAATTCCCGTAGCCGTCGTGGTTGGCGGCGCTGACCATCGCGGTCTCCATGTGAATGTAAGACACATTTACATCTTGGGATTGCCCCGGGTGACGTCAAGCCAAACCGGGCCACCTCAGTGCGATTTAACCTCCGGACTGCCCCCGGTCAGTCCCAGGCTCTGGAGATACAGCAGCACCCCTGCTTCGAGCAGCTCCTCCGCCGGCATTGGCAGCGTCCGGCGCGCGACGTCGGGCCGGACGAACAGCGAGGCAATGCCGTGCGACAACGCCCAAACATGCAGCGCCACCATCATACTGGGCGGCCGGCGCCCCACCGGTAAGCGTTCGATCAGCCGGTCCGCGGCTTCCCGCAGGATTCCGAACGCGCGATCGCCGGCGGCCTGCAGCCCGGGATGCGAATCCTTTGCGAGATGCGCCTCGAACATTGCTGCGTAATACGCCGACTGGTCCCGCGCGAACCCGAGATAGACGCGGCCGAGCGCTTCGAATGCGCGCAGCGGATCGGGTGCGCCGTTGGCCCAGGCCCGGGTCAGTGAATCGGCGAGGAGGTCGAAGCCACGCACGGCCACTTCGGCCAGCAAAGCCTCCGCGTCCCGGAAATGCCGATAGGGGGCTGCCGGGCTGACCCCGGCCAGGCGGGCGGCTTCGGCGATGGTGAACCCGGCCGGACCCTTGGCGGCGATCAATTCCAGCGCTGCCTGCACCAACGCCTCTCGCAGGTTGCCGTGATGGTAGCCACGACGCCCCCCGCCGAGGCCGCTGCCGGAATCGGACCAACTCATGTGAATGGTTTTTACATAACGGCCATACGGAGGCCAGAGTGCGTTGCGGGGACGCGCGGCATTTGCTCAGGTCGGATGGAACGAAGCCGCTTTTCCGCCAGCCGGCCGCGCGGCTACTGTACCGGCGGCCATGATGAAGGATGCCGGTCCTGGAACGCAGCCATACCGTCAATTCCACGTGCTACCGGTTCCCCGACCTGCGAACGCTGCTTGCCCGTGCCTCGCCATTCCGCTCGGGCGACGCCCTGGCCGGGGTGGCGGCGGAGACCGCGGCGGAACGCGTGGCCGCGCAGATGGCACTCGCCGACCTGCCATTGACCTCGATCCTTGGTGAGGCGGTGGTTCCATATGAAACCGACGAGGTGACGCGGCTCATCGTCGACCGCCACGACCGCGCTGCGTTCGCACCCATTGCGTCGCAGACGGTCGGCAGCTTCCGGGAATTCCTGTTGGCCGCTGACTCCGCGACCTTGGAGGGGCTGCGCCCCGGCCTGACCCCGGAGATGGTCGCCGCGGTCAGCAAGATCATGCGTTTGCAGGACCTGATCGCCGTGGCGGTGAAATGCCGCGTGGTGACGCGCTTCCGCAATACGATCGGCCTGCCAGGTTGCCTGTCGGTGCGGCTGCAACCGAACCATCCCACTGATGACTTGCGCGGCGTCGCGGCCTCCACCCTCGATGGCCTGCTGCTTGGCTGCGGCGATGCCGTGATCGGCGTCAATCCAGCCACCGACAATGTGGACAACACCATCGCGCTGCTGGTCATGCTCGACGCCGTGCGCGAACGCTACGAGATCCCGACTCAGACTTGCGTGCTGGCGCACGTCACCACCACCTTGCGCGCCATCGAACGCGGTGCACCGGTGGACCTGGTGTTCCAGTCGATCGGCGGCACCGAGGCGGTCAATCACAGTTTCGGCGTCTCGCTCGCGCTGCTGCAGGAGGCGCAGGAGGCTGCGCTGTCCCTGCACCGCGGCACGCTCGGGAACGATGTGATGTATTTCGAAACCGGCCAGGGCAGCGCCTTGTCGGCCGATGCCCATCACGGTGTCGATCAGCAGACCATCGAGGCACGTGCTTACGCCGTTGCCCGCGCCTTCTCGCCGTTGCTGGTCAACACCGTCGTCGGGTTCATTGGTCCCGAATACCTCTACGACGGCAAGCAGATCACCCGCGCCGGCCTGGAAGATCATTTCTGTGGAAAAATGCTTGGCCTGCCGATGGGGGTCGATGTCTGCTACACAAACCATGCCGAGGCCGATCAGGACGATATGGATTGCTTGCTCACGCTGCTGGGCACCGCCGGCGTGACCTATGTGATGGGCGTCCCCGGCGCCGATGACATCATGCTATCCTACCAAAGCACCTCCTTCCACGACGCACTCTACCTCCGCGGCCTGCTCGGCCTGCAGCCAGCTCCAGAATTCGCAGCCTGGCTCGACCAAGTTGGCGTGCCGGACAATCTCGATGCCGGCCGCATTCCGTCACTGCTGGCACCCGCGCGGATCGGTCTCGCGTGATCGATCGATCGCCGGTTGACATAATCCGCTGTGCCAGGCTGCCACCATGCCTCGCTCGGTGTGGCGGTGTCCCGTCGAACTGGCGGCAGGACGGTCCGGGGCGCTGGAGCGCGAGCGGCTCCGTCGGCGGGTCGGTTACGGCGCCCCGCCGGAGTTCGAGCGAAACGGCTCCCAGGTCACCATCACCTCGCCTGATTCGGTGAGCCGGATCAGGTTCAGGGTGCGTGCCAGGTCCGGCGAGCCGGAGTAGTACGCCGGCACGGAGCCATTGCCGACTTTGACCGCCCGGTTCCAATGGCCGAGCGCGAGATAGTCGGCTGCGGTTGCCTCGATCTCGGCGTCGCTGAACAGCCAGGACGGATGCAGCCGGGGAAGTCCGTCCGGTTCATAATGGCCATGGGCCATCATGATGTGCCATCGCATGCTGCGCGACCGCGGCTCGCGCAGCGGCGCCATGGTGTCGTAGTCGCGATGGGCGTGGCCCCAGATCTCCAGGCCATGCTCGGGGAATGCGACGGTCTGATCGTGTGTCAGGCCCAGCACATGGACATGCGGCACCGCCGGGATCTCGCTGCGGCGATAGACGGAATCCGGTGTCAGGGGATCGTGGTTGCCCGGCAGGATCACCACCGGGCGGCCGGCATCGGCCAGCATGCCGGTGACGCGCTCGAGGATCGCCGCGCTCTGCCGATTATTGTCGAACGTATCCCCGGCCAGCAGGATCAGATCAGCCTGCAACACCGCGGCGGCCTGCAGCACCAGGCGCAGCCCGGTCGTGCCATCGCCGTCATAGCCGGGCTCGCTGGGGTCATCGTCGACATGCAGGTCGGAACTGTGGACCAGGCGCAGTTCGCCCGGGGTGGCGGTTTCGGTCACGGTTTCGGTCCGGTTCTGTTGCCCGATCTGAGCCGGGCGGGCCCGCGGTCGTCAACCGGCGGATCGCTGCCCGCACCGTCGGTGGTGTCGCCTGCCGCTTGACGCGGTGCCCGCTCCGGATCATGTCGACCGCTGCCAGACGGCCGGGCGGCCGCTGCCTGCGGGTTCGTCCCGCCGGTGGAGGAAAGTCCGGGCTCCACGGGAATACGGTGCCGGTTAACGGCCGGCGGGGGCGACCCCAGGGAAAGTGCCACAGAAAACATACCGCCTGCGCAAGAGCCGCAAGGTGTCCCGCGGGCAAGGGCGAAACGGTGTGGCAAGAGCGCACCGCGCCCCTGGCAACAGGGGCGGCAGGGCAAACCCCACCGGGAGCAAGACCGAATAGGGACGGCCGCGTCGCAAGGCGCAGGGACATTCCCGTCCCGCTGTCCGGGTTGGTCGCGTGAGGCGCACCGCGAGGTGCGTCCCAGAGGAATGGTCGCCCCGTGCCGTTCAGGGCAACCTGGCAGTGCGGACAGAACCCGGCTTACAGGCCGTCTGGCAGTCGCCTTCAGGAAGTTCCCACAGGGTTATCCACACGAACAAAATACGAACGCATATTACACATCAATAATCTTTTCCGTAACTCCGGGCGTTCCCTTAACCCCTTGAGCAACACGGCAAAACTGCCCTCCAGGGCGCGCTGTCCCAGGTGAATTCCTTTGACGCCCACGTCAGCCCATGATATCCCAAGCCATCCCACGGAGGAACTTCGTCCCCAAGGGATTGGCGTAAGGCTGAAACGGCAGGCAGCCCCACTCGCCATCGACTGACCAAAGTCCCTGCCTCACCACAGCGGGGCGACGCGCAGGAAAGGCAGGCCGGTCCGGATGACCCACTTCCTGGGCACCCACCAGAACAGGCTGGACGCCAAGGGTCGCGTATCCGTTCCCGCGCCATTTCGCGCCTTGCTGAAGTCGCAGAACGAAACGAATGGAACTGGCAATGGCACCCATCTCGTGCTGCGGCCCTCGCATCAGCATTCCTGCATCGAGGCCTGGCCTCCCTCGGAATTCACGGCATTGGCGGGCTCCTTGAACCGGTTCGATTTGTTCAGTCCGGAGCATGATGATCTCGCCGCGGCGCTTTATTCCGAGGCCTACCCGGTGGAGACCGACAAGGAGGGACGCATCGTTCTGCCCGAGCCGCTGGTCGTGCATGCCGGGCTGACCGACGCCGTGGTGTTCATGGGTCTTGGTCGCATCTTTCAGATCTGGGAACCCGCCGCGGCCGAACGCCGTCGCGCCGATGCGCGCGAGCGTGCCCGGGTGCGGGGCTTCACCTTGCCGCAGGGAGGGGCGCAGCCGGGTCAGCCGAACGCGCCAGGGGCTTCGGCGTGATGACGGGGGGTCACATTCCGGTGATGCTGCCTGAGGTGTTGCGCATGCTGGCGCCGCGCGATGGCGGGATTTACCTGGACGGCACGTTCGGCGGCGGCGGCTATGCGGAGGCCATCCTGCAGGCGGCCAACTGCACGCTGTGGGCAATCGACCGCGATCCGGACGCCATTACCCGTGGCGCCGCGCTCGCAGCCCGCTTCCCCGGGCGGCTGCATCTGGTTCATGGCCGGTTCGGCGACATGCTGACGCTGCTCGGCGCCGCCGAGGTCACCGCCCTGGACGGTGTGGTGCTCGATCTTGGCGTCTCCTCATTCCAGATCGACGACCCGGAGCGCGGGTTTTCCTTCCGTGGCGATGGGCCGCTCGACATGCGCATGGGCAAACATGGGACGAGTGCCGCCGACCTGGTGAACACACTGGGCGAGCGCGCCCTGGCGGACGTTCTGTTCGAGTTCGGCGAGGAACGCGCCTCTCGCCGCATCGCCCGCGCCATCGTGACCGCCCGTGCCGAAGCGCCGATTGAAACCACGGGTCGGCTGGCCGCCATCATCCGCAGCGTCCTGCCACCCGATCGCTCCGGCAACCATCCCGCCACCCGCAGCTTCCAGGCGCTGCGGATCCGGGTGAACGACGAGTTGGGCGAGATCGAGCAGGCGCTGACGCAGGCTGCCCGGCTGCTGTCGCCGGAAGGCCGCCTGGTGGTGGTCAGCTTCCATTCGCTGGAAGACCGGATCGTCAAACGCTTCATGGGTGACGCGGCCGGTCGAGCGCCGTCACCGTCCCGGCACGATCCCGGGGGCCTGACGGCGCGGACCGCGGCGCAGTTCCGTCTGCTCACGGCCAAGGCGCTGCGGCCCGCCAAGGCTGAAGCCGAAACCAATCCGCGTTCCCGCAGTGCCCGCCTGCGTGCGCTGCAGCGGCTGGATGCCGCCTCCGTGACCCAGGTGGCGTCGGCCACCGACGCGAGGACCACGCCATGATCCGCCCGATCACCTGCATCGCCTTCCTGACCGCGTGCGGATCGGGTCTGTATCTGTACCAGGCCAAGCACAAGGTGCAGTTGCTGGACCATCGGATCGAGCAGACCGTGCGGACCACCGACCAGTTGCGCGACCAGATCCGCATGCTGCATGCGGAGTGGACGCTGCTGAACGACCCGGAACGGCTGCGGCAGCTGGCGGACCAGTTCCTGGCGTTGAAGACGGTCTCGCCGACCCAGTTCACCAGCCTGGCGGAGCTTGATTCACGGCTGCCCCCGGTGCCGGTGCCGAAGGCCGACCCTGCAGCGCCCGCGACCGACATTCCGATCGCGCAGGCCGAACCGGAGCCGCCGGTGAATGCTGCGGAGCCGTCCCTGGCACCAAAGCCTGCGGAGATTGCTCGTGCCGCGCCGGCCACCAAGGTCGCCGCCGCCGCCGCCGCCGCACCGCCACACGCCCCGCCGGAGCATCACGTGGCGCCGCCCCACCCGGCGGTCGCACAGTCTGTCCGGCCTCCCGAACCGCATATGCGCGAGGCGCGCAACGAGGCACGGATGAGCGAGGCGAGGCCGGTCGTTGCCGCGGCGGCCCCGACTCCGGCCTTCGTGTCACGGCGGTCGCCACCGCCGATACAGGGCGTTACCCAGGTCTCCGGCTCGCTGCTTGGCATGGCCAACCGCTCTGCCGTTCCCCCGCCGGTCCCGCTGCCGCAGCCGGCCAGCCTCTACCGCATGATGGACAATGGCGGCGGGGGCGGAGGTTAGGCCGATGCACGATCCGCATGACAGCACCCCGCCATCGGATTCCCCGCCGCTCAACGGGTTCGGCCGTCCGGCACGCCGCCGCGGCGCCGCAGGGGCGGATGCAACACCGCGCATCGAGATGGTACGCGTCACCGCGCCCGACCTCGAGCGGCGCAAGGCGCTGGAGAAGACCCGTTCCCGCCTGGTGATCGCCGCGGCCGGTTTCATGCTGCTGTTCCTGGCGGTGGTGGCCAAGCTGGCCGATGCCACCATCCTGGACCCGCTGATGCCGCATCGGCCGGAGCGGTCGGTCGCGGCGTTGCTGGCCACGCCGAAATCGGTCGAGGCGGTCGGGTTGTCCGGCCAGCGTGCCATGATCACCGATCGCAACGGCCAGATCATGGCGATCTCGCTGCCCACCGTGTCCGTTTATGCGGACCCGCGGCAGATCATCGACCCGGCGGAAGCGGCGAACAAGCTGAAGCAGGTGCTGCCACGGATCGATGAGGCGCAGGCCCGCCAGCGCCTGTCCCGCACCGACCGGCAGTTCGTCTATCTCGAGCGCCAGATCACCCCGCGCGAGGAACTGGCGATCAACACGCTGGGCATTCCCGGCATCAATTTCGAGCCGACCGAGGAGCGGCATTATCCGATGGGTCGCCTCGCCGCGCAGGTGCTGGGCGGTGTCGATGTCGACGAGCATGGTGTTGCCGGGGTCGAGAAGTATTTCGACGAGCGGCTGCGCACCGACCCGAGGCCACTGCGGCTTTCGATCGATATCCGCGTCGAAGGCGTGGTGCGCGAGGAACTGGCCAAGGCGATGGCGGAATTTCAGGCCATCGGTGCCTGCGGCATCGTCATGGACGTGAACACGGGCGAGGTGCTGGCGATGGTCAGCCTGCCCGACTACGACGCCAATAATTTCGGCAGCGCCCCGGCCGACGACCGGTTCAATCGGGCGGTCACCGGCATGTATGAGCCTGGCAGTACGTTCAAGCTGCAGACCGCGTCGATGGCGCTGGATTCCGGCCTGGTCCATATCTGGGATCAGTTCGACGCCGCCCATGCCATCCATATCGGTCGCTTCACCATCACCGACTTCGAAGGCAAGCATCGCTGGCTGTACCTGCCGGAAGTGCTGGCCTATTCATCCAATCTGGGCGCCGCTCATATCGCCGACACGATCGGTGGCGAGCGGCAGCGCGCCTGGCTGAAATCCATGGGCATGTTCAACCGGGTCGGTATCCAGTTGCCGGAAGCCGGCCTCCCGATCATCCAGCCGGCCTCCGCCTGGAAGGAAATCGTGACCATGACCGTGGGGTTCGGTCACGGCATTTCGGTGTCGCCGCTGCATATCGTGCGTGGCACGGCCGCAATCGCCAATGGCGGCGTCCTGATGCGCCCCACCATCCTGGCCCTGCCGCCCGGCGACCAGCCGGACGGGGTGCGGGTGATGCAGCCGCAGACATCCGACATCATGCGCAAGCTGATGCGTCTGGTGGTGACGGACGGGTTCGGCAAGAACGCCGAGGTGGCCGGCTACTACCCCGGCGGCAAGACCGGCACGGCCGAGAAGGTCGGCAAGCACGGCTACAGGCGCGGCTTCAAGGAGAGCTTCAACGTCGCAGCGTTCATGAGCGTGTTTCCGATGAATGCGCCGCGCTACGCCGTGTATATGATGCTGGACGAACCACACGGCAACAAAAGCACCTACGGCTATTCGACCGCCGGCTGGGTCGCAGCCCCGGCGGCCGGCAAGGTCATTGCCCGGATCGGGCCCATGCTGGGACTGTTGCCGGATATCCAGGACGCGCCGGAGATCAATCAGGCGCTGTATATCCCGCTGCAGCCGGGTCGGCCGCCGGGTGTGGCGGCACGGGGACCCGCCACGGCTTCCGACACTGCCCGGACCTCGCCCGGTCGCTCCCACCTGACGGTGCCCGCAACCGCTCTGCCGCCCGCCGGTGTGCCGGGCGGCCGCCCGATCCAGCGTTCCGGTCGGCATGAGGCGCAACGCAGCCCGCCGCCTGATGTCGGACACGCCCGCACCCAGGCGGTGGTCGGTGCCGCCGTGATACCAACCCTTGCGGTGCGCTGAGCTCATGCGTCGCTTGCAGGAAGCCGGGCTGCCCCGGCCGCCACCATCGCCTGGCAGGCGGTGTCCGGTCTGGAGGATGTGGCCGGCATCACCGCCGACAGCCGGCAGGTGGTGCCAGGCGACCTGTTCGCCGCGATTCCCGGGGGCCACGCCGACGGGCGTGCCTTCATCGCTGAGGCTGTTGCTCGCGGGGCCGTGGCGATCCTGGCGCCGCCCGACACGCAATGGCCGCCCGGTGTGCCGCCGCGCCCGCTGATCCTGGACCCCGAGCCGCGCCGCCGCCTGTCGCAGATCGCCGCCATGCTCGCCGGGCCGCAGCCGAAATCCGTCGTCGCGGTCACCGGGACCAACGGCAAGACCAGCACGGTGGGGTTCCTGCGCCAGCTCTGGTCCTCCGCCGGACATAAATCCGCCAGCCTCGGCACGCTCGGCGTCATTGCGGCCGGGTTCGATCCCGGAGTTGGGATGACCACGCCGGACCCGGTCAGCCTGGCCGAGATCCTGGCCGGACTGGCGCGCCACGGCATCCAGCATGTCGCGATGGAGGCCTCCTCGCACGGCCTGGACCAGTATCGGCTGGATGGCGTGCGCCTGGCGGCTGGCGCGTTCACCAACCTGACCCGCGACCATCTGGACTATCACCGCACACTGGACGCGTACCGCACCGCCAAGCTGCGCCTGTTCGACGCCTTGCTGCCGCAGGGCGCACCGGCCGTGGTGCATGCGGACATGGATGCCGACACGCTGGCGGCCATCCGCGCAATTGCCCAGCGCCGTCGCCTGGACCTGCGAACGGTCGGTGAGGCCGGCGACACCATCTGCCTGCTGCGCGTGACCCCGCAGCCGCACGGCCAGATCCTGACCATCGAAACTGGCGGCGTGCGGCGCGACATCAACCTGACTCTGCCCGGCCGCTTCCAGGCCGACAACGCATTGATGGCCGCGGCACTGGCGATGGCGCTGGGTCAGGCGGATGCACTCGAGCGGCTGGCGTTGCTGACTGGCGTGCGAGGCCGCATGGAACTGGCGGCGCAGCTGCCCAACGGGGCAGCGGTGTATGTCGACTACGCCCACACGCCCGACGCGTTGCAGCGGTTGCTGAGCGCGTTGCGGCCGCACACCGCCGGCCGGCTGCATGTCGTGTTCGGCGCCGGTGGTGACCGCGACACAGGCAAGCGTCCCTTGATGGGTGCCGCCGCAGCACACTGCGCCGATGTCGCGATCGTCACCGACGACAATCCGCGCAGCGAGGATCCGGCAGCCATTCGCGCCGCTGTTCTCGCGGCCTGTCCCGGCGGCCGGGAAGTCGGCGACCGGGCGGCCGCCATAGCCGAGGCGCTGAGCGGACTGGCAGCCGGAGATGTGCTGGTGGTGGCTGGCAAGGGCCACGAGCAAGGCCAGGTGGTCGGCAGCGAAGTGATCCCCTTCGATGACGTGGCGACGGTGCGGCATCTGACGGGAAGCGCGGGATGATCCCACTCTGGTCCCCTGACGAACTGGTCGAGGCAACCGCAGGTCGGCTCACCACGTCGTTCGCCGCCACCGGCGTGTCGATCGACACACGCAGCCTGCAGCCGGGTGATCTGTTCATCGCCTTGGTCGGCGAGACCGGTGACGGGCACGACCACGTTCACGATGCGATGGCCAAGGGCGCAGCGGGTGCCATGGTCCATCGGGACGTCGCAGGTTCGGCGCCGCTGCTGCAGGTGGATGATACGCTGGCGGCGCTGGCGCGACTGGGTGGCTATGCCCGCGCCCGCTTCGGGGGTTGCGTCGTCGCGGTGACCGGCAGCGTCGGCAAGACCACCACCAAGGAGATGCTGCGCAGCATCCTGTCGGCCTTCGCCCCGACCCACGCCGCCGTCGCCTCGTACAACAATCACTGGGGATTGCCGCTGACGCTGGCGCGGATGCCCCGTGACGCCGTGTTCTGCGTGGTCGAGATCGGAATGAACCATCCCGGCGAGATCGCCCCGCTGGCGCGTCTGGCGCGGCCGCATGTCGCGGTGATCACCGGCGTGGAGAAGGCCCATATCGGCTATCTGGGCAGTCTCGAGGCGATTGCCGATGAAAAGGCATCGCTGTTCCACGGCCTCGAACCGGGTGGCACGGCCGTACTGCCGGTCGATTCGCCGCTGCTGAACAGGCTGCGGGCCAGGACCGGCGGCGCCCGGGTCGTGACCTTCGGCGAGGCTTCGATCGCCGATGTCCGGCTGATCGAAGCCCAGGCGGATGCCGATGGCAGTCAGGTGGTGGCGCAAGCCGGCGGTCACACCATCCGATTCCGGCTGAATGCGCCGGGCCGTCACATGGTGCTGAATGCCCTGGCCGCGCTGGCCGCCGCGACGGCGATCGTGGAAACCGCGGGTTCCGATTTCTCTGAACCGGCTGCAACGGTCGCCGAACGGGCCGCGCGTGCGCTGGAAGCGTTCACGCCGGTGACCGGACGCGGCGCAAGGCGCTTGATCCGTGTCCCCGGCGGCTCCGCTTTGCTGCTGGATGAAAGCTACAACGGTAACGGTGCCTCGATGCGCGCGGCATTGTCCGTCCTGCGCCTGCAGCCAGCCCGTCGCCGGGTGGCCGTGCTTGGCGATATGCTGGAACTCGGCGATGCCGGGTCGGATGAGCACAGCGCGCTGTCGGGGCCGGTGATCGACGCCGCCGATCGGCTGTTCACCTGCGGCCCGCTGATGCAGCGCCTGTTCCAGGCGGTGCCTGAGACGCTGCGCGCCGGCCATGCCGCTGATTCGGCTGCGCTTGCTCCCATCGTCGCGCAGCAAATTGCCGCGGGCGACGCCGTCCTGGTGAAAGGCAGCCTCGGCAGCCGCATGAAGATCATCGTCAATGCGCTCGACGCGCTGGATGCGGAGATGCGCTGATGTTGTTCAATCTTGCCCGCCCGCTGGCGGATCAGTTCATCCTGTTCAACCTGTTCCGCTACCTCACCTTCCGCTCGGGCGCCGCCTGCCTGACCGCGCTGGTCGTGAGCTTCCTGCTGGGGCCGCCGCTGATCCGCTGGCTGAAATCCGTCCAGGGCTACGGCCAGCCGATCCGGCTGGACGGGCCGGAGCGTCATCTGGTCGAGAAGAAGGGCACGCCGACCATGGGCGGCCTGCTGATCCTGTTCGCGATGACGATTTCTACCTTGTTATGGGTCGATCTGCGTAACGGCTATGTCTGGGCCGTGCTGGTCGTGACGCTTGGCTACGGCGCCCTGGGCTTCGTGGACGACTATCTCAAGGTCACCAGGCGCAACCACAAGGGCGTGTCGGGGCGCACCAAGCTGATCGTCCAGGCCGCGGTCGGCCTCGGTACGGCCGTCTGGATCGTCACCCTCACGCGCGCGCCGCTCGGCACCGAGCTGTCATTGCCGATCTTGAAGGAGGTGCTGATCCCGCTCGGCGTGTTCTTTCCGATATTTGGCATGCTGGTGCTGATGGGGGCATCGAACGCCGTCAACCTGACCGACGGGCTCGATGGACTGGCGATCGTGCCGACCATCATCTGCGCCGGCGTGTTCGCATTGATCTCGTATCTGGTCGGCAACCGGATTTTCGCCGACTACCTGCAGCTCAACTACGTTCCCGGCGTTGGCGAGCTGTCGGTGTTCCTCGCCTCGCTGATCGGCGCCGGCCTTGGCTTCCTGTGGTTCAACGCGCCGCCCGCGGCGGTATTCATGGGCGATATCGGGTCGCTGTCGCTGGGCGGCGCGCTGGGCGCGGTCGCCCTCGCCACCAAGCATGAAATCGTGCTGATGATCGTCGGCGGCCTGTTCGTCGTGGAGACGGTGTCCGTCATCGTGCAGGTATTCTGGTTCAAGCGTACCGGCACCCGCGTGTTCCTGATGGCGCCGTTGCACCATCATTTCGAAAAGAAGGGTTGGGCGGAGCCCACCATCGTGATCCGTTTCTGGATCATCTCGATGATCCTGGCGCTGGTCGGCCTGGCGACATTGAAGATCCGATGAGCGCATTTCCGCCTGACCTGTTCGCCGGGAAGCGCTTCGCCGTGGTGGGGCTGGGCAAGAACGGCCTGCCTGCCGCGCAGGCGCTGCAGGCGATGGGCGCCGAGGTGGCCGCGTGGGACGATTCCGCCACCGCCCGGGACGGCGCGACCGGTGTCGATCTGCGCAATCCGCTGGAAGGGAAGTTCGACTTCGACGCGCTGGTGCTGTCGCCCGGCATCCCACATCACCTGCGAAAGCCGCACCCGGCGGCCTTGCGCGCACAGGATGCCGGCGTGCCGATCCTGGTTGATGCGGAACTTCTGTTCCTCGCCGTGCGCCAGGCGGGTTCGCGGGCACGCTTCGCCGGGATCACCGGGACCAACGGCAAATCCACCACCACGGCGCTGTTGGCGCATGTCCTGGCCGAGGCCGGCGTGCCGGTCGCCGCCGGCGCCAATCTCGGTCCGGCGGCTCTGTCGCTTCCTCTGTTACCACATGATGGAGTGTACGTGCTGGAGATGTCCTCCTACATGTTGGAGCAACTCGACACGCTCCGCTTCGATGCGGCGGCAATGCTCAATCTCAGTCCCGACCATCTGGATCGACACGGCGACATGGCCGGCTACGCCATGGCCAAGCGCGCGATCTTCGATCGGCAGCAGGCCGTCGATCTTGCGGTGCTCGGGGTGGACGATCCGCTCTCCCGCGAGATGGCGGCGACGCTGCGGAGCGAGCCGGCCCGGGTCGTTACCGTCTCGGGGCCAGCGGTGCTGTCCGGAGCGGATGAACGGTCGGGCCAGACCGACGCGGCATTCCTCCGTGCCTGCCTGCGCCATGCTCCGGCGCTGCCTGGCGCGCATAATGCCCAGAACGCCGCGGCCGCCTTTGCCATCGCACAATTCTTTGGTGTGTCACCCGACCGGTTTGCGCAGGCCCTGGCGACGTTCCCCGGCCTGCCGCATCGCCAGCAACTGGTAGCGCAGATCGGCGGCATCGCGTTCATCAACGACAGCAAGGCCACCAACGCCAACTCCACCGCCCGCGCACTGGGTTGCCACGACCGCATCGTCTGGATCGCCGGCGGCATGCAGAAGGAAGGCGGAATCGAGCCGCTGGCGGAATACTTCCCCCGGATCGCCCGCGCTCTGCTGATCGGGCGCGACGCGCCGGACTTCGCCGCCACGCTCACAGCCCATCACGTGCCGCACCAGATCGTCGGCACGCTGGAAGCCGCAATTCCTGTCGCCCTGACCGCCGCCCGCGAAGTCGGTGCGCCGGTCGTGCTGCTGTCGCCGGCCTGCGCGAGCTGGGACCAGTTCACCGGCTACGACCAGCGCGGCGACCGGTTTGCCGCCATAGCGCGCGCCCTGGCCGAGGAGGCGCGCTGATGCCGACACTGTCACGCGCCGACAACTCACTGCTGGGCCGTTGGTGGTGGACCGTCGATCGCTGGACACTGGGAGCGATCGGCGTGCTGATCGGCTTCGGCTACATCATGATGCTGGCGGCATCGCCCGCGGTGGCCGAACGCATCGGCTCTTCCCGCGACATGTTCATCCTGAAGCAGGTGGTGTTCCTGGCCGTGGCCGGCGGCATCGTGGTCGGCGTGTCCCTGTTGTCGCCCCGCAACATCCGTCGCCTGGCGATTGTCGGCTGCCTGGTCGCACTGGTGCTGACCGCCGCGACGATGGTCGTGGGGGTGGAGATCAAGGGCGCACGCCGCTGGATCGCGCTGCCCGGCATGTCGGTGCAGCCGTCCGAATTCCTCAAGCCCTGCTTCGCGGTGACCGCGGCCTGGCTGATCAGCGAGGGCAAACGCCTGTCGCGATTCCCCGGCATGGCGATTGCGCTCGCGGTCTTCCTGCTGATCGCGCTGCTGCTGAAGGCGCAGCCGGATATCGGCATGCTGGCCGTCATCACCATGGTGTTCGTGGCGCAGCTCTACATCAGCGGGCTGAATCTGTTCTTTGTCCTTTGCGCCCTGGGCATGATCGGGGGTGGCGCGTTCGGCGCCTATCTGCTGTTCCCGCATGTGCAGAGTCGCGTGCAGCGCTTCCTGCATCCCGAGAGCGGCGACACCTATCAGGTGACCACGGCGCTGGAGGCATTCGGCAATGGTGGCCTGCTCGGGCGCGGCCCTGGCGAGGGCCGGGTGAAGGACGTGCTGCCCGACGCCCATGCCGACTTCGTCTACGCCGTCGCCGGTGAGGAATTCGGCATGCTGGTCTGCGTGATCATCCTCGCGGTGTTCGCGTTCATCGTGCTGCGCGGCCTGCTGAAGCTGCTGAAGGAACAGGACCTGTTCATCGTGCTGTCCTGCACCGGACTGATCACCGGGTTCGGGCTGCAGGCCTTCGTCAACATGGCCTCCACCCTGAAGCTGATCCCGACCAAGGGCATGACCTTGCCGTTCATTTCCTACGGCGGCTCCTCGGTCATGGCCGTGGCGCTGGGCATGGGCATGCTGCTGGCACTGACCCGCCGCCGCCACCGGGAGGACGGGGCATGAGGGGGCCGGCGGTGAAGCCGATCGTGATCGCGGCCGGCGGCACTGGCGGGCATTTCTTTCCCGCCGAGGCGCTGGGCAGCGAATTGCTGGCGCGTGGCCATCGCATCGCGCTGATGACCGACAGCCGGTCTGCAGGCCTGCAGAGTGCGGTGTTCGCCGGCCACGAGCAGTTCGTCATTCGTGGCGCCGGGATCGCAGGGCGTGGCCTGGTGCGTGGCGGCAAGGCGGTGCTCGCGCTTGCCTCCGGCGTTGTCCAGGCGCGCGGTATCCTGCGCCGGCTTGGCGCCGCGGCGGTGATTGGGTTCGGCGGCTATCCCTCGGTCGCGCCCGTGCTCGCCACACGCGTTCTGCGCCGCCGTCCTTCCGTGTTGCTGCATGAACAGAACGCCGTGCTGGGGCGGGCCAATCGCTTTCTGGCGTCGCGGGCGGACATCCTCGCGCTGAGTTTCTCGGCGACGCAACGTGTGCCGGAGAAGGCCGCCACCCAGGTCGTCGGCAATCCGGTGCGTCCCGCCGTCGCCGCTCTGGCGCGCACCAGTTATGTCGCACCGGACAAGACCATTCGTCTGCTGGTGTTGGGCGGGTCGCTCGGGGCGCGTGTGTTCAGCGACATCGTGCCAGATGCGATTCGCGCACTGCCCGATGCGCTGCGTGGCCGGATCACGGTCGTGCAGCAGTGTCGCGCGGAGGACCTGGAGCGGGTTGGTGCCGCCTATGCCGCAGCCGGGATCGCGGCGGAGCTGTCGAGCTTCTTCGCCGATGTCGCCGCGCGGCTGGTCGCGGCACATCTGGTGATCGCCCGGGCCGGCGCATCGACTGTTGCGGAACTGGCGGTGGCGGGGCGCCCTGCCATCCTGGTGCCACTGCCCGGTGCGATCGACGACCATCAGTCGGCCAATGCGCGCGCTCTCGCCGAGGTCGGCGGAGCATGGGTGATGCCGCAGCCGGATTTCACCGCGCCCGCCCTGACGCAACGACTGGCCGAGATTCTGTCGGACGGACCGGCCCTGGCCCGCACCGCCGTCGGTGCCCGCAGTGTGGCCCGGCCCGATGCAACGACGAGGCTTGCTGACCTGGTGGAGGACTTCATGCGCCAGGAGGCCCGCGCATGAGCGTTCTTCGTCCTACCGAACGCGCACCGGCGGCTGTTGATTTCTTCTGCCACCGGCAGGGTCGGGCGCAAATCGCCACAGGCCGCTGTGAGCTGAGGCTGGCATCATGAGAGCCCTTCCGTTGTCCATCGGCACGATCCATTTCGTCGGCATCGGTGGTATCGGCATGTCGGGCATCGCCGAGGTGCTGCATACGCTTGGCTATGTTGTCCAAGGCAGCGACATCGCTGAATCCGCCAACGTGCAGCGACTGCGCGCGGCCGGCATTCCGGTGGCGATCGGCCACGACGCCGCCAATCTGGACCGGGCGCAGGTGATCGTCGTGTCCACCGCGGTGAAACGCGACAATCCCGAGGTCCTGGCGGCGCGTGCGAAGCTGCTGCCGGTGGTGCGGCGCGCGGAGATGCTGGCCGAATTGATGCGGCTGAAATGGTCGATCGCGGTCGGTGGCACGCACGGCAAAACCACCACGACCAGCCTGATTGCCTGCGTGCTGGAAGCCGCCAAACTGGATCCGACCGTGATCAACGGCGGCATCATCAATGCTTATGGCACCAATACGCGTCTGGGTGCCGGCGACTGGATGGTGGTGGAAGCGGACGAATCCGACGGCAGCTTCCTGCGCCTGCCGGCGGTGATCGCGGTCGTTACCAATATGGACGCCGAACATTTGGACCACTGGGGCACGTCGGAAGCGATGGTCGCCGGCTACGACCAGTTCGTTGCCAATGTGCCGTTCTATGGCTTTGCCGTGCTGTGCATCGATCACCCGGCGGTGCAGCAGATGATCCCGCGCCTGTCCGACCATCGCATCATCACCTACGGCTTCTCCCCCCAGGCCGATATCCGTGCCGACCGCGTCGTTCCCGACAAGCTCGGCTCCACCTTCGAAGTTCTGGTCACCGACCGTGCGCGGAATCGTCAGCGCCGCATGGGACCGTTCCGTCTGCCGATGCTGGGCACCCATAACGTGCAAAACGCGCTCGCCGCGGTCGCGGTCGGCGTCGAAATGGAGATCGACGACACCACCCTGCGCAGCGCCTTCGCCAGCTTCAAAGGCGTGAAGCGGCGCTTCAGCAAGACCGGGGAGGCAGGCGGCATCACGGTGATCGACGATTATGGCCACCATCCGGTGGAGATCGCCGCAGTGCTGAAGGCGACGCGCCAGGCCGGCGCACGCGATGTCATCGCCGTGGTGCAGCCGCATCGGTTCACCCGGCTGCATTCGCTGTTCAACGAGTTCTGCACCTGCATGAACGACGCCGGCACGGTGATCGTGGCGGATGTGTATCCGGCCGGCGAGGCGCCGATCCCAGGTATCGATCGCGATGCGTTGGTGGATGGGTTGCGAGCGCGAGGGCATCGCTCGGTCGTGCCGCTGCCCTCGCCCGGACGCCTGGCCGAGATGGTGCACGCGATCGCCCGCCCGGGTGACTATGTGGTGTGCCTCGGTGCCGGATCGATCACGCAATGGGCCGCCGCCTTGCCGGCCGAACTGACCGCCATGCAGGCAAACGGGCAGCGGCGTTCGGCCGGAGGTGCGGCGTGACGGCACGACCGGCAGTTCGCATGTCCGACCATTCACCCTTCCCGCCGCTGCGTGGCCGGAGGCAGGCGCAGGCCCCGTTGGCGCCGTTCACCTGGTTCCGTGTCGGTGGCCCGGCAGAGGCCTTGGTGCGTCCCGCGGATGCCGACGACCTTGCACAGTTTCTGCGTGCCTTGCCGCTCGATGTGCCGGTGCAGGTGATCGGTGCCTGTTCCAATCTGATCATCCGCGATGGCGGCCTGCCCGGGGTCACGCTCCGTCTTGCCCGCGGCTTCTCCGCTATCACCGCCGAAGCCGATGGTGTGATCGCCGGTGCTGCCGCATTGGATGTCACCGTTGCGGAACATGCCGCCGCCGCCGAACTTGGTGGGCTGGAGTTCCTGTGTGGCATTCCCGGCACCATCGGCGGTGCGGTGACCATGAATGCCGGCGCCTATGGTGGGGACATCGCCTCGGTGCTCGACTGGGTGGAGGTCGTCACCCGCTCCGGCGAGCAGCGACGACTGTCCGCCGCGGATCTCGCCTTCGTCTATCGCCATGCGCATCTGCCGCATGGCGCCGTGGTGGTGCGGGCGCGGCTGCGTGCACAACGCGGTGCAGCAACCCTGATTGCGGCGCGGATGGCGGAAATCCGCGCGTCGCGTGAAGCCTCGCAGCCGATCCGCGCCCGCACCGGCGGCTCCACGTTCCGCAATCCTGACGGCATGAAGGCGTGGGAACTGATCGATGGCGCCGGATGTCGCGGCCTGACCCGTGGTGGCGCCCAGGTCAGCGAGAAGCACTGCAATTTTCTGATCAACACCGGCAACGCGACAGCCGCCGATATCGAGGGCCTGGGCGAGGAAGTGCGCCGTCGCGTGTTCGCGGCGTCCGGCGTGAGTTTGGAATGGGAGATAAGGCGTATCGGCGTACCTGCCGGCAAGCCGGAGATCGTGGCATGAGCGAGACCATGGCATCGCCCGGTCGTCGCGCCCGGCGTGTCGCCGTGCTCTATGGCGGCATCTCGGCGGAACGCGAGGTCAGCCTGTCGACCGGTGTCCAGGTGATCGCGGCGCTGCGCGAAGCAGGGTTCGAGGTGCAGCCGATCGAGGTCGGTGAGGATCTCGGCGCCGTTCTCGCGGCGCTGCAACCGAAGCCCGATGTGGTGTTCAACGCCTTGCACGGACGCTTCGGCGAGGATGGCGTGATCCAGGGCGTACTCGATTGGATCGGCGTGCCGTATACGCATTCCGGCGTGCGCGCCTCCGCCTTGGCGATGGATAAGGTGGCGGCGAAGGCAGCCTTCGCTTCGGCCGGCCTGCCGGTCGCGCGCGGCTGCGTGGTGGCGATGGATGTGCTGGAAACCGCCGATCCGCTGCCCCTGCCCTATGTCATCAAGCCGATCAACGAGGGGTCCTCGGTCGGTGTGGAGATCATCCGTCAGGGCGACAATCGGCGCGCCGAGGTGGCGCGTGCCTGGCGATTCGGCCGCTCGGCCCTGGTGGAGGAATACGTTCCGGGCCGCGAACTGACCGTCGGTGTCATGGGCGAGCAGCCGTTGGCTGTGACCGAGATCATCGCCGATGCCGGCGTGTTCTACGATTACGAATCGAAATATGCCGAAGGCGGCTCGCGTCACGTCATCCCGGCCCATGTGCATCCCGATGCCTATGCGCGTGCAATGGAGGTTGCGGCAGCGGCGCATCGTGCCATCGGCTGCCGTGGCGCGACGCGTTGCGACTTTCGCTACGACGACACGGAAGGGGAGCCAGGCCGATTGATCCTGCTGGAGATCAACACGCAGCCGGGCCTGACCCCGACCTCGTTGCTGCCGGAGCAGGCGGCGCATCGCGGCCTGTCGTTCCCGCAGCTTTGCGCCTGGATGGTGGAGAACGCCGCATGCGGTACCTGACGGGTTCCGTTCCGCCGCTGCGCGTCTGCCGCAACGAATGCGAGCCGAGCGAGGCAGCGCCATGAGTTCGAGCACCGCGCAACTCGCTGAAGGATCGCCCGGGGCGGATGAAACTGCTGTTGCGGCGGCAGAAAAAGCTGCTGCGGCCGGCGGGGTGGATCCTGTTCGCCGCGATGATCGGGCTGGTCATCGTTGGTATCATGCATTCCGCCGCACCCGGCGGCACTGTTGCCAGCTTGCGGGAGCGCATCGGCAACGCCACCGCGTTCGCCGGCCTGCGGGTCACGCATGTGGAAGTGGAAGGCCGCGCCAACACGCCGGAATCGCTGCTGCACGCTGCAATCGGGGTGAACAAGGGCGATCCGATCCTCGGCTTTTCGCTGGAAGCGGCGCGACAGCGCATCGAGACCCTGTCCTGGGTCGAGCATGCCACAGTGGAGCGTCGGCTGCCCGGCACCGTCGTCGTATTCCTGCAGGAGCGGCGACCGTTTGCCATCTGGCAGCATCAAGGGAAATTCGTGCTGATCGATCGCAACGGGCAGATCGTCGCCAACAAGGATGTCGCGCACTTCCGCGAACTGCCGCTGATCGTTGGCGCCGGCGCACCGGCCGCCGCCGCGACGCTGCTGGATGCACTGACGGCCCGCCCGGCGTTGCAGGCGCGCGTGCTTGCGGCGGTCCGCGTGGGGGAGCGGCGCTGGAACCTGCGACTAAAGACCGGCTCGGATGTCCTGTTGCCCGAGGGGCACGAGGTGGCCGCGCTCCATCGCCTGAAGCAGCTGCAAGAAGACCATGCCGTGCTGGATCGGCCGCTGGTCGCGATCGACATGCGGCTGCCGGATCGCCTGGTGCTGCGGCCGCGATCCGATGCGCCGTCGGATACGACCGCCAATCCGAATACGCCGAAGAAGCCGACGTGAGGGAGTGCTCCCGCTATGAATGACATGTCACGTCGCGTCGTGCCGCCGGTGATTGCGGGACCCGACGAACCCGAGCGTCCGCGCCATTACCGGACCGGACCGTTCGGCGTGCTCGACATCGGCACCACCAAGATTGCCTGCGTGATCGGCCGCACCGAATCGGACGGTACGCTGCGTGTGCTTGGCTTCGGCTGGCAAAAGGGCCGCGGCGTGCGGGGCGGCAGCATCGTCGATCTGGAAGAAGCGGAACGGGCGATCCGCACCTGTGTCGGCCAGGCCGAGGACATGGCGGATACGCGGTTGCGATCGGTGACCGTGAATCTGAGCTGCGGACAGCCGGAATCGCGATTGTTCAATGTGCAATGGCCGGTGGATGGACGGGCGGTGGATGAAGCCGACGTTCGGCGTGTCATCAATGAAGGCCGCGCACGCGCAGCCGCCGAGGGGCGGGAGTCGATCCATGCGCTGCCGCTGAGTTTCGCGGTGGACGAAACCGATCGTGTCCTCGACCCGCGCGGCCTGTTCTGCACCACGCTCGGCGCGCGGCTGCACGTGATCGATGCCGCCTCCAGCGCGTTGCGATCCCTTGGTGCCTGCATCGCACGCTGCGACCTGGAGATCGGCGAACTCGTTTCGGCACCGATGGCCGCCGGCATGTCGACGCTGGTGGCCGACGAGCGCGAGCTGGGTTGCACCGTCATCGACATGGGCGGCGGCACCACCGGCATGGCGGTTTTCGCCGAGGGACAGTTGTTGCACACCGCCCAACTGCCGATCGGCGGCTTGCACGTGACAAAGGACCTGGCCACCGGCCTTTCCACCTCGATCAATCACGCGGAGCGGCTGAAGACGCTGTACGGCAACGTGCAGGCGTGTGCCGACGACGAACGGGAGCTGCTGCCGGTACCGCTGGTGGGCGAGGAGGAACACCAGATCGCCAAGGTGCCACGCAGCATGGTGGTGAACATCATCCGTCCGCGGCTGGAAGAGACGTTCGAATACGTCAAGGACCGGTTGGATAGTTCCGGATTGAACCGCGCCGCGGGCAATCGAGTCGGTACTGACCGGCGGTGCATGCCAATTGGCGGGATTGCGCGAAATGGCAGCCCGCATGCTGGGCCGCCAGGTGCGCCTTGGCCGTCCCCATGCCGTGCGCGGCCTGCCGGATTCGGCGTCGGGTCCGGCCTTTGCCACCGCAACCGGGTTGCTGCATTGGGCCGCCGGCGAAGGCCGCACCATGCACGATCTGGATCTCGAGGAAGAGCGGCCAGCAGGGTTGCTGCGCCGCGTGGTGAATTTTTTGAAGGATCGCGTGTGATGCGGATGGCGAATCACGTGCACTGGCGTAAGCAGACTCTCAACCCACCGGCCCAAAACGGGGAGGCCTTCTGATGACCCTGAACCTGACAATCCCACAGCAGGTCCACCAAGACTTCACGCCCCGCATCACCGTGATCGGTGTCGGAGGTGGTGGCACCAATGCGGTGGACAACATGATCTCCGCCAATCTGCAGGGCGTGGAGTTCGTTGTTGCCAACACGGACGCGCAGCAGTTGATGCACAGCCGAGCGGATCGGCGGATTCAGCTGGGACCGCATATCACGCAGGGGCTGGGAGCCGGCGCAAAACCGGAAATCGGCAAGGCCGCAGCCGAGGAGGCGGCCGACGAACTGTACCGTCATCTCGACGGTGCGCACATGGTGTTCATCACCGCCGGCATGGGCGGTGGCACCGGCACCGGAGCGGCGCCGGTCATCGCGCGCATGGCGCGGGAGCGGAACATCCTGACCGTCGGCGTGGTGACCAAGCCGTTCTCCTTCGAGGGTTCGCGTCGCGCTCGCGCGGCCGATCAGGGCATCGAGGAACTGCAGCAATACGTCGACACGCTGATCGTGATCCCGAACCAAAACCTGTTCCGAATGGCCAATGAACGCACTACCTGGAAGGATGCGTTCAAGATGGCCGACCAGGTTCTGTACATGGGCGTGCGTGGTGTCACCGACCTGATGATGGCACCTGGTCTGGTGAACCTGGACTTTGCCGACATCCGCACCGTGATGGCGGAGATGGGCAAGGCGATGATGGGCACCGGCGAGGCGGAGGGCGAGAACCGCTCCATTCGCGCGGCGGAAGCCGCGATCAGCAACCCGCTGCTGGAGGACACCTCCATGGCGGGCGCCCGTGGTCTGTTGATCAACATCACCGGTGGCGATGATCTGACCCTGTTCGAGGTCGACCAGGCGGCCAACCGCATCCGCGAGGAAGTGGATGACGAGGCGAACATCATCTTCGGTTCGGCGATCGACGAGACCCTGTCCGGGCGGATCCGCGTATCTGTAGTGGCGACCGGCATCGACACACCGAAGGCGGATGCACAACGGCCGCGGCTGGTGGCGGTCGGCGGTGGCGGCGTCATGCCGGCGCCGCAACCGATCCCGATGCCCGGCGCACAGCCGGCAATGGCGATGCAGTCAGCCTCCCCTGCAGCCCAGGGACCGGTGATGATGGCGCAGCCGCTGCGGCAGGCATCCGCACAGTCTCAGCCGGACTCGGGGCTGGCGATGATGTCGGTCATGGAGTCGGCACAGCCGGCATCCGCCAGCATGCTGCCTGGTCAGTCTCAACCGTCGCATCTCGCTGCCGTGCGTTCGGCACCACAGGCCCAGGGCGCACCCCGCGGTTTGTTTGCCGAGGCACCGCGTCCGACAGCAGCGCCGCCGGCGTCGGCTGTCATGCCGAATGCGGGTGAGCCGGCCCGTCCCAGCCTGTTTAGTACGGTGACCGGCGCATTCCGCCGGCGGGCGGGCGGGCCAGCGGCGGACGCAACGGCGCCCCGACAGGAGCCGGCGATGACCGAGGCGCGCCCCGAGCCGCCACGGGCTTCGGTGCGGCTTGCTGCGACCGATGATGCGGCGTTGGACATCCCGGCCTTCCTGCGTCGCCAGTCTTCGTGATTTGCAGTGCAGCGAAACTTGTAAAATCAATGGGCTGCAAGGAAACATTCGGCAACAAAGCTTAGACTCGCCATGGCCTGGCCCAGTGCCTAGTTTCACATACGACGCGGAGGTTTCCATCACCGCGCCGTTGTGAAACGAGGCGAGGGGCACACGTCGCAGATGATGCCGATCCGGGACAGTTTGGAGTGCCGCCAGCACAGCCTGAAGAGCGCCATCGGCTGCGTCGGCACGGGTCTGCATTCCGGCCGGCGAGTCAGCTTGACGCTGAATCCGGCGGAACCCAATCACGGCATTGTTTTCCGTCGCACCGACCTGGGGCGTGACATCTCGGCTCGTTTTGATCGGGTGGTGGACACCCGGCTGTCCACGGTCCTGGCGGATGAGCGATGGGCATCGGCACGGGTTGGTACGGTCGAGCACCTGATGGCTGCGCTCGCCGGAACCGGCATCGACAACGTGCTGATCGAGCTGGACGGCCCGGAAGTTCCGATCCTGGACGGATCCGCCGCTCCGTTTGTGTTTCTTCTGGATTGTGCCGGCGTGGTTGAACAGGCAGCACCGCGCCGGGTGGTCCAGATTTTGCGTCCCGTGCGGGTCAGTGACGGCGAGGCATTCGCCGAACTGCTTCCCGCGACCGGGACGGCTCCCGGTCTGGACATGGCGTTGTCGATCGACTTCGCCGCCCGGGCGATCGGACGGCAGTCACTGTCGCTGCAACTCAACCCGGACAGCTTTCGCCGCGAACTTGCCCAGGCCCGCACGTTCGGCCTGCTGGAGGAAGTCGAGGCGTTGCAAGCGGCCGGCCTGGCGCTGGGCGGCACCTTGGACAATGCGGTCGTGGTGGACCAGGACCGCGTGTTGAACCCGGGCGGACTGCGCATGCCGGACGAGTTTGCCCGCCACAAGCTGGTGGACGCGGTCGGCGACCTGGCCCTGTCCGGCGGCATGCTACATGGTCGGTTCGTGGCCCATCGTTCCGGCCACGCACTGAACAATCAGCTGCTGCGTGCCTTGTTTGCCGATGCCATGAGCTGGCACGAGGCGGCGTCCGAGCCCCTGTCAGTCGCGGCCTGAGGCGACCCGCCGGGTGACACTCGTTTGCGCCGACGCAGTGTCGGTCGCCGCGTTTGAATAGCATTCCGGGTTGCGGCAGCCGGCTGTTCCGGCCTGCGAGAGAGACCTGGCTTCAGCCGAGGCGCGATTGGCGAAGTAGTAACATCCCACGCACATGAATCGCTTGAGCTGTGTCTCAGGGAAGCGGCCATGCGGTGGTTCACCAGTGCTCGAATCAGTGTTCGACTGGCGTTTGGCTTCATCCTGGTCACGGCGGATACCGGCTCCGCGGCCACTGCTATCAAGACGTCCGCGGACGGATTGTCGGTGGAAGCTGACTCGCTGGGTGATCAGGTCGGACGGTTTCTGAGCCAGGTGCGTTCCGACACCGGTTCATCGCGGCGGATCGCGTGGGATTCGTCACTCAGCGTCGGCGTCCCCGAGATCGATCGCCAGCACCAGGAGGAGCTCGAGCGGCTGAACCGGTTCTTTGGCCGGATGATGGAGGATGAAGGGCAGGCGGCTGCACGGGACATGGCGGAAGCCTTCGACTCAGAAATGCGCAAGCATTTCGCCGAGGAAGAGCCATTGATGCAGCGGCAGGGAAATCCCGCTCTCAACGAGCATCGCAAGCGCCATCGGGAATTCCTGACGCGCCTGCAAACCACCCGCAAGGCGCTCAGCGCCGATGACCCGGCGGCCGGCAAACCTGGCGTTCGAGTTCATTGCCGATTGGATCGGCAGCCATATTCGCGAGGCGGATCGCGCACCGGCGCAGTTCTTGCTCAACCACCGAGCAGCATAGGGTAAGCGCCGAGCGGCATAGGAACCGCGAAGCTACTTCACCGCCGCCAGTTCCGGCATGAACCCGCCGGACTGATGGCGCCACAGCCGCGCATAAGTGCCGTTGGCAGCAAGCAGGTCGGCATGTGATCCGGATTCCACGATACGGCCACGATCCAGCACCACCAGCCGGTCCATCCGCGCAATGGTGGACAGGCGGTGTGCGATCGCAATCACCGTGCGGCCCTGCATCAGCGAATCGAACTGGCCCTGGATGGCCGCTTCGACCTCGGAATCCAGGGCCGAGGTCGCCTCGTCCAGCACCAGAATCGGCGCGTCCTTCAGGATCACGCGGGCCAGCGCCACGCGCTGACGCTGGCCGCCCGACAGTTTCACCCCGCGTTCCCCGACATGTGCATCGTAGCCAGACCGGCCGTGCCAGTCCTCCAGCCCGAGGATGAAGTCATGAGCTTCGGCCCGGCGTGCGGCATCCTCGATCATCGCCTCATTCGCGTCGGGTCGGCCGTAGCGGATATTGTCGCGGATCGAACGGTGCAGCAGCGAGGTGTCCTGTGTCACCATCGCGATCTGCGCCCGCAGGCTTTCCTGGGTGACCGTCGCGATGTCCTGCCCGTCGATCAGGATGCGTCCGCGTTCTGCTTCGAAGAAGTGCAGCAGCAGGTTCACCAGCGTCGATTTTCCGGCGCCCGACGGACCGACTAGACCTACGCGCTCGCCTGGCGCGATGGTCAGATCGATGCCGTGCAGCACGCCTGCCGGACGGTCTTCGCGCGGCCTGGCAGGACGAATGCGCCCATAGTCGAAATGCAGGTCCTCGATGCGGATTTCCCCGCGCTCCACCCGCAGCTCGGCGGCGTTTGGCGGATCGGGCATCTGTCGCGGTACGTCGATCGAGCGCATGCCGTCCTGCACCGTACCGACGTTCTCGAACACCGCAGTGACGTTGCGTGCCACCCAGCCGGAGATGTTGGTGAGTTGCCAGGCCAATGGCATGGCGGTCGCCACCGCACCCACCGAAATCCGCCCTTCGCCCCATTGCCAGATCGCGACGCAGGCCGTGCTGACCACCAGCATTGCATTCATCAGGCTGAGCGTGACGGTATAGCCGGAAATCATTCGCGTCTGATTGCGGAATGCCGTGGTGTGGTCGTCGATCGCGTCGCGCACGAACCCGTCCTCGTCACGAGCACGGGCGAACAACTTCACGGTCAGGATGTTGGTGTAGCTGTCCACCACGCGGCCGGTGAGCTGCGATCGCATTTCCGAGACGTGGCGCGAGCGGTCGCGCAGCCGCGGCACGAACCAGCTCAGCATGCCGGCGTAGCAGGCGAACCATAGCGCCATGGGCGCAGCGAGCCGCCAGTCGGTGGAGGCAAGCATCACCACGGCGCTGCTGCCATAGACGATGATGTACCAGGCGGCGTCGAAGGTCATCACCAGGCTTTCACGCAGCGCCGGCCCGGTCTGCATGACCCGGTTGGCAATGCGTCCGGCGAAGTCGTTCTGGAAGAACGTCCAGCTTTGCCGCACCACGTGCCAGTGGTTCTGCCAGCGGACCATGTTGGACAGGCCCGGATTGACGATCTGGTTCACCAGGACGACGTAGCCGAGGAACACGCCAGGCCGCGCCACCAGCAGCACGCCGGCCATGAAGGCGAGCTGAGGCCAGGCGTCGTGCAGCAAGGTCTCCGGGCGGTGCGTGGAGACCAGCGTCACGACCCGGCCGATGAAGGCCGGGATGGCCGAGTTCGAGCAATGCGATCAGGCCGCCCCCGAGGAACAGCGCCGCAGCCAGCCAGCGCTGCTGGCGCACGAAATGCCAATAGAACTGGAGCAGGCCCGCATGAGGTGGCGGGTCCGGATAGCGGGCGGTCGGGTCGAGCAGGGCTTCAAAGCGACGCAGCATGGTCGCACCGGTGGACCCGGGCGGGGTGGTCCGTCAATCACGGTCGTGACGTGGCCGCCATGCAGCAGCAGCCGAGGTGGATGGTCAGACCAGGACGGTGGCTGCGGTGCCCATCACGACACCGCCATGCGCAGTGTTGGAGCCCAGATGGGCCGCCGGCTGACCCATGGCCAGCACGGTGAAATTTCCCACCACGATCACGTCGGGCGGGCCGACACAGGTGCACATGTCGCCGACCCGCGCGATCGGTCGGCCCATGGCGAGCACGGTGAGGCCAGCCGGCGGCAGTACCGGCCCGCCCACATGTGGCACGATCCCGGTAACCATCGGGCAGACATGCATATCACCGACGCAGGCGGCTGGTGTTCCCATGCCGCGCAGCATCACCAATCAGAAGGCTGGTTGCAAGGGCAATCTCATGGAGTGGGACACACGCAAGCGTCGGATGCGTTGTCCCCGGCCCCCCATCAAGGGCCGCTGCCCCTTGAATCCCCGCCAAGGGCCCGCCCTTGGGACCGATCCACTTTGGGGTGGCAAGGCGGTTCTTCCCCGATGATCCCATGGTCCGAGGCGCTTGCGCGCCCTCGCCACCCAAAATGGAATTGATTGCAAAGGCGAGCCTTTGCTGGGAGATCCAGCAGGCAACGTCTCCTGGTAGGGTCCGGGATAAAGCCCCGATGCCGCTACTCCGCGGCCATGCGCGGCTGATCCACCATCTCCGTCGCCCGCTCCAGGTCCACCGACAGCAGCCGCGACACGCCGCGCTCCTGCATCGTCACGCCCATACAGCCGGTCCATCCGCGCCATGGTCAGCGGGTGGTGGGTCACCACCAGGAAGCGGGTCTGCGGTCTCCCGCACCATGTCCTCCAGCAGCGTGCAGAACCGGTCCACGTTGGCGTCGTCCAGCGGCGCGTCGACCTCGTCCAGCACGCAGATCGGCGCCGGATTGCAGCGGAACACCGCGAAGATCAGCGACAGCGCGGTCAGCGCCTGCTCGCCGCCCGACAGCAGCGACAGCGTGGCCAGCTTCTTGCCCGGCGGCTGGGCGTAGATTTCCAGCCCGGCCTCCAGCGGGTCGTCGGAACCGACCAGCGCCAGATGCGCGCGCGCCGCCGCCGAACATGCGGGTGAACAGCGCCTGGAAATTGCCGATCCACTTCCTGGAACACGGCGTTCAGCCGCTCGCGGCCCTCGCGGTTCAGGTGGCCGATCGAGCCGCGCAGCTTGGCGATCGCGGTGGTCAGTTCCTCGCGTTCCGCGGTCGATCGTGGCGATCTGCTGCTCGACTTCGCTCGGCCTCGACCTCGGCGCGCAGGTTCACCGGGCCCATCTCCTCGCGCTCCTTCACCAGGCGCTCGTGGCGGCGGCGGGCCTTGTCCTCGATCTTCGGCGGACAGTTCAGCCGGCGGGTCGGGCAGGGCGGCGTCGGCGCCAAGCCGATCCAGGATGCGTTCGGCGACAGTGCCCCAGGCGTGGTCGGCCTGCTGCGGCATTGGCCTCGGCGCGCACCGCCTGCTCGCGCGCGAGCAGCCAGCGCGGCTTCGGCCGCACGCGCGGCGCGGTCCGCTTCGCCGAGCGTCTGGGTCGCATCGCGCCAGTTCCTGCGCGGCGCGCCGGTGGGCGGCTTCGGCGGCCTGCAGGCGTCCAGCGCCTCCGCCCGGCGTGCGGCGATCTCGGCCGGGCGCGCCTGCCAGCGCCGGCGTGCTTCGGCCTGCGCCGCATCGCGCCGCGCCGCTCAGGTCGGTCGACCCGGCACGGCCGCATCCTTGGCACGCGGCCTGCCAGTCGGCCCGTTCGCGCGGCGATGCGCTGTCGCGCCGGGCCGTCGCGGGCGGCGTGCTCGCGCGCCAGCGTGTCGCGTTCGGTGCGCGCGGCGGTTTCGCGGGAGCGCGCGGCGGTCAGCGCGGCCCGGGCCTGCTCCACCGCCGCCGCGCAGCGCAGCTCAGGTCGGGCAGGGCGGCCTGCGCGTCGCCGCGCGCGGGCCAGGGCGGCGTCGGCCTCCTGCCGCTTTCGCCGTGATGGTGCTCGATCTGCTGGTCCAATGCGGCAAGCCGCGCGGCGGCGGTCGCGGCCTGCTGCGCGCAGCGCGGGCCAGCGCCGCGCGCGCGCGCTCCAGCCGCTGCTCGATGTCACGCCGCGCGCGACCGGGCTGCGCTGTTCCTCGGCCGTGGCAGTCTGCGCAGCGGCTTCGGCTTGCTGGCGCGCTGCCAGTCGCCGCCTGTGCGGCCTGCTCCGCCGCTGCCAGCTCGGATTGAAGCTTCGCCAGCCGGTTGCGCTGCTGCAGTCGAACCGCGGCCGCGGTCGGCGTGCCGGCCCGAATGGTATAGCCATCCCAGCGCCAGATCGCGCCTTCGCGGGAGACCAGAACCTGGCCGGGTGCCAGATCGGACTGTCGTGAATCGCCGGTTTCGCCCCGTCATCGACCAGGCCGATCTGCGACAGGGCACGTGCCAGTGCCGGCGGGCCTTGAACCAGGCTCGACAAGCGGTGTCGCGCCGGCCGGCAGTGCCGGGACCGGGTCGAACGGCGGCAGCTCGCGCCAATGCCGCGCGGCGTCGGGGTTCAGCGCGGAGGTCAGTTCCTCGCCCAGCACCGCGCCCAGCGCCGTTTCCAGTCCGGCGGGCACAGTCAGCGCATCGACCATCGGCGGCCAGCGCTCGCCATCCCGCACCGCCAGCACTTCGGACAGCGCGCGTGCCTCGGCGGCCAGCCGTGGCGCGGGCGGAATTCGGCGCCGGACTGGGCTTCCCGTGCCGCGGCCAAGCGGCGGCGGCGGCGGCACGCGCCTGTTCTGCCGCATCCAGCGCCGCCCGTGCGGCGGCCAGTGCGGCTTCGGCCTGCTGCCTGCTCTTCGCCCGCCGCGGCAACCCGCGCCGGGTCGACCTGCTGGCGCGTCGATCCGGTCTGCGTTCGTCCTGCAGCCGCGCGGACTGCTCCGCCGGCACGGCGGGCACGCTGCTCAGCCTGTGGCAGCAATCTGCGTTGCCGCCTGGTGGCGGGCATTCGCCTCGGCGGCGGCTTCGGTCGCACGATGGGCTGCGGCCTCGGCCTCGCGGACCGCATCCGCCGCTTCCGCTGCCGCGGCATTCCGCCGCGTCGGCGCGCGTCTCGTGGCTGGCAGCGGCCTCGGCCAGCCGCGATCCTCGGCTCCCAGCCGATGCTTCTGCGGCTGCCGCGTCGCGGCTGAGTTGTTCGGCATGGGTCAGGTCGCGGCCGAGCTGCTCCAGCCGGCGTGTCGGCTTCGGCCAGCGCGGCGCGGGCGCGGCCCTCCTCGTCCGCGATCTGCTCCTGCGCGACCCGATGCCGTTCCAGCTGGGTGCGGGCCTCTGCCTCGGTATTGCGCAGTGCCGGCAGTTGCGCTGCGGCTTGGCGTGGCCTGCTCGCCGGCCGTGCACCGACGGCCTCGGTCGGCGGCGGAAACAGCCACCCGCGCCTCGATGCAGCGCCGCACCCGCCGCATCGCGCGCGGCCTCCGCCCGTGCGCGCAGAATGGACAGCAGCTCCGCCTCGGCGGAACGGATCGCGCCGGACAGGTTGCGATATCGGCTGGCCTGGCGCGCCTGGCGCTTCAATCCGGCTAGCTGCGACTCCAGCTGCCCCCGCAGGTCCTCGGCGCGCGCCAGGTTCGCCTCGGCTGCGCGCAGCTTCAGCTCCGCCTCGTGCCGGCGGGCGTGCAGACCGGTGATGCCGGCGGCTTCCTCCAGCACCATGCGGCGATCTTCCGGCCGGGCACCGACCAGCGCGCCGACGCGTCCCTGGCTGACCATGGCCGAGGCGCGTGCACCGGACGCGAGGTCGGCGAACAGCGTCTGCACGTCCCGCGCCCGCACCTCCTTGCCGTTCACCCGGTAGGTGCTGCCGCTGCCGCGCTCGATCTGCCGGCTGACCTGGAGTTCCGGACTCCTCGATGGAACGGCGGCGGCGCGACGCCGGCGGTGTCGTCCAGGAAGACGGTGACCTCGGCCAGGTGCGCGCGACGGCCGGCCGGCGGTGCCGGCGAAGATCACGTCGTCCATCTCGCCGCCGCGCATGGCCGGGCACTGTTCTCGCCCATCGCCCAGCGCAGCGCTTCCACCACGTTCGACTTGCCACAGCCGTTCGGCCCGACGATGCCGGTCAGTCCCGGCATGATCTCGACGCTGACCGGTTCAGCGAAACTCTTGAACCCGACAATGCGGAGGCGGCGGAAACTGACAGGCAAGCGGCGCTCCTTTGCGGTTACGTCGGGGATCAGCTTACGGAAGGCGTCGAAGCTCATCTCGCCGGTGTATTTCTTGCCGTTCACCACAAAGCTCGGAGTCGAGTCGATGCCCCACTTCTTCTGCGCCTCATCCTGCTGCTGCAAAATCCAGGTGCGCAGGCTGGTATCGCCGATCGCCTTGTCGAAGGTGTCGCGGCCCATCCCGGCGAGGGCGGCGGTCTTCCACAGTTCCTCGGTGGTGTTGATGCCGCGGGCAAAGGCCCAGCGGTCCTGGTTGGCGAACAGCGCCATCACAAAGGGTTCATACCGGTCAGGCGGCAGGTAGCGCGCCACCATCGCCGCGGTCAGCGCCACCTGGTCGAGCGGGAAGTCGCGGAATACCCAGCGCAGCTTGCCGGTGTCGATCAACTGCGACTGGATCTGCGGAAACGTCTCGCTGCGCGAAGGCCGCGCAGTGGGAGCAGGTGAGCGAGAAGAATTCCTGCACCTCCACTTTTGCGTCCGGCTTGCCGACGCTGCGCTCTGCGCGCGGGTCGGATTCAGCAGCCTGCACCAAGCCCGGCGCGACCAGGCCGGCGGCAACGATGGGTAGCAGGACGCGGCGAGTCAGAAGCATCGGAACCTCTATATATAGTGTTCTACGCATGGTTGGATCGGCACGTCTAGCGTTTCGTCCGTGCCTCGGCCCCCAACACCGCGCGGCCGAGCGAGGCGAGCGCAGTGCGCAGGTCACCCGGCGGCAGCCCTGCGACGGCCGCCTCGGCCTGGGGTGCGATATGGGCCGGGGTCACCGGGGACGACACGGGCGCTGCCGGGGCGGAGGTCCTGGTCTGCACGAAGCGCAGGGCCTTCACCGTCGCACTGCCGAGGTGGGTGTTGATGCGGGCAATCAGCTCGGTTGCAAGGTGTTGCAGCTCCATTGCGATCGGCCCGCTGCAGGCAATGGTGAGCTGCGCCGCGGTCAGCCGTTGCGGTGTGGTGACAGCGGCAAGGGCGGGCCCGACGATCGTGTCCCAGTCGGCGATGACCTGTGCCGTCGCTGGGCTGAACCGGCGGAACGCGGGTCGGGTCAGTGGCGGCACCAGCGCGCCGATCGGCCGCGGCCCATAGACGTGCCGCGGCGCGCTTGTCATACCGGATCGCGTGTCCTGCTTCGCCATCGCTCCCGCCGACTCGCTGCTCCGCTGGTACGACCGTCACCGGCGCCGTTTGCCCTGGCGCAGCGAGCCCGGGCACCAGCCGGATCCTTACCGGGTCTGGCTGAGCGAGATCATGCTGCAGCAGACGACCGTAACTGCGGTCATACCCTACTTTGAAAACTTCGTAAGCCGGTTCCCTTCCCTGGCCGCATTGGCCGCGGCGCCGTTGGAGTCGGTGCTGTCGGCCTGGGCCGGACTTGGCTATTACGCGCGCGCCCGCAACCTGCATGCCTGCGCCCAGGCGGCGGTGGCGGCGGGGGGATTTCCGCGCGACTTGGAGGGCCTGCGGGCTTTGCCGGGAATCGGCCGCTACACTGCTGCGGCGGTGGGCGCGATTGCCTTTGGCCTGCCGGCGGTGCCGGTCGACGGCAATGTGGAACGCGTGGTGACTCGGTTGTGGGCGGTGACCGAGGCACTGCCCGCCGCGAAGCCGGCGGTTCACATGCTGGCCCAGCGGCTGGGTAACGATCCGGCGGCGACTGCTCGGCCTAGCGATTTTGCCCAGGCCCTGTTCGATCTGGGGGCAACGGTCTGCACGCCGGCGACGCCGACCTGCGCCCTGTGTCCCTGGATGGCGGAATGCCAGGGCCGCCGGCTTGGTATCGCCGCGTCCTTGCCACGCAAGGCGCCGAAGCGGGCGCGGCCCTTGCGGCAGGGGGTGCATTTCTGGCTGCAGGATGAGGCCGGACAGGTATTGCTGCGTCGGCGGGCGACGGAGGGTTTGCTCGGCGGCATGACCGAACTGCCGGGCACGCCGTGGCGAGACGCCGCCTGGTCGCGCGGCGAGGCCCTGACTCACGCCCCGATGGCGGCCGACTGGCGCCTCGCCGGCCAGGTCCGACATGGCTTCACGCATTTCGAACTGACAATCGACCTATACGCCGCGGTCGTCCCGCAGATCGCGGCGGAGGGATTCCTGCGCCCGCTCGACCGGCTCGCGGAGGAAGCCCTGCCGTCCGTCATGCGCAAATGCGTGCTGATGTCGACCGGTGCGGGCGATGCATTGGTCAGGGCAGCGCCAGGCCGCCGCCCTCGATCGGCAGGGCGTGGCCGGTGATGTTGCGGGCCTCCGGCCGAACCAGCCAGGCAACGGTATCCGCGATCTCATCTGGCGTCGTGATCCGCCCCGTCGGGACACCCTGGGCGGCCTGTGCGGCGGTGATGCCGAGTTCGGCAAACCGCTGCCGCGCCATATCCGTATCCACCCAGCCCGGACAGAGCGCGTTCACCGTAATGCCACGCGGCGCCAGCGCGAGGGCCAATGCGCGGGTGAGGCCGACCACGCCGTGCTTGGCGGCGCAGTAGGCGGTCTGGTCCGGCACGCCGCGCAGGCCCAGCACGGATGCGATGTTGACGATGCGCCCGGTGCCGTCCGGCAGCAGGGGCAGGGCCGCTTTGCAACAGTGATAGGTGCCGTGCAGGTTGCTGGCGATGATGGCGTGCCAGAGTGCGTCGTCGCCATCCAGTGCATTGGTGCCGGCGACGCCGGCGTTGTTCACCAGCACGTCCAGGCGGGGCAGGCCGGCGAACAGCGCGGTTACCGCTTCCGCATCGGCGACGTCGCAACGATGGAAGGTGAAGGCGCAGTGCGCCGGCGGGGTCCGCGCGGCGACGATCACCTGGCAGTCCTCGGCAGCCAGGCGGGTGGCGATGGCGAGACCGATGCCGCGTGTGCCGCCGGTGACCAGCGCGACGCGCCGGCTCATGCGGCGGTGGTTCCGCCGTCCACCGGCAGCACCACGCCGGTGATGAACGAGGCCGCATCGGAGGCCAGGAATGCGACAGTGGCGGCGATCTCCTCGGGGCGGGCGAAGCGGCCCATCGGCACGCCGGCGCGATAGGCCTCGATCGAGGAGGTGGGGAACCGGTCGGGGTATTGCTTCGCCAGATCGCCGATCACCATGGCGAGCATGGGCGTGTCGGTGCTGCCGGGCGCAATGCAGTTCACCCGCACGCCGAAGCGGGCCCAGTCCAGCGCGGCGCTGCGGGAAAGCTGAGCGATCGCCGCCTTGCTGGCACCATAGGCGGCGCTGACCTGCTTGCCGATCAGCGCCTGGTCGGAGGCGATATTCACGATGGCGCCGCGCCGACGCCGCACCATGTCTGGCAGCACCGCGCGCATCAGTGCATAGGCGGCGAGGAAATTGACCCGGAACACGCGCTCGACCTCTGCCAGCGACGTTTCCAGCACGCTGCCCAGCACGGTGACACCGGCATTGTTCACCAGGATGTCGATCGGGCCGAGACTCTCCACCAACGTGGCGGCGCGGGATTCCAGGGTCTCGGTGTCGGCCAGGTCGAAATCCGGCAAGTCAAGACCCGTCACCAGCGCGCCGTCGGCTTCCAAGGTGGCGGCGATGGCGCCACCGATGCCGCCCTTGTGGCCGGTGACGATCGCGCGCCGCCCGGCAAGACCGAAACTCAACGTGTCAGCCATCTTGTCTCCGCATGCAGTCGCGGCATTCTGCGAGACCCGGCCGCGAAAGGCCATCCGACTGGAGTGCGGCATGCAGCGATCCGAGCCATCCGCCTGGTTTTCCGGAGGACCCAGCGGCGCTGTCTGGGGTGTCTGCTGGCATTGCCTATCGTGGCGGAGGGTGAACCGGCCACCTTGCGCCGAGCATCAGCGTGGCGGAGCTCGGCAGGACGCGCGGTGCTGACGATCCAAGGCGTCGGCCGCCACTTCCGTGGCAGCGTCGAGGCCTTGCGCGACGTCTCGTTGCGTCTGGAGGTCGGCGATTTCGTTGCGCTTCTGGGTCCGTCCGGCTGCGGCAAATCGACCTTGTTGCGGCTGATTGCGGGGCTGGATCGGCCAAATGCCGGCGTGCTGAGCTGGGATGCCGGCCACGCCCCGACGCCGGGGGAAGCAGGCTTCGTGTTCCAGGATGCGACGCTGCTGCCCTGGGCCACGGCGGAGGATAATGTCTACCTGCCGCTGCGCCTGCGCGGTGTGGCACGGTCAGAGGCGATGCCGGCGGTGCACGCAGCGCTCGCTGGTGTCGGACTGACCGGGTTCGAGCAATCCCGCCCACGCCAGTTATCCGGCGGCATGCGCATGCGGGTGTCGATTGCGCGCGCCCTGGTGACTCGTCCCCGCCTGCTGCTGATGGACGAACCCTTTGCCGCACTGGATGAATTCACCCGTCATCGGTTGCAGGCCGATCTGCTCGCGCTGTGGCAATCGATGCGGTGCACCGTGGTGTTCGTGACCCATTCGATCTACGAGGCGGCATTCCTGGCGCGACGCATCGTATTGATGACACCGCGGCCGGGACGCATCGAGCGCGAGATCCGTTCCGGATTGCCTCCGGCCGAGGCAACCCGCCTGGATCCCGCCTATGCGGCGATGGTCGCGGAGATCTCACGGGCGATGGGGCAGGCGCTGGCAAAGCAATCCGCGTCTTAACGGCTTGTCGCCGGCTAAGCAGACGTTCGCAGCCCGTGCCAACATCCCGCTGTTGGGACGCAGCAAGTGTCGGGGCGGTGCCGCGAACTCGACCAGGAGGCGTTGCCTCCTGAACCCCCGGCAAAGGTTCGCCTTTGCAACCCGGTTCGGTTCCAAGTCGCCCAGCGTCCGAGCCCGCACCGCTTTGGCAGAAAATTCCATTTAGGGCTTTTTGGGGGAACTCCTTCTACACCCGCCGCTCCACTACCTCTATTTACGCGACAGGGCTGTGCCCTTGGCGGGAATTCACCGGGCAGCGCCCCTTGATGGGGGTTTCGGGGATAACGCGCCGACGCTTGCGCGCGTCCCACCACAAAGCGTGACTGCGGACTGCTGCCTAGGCGCCGCCGTTCACATCGATCGTTGCACTGGTGATGAACGAAGCGGCATCGCTGACGAGGAAGTCCACCACGGAGGCGATTTCCTCGGGTTCGCCGGCGCGACCGAGTGCGCTGGTCCTGGCGCGTTCCTTGGCGACCTGCGGCGTGCGCGCGCCCATCGCCGTGTTGATGAGGCCAGGAGCGATGGCATTGACGCGAATGCCATGCTTGCCGAGTTGCGCACCCAGGCTGCGGGTGAGGTTGATCACGGCGGCCTTGGAGGCACCATATTCCACCACCGTGCTGCCGCGCTGGCCGGCCGAGGATGCGGTGTTGACGATGGCTCCAGGTTGGCCGGCGGCGATCAGCCGTTTCGCGACCCATTGCGAGGCAAAGAACGGCACGCGCAGATTGACTGCCATCGTCTTGTCAAACTGCTCGGGTGGCACATCCAGATAGGTCGTTTCTGGCATGTAGACGCCGGCATTATTGAACAGGACGCGAATCAGGCCGTGGTGCCGTTCGATCGTCTCCAGTGTTGCCGCCATCCGATCGAGGTCGGTGAGGTCACATGAGTAGTGCGGCCAGTTTCCGGCACCTTCCGCGCCGACATCGATCCCGATTGCGAGATGCCCTGACTGCGCCAGGCGTCGACAGGTAGCCTGGCCGATCAAACCGTTGCTGCCAGTGATGACGGCGACCTTCATTGTGTCCTCCCTGCGATGGTTGCTTCACAACAGGATACGCGCCGATGGGCACGACGCCAATTTCGCGTTCTGCGCCGGTCTGGTGTTACCTAAGTGCCAATGGGTCGCGGGGGTTCGAACTCCCGCGGTATGCGGATGGAGCGAGGGGCGTCTTTCACATGAAGCGAAACTGGATCAATGCCTGCATCTGTACGCTGCTGATGGCGGGCCTGGCGGGTGCGCCCGCCATGGCGGCGGAGCTGACGATCGGCCGGGCGACCGAGCAGAACTCGATCGACCCACAATTTTCGGATCTCGGCAACGACGTAGCGACCGCCGAGAACATGTTCGAGAGCATGATCGCATTCGACGCCAGGCTGCGGGTACGGCCGAAGCTTGCGCTATCCTGGAGGCTGCTGGACCCGCTGACCTGGGAGATCAAGCTGCGTCCCGGCGTGACCTTTCATGACGGGACGCCGTTCACCGCAGAGGACGTCGCGTTCTCATTGAAGCGCGCGCGGGATGTGCCGAACAGTCCCGGTCCGCTTTCCAGCTTCGTGCGCCCGGTGAAGGAGACCGAGGTTGTCGATCCGCTGACGCTGCGCATCCATACCGACCAGCCGACGCCGCTGTTGATGGACATGGTCGGCCGCATCTTCGTCGTGCCGTCCAAGCTCGGCGCGTCGGTGTCGACCGAGGATTTTGTTTCCGGTCGCGCGATGGTCGGCACCGGACCGTACCGCTTCAAACAGGCACTGCACGGTGATCGCGTGGTGATGGAGGCGAATCCGAATTACTGGGGCGCCAAGCCGGAATTCTCCACCGTCACACTGAAGTTTCTATCAAACCCGGCTGCCCGCAGCGCCGCCTTGCTGTCCGGTGCGGTGGATGTGATCGAGCAGATTCCGCCGTCGGATATTTCGGTATTCCAGAACCGCGACGATGTGAAGCTGTATTCAGTCACGTCCACGCGGATGATCTACCTGGCGATGGACCAGGGACGTGACGACAGCCCGTTCCTGACCGACAAGGATGGCAATCCGCTGAAGGTGAACCCGCTGAAGGACCGCCGGGTGCGCCTTGCGCTGTCCAAAATGATCAACCGTGAGGCGATCGTCGAACGCGTCGTGGCCGGGGCAGGGGAGGCCGCCGGCCAGATCGTGCCGGACGGGATGGGCGGACATGATCCATCACTGCGACCGATGGCATTGGATCTGCCGGGTGCAAAGCAACTGCTGAGGGAGGCCGGCTATCCCAATGGTTTCGGACTGACGCTGCACACCTCCAGCAACCGCTTTCCCAACGACTCACAAATCGGCCAGGCGCTCGGCCAGATGTTCTCTCGCGGTGGCCTGCGAGTGAATGGCGTGGAAGCATTGCCATACAATGTCTACGCACCAGGCGCGACGGCGCGGAAATACAGCCTGTTCATTTTCAGCTATGGCAGCGTGGCGAGTAGTTCCCTGAATGGACTGTCCGGGGTGTTGGCGACCTATGACAAGGCGGCGGGGACCGGCTCGCTCAATCGCGCGCGCTACTCCAACCCGGCATTCGACACGATCCTGAAGCAGGCGGCATCGGAGTTCGACGAAGCGAAGCGCAACCGGCTTCTGGCCGATGCCACCCGTATCGCGATGGAAGATGGTGGGATCCTGCCGCTATACTGGCAGAAGTTGTTCTGGGCGGCGCGTAAGGGTTACGTGGTGGAGCCTGATCGCGGGGAAGCCACGTCAACATTGTTCATCTCCCTGGCGAAGTAGCCTGGCGTCGCGAAGCGTCTCTGCCATGTGGTTTGCGCCGGCGACCGGAGCGGGCATGGACGGCCGGCACGGCGGCAATTAGGCTGCCGTCCCGTGCCGAATGCCAAGGGAACAGCACCGATGTTGAGGATTGAGCCGACCGGCGCCGTGCTTGGCGCGACCGTTCATGGCATTGATGTCTCTCAGGAGCTCGATGAATCCAGTTTCGCCCATATCCTGGCTGCGCTGGGTCGTTATGGCGTGTTGCGTTTCCCCGGACAGCAGCTCGACATGGGCATGTTGCGCCGCTTCTCCGAGCGATTTGGGGAGATTCAGGGACCGAGTGCCGGCACGCCAGAGGTAGCGAAGGAGGTTTACGCCCATGTTGGCACGCTTTCGAACCTGAAGCAGGACGGGAAATATATCGGCCTGCCGGACGCGGGTCAGGACTGGCACACCGACATGTCGTATCGCGATGTCATGGGCTTTGTGAACGTACTGTACGGTATTCGCATCCCGCGCCGTGACGGCAAACCGCTGGGTGGAACCGAGTTCTCCAATATGCATGCTGCCTACGACGCGTTGTCAGCGGAGCTGAAGGAGCGACTGAGTAAAGCGACTGCGACGCATGATTTTGAAAAGTTCTGGGAGCACATGCGGCGCGACAAGGCCAGCACGCGCCCACCGATGACCGACGAACAGCGTCGTCGTCGTCCGCCTGTTGTGCATCCGTTGTTCCTGACCCATCCGATCACGGGCCGGAAAGTCCTGTATTGCAATCCTGGCTATACGGTGCGGATCAACGAACTCAGCCAGCTGGAGAGCGACGCGATGTTGGACTTCCTGTTCCAACATCAGTTGCAGCCCCAGTTCCGTCACATCCATAGCTGGACCGAAAATGATCTGCTGGTCTGGGATCATTTGGGCACCATCCATCGCGCCATCGCCGATTATGCACCGGATGAGGTCCGTTTGATGCGGCGCTGCCAGGTCATGGCGACAAAGATCTTCGATCCGGACTTCCTGCGCCCGCTACGTGAACTTGCTGCCGTCGCGCCCGGTAACGGCGGGGCTCGGCAACGATGGTCGATGCGCATTGCTACCGGCGTCGGCGTTGATCGTTATGTCTGTAACCAACGTCCAGGGCGGCTGATTGCAAGTGGGACATGATAGACGTGCTCCTGTCCGGGGCAGGTTCGACGGTGATTGTGGATGTGGAGGTGGTTCACGCGCGCCTTATGTGATGATGAACAAGCTGTCGATGTTCGATCCGGCCGGGACCGGCTACGTCGCCGATCGGCCTATCGCCGTACCTCTGACTGCATTGCCTATCCCTTGGTCGATGAAGAGCTCAAGTTGCATTGCAATATCCTGAGCGCGAGCGGGTCGAGGCGCGACGGGGATTGTTGGCAGGGATCCCAGATGGCGCGACAACGCGGAGCGGCTGGGCACGCAGTATCTGTGATGTCGCCCGAAACTCGATGCGGACTGGAAGAGGTTAGCCGCGGCGCAGGCGATCGACTATCGCGGCCGTTCCGTCGGGGTCGCGAGGCACCGCGCCCGGTGGCGGTGCGCTGACATGGTGTGAACGCTGTGTCTATTCCTGACGTTTGCACGAGGCCGCGCGAAATCACCAGGCTTGCCGAATATGGCCGGCGGAACCGGAGGAGAAGGACGCAAACCATGCCGATCAAGAAGGGCTTCAAGCAAATGCTGGCGGAGGCGAATGCCGAAATTCAGACGCTGACCATCGAGGAGGCGATCGCGCTGCATGACCAGGACGACGTGGTCTTCGTCGATCTGCGCGATCCGCGGGAGCTGGAGCGTGAAGGGCGCATGCCGAACGCATTCAGTTGCACGCGCGGCATGCTGGAATTCTGGATCGATCCGGAAAGTCCTTACCACAAGCCGGTCTTCGCCGAGGACAAGCGCTTCGTTTTCTTCTGTGCCGGCGGGTGGCGATCGGCCCTGGCCGCCAAGACCGCGCAGGACATGGGCTTGGACAAGGTTGCCCATATCGAGAGCGGATTTGGCGCGTGGAAGAAGGCGGGTGGTCCGGTCGAACCGCCCAAGCCACGCGGCTGACCGGTTCTCACCGCAGGGTCACCGATTCTCGATCTGTGCAGGAGATCTTTCGTCCCACGCATCCTTGGCGGTCAGATCATCGACGTCGAGCTCGCGGAGAACTCCCGCGACCACATTCTGGTCCAGTCCGGCCGAACGCGCGCCACGATTGCCCGCGGCTTTGCGATGGGCCGCCATCAGTGCGACCAGCGTGGCAACACCGACAGAAAGACACCTCTGCATGAAGCAACTCCGTCAATGGCGTGTTCCGAGGGTGGCATGCGGCTGCCATGGCTCAACCCTCGCGGGTTCCGAATAGTGCGTCAGGAGGGACCGTCGGCGCCGGAACCTCAGTCGGGCGGCGGCAAACAAAGCGCCGAGACCCTCCAGCGGTCCGCGTGCGAACTCCGCGCCTTCAGCGCTGACCAGCGTCGTCCGCAGGACGTATTCCACCCGGTCAGGCTTGTCGGCCTGCGCCAGGCTGGCCGCCTGCAGTAGCAGCTTCTCATCGTCGGCCAGGCCGGGGCATCGCGGGTGGTGGATAGCGATCGAGCGCCGCGCTGAACGCGCGATCAGCGCCATCAACTGGTCGATGGAAAACGCAGCATCATGCGCGCCCGCGTTCTCCAATGCCTGGGAGAGACGCGGCAGCGGATCGTTGCTATGCCGAAAATCCGTCACCCACCAACGGATCGCAACCAGGAATACGCACTCCGCGGTGTCGAGTTCGGCTGCAGCGTCGGGATAATCCGGCGAGCCGCCACGCAGTTGAATGACCTGACCCATGGGGACCTCCGCGATGGTGAGCGTAGCCTAACGCAAATAAGAATTAGTCGCAATATGGAAGCCTCGGGGCCGGCCAGCGGTCAATCCGGTGCGGCCGTGTCGCGATTCCCACCGGAGCCTTTGCGGCGCATTCGACCAGCTCGGGATTGCGATGCCGGGCGGCTTGCCGCCTATAGAGAAGGTGATGCCCGCTCTTCCCGATCTTCCGGTCACCGAGGCACTGCCGCGGCTCGCGGCCGTCCTCAGAGACGGACGCAATGCCGTATTGGTTGCCCCGCCCGGCGCCGGCAAGACCACGCTGGTGCCCCTCGTCCTGCTCGACGCGCCTTGGGTCGACCGAGCCCGCGTCGTCATGCTGGAGCCGCGGCGGCTTGCCACCCGCGCTGCCGCCAGCCGCATGGCGGCGTTGTTGAACGAGCCGGTCGGCCGCACGGTCGGCTATCGCACCCGGCTGGACTCCGCCGTTTCCGTCGACACGCGAATCGAGGTGGTCACCGAAGGCCTGCTGGTGCGACGGCTGCAGTCGGACCCTGGGCTGGACGGAGTCGCGGCGGTCATCTTCGACGAGGTGCATGAGCGCTCGCTCGAGTCCGACCTGGCGTTGGCCTTCTGCCTCGATCTGCAGACTGCTCTTCGGCCGGAGTTGCGGCTGCTGGCGATGTCGGCGACTGCCGATGGCGCACGGCTGGCGCCGCTGATGCAGGCCGAACTGGTGGAAAGTGCCGGCCGCATGCACCCGGTGGAGATCCGCTATTCCCAGCGTGACCTGGCCGGCCCGCGCGACCTGCCGGATGCCATGGTCCGTGCGGTGCGGGGGGCTCTGGCCGAGCATACCGGGGATATTCTGGCGTTTCTGCCGGGCATGGGGGAAATCCGTCGCACCCAGTCCGGATTGGAGGGTTGCGGCGCGTTGGTGTTGCCATTGCACGGCGAGCTGCCGCCGGGCGAGCAGGATCGTGCGTTGCAACCCGGCGCGGCGCGGCGGGTGGTGCTCGCGACGTCCATCGCCGAGACCTCGCTCACCGTGCCTGGGGTGCGGATCGTGGTGGATGGCGGCTGGCGGCGCGCGCCGCGCCTGGACCCTGGCAGTGGATTGACCCGGCTGACCACGCTGCGCATTTCCCGGGCGGCGGCGGATCAGCGCGCGGGGCGAGCCGGACGGGAAGCGCCGGGCGTCGCCATCCGGTTGTGGTCGCCGGCATTGCATCGCGGGCTTTCGCCGTTCGATCGTCCCGAAATCCTGGAAGCAGAGCTTGCCTCCCTCGCTCTGGACTGTGCGGGATGGGGAGCAGCACCGGCCGATCTGCCGTTCCAGGACCGCCCGCCGGCCGGCGCCCTCGCTGCCGCCGTCGCGTTGCTGGGAGAATTGGGCGCGTTGGACGTGAACGATCGGATCACCGACTCCGGTCGCCGCATGGCGCAACTCGGCGCGCATCCCAGGCTGGCGGCGATGCTGCTCGCGGCGGAAACGCCGGGCCACGCCGCCCTTGCCGCCGATCTGGCGGCCTTGCTGGAAGAGCGCGATCCGCTGCGGGCGCCAGATGCACTGGCTTCAATCGACCTGCGCCTCGCCGCCCTGACGCATGGCGACGCCGCGGCCGATCGCGGTGCCCTGTCCCGCATCCGCCGAGCCGCCGGTCAGTATCGGCGTCGGCTCGGCCTGTCCGCCAACACCGAACCTTCCGGTGAGCCTGGCACGCTGCTCGCCGCCGCATTCCCGGATCGGATCGCCCAGCGCCGCGGGGAGCCCGGCAGCTTTCGCTTGTCCGGCGGAGGTGGCGCGCGGCTGCCGCTTGCCGACCCCCTTGCCAATGCGCGCTTGCTGGTGGCGGCGTCGCTGGAGCTGAAGGCTGCGGCACGCATTCGTATGGCCGCTCCGCTCGATCCCGACGCATTGCCGGCGGTTCTGGCGGGGCGGATCACCGAGACCCTGGAAGTCGGGTTCGATGCCACGGCGGGTGCGGTCCTGGCGCGTCGCCGCCGGCGCCTCGGTGCGCTGGTGCTGAGTGACCGAACCGAGCCCGCAGACGCGGGGACCGTCGCCGATGCCCTGGCCGACGCCGCAGCCGCCAATGCTCTGCGGGCGCTGCATTGGACCGACGCGGCGCGGCAGTTTCAGGCGCGCGTCGGGCATATGCGAGCCCTCGAACCGGACGCAGACTGGCCCGACCTGACCGACGCCGCGCTGGTGGCCATGGTGCGCGTCTGGCTTGGGCCACATCTGGTCGGTCTGTCCAGGCTGAGCGAGCTTGATCGGCTCGATCTGCTGGCCATCCTGCGTGGCCTGCTGTCCTGGGAGCTCGGATCGCGCCTGGATCGGGACCTTCCGACGCATCTGGTCCTGCCGGGCGGGCGGGCGCAGATCGACTACACCGCTCCCTTGCCGGTTGCGGCTGCCAAGGCCCAGGCTTTCTACGGACTGCTCGACACGCCGCGCCTGGCGGGCGGGCGGGTCCCGCTGCAACTCTCGCTGTTGTCGCCGGCGGGTCGAGCGGTTGCTGTCACCGCCGATCTGGCTGGCTTCTGGAAAGGTGGCTGGATCGATGTGCGGCGCGATATGCGCGGTCGCTATCCGAAGCATGCCTGGCCGGACGATCCGTCCCAGCCGTCGACTCCCAGCCTCCGCCCGCGCGGCTGATCCTGCCGCCGTGTCTCGATCGTGATGCGGGTCGCTGAAAAATTACGGTTCTGCAAAACCAACATCTCCCGGTTCCGTGATCGGAGACTTGCCGGAACGATGCTATGGTGACTCATGAGCCTCCGCCTCCGCATGACGTTGCTGGCTGGAGCGTGTGTGCTGCCTGCGATTTTCTTGCTGGCCACCAGCCAGTGGCAGCTGCGGCAGGCACGCGAGTCGGAGGTGCGGCGAGAGATCGCCGAACTGGCCCAGTCGGAAGCCAACGAGATCGGTACGATCATCGGCGGAGCACGCAAGTTCCTCTCGGCACTGGAGCGGACGCCGCCCATCCTGGAGCACAATGCGCCGTTGTGCTCCGCCTGGCTTGCGCGTTTGCGCCGGGACTATCCTAGCTACGCCACGATCCGTGCCGACGATCTCAGTGGCCGCACCTTCTGCTCCAGCGACCCGGGCCGTGCCGCGTTCGAGGGTGGCACGGTGCATTTCGAAACTGCCCTGCGGACGCGTGGCTTTGCGGTTGGCGCGTACAGCCTCTCGCCGCTGACTTGCGCGCCTGAACTGCCGCTCGCCCGCTCGATCCTGGCCGATGATGGGACGGTCCTCGGCGTGCTGGTAGTGGCGATCGACCTGCATTGGTTGGCCCAGGACCTGGCTGCGAAACTGCCGCCTGATGCCGAAGTGACAGTGGTGGATCGCGACAACGTCGTGCTGGCGCGGGTCACCACCAACGAAACCGCGACCACGACCGGGGTGACAACGAACCAGCAAGCCGAAGGGGATGACTGGATCGTCGCCCGTGCCCCGGTGGGACAGGATGGCGCCGAACTTCAGGTGATCGCGGCCCGTCCCAAGCAGGCGGCGTTTGCCGTCCTGCACCGTACCACCCGGGAAGGTGCGGTGCTGATTGTCGCTGCCCTGGCACTGGCCTTCATTGCTGCCGGCTGGATCGGCCGTCACTTCATCAGTGCCCCGATCGAGGCTCTGCTCTCCACCACCGAGCGGCTGCGACAGGGCAGCTTCTCCGCACGCACTGAACTCGTCGGCGGCACGTCGGAACTGTCTCGCCTCGGGGTGGGCCTCAATGCGCTGGCGGAAGCGTTGGAGGAACGTGAGGCAGCCCGCGTAGACGCCGAGGACCGACTGCGTCAGTTCAACGCCACCCTGGAGCAGCGCGTTGCCCAACGCACCCAGGCGCTTGCCGAGGCGAACCAGCGCCTGGCTGCGGAATCCGAAGAGCGTCAGCGGACCGAGGCCGCGCTGGCGCAAGTGCAGAAGCTGGATGCGATCGGCAAACTGACCGGCGGCGTTGCTCACGACTTCAACAATCTGCTGGCGGCTATGCTCGGCTCCCTGGAGCTGGCACTGAACCGGGTGGACGAACCGCGCCTGCGAAGGCTGCTGACCGTTGCGCAGCAGGCCGGGCAACGTGGTGCCAAACTGACTGCGCATCTGCTGGCGTTTTCCCGTAAGCAGGATCTGGTACTGCGACCGGTCGATATGAACGCCATCATCATCGGCATGACGGACATGGTCACCCGCACGCTGGGTCCGTTGGTGCGGTTCCGGCTGGACCTGACAGATGATCTGTGCCCGGCGATGGCGGATCCGGTGCAGTTGGAAGTCGCGTTGCTCAATCTGGCGGTAAACGCGCGCGACGCGATGCCCTCGGGCGGCACGCTGTCGTTCAGGACCCGCAATGTGCATCTGGCGGAGGCGCCGCGGACAGCGGCAGCCCTTGCCCCCGGCGACTATGCCATGGTTGCGGTGATCGATACCGGCGAAGGCATGTCAGCCGACGTGCGCGACAAGGCGTTTGAGCCCTTCTACACCACCAAGGGACCGGGCAAAGGGACCGGGTTGGGCCTGTCCCTGGTGCACGGCTTCGCCCACCAGGCTGGCGGGTCCATAACGATCGACAGCACGCCGGGCAAGGGAACCGCGATCAGTCTGTATCTGCCGCGTGCCGTGGCGGCGGTCGCCGAAGATACGGCGACGAGACTCGACACGCCCGCGACGATGTCGCGGCTCTCGGTGCTGCTGGTGGACGACGATGCCGGCGTGCGTGAGACGGTGCGCGAGATGCTGCACAGCCTCGGGCACGATGTCATCGAGGCGCCGGGCGGTCCCGCGGCGTTGACATTGCTGCGGGAGGCAGGGCCATTCGACCTGCTGCTCGCGGACTACGCCATGCCGGGGATGACGGGTGCGCAGCTCGCGGCAGAGGCAGCGACGCTGCGCCCGGAGCTTCGGGTGCTGCTGATCACCGGGTATGTCGATGCCGATGCGTTGCGCTCCTGGTCGGACCGAGGTCGCCCGGTGTTGAAGAAGCCCTTGACCCGGTCAGACCTGGCGGCAGCGCTGTGCGTCGCCATGGCGCATGCCCCGGACGGTACCGTCGACAAGGACGCATGATGACGGGAGGCCGGCGAGGTTCGGTGACGGAGCGCGCGCCCGGTCGATGGCGACGATCGCATGCTGCATTTCGCCGGGCCGGAGCTATCAGCCCTGCGCGGTCCAGCCGAACGACCGGTCGACGGCCTTGTGCCATGCGCCAAGCAAAACCGACCGCTGCGTATCCGACATGACTGGACTCCAGCGGCGCGCCTCCGCCCAATCGGCGCGTAATTCCTCAAGGTTCTGCCAGTAGCCGACAGCAAGCCCGGCCGCGTATGCTGCACCCAACGCGGTGGTCTCGATACAGTTCGGCCGAACCACCGGCACGTTCAGCACATCGGCCTGGAACTGCATCAGCGTTGCGTTCGCCACCATTCCGCCATCGACCCGCAAGGTGCGGATCGGGATGCCGGAATCCTGTTCCATTGCCCGCACAACATCCACCGTCTGATAGGCGGCCGCCTCTAACGCGGCGCGTGCGATATGTCCTGCTGTGGCGAAGCCGGTCAGGCCGGCGATCAGCCCGCGCGCATCCCCTCGCCAATACGGCGCATACAGACCGGAGAAGGCCGGCACGAAATACACGCCACCATTGTCCTGCACCGATGTCGCGAGGGTTTCGACCTCCGCGCTGCTGCGGATGAGCCCCAGGTTATCGCGCAGCCATTGCACCAATGCACCGGTCACTGCGATGGAGCCTTCCAGAGCGTAGGTCGCGGGCGCGTCGCCGAACTTTGCCGCCACCGTGGTCACCAAGCCGTGTTGCGAGGCAACGGGTGACGTGCCGGTGTGCATCAACAGAAAGCATCCAGTGCCGTAGGTGTTCTTGGCCTCGCCGGGTTCGCAGCAGGCCTGGCCGAGCAGCGCGGCCTGCTGGTCGCCCAGGATGCCGGCGATCGGCACGCCCTGCAGGACATCACGGGCTTCGGCGTACACTGCAGATGATGCGACAATTTGCGGCAGCACGGCGCGCGCAATGCCGAATGCGTCGAGCAGGTCCTGATCCCAGTCCAGTGTCGCCAGGTTCATCAACTGCGTGCGGCTGGCATTGGTCACGTCGGTGACATGACGTCCGGTCAGATGCCACATCAGCCAGGAATCGATGGTGCCGAACGCCAGATCGCCTGCATCGGCACGCTGCCGGGCATTCGGAACGTGATCCAGCAGCCAGCGCAATTTCAGCGCCGAAAAGTAGCTGGCCAGAGGAAGCCCTGTCTGCGCGCGAAATCGATCCTGGCCGCCATTGCGCGCGAACTCGGCCACCAGCGCGTCGGTGCGCGTGTCCTGCCACACCAGTGCGTTATGCACCGGCGTGCCGGTGGCACGATCCCACAACAGTGTCGTCTCACGTTGATTGGTGATGCCGACTGCCGCCAGATCGCGGAGGGTCAGGTCGCCGTCGCGCAGTGCCTGTTCGACCATCGCGAAGGTGGTGTCGCGAATTTCGACCGGATTGTGCTCCACCCAGCCGGGCTGCGGGTAGATCTGCCGATGCTCGCGTTGCGCCATGGTCACGGTGTTGCCCAAGCGATCGAACACGAGGAAGCGAGTCGACGTGGTGCCCTGGTCGATCGCCGCAACATATTTTGCCATGCTGTCGTCGGTTCCTGTCGGATGCGCCCTGGAGCATAGCAGCTTACCGCACGGCCCCACTTCGGCGAACCAATGGAGATCGGACATGACCCAGATCCACGGCCGCTTCACCTGGTACGAGCTGATGACCACGGACACCAGTGCCGCCGCTGCATTCTACGGCGCGGTTGCAGAGTGGGGCACGCAAGATGCCTCAATGGCGGAAATGCAATACACGCTGTTCACGTCGGCGGGCGCGCCGGTATGCGGATTGATGCAGCAGCCCGATGCGGTGCGCGCATCCGGCATTCTGCCGATTTGGTTTGGCTACGTCACAGTCGATGATGTCGACGCCACGACCGACCAGGTCCGCCAGCTCGGCGGCAGCGTCCACGTGGAACCACGGGATATTCCAGGCGTCGGCCGCTTCTCCATGATCGCCGATCCGCAGGGGGCCGCGATCGGGCTGCTGCGCTGGGCCGATGACAAGACGGCAGTTGCTGCTCCGCCGCAAACGCCAGGCCGCGTCGGCTGGAATGAGCTGCTCGCGGTTGATTGGCCGCAGGCTTTCGAATTCTACCGCGGATTGTTCGGCTGGACGAAGGCGGAGGCGGTGGATATCGGCGAAATGGGCACCTATCAGTTGTTCTCTGCCGGCGACCATCCAATCGGCGGCATGTTCACCAAGCCTCCGATGGTTCCTGTGCCGTACTGGCTGTACTATGTGGCCGTGACGGATATTGATGCCGCCGTGGCACGCGTGCAGGCAGCCGGGGGCTTGGTGGTAAACGGCCCGATGCAGGTGCCCGGCGGAAGCTGGATCGTGCAGGCGAAGGACCCGCAAGGCGCGATGTTCGCGCTGGTAGGCAGTCGGGCATAGCCGCGCGGCCCCGGGTCTGTCGTGGCGGTTCGAAGTTCGTAGTCAGGCGGGGTCTGCCACTTCCTCGCAGTCGCGCTCATGCACCGACGCCGGGTCAAGCACGGTCGTGCGACGCATGTCCCTTACCTGCGACAGGTCATATCGGCAGCCGCGATGCATCACGGCGCGATTGTCCCACAGCACCATGTCGCCTGGGTTCCAATGGTGACGATAGACGAACTGGGGCTGGGTCGCATGTTCCAGCAGGTCGCGCAGCAGGATGCGACCAGCTGGGATCGGCATTCCGATGACCCGGCGCGCATGGGCGCCAATATACAATGTCCTGCGGCCGCTGCCGGCGTGGATGCGTACCAAGGGCCAGCGCACAGGTGCCATGGCACCGAGGATTTCCGCTTGCGTCGGTTCCCAGCCCAGCGTGCTGCGGGAATGATGCACCCAATGTTCGGCGAAGCGATCCTCGGTTTCCGCGCGCAGCGGCTCGGGTAGGGCATCGTAGGCGGCCCGGCAGTCGGCAAACTCGGTTTCACCGCCCCATGCCGGCACGGCAACGGCCCGTAGCAGGGAGAACTTTGCAGCTGGCCGCTGGTAAGAACTGTCGGAGTGCCACAGCCGCGTGCCGAGCAGGGAGAGGACCCGACGGTGGGCGGGGTCGATGACGTAGCCGTTCTCGTCGAGGTTTGAGAGGTCGATCATCTGCTCCGGGATGCGGGCGTCGGCGGATTTGACCGCTTTCTTGCGACCGATGTCGGGTGGCCCGAAATGCGCGGTGAAGCCGAGTTGCTGGGCGTCGTCCACCTGCTGCGAAGGAAACACCAAAACGGCATAACGGTCGATGGCACGTTCAAATTTCCGCGCGGTCTCGCTGTCGATCGGATCTCGCATGTCGAACGCCTCGACCCGCGCGACAAAATGCGGATGCAGCGGGGTGAACGAGAGCGACATGATGCGTGTCCTTCCAAAACATCGGGGGCGCCTGAACGGATGTCCTGCCACGCTCGATCTTTGCGGCCTGACACGGTGACTGGCCGGGCGAGGATGATCCGCGCGGACCCAAATCAACCAGACCCGGCAGGCACCGGCGTCGCGGTGCCCGGGTTGCCGCCTATGTGAGTTTCACCTTCCGGATCTGCTTCACGCCGCCCCGCCCGGCACTCAGGATGTATCAGATCTCCGATCACCCGGTGAGATAACGAGGTATGCGTGCGACGTCGTGCCGATCGTGCGAGGTGACGCGATCGGTGTGATGCCCTTCCGCAGCGCGGCAATGCAGAGGCCTGCCGCGGCAAAGTGGGATTGTGTTCCAGGTCAACGGAGATTGCGTCGGCGCCGCAGGCCGCTGCGTTCCTGACAACGTTCGGTGTGCGGAGCTGGTTGACGCCCAGGCACAGGACGAGCTCGTTGCCGCCGATGGCCGTTGGCATGGATAGTCCCCTGCGACGTTGTTGCCGGTAGTGTAGCGGCGAACCCGGCGCGCCCAAAACGGGTCGGACACGTCGCCGGCCCTGGCGTTGGTACGATATGGCCGCCTGGAAGGCTGCATCTGGCATTGCCGTTGTAATTGATAATTGCCGCGCCGGACCGACACGTGCGGGCGATTAAGGTTCAAAACCTCCTCACAACGGTTGTGCTCGGCGCCATCAGGGTCAATGAATGTTGATTGCATCGTTGTGGATCAGTCTATGACCGAACAGGTGGCGCCGCTCGAAACGCTTGTCCAGCCGGGCTCCCCAACCGGTGCCGTCATCGACGACGCGCGCCCAATGCCGCTGGTGTTCCTATGCATGCTGGCATTGGTTGTCGGTGTGATCACCGGCCTGGGCGCGGTCGTGTTCCGCGCACTGATTGGCTTGGTGCATAATGTGTTGTTCCTTGGCCAGTTCACCTTCGCCTACGATTCCAGCGTATTCACGCCGATGGCACCATGGGGCATTCTGGTAATCCTGGTGCCGGTCATTGGCGCGCTTGGCGTCACCTTCATCGTGGAGAATTTCGCTCCCGAAGCGAAGGGGCACGGCGTGCCGGAGGTGATGGACGCGATCTACTACCAGAATGGCGTTATTCGCCCGGTGGTCGCTGTCGCCAAATCGCTGGCCTCTGCCCTGGCGATCGGCAGTGGCGCCGCCGTGGGGCGCGAAGGTCCCATCATTCAAATCGGTTCGGCGCTTGGCTCCACCTTCGGCCAGGTCATCCGCATGGCAATGGGGCAGCGCATCATCCTGGTGGCGGCCGGCGCGGGCGCCGGGATCGCCGCCACCTTCAACACGCCGATCGGCGGCGTGCTGTTCGCGACCGAACTGATGATGCCGGAGATCAGCGTCAACACCTTCCTGCCAGTGGCGATCGCGACAGGAACCGCAACCTTCGTGGGTCGGCTGTTCTTCGGCGCCCAGCCCGCCTTCGATGTTCCGATCAACCTCGGCACGCTGCCAAGCGAGCCCAGCAGCGCGGCGGTGCTCGTCCTCTATGTCGCGCTTGGCGCGCTGATGGGCGTCGCGGCCACTATTTTCGTGCGCAGCCTGCATTGGGCAGAGGATCTGTTCGATAAAATGCCGGGGCGTTACCTGCGTCACGCGTTCGGCATGCTGCTGGTCGGCATCCTGATCTATGCGCTGATGCGGTGGGCCGGCCACTATTATGTGGAAGGGGTCGGCTACGCGACAATTCAGGCCACGCTGGCAGGCCAGCTTGCCGCCGGCGGGTTCCTGCTGCTGCTGTACGTCTCCAAGCTGTTCGCGACGTCTATCAGCCTGGGATCAGGGTCATCGGGCGGAATCTTCTCGCCGTCCTTGTTCATGGGCGCAACGCTGGGCGGGGCTTTCGCGGCGCTGATGTCGGCGGCGTTTCCGGGCCTGCCGATCAGCATTCCTGCCTTCGCAATGGTCGGCATGGGCACCATGGTGGGCAGCGCCACCGGCGCGGCCATGACGTCCGTCGCCATGGTGTTCGAGATGACCCGCGATTACGACATCGTGCTGCCAATGGTGCTGGCCGTTGCAGTCGGACTGGGCGTGCGCCGCATGCTGTCGCGCGAGAACATCTACACCATGAAGCTGGTGCGGCGCGGACATCCAATCCCAAAGGCATTGCATGCCAATATGTTCCTGGTACGCAACGCCAGTGACGCCATGGAGAAGGACTTCGCGCTGGTCGACGAAGGCGTGACCTTCGACGAGTTCCTGGCCCAGTGCGTTGGCCGGACCGGGATGCGCCATGTCGTCGTGACGCGCGGCAACATGATCGTCGGCGTGCTGCGGGTGAACACCAGCCTGCGGCAGACGGTGAATGCGGCAGGCGACGTCACGATGGGGACGCTCGCGCAGCGCAACTTCACGGTCGTGCGTCGGAGTGCCGTGGTGTTCGATGTGATCGCGCGTTTGTGGCGCCGCCGCGCCACGATGGGACTTGTGATCGATGGGCCAGGACGACCGAGGGCCGACAAAGTTGTTGGTGTCATCACGAAGGAACACATCGCCGACGAGGTCGCGAGCAGCGTCCGTATCTACTCCCGCTGAGCAAGCCGAAAGGAGGCTCGAATGACGGTTGCATGTCCAGCGCCGGAATGGCCCACTGAGCTGCTGGAAGAAGGCCCCACGCAGGATCGCTCCATCCTGTTGCGCGGCGAAGCGGCGATCGGCGGTGCAGCGTTCCGGGTCACGGCGATACGGGTGAACCCGATTCGATTCGGCCCCGACTATCGAATGGATTGCGACGCCGCCATCTATGCCAACTACGATCTTCCGGCACTGCTGGACCGGCTGTCCGAGCTGGTGGACGTCGCCGAACTGCCGACGTTACAGCTACGGACAGGAAACTACCTGATGTGGATGCTGCCGCTCGGCGCGGAGGTATAGCGCCACTCGCCGGCCACCTGCCCGGCGCTGCCGTCATCAAAGCTTCACCCGACCGCAACAGGGCTGTCTCCGCCGGCTGCTAATTCGCGCTCCACTCGGAGAGGAGCATGAGAATGCATAAGCTGGTTGCCCTGGCCGCTGTCGCGGCCCTGGGGTTCGTCGCGCCTGCGCTGGCCGCGTCGTCCGACTGCCCGAATGACGGTGTAGTGCGCCTCGGTGTCGAGCCTTACGACACCTCCGCCAAGCTCGTGCCCATCTACGATCACATCGGCAAGCTGATTGGCGAAAAGCTCGGCTGTGAAGTCAAGGTGTTCGTCACCACCAACTACAACGCCGAAATCGAAGCCATGCGCAACGGCAAGCTGGAGCTCGCCGAGTTCGGCCCGCTCGGTTACGTGCTGGCACATCAGATCGCCAAGGCCGAAGCCGTGGCGGCGTTCGGCACCAAGGAAGGCAAGCCCGACAGCTACTGGGCCAGCATCGTCACCTATCCGCAATCTGGCATCAAAACGGTTGCTGAGATCAAAGATCATTCCTTCGCCTTCTCCGATCCGGCCTCGACCTCCGGCCATTTGTTCCCGGCCTATGGGCTGCGCAAGGCCGGGCTCGACCCGGACAAGGATATCAAGCCCATCTACGCCGGCAGCCACACCTCGTCCTTCGAGGCGCTCTACAACCACAAGGTCGATGCCGGCGAGCTGAACAGCGAGCAGCTGGAATCGGCGAAGCAGCGCGGACACTACAAGGATGGCGACGTCGTGTTCCTGTGGAAGTCCGACCCGATTCCGACCGATCCGATCACCGTGCGTGGCGATCTGCCGGCGGCGTTCAAGGCCCGCGCCACACAGGTGCTGCAAACCCTGGACCTGTCCGGCCTGCCCGAGGCCGACCGCAAGATCATGGGCCTGAGCGGCATGCGCTTCGTGCCGCAGACCGACAAGGCCTATGACCAGATCCGCGACCTGGTGAAGACGCTGAACATCGATCTGGAAAAGATGAGCTGATCCGGTGTTGCCGCTGCTGGACGTACGCGGCCTGTCACTGAGCTACCCCAATGGCAAGCGTGCCCTGATCGACGTTGATCTGGAGGTGCGTCCCGGTGAGCTGCTGGTGGTGCTCGGTGGCAATGGCTGCGGCAAGACGACGTTACTGCGGTGCATCACCCGCGCGCTGACCCCGACCGCGGGCGAGGTGTGGCTGAACGGCACCGAGCTGACCCCGCTGTCGGGCGACGCGTTGCGACGCGCACGTCTCGACATCGCCATGGTCTGGCAGCAGGCCAACCTGATCCGCCGGCGCAGCGTGCTCGCGAACGTCGCATCGGGCGCGCTGGGCCGGCATCAGACCTGGTGGACCGCGCTGGGCGGATTGCCGGCGGCGGAGGTCCGCGCCGCTCCGGGTCATCTCCGCCATGTCGGCCTGGCGCATCTGACCGGACAACGCGCCGGCACGCTGTCCGGCGGCCAGGCGCAGCGTGTGGCAATTGCTCGGGCCCTGGCGCAAGGACCGCGGCTGCTGCTGGCGGATGAACCGGTGGCCAGCCTCGACCCTGAAGCCGCCGACGGCATCATGCGCCTGCTGCGGCGACTAGCCCATGACGACGGGTTGGCGGTGCTTGTGCGTGCTGCACCAGGTCGATCTGGCGTTCAACTATGCCGACCGCGTGGTCGGGATGCGGGATGGCCGCGCCGCATTCGACATGCCGCGGGGATGCCTGTCGCGCGAACAGGTGCAACGACTTTATCTGGCCGAGGCGGCATGAGTGAACAGACCTGGCGGACGGCCCCCGCGAACCCCTGGGGTGCCGCGACAGCCATCGCATTGCGTACCGGTTGCCATGCTGTTGGGGCTGGGGATCGTCATCCAGTCCCTGATCGTCGTGCAGGCGCGGCCACAGGATTTGATCACCGGCGTCTACGGCATGGCGGATCTGCTCGCGCGGGCCATGCCGCCGGATTTTTCCCGCTTCCCGGACATGCTGTGGCCGACGCTGGAAACGGTGGACATCGCATTATTCGGCACGATTTTCGGCGTATGCCTGGCATTGCCGTTGTGCGGTACTTGCGGCGCTGAACGTCTCGCCGTCACGCGTGGTGTATGGCGTTTCACGCACCGTCATCGCGGTGGCGCGCGCGGTCCCGGATCTGGTCTGGGCGCTGTTGTTCGTCACGGCGGTCGGGCTGGGACCGTTTCCCGGCGGTCTGGCACTGGCGGTGCACTCGGTGGGCATGCTGGGGCGGCTGTTTGCCGAGACGATCGAAAACATGGACATGGCGCCGATCGACGCCCTGTCGCTGACCGGCGCCAACCGGATGCAGGTGTTCACCCATGGCGTGGTGCCAACCGTGCTGCCTGCCCTGCTGGGCATTGCGCTGTACCGCCTGGACGAGAACATCCGGTCCTCGCTCGTGCTCGGCTTCGTCGGCGCAGGTGGCATCGGCTTCCAGCTGCTCACGGCGATGAACCTGTTCGACTACCGCACCGTGTCGCTGCTGCTGCTGATGACCTTCGTCATCGTCATCGCGGCCGAGCGCCTGTCGGCAATGCTGCGAACCAGGCTGGGGTGACATCGATCGACTCTTTGTCAACGTAGATCCGGCCTGCGGCAGCGCGGATCATTCGGCCATCCGTTCGGCCAGCCGCATGAAAACCGGCACCGCGGCCGCGAGGTCGGTGAGCCGCACCTTCTCGGTTGGCGTGTGTGCTTCGGCGATGTCGCCGGGGCCCAGCACGACGCAGGGCGCCAGCGCCTGCAGCTCCGACGCGTCAGTGCCATAGGGCGCGGTGCGCGGCGCGGTGCCGACGGTATCGACACAAAAGCGCACGAAGGGATGATCGACCGGCAGTTCCGGGGGGAACCCTTCGCGCGCTTCGGTCACCTGAATGCCGGCACGCTTCGCCGCATCCTGCACCGCCTGCAGCACCGGCGCCGGATCGACCTTGGCGGAGTAGCGGAATTTGATCCGAGCGGTGGCTTTGGGGACCGTGACATTCACCGCCGCGCCATGGTTGTCGATCACCACGTTGAAGTCGCTGAATGGCGGATCATAGTCGCTGTCCTGCAGGCTGGGGTCGCTGCGCAGCCGCTCGAACACTGCCTTCATCTCCACCAGGAAGGGCACCAGATCCCAGTTGGCGTTGCGCCCCTTGCCGGCGCTGCTGTGGGCTTGCACGCCGGTGGCGACGCAGGTGAAGGCGATATGGGCACGATGGCCGCGCACCGGGATCAGACCGGTCGGTTCCACCACCAGGATGCCGCGCGGCTTCATGCGTGCGGCCAGCGACGAGCGCTGGGCGATCGCACGGGCGCCTTGTTTGGTGGTTTCCTCGTCGGTGGTGATCAGCAGGGTGATTGGCACGCGGCCGGGTAGCGAACTTGCGGCGAGGATCGCGGCGGCGACCGGGCCCTTCATATCCGTGCTGCCGAGGCCGTGCAGTGTGCCGTCCGGGTCGATGCGGGCGGACCAGGGGTCTTCCTGCCAACCGGTGTCAGGCACCGTGTCCATGTGGCCGGACAGTGCCAGCCCGCCCGGTCCGCCCCGATTGGCGGCCAGCGCGCGCTTCGGCGTGCCGGCGGCGTCGGTGTAATCCAGGCGTTCGATGTCGAAGCCGACCAGCGCAGCTTCGACCCGGTCCGCAACCGGCAGGTTGGAGACGAAGCTGCGACTGTCGATGCGGACGAGGTCGGTGGTGAGGTCGGCGATCTGGCGGGAAAGGTCGGGCATGGTTCGCACTCGGGTTTCAGGGGCCAGTTTGGCGCCGAGCGACGAGCCTGCTCAAGCCGGGTGGGTGAACGGGATGCTGAATGCAGCGCCTTTGACCCCATGACGGCGTCCGACGCACACTCCGCCCATGCCCGTGACCTATCTCGACCCGCGCACCGGCGCGACCTTTCCGCTCGACCAGCCGCGCTGGTGCGGGCCGGGCCATGCCCCGCTGCTGCTGACGCCGCTGCCCGGCCTCACGCGCGGGCAGATCGAGGGCACCACGCGCAGCCTGTGGCGCTACCGTGCCGCGTTGCCGTTTCAGCCGGAGCAGCCGATCACTTTGGGCGAGGGGTGCACGCCTCTGCTGCCGCGCACGCTGCATGGCGCATCGGTGCTGCTGAAATGCGAGTGGTTCATGCCCACCGGCAGCTTCAAGGACCGCGGCGCCAGCGTCATGCTGTCACTGCTGCGCGCCCAGGGTGTGACGGCGGTGCTGGAGGACAGTTCAGGCAACGGCGGCGCTGCCGTGGCCGCGTATGCCGCGGCGGGCGGCATGCAGGCGACCATCATGGCCCCCGATTCCACCAGCCCTGCCAAGACCGTGCAGGCGCGCGCCCACGGTGCGACGGTGGAGTTGATTCCCGGCACACGCCAAGCCACCGCCGACGCCGCGGTCCGTCGCGCGGAAACCACGTTCTATGCCAGCCATAACTGGCACCCGTACTTTCTGCACGGGACCAAGACGCTAGCCTACGAGCTGTGGGAGGATCTTGGCTTTAGGGCGCCGGACAACATCATCACCCCCTGTGGCGCCGGGTCCAACGTGCTGGGCTGCGGCATTGGCTTTTCGGAGTTGCTGCGCGCGGACCAGATCGACTCCATGCCGCGCATCTTTGCCGCCCAGCCGGAAAATTGTGGGCCGATCGCTGCAGCGTTCCTGGCCGGGGATGGCGCCCCGCCGGCGCCGGTGGTCCGCCCGACCATCGCCGAAGGCACCGCCATCGCGCAGCCGATCCGCATGCCGGAGGTGCTGGGCACGTTGAGGGAAACCCGTGGCGGCGCGGTGATGCTGACCGAGGAGGAGATCGGCCAGGCCACGCTCGACCTGGCGGGGATGGGAATTTACGTCGAGCCGACCTCGGCCCAGGTTGCCGCCGCGCTGGCGAAGTTGCTCGCGACGGGCACCATCACGCCGGAACAGACCACCGTGCTGGTGCTGACCGGCAGCGGCCTGAAGGCGACGCCGCGCATCGCGGACCTGCTGGGCGTCGCGCTATAGTCCTGGCGGCCGCGACATCCACGCGATGTCCGGGGGGCAGGTCGAGGTGACCCTTACCGATCCGCGGCTTCGGTTTGCCGGTCCCGAAAGCGCCGGAGCGTGGAATGCTCGCTTGTCGCTAGGGGCCTGACTCGGAATAAGTGCTCCAGCGGGCAGCGGATAGCGCGTATCCGTCTTGCCGGGCGACGGCTCGCCATCCACGAGTTTGCTGTGTGTGGCAACGATAGCCATGGGAGGCCGGCCTGCGCCGGCCACGACGTGATACGCACCGTCGGCGCCTGCTGACCCGCTATTCCGCGTCAGGCCCTAAGCCGTCATTCGCCGCACGAATTGGCCATCGCCCGGTCTCGCCAGCAGTTGTTCGCCGTCCCAAATCATGCGTCCGCGCAAATAGGTGGCGGCGACCCGGGCACGCATGCGCCGCCCGTGATACGGCGACCAGCGCATCTCCGGCCGGTCCAGGCTCTGCGCCTGGTCGAACACGAAATCGCCGCGCTCCAGCACCAACAGGTCGGCATCCGATCCGACCCGGATAGCGCCCTTCTTCGGCCATAGCCCGTGCAGCTTCGCACTGCGTTCGGCACAGTAGGTCGCCATCAGCGTCGGCGGCAGTCCGCGTTCCTCCAGCAGGGAGAACATCAGCGGTGCGAAGCTCTGCAATCCCGTGAGGCCGGCACCGCAGGCAAAGATGTCCGGCAAGGTCTTGCGTTCCAGCGGCCAGGGCGCGTGATCGGTGGACACGTAGGCGATCTTGTCCGCCAGCAGACAGGCCCACATCCGTTCCACTTCGTGCGCGGTGCGAAATGGCGGGTTGCACTTGCCGAGTCCGGCCAGGCGAACGAGGTCGTCCTCGGTCATGCACAGATACTGGATGCAGGCTTCGCCGGTCGTCCGCGCGCCCATGCCGCGAAATGTCTCGGCCAGCTCGAAGCCGCGCGCGATCGAGGAATGCGCGATATGCACATGCGCCCCGGTCTCCAGCGCCATCTCGAAGATCTCCAGGTCCGCCATGCTCTCCGCCAGCGGCGGCCGGGTGCGGCAATGCATGATCGGCTCGGTCTGACCGGCGGCGCGCGCCTGCGCCGTCAGCATCTCCACCAGTTCCTGGTCCTCATTGTGAATTGCGACCGGCAGGCCGGTCTTCGCGATTTCGCGGAACGCCGCCAGCATGGTCGGGTGGTCGATGCGCGGGAAACGCACCGCGTCATATTCATAGGTGGAGAGCTTGAACGCGGAGATGCCGGCTGCGGCCAGCCCGGCAATCGCATCCACGCCACCCGATTTCCGGATCGTGCCGTACAGCGCCATGTCGACATGCGAGGAGCGCTCCACCCAGTCGATCTTGGCGGCCAGGATCTCGGCGTCGGTGACCGGTTGCGGCACGTCGTAAGGCATGTCGCAGCAGGTGGTCACGCCACCTGCGGCCGCGCAGCGCGTTGCAGTCTCAATGCCCGGCCAACCGGTGGAGGAGGAAGTATGCATGTGGCCGTCGACCAGACCGGGAAGCACCAGCCTGCCGCGATGGTCGATTGTTTCGGCCGCCGGCGGTGGCATGCCTTCACCGATCGCGGCGATTCGTTCGCCACGCACGGCGACATAGCCATCCGCCAGAATGGAGTCGGCCGTCACGATGGTGCCGACAATCACCCGATCGAACGCTGCTGACACTTATATATATGCATCCCCGGTGCGGTGCTGCGCTTGCCGTTACGGCGGCGCGATCCTACGAAGGCCAGGCAAGGCTAGACCGCGCGGGGTCGGCAGCCAACCCTGCCGCTCCGCGCCAGCGGAGGAATGCATGATAACGCACGACGTCAGGGTTCACCCATCCAAGGATAAGCTGCCGCGCGAAGAGCAGCTTGCCTGGAAAATCGCCGCCGTCGCCGCCGACAAGGTCGCGGTGGAAAAGGATGTGGCCGCGATGATCATCAATCGGATCATCGACAACGCCGCCGTCGCGATCGCGTCGGTGAACCGCCACCCGATCATCTCCGCGCGCGATGCCGCATTGGGGCATGCGCGGAAGGACGGCGCGGCCTTGTTCGGACTGCCGGCCAGTAAGCGGGTCAGCCCCGAATGGGCCGCCTGGGCGAACGGCACCGCCGTGCGCGAACTGGACATGCACGACACGTTTCTTGCCGCCGACTACTCCCACCCCGGCGACAACATCCCGCCGGTGCTTGCGGTCGCGCAGACGATGGGCAAGTCCGGTCGCGACCTGCTGCGCGGCATTGCCACCGGCTATGAAATCCATATCAACCTCGTTCGTGCGATCTGCCTGCACAAGCACAAGATCGACCACATCACCCATCTCTGCCCGGCACAGGCGGCCGGCATCGGCACGCTGCTGAACCTGAAGCCGGACGTGATCTATCAGGCGGTGCAGCAGGCGGTGCATGTCAGCGTCACCACGCGTCAGTCGCGCAAGGGCGAGATCAGCTCCTGGAAGGCCTATGCGCCCGCGCATGCCGGCAAGCTGGCGGTGGAGGCGGTCGATCGCGTGATGCGCGGCGAGGGTGCGCCGAGCCCGATCTATGAAGGCGAGGACAGCGTGATCGCCTGGGTGCTGGATGGGCCGGATGCGCACTACCAGGTGCCGCTGCCGACGGCCGGCGAAGCGAAGCGGGCGATCCTGGACAGCTACACCAAGGAGCACAGCGCCGAGTACCAGTCGCAGGCGCTGATCGACCTGGCGTTCCGTATGCGCGAGCAGATCGCTGACCCGGAGCAGATCGACACGATCGTGATCCACACCAGCCACCACACGCACTACGTGATCGGAACCGGCGCGAACGATCCGCAGAAGATGGATCCGAAGGCCAGCCGGGAAACGCTGGACCACTCGATCATGTATATCTTCGCCGTCGCCCTGCAGGACGGTCGCTGGCATCACGTGGACAGCTACACGCCAAGGCGGGCAGGCCGCGCCGATACGGTACGCCTGTGGCAGAAGATCGAGACCCGTGAGGATCCGGAATGGACCAGGCGGTATCTCTCGACCGATCCCAACGAGATGGCATTTGGCGGTCGCGTCGAGATCACCTTGAAGGACGGCAGCCGCATCGTGGATGAGCTCGCCGTCGCAAACGCCCATCCGCTCGGCGCACGTCCCTTCGCCCGTGATGACTACATCCACAAGTTCCGCACCATGACCGACGGCATCATCACCACACGCGAGGCTAACCGCTTCCTCGAAGCGGTGCAGAACCTGGCCAGGCTACCGGCGGGAGAGCTGCACCAGTTGAACGTCGCAATGCCGGCCGGCACGGTGAAGGAAGGCAAAGCGGGCATTTTCTAGCAACACGACGTCACCGCCGGCCCGCTGCCGGCCGTGATCCCGGAACGTGACGATGGCCGGTCAGCGCCGACCGCGACAGTGAAGAGTGAAGAAGGAGAATCCAGCATGAGCGATGCAGCCGCACTCCCCAACCGCGCCAAGCGGGGCGTCGGACTTTCCGGCGTCGTCGCCGGAAACACTGCCCTCTGCACCGTGGGTCGCAGTGGCAACGACCTGCATTATCGTGGCTACGACATTCTGGATGTCGCCGAACAATGCGAATTCGAGGAGATTGCCTACCTGCTGGTGCACGGATCGTTGCCGACTCGGGCTGAGCTGGCGAGCTACAAGGGGAAGCTGCGTGCGCTGCGCGGACTGCCGGCGTCGGTCAGGCAGACGCTGGAGGCATTGCCGGCTGCCTCGCACCCGATGGACGTGATGCGCACGGCCGTCTCCGCCCTGGGCTGCGTGCTGCCGGAAAAGGAGGATCAGAACCAGCCAGGTGCGCGCGACATCATCGATCGGCTGATGGCGTGCCTGGGATCGGCGCTGCTGTACTGGTTCCACTACGCCCATAACGGCAAGCGGATCGACGTGGAGACCGACGACGACAGCATCGGCGGGCATTTCCTGCACTTGCTGCACGGCAAACCACCCAGCGAGCTGTTCGTGCGCGCCATGCACACGTCGCTGATTCTCTACGCCGAACATGAGTTCAATGCTTCCACCTTCACCTGCCGCGTGGTCGCCGGCACCGGGGCGGACATGTATTCGGCGCTGACCGCCGGCATAGGTGCGCTACGCGGGCCGAAGCATGGCGGTGCGAACGAGGTCTCGTTCGACATCCAAAGCCGGTACACCGATCCGGATGAGGCCGAGGCGGATATCCGCAAGCGGGTCGCCAATCGGGAAGTCATCATTGGATTCGGGCACGCGGTCTACACGATCGCCGATCCACGCAACAACGTGATCAAGGAGGTCGCGCGGCGGCTGTCGAAGTCGGCAGGCTCGATGAAGTTGTTCGACATCGCCGATCGGATCGAAGCGACCATGGCCGATGCCAAGAAGATGTTCGCCAACCTCGATTGGTTCAGCGCCATCTCCTACCACATGCTTGGCGTGCCCACCGCGATGTTTACACCCTTGTTCGTGATCGCCCGAACCTCCGGTTGGGGTGCGCACGTGATCGAGCAGCGGCTGGACAACAAGCTGATCCGGCCCACGGCAAACTACATCGGCCCGGAGAACCTGAAGTTCGTGCCGATCGACCAGCGCGGCTGACCACGCGCCCAACATGCAATGCAGCCGCCGCGGCAGCGATGCCGCGGCGGTTTTGTTTGTGCCGACCAGCTACGACCTGTGAGTTGGGAGGCGTGCAGGAGCGACATGTGGGTCGGCACTGCTTGCGGGCATCTGCGACTGCAGACATCAGGATTTGCGCGCGCATGATGTGGCCGCGATGCATCGCGCGGCCTCTCACAAAAATTTTTTTAGCGGAACATGCGATAGATTGGTTGCTTTTTGTTGACACGCATAGGCGAGACGCGGAATAGCGGATTCTGTGTGCACGCACACGATTCGCACTGATCGTTCGGTCCGTCGTTACGCGCACGCGCAAACAGAAGGACGGTCCATGGACCGCAGCCTCGTCCAGGCGAAGCAGAGCCGATCCTGCACCGCGAGTCGGGAATGGACCGCGCGACTGAAGACAAAAGCGGCGCCGTTGCAAAGCGTCGGCGTTGGATGTCGTGTGTTCTGCCTCTGCGGGCCTGGATGCGTGCGGAACCGAGGCGCGGGGAACAGCACAAGACCCTGCGTTGGAGATGTCGGATTGGGAAGGCCGCGCTGCACCGTATGCCTCGGCGTAGCGGGATTGCTGCGTCACACACGTCCGATCGCCGCCCCGATGAGACCTGCCTGTGCGCGCGATACCGCGTCCGCGTCAGGCCCTGCGCGGAACCGGCTGCATCAACAGCCGCTTGCCTTCCGCGTGACAACAACCAGCGGCACAAGAAGGAGCTTCAACAGGTGAGCAACGAAGAGTCGACCGACAAGCCACGCGCCCAGGCGATGGCGATGCGGGCGGGCACGCGCAAGACCGCCGCGAAGAAGGGCGCACGCAAGGCAGCCCCGAAGAAGACGGCGCGCAAGGCCGCTGCGAAGACCACACGGAAGACAGCGACGCGCAAGACGGCAACGCGCAAGACCGCCGCGAAGAAGGGCGCACGCAAGGCGGTCGCAACTCGCGGGCGCAAGGCTGCCGCGAAGAAGGGCACGCGCAAGGCCGCCGTGAAGAAGACCGCGCGCAAGACGGCAACCCGCAAGGCCGCGCCGAAGAAGGCCGCGCGCAAGACAGCGGCTCGGAAGACAACCGCGCGCAAGGCGCCAGCACGGAAGACCACCACCCGCAAGGCAGCGGTCCGCAAGACCACGACACGTCGCCCGCGCAAGACCGCGGCACCGGCCGAACCGATGCCGGAAACCCAGGAGGGCGGCTCCTCGGACTCCATGGAGTAAGAACTTCGGCAGTTCCGACTCAGGAAGAGGGCGCCATGGCGCCCTCTTTCATTGTCGACCTTTCTTCCGCGCACCGAAGGCGCCCGCTCATCCAGTGCTCTGCGCGGTCACTTTGGCGGGAATCGTCCGGCGCTTCCCGCTCAGCCGAATGTTGCCAGCAGATCGTCCACCTGCGCCGACGTCAGCAGCCGAGGCGAGGCTTGGCGCAGCAGCAGGAACAGCTTCGACGCCTCTTCCAGTTCCTCCGCTGCGTAGACCGCGTCGATCAACGTGCGGCCCGATACCACCGGGCCATGATTGGCCAGCAGCACGGCGCGTGCATCGCGCGCGGCGGCGTGGATGGCAGGCTCCATCGCGGCGTCGCCTGGACGGTAGTACGGCACGATCGGCATGCGGCGCCCGACACGCATGACGAAATACGGGGTGAGCGGCGGGATCGGGTTCGCGGTATCGACATCTACCAGACAGGATACCGCCGTCGCCTGTGTCGAGTGCAGATGCACCACGGCGCCGGCGTCGCTGCGGGCGGTGTAGAAGGCACGGTGCATGAACACCTCCTTCGACGGCTTGTCGCCCGCCACATGCTGAAACGCCGAGTCCAGGCGCGCTATCCGCGCCGCATCCAGCCGTCCCAGGCTCGAATTGGTGGGCGTGATCAGATAACCGTCGTCCAGCTTCACGCTAATATTGCCGGCGCTGCCGACGGAGAAGCCGCGGGCGAACAGGCTGGAGGCCAGTTCCACCAGCAGCTCCCGCGTTTGCTGTTCGGTCATGCTCAGCCCTCCAAGACCTGGAACGCCTTCAGGAAGAAGTCGGTCGCACCGAAATTGCCGGACTTCAGCGCCAGCAGCAGAGGTTCGCCGCTGCCCTCGGCATAGGTCCAGGGGACACCTGGATCGATTTCTCCGCCGATGCGCAGACTGCGCACGCCCAGCCGCGCCACGGCGGCGCCGGACGTCTCTCCGCCGGCGACCACCATGCGGCGTACGCCACGCGCCACGAGCCCATCCGCGATACGCGCCATGGCGTCTTCGATGAGGGTTCCGGCGGCGTCGCGTCCGAGCTTTGCCTGCACTGCGGCAACCCGGTCGGGGGGCGCGGAGGCGGCAATGACGATCGGCTTGTTACCGAGCTTGCCGTCGGCCCAGGCCAGCGCCGCACCGCTCAGCGCCGCGGCATCCGGCGTGGCCAGCGGATCCAGCTCCAGCACCGGGAGATGGTCGCGCGCGAAGCCGAGCTGCGCGAGGGTGGCACGCGAGCAGGAACCGGACAGCACGGCGGCTGGTCCCGCGACATCCGGTAATGCGGACGGGTCGCCCTGCGCGTCCAGCAGGCCGGCGCGGCGGAAGTTCGCCGGCAGCCCCATGGCGACGCCGGAGCCTCCGGTGATCAGCGCATGGCCCTCGGCTGCCTCCCCGATCGCGAGCAGATGGGTATCGTTCACGGCATCGACGATGGCGTAGCGGCGGCCCTGCTCCTTCAGCGCGGTCATCGCCTTGCGGATTGCGGCCGCGCCTTGTTCGACGACGCTATAGGGGACCAGCCCAACCGTGCCGTCGGTCTGCCGCGACAGCACGCGCACCAGGTTGGCGTCGGTCATCGGCGTCAGCGGATGGTGCTCCATGCCGCTTTCGTTCAGCAGCACGGCACCGGCGAACAAATAGCCGAGGTAGACCGTGCGCGCATTGGTCGGAAACGCCGGACAGGCCAATGCGAAGCCGCTGCCGAGTGCGTGGGTCAGCGCATCGGCGACGGGGCCGATATTGCCCCGATCAGTGCTGTCGAAGGTGGAGCAGTATTTGAAGAAGAACTGGCGTGCACCGCCGCGCTGCAGCCAGGCAAGCGCGGCTAGGCTCTGCTCCACCGCCTGCTGCACGGGCGCGGTCCGCGATTTCAGCGCCACCACCACGGCATCGGCATCCGGCGGCGGCGTGTCCGCTTCACCCGGTACTCCGATCAGCTGCACAGTGCGCATGCCGCCGCGCACCAGCATGGAGCACAGGTCGGTCGCTCCGGTGAAATCGTCGGCAATAGCGCCTAGCAGCATGAGCCAGTCCTCCCGGTAGGAAGCACAGTATGTCGCGGCGCAGGCGGTGCGTGGCAAGCGGGGGGCAGGTTGCCTCGCGGGGCGTGCCGGTGCCGAACTCGCCTCGGCAGCACGACCGGTATCATTCCACGGGTGATTCGTGCCCTGGCGGCCACCGCAGCGAAGCCAAGTCGTCGTCTAACACCTGTTTCTCCTGCTCGGGTGCAGCCTTGGCCAGCTTCGGATCGAACGACACCAGGAAATCGCAATGACCGATGCGCATGGCGAGCCGTTCGGCTTTCACATCGTCGCGGCGCACGCGTTCCCAGGCGGCGATCTCTCTGCGCCGCCCGGGCATTGCCTCGCGGGCTGCATTGGCGAGGAACGTCAGCATTGCGTGCAGCATGGTCCGCTGCCGCGGCTGGATGGTCCAGTCGGAGCGGGCCGAGCGATAGTCCTGACCAAGTTCCTTGCAGATGTCCTCGGCGACCTTCGGGACGTCCGGGCCAAGCGGGTCCATCGGGGTGGCGTTGCCGACCTGGTCGGCGAGGAAGCCTCTCGCCACCAGCCGATCGCTCAAGCGGCAGGGACGCAGTCGCCAATTTCCCATGACATTGATCGCAGCGTAAAACGGTCGGCGCCCGATCGCGTGCAGCATCTCATCCAGCCAGTCCTCGGAAAACAGATCGAGCAGCGCGCTGCATGTCACCGCGTCGGCGTTGTCGAGCGGCAGCAGCGAGGGCGGATAGGTGAGATCGTGGCCAGCGAGTTCGATGCACCACGCGCCGCGCGGTGTCTCCAGCGTGAGCGACGCTTCGCACTCGTCATGCTGCACGACATAGCCCAGGCGCCGCGCCCAGGAGGCGGTGGTCCTAAGGCCTTCCTCCATCAGGTCCACGTCATCATCGAGCCAAAGCCAATGCTGTGGTCGCCCAATGATGGGGGCCAGCCAGCGGAATAGGCTGCCGGTGCCGGCGCCAAGATCCACGAGATTCGGCTCAACCGGCAGCAACCGGGCAAACGCCTGTGCCAGGGGGCGGCTGCGTGCCTGGGCGTCGAAGCCTTCGCGCAGGGTCAGCCAGGACGAAGTGAAGGGCTTATCCATGTAACGGCGGGTTCCCTGCTGCTGGCTCGAGCTGCCATGCGGAGCCATGATCGTTTCGGCGAACCGAAGGCTGGTCATCGCAATGAGGCCGGCCTGCACACGCCGGTCTGCAGGTCGTCAGCCGATGGCCTGCGCAAATGCCCGCGCCTGGGCATCCCAGTCTGGCAGGGTCTGGCCAATCCGCCACGCGGCATCGGCCATTTCGTGGCGCAGGTCGGTGCAGAAGATTGCTCGGCGCAGCGCCTTGGAAAGCTGATCGGTCTCGCCGGGCTGGCAGACCAGGCCGGCCTCGGGCGTGACGAGCCCGGCGGCTGCACCACCGGCCGTGACGGCGACCGGCACGCCTCGCCGCAATGCCTCCGCGATGGCCATGCCGTAGCCCTCGAACCACGTCGCCAGCGCGAACAGGTCGGTGCGGTGCCACAGTGCCTCGAGCGCCTGGTCTGATACTTCCCCGGCGAAGCAGACCCGATCCGCGACGCGCAGTTCGTCGGCCAGCGCTGTAAGGGCGCGCGCATGGTCCGGATCATGAGCGGGCGAGCCGACGATGGTCAGGTGCCAGTCAAGATCGAACAGGCGTGCCAGTGCGCGCAGCAGCACCTCGTAGCCCTTGCGCGGCACCAGCGTGCCGATCGACAGGATTTCGCAGCCTGGTCCCCCGGAGCCTGGGCTGCGCGCGGCGGGTCTGGTGCCGGGCATGACCACCGCTATGCGCTGGGGATCGACGCCGAATTCCTTGGCAAGCCGTTCGGCCGTGGAGTCGCTGGTCACGATCAGCCGATGCAGGTGCCGGAACAGTTGCTGCTCGGTGTCCTGGAGCCAGGTCCGTTCGGCCTCCGCCAGGCCGGTCTCCAAGGCCGTGGGATGGTGGATCAGGCCGATCGTGCCGCGCGCCCCCAGTGCGTCCTGCATTCCGGCAAAGCCAGGCAGTGCCAGACCGTCGATCACCACGCGCGTGCCATCGGCCAGCCTGTCCCATGCCGCGCAGGCGGAGTCTCGCGCTGTCTCATCGCACAGGGGAAACCGGCCCAATAGTTCTACGACGGTGACGCTGTGTCCATCGTCCCGCAGACCCGCAACCATCCACCGATCGTAGGCGTAGCCTCCGGAAACTTGTGAAAACGGTGCCGGTACGACCAGCGAAACATGCATCAGGCGATCGGTCCTTCGTAAGCCGCCCAGGCGTTCGGGCTCTCGCGCAGCAGGATCTTGAGGTCGCAGACGGCACGCCCACCATCGCCGAGCCGTCCGTCGCGACAGGCGGCGGCGAGCAGGCCGTGGATGTAGAACGCCATGTATTCTGTCGTCGTATTGGTGGCCTGAAGCGAGGGATGCTCGTCGAGGTTACTGTAGTCCACAGTATCGAGGACACGACGCAATTCGGTCTTGGCCAGGCCGATGTCCACCAGTAGTTGCAGCCTGTCCAGCTGCTTCGCGCGGAACTCGGCTTCCACCTCGAACGTGGCCCCGTGCAGCCGCTGTGCGGGGCCGAACTCGGCGCCCTGAAAACTGTGGGCGATCATGATGTGGTCGCAGACTGTGAGACTGAACATGTGGGAATCGTATACCCGCACCGGACTCCGGGAAAGCCCAACTCGCTTGCCGCGCATGCACAGAACCGGCATTCTTGCTAACTCGTAATTCCGGAATTCGGGGGAAACGTGATCAAGACCGTACGTGCCATCGCCTGCGCGCTCGCGCTGGCAAACCTGCTGCCGGCGCCTGCCTATGCGCAGAAAGACACCATCACCTTTGGCTCGACCAATGCCGCTTCCAGCAATTATGCGCTGGCGGTCGCTATGACGAAGGCGATCAAGGCGGAACTGCCGAAGGCCAACGTCTCGATGATCGAGACGGGGGCGAGCGTCGACAACATCCGTCGGATGACCAAGAGGGAGATCGATTTCGGCCTGGTCATGGTGGATACCAGCCTCCAGGCGATGAACGGCGCTGGCCCGTTCAAGGACAAGGCGGTGCCGGATATGGCCGTGCTCTATGTGCACGACGCCTCCGGGCTGCAGTTCTGTGTCCGCGCAAACTCCGGTGTGAACAATCTGAAGGACCTGGAGGGCAAGAAGTTCAGCGCCGGGATTCGCGGCAGTGGCGCTGAATTGCTGACCCGGCAGATCTTCGCGGAACTCGGTATCCATCCGAACTGGGTTCCAGGCTCGATTTCGGACGCGATCGAAGGTGTGCAGAACCGCCAGTTGGTCGGCTACGCCAAGTACGGTGTCGGCACCGGCGGCCTCGATGCCACGATGCGGGAGCTGCTGACCTCCACGCCGATGAAGTTCGTCGGCCTGACCGAGGAGCAGCGCAAGATCATTGCGGCCAAGGTGAAGGGCGTGGACTTCACGACCATCCCTGCGGACACCATTCCGGGCCAGCCCGCCGCGCTGACACCGCTGGTGTATGGCACCTATTCCACCCGCACCTCGCTGATGGATGACGCCACCGGCTATGCGATCGCCAAGGCGATCTACGACCATCGGCAGGATCTGATCGACGTATTTCCACACCTGAAGAACTTCGACTTCAAGGCGGCAGCACTGAAGACCGAGGATCTCGGCCTGAAGCTGCAGCCCGGCGCGAAGAAGTTCTGGGAATCCGTGAAGTGAGGCAGGCTTCTCCCTCTCCCCTTGGTTTCCAAGGGGGAGGGAGGTAACGCGATGACCGCTCATGCCGATGCGGGCGCCGTTCCCTCCCCTAACCCGCTGCGCTATGCGGTCCAGGCCTGCCTGGTCGGCTATGCCGCGTTCCATCTCTACACCGCCCTGTTCGGCACCCTGGAGCCGCTGAACCAGCGCGGCCTGTTCATCGGCGGCGGTATTGGCTTCCTGTTCTTCGGCCTGGCCGCGGATAACTGGCCTCGGTCGCGCTGGGCTGCGTTGCGCGACCTCGCGCTGGGGCTGATCGGCGGCTACGGCGGACTGCATGTCACGCTCAGCGCCGAACGACTGATGGACATCATGAATGACCTGACGCCGCTCGACATGACCATGGGCGTGCTGACCATTCTGGTGTCGCTGGAAGCCGCGCGGCGCACGATCGGGTTGTCGCTGCCGATCATGGCGGTGATCTCACTGTGCTTCTACGTCTGGGGCCACAACCTTATCGGTGGCAACTGGCGCCCGCCGGCGGTGTCCTTCGAGACCGTGATCTCCACATTGTACGCCTCAACGGGGGGGCTGTTCGGGCTGCTCGCCGATATCGGCACGCGGGTGGTGGCGATCTATGTCGTACTGGGCTCGCTGTTGATGGCGTTCGGCGCGGGTGACATCTTCATGCGTGCCGCGACGCTGGTGGCCGGCCGAGCCTTTGGCGGGCCGGCGAAGGTGGCGGTGGTGACCTCGGCGCTGTTCGGCACCATCTCCGGCTCTGCCGTCGCGAACGTGATGTCGGTGGGTTCGATCACGATCCCGACGATGATGCGAGCCGGCTATCGCAAGGCGTTCGCCGCGGGGATCGAGGCCACCGCATCGGCCGGCGGGCAGATCATGCCGCCGGTAATGGGCGCCGGAGCGTTCATCATGGCGGAGCTGCTGAACCTGCCCTACACGACGATCGCGGCGGCTGCTGCAATTCCAGCGATCCTGTATTTCAGCGCGATCTATTTCAGCATCGACTGCTATGCGCGCGCGAACGGGCTGATGCCTCTGCCGCGCGCCGAAATTCCGCGTGTTCGTGATGTGTTCCTGGCGCGTGACACGCTGACGGCCTTCGGTCCCCTGGTGCTGCTGGTCTGGCTGTTGGGGATGAACTTCACGCCCACCTTCGCGGGCGGAGCCGCGATCGTGTCGCTGGTCAGTTTCGCCGCGTTGGTCCGGCTTATCGCCTGCCTGCAGGAGGGCGGCCGGCTGGATCGGGCCGCCGGCGACTTCCTGCGAAAGCTCTGGATTGGCCTGGTGGACGGGGGGAAGAGCGTCGTGATCATTGCGGCGCTGTTGGCCACCGCCTCACTGCTGGTGGCGGTGCTGTCGGCGTCCGGTCTTGGCGTGAAGTTCTCCCAGTTGCTGCTGGGATTCAGTGGCGAACACCTTGTCGGCGTGCTGCTGGTCGCCGCGCTGCTGTGCATTCTGCTGGGTATGGACGTGCCGACCACTGCGTCCTACCTGCTGACCGCCTCGGTGATCGCGCCGGTGCTGGCCAAGCTGGGCCTCGCCCCGCTGACCGCGCATCTTTACATCTTCTACTTTGCCATCCTGTCGGCGATCACTCCGCCGGTCTGCGCCTCCGTCTATGCGGCGGCGACGATTGCCGGGGAAAATTTCTGGAAAGTGGCGGGGCAGGCGGTGCGGATCGCCGGTGCGGTATACCTGATCCCATTCATGATGGTGTATCGGCCGTCATTGCTGCTGAACGGATCGCTGCCCTGGATCGTCTATCATGCGGCGGTGGCCTGGGCGATGGTGGTCGCGATCAGCGGTGGCTCGATCGGGTTCCTGCTCGGGCCGCTGAACTGGGGAATGCGCATTTATCTCTACCTTGGCGCCGCAGCTCTGTTCTACCCGTCGTTCTACGCCGATGCGATCGGTGTCGGCATGATCCTGCTCTTCCTGGTGGGGCGGTGGTTCATGCGGCCTGCCCGTGCCGTGGCATGATGGCTGATCCGCCTGCCTCCTCACGCCGTGCGACTTTGGTTCGCGTCGCAGCCGGTCGGGGAGTGGGGCGAGGCGGCGGAGGTCACCCGAGACGGCTGTTCAGCCCGGCCGTCCGGCCCGATGATAGGGATGGCCGGTGGCAATCGCCCGGGCTCGATACAGCTGTTCGGCCAACATCCCCCGCACCAGCAGATGCGGCCATGTCAGCGGTCCGAGTGACAGAACGTGATCGGCGCGCGCGAGCACCGTGGCGTCCAGCCCCTCGGCGCCGCCGATCGCAAAGCAGACGGGCCGCCCGAGCCCGAGCCAGCGCTCCAGCCGCGTGGACAGGCCGGCGCTGTCGGGTGCTTCACCGCCCAGGTCGAGCGCCACGAGAAACCCCTGTGCCGGGGCGGTGGCGAGCAATGCAGCGCCTTCACGCCGCTTGATCTCGGCCGGCGCCCCGCGAGCCTCGGCGATTTCAGTCACAACCAGCGGGGGGCGCAGCCGCCCATTGTAGCGGTTGAACAGGGTGGCCTCCGGCCCGTCGCGCAGGCGTCCGACGGCAAGCAGGTGCATCACCATGGCGATCGCGTGCGGTTGCGGCGTTGGATCGCATGCATCCGATCGTTAGTGGTACGGGCCAGGACCGGTGCCAAGGCCGAACAACCGGGCTTGAGTGAGCTGGCCGCGTGGAGGTCCGCCATTCGATGCAAACCAAACTCCGTATCACCATCATCCGGGGATCATGAGGGCTGACTTCACCGGGGCGCCCACCCTATATCCTTAACTGCTTGCCTGATCAGGAACCATGCCCAGTGACCGACGCCATTCAGCTCACCCGCCTGCCCTCCGGCCTGACAGTCGTCACGGAACGGATGGAGCGGGTGGAAACCGTTTCGTTCGGCGCCTACGTCGCCACCGGATCCCGCAATGAGCGGACCGAGGAGAATGGGGTCTCGCATTTCCTCGAGCACATGGCGTTCAAGGGTACGGAACGTCGGACCGCGGCGCAGATCGCCGAGGAGATCGAGGCGGTTGGCGGCCATATCAACGCCTATACCGCGCGCGAGCAGACCGCGTATTACGTGAAGGTGCTCAAGGAAGACACCGCCCTCGCCGCTGACATCATCGGCGACATCCTGACCCATTCCACATTCGAGCCGGAAGAGCTGGAGCGGGAGCGTGGCGTGATCCTGCAGGAGATCGGCCAGGCGAACGATACCCCGGACGACATCATCTTCGATCATTTCCAGGAAGCCGCCTTCCCCAGCCAGCCACTCGGCCGCTCCGTCCTCGGCACCGAGGACGGCATCCGTGCGATGCCCCGCACCACCCTGACCGGCTACATGCGCCGGCATTACCAGGCGGGCAATGTGGTCGTCGCCGCAGCCGGCAGGCTGGAACACGGCGCCATCGTCGATCTGGTGCAGCGCCATTTCAGCGACCTGCCAGGTGACATGCCGCCGAAGATGGAGGCTGGCCAGTACGGTGGCGGGGAATTCCGTGAGGATCGCGATCTGGACCAGGTCCACATCGTCCTGGGCTTTCCCTCCATCGGCTACGGTCACCCGGACTATTACCCGACCCTGCTGCTTTCCACCTTGCTGGGCGGCGGCATGTCGTCTCGGCTGTTTCAGGAGGTGCGGGAAAAGCGCGGCCTAGTTTATTCCATCTACTCGTTCAGCGCGCCGTACATGGATGGCGGCGTGTTCGGCATCTATGCCGGCACCGGGGAGAGTGAGGCCGAAGAACTGATGCCGATCACGCTGGAGGAGCTGCGCAAGGTGCAGTCCGAGGTGACTGTGGTCGAGTTGGCACGGGCACGGGCGCAGGTCAAGGCATCGCTGCTGATGTCGTTGGAGAGCACCGGCAGCCGCTGCGAACAGATCGCCCGCCAGTTGCAAGTGTTCGGCCGGATCATCCCGACCGAGGAGACCGTCGCCAAGCTGAACGCCGTGACGACCGAGGACATCCAGCGGGCTGCCGCACGACATTTCCACGCCAAGCCGACTCTGGCTGCGCTCGGCCCCGCCAGCCGCGTACCGAAGCTCGCGGATATCGCCGATAAACTGGCCGCGTAGCACCGGCACGACGCCTCCCGCGCAGCGAGTCGAGAACTCCCGTGGACGCGTGAGCGAGAGGGCCACGGGGACGCCGACCGCCCGTCACGATGGGCGCGGATTCATACGCATCAGCACGAGCGAGCCGGATACGCCCCGTCGTGACTGGGCTCGACCCTGCCATCTGCCTCGGAACGACGGGTCGCGCTGCATGCTCGGTCGGGGATAGGTGGCCAGGCCAGGCCCGGCCACGACGGGGGCTGGGTGGCTCGCATGCCGCGTCTCGCTCTATCTCAACGCCCATGGGCGCAGACCCTGGCTGCGTCAGCTATCCCCACATGTCGGGGGCTAGGCTCCAGCGCCCACGACCACTCGCGCGACCGTCTATTGCCCGACTGCAATCACACCGGGCGTGACCGGCTGCCTGTTGCCTGGCTGTGGTATACATTATACAAACGCCCCGAAAGCCGCTGTCGGAGGAGCCGCGTGCCGGACGACGCCCAGCCTCGTTTGAAGGTCGAGCCGCTGGAGGCCAGTATCGGGCTGCGCAAGCAGGCCTGCGATGCGATTAAGCGTGCGATTACCGAAATGGACCTTTACGGCCATGCCGGCGACATCCGCCTGGACGAGCGCCAGCTCTCGCGGGACCTCGGCGTCTCCCGCACCCCGATTCGCGAGGCCCTCTCCGTGCTGGAACAGGAGGGCTTTGTTCGCTCCATTCCACGTCGCGGAATCCATGTCGTGCGCAAGTCCAAGCGGGAGATCGTGGAGCTGATCACGGTCTGGGCAGCGCTGGAGAGCATGGCAGCACGCCTGGCAGCACCGAAAATCACAGACGTCGAGTTACGGGAGCTGCGCGGACTGGTGGACGCCTTTCAGGACGATCCCGCCGCGCATATCCATGAATATTCCGATGCCAACATGGCGTTCCACAAGGCGATCATCCGCATCGGCGGAATCGAGCTGATAAGCAGCATCATCGAGAACCTGTTCGTGCACATGCGTGCCGTGCGCGCGGTCACCATGACTCAGGACAATCGCGCCCGTCGCTCGATCGTCGATCATCGCGCGATCATTGGTGCTCTGGCCGAACACGAGCCAGACAAGGCAGCGCGGCTGGTGCGCGAGCACACCATGGGCCTGGCGGCGCATGTCGAGAAGCATGGCGACTTTCTTGACCAACTGCAGGCGCCGGCCGACGAGCGGCGTCGCCAAACCGCATAGGCGTTCTAGGAGGAACGGACATGTCAAGCACCATCACGGCTTTCCCCGTGCGTTCGGCCCCGGATGATACGCTGGCGCGGCGCGACCGCGATGCGATCTCCGCCGGTCACCGGTTCACCCCGGCGCTGGAAGCCGACGGCGTGAACATGATCTTCATCCCGGGTGGTGGTCTCGGTTCGGCAAGGAGGGTCTGATGTCCGCAGCACTTGAGCAGGCCGGTAGCGAATCCGACGCCGAACTGACCGATGGCTTCCATCTGGTCATCGACGCCCTGAAGCTGAACGGCATCAGGACCATCTACGGCGTCCCCGGCATCCCGATCACCGATCTGGGACGCCTCGCGCAGGCCGCGGGGATGCGGGTGATCTCGTTCCGGCATGAGCAGAACGCCGGCAACGCGGCGGCGATCGCCGGGTTCCTGACCAAATCGCCGGGCATCTGCCTCACCGTTTCAGCCCCGGGCTTCCTCAACGGATTGGTCGCGCTCGCCAATGCGACGACGAACTGTTTTCCGATGATCCTGATCAGCGGGTCCTCCGAGCGCGAGATCGTGGACCTGCAGCAGGGCGACTACGAGGAGATGGACCAACTCGCGGTCGCCAAGACATTGTGCAAGGCGGCGTTCCGCGTACTGCATGCAGCGGATATTGGTATCGGCATCGCGCGGGCGATCCGTGCCGCGCTGTCTGGTCGGCCGGGTGGCGTCTATCTCGACCTGCCTGCGAAACTGTTCGGTCAGGTCATGGAGGCCGAAGCCGGCCGCCGCTCACTCGTCAAGGTGATTGACCCTGCGCCCGCGCAGATCCCGGCACCGGAAGCCGTCGAGCGGGCGCTCAGTGTGCTGCGCGGCGCTCAGCGTCCGTTGATCATCCTCGGCAAGGGGGCCGCCTATGCGCAGGCCGACAACGACATCCGAGCCCTGGTGGAGAAGAGCGGCATTCCCTTCATACCGATGAGCATGGCCAAGGGACTGCTTCCCGATACCCATCCGCAATCCGCCGCCGCCGCACGCTCGACCGTGCTGGCCGACAGTGACGTCGTGCTGATGATCGGTGCGCGGCTGAACTGGCTGCTCAGTCACGGCAAGGGCAGGCAATGGGGAAAGCCAGGCTCAAAGAAGTTCATCCAGATCGACATCGAGCCGCGCGAGATGGACAGCAATGTCGAGATCGCGGCACCGCTGGTGGGCGATATCGGTTCCTGCGTGACGGCGCTGCTGCGTGGCATGGGGGAAGACTGGAAGCAGCCCGCGAGCGAATGGACGCAGGCCATCAACGCCAAGAAGGATCAGAACATCGCCCGGATGGCAACCAGGCTGGGGAAGAATTCGGTCCCGATGGACTACCACTCCGCCTTGCGCGTGTTGCGCGACGTGATCAAGGAGCGGCCGGATGCGATCCTGGTGAACGAAGGTGCGAACACGCTCGACCAAGCCCGCGGCGTGATTGATATGTACCAGCCGCGCAAGCGCCTGGATGTCGGCACCTGGGGCGTGATGGGCATCGGCATGGGCTTCGCCGTCGCCGCGACGATCGAGACCGGCAAGCCGGTACTCGCCATCGAGGGCGACAGCGCGTTCGGCTTCTCCGGCATGGAGGTCGAAACGATCTGCCGCTACAACCTGCCGGTCTGTATCGTCGTGTTCAACAACGACGGCATTTATCGTGGTGATGGCGTCAATCCGGGCGGCGGCGGCGACCCGGCCACGACCATGTTCGTTCCGGGTTCCCGTTACGACCGGATGATTGAGAGCTTCGGCGGCGTTGGCGCCCACGTGACCACACCGGACGAGCTGAAGCGCGCCGTCGACACGGCCATGAACTCCGGAAAGCCAACGCTGATCAATGCTGTGATCGACCCGGCAGCGGGCAACGAGAGCGGCAATATCGGCAATCTCAATCCGAAAAGTGCCCTGACGAAGAAGGGAGGAGCATAAGCATGTCCAAAGCACTCGATGGCGTTCGTATTCTCGACTTCACCCACGTGCAGTCCGGCCCGACCTGCACACAGTTGCTGGCCTGGTTCGGCGCCGACGTGATCAAGGTCGAGCGTCCCGGCGTCGGCGACATCACCCGCGGGCAGCTACAGGACATTCCGAAGGTGGACAGCCTGTATTTCACCATGCTGAACCACAACAAGCGGTCCATCACGGTCGACAGCAAGAACCCAAAGGGCAAGGAAGTCATCGAGGCGTTGATCAAGTCCTGCGATGTGATGGTCGAGAATTTTGCACCAGGTGCGCTCGATCGCATGGGTTTCACCTGGGATCATATCCAGTCGCTGAACCCGCGCATGATCCTCGCCTCGATCAAAGGGTTCGGTCCGGGTCCTTACGAGGACTGCAAGGTCTATGAGAATGTCGCACAATGCGCCGGCGGCGCTGCATCCACCACCGGTTTCGATGACGGCCCGCCAACGGTCACCGGTGCGCAGATCGGCGATTCCGGCACCGGGCTGCACCTCGCGCTCGGCATCGTCTGTGCCCTGCATCAGCGTCATGCCACCGGGCGTGGCCAGAAAGTGTCGGTCGCCATGCAGGACGGCGTGCTCAATCTGTGCCGCGTGAAGCTGCGCGATCAGCAGCGTCTCGCCCACGGTCCGCTCACCGAATATCCGCAATATCCCGACGGCAAGTTTGGTGAAGCGGTGCCGCGTTCCGGCAATGCATCGGGCGGTGGGCAACCCGGCTGGATCCTGAAGTGCAAGGGATGGGAGACCGATCCCAACGCCTACATCTATTTCATTGCACAGGCGCCGGTCTGGGGTGCGATCTGCGACGTGATCGGCAAGCCTGAATGGAAATCCGATCCGGACTACGCGAAGCCGCCGGCGCGCCTGCCGAGGCTGCGGCATATTTTCGATACGATCGAGCAGTGGACCATGACCAAGACCAAGTTCGAGGCCATGGACATCCTGAACAAATACGATGTTCCGTGCGGACCGATTCTGTCGATGAAGGAGATTGCCGAGGAGCAGTCGCTGCTCGCAACCGGCACGCTGGTCGAAGTCGATCATCCGACACGTGGCAAATACCTGACCGTCGGCAATCCTATCAAACTGTCCGACAGCATCTCCGACGTGAAGCGCTCACCGCTGCTTGGCGAGCACACCGAGGAAATCCTGCGTCAGGTGCTGCAATTCGACGACAACCGCATCGCGGAGGTGCGGAACTCCGGTGCAGTCGGCGACGTCGCCCGGGCTGCAGCCGAGTAGCCGAGTCTCCGCGATGAGGCGGACGTGCCTGCGCCTCTGAAGTCGGCTTCGAACGTGATCAGCAACGGATGCCGGGAGCGCCCCCGGCATCCGTCCTGCGCTTCGCCGGACACTGGCGATCCGCCGCGCGCTATGCTTCGAGGAACTCGGCGAAATACTCCTCCGGCGTGATACGGCGGCTGACAATGCCAAGGTCGTAGGCCTGGTCGGCAAATGCCTTAATCGTCTGCCGGCTCGAACTCGAACCCGTACGGGTGGAAGTCACTTCCCATCAGTGCCTCGGTTTCCTCCAGCTCGATATCGAGCCAGGGTGACGCGTATGGGAACGAGCGCTGCGACCGCCCGAACATATCGTTGCAGCGAATGAATGCGTCGGTCAGGCTACGCGCAATCCATTTATTGGCTTCCCACACCTCCCGTCGCACCACCACCAGATGCTGCGGTGGAAACACCCCGGTCTCACGGAAATATGCCTTTTCAACGGTCCGAACATCGTCGAACAGGCGCACGATCGGCCCATCCACCGGGTGATAGCGATGCGGGCGCGGCGGGCTGTAGATCGCATCCAGCTTGCCGGCAATCAGCATTTCCGACAGCGACTGGCCGGACGGCACGGCGTGCACATCGTTGGGAAGCGTGTAGTTGTGGCTGGTGATGCGCGGCTCGTCGACCTCGCCGATCCACCACTCCACCTGATCCGGCTGCACACCGACGAAGCGCAGGAAATGGCGATACCAGACGGCGCCACTGGCGACCCAGTCGTACATGCCGATACGCTTTCCGATCAAATCGGCCGGCTTCGTGACACCGCCGCCCTTGCGCACATACAGGTCACGCCCGGTGAAGTTGCGCAGCGGGAATACCGGCAGGCCGACATGGCTGCGGTCACTCTTGTCGATGCGCCGCAGATGCCCTGCCACCGAGGATTCTCCGCCTTGCACCTGGGGATCGTTCAGCGCACGGCGTAGCATCTCCGCCCGCGCCGGCCATGATCCGTCATGGCCAAGCAGAAGCGTCAGGTTGATGCCATCCGGCACGACAGCGCCGACAGCGAGCGGCATCACCCGCGCATAATCCGCGCAGGTCAGTGTGAGTGGCAGATTGGCCATACTGGATGCTCCCCTTGGCGATCTACCGCATCATCGGCATCGGGTTGCGCGACGTCCATACCGTGCAAGGGATGCAGGCTCAGAACAGCAGCCCCTTCGGCAATAATCCGTGGATGCCTTTTTCGCCATTCACCGTTTGGGTCACGTGGAAATCCACCGCCAGCGAGCAGAACTGATAGGCCTGTTCGCGCGACAGATTGGTACGGCTGCAGATGAACGCGATCATCTCGCGCAGTGCCTGCTTCATCGCCTGGTCCATATCCTCATTCAGGCCCATGGTAATGAAGTGGGTTGGTGTTTCCGCCCTCGGCATGCGCAGCACCGGATGGGTCGCGCTGCCTTTGTGCAATACGAATGTGAATGTTCCCGTGAGGCACATTTCCAGCGCTGAAATACACACCTCACCGTCACCTTGCACCCCGTGCCCGTCGCCAACGGAGAAATTGGCGCCCGGTATCCAAACCGGCAGGAACAAGGTGCTGCCTGCCGTCATTTCCTTGTTGTCGAGGTTGCCGCCATGGATTCGTGGCTGGATGCTGGAAATTGCACCGAATTGCGGGGGCGGCGCGACTCCCATCACGCCGAAAAATGGCGCCAGGGCGAGTTCGGTTCCCCATGGCAACGTGCAGATGTTGCGGGCGCGATCCACCTTGATGTGGATCAGCACCTGTTCCGGGAAATCCTCGGGCAAGGTGCCACCGAGCGGGCGGATGAGATTGTAGCCCCAGTCTGCACCGAGTTCGATCTTGTCGATGCGGATCTCCAGCATATCGCCGGGCATGGCGCCGGCGATGGCAATCGGGCCGGTCACGATATGTCCGGCGTGCCGGCCGGGATTGGCGGCCAGTACGGCGGCAAGTTCAGTTGGCACGGTGAGCCCGGTATCAGGTGGTGGCATCACCTCATCTCGTCCCGAGACGCATTGGATCTTCACCGAATCACCGGACTCGATGGTGAGAACCGGTGGGATTTCCGCGGCGAACACGCCGACCCTTACCGTGTCGGGCGCTGCGCGCAATGTGTGGAAGGCCATCCCCGTACTCCCCGTCCGCATTCAATCGGCCACGCGCTCGATGACGCGCTGCTACGCCACCACCGGTTCGAGCATGGCGGGCCGCTTCGCCCGATATTGCGTCGCCTTCTCGAACGCGTCAGCCACACGAAGCAACATTGGCTCCCGAAACGGTCCTGCCGCAAGCTGGATGGAGAGCGGCAAGCCCAACGGTCCGAATCCCGAGCACACCGATATCGCCGGATACCCTGCTACATTGAACGGCATCGTGAAGCTCGGCCGTGCGAACGTATCCCAGATCGGTACCGCGTCCAGCTTCGGCGCCTCGTCCGGCGCACCAACCGTCAGCACCACGTCGAGGTCACGCAAGGCCGCCTGCAATTCCGCGCGCAACTCCCGGCGACGGCGCGTCGCCTGCACGTAATCCACGCCGGACACCAGCGCACCCAGCATCAGTCGACGCTGCACCCGCCCGCTGAATTCATCCAGCCGGGTCCGCGCCCATTCCTCATAGGCCGCGGTGCGTTCGGTCATCGAAATCAACGAGCCGCAGGCATGCCAGTCCTGCAACGGCGACAGCGTGACGTCACTGACCGTCGCACCGAGATCGCGAAACACCGCCACCGCTTCCTGCACACCCTGCAGCACGGCATCGCCGACCCGCGAATCCGTCTCATGGAAATGCCGGATCACGCCTATCCGCACCCCGCGCAGACCACGCCCAAGGGCCGCGGCATAATCCGGCACCGGACGATCCGCACTGGCCGGATCGCTCGGGTCATGCCCGGCCAGCACCTGCAGCATCAGCGCACAGTCTTCCGCGGTCCAGGCCATCGGCCCGATATGGTCCAGGCTGAACGCCGCCGGCGCGACGCCGGCACGCGACACCAGCCCGTAGGTCGGCTTGATGCCGGCAATGCCGCACAGCGCAGCCGGCCCGCGAATCGAGCCACCCGTGTCGGTGCCGATCCCGGCCAGAACCATGCCGGTCGCAACCGCCGCGCCGGTGCCGCTGCTGGAACCGGCGGTGAAATGCGCGGTGTTCCACGGATTGCACGCCGGCGGCGACAGCAGGTCGAAACTCGGCCCGCCATCGGCAAACTCATGCGTGGTGAGCTTGCCCATCAGCACCGTGCCCGCCGCCGCCAGCCTGGCAGCACAGGTCGCATCGGCATCCGGCACGTTGTCGGCCAGCAGCCGGGACTGGCAGGTGGTGCGGATGCCCTTCGTATCCACAATGTCCTTCAGCCCGATCGGAATGCCATGCATCGGCCCGCTCGGCCCGTCCCGCATGATCGCCGCCTCCGCGGCACGCGCATCCGCCAGAGCACGCTCCTCGGTCGGCAGGATGAAGGCATGCAGCGCATCGTCGAACCGGTGCATGCGATCCAGGCACGCCTTGGTCAGTTCCACCGGCGACAGTTGCTTCGCCGCGATCAGCGCCGCCGCCTCGGCGATGGTGGGGATCGGGTCGCTCATGTCAGGTCATCCTGGCTGAAACGGAAAATGTGCCCCGGCTCCGCCATGCGGCCGCGCGGCTGCCGCACCCGCTCCTTCATCGCCGCCAGCGCATCCTGAACCCCTGCCAGTTCGGCTCTTTGCGCCTCGGTGACCGACAGCCCTGCGGCAGCCAGCATCTGGTCGAGCGCGGCATCACCCAGACTGGATGTCATGGTCGGACTCCTTCTTGCGTGCGGATGGTCGAAGCGGATACGCCAGCACGCGAAGCAAGAACCGGGCCGAGGACCAGCCAATGACCGACGACCCCTTGAACGCTTTCGTGCCCGGCCCGCGCTGCGTGTTGGCCGGTGCGCGGAACGGTCCGCTGGCCGGCCTGAGCTTTGCCGTGAAGGACCTGATCGACGTGGCCGGCTGGCCGACCGGCGGCGGCAATCCCGACTGGCAGCGCGCCCATCCGGTGCCGTCGCAGCATGCCTGGGTGGTGACGCGCCTGTTGCAGGCAGGTGCCTCTATCATAGGCAAGACTGGCACGGATGAAGTCTCCCTCGGCATCCTGGGGGAGAACCCGTTCACCGGCACGCCGCTCAACCCGGCCGCGCCGGATCGCGTGCCGGGCGGTTCTTCCTCAGGGTCCGCATCGGCCGTCGCCGGCGGGGTCTGCGACTTCGCACTGGGCACGGATACCGGCGGATCGGTGCGGGTGCCGGCCAGCTTCTGCGGCCTGTTCGGGATTCGCCCCAGCCACGGCGGGCTCGACTTTTCCGGCATCACCGTGCAGGCGCCGTCATCCGACACCGTGGGCTGGCTGGCGCGCGACGCCAGCGTGTTCGCGCAGGTCGGCGCGACGCTGTTCGGTGCTGAAGTGCCGGCGACGCTGCCAAGCCGGTTGCTGGTCGCAACGGATGCGTTCGGTTTCGCCGATCCGGCGGTGGCCGAGGCGTTGCGTCCCATGCTGGATCGCCTGACGACGCTGATCGGTACACGGCAGGACGTGACGCTGGCGCCGCAAGGCCTGTCGGTGTGGCAGGCGGCGCAGCGTTGCCTGCAATCCAGCGAGGCCTGGCAGACCTTTCAACCGTGGATCGACCAGGTACAATCCGCGCATGCAGTTCAACGTGGCGCGTGGGCTGGCCCTGGCCGCTCAGTTCACCGACGCCGAACGCAGCAGAGCCGCGTTGATGCGGGAAGAGGCGCGGGCGCGCCTGCGTTCGCTGCTGCCACAGGGCACGATCCTGTGCCTGCCCACCACCCCGTTCCCGGCACCGCTGCGTGGCCTACCGATCTCCACCCTGGGCTTCCTGCGGGAGCGCATCTCCTGCCTGACCAGTCACGGCGGTCTGACCGGCTCGCCACAAGTAAACCTGCCCGGCGCCTCGGTCGACGGCGCCCCGGTCGGCCTGTCGATCGTCGGCGGACGCGGCGCCGACCTGGACCTGCTGGCGGTCGCGCGCGCCTTCGCAAGCTGATCCCCGCGGGGGTGCACGACCGCGCCCGCTGTGGCAGTGTGCGGCACCGCGCTGAAGGAGATGCACGTGCTCGCCAACATTCCCGACACGCAGACGGTCATTGAGATCAGGGCGCCGGGCGGACCGGAGGTTCTGGCGCCGGCGCGGCGCCCCGTGCCCGAACCGAAAGCCGGTGAGGTGCTGATCCGCATTGCCGGCGCGGGCATCAATCGCGCCGACTGCCTGCAACGGATGGGGAAATATCCGATGCCGGCGGGCGCCTCCGACATTCCGGGACTGGAATGCGCGGGCACGGTCGTGAAGTGCGGCGACGGCGTGACGCAGTGGAAAGATGGCGATCAGGTCTGCGCGTTGCTGGTCGCCGACGGCTACGGTGAATACGCCGCGGTGCCGGCGGTGCAGTGCCTGCCGGTGCCAGAGGGTGTCAGCCCGGTGGATGCCGGCGGCCTGCCGGAGACCTTCTGCACCGTCTGGACCAACGTGTTCGAGCGGATGCATCTGCAGCCGGGTGAGACGTTCCTGGTGCAGGGCGGCACCAGCGGCATCGGCATGACCGCGATCCAGCTCGCCAAGGCGTTCGGCTGCAAGGTGCTGGCAACCGCCGGATCGGACGAAAAATGCGCCGCCTGCCTCGGTTTCGGCGCTGATGTCGCGATCAACTATCGCACCCAGGACTTCGTGCAGGTCGGCAAGGACGCCACCAACGGCCGCGGCGTGGACGTGATCCTGGACATGGTCGGCGGCGACTACATCCCGCGCGAGATCGAACTGCTGGCGCGCGAGGGCCGGCTGGGCTTCGTGGCGCTGATGGGCGGTACCAAGGCCGAGGTGGATTTCGGTGCCATCCATCGCAAGCATCTGACCGTGACCGGCTCGACCCTGCGCGGACGCAGCATCGAGCAGAAGGCGTCGATCGTGGCGGGGCTGCGCGAGAAAGTCTGGCCGCTCTGGGCGCAGGGCAAGTTGCGGACCTGCACCTACAAGACCTTTCCACTGGCTCAGGCGCGGACGCCCATCGCCTGATGGAGTCGAGCGCCCATATCGGCAAGATCCTGCTGGTCCCGTGACGACGGGCGGGCATTGCCATCGACGTGCATGCGGCTGACCGGCTGTCGGTCAAAGCCGCCCGAAGCATCCAATGAGAAGAAGTCGCGAACATCCGGCACATTCCGGCAGCGATGATGGGAGAGTTCAATGAAGGCCGCTGATGCCGTCGTGGAAATCCTGAAGCGCGAAGGTGTGCAGACGCTGTTCTGCTTCCCGACCACGTCCTTGATCGAAACCGCTGTCGCGGCTGGGCTGCGCCCGATCATCTGCCGGCAGGAACGCGTCGGGGTCGACATGGCGGACGGCTATGCCCGCGTCACCAATGGTCGCCCGCCCGGCGTGTTCGCCATGCAGTACGGGCCGGGCGCCGAGAACGCGTTTCCCGGCATCGCCACGACCTATTCCGATTCGGTACCGGTGCTGTTCCTGCCACTCGGTCACGCCCGCGACGGCGCGCAGGTTTATCCGCTGTTCAGCTCCGCCCGCACCTATGCGTCGGTCACCAAGCAGGTGGAGACCCTGACAGTGCCGGAACAGACTCCGGCCGCCATGCGCCGCGCCTTCAGCGCCTTGAAGAACGGCCGGCCCGGTCCGGTGATGGTGGAACTGCCGCGCGACCTGTTGGACCTGGATATCGGCAGCGACACGCTCGACTACACCAAATTGCGTCCCACCTGTGCCTCGCCGGCTGATTCCGACGTGGAAGACGCCGCCAAGCTGCTGCTGGATGCGGCATGCCCGATGATCCTGGCCGGTCAGGGCGTGCTGTACGCAGAAGCGTCGGCCGAACTGGTGCAACTGGCGGAGCTGCTGCAGGCGCCGGTGATGAGCACGGTGGACGGCAAGAGTGCCTTCCCGGAGGACCACGAGCTGGCACTTGGTTCCGGCGGCAACAACTTCACCGCGCAAGGCGCACATATCCTGTACGGCAAGGCCGATCTGATCCTGGCAATCGGCGCCGGCCTGACTCGCCACCCGCTGAGCACGCCGCCGCTGCCCGCCGGCATCCGGCTGATCCACGCCACCAACGATCCGCGCGATCTGCACAAGAGCTACCCCACCGAGGTCGCCCTGCTCGGCGATGCGAAGCTCACCCTTGCCGCACTGGTGGAGGCGGTGCGCGATCGCATGGGCGCGCGCATCCTGAACCGCTCGCCAGTGGGCGGAGATCGGCGACACTGCGCGACGCCTGGCTGGCGAAGTGGCAGGCCAAGCTGAACTCGTCCGAAGCGCCGATCACGCCGTACCGCGTGATCAATGAGTTCATGCGGGTGGTCGATCCGGCCGAAGCGATCGTTACCCATGATTCCGGCAGCCCGCGCGAGCAGCTTTTGCCGTTCTATCGCGCCACCGCTCCGCGGTCCTATCTCGGCTGGGGAAAGTCCCATCAGCTCGGCACCGGCCTGGGGCTGACCATCGGGGCGAAGATCGCTGCGCCCGACAAGTTCTGCGTCAACTTCATGGGCGATGCCGCTTTCGGCATGACCGGACTGGATTTCGAATCGGCCGTGCGCGCCGATGTGCCGATCCTGACGGTGGTGCTGAACAACGCCACCATGGCGATCGAGATTCCGCATATGAAGCTGTCGCATCGAGCGGCATAGCAGCCGGGATCTGGGCGGCAACTACGCCAACCTCGCGCGCGATTTGGGCGGCTGGAGCGAACGCGTGACCGACCCGAGCGAGGTCGCCGCCGGCTATCCAGCGGGCGCGCCGGCAGACCGAGGAAGGGCGTAGCTGTCTGCTGGAATTCATCACCAGCGAGGAGACCGCATTCTCGCGTCGCGGCCAGGGACCGTCGGCTTGATCGTCAACCACGCTGCACAGGGTCAGCCGCGCTGCGCATGAGGCTGTCTCCGGTCACCACGCGTCGGCTTGCAATCTTCCGTCAGAATCGGCGCGGCTATTGGTCGAGCTGGCTGTTCATTGTGCTGTTCGTGCTGAGCCTGTTCGCCGAATTCATCGCGAATGATCGTCCGCTGGTGATCCACTTCAACGGCGCTTGGCTGTTTCCGGTTCTACAGGATTACAGCGAGGACCGGTTCGGCGCCGATTTTCTGCCGACCCAGGCCGACTATACGGACCCCGACGTGCAGGCGGCAATCCGGGCGCATGGCTGGATGATCTGGCCTGCGGTGCCGTACAGTTACGATACTACTGTGAAACATCTGCCGAGCCCTGCACCTTCGCCGCCAAGCTGGCAGAACCTGCTGGGCACCGACGACCAGGCCCGCGACGTGTTGGCGCGGGTGATCTACGGATTTCGTCTGTCGGTGTTGTTCGGCTTCACGCTCACCGTGGTGTCGTCGGCGGTTGGAGTGGCTGCCGGTGCGGTGCAAGGCTTCTATGGCGGCCTGACCGATTTGCTGTTTCAGCGTTTCATTGAAATCTGGAGCGGCATGCCGCAGCTTTATCTGCTGATTATACTGGGTAGCATCATAGCACCCGGATTCTGGGTGCTGCTGGTATTCTTGCTGCTGTTCTCCTGGATGAACCTGACCGGCGTGGTCCGCGCAGAGTTCCTGCGCGGTCGCAATCTGGACTATGTGCGCGCGGCCCGCGCGCTGGGAGTTTCCGATATTGCTTTGATGGCCCGCCACATCCTGCCGAACGCGATGGTCGCCACTTTGACCTTTCTCCCGTTCACGCTGTCCGGCTCTGTGACGATCCTGGCCAGCTTGGACTTCCTCGGTTTCGGGCTGCCGCCGGGTTCCCCGTCGCTGGGCGAACTGGTGGCTCAGGGCAAGAACAACCTGCAGGCGCCTTGGCTGGCGCTGACGGCGTTTTTTGTTCTGGGTGGCGTGCTGACGCTGCTGATTTTCGCGGGTGAGGCAGTACGCGATGCGTTCGATCCGCGGCGTCTGCCACGATGACTGGCGGAGGATCGCGACGAAGGCTCGCTGCCACGATCTGGGCTCTGTCGCCGCGGTTCGGCCGATGAGCCTGGTGGAGGTCGCCAATCTCTCCGTCGCCTTCGGTGCACGACGCGTCGTGGATGATGTCTCCTTCACGCTCGATGCGGGCGAAACACTCGCCCTGGTCGGCGAGTCCGGCTCCGGCAAGTCGCTCACCGCCTTGTCGCTGCTGCAACTTCTGCCGCCGGGTGGGGTCAATCCGACCGGTCGCATCAGGCTGAACGGTGCCGAGATGATCGGTGCCGATCCGGCAACGCTGCATCGCGCGCGGGGCGAGCAGGCCGGCATTGTGTTTCAGGAGCCGATGACCAGCCTCAATCCGTTGCATCGCATCGGTCGCCAGGTGGCGGAGGCGATCACGCTGCATCAGCGCCTGCGCGGGACGTCACTGCGCCAACGCGTGGTGGACGTGCTGGAGCAGGCCGGATTTGCCGACGCCGGGCATCGGCTGGACGCCTATCCGCATCAGCTTTCCGGTGGTCAGCGCCAGCGCGTGATGATCGCGATGGCACTGGCCAACGATCCCGCCCTGCTGATTGCCGACGAGCCGACCACGGCGCTGGATGTGACGATTCAGGCGCAGATCCTGGATCTGCTGGCGCGGCTGAAAGCAGAGCGCAGCCTGGCCTTGTTGCTGATTACCCACGATCTGCAGATCGTGCGTCGTTATGCCGATCGGGTTTGCGTGATGAAGGATGGCGCGATCGTCGAGGCCGGATCGGTTGCCACGGTATTTGCCGCGCCCGCGCATCCCTACACGCGGATGTTGCTGAACGCGGTCCCTCGGGGTGGGCCGGCAGTGATGCCAAACCGCGCCCCGACTTTATTGCAGGCCGACAATGTGCGCGTGCACTTCGCGGTGCGCCGCGGCATTCTGCGACGCGCCATCGGCCATGTGCGGGCCGTAGATGATGTGTCGATCGCCGTACGCGCCGGCGAGACGCTGGGCCTGGTGGGCGAATCGGGTTCCGGCAAGACCACCATCGCCCTGGCCGTTCTGCGCCTGCTGCCGGCGACGGGACGCATCGTTTTTGCCGGCCAGAACCTCGCGACACTGCCCCAGCGCGCGTTGCGCCCGCTGCGGGCAAAGATGCAGATCGTGTTTCAAGATCCGTTCGGTAGCCTGTCGCCGCGTATGACCGTGGGCGAGATCGTCACCGAAGGGCTACGCGTGCATGAGCGGCGTCTGACGGCGCGCCAACGCGAAGATCGGGTGGTCGCGGCACTGGAGGAGGTGGGGCTTACTGCCGACAGTTCCGAACGCTATCCGCATGAATTCAGCGGCGGCCAGCGGCAACGTATCGCCGTGGCACGCGCAATGGTGCTGAAGCCGGATTTCGTCGTGCTGGACGAGCCGACCAGTGCGCTGGACATGTCGGTGCAGGCGCAGATTGTCGAATTGCTGCGTGATCTGCAGCAGCGCCACGGTCTGGCCTATCTGTTCATCAGCCATGACCTGAAGGTGGTGCGTGCCCTGGCGCATCGCGTCGTCGTGCTGCGCGGCGGACAGATCGTCGAGCAGGGAGAGGCAGCAACAATGTTCGCCAATCCGTGCGAGGAGTACACACGAAACCTGATGCAGGCCGCATTCGCGCTGGAACCGCTCCCGTCATGACCGTGATGCCTCGGTGCGTTGACCGCTGTTACGTCGCTTCGTACAGTCCTGCGTGAGGAGAACGCCCATGGAGGCTGGCGTGATCGACTGCGACATCCACCCGGGCGTGCCCGACATCAAGGCATTGCTGCCTTATATGGAGCCGTTCTGGCAGGAATCCTTCGTCGCACGCGGGATCGACGGATTCGACATGATGTCTTATCCGCCGAACGCTCCGATCACCTGCCGGCCTGACTGGCGGGTGAAAGGCCAACGCCCCGGGTCAAGTCTCGACGATCTGCGGCGGGACGCGCTGGATGCGTTCGGTGTGACCCAGGCGATCTGCAATCCGCTGACCGGAGGCCAGGTTTCGGTCAGCGAGACCATGGGGGCGGCGATCTGTTCCGCCGTCAACGACTGGGTCATCGAGCACTGGCTGGACAAGGAGCCACGGCTGCGCGCCTCCATCGTCGTGCCGGCCCAGGCCCCGCTGCTGGCCGTGGAGGAGATCGAACGCCACGCCGCGGATAAGCGGTTCGTGCAGATTCTGCTGCCCGTGGCGTGCGAAATGATGTTCGGGCGCAGCTACTACTGGCCGGTCTACGAAGCCGCGGTGAAGCATGATCTGCCGATCGGGCTGCACGCCGGCAGCATGTATCGCTACGCGCCGACCTCCACCGGCTGGCCCTCGCACTACCTGCACGACTACGTCGCGCAGTCGCAGACCTTCGAGGACCAGTTGCTCAGCCTGATCTCCAACGGCGTGTTCAACAAGTTTCCCTCGCTGCGCGTGGTGCTGATCGAATCCGGCGTCACCTGGCTGCCCGGCTTTCTCTGGCGCGCCATCAAGACGTGGCGCGGCGTGCGTGCCGAAGTGCCATGGGTCAGCCGATCGCCGGCCGAGATCATTCGGGAGAGCGTCCGGCTGACGACGCAACCGATCGACGCACCGCCCGATGCCGCGGTGGTGAACCGCATCATCGAGCAGATCGACTGCGATCGGATGCTGTTGTTCGCGTCGGATTATCCGCATTGGCAGTTCGACGGCGATGATCCGCTGCCGCCTGGGCTGGCTCCCGACCTGTTGCGTCGCATCCAGGTGGAGAATGCGCTGGAGACCTATCCCCGTCTGAAGGAGACCGTGCCATGAACGCACCCGTCGATATCCTGCAGCGGCAAGCCGGTACCGAGGCGCGAATCGGCATCATCGATTGTGACATCCATCCCTATCCCAAGCTGGGTGCATTCAACCCGTATCTGTCGGAGCGCTGGCGCAAGCACATCGCCGAATACGGCAAGTTCAATTGCGGCCCCTATGCCGACCGCGGCACCTATCCGCGATTTTCGCCCAACACCTCGCGCCGCGATTCATGGCCGCCGGCGGGCGGGCTTCCCGGCTCCGATGTCGGCTTCATCCGCGAGCAACTGCTCGATCCCTACAACATCGCCTTCGGCGTTCTTGAGCCACTGCTTGGCGGCAATACCTCGCGCAATCTCGAAGAGGCCGCGGCGCTGTGTTCCGCGATGAATGATTGGCAGGCACACGATTTCGTCGATGCCGAACCGCGACTGCGCGCGTCGATCCTGGTGCCACAGGATGACCCGGACGCGGCCGTCAAGGAAATCGAAAAGCGAGCGGGGGACTGGCGGTTTGCCCAGATCCAGCTTGGTTCCAAGACCTCCGAGCCAGTTGGCCGCAAGCGCTACTGGCCGATCTTCGCCGCTGCGCAGGCCAACGGACTGTCCATCGGTCTGCATATCGGCGGCACGCAATCCAGCGCACCGTCTGCTGGCGGCTGGCCGCAATTCTACCTGGAGGACCATCACGTCCTGGTCCATTCGATGCAGAACCAGGCAACCAGCCTGATCCTGGAGGGAGTGTTCGAGGCATTTCCCAGGTTGAAAATCGTGCTGATCGAAGGTGGCTTCGCCTGGGTTCCGACGCTTGGCTGGCGACTGGACAAACATTGGGCGAAGATGCGCGACGAAGTGCCGCATGTGAAACGGCCGCCATCAGAGTATCTGCGCAGCAATCTCTGGTTCGCCACGCAGCCAGTGGAGGAGCCGGAACATCCGGACGATCTGCGCCAGGTGTTCGATTGGATCGGCTGGGATCGCATGATCTATTCCAGTGACTATCCGCACTGGGATTTCGATGACCCATACCAGGCGTTCAACATGCGAATGTCGCCGGACGAGCAGCGCATGGTGCTGCGCGACAACGCGCTGCAGGTCTACGCGTTTCGCTGAGCGCTACTCAGGATAGATCATCTTCCGCGTCACCCCGCCATCCACCACGAACTCGGCGCCGGTGACGAAGCCGCTGTCGGCGCCGACAAGGAACGCGGCCAGCGCAGCAATGTCGTCCGGCGTGCCAACCCGCCCGGCCGGATGGAATGCATGGTCCTCGGACCGCGGCGGATCGCCTTTGGTGTAGATCCAACCAGGACTGATGCAGTTTACCCGCACCTCCGGTCCCAGGCTGATCGCGAGTGCATGGGTCAACGCCACCAGGCCGCCTTTGGACGCGGCATAGGCTTCGGTATCTGGTTCCGACATGCGGGCGCGAGTGGATGCGATGGTGACCACTGCGCCGCGTGCCGAGCGCAAGAAGGATTCAGCAGCACGCACCAGCAGGAATGTGCTGGTGAGATTGGTGTCCAGCACCTGCGACCATTCCGCAAGGGAAAGCTGAGCGATCGGCTTGCGGATCATCATGCCGGCATTACAGATCACCGCATCCAGCCGCTTCTCCTGCGCAGCGATGCCATCGATCAGCTCCCGGACCGCTTGCTCATCGGCGACATCGCAGGTGACGGTGCGCCCGCCTGCCGGAGCCGCCCCGTTTGGATCGCGATCCGCAACGACGACCCGCCAGTCTTCGACCGCCAGACGCGCGGCAATGGCGGCGCCGATGCCATGCGCGGCGCCGGTGATCAGGACAGTGCGGGTCATGACTACCCTCAGATTTTCCGATCGCACAGGGTCGGTTGCGCGGTGCAGTGCCCGCTGCTGCGGGCACCCACCTCCACCACGGCGGTAGGAGCTACTCCGCCGCCTGCCGCGCCGTTATGCCACCGTCTGCCGCATCCAGCGCCTGGTTCAGGTCAGCGAGGATGTCGTCGATATGCTCGATGCCGACGGACAGACGCACATAGCCCGGCGTCACGCCGGTCGCGTGCTGTTCGGCTTCCGTCAACTGGGAGTGTGTTGTGCTTGCCGGGTGGATCGCAAGGCTGCGCGCGTCGCCGATATTGGCGACATGGTAGAACATCTTCAGCGCATCGATGAACCGTCGTCCGGCATCGGCGCCACCGGCAAGTTCGAAGCCGACCAGCCCGCCCTGCCCGTGTGGCAGGTATTTCGCCGACCGTTCTGCCGCCGCGCCAGTGTGATGTGCCGGGTGGATCACCCGGGCCACGTCCTTTCGTTGCGCCAGGAAGTTCGCCACCGCCAGCGCATTCCGGCTGTGTTCACGCATGCGCAACGGCAATGTCTCCAGCCCTTGCAGGAACAGGAAGGCGTTGAACGGCGCCATCGCCGCGCCGAGGTCGCGCAGCAGCACGACGCGCATGCGCAGGATGTAGACGATCGGTCCCAATGGCTTGGCCGCTTGCGCCCAAACCGCTCCGTGATAACTCGGGTCAGGGGTATTAAGCAGCGGCTGGCGCGCAGCATGCGCCTCCCAATCGAAATTGCCGCCATCGATCACGGCGCCGCCGATCGACGTGCCGTGGCCGCCGATATATTTCGTGGTCGAGGTACATCACCACTGCGGCGCCATGGTCGAATGGGCGCACCAGGGTCGGCGCGGCCGTGTTGTCCATGATCAGCGGAATTCCGAACTTTCGGCCGATCGCCGAGACTTCTGCAATCGGGAATGGAATCAGTTTCGGATTGGGCAGCGTTTCGGCGTAGTAGGCGCGGGTGCGATCATCGGTCGCGCGCGCGAAGGCTTCCGGATCGGCGGGATCGACGAAGCGAGCCTCGATACCCTGGTCCTTCAGCGTATTCGCGAACAGGTTCCAGGTGCCGCCGTACAGGTCCGTGGAACTGACGATGTTGTCGCCGGCCCGTGCCAGATTCTGCACGCTGAATGCCGAGGCGGCCTGACCGGATGCCACTGCCAGCGCGGCGACTCCCCCTTCCAACGCCGCGAGGCGCTTTTCGAACGCATCGGTCGTCGGATTCATGATGCGCGTGTAGATGTTGCCGAGTTCGCGCAAGCCGAACAGGTTGGCCGCGTGCTCTGTGCTGTCGAACTGGTAGGACGTGGTTTGATAGATCGGCACGGCAACGGCGTTGGTGGCACTGTCACGCCGCCATCCAGCGTGCAGAGCCAGGGTTTCCGGGTGTTTGGACATGCTTACGCTCTCCCCGATCAGGTTGGCGCGACTATAGCCACGGCAGTGCGGACGTGAAGCGCGGACCGGGCGCAAGAAGAATTTCGTCTCACTGCTCGGTGGCAGGCAAGCGACTGCCGTTACAGAGCGGCTCTAGGAAAGGTCTTGCTACGGTCAGTCGGCGGCGCGTTGTTGTAGGATCGCATGTCCCTTGCGCAGCGCCTCGACCATGGTCTCGGCCGGCATCGCGCCAGAGAACAGGCCGTAACCATCCAGGAAGAATGACGGTACGCCATTCACCCCGGCCTCGCGCGCCGCCTGATCCGCCGCCACCATTTCGCGTTCCGCCAGATTGCCCGCAAGAAACTGCACGACTTCCTCACGATCCAGACCCGCCTGACCGGCGCAGTCGGCCAACACGGTCGGATCGCCGATGTCGCGTCCCTGCGTGAAGTAGACAATGAACACGGCTTCCATCACCGCATCCTGCACGTTCTTCTGGCCGGCGAACCAGATCAGCCGATGCGCGTCGATCGTGTTGGGCGTGCGCAGTATCAGGTCCTGGCGAAACACCAGGCCCACATTGGTGGCTGCCGCCGCAACCCGCTCATCGGCCTCCCGCGCACGATCGGCGCCGCCGAACTTCCAGGCGCGATAGGCCGCGCGGTCACGGCCTTCCTTCGGCATGTCGGGGTTAAGCTGGAACGGGTTCCAGTGCACGGAGAAATTCAGTCCCTCCTGCGCCAGCATTGCCAGCGCACGTTCCAGTTGCCGCTTGCCGATATAGCACCATGGACAGATCGCGTCCGAGACGATGTCGATGCGCGTGCCAACCAAGGCTGTGTCGAGCCGTGTGGTCGCGGGCGTCACCGCGTCGTCGCAGCCTTCGGGACCGCACACGGTGCCTTGGGGGATGCTGTCGTCCATGGCTTGCCCTCCTCCTGTCCGGCGCAAGATGGGGGCAAACCGGATGATCCGCCAGGGGGAGGGTGCTAACACTGGGTCAGGTGCGGCTCGAGTACGGCGTGGAAGCGCGCGACCACGGCAGTATTTGGTGAAGCCCGCAATCGATCAGGTTGGGCTCGCGTTTTAGCAGGACGGACACTGCCGCCAGAGCGTCACGCGTCAGCACGCGGATTGCTCGGCGGCGCGCGAGCACGAACACGCCAAGGCCAGTGCCCGGTCCCATGCCTACTAACCAGTCGGCCAAATATGTATCACGGATGCGCTTACGCGGCATAGCGGACATCGGGTGCCTGGAAGAATGCGCGCACCTTATGTCGCCTGCCCTGTAGCCCGCGCATATGGGCTGTCAGCCCAGCCCTCATCGCGGCCTTGTTCATTGGCGTGCCACGCCGTGCCATGCCTTGTTTGACGTCGTTGTTGACGTATTCGTCTGGGTTCCGCTCCGGCGCGTACGGCGGCAGGTAGAAAAGTTTAATTCGATCCTTGTTCTCTTCGACCCACGCCGCCACGGTCCTGGCCCGATGCACACGTAGATTGTCGACGATCACGAACAGTTTCCGGTCCGTGTCTTTGATCAACCGGCGCAGGAATTTCAGAAAAATCGCTGCATTCAGTGCGCCATCATAGATCATGAAGCGCAACTTGCCCTGGTTGGTCACGCTGGAGATCATCGATTGGGTAAATCGCGTGGCCGGACGCGGTATCACCGGTGTCTTGCCCGCCGGCGCGAAGCTCCGGCCGTAATTGGCCTGGTTCGAGATGCCAGTTTCGTCCGACCAATGGATCTCAGCTTTTTCCTTTCGGGCTCGTCTCGCGATCGCCGGGTATTCGCGTTTCATCCATGTCTGGATCGCCGCCTCGCTCCTTTCCATCGCCCGCCGGATCGGCCTTTGTGGGGTCAGATTCCAGGCCGAAAGAGTAGGACCGATGGCCGTCGGGGACAGGCGGATACCGGCTTTACGCTCGATCAGCTGGCCAACCGCTTCGCGGGTCCATAGTGCGAAGGGGAGTTTCAATTGATCGGGGCATCGCCCGACGATCAGCCGACGGATCGTCGCTTCCTGGCGCCGGTTGAGGGCTTTTTGCTCACCTGGCCGTCGGCCGCGCCGCCCACCGGCCAACGCCGCTTCTCCCGTGGCCTCAAAGGCACGAACCCATTCCCCAACGAAGCGTCGATTGACCCCGATCGCCCTGGCCACATCGATCCGGTTTGTCCCGGAGAGCACCATGTTTACCGCGACACGTCGCAGTTCGGCCTGGGTTGAGGACGGGAGTTTGCGGAAATCATGGTCCGACGGCATGACGACAGCATAACCAATTCCCATACGGGAAGATACCTATTTGTGCGTCTGGTTAGTAAGATCGTGTGGCTTGCGACATAGGGAAATGTCTGGGTCACCAGTTCGGCCGAATAAGACCTCAGATGCACCTCGAACGGGTTGCCGGCATATTCCCCCTATGGCCATTCTCCAATCGGAATGGACAGAATGACCGCGTCGTAGCATCGGACCAGGGTGAGCACCAGGTTCTGAGCGTCTCGATGGTCATGTGTTCGATCGCATCGCTAACCAGCGCAACGCCGCCTGGTTGCAGCCGCGCATAGTCGAAACACAGCGCATCCGCGATGTGGACGCGCTCATAAAGCGTGGCGAGCTGGTACTGCTTTGCCTACGGGGCCCTGACCTCAACGGCGATGAACCGCGCGTTTGGCAGGATAGGGCGCAGCAGGTGAGCGCACGTGCCGACGCCGGGTCCGATGTCCAGCACCTGCCGGATCTGCCGCGCCGCCTACATGCGATCGAGGGTCAATGCAATCGCGGATTTGCCGAGGATGGCGCTGCACGAACGGTCCTTTCAGCCGGCTGCGTAAGCGGCCTGCACCAGATCCATCGCGGCGACCATGTCCTGCAGATCAGCGATCGGCGGCTGGCCCTCGCGCAGACGGCGCAGCGTATCCCGCACAAAAATCGGGTAGAAGGACACGTTGGTCAGCGGCATCTCGCGCGTCTCGCGGGAGCGGTCATCGCGGACGATTTCCAGCGTGTGGTTGTCGCGGGCTGCAAAATAGTGGTGGTCGGTGCGAATGCTGTAATGCATGTCGAACACCGAATTAGGCGCGGGGTATAGATATCCCGTCTCCACCAGGCAGGTGGTGCCGCCGCCGCGCAGCAGAACTGCGGCGTGATCCTCGATGGTGAGATGCGCCGTGTGATTGGACATCGCAGCGCCCACCACATGCAGCTTCACGTCGGGCAGCAGCACGCGGCAAAGGTCCAGGTGATGCACACCCAGATTGAGCAGCGGTCCGCCGCCGGAGGTGGCCCGATCCAGCATCCACTCGACCTGCTGCTGGTGGTAGCGATCGACCATGCCACCGACGAACTTGAAGGTGATGTATTGTAGCGCTTCGCCGGCCGCGACCTCGCGGATCGTGTCGATGAGCTCGCAGTGGCGCAGCACGAAGGGCACGGCAGCGAACAGCTTCGCATCCGCTGCCCGAGCAGCGATGTCCTGCAGTTCCATGCTGTTGAGTCCGCAGGGCTTTTCCATCGCGAACGGAATGCGGCGATCGATCAGGAAGCGCGCCTCCTCCGCCATGTCGCAATGCCGGCCAAGCGCGAACGCGAAATCGGGCCGGAGTCGGTCGCACATCGATTGGTAGTCGACGAAGGCCGGGCAGCCGGCTCTGGTGGCGACCGGTTCGGCCCGCGCCAGGTCCGGGTCCGCCACACCGATGACCTGCACGTCCGGCATGTCCAGTGCGGGATCAAGATAGAATGGCGTGTGCCAGTGGGACACACCGATCAGCACGATACGCATGGCGCTTCCTCAATACGAACGCGGCATCCCCAGCACGTGCTGACCGACATAGCCCAGGATCAGGTTCGTGGAGATCGGTGCGATCTGGTACAGCCGGGTCTCCCGCCACTTGCGCTCGATCTCGTATTCTCGCGCATAGGAGAAGCCGCCGAAGGTCTGCATCGCGGTCTCGGCCGCCTTCCAGCACGCCTCGCTGGCCAGCAGCTTGGCGATATTGGCGTCGGCACCGCATTCCTTGCCGTCATCGAACAGGGCCGCGGCACGTCGGCAGATCATGTCGGCCGCCTCCAGTTCCGCCCAGGCACGCGCGATCGGGAACTGCACCGCCTGGTTCTTGCCAATCGGTGCGCCGAACACCACGCGATCATTGGCGTATTGCGTCGCCTTCTTGACGAACCACTTGCCGTCACCCACCGCCTCGCTCGCGACCAGGATGCGTTCCGCATTCATCCCGTCCAGGATGTAGCGAAACCCCTTGCCCTCTTCACCGATCAAATTTTCCGTCGGCACAGGGAAGTTATCGAAGAACACCTCGGTGGTGTTGTGGTTGATCATCGCCTTGATCGGCCGGATTTCCAGGCCCGTGCCGGTATTCTTCTCGCTCAAATCCACCAGGAACACCGACAGCCCGTCGCTGCGCCGCTTCACCTGATCGGCGGACTGGGTGCGCGCCAGCAGCAGCATCATGTCCGAATGCATTGCCCGCGACGTCCAGACTTTCTGCCCGGTCACCACGTAGTGGTCGCCGTCGCGGACCGCCCGGGTCTTCAGCTGGGTGGTATCGGAGCCGGTGGTCGGCTCCGTCACGCCGAACGCCTGCAGGCGGAGCCGGCCGGCGGCAATCTCCGGCAGATATTTTCGCTTCTGCACCTCGCTGCCATGCCGCAGCAACGTGCCCATAATGTACATTTGCGCGTGGCCCTGGCTGGCGACACAGCCGGATGCGTTGATCTCCTCCAGGATCACCGCGGCCGCGCGTACCGGCAGGCCTGACCCGCCGTATTCCTCTGGAATCAGCGCGCCGAGGAAGCCGGACTGGGTCAGCTCGTCCACGAAGGCGGTGGGATAGGCCTCCAGGTCCTCCAGTTCATTCCAATAGCTGCCGGGATAACGCGCGCAGATGCGCCGCACCGAATCGCGCAACTCGGGAAAATCCTCGCCGATCGCGACCATGGTTGTATCCGACATGATCCGTTTCTCCGTTCCTGGTCGGGCTGCACGCTGCCCAAGCCGCGATGGCTCGTCAAACGACCTGCTCGCATCGAGGGTTAGGTGCTGCTATGGCGAGCGCGCGATGCGTATCCTGTTCATCACCTCCAACCGCCTCGGCGACGCCATACTGTCCACCGGCTTGCTGGATCATCTGCTGCGTAGCCATCCGGATGCGCGCTTCACCATTGCCTGCGGACCTGTGGCGGAGGGCGTGTTCGCGCGCATGCCGCGACGTGACCGTACCATCGTGATGAACAAGCAATCTTACGGTCGACACTGGCTGCCGCTATGGCTGACCACGATGACCACATGGTGGGATCTGGTGGTGGATATCCGCGGTTCGGCGTTGGCCTGGATGGTGCCGGCGCGCCACCGCGCTCGGATGCGGCGACGCCCCGGGCACAAGCTCGCCCAACTCGCCGCTGTGCTGGGACTCGACACGCCACCGTTGCCGGTGGTCTGGACAGGTTCCGCCGACCGCGCCCGCGTTGCCGTGCTGCTGCCGACGGAGCGACCAATCATCGCACTGGCGCCAACGGCCAACTGGCTGCCGAAAATATGGCCGGCGGATCGTTTCGCGGCGCTGTTCCGGGACCTGCAGCGCGGCCCGCTGCCAAACGCCGCTGCGGTGATCCTGGCCGGCCCGGGGGAGGCGGAACGTCAGATGGCGGCGCCCCTGCTGGCCGCGGTGCCTGAGGCGCTCGATCTCGTCGGACAGCTTAGCGTGCCGGAAGCCGCCGCGGTGCTGGCGCGCGTATCGTTGTTTATTGGCAATGACTCCGGCCTGATGCACTTGGCTGCTGCCGCGCATGCCCCGACGCTGGGGCTGTTCGGCCCGACCAATGCGGCGGAATACGGTCCGGCCGGTCCGCGTGCCGTTGCTGTCATGGCACCCGGGTCCAATATGGAAGCATTATCAGTAAATCGTGCGTTCGAAGCGGCCTGTGAATTGATCGCGGCCGGTTCGGATTGCCTGACCGGGTAGACATGGTAACGTCGTTGTAACCACGACATGAGAAAGTAACTGACAACGATACATTCCGAACCAAGACGGATCGAAAATTATGCGCCGCCGCCACGAGTTGCCCTCGCAGGAATTCGTCGCCCGATTCCGGGCGCGCGTGCCACAGGACGTCGCCGAAACATTCACCGAGCAGCAGCTCACCGCCCTGGAAAATGCATTCGCGTCGCGTGCGGTCGCGCGCCATCGCATGCGTTTCGCGCTGAGCCTGAGGCTGCCCTGGGGGCGCTATTATCTGGTCCTGATGGCGGGTCCCGACCGACGGCGGACCCGCGCCACGGCCTACAGCATGGCGCCGGCGCGCGCGGTCAGCAGTCGGACCGGCTGACTGATCGCAGCCGCTACATCAGGAACACCCCTTTCCCATCGCTCTGCTTGTCGAACAGCTGATAGGCTTCCTCGGCCTGCTCCAGCTTCCAGCGATGGGTGAACAGCCGGTCCACGTCGATCTTGCGATCGACCACGAAGCGAGCGCACTCGGCCTGGATGATGGTCGAGAACGTCCATGACGCGATCAGCGTGAGCTGGCGCCGCAGCAGATGCGGGCTGACGTCGATCGTCACATTGCCGCCTTCACCGACGAAGCACATCGTGCCCCAGACCTTGGTGCTGCGGATCGCGTTCAGCCGCGCTTCGGAGTTTGAGGACGTGTCCAGCGTCAGGTCCGCGTGGCGCCCATGGGTCAGGTCCTTGATTGCCGCGACCGGATCGTTCGAACCGGGATCCACCACCTCATCGGCGCCGAAATCCTTCGCCTGCTGCAACCGACGCGGGTTGACGTCCAGCGCAATCACCCGGGCGCCCATCGCCTTGGCGAACTGCGTGCCGGCCAGGCCGACCGGGCCCTGGCCAAAGATCGCGATCGTGTCGTTGCCGGACAGGTTCATCCGCCGCAGCGCGCTGTAGGCGGTGCCGGAGCCGCAGGAAATTGCAGCCCCGGTCTCGAACGACAGCTCGTCAGGCAATGGCACCAGGGTATTGACCGGCACCTTGATGTAGCGCGCGTGACCGCCATGCGCGTTGTTGCCGTACACCTTCACCTGGGTTTCCTGGCACAGTTGCTGCCAGCCGGACCGGCAATGGATGCACTGCGTGCAGCCCTGATAGTGATGCACCATGACGCGCTCGCCGATGCGCGCCTCGGCCGCAGCGACGGCCGATCCGATCGCGGCAACCACACCGCACGGCTCATGTCCGGCGATGGTGGGATTGGGATTCACCGGCAGGCCGGTCGCCTGGCCGCCGCCCTTCGGGCGCCGATACTGGTGTAGGTCGGAGCCGCACATGCCGGACGCCTTCATCTCCAGCACCACCTCGTCCGGACCGGGAGTCGGATCCGGGAATTCCATCAGTTCCAGCTCGCGTCCGCCGGTAAACACGACACCACGCATGGTTTCCTCCTTCTTGATTGTCGTCGGCCTGATTGTCGCCGGCTTGGTTATCGCCGGCTTGGTTGTCGCCGGAATTGCTAGCCGCGGTATTCGGGTGTGGTGAACAGCAACGGAAACGCGCTGTGCACGTGCGGGGCGGTGACCGAAGGCGCGCCGCGATGCAAGAAGGAGGGGTTCAGCTCTGCCAGGCTGCGGGCGCCGCTCAGCGCCATTGCGACCCCCAGCTCGTGCTCCAGCAGTTCCAGCATCTTCAGCACGCCCGCTTCCGCGCCGGCTGCCAGCGCATAGCAATACATGCGTCCCATTGCGACCGCGTCGGCGCCGAACGCAATGGCCTTCACGATGTCCGTGCCGCGACAGAAGCTGCCATCGACCATTACCTTGGCGCGGCCGCGCACCGCCGCCATCACCTCCGGCAGGACATCCATCGCGCCGCGGCCCTGGTCGAGCTGGCGTCCGCCGTGGTTGGAGACATAGACGCAGTCTACACCGTGCTCGCAGGCGATTGCTGCGTCCTCGGCGGTGGCGATGCCTTTCAGGATCAGCGGAATGCTGTGCGTGTCCTTGAAGTGCTTCACATTGTCCCAGGAGAACCCGGCCTGGAATTCATGCCCGGTGGCAGAGGCTCGCCACGGCTTCACGAAGCGGCCGGCGATGTCGCGCTCCCGCCGGCTATAGGCGGCGGTGTCGACCGTAATGGCAAAGGCGTCATAACCGGCAGCCACGGCACGCCGCGCCACGTCGTCCACCCAGGCGTCGTCGCCGCGCACGTAAAGCTGGAACACCTTCGGGCCCGTCGCCGCCGCGGCGGCTTCCTCGAGCCCCGGATGGGTCACCGAGCTGACGATGATCGGGATGCCGAACTCTGATGCCGCGCGGCCTGCGGTGGCGGCGCCGCCCGGATGGAACGACTCCAGCGATCCGACCGGTGCCAGCATCACCGGCATCCGCAGCTTTTGGCCGAACAGCGTGGTGGTGGTGTCGACGCGAGACACGTCGCGGCACACGCGCGGGCGCAAGGCGATGGAATCGAGCGCCAGCCGGTTACGCCGCATCGTGGTTTCGCTCTCGGTCGCGCCGACCAGATAGCCCCAGATGTGATCGCTAAGCTTGGCCCGTGCGGCGGGAATGAATTCGTGCAGGCACTGAAAATCGCCGCCGGGTTCGTGCAGGTGCGCTGCTGCGTCGGACATGTTGGAGCCTCCGGGAAATACGGTGGGGTATCAGGCGACAGGTGCGGCGTATTCGCAAGGGGGTGCGGGCAGCAACGGCCTGTCGCCGCGGGATCAGACCGTGGCGGTAGCCGAACTGCGTTCCGCCGTTGCGGCCGAGCGGGTTTCCGGCATGCGCAGCGCCAGCACGATCACCGCCGCCAGTCCGGCGGCCGCCATGCCGAGAAAGGCCGCCGGCGTGCCCATGCGATCTGCCACCCATCCCGCCGCGGTGGTGCTGAGTGTGGCACCGAACCCCGCAGCCAGGCCGAACCAGCCAATGACCAGATTCAGAAACCCCGTCTGGCGCGTCAGGTCGGCAGCAATCAACGGCAGCATCAGCCCAAACACGATGGCACTGACGCCGTCCAGCACCTGCAACAGAATGATCGGCAGGGCACCCGGTGAACCGAGGAACAGCAGGGCGAGCAGCACTCCGCGCAGTGGGACCGCCAGGAACCCCGCCAACAGGACCGGTCGGCGGCCAAGCCGCTGCGCCAATCCACCGACCCAGGGAGAACCTGCGGCAATGATGATCTGCGGCAGAAGAATGGCGGCCGGGATGATCAGGCCGGTGCCCATGACCTGCAGGGAAAGCTGGTTCAAGGCCAGAGGCAACATCGCGCCATTGGCCAGATGGAACAGCACCACACAGGTAGTGAAGACGAACAGCCCGGGTTCCCGGACGGTCTGCCAGAATTTGCGGTCTCGTCTTCGCCGGTCCCGTGGATGCCAGGTTGCGGGATGCTCGTCCAATGTCGTGACACAGTCCGCTCCGCGGATCATGGCGACGGCGATCAGGGCGGGCAGCATGAGAGCTGCGGTCACCACGAAGACCGCACGCTCGGAGAAGGCGTAGGCGCAGGCGCCAAGCAGGATGGCGGCGGCGGCGTTACCCAATGACGCGTAGCGGGCATTCACGCCGAGCCGCAGGCTGAAGGCTTCATGTCCACAGATCGAGAGGGTCAGCGCCGCGATGGCCGGCGTCAGGATACAGCTGGCAAGGGCGTGCAGGATCTGGGCATTGCGGATCGAGGTCCAACCGGGATCTGCCGCCAGCATCACCGCGCTCGCCCCGAGCGCGACCACGGCCGCGGCAGTGACATGCCGCTTGTGATACACCAGATCGACCAGGGCGCCGGCCGGCAGCTGTGCCATGAGAGCGATGCCGGTGCCGATACTGAGCGCCAAACCGATATCCGTCTGGGTCCAGCGTTGCTGCGTCAGGTAGACCGACAGGAACGGGCCAAAGCCGGTCTGCATGGCGGCGACCAGGAAATTGAGCCCGTTCAGGCCATGCCGGCTGAGTTGTGATTCCATGGACGGTCCGGGAGGGCGGATTGCGAGGCGACTCCGCGGGGGCAATAGCTTGTTGCCGGATGGCGGACAAACCCTGGCCGCAAGCACGGTGCACCGAAGGCGGGGCGTTCCGCAGCGCGCGGCCCGTGCGCCAGGATCGGGGCGTATTCACGCGATCGCGTCAGCAGGTGCGGCTGGTTCGGTGCCAGATTGGCGGGAACCGAGCCGGCAGGACTGCGGGCTCCGCTGTGATTGCCAGGATGGGTCCGCGTGTCGTTGAGGAAGTTTGGCTCGAGTGTCCCGGCAGCCATCCGGATTGTGCTGCACCGTTTTGCCACCGCGGCCTGGCTGGCGGGCGGGGTGGCAGCGCTGCTGGCGATGGCCGCGCTGCCGACGCGAGCCGACCCGTCCGGACCCGAACTCGTGGTGCCCGGCAACGTCTCGGTTCCGGCCGGACTGTCGGTCCGGATTACCGGGATCAGGCTGAGCGATCCAGCCTTCGCGGATAATCCCGGTCAGGCCGCGCTGAACCTGTCGGCCGGCGCGGGCACGCTGGCAATGAGTGACGAAGCCGCCGTGGTCCCCGCGTCCGGCAGCAGGCAATGGCAGTATCGTGCGGCCCTGGCGGCGACCCGAGCTGCCCTCCAGACGCTGACCTACAGCGCGCCACACTGGCCGGGCAGCGATACGGTGCGCTTGGAATACCACAATCAGGCCGGCGTCGTGGCCTCGGCCACGATCGCCGTGCGCATCCTGCCGGCCGGCAGCACGCTCGCCGCAGTCCGACGTGGCGACGGCAATGCCGCGGATGTTCAGGCGGCGCGTGCGCAGGATCTGCTCAACGGCTTCGGCATCAACACTCATCTCGACGGATGCTGCAACGGCCCTGGCGGCAACTACAACGATACCGAGGCGGTGATACGAGCCATCCGCTCTATCGGTGGTGTCAGGCTGCTGCGCGATTTCTGCCAGAGCGACACGCTGCTGACGCGCGCTGCCCGTGTCGCACAGGCGACGGGTGCGCGCTTCTGGTGCGCGATTGGCGAGACGCGTCCCAGCGACTTCGCCGGACAGCTTGGCCTGATGCGGCGCGGGCACCGTAGCCCGGAGCGATGGGTTGTCGCCTACGAAGGACCCAACGAACCGGACAGTCCCTATTCGCGAAGCCTGGGTGGGCCGTTCCTACGGGAGGCGGCCGCTTTCATGCCTTCGCTGCGGCTGGCCGCCACGGAAGATGGCGTGCCGGCGATCCAGACCAGCTTCGGTGTGGTCTATCCTCAAAGCCATTACGGCAGCACCGGGAACCTCTCGGCCTACGCCGATTATGGCAATTCCCACGACTATCCGCAGGCCTGCCCGAACTGTCTTGGCCGCTACGGGACCGGCTCGATCGACTGGCTGAACCGCGAGGCGCGCAAGACCACGCCCGGTAAGCCCGTCGCCATCACCGAGTGGGGCTACACCACACCGGCCCGAAGCGGCTACGGCGCGGTGAGCGAACGCAACCAGGCCATCTACGTCTTGGAATATCTGCTGGACGCCCATCAACTCGGTAATCCGGTCTATATCTATTACGGTCTGCTGGACGATATCGCCGGCTCGTTCGGCCTGTTCCATAACGACTTCTCGCCAAAGCTGGCGGCCCTCGCATTGAGCAACTTCTTCGCCCTGCTGCGCGACGAGGGCGCCGACGCCGTGTCATTCCAACCCGGGCGGTTGTCGCTGCACGTGCATGACATGCCGCACGGCCCGCCCAACGCCGGCGGCCGCTATGCGTTGTTCCAGAAATCCGACGGCACGTTCTGGCTGGCGCTGTGGAACGAACAGGTGCTGAACGCCTATCAGTCGGACAACCATGACCTGGACGTCCCGCCGGTGCCGATCGCGGTGACATTCGACGCGCCGGTTGCCGTCACCCAGTATGATCCGATCGATCATGCCGCGGCGCCGATCGCGACCCGTCACGGCACGCGCATCGAGATGAAACTCCCGGCGCATCCCGTGCTGCTGCACATCGAGCCGCACTGAGCCGGCGGATTGATGCCTCGGGATCCGACGGTTCGACCCCATCGCATTCCGGCGTGGCATTCCGGCGCGGCCGGGTGATCGCAGTTGACGCCGCGTGACGGACGGCAGTAGACCCCGCGCCGGGTCACGCCCCCCCACCGGGGCGCTTCTCTTCTGAAAGGGAGAGCGAACAATGGCACATGCCGCCAAACCGGATATTCGTCCGGCGAACCCCAATTTCTCCTCTGGCCCCTGCGCCAAGCGTCCGGGTTTCACGCTCGCCGCCTTGTCCGACGCGTTGCTTGGTCGCAGCCACCGCGCCGCATCGCTGAAGGTGCGTCTGGCCGAGGTTCTCTCTCGCTCGCGCACGATTCTGGGCATGCCCGATGGCTGGCGGGTTGGCATTGTTCCCGCCTCCGACACTGGCGCCATGGAGATGGCATTGTGGTCGCTGCTGGGCGCGCGGCCGGTTGATATTCTGGCGTTCGAGAGTTTCAGCGAAGGCTGGGCCAATGACATCGTCAAGCAGCTTCGCCTGACGGATGCGCGCGTTCTGTCGGCGCCCTATGGCAGGCTGCCCGATCTCGCTGCGGTCGATCCCGGGCATGATGTCGTGTTCACCTGGAACGGAACGACCTCCGGCGTGCGGGTGCCGGATGGCGCATGGCTTGCCGCCGATCGCACCGGCCTGGCGATCTGCGATGCCACGTCAGCAGCTTTCGCGATGCCGTTGGACTGGGACCGGCTCGATGTCGTGACCTGGTCCTGGCAGAAGGTGCTGGGCGGGGAGGCGGCACATGGCATGCTCGCATTGTCGCCGCGTGCGGTCGAGCGGTTGCAAAGCTACCAGCCGACCTGGCCGCTGCCGAAAATCTTCCGCCTGACCAGCAAGGGAAAGCTGATCGAGGGCATCTTCAAAGGCGAGACGATCAACACGCCATCGATGCTGTGCGTCGAGGACGCGCTCGACGGTCTCCGCTGGGCCGAGTCGGTCGGTGGCCTGAGCGGATTGATCGCGCGTTCAGAGGCCAATCTGGCCGCTGTCGCACGCTGGGTCGCCAACAGTGATTGGGCGGATTTCTTGGCCGAGGACCCTGGAACGCGCTCCTGCACCTCGATCTGCCTCAAGCTCACGGCGCCCTGGTTCACCGTGCTGATGCAGGATCGGCAGGCTGCGGCGGCGAAGCGTCTTGCGGCGCTGCTGGAGCAGGAAGCCGTCGCCTTCGATGTTGGCTCCTATCGCGACGCTCCTCCGGGCCTGCGGATCTGGGGTGGCGCGACGATCGAGACGGCGGATATCGACGCGCTGCTGCCATGGCTCGATTGGGCACATCAGATCGTCAGCGACGAATTCCGTGCCGATCAGTCGCGCCCGATGCTGTCGGCCGAGGCCTGATCGCCACACGCGGCACCAGACGCGGCACCAGACAATGGACCGTGCCGCACCCTCATATCACGCGACGTTTTCCGACCCATCGCCCTGGCCGGAATGCAGCAATAATCTGAAAGAGTAACCGCATGCCGAAGGTCCTGATCAGCGACAAGCTGTCTCCCGCCGCGGTGGAGATCTTCCGCAGGCGGGGCATCGACGTGGACGTGAAGCCTGGCCTGTCACCCGCGGAGTTGCGCGCCATCGTTGCGGCCTATGACGGGCTCGCCATTCGCTCCGCTACCAAGGTGACGCGCGAACTGCTGGACGCTGCCAGCAACCTCAAAGTGGTCGGCCGTGCTGGGATCGGCGTCGACAACGTCGATATGAAATCGGCAACGGCGCGTGGTGTCGTGGTGATGAACACGCCACACGGCAACACCATCACCACGGCGGAACATGCTATCGCGATGATGTTCGCACTCGCACGGCAGATCCCGGAAGCCTCGGCTTCGACCAAGGCGGGAAGGTGGGAGAAGAATCGCTTCATGGGCGTTGAGCTTACCGGCAAGACGCTCGGCCTGATCGGTTGCGGCAATATCGGGTCGGTGGTTGCGGATCGGGCCGTCGGCCTCAGGATGAAGGTCGTGGCCTTCGATCCGTACCTGTCGGAGAAGCGCGCCCTGGACCTCGGCGTGGAGAAGGTCGAGTTGTCCGACCTGTTGGCCCGAGCTCACTTCATCACACTGCACACGCCGTTGACCGATGCGACGCGGAACATCCTGTCGCGCGAGGCACTCGCTGCCACCAACCGTGGCGTACGCATCGTCAACTGTGCCCGTGGCGGATTGGTCGACGAAATGGCCCTGGCCGACGCGATCCGATCCGGCCATGTCGCCGGCGCTGCGCTGGATGTGTTCGAGACCGAGCCCGCTACCAACTCGCCGCTGTTCGCCCTGGAGAATGTGGTGTGCACGCCGCATTTGGGTGCTGCAACCGCTGAGGCGCAGGAGAATGTGGCGCTGCAGGTTGCCGAACAGATGAGTGATTTTCTGCTGACCGGGGCGGTGACGAACGCGATCAACATGCCGTCCGTGTCGGCGGAGGATGCCCCGCGGTTGAAGCCGTATATGGAGCTGTGCCGGCTGCTGGGCGGGTTCGCCGGTCAGCTCACCCAGGCGCAGGAAGGCATTATCCGGCGCGTCATCATCGAGTACGAAGGCCAGGTGGCCGGATTGAACACGCGACCGCTGACGGCGGCGGTGCTGGCGGGGTTGATGTCGCCGCTGATGGAGGGGATCAACATGGTCAACGCCGGCATCGCCGCGCGAGACCATGGTACCGACGTCGCGGAGACTGTGCACGACCGGCCCAGCGAGTACCAGACTTCTGGTTCGCATCACCGTCGAGACCGATAAGATGTCTCGCTCGGTGGCCGGCACGCTGTTCGCCGGCTCTCGCCCGCGGATCGTCGAGATCAAGGGCATCAAGGTCGAGGCCGACTTCGCTGCGCACATGCTCTACGTCACCAACCAGGACAAGCCCGGCTTCATCGGCCGGTTCGGTGCCACGCTGGCGGGAGCGGGAATCAATATCGCCACCTTCCACCTGGGGCGGGCCAGCGCCGGGGGGGACGCGATCTGCCTGGTGTCGGTAGACGAACCCGTGCCGGAGGACGTGCTGGCAATGGTGCGCACCCTGCCGTTGGTGGTGCAGGCGACGTCTCTGGACTTCTGATCGCGGATTGAGCCGCCTCCCAAAGGGCGGGCAGCGCTGATATCGCAGAGGCAACAGCGCGCTATCGGAGGCGCTCCGGCAGATGCAAGCGGTCGTCTGACGGCAAAGCCTGGGCGTGCGTCCGAAGCACGTTGCGGCGGCGATGCGTGCGCTCGCGCTGCCGGCACAGGCAGAAGCAATCGCCGATCGGATCAATAATGCCTTGATGCAGTGGGGCCCGGACGCAAGCTCTGGCCTTCGGTCGGCCTTGTGCGCGGAGTTGTTGTGAGACGAAGCATCGCGGATCTGCTCTCTTGCCACCGCAGCTTCCGTGCCGGCAGCGTGAGTCGTCACGTTGGGAAATACGAGTGCATGCCGTGCCATGATCGGCTGGTGGGCAACGCTTAAATTGACGTGATGCACGGTCTTGTTAAGCGCGTTTCAATGTTTGTTCTCTAGTGTATGTTCAATACTTGATACCGCATGATTGGTTCTTCCAGTGCTGCTTCAGGGCTTGATCCAGACTCTTGCGTGGCTTTCGCTCGCAACCTGCTTGAGTATTTGCCTAGTTGGGCTGCGCCGCCGCGCAATGGCACCCGCTCGTGGCGGCGTCTCTGTCTCGGCCATGCAGCCCGTTCCGCGGTTTGAACTCATGCGCACGCCGTCGACCAGCGATGTCCTGGATGTCACGACCGAGGTGAGGGCCCTGCTGGCCAATGCCGTTCCACTTGCCACACAGTGCGATGTTCAATTGGAGATGGCAGTGCAACCGGAGTTGTCGGTGCGGGCCGATCCGCGCGTGTTCCGGGAATTCGTCAGTGGTCTCGTTTCGTATACGATAGAACGGGCGGTCGGTGGCCGGGTGCTGGTGGGCGGAATGCGTCACGGCGGCCGGGTTCAGATCACCGTGTCGGACAACGGCGGCGGCCGCACGCAGTCGGTGCAGGAGGGGGTATTCCGCGACGTGTCAAAAGCCCTGGCCCTGCAGGGAGGGACGATGCATATCGATCGCCGGTCGGGTGAGGGCACGACGGTGATCGTTCGACTGCCAGAGCCTTCGCCTGATGGCGTCGGCAGCGCCCCACCTCGGTCGGGACAGCCGGTAATCGCTGCAAGATCCGATGAGCCGCGGGGCACCTGGCGCGCCAGCGAAACTATGCGCGCCAGCGAAAATGTGGTGGAGCGGCTGACGAGACAGACCTGACAGGGCCGTTTCGGGCTACCATTCCGACGGCTCGCATTGGCGACCCGAGATTGCCGAAGCGCCGAAACCCCCTGTGACGAGTGGCGCCATTTCGTTTACCGCTTGGCCGATCCCGCCGTCCCGCGCATGATAAGCCTGCGTCGAATCGGAGGGAGCCGTTTTGCAACCGCAAGCCCAAGCGACGATCGTACGCCTGGCGGAGGTCCCCGCCGTTTCGTTCGGCCCGTTGGCGGAATACCGGCGCCTCACCGGCGAAGATGGTCTGCCGGTGTTCACCGGCGTTCAGACGTGCCAGCCTGGCTATGCAACGCCGCTGCATTGGCATCCCTATGTCGAGTGTCTTTTCGTGCTCGAAGGCGCCTTGGAGGCCTGGCTGGACGGACAGGAACAACAACCGGTTCGGCTTGGCCCCGGAGACATGATCGCGCTCCCTGCCTGTACCCCGCATGTGTTTCGCAATGCGGGGGCTGGCGTGCTGCGAATTTTGGGTATCCACGCCTCACCCACCCGGATCGTCCACCGCATGGATGACGCCGGAACACCACTGTGAGCAGAGTTCCGTAGCGAGCGTCGGGGGCGTTGCTCCGAACCCCCAGCAAGGGGTGCTGTCCCGTGCAACCCCGCCAAGGGCCCGGCCCTTGGAACCGCCTCCGTTTGGGGGGCGGGCCGGTCGTGAGGATCGTTTGGTCCGGGACCGCCGCGGCCCCTCCCCATACCAAACCGAATTGATTGCAAAGGCACGCCTTTGCTGGAGGTCCAGGAGCCAATGCCTCCTGGCGGGGTTCGGGGCAACACCCCCGATACCTTGCTGCGTGCCGGACCGCGCCGCCGGACGTTTCACGTGTTTTCTGCCTTCGGATCTGAAAGCAGGTTTACGCATGGCAACCTTCTGACACAATTCATTGCCAGCGTTTGTGCTGCGACATGCCAGGTATCGATCCTGGCTAGCGGTAGGACGAAGACAATGTGCATGCCGGCTGGAGATAGGCTGACGTTCGCCACGCTCTGGGAGGATCCGTTGATCCGCATGGTGATGGCGAGTGATGGGATATCGGAGCGCGAGACGCGGACTCTGATGACGCATATCCGAGAGGTGGTCACCAAACGGAGCGGCTTGCAGCCGGCTGGCCGGTCGGTCTGTGCGTTGCTGGAGCCGTCCGATCAGGCAAAGGCTCCGACGTTCAAACCCGTTGCGTGGGTGGGCTGACAGGCGGGCGGGGTATCACGAAGGCGCCACCTGCGCGCCTCTCATCAGACCGTTTCGGAACATGTTCCCCCGCATGTTTCGTAGAGCGCGCAACTCAAGAGACGAGCGGAGACCGTCTGGTCAAGGTGGTGCCACTCAATACGCTTGGTGGCGCTGCACCTTGGCTTTGGGCAAAGCTTGTGTGGGACTGCGGTTTAGTTGCACAGCTTCGCCTGCAACGCATCTGTCGGAAAATTTGACATCATTCCGCAGCACTCGTTGTTAGCAGGTGCCAAGTCGTTCAGAGGCTTGTAACTCTTGCTTGGCATAATCCATGCATTCATGCCTCTTGAGGCCGGCAATAGCGGCCTAGGGATGGTCTGGAGCTCGCACACAATGCCTCTCGTCGATGATCGCGTGGTCATGACGCTGTCGACCTGTTTGCCGGTCGCGGTTCTGGCCGTCCAATTCTTGCATGCAATTTCCAGCGAGCTGCTGGCGCATATAGCAACCTGCCTGGTCGCTTGGACCTGCATGTCCGTTCCGATCGGCATGCTGATCGGCTTCTGCACGCTGAGCGAAGATTAGCCGGTCTGCGACCACTCACACAGAATTCATGATAGGCTCAACCGGGTCGCTTCTCTTTGTCCCCGCTCAGCGAAAGCGGGACCCACTGCAGCCCGTCCTGCCGCTGGATCAGCATCAGAACCGACTTGCGATTTTCCTTCCGCACGCTGTCCACGCGCTTCTGCACGTCCGCGGGCGTGCTGACCTCACCCTGTTGCACTTCCACGATGACGTCGCCCGCTTTGACTCCCCGCTCCGATGCGGCGCTGTTCGGCAGCACGTCCGTGACCACCACACCTTTCTGGTCCGAGTTCAGCTGGAACTTCTCCCGCAGGTCAGACGAGATCGGGGCCAGCTTTAGCCCCAGCCCGGAAATTTCGGTCGGCTTGTTGGCCTCCGGCTTTTCGGCGGGTGTTGCGGCGGCAACCTGGGCATCTTCCGGCTTCTCACCGAGCGTCGCGTCGAGTGTGACTTCCTTGCCGTCGCGCCAGACCACCACCGGCACGGACTGCCCGACTTCGGAATCGGCCACAATGCGCGGCAGTGCGTGCATGTCCTTCACGTCCTGGTTGTTGAATTTCAGGACGATGTCGCCATTCTGAATCTTCGCCTTGTCCGCCGGGCCACCGTCATTGACCCCGGCCACCAGCGCACCCGTTGCCTCCTTCAAGCCAAGGCTTTCCGCGATATCAGGTGTCACCTGCTGGATCCGCACGCCAAGCCAGCCGCGCCGCGGGTGACCGAAGTCGCGCAACTGGGCGACGACGTTCTTCACCATGTTGGAGGGAATCGAAAAGCCGATTCCGACCGATCCGCCTGAGCGTGAATAGATCGCTGTGTTCATGCCAACGACCTCGCCATCCATGTCGAACAGCGGCCCACCGGAGTTGCCCTGGTTGATGGCGGCATCGGTCTGAATGAAGTCGTCGTAGGGCCCCTGATGAATGTTGCGGCCGCGCGCCGAAACAATCCCCGCAGTTACGGTACCGCCCAGGCCGAAAGGGTTGCCGATCGCCACCACCCAGTCGCCGACCCGCGCCTTGTCCGAATCGCCAAACGGCACCGCCGGCAGCGGCTTGTCCGGCTTCACCCGCAACAGCGCGATGTCGCCGGTTTCGTCGCGTCCCACGACCGTGGCCTTCAACGTCGTATTGTCCTGCAATGTCACAGTGATCTGGTCGGCGCCGTCGATCACGTGGTTGTTGGTCACGATCAGGCCGGACGGATCGATGATGAAGCCGGAACCGAGGCTCTGCAGTCGCCGTTCCGGCTGTTGCGGCGTTTCACCGCCGCGCCCCCCCGGAGGCCGGTTACGGTTGAGGAAGTCCTTGAAGAACTGCTCGAACGGCGAGCCTGGCGGAAACAGCGGCAGCTCTGGCCCGCCCGGCGCGCCATTGCGGGCCTGAATGGTCTGGCTGGAGGAGATGTTCACCACCGCCGGCAGCAGCCTGGTCGCGAGATCGGCGAACCCGTCGGGTGCGGAGCGGGCATAGGCCGATGGTACCATCGGCACGGAGGCAACCGGCAGCGTCACGATGGCGGCGCAGGCCAAGGTGGCGATGCGAATGGTGCGGGAGCTGGGCAGGCGCATGTCTGAGTGTCCCTGGACAACTGGCCGGATATGGCCCGCAGAGTCGCCACTGGCAACTGTGCCGTGACGCAAACGCCGCGCCGGGTGCCATCTCGTGAAGCCGTGGCCGGTCTGGCCGGTCCGCCCCGACGAGGTCGGGCTTTGGCCATTATTCGCGCGCGCGTGTACAAAGGCGGAATGCCCGGACCGTCCCGCCCCGAATTTCCGCCCCCCCGCCTCATCACCACCAATGAGGCCCTCGACGAACTCTGCCAGCGGCTTGCCGCGGAAGAGTTCGTCACCGTCGATACCGAGTTCATGCGGGAACGCACCTACTGGCCGGAACTCTGCGTCGTGCAGTTGGCCGGCGAGAACGAGGTCGCCGTCATCGACGTTCAGGCCGAAGGTCTCGATCTGGCCCCGCTCGGGCGGCTGATGGCCGCGCCGGTCCGCAAGGTGTTCCATGCGGCGCGGCAGGATATCGAGATATTCGTCCTGAAGTTCGGTTCGGTGCCGCAGCCCCTGTTCGACACCCAGGTCGCCGCGATGGTGGCTGGATTCGGCGATCAGGTCGGATACGACTCGCTGGTCTCCGGCCTCACCGGTGGGGTGATCGACAAGGCCCATCGGTTCAGCGACTGGTCGGCCCGCCCCTTGTCCTCGGCGCAAATCGCTTATGCCGCCGCCGATGTCACCTACCTGCGCGAGGTTTATCGCCGGCTGCGTGCCAGGCTGGAAAGCGACGGGCGACTGGACTGGGTCGCAGAGGAAATGGCGGTGCTCGTGGATCCCGCGACCTACCGCGCCGATCCGGACACCGCCTGGGAGCGGTTGCGCGCGCGCAGCAGCAATCGCCGCTTTCTGGGCACACTGCGAGCCATCGCGGCGTGGCGGGAGCGGGAGGCGCAACGCCTGAATATTCCGCGGCAGCGACTGTTGAAGGACGAGTCGCTGCTGGAGGTGGCAGCCACGGCGCCAACCACGCCGGACGCGCTTGCCCGCGCCCGGGGCGTCACGCGGGGCTTCGCCGAGGGCCGCAGCGGCGCGGCGCTGCTGGAGGTCATCGGCCAGGCCACCCGATTACCCGCGACTGCCCTGCCGGTCGCACCGTCCACGCGCGAGTCGGTTCGTCCTTCGCCGGCCCTGGTGGCGCTGCTGAAGGTGTTGCTGTCGGCCAAGAGCGAGCATCACCATGTGGCGGCGCGGTTGGTCGCTTCCTCGGACGACATCGACCGCCTGGCGGTGGAGGCGGAGCCCGAGATCCGCGCCTTGCACGGCTGGCGGCGCGAGGTATTCGGCGAGGACGCGCTGGCTCTCAAGGAGGGCAGGGTCGCGCTGGGGGTCAATGGTCGCGCGATCAAGCTGATACCACTGGAACCGTGATCCGTCAGGCCCCCGGTTCGGCGTCATCCGCGCGAATGGCTACGCATGGGAGGCGCTCGGCGGTGCCGGAACGCAGTTAACCCGAATTTCACCGGACGAGGCGATGCTCCCTCGCATGGCTGCGTCAGCACTCAGCGACCTATCCGGTCTCGGCGTCCTGTGCCTGGATGACGATCCGCTGATGCGGACCATTGTTCGGTCGGCGTTGTCGCAGCGCGGCTGCCGGGATGTGGTGCAGTCGGCGGATGGCCCAACCGCACTCGAACTCTGTCGGCATCGCCGCTTCGATCTGATCATCTGCGACCTCCACATGACGCCGATGTCCGGGCTCGACTTTCTGCACGCCTTGGTCAGACAGGCCGTGGGTAAGTGCTGCCCCACTGTCATGCTGAGTGCCGACAACGATCCGGCGACGATTGCCTCGGCACAGGAACTCGGGGTCAGCGCCTGGTTGGCCAAACCCATCTCGGCGCATCGTCTGGTGGAGCGCATCGGGGCGGTGATGGGCCTGGACCGTGAGGCCGAGCACGCCGGCGATCAAGGCCGCGGCGTACCAGTGGACCGACATTACGCGCGCCTCGTCGCCGACCTGTCGGCGTTCGAAGAGGCAATTGCCAATCTGTCCTATCGAGAACGCGACCGGGCGGAGGCATGGAAGCGCATTCGACACCTGCTGCATGAGGTGGCAAGCCATGCCGGGAGTTTCGGTTACGGCTTGGTCGCCGACTTGTCGCGCCAGTGCCTGGAAATCCTCGGCAATGTCGATGCTAACCCGGCCATGGCAGCCGAACTGCAGGAGGAGATCGGTCGGGTGCTTGCAACGGTGGCCACCGCCATGAAGCGCGTAGCGCATAATCGGGTTCGTGGCGATGGCGCTGAAGCCGGACTGCGCCTGTTGGTGAAAATTGGCGAACTGGTGCAACCATTGAACGCCACACTGCAGGCGCCGTCGAAGCCATAGCTCGCGGCGGGCAACGCGAAGCAACATAGGGATTGCCTCCCGCTCGAGGACGGTGGGTCTGCGAGATGCCGCCAGACGGTTCCCCTGCACCGCACGTTCGCGCCGGGATGCGAGCGCGGCCCGACCGTTCCAGCTTGGCCATATGAACGCGGTTGAATCGTCCGGGCAAATTAACTAAGGTCGCGATCACTCCGGATATGGTAATGGCATTGTCACGCGTGGGTCGCGCGCGGACCGGACCGCAATCAATGGGTGGTCGCGGTCTTGAACCGCGCATTTGAAATAGCGCACTTCCTGTGGCGCGGGCTTGCCGAGTATCGCGGCGATGCGCGACGACGACCCATGCAGGGGCCAATGCTGCTGCTCGGCTGCTTGCTGATCGTCGCCAACGGCGCGCTGGCGCTGGCTACCTTGCACAACCTCGAGACGGCCATCGCCCAAAGACAGCAAGTCAGTGAACTGCTTGTTGCCTTGTCGGAATTGCGCGCCCGCGTGGTGGACGTGACGCGTGCGTATGATGACTACCTGCTTAGCGACGACCCCGCACTTCTGACCCGGTATGAGGCGACGCGTCAAAGTGTCCCGCAGCAGCTTGCCCTGGTGCGGGCCTTGATCCCGGAGCGAGCGCGTCAGCAGGCGCGGCTGGTGACCGTTGTACAACAATTGGAAGATGACGGCGCCGCACTCGATTCGGCTATCGCCCGCTACCACAGCTTCGACAGGACCACCGTTCTGGCCGAAGTGCAGCAAGCTGACCAACGCTTCGACCGCATGCGAAGTCTGATCAGTGAGATGCAATCCGCTGAACAGTACCTGGCGAGCCAGGAGCGGAAAATCGAGCGCAACGCCTCGATCTATGCCGTTGGCGTTGTTGTGGGAGGCACGCTCCTGAGTCTGCTGCTGATCTGCTCGGTGTTCCGGATCATGCGTCGGGAGGCCCGTGGACGCGAGGCTCTGGTCATGTCGCGCAGCCGCGATCTGGCCGGCGCCAACGCCGCACTGACCGTGGAACTGGCTGAACGCCGGCAGGCGGAGGAAGCGTTGCGCCGGCGCGAGGTGCTGTTTCGAGAGCTTGCGGAGGCCATGCCGCAGGTCGTGTTCATCACCCGGCCTGATGGCCGCACCGAGTTCATCAACCGGCGTTGGCGAGAATTTACCGGCGCAGTGCAGGCGCTGGCACTGGATTTCGGCTGGGAACGATTTGTCCATCCCGACGACCTGCCACAGGTGCGGGACCGTTTTCGCCAGGCCCTGCGTTTGTCGGCGCTCTACATGGCGGAAGCTCGCCTGCGCGGACGAGAGGGCATCTACCGGTGGTTCCTGCTGCGGGCGATCCCCATCCGCGACCCGGTGGATGGCAGCATTGTTCGCTGGTTCGGCACCGCAACCGATGTCGACCTTATCAAGCAGACGGACCAGGCGTTGCGCGAGAGCGAAGAGCGGTTTCGCCGCATTTTCGAAGCCAGTCCGCTGGGGATCATGCTGGGAGAAGGCAACGAGCGCTGCATCATTCAGGTCAACCCCGCCATTTGCTCGATGCTCGGTCGCAATGCGAATGAGCTGCTCGGCCAGACCCTCGAGACCTTCATCCATCCGGACGACCGGACGCCGGTCATGCCGGCTGAATCGCCCGACACGGATTGGCGGGAAAACGAAAAGCGCATGCTGCGCAGGGATGGTTCCACGCTCTGGACGCGCATCCATGTCGAGCGGCTGACGCCAGTTGCGCATGGCCGGCCGCAACTGCTGAACATTGTTGAGGACATTACCCGGCACAAGCAGGCTGAGGAAACACTGCGGCAGGCCCAGCGCATGGATGCCGTCGGTCAGCTGACTGGCGGCCTCGCGCATGATTTCAACAATCTGTTGGGCGTGGTGATCGGCAATGTAGAGTTCCTGGGCGATGCCGTACAGGACAATCCGGAGATGGCGGCCCTGGCGAAGGAGATTTTGGACAGCGCGTTGAATGGCGCCGAATTGACGCGGCGGCTGTTGGCGTTCGGGCGCCGCCAGCAGTTGTCGCCGAGCATCATCGACCTCAATGAGCAGGTGATGCGTCAGATGGCGATCCTGCGCCGGACTTTGGGCGAGACGATCCGTTTCGAGACCGTGCTCGCCGACGATCTATGGACGACGCGGGCGGATCCTTCCCAGGTGGGCGATGCCCTGCTCAATCTGGCTATTACTAACCAGACGCACAAATAGGTATCCTCCCGTATGGGAATCGGTTATGCTGTCGTCATGCCGTCGGACCATGATTTCCGCAAACTCCCGTCCTCAACCCAGGCCGAACTGCGACGTGTCGCGGTAAACATGGTGCTCTCCGGGACAAACCGGATCGATGTGGCCAGGGCGATCGGGGTTAATCGACGCTTCGTTGGGGAATGGGTTCGTGCCTTTGAGGCCACGGGAGAAGCGGCGTTGGCCGGTGGGCGGCGCGGCCGACGGCCAGGTGAGCAAAAAGCCCTCAACCGGCGCCAGGAAGCGACGATCCGTCGGCTGATCGTCGGGCGATGCCCCGATCAATTGAAACTCCCCTTCGCACTATGGACCCGCGAAGCGGTTGGCCAGCTGATCGAGCGTAAAGCCGGTATCCGCCTGTCCCCGACGGCCATCGGTACTTATCTTTCGGCCTGGAATCTGACCCCACAAAGGCCGATCCGGCGGGCGATGGAAAGGAGCGAGGCGGCGATCCAGACATGGATGAAACGCGAATACCCGGCGATCGCGAGACGAGCCCGAAAGGAAAAAGCTGAGATCCATTGGTCGGACGAAACTGGCATCTCGAACCAGGCCAATTACGGCCGGAGCTTCGCGCCGGCGGGCAAGACACCGGTGATACCGCGTCCGGCCACGCGATTTACCCAATCGATGATCTCCAGCGTGACCAACCAGGGCAAGTTGCGCTTCATGATCTATGATGGCGCACTGAATGCAGCGATTTTTCTGAAATTCCTGCGCCGGTTGATCAAAGACACGGACCGGAAACTGTTCGTGATCGTCGACAATCTACGTGTGCATCGGGCCAGGACCGTGGCGGCGTGGGTCGAAGAGAACAAGGATCGAATTAAACTTTTCTACCTGCCGCCGTACACGCCGGAGCGGAACCCAGACGAATACGTCAACAACGACGTCAAACAAGGCATGGCACGGCGTGGCACGCCAATGAACAAGGCCGCGATGAGGGCTGGGCTGACAGCCCATATGCGCGGGCTACAGGGCAGGCGACATAAGGTGCGCGCATTCTTCCAGGCACCCGATGTCCGCTATGCCGCGTAAGCGCATCCGTGATACATATTTGGCCGACTGGTTAGTAATGCGCGCGACGCGATGCCACACGGCGGGGTGCTGACGATCGCCACACGCAATGCCCAGTTCGATCATGAGCACGAGGTGATGGACGCTGAATTGCCGGATGGGGATTACGTCGTGCTGGAGGTGAGCGATACGGGGATCGGCATGCCATTACAGGTGCTGTCACGGGCGGTGGAGCCGTTCTTCACCACCAAGGGGCCCGGTGAGGGCAGCGGCCTTGGGCTCAGCATGATCTACGGATTTGCTCGCCAGTCCGGTGGCCATCTGGCCCTGAGCAGCGAAGTGGGGCATGGCACCTCGGTGCGACTGTATTTGCCGCGGGCGGTCGGCCAACCACTCGGCAGCGCTGAACCGGCCGCCGTTCCGCCGGTATCCATGGGTGACGAAGCGATCCTGGTGGTGGATGACAGCCCGGAGATGCGCCATGTCGCGGCGCGCCATCTGACGTCATTGGGCTACCACGTGCTGCAGGCCGAGCACGGGATGGCAGCATTGGAGATACTGCGGTCTGGCGACCGGATTGATCTCTTGTTCACTGACGTGGTCATGCCGGACGGTCTGACCGGGTTTCAACTCGCGGAAGCAGCTCGTTCGTTGCGGCCGGGCCTGCGCGTGCTGTTCACGACGGGGTACGCCGGCGGTCGCATGCCCGATACCGAGCACGATGGAGAGCCTGTGCGGATGATCCGGAAGCCATATCGTCGTGCGGAACTGGCAGAGCAGGTGCGGGCCGCATTCGGTCGCTGATGGCCGAGTGGCCGGCACCCCCACAGTCCTATCGGAGGTTACGAAGACGGAGGCGCAGCCTCAGCTATGTCATGGCGCCCGGATCTTGGCAGGTGCAGGGCCGGCAGGACGAATAATGTCCGGCGGCAAACCGCTCGCCACTTCCACCAGCAGCTTGCGCAGGATTGCCGCAGCGAAGTCACTGATCTGGCGCGCTACGATAACGAAACTGTCACGCCCGCCGATGACATAATCACGGAAATACTGGTCAAGTCCGGGATTGACCTCGACAATTGGCAAACCATTGATCGTGATGCCGGCGGCCACCGCATCGTCCCTGGCGGCGGTGACGTCCCGCCCGTCGTTGTTGGCGCCATCGCCGGAGATGTCGATGACCTTGCGGTCGGTGACCAGGTCACTTTCGGCCAGAAGGCGGGCGGCGTAATCGATGGCCGCGCTGATCGAGGTCCAGCCTGGCATGGGCCGCTCCGCCTTGAGCAACGCATCAATGAACGCCTCGGCATCGTTTGCGTCCCGGATCAGACGCCACTCGACGGTCTGCGTCTGGCGACGCACCTCGGACCATTCGACGAAGGTGAGACCAATTCGGCCATGACGCCCGCCGCGCACGGCGTCAATGAAGCTGGGATGGCGCAACGCCTCGACATAACCCTGGATCTGCAGCGCGATCCGGTTGTCGCTCACGCTGCCTGAGACATCGATCGCCAGCACCAGCGCAACATCGACCTGTGCGTGTACGCCTTCCTGACGGCCGGAGATATTGGCCGATCGCCCAGCTCTTCCCACCCCGCCACGTTGCCTCGCAGGAAGTGCGATTGCCATGCCTAGCCTCCCTGTCGGGCCTGAACTCGGCCCGGTTTTTCCGAAAGCCTAACGCCATTGCGGGGCAATTCGAGCATAATTTCCACGTTAGTGGATCGTCTCGGATCGCGTCATTCAGTTCGTGATTGAGTTTGCCGTGACGGGCTGCCGACATTCTGCGGCGCTGCGCAGCGCTGGAGATGCAATCCGTACTTCCCTTTTTGCGCGGGCATCTGTAGGGATCGCCGCGAGAAGCTGAGGAACCCTAAGGTTGAGTCGGCCTGTTGTGACTGACCGATACCAGATGCGAGCGTACGACTATTCGCTTTCGCGACCAACCAGTATGAAGGCGCTCGACCCACGGGCAATCCTATCGACAACGGTGCGGCGCGATCGCGCTATGGGATGTGCGTTGCTGATGGTGTCAGCCCGTTCAGGGCCGGCAGTTGATTGTTGAATTCCAGTATTGACTCCTCGAACGATAGGCAGAGATCCCCCTCAATGACGGCGCATCCGGCGCATCTGAAGGCTCTTGAGGCCGAGAGCATTTACATCCTGCGCGAGGTGGCTGCTCAGGCCGCACGCCCTGTTCTGCTCTATTCGATCGGCAAGGACTCTTCGGTCCTGCTGCATCTCGTGCGCAAGGCGTTCTTTCCCGCGCGTCCGCCCTTCCCGTTGTTGCATATCGACACGACGTGGAAGTTCCGTGACATGATCACCTTCCGCGATGCGACCGTGCGGCAGTTCGGGTTCAACCTGCGCGTCCATACCAACCCGGAAGGTTTGCGGGAGAACATCAACCCGTTCGACCATGGCAGCAGCACTTATACGCAGGTGATGAAGACCGACGCGCTCAAGCAGGCGCTCACCGATGGCCGATACGATATCGCAATTGGCGGCGCCCGGCGTGATGAGGAGCGCTCCCGCGCGAAGGAGCGGGTGTTTTCGGTGCGTGGGCCGGGCCATACCTGGGATCCAAAGCGCCAGAGGCCAGAGCTTTGGCATCTGTACAATGGCAATCTCGCGCCGGGTGAAACGTTGCGCGTCTTCCCGCTTTCCAACTGGACCGAGCTGGACGTGTGGAGCTACATCCAAGGCGAAGAAATCGATGTTGTTCCGTTGTATTTCGCAGCCGAACGGCCGACCGTGATTCGTGACGGCGCGCTGATCGTGGTAGATGATGAGCGTATGCGGTTCAATCCGGGTGAGAGGCCGGCACCGCGCATGGTGCGGTTCCGCTCGCTGGGTTGCTATCCGCTGTCTGCCGCAGTGGAATCCACGGCTGCCAATCTGGCAGAGATCGTGGAGGAGATGCGGACCACGCGGGTGTCCGAGCGTGCCGGCCGACTGATCGACCAGGATCAGGACGCTTCGATGGAGAAGAAGAAGCGCGAGGGATACTTCTGATGCCCGACTCCCTTCTGCGCGTGCTGGCCTGTGGCAGTGTTGATGATGGGAAGTCCACCCTTATCGGCCGGTTGCTGTTCGAGTGCGGTACGATCCCCGACGACGTGATGGTGGCGTTGGAGCGTGATTCCCGCCGCTTCGGCACGGTGGAAGGCGGCATGGATTACGCGCTGCTGGTGGACGGGCTCTCAGCGGAACGCGACCAGGGCATCACGATCGATGTCGCGTATCGTTTCTTCGAGACGCCGCGGCGCCGCTTCATTCTGGCTGACGCGCCCGGCCACCAGCAATACACCCGCAACATGGTCACCGGTGCGTCCAACTCGGACCTGGCGATCGTCCTGATCGACGCCCGCAAGGGCGTGTTGGATCAGACGCGGCGGCATGCCGCCATAGCGTCATTGCTGGGCATTCGTGACGTCGTTCTGGCGGTGAACAAAATGGATCTGGTCGGGTTCGACCGGGCCATCTTTGAGCAAATCGTCGCCGACTTCCACGCGGTGCTTGGCCGGCTGAAGGCGCTTTCCGTCACCGCCATCCCGGTTTGCGCGCGTGACGGCGACAACGTAACCAGCGGCAGCGACCGCATGCCCTGGTATCAAGGCACGACATTGCTGGCGGCACTGGAATCGGCGGAGCCGGGCCATGATGGAGCGTCCCAGCCGTTCCGCATGCCGGTGCAGTTGGTCAATCGACCCGATCATACATTCCGCGGTTACGTCGGCACTGTCGCCACCGGCACGGTCCAGATCGGCAGCGCGGTCGTCAACCCGAGCTCGCGCACCGAGGCGAAGGTCACCCGCCTGGTCACCATGGACGGCGATCTGTCGGAGGCGCGGTCCGGCCAGCCGGTCACGATCGTCCTGGACCGCGAAATCGACGTTTCGCGTGGCGATGTGCTGTCCGCCGCACCGGCACCGCAACTGGCCGACCGCGTCAGTGCCTGGGTTGTCTGGATGGACGATACGCCACTGTTCCGCGGCCGGGCCTATCAATTCATGCTGGGCACGAGCAGTGTTATTGGAACGGTGACCGATATCACCAACCGGCTGGACATCGAGACACTGCAAGAAATTGCGGTGCGCGAGCTGCACATGAACGAAATCGGCCGCGTGACGATTTCGCTGTCGCATTCGGTGGCCTGCGAAAGCTACGAGGTAAGCCGCGACCTGGGTGGCTTCATCCTGGCGGACCGATTGACGCGCAACACCGTCGGCGCCGGCATGGTAACGGAACTGCGAGCGGGCCGCAGCGATGTCTACTGGCATCGGTTGGACGTGGACAAGGCGGCGCGCGCCGCACTGAACGGGCAGAAGCCTTCGGTCCTGTGGTTCACTGGATTGTCGGGTGCGGGCAAATCGACCATCGCCAACCTGGTGGAGAAGCGGCTGCACGCGATGGGCCGCCACACCATGGTGCTGGATGGCGACAATGTCCGCCATGGTCTCAACCGTGATCTGGGCTTCTCTGAAGCGGACCGGGTGGAGAACATCCGCCGCGTCGCCGAGGTGGCGAAGCTGTTCGTCGATGCCGGACTGATCGTGCTGGTTTCGTTCATTTCGCCGTATCGAGCGGAGCGCATGCTGGCGCGCGACGCGGTGGCGAAGGACGAGTTCCTGGAGATCTTCGTCGATACCCCGGTCGAGGAATGCCGTCGGCGTGACCCGAAGGGCCTGTATCAGCGGGCCGATGCCGGCCAGCTGCGCAATTTCACCGGCGTCGATGCGCCTTATGAGGAGCCGCTGGATCCCGAGATCCGGCTGCGCACGCTGGAGGGCACGCCGGAGGTTCTGGCGGAGCAGGTGGTTGACGCGCTTCGGAGCCAAGGCTTCATCAGCTGAGCGGCGGCGGCAGGCGGGGACCAAGCCTGATTTCTCACGAATCGCTGCGCCGGTTGTTTCGTACATCGATCGTGGCGAAGCGACGTGCTGGCAGTCGGTGGTCGCTTACAGATCGATCGCTTTGGTCGTGGCAAAGGGCCAGGGCCCCAATGGGCGTTGGGATAGCGCAAAACGCGGCCTGCGAGTAGCCCACTTCCCGTCATGGCCGGACTTGACCGCGGAAGCATCAGGATAGCGGCGCTGGCGGCAAGCAATCTTCCCCTCCCGCAGCCGCCTTCCTGACCCCCCATCAATGGGCGCTGCCCCTTGCACCCCGCCAAGGGTTCAGCTCTGTCATGTAAATCGAGGTGGTGAGCGGCGGTGTAGAAGGAATTCCCAAAAATACAGCCATAAATAGAATATTCTGCTAAAGCGGTGCGGGCCAGGACGCTGGACGATTTGGAACCGAATCGACTCCAAAGGCGAGAATTTGCTTGAGGTCAAGGAAGCAACGCCTTCCTGGTGGGATTCGGGGCACGCCCCGATCCACCACCAGCGCGGATACGTGGCACATGCCGCGAACTCTGCCTGAGCCGCGGCGACTCAACCCAGCGCATCGCGGAGGCGGCGGCTGCCGCGTTCTCGGACATCGGCATTTGGTGCCATGGCCTTGATCCCCGCCTGTAGTTCGGCCCGTTTTTCGTGGATCGACACCAGGACCGGTCCCATCGGCACGCCCAGATCGACCAGCACCGCTTCGGACAGCTGCAGGCTCGCCTCGATCGTTTCCGGCACCGCGTCGGAGGCGCCGGTGCGATACAGGTGCGCGGCGTGCTTTGCGTCTCGTGCCCGGGCGACGATCAGCAGGTCCGGCCGTGCCTCCCGCGCTGCAGCGACCAGGGCATCGGCCGACTCGGTATCGTCCAGGGTGACCACCAGGGCGCGGGCGGTGTCCAGGTTCAGGTGGCGCAGCAGCTCGGTGCGCGTCATGTCGCCGTAATAGACCGACCGTCCGTGGCGCCGTTCCCGCGCCACGCGGTCGGGATCGCGATCGATCGCGACATAGGCCAGCCCGTGCCGTTCCAGCAGCCCCGCCACCATCTGCCCGACGCGGCCGAACCCGGCGATGATCACCCGCGGTAAATCACCTGCTGAGTCCGGCAGCACCAATGCCCGGTCCACCGGCGCCGGCGTCGTGAGCCGAGGTGCCAGACGCCCCCCAACCGCAGACAGCAACGGGATTGCGGCCATGGTCAGTGCGGTGACCAACAGCACGACCCCCGCCGCATCATCGCCGAGCAGGCGCTCACCCGTACCCACCGCGACAATGATGAAGCCGAATTCGCCGCCGGGGCCCAGCAGCAGGCCACTCTGCAGCCCGTGTGCCCACGCGATGCCGAACACCCGCATCAGACCGGCAATCACCACGGCCTTCAGCGCCACCACGCCGCAAGCGATCGCCAGCACCGCCAGCGGATGCGCCGCCAGAGTGCGCAGATCCAGGCTCATGCCAACCGAGATCAGGAACACACCGACCAACAGGCCTTTGAACGGCTCGATCGTCACCTCGACCTGACGGCGATATTCCGTGCCGGCCAGCAGCAGGCCGCCGATCAATGCACCCAGCGCCATGGACAGGCCAGCCGATGCGGTGGCCAGGCCGCTGGCGATCACCACCAGCAGGCAGGCGGCGACGAAGAACTCCGGACTGCGGGTGCGTGCGACGCTGCGAAACAGCGGACGCAGCACCAGGCGGCCCACCACGGCGATGACGGCCACCGCCAGCAGCGCCTGGCCGATCGCCTGCACGAAGCCGAACAGTCCGGCGGTGCCACTGTTGGGCGACAACGCAACCAGGGCGAACAGCACAGGCACGACCGACAGGTCCTGGAACAGCAGCACGGCGAAGCTGCTGCGGCCGGTCGGTGTGTTGAGTCGCTTTTCGTCCGACAGAACCTGCAACACGACCGCGGTGGACGACATCGCGAGCGCAATGCCGATTACCGCCGCCTCGCCGTTGGGATAGCCGAGGTACACGGATTACGCCGGCGACCGCCACGGCGCATAGCGCGACCTGCGCAGCACCGAGGCCGAACACCAGCCGGCGCATCAACCACAGCCGCTCGAACGACAGCTCCAGCCCGATCATGAACATCAGCAGCACCACGCCGAGTTCGGCAATCGGTTCGATCGCATGGCGGTCGTTGATGCTGACGGCGGCGAGAAACGGCAGCCGTCCGGACAGGGCGCCGAAGCCGAACGGGCCGACCGCCATGCCGACCAGCATGTAGGCCAGCACGGGACTGAAGCGCAGGCGTTGCACCAACGGTATGACAACGCCGGCGGCGCCGAGGACGATCAGCGCCTCTCGATAGGTGGATATGTCGTGCGCGGTTTCCATGCGACCTGTTTAGCAGGTCGGTGGTCGGTGAGTGCACGGGGTGAACCATTGAGGTGAGCCACTGTCGCCGCACTGCTGCCGCGGACATCGGCTGACACACATGGCGCGGTACTCAGGCCGTATCCTTTCGGGGTTTCCGTATTCGCTCTACGTTCAGCTCGCGGCCAGGGCGCGATGTTGGCGGTGGCCATGCCGTCGGCCGCCACCGCGACGCCTCAGTGGGCCACGCCGTTCAGAGGCAGGGCATGGCCGGCAGGCAAGTGGTGCCCGCGCCGAACCTTGTGACGTCGCAGGCATTTGCATCGCCACGTCGCGCAGCGTATCGGGATTCTCGTTTCTAAGGACATTTTTGGTGGCCCTCAAAACGATGCAGGCTCGAGCCATGGCAATGCGGTGCGATGCGATTCTCCGCTTGTGGCGGCTCGCTTCCGCAGCGGCGCTGCTCACCATCGTGATCCTGATGCTGTCATTCCAGGTGCAAGCCGAACCACCCCAGCTCGCCGTCCCGCCCGATTTGGCGCAACGCGAACTGGTGATCGGCACCAAGGTGGCGCCGCCATTCGTGATGAAGTCGGATGATGGCCAATGGCACGGCATCAGCATCGAATTGTGGCAGAGGATCGCGAACCGGCTCCACCTTCGCTACCGGTTCCAGGAGAGCGATCTGCAGGGGCTGATCGACGGCGTCTCCGACGGACGGTTCGATGCGGGCATCGCCGCACTGACCATCACGGCGGCGCGCGAAGCAGTGCTGGATTTCTCGCAGCCTTACTACACCGCGGGCCTGGGGATTGCGGTGCCGGCCTCGCAGAGCGGCTGGTGGCCGATCATCCGCAGCATCTTCTCGCTGGGTTTCATCCAGGTGGTGCTGGCCCTGGCCATGCTGCTCGCCGGGGTCGGTCTGCTGATCTGGCTGTTCGAGCGGCGCGGCAACCAGCAGTTCGGCGGTGGCCTGCTGAAGGGGATCGGCGCGGGCTTTTGGTGGTCGGCGGTGACCATGACCACCGTCGGCTATGGCGACAAGGCACCCACCACCGTGCCGGGCCGTCTGCTGGCGGTGGCATGGATGTTCACCTCGGTGATCGTGATCTCGACCTTTACCGCCGGTATCACCACCGCACTAACCACCAGCCAGCTGGCCGGGCACGTCCAGACGGTGAGTGATCTGCACACGGTGCGGGTTGGCGCGGTGACGGGCTCTTCGACCACGGATTATCTGACCGCGCAACAAACCCACTATATTGGCTATCCTGACCCCAATGGAGCGCTGAAGGCTTTGGCGAGCGACCGCGTGGACGCGGTGGTGTACGACCGTCCGCTATTGGCCTGGCTGATCAAGCAGGGCTTCGCCGAACATCTGCGCGTGCTGCCGCTGACCTTCGATAAGCAGACCTATGGAATTGCTCTGCCGGTAGGCAGCGAGCTGCGGGAGCCGCTGGATCGTGTGCTGCTACAGGAAATAGGCAGCGACTGGTGGCAGCAGCTGGTGTTTCGCTACCTGGACGAACGGACCTAAGCAGAGATTCGTTGGTTGCCCAACGGAAGTGGCGCTCGGTCCTGATTGAGCGCACTCACGGCTTGGTGGATCGCCCCATCGAGTTGCTCGGGATCGGCGAAGGTCTGATGGGCGAGATGATGCGCCTTGAGGTCCCGCCAGACGCCTTCGATGTCATTGAGCTCTGGCGCATACTTAGGGAGCCACTCGACGGTGAGCCAATGGGCACGGGCGGCGAGCGCTGCCCGGGAGAGTTTGCTGGTGTGGATTGGACCATTGTCCTCGACCAGAACCACCGGTTTGACAGGCTGTCCGGGCTTGGGCCCGTAGAGCCGGTCCAGTTGTTCGAGATGGGCGATGAAGTCGCTGCTGCGCTTGGTCGGACTGGTGTGCACGATGAGCTGGCGCGTGACGTGATCGAACGAACCCACCATCGCCACCTTCCTGGCTTGTCCTGGCGCAGGAACACGTAAATCAGCGCCTGCCTTCGCCCAGACCCGGGCGAGATAGGGATGCGTCAGCGCCTCGCTCTCGTCGCCGTAAAGCAAAACGATGTCGCCAGCGGTGGCCTGCTGTTTGCGCAGTTGCAGGCGCAGACCAACCCGCTCGACATCGGCGGCAACCTGGCGCCCCTTCAGCGTGTGCCGCGGACGCCGCCAGCGGAACTTTTTTTGCGCAGAGCCTTGGACAATTGCGAGCGGCTGATACGCACGCCCTCGCGGTTTTCGATTTCGGCGCGCAACCGGGGAATGGTCCAGTTGTGCCGATCCGCCACAGGTTCCTCGAGGAGCGGCACCGCAACACGCAGGGCTGCCTCGCTCTTCATCGGTGCCGGCCCGGGTGCGACGGTGGCCTTCAAGGCCGCGATACCGCCACGCATGAAGTCGCTCCGCCACAGGCGGACCGTGTCCTCGCGCACGCCAAATGCCTCGGCAATCCGCGCGCTGGTCCAGCCAGCCAATGTCAGACGAACGGCTCGGGCGCGGTCTGCCTCGCCACGATCACGCGAACCGGCGAGCGCCACCAGAGCCGCTTGTTGCTCTTCGCTCGCTGAAAGGGGCGATCTGCCCGTCATGTCCTGCACCCTGCGAATTGGTGCCGGCAGCGAATTGGACCTACCATCCGTTGGTCAAGCTGACGGATTCTGCTTAGGGGAACCGGGGTCGTGTCGTCTGCACGCCGCCCGATTCCCCTTGTTTCGGGCCGCTACGGATCGATGCGGGCCGAAGCTGAGCCGCTGACCACTTCCTTGCCGTCCTGATTGGTGGTGCTCAGCGCCAGGTCGACGAAATGCTGCCCGCCTTCCTCACGCAGCGCGGTGACGGTCGCCTTGGCATCCAGGTCGTCGCCCGGCCACACCTGATTGGTGAAGCGCACGCCGAATTTGGTCAGCCTTCCGTCGCCGACATAGTTGGTCAGCATCTTGCCGGTCATGCCCATGGTCAGCATGCCATGAGCGAACACCGACGGATAACCCGCCACCTTGGTGGCATACACCTCATCGGCGTGCAGCGGATTGTAGTCGCCGGATGCGCCGCAGTACATGACGATCTGGGTGCGGGTGAGATTGGTGACCACCCGCTCGCTATGGGTATCGCCAACCTTGAGCTGGCTTGCCTTGAGTGCCATGGCCGAACCTCCTCAACCCTGATCCACGGGACGTTCGGTGGTCACGCCGACGCTGCGCGCCCGCGCCACCAACTCGCCGCTCTGGTCGCGATATTCGGTGATCCGTTCGCGGAAGGTCAGCTTGCCCGCCCGCTTGCTCTGGCGTTCCCAGGTTTCGCCAGGCTTGGTTTCCACCGACAGCACGTCGCCGGGATGCACCGGACGGATGTATTCGAAATGCTGCTCCGCATGCAGTCCACCGCTGGAGGCGGGCTTACCCTCGATGCTGCTCGGGTTCTTGCCGGAGCCGAACCACGGACGATCGGGCCGCCAGCGCAGATGATAGTCCGGATCGAACTGCGCCACCGCCTGCAGAAAGCTGGGCGGGGCGATCACGGCGCCGACCTCGCTTGCTTTCGCTGCCTCGGCATCGTGATACACGGGGTTGGTGTCGCCGACTGCGCGGGCGAACATCATGATGTGCGAGGCTTCGACGGGGAAGGTGATTTTGGCCAACTGGTTCCTCCACTGCTTGGGTTGCGGCAAGCCTAGCAGGACGACGGACATGCGAAAGAGGGGCCGCCTCGCGTGAGGCGTCCGCTTCGCCGCGTCGGTGCACAGCGCCGCGCCGCGCTTGCCTCGGCAGACATCCCGACCTGGAGCGGCCCCCGCCTCCTGCCGGATCGCGCCGATGCCCTGCGTTTCGCCGCTGCCCCGGGTCGCTTGCCGCGGGGCCGGCGCGTGTACGCGATCGGCGACGTGCATGGCAGCCTCGACCAGCTTCGCGCGCTGCATGCGGTGATCGCCGCCGACCTGGCCGCACGCCCCATCGGTAACGCGGTGGTGGTGCATCTTGGCGATTACATCGACCACGGGCCGGACAGCGCGGGCGTGCTGGCGCTGCTGATCGCCGGACCGGCGATCCCTGCCGTGCGCGTGGTCAATCTGATGGGCGAGCACGAGCGCATGCTGCTCGATGCGATGCAGGGCGACCGCGCGGCGGCGACCGACTGGCTGTGGTCCGGTGGCAGGGCGAGTCTGGCCAGTTGGGGCCTGCCGGCCGAACTGCCGCGGGAGGCATGGGTTGACGCCATTCCGGCCGACCACATCGCCTGGCTGCGGAGCCTGGTCCTGACCCATCGGGAGGGCGATTACCTGTTCGTGCATGCCGGTATTCGGCCAGGCGTAAAGCTGGCGGACCAGGCGCCGGACGATCTGCTGGGCATTCGCCAGCCGTTCCTCTGGAGCGAGCAGGATTTTGGCGTTGTCGTGGTGCATGGGCACAGCGCCAGCCCCGCCCCGGCGACCTCGGTCAACCGGATCGGCCTCGATACCGGCGCCGGTCTTGGCGGCAAGCTCAGTGCCGTGGTGCTGGAGGAGGATCGACTGGCGTTGCTGGCGGTGTGACAGGCACGGATTCAGCCGGCGCCTCTGGCCCGGCTGCGTCACGAACATTGCGTTATAAGCTTGTTCCGCCGCCCGCATTCCCGCATGATCCAGAGGCGTGCAGCCGCTGTCGACAGCGCCGCTTGCGCATCATTCATGAATTCGGAGCGGATATGCCGCGTTTGCCAAGTGCCGCTGGGCGGAATGCCTTCCGCCTCGCCGTGTTGGTCTCTGTCTGGTGCCTCGGCATGCCGGCGCTGGCGGTCCACGCGGCTGAGAAGGCTCCGGCGGCCAAGCTGAACGCGGCTCCGCCGGCGGTGGTCAAGTCCGATGCCCAGGCCAACACCACGGATCCGGCGGCGCCCACCGCTATCCCCCCGCTCGCGCGCGGGGCGGATCCGGTGGTCGCCAGCGTTGAAGGTCACCCGATCTATCTCAGCGATCTCGGCCGGGCGACTCGCGCGTTGCCGAGCAATCTGCGGTCCTTGCCGTTCGACACGCTGTATCCGGTGCTGCTCGACCGGATGGTGGATCATGAATTGCTGGTGATGTTGGCTCGTCGCCGCGGGCTGGAGGACAACCCGGCGGTCAGGAAGGAGATCGAGGCGGCGACCGAACGAGTGCTGGAAGGCGCGCTGCTGTCCCAGGAGGCGGCGCCGAAAGTGACGGAACGCGCGATCAAAGCGCGCTACGATCGCCTGTACGCCAATCGTTCGGCCACCGAGGAGGTGAGGGCACGGCACATCCTGGTCACCTCCGAGGCAGAGGCCAATTCCATCATCGCCAAGTTAAGGAAGGGTGCCGATTTCGCGACCCTGGCCAACGAGCTCAGTAAGGATCCAGACGCGTCCAAAGGTGGCGATCTGGGCTATTTCCGCCGAGAACAGGTGTGGCCGGGCTTCGCGGACGTGGCGTTTGCGCTGCAGCCCAGCCAGGTGGCCGACAAGCCGATCCACAATGAATTCGGTTGGCATGTCATCGAGGTCGACGAAAAGCGGCTGGTCGCAGCGCCGAGCTACTCCGATCTGCACGATCAGCTGCGTGACGAGATGATGCAGGATGCGGTCAAGGCCATGGTTGCCGAGGCGCGCGGCCAGATGACCGTTCACAAATGGAATCTGGACGGGTCGGAGATGGATGCCGCCGCGAAGCCGGGAACGTCATTGGTCCGATCGGCGAAATAGCCGGCTTCGTCCCGGTCCGCAGCCTGTGGCTGATCACGCGGCCCTGTCCCTTGTGAGCGGCGGCGTGTTCCGCCATCATCCTTGCCATACCACATAATGAGGTCTTCATGCCGTTTCGTCTCGGGGTTTCGGCCCGCCTGCTTGCTGCCGTCCTGGTCACGACCGGGCTTTGCTCCGGTGTCGGCCTGGCGCAGACCAGCGCGGCCACGCCCCAGGCTGACGCAGATCCGGTGGTTGCCCGTGTGGGTGGCGACGCGATCCATCTGAGCGAGGTGAAGCAGGCCGCCGACGCGCTGCCGGCCGCGGCTCATGCGATGCCGCCGCAGGCCCTGTACCCGATGGTATTGGACCAGGTCATTGACGGTCACGCTCTGGTGGCGGAGGCCCGCAGGACCGGGTTGGACAAAGAACCGGCGGTACAGCGCCAGGTGCATGAGGCGGAGAACCGCGCGCTGGAAACCGTGGTCCTGCACAAGGCGATCGCGCCGCTGATCACCGATGCCGCGGTGCGTGCCCGCTACGACCAGGAGATCGCCAACAAGCCCGGCGTTGAGGAGGTGCATGCGCGGCACATCCTGGTTCCCGATGAAGCCACTGCGAAGAAGATCATCGCTGAACTGAACAAGGGTGCCGACTTCGCGGCGCTGTCCAAGCAATACAGCAAGGACCCCGGCGCGGCGCAGCAGGGAGGTGACCTCGGCTTCTTCAAGGAAGATGAGATGGTGCCGGAATTCGCCAAGGCCGCGTTCGCTCTGCAGCCAAATCAGATCTCGCAGAACCCGGTGCATACGCAGTTCGGCTGGCACGTGATCCAGGTCCTGGAACGAAAGCGTTCCGATCCGCCCAGCTTCGAGCAGGCGCGTGATGAGCTGCGGCAGAAGATGATCAAGGAGGGCGTGCAGAAGGTGGTTGCGCAGGCCCGAGCTTCGGTCAAGGTGGAGAAGTTCAATCTGGACGGCTCGCCATTGCGCGCCACCGACGGCGCCGAACCGCCGCCGGCCAAGTAACTGATCAAGCAACGAGGAAGGGGATCATGACCACTGCCGTCTCGCCACTCGCCGTTCCGATGCCGGAATTGCCGCCGCTGGCCGGCGTGCGCCTGGGTGCGGCGGAGGTGGGCATCCGATACAAGGGGCGAACGGATGTGGTGATGATGGAGGTGCCGTCCGGCAGCACGGTCGCCGGCGTGTTCACCTCCAACCAATGCCCGGGTGCGCCGGTGGACTGGTGCCGAACGGCGTTGAAGGGTGGCAAGGCCCGCCTGGTGGTGGTGAATGCGGGCAACGCCAACGTGTTCACCGGCAAGGCCGGACGCGACGCCTGTGCCGCAACCGCCGGCGCCGCGGCCAAGCTGGTCGGCTGCCCGGCAAAGCAGGTCTTCGTCGCCTCCACCGGCGTGATCGGTGAGGTGATGCCGCACGACAAGCTGGTCGCCGCCCTGCCAGACCTGCATGCGTCACTGCGCGACGATGGCTGGACCGATGCGGCGCGCGGCATCATGACCACCGATACCTTCCCCAAGGCGGTGACCCGCACCGCGACGATCGGTGGCAGCGAGGTGCGCATCTCCGGCATCGCCAAGGGCAGCGGGATGATCGCGCCCGACATGGCGACCATGCTGTGCTTCATCTTCACCGACGCGAAACTGCCAGCCGGGGCGATGCAGGCGCTGCTGAAGAAAGGCGTCGATACCTCGTTCAACTGCACCACCGTCGATTCCGACACGTCCACTTCCGACACCGTGCTGTTGATCGCCACAGGGGCGACGAAGCACCCGCGTGTTCCCGCTGAAGGCGGCGCGATGCTGCGCGACTTCGGCCGTGCGCTGAACGACGTGCTGATGGAGCTTGCGCTGCAAGTGGTGCGGGATGGCGAGGGCGCGCAGAAACTGGTGCGGATCGATGTGACCGGAGCGGTCACCGCGCGCTCCGCCAAGCGCGTTGCCATGGCGGTGGCAAACTCGCCGTTGGTGAAGACCGCGATTGCTGGTGAGGACGCCAATTGGGGCCGCATTGTCATGGCGGTTGGCAAGGCGGGCGAACCGGCTGATCGGGACAAGCTGTCGATCGGCGTTGGTGGCGTCTGGATGGCGCGGGACGGAGCTGTCATTCCGGGCTACGACGAGGCTCCGGTGGTCGCCCATATGAAGGGGCGCGAAGTGGAGATCATGATCGACCTCGGCCTGGGACGCGGCAAGGCGACCGCTTGGACCTGCGATCTGACGCACGGATATATCGACATCAACGGGTCTTATCGAAGCTGAACAGTCGAGACGAACGCTGAAGGCGGCGGCAGGCGGGTCATTCCGCTTGCCGCGACCATGGGCTCAGGCCGCGCCACTGCGCCGTCATGTTGCGCTGTCGCACTCGACAGTGCGGTATGCGTCAACCCGCGCGGCTGGGCGTGGGGATCGCGGCCTGTGCGAGCCATCTCCGCCGCTGTGGGGCACCGTTCGCGCAACCAGGGCACCCGCCGCGGTGGTATCGGTCAGCATTATCATGCGTCGGGCTGCATCCCAGCCATTCATGTCGGTAATTGCATTCGCTCCCCGTGGAGTGCGACGATGAAAGAACGCGCCGCCTTGCGGCCCGGCTGTTACGTCTTTGCTTCGGAGTATGGGAGTCCGCTACAGGACCGGCCGGACGGACCTAAATTGAGGGTGTTTGCCTGACTCTTCACGATCTTTCCTTCTCGGTCTCCGGCTTCGTCGTCGGCCTTTTGGTCGGGCAGACTGGCATGGGGGGCGGTGCGCTGATGACGCCGCTTCTTGTTCTGCTGTTCGGCGTTCATCCGGCGACCGCTGTCGGTACCGACCTGCTCTACGCCTCTGCGACCAAGACAGTGGGCACGTTGGTGCACGGCATGAACCACACCGTCGATTGGCGGATCGTGCGCCGACTTGCCAGCGGAAGCATTCCCGCCACCGCCATCACCCTGGTGCTGATCTCTCACTTCGACCTGGGCGGCCCAAGCACCTCACGTGCCATCGCCACCGTGCTCGGCGTGATGCTGCTGCTCACAGCAGGGTCGTTGGTGTTTCGCCGCCGCTTCATCAGATTTGTCGGCGAACGGCTGGAGCGGCATTCCGCTCGTCGGGTTGCCACATTCACCATCATGACCGGGGCATTGCTGGGTGTTCTGGTAACGATCTCTTCGGTCGGTGCCGGCGCCATCGGGGTGACCGCGCTGATTCTGCTCTACCCGCGCCTGCCGATGGCGGTGATCGTCGGGTCCGACATCGCCCACGCGGTTCCGCTGACCCTGCTCGGCGGGGTCGGGCACTGGTGGCTAGGCTCAGTGGATTGGGGAATGCTGGTCGCGCTGCTGGCCGGGTCGGTTCCTGGTATCATCCTGGGAAGTTATCTGGCCGTCAGGGTCCCGGACAAGGTGCTTCGGCCGATTCTGGCGGTCACGCTGGTCCTGGTCGGCGCGCGCCTGGTGCTCTAACCGCCGGGCGTCCCGTTCGCGTACAGCGCCAGGATGTCGGACACGGCCCGGTTCAGCGGCGTCGGGATGCCCAACTGGCGACCCATTTCCACCACAGCTCCGCTCAGCCAGGGCACTTCCAGCCGATTGCCACGCGCTAGATCGCCTTGCATCGATGCGGTCATCTCTGCTGGCAGCCGATCGATCATTGCCATGCGTCGTTCGACATAATCGTCCGCGAATGGCACAGCCATGGCGCGGCCGACCGTGACCGCTTCCTGGATCACATCGCGCAGGAAGCGGTAGGTCTGCTGGTTGGCGCGGATCGGTCCCAACCGGCTGCGCATCGTTGCCGTGGTGCCGGACATGCCGACCAGGAAAGCAAACTTCTCCCACGTCGCCAGCCGGATATCGGCGGGAATTTCGGCATCGATCCCCGCTTTGCTGCAGGCTGCAAGAAACGCCTCGACCCGCGAGGAGCGCGCATTGTCCATCTCGCCGAACAGCAGCTTTGCCATCGTGCCGGTATGCGCAATCACTCCGGGGCTGGCGATGACGACACCGATCTGCCCGACCCCGCCGATGACCGCGTCGCGTCCCAGCACCTGGGTGAGGACCTCGTCCTTGTTGACACCGTTCTGAAACGACACCACGGCGGTGCCTGGCCGGACCAGCGGCTTCACGGCTTCGGCCGCGGCTTCCAGATCCCACAGCTTGACGCCGATGATCACCAGATCGGCCGGCGCCAGCGTGGCGGGATCGTCGGTGGCCACGACATCGCGCAGATGCAGGTCGCCGAGGGCGCTGGTGACGCGCAGCCCGTCCTGACGAATGGCGGCGAGATGCGCGCCGCGCGCGATGAACGCGACGTCATTGCCCGCAGCGGCCAGCCTGGCACCGAAATATCCGCCGAGGGCACCAGCCCCCATGATGATGATTCGCATGGGCCGATTGAGCGTTCCGCCCCGCCCTGCGTCAAGGGAGGGGCAGATGATCGTTATGCGACGCGGCGGCGACGGTCAGCTGATGCCCTTGCGCGCCATGAAGTCTGGAAATGCGTCCTCGGCCTTGGCATTGCGGAACCCGGCGGAGGTGAAATCGTGCTCCTCCTGCCATTGCTGCTCCAGGTTCTCGCCGAGCTGCTTCAGCAGCAGTGCCTTCACACCGATCACCGCGTCGCGGTGGTTGTTGGCGATCATACGGGCGATCTCCATCGTCTTGGCGCGGAGCTGGTCGCGTGGCACCAGGTGATTCAACAGTCCGATGCGATAGGCTTCCTCGGCCTCCACGATGCGTGCCGTGAACAGCAGCTCCTTCGCGATCGGCCAGCCGACCTGGTTGGGCAGCGTCCAGGTGCTGTTGATCCGTCCGTAGGCCGCGGCAAGAAAACGGAAGCGCGTGGCTTCACAGCCGATGCGCATGTCGAGCGACGAGGACAGCACCGCCGCACCGCCATAGGCCAACCCGTTCATCATGCCGATGGTCGGTTTGGCAGAGGCCGCGATCTCGTAGCCGTTGCGGCCGCTGCGCATCGCCGCCAGTTCCTGGTCGGAATAGCGGCGATCGTCGGCGATCTGCTCATGGATGTCGCCGCCGGCCGAGAAGGCACGATCGCCAGCCCCCGTGATCACGATGCATCCGACACTGTCATCGGAATCCATACGCTGCACCGCGTCATGCAATTCGCTCGACAACCTGCGGTTCATCGCGTTGAGTTTTTCCGGGCGGTTCAACGTCAGGATCCCGACACCGTCTGCCACATCCACCAGGATATGTTCGTAGCTCATCCTCGCCTCCCATTCCGTTGTCCGGCCGAGTGTATTGTCGGCCGGTGGAGACCAGCAATAAGCTGCCCGCGCCGATGAATGACCATCCCACCACCGCCGATCATACCGGCCGCGTTCCGCCGCAATCGCTTCGGCCGCCGGATGAACCTCGTGCGCCGGCGCGCAGCCGTCGCCAGACCAGGGCAAAGTTTCTGCTGCTGCTGATCCTGCTGGTGGCTCTGCTGGCCGGCGCTGCGTATTGGTACGTGACCCGCGACGAGGCCAGCACGGACGATGCCTATACCGACGGCAATGCGATCATGGTGGCACCGCAGGTAGCCGGCAGTGTGATTGCCCTGGAGGTTGGCGATAATCAACGCGTGAAAGCCGGTGAGGTGCTGTTGCGCATCGACCCGCGCGCCTATCAGGCCGCGCGCGATGAAGCGGCTGCCAATCTGGGCGTGGCGCAGGCGCAGCTTGCCAAGGCGCGCGCCACTCTGGACAGTGCGCGCATCACCTTTCCCGCGCGGCTGGCGGGTGCGCAGGCCCAGCTGGTCAGTGCACATGCGGCGCAGTTCAAGGCGCAGGCTGATCTGCGTCGCCAGCGTAGCCTGCCGAAGCAGGCAACCACGCAGCAGGAGATCGACCAGGCTGACGCGGCCCTGCGGTCCGCTGATGCACAGGTTGTGCAGGCGGAGGCGGCCGTGCGTGCCGCGGACGTGGTGACCCAGTCGGTTGCGCAGGAACAGGCGCAGGTCCGCCAGCTGGAAGCCCAGGTGAAGCTGGCGCAGGCCCAGCTCGAGCAGGCCGAATTGAACCTGTCCTGGACCGTGCTGCGTGCCCCGCAGGATGGCTGGGTGACCAAGCGCAACGTCAACCCGGGCAATTACGTCTCGGCAGGACAGGCAGTGATGTCGCTGGTCACACCGCAGGTATGGGTGACGGCGAACTTCAAGGAGAACGAGCTCGCGCGGATGCGCCCGGGACAGCCGGTCGACATCAGTGTCGATGCCTATCCGTCGCTGCATCTGCGCGGCCATGTGGACAGCGTGCAGCTTGGTTCCGGCTCACGTTTCTCGGCATTTCCGGCGGAGAACGCCACCGGCAATTTCGTCAAGGTCGTGCAGCGGGTGCCGGTGAAGATCGTCATCGATTCCGGCCTGGATCCGAACATCCCGTTGCCACTGGGCATGTCGGTGGTGCCGACCGTGCACCTGAAATGAGCGACGCGCCGCATCGGGCGTTTCATCCGCGCGGCAGCCCGTGGCTGATCGCGGTGATCGTCACGCTGGCGCCGTTCATGGAGATTCTGGACACCACCATCGTCAATGTCAGCCTGCCCCATATCGCCGGCGCGTTGTCCGCGAGCTACGACGACTCCACCTGGACGCTGACCTCCTACCTGGTCGCCAACGGCATCGTCGTGCCGGTGTCCGGCTGGCTGGGCCGGCTGATCGGGCGCAAGCGCTACTTCCTGCTGTGCATTGCGATGTTCACGCTGTTCTCGTTCCTGTGCGGCATCGCCACCAGCCTGCCGCAACTGGTGGTATTCCGCCTGTTCCAGGGGTTGTTCGGTGGCGGGCTGCAGCCGAACCAGCAATCGATCATTCTGGATACATTCGAACCGCAGGATCGCGGCAAGGGCTTCTCCATGGTGGCCGTCGCGGTGATCTTCGCCCCGATCGTCGGCCCGACCCTGGGCGGATGGCTGACCGATGTGTGGTCGTGGCGCTGGGTGTTTCTGATCAACGTGCCGATCGGGGTGTTCGCCTTTTTTGCAGTGCTGCAATTGGTGGAGGACCCGCCCTGGGTGCTGCGCGACCGCGCGCGCCTGGTGGATATGGACTACGTGGGTGTCGCACTGATCGCAGTCGGCTTCGGTGCGTTGCAGTTGATGCTGGATCGCGGTGAAGACCTGGACTGGTTCGCATCGGCGCAGATCCGCATCTGTGCCCTGATTGCGACGGCCGGCATCTTTGCTGCCTTGGTCTGGCTGCTGATGGCGGACAAGCCGGTGGTCAATCTGCGCGCGCTGACCGACCGGAACTTTGCCGTGGCGTCGGTGGTGACGTTCGGCATCGGGCTGATTCTGTACTCCAGCAACGTCATCGTCCCGCTGCTGTCGCAAACCTGGTTCGGCTATACGGCCTTGCTCGCTGGATTGCTGATGTCGCCTGGTGCCGCGCTGATGCTGGTGTTGATCCCGGTGGCGGCGCGCCTGGTGCTGCCCAATATCCCCACTCGTTACGTGATCGGGTTCGGTTTCTTCGCGCTGGGTTGCGCGTCGCTGTTCGCACACCGGCTGACGCCGGACATGGATTTCTGGTCGCTGGCGATGTTCCGCGCCATCCAGACCGTTGGGTTCGCCTTCCTGTTCGTGCCCAACAGCACGATCGGCTATTCCACGCTGCCGCGTGCGTTGAACGCGGACGCCACCGCGCTGTACTCGATGTTCCGCAACATTGCCGGCTCGATCGGCATCGCGGTGATCACCTCGATCGCCGCCAACCAGATGCAGGTGCATCGCGCCTATCTGTCCGAACATCTGGGCCCGCTGGACGCGCCGTATCAATCGCTGTTGACTCAGCATGAACAGGTGTTCCGTGGCCTGGGCTATGCGAACGAGGCGGCGCACCATGCGGCGATGGGACTGCTCAATCAGACATTGAACAAACAGGCGGCCGTGCTGGCATACATGGACGTATTTGCGTTCTCCGCCATTGCGGCGTTCTGCATCGTACCGCTGACCTTTTTGTTTCGCCCTGGAATCGCGGGCCGACGCCCCGCGCGCTGACCGGCTGGCGGATCGATGGCGACCTTGGCATGCTTGTCGGGCGGCCACTGTGATGGCCGAACGGGAGGACGCGAACGGTGGTCGCCAATATCAAGCGCCTGGTCTATTTCGACAGCTTCATGGATCCGATCGCTCTGTCGATTCTGGGGGAGCGGGAGGATATCGAACTGGTCCGCCTCGATTACGACGGCAAGGTGGAGGATAACTGGGCTGAGATCAGCCGCGCACACGGCTACCAGATCTCACCGCGCACCGAATTGCGCGAGCCCTGGTTCGGCGATGCCGCGCTGCTGGCGCGCTGCCCGAACCTACTGGCGATCAGCTCCACCGGTGCCGGCTATGACATGATCAACGTGGATGACTGCACACCGCAGGGCGTCATCGTGGTGAACCAGTCCGGTACCAACAAGGAAGGCGTGGCGGAACACGCGCTGGGTTTGATGCTGTCGTTGTCGAAGAAGATCGCCGTATCGGAACGTGCGATGAAGCGGATTCCGAACCTCGACCGCCGCGCCTATACCGGCAACGATCTGCGCGGCAGAACGGTTGGCATCATCGGCATCGGCAATATCGGCACAAGGGTCGCGGAACTGTGCCGCGGCCTGTTCAACATGACAGTGCTGGCCTACGACCCGTATCTGACCGAGGCGCAGATCACTGCCCGTGGTGCCATGAAGGTGGGCTTGGAGGAGCTGCTGCAACGCGCGGACTACGTCACCACGCATTGCCCGCGCACCAAGGAAACCTTCGGCATGCTCGGGGCCGAGCAGTTCTCGATGATGAAGCCGACCGCGTATTTCATCAACACGGCGCGTGGCGGCATACACGACGAAGGTGCACTGGCGGATGTGCTTGCCCGCGATGGCATTGCCGGTGCAGGGCTGGACGTGTTCCTGCAGGAGCCGCCGGAGCTGGATCATCCGTTGTTGCAGCTCGACAACGTGATCAGCAGTCCGCACATCGCCGGCATGACAGTCGAATCGATGCACGAGATGGTCTCCGCCACCGCGCGGCAGTGGATCGACATTTTCGCCGGCCGCGTGCCGCCGCGACTGGTAAACCCCGAGGCCTGGCCGCGCTATGCCGCGCGGTTCACCGAGGTGCTGGGCTTTCCGCCAGATAATCCCGCCTGACGGCGATGCGGGACCGGACGCCGACGTCCGGAGGCTGCGCTGTTGAGGTTGACGCACATCCGTTGATGGTGACCACCGATCTTGGGTGCCAGCGACTGCAGCGCTTGCGCCGCAGCTGCAATGATGATAGCAATCGCTCATGTTGATCACGCCCGAACAGATCCGGGCCGCGCGCGCCTTGTTGCGGCTTGACCAGGCTAAGCTGGCTCACGATGCCGGCATTTCTGTCGTCACTTTGCGGCGGTTGGAGGGTGACGATGGGCTGTCAAAGGTTGCCTCCGGCACTGTAGAAGAGGTCCGCAGGGTGTTGGAACAGGCCGGCGTTGAATTTATCGATCGTGGTATTCGTCGCCGTACCGCAACGCCGGAGACAATCCAGGCTATCAAGCGCGAGATCGACCAGATCGTGTCGCGTGGTCGCGCGCTGATGCAACAATTTCCGTATCTGACCGATGATGAACTCTACGATGAGACCGGGCTTTGACCGCGCTCGTTGTCGATACCTCAGCGATCATCGCGATTCTTCGAGACGAACCTGAAAAAGACCGTTTTGTCGACGCGATCTTGGCGGTTAGCCCCTGCTTCATCTCGGCTGTCAGCGTGCAGGAGCTGGGCATGGTCGTTGCTGGACGGTTGGGCGACGCCAGGACGTGGGAGCCGTTGGATGCGCTGCTTACCCGATTGGGCCTCGAAGTCGTCGCGCACGATGCAGACTTGGCGCGGATGGCGCGAGAGGCTTTCTTGCGGTTCGGCAAGGGTCGTCATCCCGCCCGGCTGAATTTTGGCGACTGCGCCACCTACGCCCTGGCCAAGGCCAACAATCTCGCGCTTCTGTTCAAGGGCAACGATTTCACGGAGACCGACATCAGGGTGGCCGTCTGGGCGTGATGCCGCCGGCGGCGCTCCTGACGAAGCCGGGCACACGAACATTGACCCAGGCTCCGACCGGCCTATCCTCTCCCATAGGAGGAGCGGCCTGTGACCACACCGGCGCCCGGCGCAATCGACTGCGACATCCACCCGGCCCTGCCGAACATGCAGGTGCTGGTTCCGTATCTGGACGAGTATTGGCGCGCGCATGTGCAGATGCGCGGCCTGGATCGCGATAACTACAACGCCAGCGCCTTTCCGCCGAACGCGCCGATCAACGCGCGCCCAGACTGGAAGCCGGCCAAGGGCAATGCCGGCACGGATTTCTTGACGCTGCGCAGCCAGGCGCTGGACGCCTTCCAGACCCGCTATGCCATCTGCAATGTGTTGCACGGTGCGCAATCAATCTTTAGCGAAGACCTCTCCGCCGCGTTCTGCCGCGCCATCAACGACTGGATCGCGCGCGAGTGGCTGGACAAGGACGACCGGCTGCGCGCCTCCATCGTCGTGCCGATGCACAGCCCGGAACTGGCCGCGAGAGAAGTCGAGCGTGTCGCCGCCAACTCACGCTTCGTGCAAGTCCTGGTCTGGGAAATGCAGGAACTGCCGCTCGGCCGCCGGATCCACTGGCCGCTCTACCGCGTGGCCGAACAGCTTGACCTGCCGATCGGCATCCACGCGGGCAGCTCGTATCGACATCCGCCGACCAACCTCGGCTGGCCGTCCTATTACCTGGAGGACTACGTCTCGTGGTCCACTGGGTTCGCCGGCGTCTTGAACTCGCTGATCTCCGAAGGTGTATTCGTCGAATTCCCGCGGTTGAAAGTGGTGCTGATGGAATCCGGCGTCACCTGGCTGCCGGGCTGGATGTGGCGCGCCAACAAGACCTGGCGCGGCATTCGCGCCGAGGTGCCGTGGCTGGAGAAATCACCCGCCGATTACGCCCGCGAGCATGTGCGCCTGACCATCCAGCCGTTCGATGCGCCGCCGCGGGCTGACCAGTTGCTGCGCATCATCGAGGAGATCGGCTCCGATGATATGCTGCTGTTCTCGAGCGATTATCCGCACTGGCACTTCGACGGCACCGAAGCGCTGCCGGACGGACTTCCTGAAGCCTTGCTTCGCAAGATCCTGGTCGACAACCCGCTGAAGACGTACGCTCGCCTGTCCCCGTGAATTGCAGGAGACCATTCGATGAATGTTACGGTCACCGAACGCAAGCCCGACACATCGACCCAGACCCAGCTTGGTTTTGTCGATTGCGACGTGCACCCCTACACGAAATCCCCTGCTGATCTGGACCCGTTCCTGTCGGAACGTTGGCGTAAGCATCGCCAGACCATCGGCGCCCGTGGTCGTGCACCGTTCTCCAGCGCGCCGAATTATCCCCGCATGTCGCCCGGCACCGGCATGCGCATCGACGCCTGGCCGAAGGACGGCAGCCATCCCGGCTCCGATCTCGCCCTGATGCGGGAGCAGTTGCTCGACGCATTCGGCGTCGCTTACGGCATGATGATGCCGCTGCTGGGCCGTGGCGGTGACGAACGCAATGTTGAGTTCGGCGCCGCATTGGCCTCCGCCGCCAATGACTGGGAAGCGCATGTCTGGTGCGACAATGAGCCGCGCCTGAAGGCTGGCATCCAGGTCACCACCGAATGGGTTGAAGCCGCGGTGAAGGAGATCGAGAAGCGCGCCGGGGACCGCCGTTTCACTCACGTGATGATCCCGCCGCGCGGGCTGGAGCCGCTGGGTCGCCGCCGCTACTGGCCGATCTTGGAGGCCTGCGCCGCCAACGGCTATCCGATCGCGCTGCATCTGGGCGGCACGTCAGGCCATCCCTCCACCGGTGGCGGCTGGCCATCCTTCTATCATGAGGAACACCCGTCCTATCCGCAGAGCAAGGAAGCGCTGGTGACGTCGCTGGTGCTGGAAGGTGTGTTCGAACACATCCCCAATCTGCGGGTCGCGCTGGTGGAAGGCGGCTTCGCCTGGCTGCCGTCGCTGAGCTGGCGCTTGGACAAACACTACAAGCGGCTGCGCGACGAAGTGCCGCATCTGAAAATGCTGCCGTCCGAATACATCCGGCAGAACATCTGGGTGACCACACAGCCGATCGAGGAACCGGAACGGCCGGACGATCTGCTGGCCACCTGCGAGTGGATCGGCTGGGACCGCATCATGTTCTCCACCGACTACCCGCATTGGGATCAGGACGATCCGCGCTACGCCTTCAAGGCGAAGGTGCCGGAGCAGGAGAAGCAGATGCTGTTCCGCGATAACGCGCTGTCGTTCTACGGGCTGGAGTAGACGGCCCGGCATGAATCGCACCGCGTCATGGCCGGCGAAGTCCGGCCATCCACGGCCTGCGGTAGGAGCCGCAGAACCAGCGCGTTCGTCGGTCGTGGTAGGGGCTGACGGCTGATGGCACGTCACGTCGTCGCCACGGTCGGCGAGATCGCACCCGGCACCTGCAAGATCGTCGCAGTGGCGGGGCGCGAAATCGGCGTGTTCAACGTCCATGATGAATACTACGCGCTGATCAATCGCTGCCCGCATGAAGGGGCGGCGTTATGCCTCGGCCCGATCCTCGGCCGGTTCACCTCCGACAAGCCGGGTGACTACCGGCTGACGCGGCATGGCGAGATGCTGCGCTGTCCCTGGCACGGCTGGGAGTTCGACATCAAGACCGGCCAGTCCTGGTGCCATCCGGACAGTGTGAAGGCTCGCAGCTATCCGGTGGAGGTCGTGCCGGGTGAAGCCCTGGCGAAGGGTCCGTTCGTTGCGGAGACCGCACCCGTCACCGTGGAACAGAACTATATCGTGATCGAGATCTGACCCCCCCGATCAGCACACTCCTGAACCGATCAGAAGAGGAAACAGTCATGTCGGACACCACGCTGCGCGACAAGGGCCGCGCGATGCGGCGCAAGCTGATGGGCGAGGCCTATGCCAGCAAACTGGACAAATCCGTCTACACTGATCCGATCATGGAGAAGTTTGCTGAAGTTACCCAGGAAACCATTTTCGGCACGCTGTGGACCCGGCCCGGGCTGGATCTGAAAACCCGCGCGATGATCTGCGTGGTGTCCGACACCGCCACCGGCCGTACGCCGGAACTGAAGCTGCATGCCCGCTTCGCGCGCAACCAGGGCTGGACCGAGGACGAGATCGCCGAAGCGCTGATCCATCTGCTGGGCTATGTCGGTGCGCCCCTGGTGCGCGAGGCGCTGCTGACCGTGAAGGAAGTGTTCGAGGAGATGCGCGCCGAAGGCTGACCCGCGCCGGCGGATACGCCGGCCAAGGCATTCATCAATCGACCCCGCGAATTTCTGTCTGATCCGCTAGCAGGGAGATGGCCCGATGTACGATCTGCACTACTGGCCCACACCGAACGGCAAGAAAGTCTCCATCCTGCTTGAGGAGTTGGGCGTCCCCTATAACGTTATCCCGTGCAATATCGGGCGCGGCGACCAGTTCACCGACGACTTCCTGAAGATGAACCCGAACCACCGCATGCCGGTGCTGGTCGATCGCAATCCGGCCGATGGCGGTGCGCCGCTGCCGATCTTCGAATCCGGTGCGATCATGCTCTACGTCGCCGAGAAGGAAGGGAAATTCTACCCGCAGGACACGCGCGGCAAATATGCGGTCACGCAGTGGCTGATCTGGCAGATGGCGAACCAGGGGCCGAAATCGGGCGAGTGCGGACATTTCCGTCGACTCGGTGACAAGCAGGGCGACCAGTCCTATGCCGTGCGGCGGTTTACCGACGAGGTCAATCGGATGTACGGCGGTACTGAACAACCGCCTGTATGAAGGCCGCTATCTGGCGGGCGCCGAGTACAGCATCGCCGACATGATCTGCTATCCGTGGACGGTGAACTGGAAAGCACAAGGCCAGGACATCGAGGAATTCAAGTACTTCAAGCGCTGGTTCGACGAGCTGGGTGCACGTCCGGCCGTGCAGCGTGGCCTCGCCGTGGGCGCAAACCTGTCGGAGGATCCGTCCAAGCTGCCACCGGAGGAGCAGGAGCGCCGCGCCAAGATGCTGTACAACCAGCGCGCCCGTCCGGTCCCGGCATAGCACGACGAGCGGGTTACGCCCGCTCCGCCATGGCGGTGCAGGATCGCAGCGACGACTTCGCTGCGTGGATCAGGCAAACTCGGGGAATGGCCGGCTTTCGCCGGCCATGGCGACACTTGGTGTTTGCGGCTTTCCGCACGTCGCAACCGACGTCCTTACACCGCGCGCTGTTGTGCGGCCGTGTTCTGCGCCTGCATCTCGGCATCCCAGGGACCGGGGAACCGCCCCAGCCCGACCACATCCGGCTGGAACACACGCTCCTGCCGCGTCCACTGATCGCGCGGCAGTTCGTACGACACTTCCAGCCCGTTGCCGTCCGGATCACGGAAGTAGATCCCCAGCGACAGCCCGTGATCGATGATGCGATCGATCCGGACGTTCTTTTCCTTCAAGCGAAAATACATCGCCTTCAGATCATCCAGGCTGTCCATCATCCAGGCCAGATGGTTCAATCCGACCTGGCCTTTCTGCTGCAGCGGCGCGTCATCGCCCAGCTGCATCAGTGCCACTTCGTGCGACTTCTCCGGATCGGCGGACAGGAATGCCGCCCAGCCGGGCCGGAAGTCATAGACGTGCAGGCCCAGCACATCGACATACCATTGCTTGGCCTGTTCCGCATTGCGGACGTACAGGTTGACGTGGCCAAGATGTTTCGGCTTCGTGGTCATCTGCAAACCCCCTTCGTTACGCGGCGTTGTCGTCACGATGCAGGAAATCCATGACGCGCTGCATCACCTCCTGCTTCGGATAGATCGCGTTCAGCACACGCGCCCGGGTCAGCGGATCGCTGGCGAAGAACCGCTCATACAGCACCTGACGCGTGCCGAACGAACTACAGGCAACATCCCATGCCAGATGAAACAAGCGCACCCGTTCGCGCGCGGACGTCGTGTCCGTCGCCAGGTATTGCTCGATATCCCCACCCAGCGGACCGTCCAGATCCTTCTCGCTCGGCGTGATCAGGAAACTGGAGGAGCCGAGCAGTTGCAGGATTTCCACCATGCGCGGATACGCGGTCATGAACAGATTGCGCGTGCATTCGATGGTCGGGATATGCGGGCACATCACGCCCCATTCATCGACCGTCGCGTCGGCTTCGGCCGCGCGCATGCAGGCCCGCATCAGCACGGTGTTCAACGTCAGTTCGGCGAGGCGCTCCTCGACATGCGGCAGATGCCCGTTGCCAAGCGTCTCGGTCATCAACAGCGCCAGACCCAGCACGAATTCGCATTTCGCCAGATTCTTGGCGGCACCCTGATGCGCGGTATGCGCCGAGAAATGCGTGCGGAACGCGGTGTTGTTCAGCCGCTCCACCTCGCCCAGCAGGAACACACGCTCCCACGGCACCAGCACGTCATCGAAGAAGACGATGCAGTCCATCTCCTCGAAGCGGGAGCCAAGCGGATGGTCGAAATGAGAGCGGCCGACATCGAAACTGTCACGGCACAGGAAGCGCAGACCCGGCGTGCCGCAGGGAATCGAGAAGTTGAGCACGAACGGGCTGTGGGCGCCGGCGTGCTGCGCGGCCCGGGGCGAGTACACCGCAATCTCATCCGCCAACGGCCCCAGCGTCGCCAAAACCCGAGCGCCACGCACGATGATGCCGGCGTCGGTCTCACGGACCACGCGCAGCGCCGTTCCTTCCTGCAGGTTGAACAGCCCGGATACGGTACGGCTGCGCTGCAGGTTGATCAGGGAATGCGTCAGCGTCAGATCATGGTCGCGAATGTGCCGGTAGTAGCGTTGGATATTGTCGCCGAATTCCGGCCGGCCTTCGGCGAAGTAACCGGACGCCGCGGCCCAGGACGAGAACACCACATTCATGAAGTCGGGCGACCGACCCATCATTCCGCAGGTGGATCTGGCCCAGCGCAGCATCATCTCTCGCCGGTGTTGCAGATCCTGCTGCGTGTGCGGAATGATGAAGGACAGGCCGACCGGTTCACCGCCCTCCGGCGGTGTATAGGTCATGAGGTCACGCAGCGCCGGGTCGTGCTGCATGTCGTACAGCGCGGCGATCGATCGCGCACCGCCGGCCAGTCCCGGATGGGTGGTTACGTCACGGACGCGCTCGCCATTCAGCCAGACCTCGCGGTCTTGCGCCCGCAGTCCGTCGAGATAGTGTTGTCCCGACCGCGCCGGCATGGCCCGCCCTCCCGTAGTTTGCGGAAAGCCTAGGCATACGCTCGCGACCTGTCCAACGGAGGAGGCATCGGCGCGTTGCCCCGGACCGCGTCAGGGGGCGCACCGTCTCGGGCCAACCCACCGTCACGACAGGCCTCTCCCCACCCCAAGGGGATTCGGTTCCAACGACCGGGCCCTCGGTGGGGTTCGACGGGCAGCGCCCCTTGATCGGGGTTCCGGGGGAACCCCCCCGACGCGGTCAGATGAAACGGCCGTGCAGGAACCCCAGCGCCGGCAGCGGCCGCCATGCGCGTGGCAGATCGGCGCGGCGGATCGGCGCGACGCTATAGCTGGGCGGCGGCTGGCGGGAGGTGCGCAGGAAGCTGGCGTAGGCCTTCACCTGTTGCTCGCGCCAGGCCTTGTCGGCCAGGGCCGCGAGTCGGTTGGTGAACACTTCGGCCACGCGGGTGGTACGGCCAAGCGACGCGACGACCGCCCAGAGCGTGTCATCGCGGTGGCTGCTCAGGCTCACGATCTGGCTCATACCTGGAAAGTTGGCGCGTCGGCACGCACAGGGCAAGAGCCAAGTCGATCCGGCGTTGCGACCGGGCCCGGGTTCAATCCGCCTCTTGCGGCTGATGCATCTCCGCCACCGGATGCGGATGGAACTCGGCATAGCGGGCCAGCACGAACAGGATGCCGGCGACCCCCAGATAGGCCACCGCGACTTCCGGGGAGCTGCCGATGCCGATCGCCTCGCCGTGGATGAAGCCGAAGAAGGTCAGGATACTCCCGGCCAGTGCGAAGGCCGCCGCCTTCTCGAACTCCCGGTCGATGATGAACACCGTGATCGCGCCCAGAACGATGCCGGCGAGTGTCGCGCCGCCGCCCAGTGTCTGCAGCCCGTGATACAGCACGCCCACCTGCGCGAGCTTTGCGTCACCGATCGAAGCCGCGCTGGTGCCGGCAGCGCCGAGTGCGTTGTCGATCTGCGTCTTGCCCCAGGCCGCGAGTTGCGGCAGCAGCGCCAGCACGATGGCGGGCGCGTGGCGATGCGGGGATTCCTGGAACGCCTGCGAACCGATCAACATGCCGATGTAGAGCAGGATCGGCAGGATCGCCACCACCGGAATGACCGCCATCATCACGGCGATCACGCCGAACCAGGTCAGCACCAGCACGACGATGCCGGTCACCGCGGAATAGCCGATGCGTCCGCCCATCGCCTTCCAGCCGGGATGGCCGATATAGACGGCGTTGATGAACGGATTGCCGAGCAGGCAGCCGATCAGGCTGATGACGCCATCGGCGGTGAGCACGCGCGTGGTGGGGAAGGAGTCACCCGCGGCCGCGGCGCTCTCCACATTGTCCAGCGCCTCGATCAGATCGTAGATGCCGAACGGGATGGCGGTGACCAGGATGATGCCGATGTACTGGAAGCCGTGGAACACATGGCCGACCGCGGGGATCGGGAAGGAGAAGCCGAAATTGGCAACCGAGCCGGCGAGTTTGGTCAGCGTCAGCGCGCCGTAGTCCAGGCCGAACAGGTTCGACACCCAGGCGATCAGCGTGCCTGCGGCGATCGCCACCAGCCCGCCCGGCACGCCACCGAAATAGCGCACGCCGCCGAACCAGTTGGCCAGGATCACCGCGAAGCACACCACGCCGATCACCGGCGTGGAGAACACCTGCGCTGCCGGGCTCATGGAAATGAAAGTGATGGAGATGCCGGCGAGCGAGCCAAGCAGGGCGGCGCGTGGTGTGATCTTGCGAATATACGGACCGACGAACCCACCCAGCATCAGCACGAAGCTCTGCACGAACACCCAGGTCAGGCCAGCTTCCCAGGCCTGGATCGGATCCTTGGTGGCGATCAGGATCGGCAGCATCACCACGAAGGTGACGACGAACATGTGCGGCACGCTGATGCCGGACGGCAATGCGCAGACATCGCGACGGCCGGTCCGCTTCGCCAGCCGCCAGGCGAGGAATGCGTAATAGCCGGTGCTGAGACACAGCATCAGGCCGAGCGCCGGCAGGATGCGGCCGAACACCAGGGCGTCGGGCATTTTCAGCACGAAGCGCAGCAGCCCGGTCAGCACCAGCACGTTGACCAGGATGTTGGTGCCGAATCCGAACAATGCGTTCCAGTCGCCCGGCACCCAGAATTTCGGCTTGCCCAGCATGGTCGTGCTCATATCCGCCGCTCCCTTCCGGGTTGATTACACGCCGTTCAGCGCCGCAATGACGTCGCCGCTGTTACCGACCCAGCCGAAAATCCCGCCCTGCGCCTTGATCATGGCCAGGCCCATCCGCTGGAATTCCGGGAAGTAGGAGCCGACGCAGTCCTCGGGAACGAAGCAGTCATAGCCTCGATCATTGGCTTCCCGGACGGTGGTGTTGACGCAGACCTCGGTGGTCACGCCGGTGACGATCAACTGCGCGATGCCGCGATTCTGCAGGATCGCGTGCAGGTCGGTGGCGAAGAACGCGCCCTTGCCGGGCTTGTCGATCACCGGCTCGCCCGGTTCGGGATACAGTTCCGGAATGATGTCGTGGCCTGGCTCGCCGCGCACCAGGATGCGGCCCATCGGACCGGCGTCGCCGATGCAGGTGGCGCTGCGTCCGCGGATCTTCTTGGCGGGCGGTAGATCGGCCAGGTCGGATCGATGCCCCTCGCGCGTGTGCAAGACGAGCAGGCCGGCGGCGCGCCATGCCGCCAGCAGCGCCTGGTTCGGTGCGATGGTGCGGCGTAGCTGCGACACGTCGTTGCCGAGCATGGCACCGAAGCCGCCCGGCTCCAGGAAGTCGCGCTGCATATCGATGATCAGCAGTGCCGTTTGCCGAGGATTAAATGCGAACTCGTACGGTTCGGCGGCGATCTGGATCATCGCACCGCGCTCCTACCTGGGACGGATTCGCGGCTCGGGCCAGTGGAAGGTTCCGGCATGGCGCCTGCAACTCTTCTGATCTGCATTCATGCGACAAGGCAATGAGCGCAAGGCAACCAGCGTGCCACACACCCAATCGGGCCGTTCGCCCGGCAGGTGATGGGAACTCGCCTGTGGCGTGTGTCTCTTTCCGGGCTTATCGCCTGAATGGCGAGCGCGGCCTGCCTATTCGGTAGGCGCCAGATCAGCGGCCCGCCGCCGGGCGCGTCGCCGCGCCAGCAGCGCCATCACCGCCAGGGCGCCGCCAATGACCAGGAAGGAAAGCCCGGTGGTCGCCGAACCCAGCGCATACAGCACCGGCGTCGTGACATTCGTGGTCATGCCGAAGATTTCCAGCGGCAGCGTGTTGTCACTGCCCGCGGCCAGCAGCGTACGGGCAAACTCATCATAGGACAGCGTGAAACCAAACAGCGCCACGCCCACCACGCTCGGCGCAATGATCGGCAGCACCACATGGCGAAACGACTGCCACGGTGTCGCCCCCAGATCGCGCGCCGCTTCCTCCCACGCGCGATTGAAGCGGTTGAACACGGCGAACATGATCAGCAGCCCGAACGGCAAGGTCCAGGTCAATTGCGCCCCGAACGCGGAGCTGTACCAGGCCGGATCCAGATCGGTGAGGTTGAACAGCAATCCGACCCCCAGGCTGACCAGGATCGACGGGATGATCAGGCTGGCGATGGTCAGCGTGAACAACGCACCCGCGCCACGGAAGCGACGGCGAAATGCCAGGCCCGCTGCCACCGAGACCACCACCGTCGTTGCCATCACCATCGTGGCCAGCAGTAAGGATCGTGTCAGCGAGCCGCCGAAATCGCCGACCGCCTGCTGCTCGAACAGCCGGGCGAACCAGTGCAGCGACACGCCGCGCATCGGAAAGGTGAGTCCCCCATCCGGTCCCTGGAACGACAGCACGACGATGGTGAAGGTCGGCCCGTACAGGAACAGCACGAACAGACCGAAGAACACCAGCAACGCGATCCGGCCGAACCGTCCCTGGATCATCGCGCGCCACCCGCGTCCGGCATCACAGCTCCTTGCGGATATCGACGATCCGCAGAATGCCGGCGATCATCAGCAACACCACGGCCAGCAGCACCACGGCATTGGCGCAGGCGGCGGGATATTGCAGCAGCGAAATCTGGTTGGAGATCATCAGCCCGACCGAGGCGCTCTGCCCCCCGCTCATCAGCCGCACGGTGATGAAGTCACCCATCACCAGGGTCACGACAAAGATCGAGCCGATGGCGATGCCCGGCTTGCACAGCGGCACGATCACATGCGCAATCACCTGCCAGGATCGCGCGCCGCCATCCACCGCGGCCTCAATCAGGCGGCGGTCGATCCGCATCATGGTGTTGAAGATCGGTATCACCATGAATAGCGCGTAGAGGTGCACGAAGGCCAGCACCACGGCGAAGTCGGAGAACAGCAGGAACTCCAGCGGCCGCTCGATGAGGCCCACCCGCAGCAGCGCGCTGTTCAGCAGCCCCTCACGACCGAGGAACGGCACCCAGGAGATCATGCGGATGATGTTGGAGGTCAGGAACGGGATGGTGCAGACCAGGAACAGCACCAGTTGCGTCACCAGGCTGCGCACCTGGAAGGCCAGGAAGAACGCGACCCAGAAGCCGATCACCAGGGTCAGCGCCCAGACGATGGCCGTGAAGCGCAGCGTGTTGAGATAGGTGCGCCAGGTCACCGCAGAGAAGAACACATCGCGGTAATTCCCCTGCACGAAGCTGGGGATGATCCGGACGCTGTCGTAATCGAAGAAGCTGACGACGACCAGCACGAGCATCGGCAGCAGCAGGAACACGCCCAGGATCAGCGCGAGCGGCCCTGCCTGCAGATAGGGTGTCAGAGCTGGGATCAGCCGAGGCGAAACCCGACGCGCGCCGTCACTCACGCAGCGATGAACTCATTCCATTTCTGGATCATGTAGCGGTCCTCGGTCATCACCGAGTTCCAGCACGCGACATGGCCCATGCGATCATAGAACGAGCCGCCGTCCCGCACCGCGCCGGCCTTCTCCATCACCTTGCCTTCCGGGCTGAGGATGTCGTGCTGCGCGGCCTTGCCATCCATCCAGTAGCCCCATTCGTCGGCGGACATGTATTTCTTCGCCGTCTCCAGCACCGCGCTGTAATAGCCCTGGCGATTCAGATAGGCGCCGACCCAGCCCGACAGATACCAGTTGATGTATTCATACGCGGCATCCAGCTCCAGCCCGCTCAGATGCTTGGCCAGGCCCAGCCCGCCGGCCCAGGCGCGATAGCCTTCCGCCAGAGGCTGGTAGGTGCAGGCGATGCCCTTGGACCGGACGGCGGCGACCGCGGGCGACCACATGGACTGGATCACCACCTCGCCCGAAGCCATCAGGTTGACGCTCTCATCGAAGGTTTTCCAGAAAGCGCGGAACTGGCCGGACTTCTTGGTGTCGATCAGGAAGGCGATGGTCTTGTCGATCTCGGCGCGCGTCATGTTGCCTTTATCGACGTATTTCATCGTGCCGAGCGATTCCATCACCATCGCGGCGTCCATGATGCCGATGCCGGGGATGTTGAGGATGGCCGACTTGCCCTTGAAGGCCGGGTCGACCAGGTCCTTCCAGTGGCTGATCGGCCGGCCCACCAGGTCGGGGCGAATGCCCAGCGTGTCCGCGTTGTAGATGGTGGGGATCAGTGTCGCCCATTGTGTCGGATGCGACGCGAACTTGGTCGAGCCCTTGCCCGCCACGAAGGCCACCGTGCTCGGCGCGGTGCCCTGCGCTACCTGTGACGTCGGCGTCAGCTTGCCGGTGGTGAAGATCGGCACGATCTTGTCGAACAGCTTGATCCGCTTGGTGTCCATCGGCTGCAGCACGCCGGTGGGGAACACCTTCTTGATCAGGAAGTATTCGATATCGGCGACATCGTAGGATCGCGGCTGCGTCACCGCCTTCTGGGTGACGGCATCGGTGTCCAGCGCCGTCATCTGCAAGGTGAAGCCAAGATCCTGCTTCACCTTTTCCGCGATCGCGTTGAGGTTCGAGACCCCGGTGCCGAACTGCCGGATGGTGACGTTCTTGATGTTCTGCGCCCAGATCAGCGGAAACCCGGTGATCGCGCCCGACCCTGCGGTGGCCCCCAGCGTGGCCAGGCCGGCGGTCCGAAGCAGAGAGCGGCGGCCCAGCCGCCCGCGGGACTTTGTGGTCATGACGTGTCGCATCCTCTCGCGTTTCTTCCGTCCGCTTCCCGTGTGCACACAGCATGCCACAGGTCGCGGCGCCGGGCGAAGCAGGCGCCGTTCGGTTCGTTCGGCGGAACGGGCAAATGCCTCGCCGCGCGGCATGGAATGGCCAGGATTCGGTCACCGTCCCGGGATCGGCGGCAGGCAGCGCCCGGCCGCGCGGCGGCATGCACCTTGCTACACAGCCACAGGCCATAGTCCGAGCAACAGGGAACCCGCATGGAGCGCCGCAGGACCTGTCCGGCCGGGCAGGCGGCATGAGGCCGATGGGCAGGTTGGACGTTCGCACACGGAAGACGCTAAGGGAGCCGGTCACTGAACCCAGCCATGACCGCCTCATGTCCAGCACTCTGATGACCCGCGACGCCGTCCGGCCGCGCCGATACGCGGCTGCACCGAGCCCGCCATGACCAGCCCGTTGCAGGCCGTGCAGGCCGCCCTCGCGGCGGATCGCGCGCAGGCCGACCCCGCCCTGTGGATCACCCGCGTGCCGGATGACGCCATGCTGGCGCAGGCCGAGGCGCTGGAACGCGAAGGCCCGCGTGACCGGCCGCTCTGGGGCATGGTGTGCGCGGTCAAGGACAATATCGACGTGGCCGGCCTGCCGACCACCGCCGCCTGTCCGGCCTATGCCTATACCCCGTCGGCCTCGGCTGTCGCGGTGCAGCGTTTGCTGGATGCCGGGGCGCTGGTGCTGGGCAAGACCAATCTGGACCAGTTCGCGACCGGCCTGGTCGGCACCCGCAGCCCCTACGGCGTGCCGCGCAACCTGTTCGATCCGGCGCTCGTGCCGGGCGGGTCCTCCTCGGGGTCGGGCTGTGCGGTAGCGGCCGGCATCGTGCCGTTCGCCCTGGGCACCGACACCGCCGGCTCCGGCCGCGTCCCGGCCGCGTTCGGCAATATCGTCGGACTGAAACCGACCCTGGGCAGCGTCAGCACGCGCGGGGTGGTGCCCGCCTGCCGCTCGCTCGATACCATCTCGGTCTTCGCCCGCACGGTGGATGCGGCGCTGGCGGTGCAACGGGTGATCGCCGGCTTCGACCCGGAGGACCGGTATGCCCGGCCGGCCCCCTGGCCGCATCTGCGCCGCGGCGCCATTCCGGTGACCGCCCGGATCGCCATGGCCGATCCGGACCCGCTCTGCGACAGCACGACCGCCGCGCTGGTCCAGCGCGCCGGTGCCCGCCTGCACGCCGAGACTGTCGACCTCACGCAGTTCCTGGAGGCGGCGCGGCTGCTCTACGACGGCCCCTGGGTCGCCGAACGTACCGCGGCGCTGTGGCCGACTGTGGGGCATCGGCCGGAGATCCTGCACCCGGTCACCCGCGCGATCCTGCAGGCCGGGCTGGACCGCCGCACGGTGGATGCGTTCGACGCCTTCCATTGCGTAGCGGCGGCCAGGCGGGCAGCGGAGCACCTGTTCCAGCACTACGACGCCCTGCTGCTGCCGACCGCACCGTTCTGCCCCAGCCTGGCGGCGGTGGCAGATGACCCGATCGGCGTGAACAGCCGCCTCGGCGCCTTCACCAATTTCGTCAATCTCTGCGACCTGGCCGGATACGCCGTCCCCATCGGCCTCGGCGACGACGGCATCCCGGTCGGCGCCACCCTGCTCGGCCCCGCCTGGTCCGAAGGTCGGCTCGCCGCCATCGCCGACGCCCTCCATCGCGCCTTCACCGAGACCGCCGGCGCCACCGGCCTGGCTCTCCCCGCAGCAGCCGAACCGGACGCGCTCATGCCCGGGGAGACCGGGCTGTTCTGCATCGGCGCGCATATGGGCGGACTGAAGCTGAACTCGCAGGTGGCCGCGCTGGGCGGCCGGTTCCTGCGAAGCACCCGCACCGTGCCGCAATACCGGCTGCACGCCCTGGGCGATCGCCCCGGCCTGCTGCGCGGTGAGCCCGGTGCGGCGATCGAGGGCGAGGTCTGGGCGTTGCCGACCGAAGCGATCGGCCCCCTGCTCGCCCAGGTCGGTCCCCCGCTGGGCTTCGGCAGCGTGGCCCTGCAGGACGGGCCCTGCCTCGGATTCCTCGCCGAGGCGGCCGGTGTGGCAGGCGCCCCGGACATCACCCGCTTCGGCGGATGGCGCGCCTGGCTGAAGGCGCAGGCAACGGAGGCTGCATGACCGACCAGGAACTGGATGCGGCGATCGACGCCAGTACACTGGTGCTGGGCATTCCGATCCAACCGGAATGGCGGGCTGAAATTCGGCTGCATCTGGCGCTGTCGCTGGACCATGGCGCCGCACTCGCGGCCTTTCGCCTGCCGGACGAGGCCGATCCCGCCCCGGTGTTCCGGGCATGACCGACCCGCACTGGCTGTCGGCCGGCCAGATCGCCGCCGAAGTCGCCGCCGGCCGGCGGTCCGCAACCGAGATGGTGACCGCCGCGCTCGCCCGTATCGACCGGCTGAACCCGGTGGTGAACGCCTTCACCGCCATCACCCGGGCGCGCGCCCAGGCCCGGGCCGCCGCGATCGACGCCAGCCGCGCCGCCGGCCAGCCGCTCGGGCCGCTGGCCGGGGTACCATTTGCCGTCAAGAACCTGATCGATGTCGCCGGCCTGCCGACCCTCGCCGGCTCCCGCATCAACCGCACCCGTCCGCCAGCCGAGGCAGATGCGACCCTGGTCACCCGGCTGGAAGCCGCCGGCGCCATCCTGTTCGGCGCGCTGAACATGGGCGAATACGCCTATGACTTCACCGGCGAGAACGTGCACGACGGCCCGTCCCGCAACCCGCACGACACGACACGGATGAGCGGCGGGTCCTCCGGCGGGTCGGGCAGTGCGGTCGCGGCCGGCCTCGTGCCGCTGGCGCTGGGGTCGGATACCAACGGCTCGATCCGGGTGCCGTCCTCGTTCTGCGGGTTGTTCGGCCTGAAGCCGACCTATGGCCGCCTTTCCCGTGCCGGCAGTTTCCCGTTCGTATCCAGCCTCGACCATCTGGGGCCGCTGACCCGCTCCACCGCCGACCTGGCACTGGCCTACGACGCCATGCAGGGGCAGGACCCGACCGATCCGGTCTGTGCCGATCGGCCGGCGGACCCCGTTTCCGGCGCCCTGTCCGCCGGCGCCGCCGACCTGCGGATCGCCGTGGCGGAAGGCTATTTCCGCGAGGGCGCCTCGGCCCAGGCCCTGGCCGCGATCGATGCCGTAGCCGTCGCGCTGGGTGCCACCGCCCGCATCACCCTGCCCGAAGTCCGGCGTGCCCGCTCCGCCGCCTATGTGATCACCACCACCGAGGGCGCCGCCCTGCATCTGGACCGGCTGCGCAGCCAGGCCGAGGCGTTCGATCCGGAGGTGCGGGACCGGCTGATCGCTGGCGCGCTGCTGCCGGCGCCGCTGGTGGTGCAGGCCCAGAAGTTCCGCCGCTGGTATCGCGACGCGGTGCTGCGCCTGTTCGACCAGGTCGACGCCATCCTGGCCCCCGCCACCCCCTGTTCGGCCCCGCTGATCGGCGAAAAGGCGTTGCAGCTCGGCGATCGCACCGTGCCGCTGCGGCCCAATATCGGCATCTACACCCAGCCGATCTCCTTCATCGGCCTGCCCGTGGTCGCCGTCCCGGTGCCGCAGCCGAACGGCATGCCGATCGGCGTGCAGGTGATCGCGCCGCCCTGGCGGGAGGACATCGCCCTGCGCATCGCCCATGATCTGGAACGCCGCGGGATCGTCCGCGCCCCTCGCCCGGCCCTGGAGTAGCGCATGGAGATCAACCTGCCCGACGTGCTGGCCGAGGTCGAAGCCGCCTTCGCCCGCTACGAGACCGCGCTGGTCAGCAACGATGTCGCCACGCTGCAGGCGCTGTTCTGGGACAGCCCCCACACCATCCGCTACGGCATCGGCGAGAACCTGTACGGCATCGAGGCGATCGGCGCCTTCCGCGCTGCCCGCTCCCCGGTCGGCCTGGCGCGCCGCACCTCCGACACGGTGATCACCACCTATGGACGGGACTTCGCCACCGCCTCCACCCTGTTTCATCGCGATACGGTGCCGGGCAAGGTGGGGCGCCAGATGCAAAGCTGGGTGCGGCAGCCGGAGGGCTGGCGGATCGTGGCGGCGCATGTCAGCCTGATCGACGCCTGAGCCGGCGGATGTGGACGAGTGGAACGGAGCTGGAGTTGAGGGGAAGTTCCACCCCATCTCTTAACCCCCTGGTCCTTCGAGTGCTTGGCAGCAACAGTATCAGCACGTCGCGCTTGTGTACAGCGTGTGTTACCGGCGCACGAGTGGGCGCTGCGTCTTGAAGACCGAGCGGCGCAGCCTTAGGCCGAGTGCCGCGGCACACCATCCCAGGATGCCAAACGCCTCGTCCCGAAGGGGTCGCCACGCCTCTAGCCGCGAGGGTTTCTGCGACTTCTGCCAGCGTGCTCGCGCCGGCCTTCTGGCTTGTTTGATGTGGGGCAATGCCAGGACTTAGGTGGAGCTGAGAATTTGAACTTCACGAGGCAGTTCACCGGTCATCGCATGTCCCCGCGCCAGCTCCGCGACCGCCCTGATCGCTGCCTTTAGAGTTGCCAGACGGTATGGCTTGCTGAGAATGGCATGCCCGTGATGGGCCGCCTGATGCACGAGGCCGGCTCCACCGGTGACATATAGAATGCCCATGCATCCGAGATCGTTCGATTCTGCCAGTCGATCGACGATGTCCGTCCCCATCTCGCCTTTACTCAGCTGCATGTCGAGCAAGGCCACGTCTGGTCGATGCAGGCGCGCCAGAGCAACAGCCTCAGCCACGCGGCTGGCGATGCCACACACTTCGTGACCATCATCCAGCAAGGCGTCTGCCAGTGAATCTGCTAGCATTAGGTCATCCTCTACGACGAGCATCTTCATGCATCTGGTCCCTCCGAAGTGCGGCATGTTTTGGCGTCGGACCAATACGCTATAGCCTACCCATCAAGACTTGTGGAAGTCTTTTGCAGCGACAACTTGTCTGGCTTATAATCCGGAAGGCCGGCTTTTATTTATGATGACGGCCGCCAGCCAACCTTCTCAAACCTGGAGCAGTGCCGCATGGCCAGAGACATTTCCAGCCTGCTTCGCCAACAGGCCGCGCTCGCGACTTTTGGAACGTTCGCATTCCAGGAAACCAACCTGATCAAGATCCTGAACGAGGCGGCGCACATTTGTGCCGAATCGCTCGGTGTTGGCCATTGCAAGATATGCCGCTACCGTTCCACCGAGAACGACCTGCTCATCGAAGCAGGCTTTGGCTGGCACGCCGGCGTGGTGGGCAAGGTTGTATCGCGGGCCGACGAAAGTTCCCCGCAGGGTCGGGCCTTCGTGACGGAGAAGCCGGTCATTGTGCGCAACCTGAAACAGGCAAACGGCTACATTCCCCCGCCCTTCTATGCCCAGCACGGCATCATCTCGACGGTCGATGTCGTCATCAAGGCGCGCTCCGGCCCTCCGTTTGGCGTGCTGGAGATCGACAGCTCCGAGGAACATGCCTACGACGAGCATGACATCAATTTCCTGACCGGCTTCGCCAACGTGCTTGCGGAGGCAGTGGCCACCAGCACCCGCAGTCAATTGCTGCATGAAACCCTTGCGACGATGCGAGCCCTGGTTGGCGAGAAAGATCGTCTGCTGGAGGAAAGAAATACGCTTGCCCAGGAGCTGCAGCATCGAGTTCGGAACAACCTCCAGCTCGTCAACAGCATGCTGCAAGAGCAGTTGAAGCAAACTCTGGATGAATCTGGCCGCAAAGGGTTGCGTGGCATCATCCGTCGGGTGATGAGCCTGGCCCAGGTATATGACCAGCTGCTTGGCGCCGGAATGAGCGGGCGGCTCGATTTCGGAAGCTATGCGAAGTTGCTATGCGAAAACCTGCCAGAGCTCCAACCGACCCCACCATTTAAGATCGAGCTGCACTGCAAGGTCCAGGAGATAGCCTTGGATCTGGCCACGACGACGGCGCTGGGCCTGATCATCGCAGAGTTGGTGGCCAACAGTTACGAACACGCGTTTCCCGCTCGTGGCGGAACCATTCATGTTCGGGTGGAGCACGACGTCCAATCGGATCAGGGGGTCATTACCGTGCAGGATGACGGGGTCGGCTATTCGCCCAAGGCAGAGACGAGACGGCAGGGCGTCGGTCTGGTGCGACGGCTCGCGCAGCAGGTCGGCGGAACGCTTGATGTCGTCGGGCAGAATGGCACCACCTGGACGCTCCGGTTTCCAATCTCCGCATAGTCGGCACCCGCCCGCGTAGCTTTTGCCATCGGTGCGAAGCGCCCGCTTGGCTGGTCACCACCCGTCGGACGTGCCGCGCCTCCACCGCCGCAGAACCGTGTCCTCGCGCATCCAGCGCCGCGTAGCATGTCCTGATGGCCGCGTCGTCCGCACCGACAGCCAGGCGAAGGGAGCTGACGGTGCCAAGTGCTTACAAACGCGGAACGGTGGTGGAGCTGAGGGGACTCGAACCCCTGACCTCCTCATTGCGAACGAGGCGCTCTCCCAACTGAGCTACAGCCCCATTCCGCGCGACATGCGGCCGGGCGGGCCGCCGCAGGGCGCGGACAATGCTCAGCGGCCTGGGTGAAGTCAAGCGCATGCCAGCGTTACGGTTCGGGTTGCCCGGCGGTCCACCCGCCGCTAGCTTCCGCCGGCCCCGCGGAGACCCGGAATGATTACAGCCTTGTTCGAACTCGCCACCCTGGTGATCGGCTTCTACAAATGGGCCGTGATCCTGGCGGCGGTGTTCAGCGTCCTGGCGTCGTTCGGCGTGCTGGATACCCGCAACCGCCTGGTCTGGACCATCGGTGACTTCCTGTTCCGCATCACCGAGCCGGCGCTGCGGCCGATCCGCAACCTGCTGCCCAATCTGGGCGGGATCGATATCAGCCCGATGATCCTGATCTTCATCCTGGTGATCCTGCAATACACCATCCTGCCGAAGCTGTACTTCGCCATCACCTCGGGCAGCATGGCGCCGCTGCTGCTGTGACCCGGTTCTGGCGGGAACAGGCAGACGGCGTGACGGTGGCGGTGAAGGTGCAACCCAAGGCGCGGCGGGCCGGCTGCGGCGGCGCGGCCCCCTCCGCCGACGGGCCGCGGCTGCGCATCGCGGTGCGCGAGCCGGCCGAGGACGGGCGCGCCAACCGCGCCGCCTGTGCCGCCCTGGCCGAGGCGCTGGGCGTGGCAGCCTCCGCGGTCTCGGTTGCGACCGGCGCCGGGTCCCGCGAGAAGCGCCTGCACGTGGCCGGCGACGCCGCGGCCCTGGCGGCACGACTGGACGCCTTGGCCCCCGTCGCATGACCGCAACCCTGATCGACGGCAAGGCGATCGCCGCGGCGCATCGGGCGGCGCTGGCGCAGCAGGTGGCGGGGCTGCCGTTCCGGCCCGGGCTGACCGTCGTGCTGGTGGGCGAGAACCCGGCCAGCGCGGTCTATGTCCGCAGCAAGGACCGTGCCGCCACCACCGCCGGCATCCGCGCCCGCACCATCCGCCTGCCGCACGAGACAACCGAGCCCGACCTGCTGGCCGAGATCGCACGGCTGAATGCGGACGACGCGGTGGACGGCATCCTGGTGCAGCTTCCCCTGCCGCCGCAGATCCGCACCCGTGTGGTGCTGGAGGCGATCGACCCCGCCAAGGACGTGGACGGCTTCCACCCGGTCAATGCCGGCCGCCTCGCCGCCGGTCATCCCGCCCTGGTGCCCTGCACCCCGCTCGGCGTGATGTCGCTGCTGGCCGCCACCGGCATGGCGCTGGACGGGGCGCGCGCCCTGGTGCTGGGCCGGTCCGCCATCGTCGGGCGGCCGATGGCGTCACTGCTGCTGGGCGCCAATGCGACGGTGACCGTGGCGCATTCCCGCACCCGCGACCTGCCTGGCGAATGCCGGCGCGCCGACCTGCTGGTGGCCGCGGTGGGCCGGCCGGAGATGGTGCGCGGCGACTGGATCGCGCCGGGCGCCACCGTGATCGATGTCGGGATCAACCGGCTGGCGGATGGCCGCCTGGTGGGCGACGTGGCGTTCGCCGAGGCGCGGGCGGTGGCGGGCGCGATCACCCCGGTGCCGGGCGGGGTCGGGCCGATGACCATCGCCTGCCTGCTGGAGAACACCGTCACCGCCGCACTGCGCCGGCGCGGCATCCGATCCGACTAGCCGGCGAACGGCCGCCGGACGGCCGGGTCTGGAGCGGCCGGCGCGATCAGAAGTCGGTGCAGCGGCCCTTGTGTTCCCAGTCGCCGTAGCGGGTCGGCTCGGGTCCGGGGGCGCCGCCGATCTCCTTCGGCAAGGCGGCCGGCGGCGGCGGTGCGGCCGGCGGCGTATCCTGCGGTTTGGCCTCGGGCTTCGGGTCGGTCATCCGACGGAGATAGGGCCGCGTGTCGCGCCGGGCAAGCGGGTGCCGTCCGCGGCGCGCCGGCGCCGCTGCGCCGAACCGGCGCGGCGGGCGGGACGGGCGCGCCCACGGTGCACAGGGTCCTGCCGTCCGTATGACGCGATGGGGCGGATCATGCCGGGTCCGGCCGGTCCGCCGGGCGCTGCATGCCGAGCTCCCGCAGCACCTCCTCCGAGGCGGTGCGCAGATAGCTGTCCGGGACCACGTAGCCGTAGCGCGCGCGCCGTTCGGCCGGGGTGAGTTCCTCCCATCCCCGGTCGTCGCGCGGCCGGGCCGGAGCGGCGGGAGCGGACAGCCCGCGCAACGCCGGCCCGGGTGCCGCCGGCAGGCGCGGCGGCGGCACCGGGCGGCGGGCGAGCAGGGTGTTCGGCGCGTCGCCGGGAGCGTCCCCACTTGGCATGGGGTGCTGTGGCTCGCCGGTGACGGCGTGAGCCGCGGTGGATGGCAGGCCGGGCGCCGGGCCTGTGACGGGCGCCGGCGGCTGCTCGCCCAGCATGGGGTCGTTCAGGTGGTCCTGGCTGGCGGGCGGGCGTGGTGCCGCCTCGGAGCCGGCGGGGGCGAGGCCGTCCGGCGTGGTCTCTCCCGGCATGGGCGTCGGTGCCCCGCGATCGGACGGCGCCGCTTCCGCCGGGGGCTTTGCATCCGTCAGCCCGGTGTCCGTGGCGGCGTCGGGCGCGGCGGGTTCGCCGATCGCCGATCCGCCGGGCCCACGGTGCATGGGCTCGTGGCCGCCATATTCTGCGTCGGACGCGGCGGGGGCTTCGGGCGGCGGCAGCGGCGCGCCGGCTTGCTGCGCCGGGGCCTGGGCCGGGGGCAGGGGGTCGCGGAGCGCGGGTGGCGCGGGCGGATGGCCGGCCGGGGGCATCGGCTCAGGGTGCATGGGGTGCTGCCTGCCCACGGTTTGCGTCGGGCTGCGGCCGGTGGCGCCGGCCTGGGGTGCGGCGGTGCGGGCGAACGGGGCGCGGCTGCGCGGCTCCGCCGGGGCCTGCACCTGCTCCAGCAGCTTGATCATGGCGACCATGGCGCGCTGCATGGCGATGGCGTTGGCGCGCTGGCGGTGCGCCTCCATGCTGCCGGTGAGGCAGTCCAGCGCGCCCTTGAAGCAGGACGCCGCTTGGTGGTGGCTGGCGAGGATCTGGCAGCCGAGCACCGCCTGCAACGGGGTGCGCGGGGCGAGGGATTCGATGAACACCATCGCGGCGGTGTGGCGCGCGGTTTCCTGCTCCGGCGGCGCGTGGTCGGCGGGGGCGAGCATGTCGAACGTGTCGTAGGCGAGTTCCTGGATGAAGACCGGGTGCAGGGCGTTGAGGTGGGGGGTGGGAAAGGTGGTGGTTGGAGCTGACATTTCGGTCCCGAAAAGGGGGGTGGAGAAATGGGGTGGTTCTAACGCAATGTTAGTGACGATGGCAAGGACTGGCGCGGGTGCCGCATCAGAACGCGCTTCTGTGCTATTCTCACGCGACTCCATCGATAGGGGATCATCTGTAGATTCCGGCGGATGGGAGGATCGATAGCATCGGATTGGCCGGCACTTCGGACGGAAGGAATGCGTTGAGATGAAATCAGGGATTTTCGCGAAGCGCTTCGATGAACTTGCCTTGCAATTGCAGCAGATTGAGCAAACCAAGAGATACGAGTCCTCGGATTACTTCTCTGGAAATAGAATCGATAACAAAATGTTCCTGAATTGGAGAGTAAAGAGTCGTAATCTGCTTTCTGTGGTTTGCGGAACACAGTCGGAGCATTATCGCCAATTCATAGAGAGTGAAAAACCGCAGGCATATCGTGATGATTCGGATGTAATGGCCGACCTCAGAGCAGTTTTTTTGGCCGCCAAGGAAGATTTTGAGGGAGGATACCTAAACTCGCTTCGGAGCCTGGTTCAGGCTGAGGTTTTCGGGACTGAGCTGGACCAGGCGCGAGCGCTTCTTGATGGAGGGTACAGTTCGGCGGCCGCAGTGATCGCAGGAGTAGTGCTGGAGACCACTTTGCGCCAGCTTTGCGCAGATCAAAACCTTCCCGTTAGCAAGTTGGATAGAATGAATTCGGATCTAGCGAAAGCAGGCGCTTATAATCTCTTAGTACAAAAGAGGATAACCGCGTTAGCTGACATCAGAAATAGCGCCGCCCACGGCCATCCCGAGCAATTTAAGGACAGTGATGTTGCAGACATGATCGCGTATACCGGGAACTTTCTATCGGAGTACTTGTAGTATTCCGATCATCAGTGGCTGAGTCTTGGTTATTATTTGAGCGGTGTCCGGATTTATTCAACAACAATAGGTCGCACTCGAGCCTCGGTCCGACTGGCTAGGCCACGCGTGCTTCGCTGAGCACCAACATTGGGCGACAGCGCGTGAATTTCGCCGGAACCGCGGTCCGAAAAAGCCGCCCCCCTCTAAAGATCAGAAGTTCGTTTCAACGTTGACATTTATCATGCCTGGCAACACCATGATCGCTGGAGGGAGGAATGCAGATGCCATATGTCGCGTCAAACTATCTCACCAATCCAAAAGCGCCACTGGGGAAGTGGGTGTGCACGCGGACGTCTACGCTTGGGCCGTATGACACTGCGCCGCCCGCAGCCGAGACCCATGGCCCGGATTTTTGCGGCCAGTGCGTATCATTCGTGACCACGGTCTGCCCGACACTCCCGGTCGGCACGGTAGCGTGGAAGAAGGGCGTACAGGTCAAAGGCACTACGAGTATCCTGCCGGGGACAGCGATAGCGACCTTCAACAGCGACGGGAAATACTCAGGGCATGCGGCAATCTATGAGAGTCAGACACTTACAGGCATTAACGTCATCGACCAATGGGTGACGCCGCCCGCCAAGGCCATACACAAGCGGATGCTCAGGTTCGGCGCCCACGGAAATTCGAACAATGGCGACAATTTCTTCGTTATCGACTAGCGCGGGAATTGCCGCGATTGTCGCATTGGTCGGGCTGTCGGGTTGTGCGATGGCCGATGAAGTCCGCTGCCCGGAGAGTCACGCGGGTGTTGCGCTAAAGACCGTTACGTTGTTTGATGGTCCGCCGAGCGAGCATGCCGACCTGAAGCCGGACAGTTACCGCGAGAGCAAGGGTGCGGGTCGCTCCGAATGGGACGTTGCCTACATCTTCCATGCAGGGCGGCGGCTGTACGTACAATGTGATTATGGCGCCGAGGTTCCTGCCGTCACTCTGGAGCCAGCAGCGTCGACCGGAAGATGCGTATTCTTATCGCAGCGAGACGGAAAGGTCTCATTGATCTGCGGCTCGCACTAAGGTTCCCCTACAATCTCGCCCAGCCCCCCACCATCCCGTGACGGAACCACCCTCTCCGGCCCGCGTTGAGGCCCGCCGTGAACCCACGACTGGAAGGGCCTAAGAATGCGAGGACTGCTGATGATCCCGTTGCTGCTGGCAACCTTGGCGGTGGCGGCGTGCCACCACGAAGGGCCGGCCGAACGGGCAGGGCGCAGCCTGGATAACGCCGGCAACAAGATCCAGGACACGCTCGACCCGCCGAACGGGCCGGCCGAAGCCGCGGGCCGCAAGGTCGACCGCGCGCTGGGCAACTGACCCACCGGCACACAAGCCCGCAGCGGTCCCACCCGCAGCGCACCGCAACCCAACCCGCTCCCGTCCCGCGCTGCCAACCCCGGGCCTCGCCCGGGCCAACGGCACGGGACGGGCCGCGCCGGGCCGAAAAAATCAGGCGATGCGGCGCCGGCGGCCGGTCCGGTGCAGCGCCCGGAACAGCCGGCGCAGCCCGGCCCATTGCTGTTGAAAATAGCTGCCGCTGTGCAGCACCTCCTCGCCCGAGGGATCGCCGGTCTGCACATAGGCGCGGGAGAAATCGGCGGTGCGGAACAGCATGTCCCACCAGGGCAGCACCGCGCCGTAATTGCAGCTCCGCTGGCCGGCGGCCAGCACGCCGTGATGCGCGCGGTGGAAGCGCGGCGAAATCAGCACCCGGTCGCCGAACCCGCCGAAGGACAGCCGCACATTGGCGTGCGACAGGCTTTCCAGGAAGCGCAGCACCAGCACCAGCAGCGGAAACTGCAACGGCGGCACGCCGATCAGCAGGGCGATCGCGCCGAACCACAGCGCGGCGATCAGGTCGTCCAGCAGGTGGTTGCGGTCGTCGGACCAGAACGTCATCTGGCGCTGCGCGTGGTGCAGCGAATGCAGCGCCCACCACCAGCGGAACCGGTGCGACAGCCGGTGCCGCCAGTAATCGGCGAAATCCAGGATGATGGCGTAGACCAGGAAGGTCGCCACCGGATGGCCGAGCAGCGCGGGGACCAGGCGTTCCAGCGTCGGCGGCACCCAGCCGTGGTCGGCCAGCCAGCCGTTCAACTGCACCTGCGCCTGGTAGAACAGCACGAAGGTGAACAGCGGCAGCACGCCGACGCGGGAGATCACGGTGTACAGCACGTCCACCATGACGGCGCGGCTGTCCGGCCAGCGCTCCACCGGGCGCCAGCGTTCCAGCGGCAGGCAGACGGCGAAGGTCAGCGCCACCTGCACCGCGCCGTAAACGGCGAACAGCGCCCAGCCGTAGGACAGATCCTCCCACCGCATCCAGTCGAGCTGGTACAGCAGCGGAATCAGCAAATGTTCCTGCAGCCAGCCGGCGGTCAGGTCGAACGGGTCGGGCATGGTCTACCGGTTCGGCACCAGCGCCACTTTCGTGGTGGCGGTGGCGCGCTGGTTCAGCCAGATGCCGTGCGGCGAGCGGCCGACATCGATGGTGCGATATTCGCCGGTCTTGGGGTTCAGCACCGCCACTTTCTCGGCCCAGCGGCGGGTGATCCAGATCGTGCCGTCGGGCGCGAATTCCATGTCGTCCGGCCCGCCGGGGATGGCGTAGCTGCGGATCGGCGTCAGCGTGGCGCTGTCCAGAGCGACGGTGGTGCCGCCGACCCGGTTGTTCACCCAGAGGATCTTGCGGTCCGGGGACAGGAACAGGTTATGCGCGCCCTTGCCGGTGACGATGTGGCGCAGCACGCGGCCGTCCGCCGGATCGACCTCGGCCAGGTAGTCGGTGCCCATATCGGCCACCAGCAGCTTGCCGTTGAGCCACAGCACGCCGGCCGGCGTCTTGCCCACGGGCTTGTCCCAGGCGATCGCCATGTGCTGCAGATCGATCGCCACCAGCCGGTTGGTGCCCTGCAAGGTCACATACACCCGCGCCGAATCCGGCGAATACGCCAGATGGCTCGGCATCGAGGCGATGGGAAACCGCTTCAGCAGCTTCATGTCGGCGGCGTCGTAGACGTCCACCTGGTTGCGCGCCAGGCCGTTCACCACCAGGAAGCGTCCGTTCGGACTGAAGCCGAGCTGATACGGGTCGGCGCAGGGCATGCGGCGCTGGATGGCGCCGGTGGCCGGGTCGAGGAACAGCATCTCGTTGCCGACGGTGTCGCCGACCAGCAGGCTCTTGCCGTCGGGGCTCAGCACCAGGTGGTGCGGCTCGCGCAGCACCGGGATGCGGCGCAGTTCCTTCTCGGTCTGCATGTCGATCACGCTGATCGAGGCGCCGCCGGAATTGATCACGAAGGCCAGGCCGTCGGCGGCGGCCGGACGCGGGGCGAGGGCGGCCAGAGGCAGCAGCAGCAACCAGGCGAACACGACACGAATCAGGCGCATGGCGACGTCACTCCGGGTACGGCCGAGCGCTCCCTACGCCTCCTGCCCGTGCGTCAGCAAGCGTGACGGCGATGGTTGGCTGGCGGTCGTAGCGGCCGCGGGCGAACACTGCGATGGCGAAGGTGAACAGCACGCAGGCCGGTGAGGAGATCAGCAGATTGTCGGTGTAGGCGTGCACCGCGAAGCCGAGGAACACCAGCCGCAGAATCCGCCGCTCCCAGGCGGGCAGGGGGGCGGTGTGCGCGCGCAGCCACAGCACCATCAGCCCGATCAGCAGGGCGCGGCCGATCTGTCCGCCCTCCACCTGGACGCGCAGGTATTCGTTATGGGCGGCCCAGGTGTGCAGCAGCCTGGCGGCGGGGCTGTCCGGGGGAATGATGACGCTGCCCGCCCCGATGCCCCAGCCGACCCAGGGCGATGCGGCGGCGGCGGCCTCGAATTTCGGCCACAGGATCAGCCGCCCGCTCAGATTGCCGACATCGGTGGCCAGGACGCGGAATGCCCGCACCGCCTGCAGGTCCAGCGGCAGCAGGCCCGACGTAGCGAGGCCGAACAGCGGCAGCAGGGCGCCGCCAGCCAGGATCAGCAGCAGGCGGCGGCGCGACGGCATCGCCGGGGACGAGACCAGCAGCAGGCTCAGCCCGACCACCGCGAGGGTGCAGGAGAGCGGGGCGCGGGCGCCGGTGAGCAACAGCACCAGCAGGTTGCTGCCCAGCAGCAGCAGGTCGGTGGGCCGGCCGGTGCGGTACAGCTCGATCAGGCTGGCGTAGACCGCGGCCTGGCAGACCGCGGCGAGAAGCGCGGGGTGGCTGAGCCCGGCCAGGCGCGCGCCGCCCGATTCGACGAACAGCGGCCGCAGCCCGGCGCCGGCCAGCATTGCCGCGACGGCCAGGCAGAGCAGCGGCGCCCAGGCGGTGGTGCGGATGATGGTCTGCGCCCATCGCCGGGACAGCCGGCTGAAGCCGAACACGAACGGGGCGATGGAGCCGATCAGCGAGCGCAGGCTGTCGCCGGCGGACAGTTCCGGCCACAGCCCGTGCGCCAGCCCGCCGAAGAACATCACCAGCCAGGCGAAGCTCGGGTTGAACAGGTCCAGCCGCAGCCCGTAGCGCAGCACGGCCAGCGCCGCGAGCAGCAGGCCGGACGCCTTGACGATCGCGATGGTGGGCTGGAACGCCCGCGGCCCGACCAGGTCGGACAGCGCCATTTCCAGGGTGGCGGCGGTCACCAGCAGCCAGATGGCGGTGGCGGTTGCCAGGTGGCGCCAGGCGAGGAACAGCACGCCGGCGGCGGTGACGGCGAGCAGCAGCAGCCAGAACAGCGGCGGCGCGAACAGGGCGCAGCCCAGGCCGACCGCCAGCAGCCCCAAAGCGAGGCTGTGGACGACGGTCAGTTCCACCGGCTGGGCGGGAGGTGCGAACACGCGCCGCAGCTTGCCGGAAAAGTCTGAACAAACTGCTGGCGTGGCCGATGCGAACCGCGACGCGGACGCCGGAACGGGGCGGTGCGCGGCCGTTAAGCGCGGGCGCGGCGAGCCGGTCGGGACAGGGCCTCGATCACCGTCTCGCTGCTGCGCTGAATTGTGGCCTCGCCGGTCAGGCGGCCGATCAGCGCTTCATAGTTCGCGAGATAGTCGGTCATCGACAGATGGCGTTCCGCGTAGCGCCGCGCCGTGTCGCGCAGTCCGCGCGCCAGGGCCTTGTCCTCCAGCACCTTCAGGATGGTGCCCGCGAGGCCGGCCGGATCGAAGAACGAGGTCAGCAGCCCGTTCTCGCCATGGGTGATGAACTCGCGCACCGGCTGGGTGTCGCTGCCGATCACCGGGCAGCCGATCGCGAGCGATTCGCGCAACGACCAGGACGCAACGAACGGGTAGGTCAGGTAGACATGCGCGTCGGAGCGTTGCAGCAACGACAGGTAGGTGGCGTAGTCCAGCCGGCCGGGGAACACCACGCGATCGGGATCGAGCTGATTGCCGAGCTCCGCCATCATCTTGGCGCGCCAGGTGCCGGACTTTGGCAGGTTGCCGTAGCTCACGCCGTCGGCGCCGACCATGACCACGCGCAGGTCTTTCCGGGCGCGCAGCAGATGCGGCAGGGTCCGCATCATCAGGTGAAAGCCGCGATACGGCTCCAGGTCGCGCGACACATAGGTCACAAGCTTGTCGGTCGGCCGGATCGTCATGTCGCCGATCTTCAGGGCCGCGCGGCGCTGCTTCGGGTTGGGCTTGCACAGGTCCAGATTGACGCCCTCGCGCAGCAGGTTGATCTGCGACTGCGCCCATGTGGGATAGGTGGATAATTGCCACTCGGTCGGGGTCTGGCCGTGCTGGCCCAGGTTGAGTGCGATGTGATTGATCGCATTCTTCGCCCGGATGCGCGGATAGTCGAGCCGGTCGACGGGAAATTCCGGATCGAAGCCGACATCGACGCCGTCGATCTGGTAGTAGAATTCCAGGTAGCCGAGCAGCGGGACGCCGGGCCAGACATCGATCAGGTTGAGCATTTCGCCCCAGCCGTGATGGCCGATCATGATGTCCGGCGTGAAGCCGAGGGTCTTGAGATTGCGCGCCATCATGGCAACCATTTCGGCGCGTCGGACGCCGGCATCCAGCTCGCGTGCGCCGAGATGCATGTCGGCGGGTGAGGGCGGTAGTTTGCGGTACGGCACTTTGCGCACGCCGTCGATCTGGTTGACGTTCGGCTCCGTAATGAAGACGATCTCGTGCTGCTTCTGCGCCACCAGATGCCGGACAATATGCAGAAATTGCCCGGGAAAGTTCTGGTGAACAAACAAAAATCTCACGCCGCTGCGCCTCGCGGTTCAGGGGTGGACGATGTGCGGGTGTGGCCTGGGGGCTAGCGGGCTCCGCCAGGCTTGCCGCTGCGCCCGGTGGTGCGGGCACCCCGGCCGGTGGCGGGGCGCGGCGCGGCTGCTGCCGGCTTCTCCACCGGCTTTTCCGCCGGCGCGCGGGTGCCGCGGCGACGCAGCACCACCTGGAACGCTTCCAACGCGGCCAGGCTCTCGGCCTCGCAGGTCTCCCCACCGGCCACCGGGCCGACGGCGCTGCCATCGGTGAAGGTAGCGGAGTAGCTGCAATCCCAGGCGCGTGCGGCGGCACCCTTCAGGCGAATGGTCATGCCCAGCAGTGGCAGCGCCATGCCGCGGCTGCCACAGAACTTGCCGCCTTCCACCCAGGGCGACAGCCAGCCGCGCCCGAGCACCGCCTGATACTCGATGTCGTCGGCGCTCAGCCCATCCTGCGGTGCAAGGCCGAACCCTTCGATCCACAGGCGGGTGCCGCGTGTGCCGATCCAGTCGCCGATGCGGCCGGACACATCGCCGGTGCGCTGCACATGGGCAACGATTTCCGGCTCCTCGGCCGCGGGTTGGGGAGCGGGCTGCGCGGCCGGCGCCGGGGTGCCGCCCGGATCACCGCTCAGCCGCGTCACCTGCAGGCGTGGCGCGCCTTCTGCGCCTCGTCCGGGGGCCTGGTAGATGGTCACCAGCACCTGCGCCGGACCCTGGGAGACGCGCACAAGGGCGGCGCCGTCCAGCCAGCCGTCGGTGCGAAACGTGCTGATATTCACTGCCTCCGGTCGACCGGCCGATCCCGGCGGCAGGGATACGCGCACGCCGGGAAGGCCCGTCGCCTGGTCCGCGGAGGGGCTTCCGGGGGCCTGGAACACGCAGAACAGTCCGGTATCCAGCGTCATCAGGTGGCCCGAGACGCGCAGCTCCGATACCCGGCCCTGGTTGCCCTCAGAGACCTGATTGGCGGGCTGTGCGTCGGGATTGGCGGCGACCGCGTTGGCAGCTTCAGACATGCGGGGGTCTCGCTCTTTCGGTGTGCGTGGCATAGACCGATGGGTCCAAGGACGGAGGGCATGGCAGTTCCAGCGAGCTGCCGTCAGCTCCCTTCATGGACTGGCTGACTGGTTGCTGCAACAAGTGCGTTGTTGATTCCAGGTGGTGTCAGTCCAAGCGGCAACACAACACCACGGCCGGTGTGACGAATACGTTCTGCCGGGGCGCCGAAATCGAATGCCACGACGCGCAGGCCGCCGCGCCATAACTCGGTCAGGCCCAGGCTCCAGGTCTCCGGCCAGATCGAGGGCAGCAGGCCGATCGTTGCGTATTGCGCAGCGATCAGTTCGACCACCTCCTCCTGGCGGTAGCGACCGGTGATGAACACCCGTCCTGTCGCCAGCAGGCGCGCATCGTCGATGGTGTGGCCGACCACGACGAACTCCAGCGGCAGGCGCCGGTGTTCGGCGTCCCGCGCGCAGGCGAGCAGAACGTCATAGCCCTTGTGCAGGCCGATTGCCCCCAACACGCAGACCCGGGCACGGCCTGTGGTCGGCCGGGCGCGCGGCGGCGGATCGTCCAGTCTGGTGTCATCCTCATGTGGCACGACCACCGGGCGAAGGGCCGGAAAATGCCGCCGCAACCGCGCGGCGGCATCGGCCGAAGGCGCGATCACCTGGCGCGCCGCGGCAAGGAACCGCGCGGAGCGTTCACGCAGCGCCGCGACTCCGATGTCCTCGTCGATCAACCGCCCGGCATCGGCGACGCAGGCTTCGCAATGCACCGGTGCCGGTTCGCCGCAGTAGCGGCGTTCGGCGCCGACCAGCGAGACTCGGGGACAGAACCAGGCATAGTCGTGGATATGAACTTCGTAGGGCAGCCGCAGCCGTGCGATCAGCTCATGAATCGCGGGTGGGTGGCCGAGCAGGTGGTGGACGTCGATCGAGCAGGGGCGTTCGGCGCGCAGCAGGGCAAGCAGCGCCGTCAGCTCGTCGGGCAGAGCGAAGCGAAGGTTGGGAAACGCGCGTTCCGGACCATCACTCACCACCACGGCGATGTTGCCGTCTGGCATCTGTTGCGGTCTCAGCACGATCGGCCGCAGCCCTGTCGCGCGGTGGGCGGAAGCTGCGGCGGTGAGCTGCCGCTCGACACCACCGCCCTGGTCGTGGCTGATCAGGATAACCGAGCCCTGGCCGCGCTGACGGCCGGCACGCCAACGCGCCAGGTCGAATCGCCGCCGTGAATCGGCCAGCGGATCGCGGCGGAAGAAATCCTGCACCAGCGCGCCATAACCGGGATGCAGGCGGTTCAGCAGCGCCTCATTGCGCAGCTGGAGATGGCGGCCGGCGGACCCGAACGAGGCGCCGCCCAGATGCCCGACGAACAATCCCGGCACGGCCACATGCCGCCAACCGAGATGGCGTGCCCGCAGGCAGAAATCGTTTTCTTCGCCATAGCCCTGGGCGAACACGTCCGCCCGCAGCAGTCCGACATCATCGATGCAATCGCGCCGCAGATACAGGCAGAATCCGACCCCCACCGGGATGTCCACCACGGTCGCGGGATTGGCGCGCCGGGCCACCGTATCCAGCGCGATCGTGTCGGCCAGCGTCGGGATCGGATTGAGATCGGCGGCATCCGGATAGCTCAGCACGCTGGCCTGGTTCGACAGCGGGGTGGCCGAACCGATATCGGGTGCCGTGCCGGTGGCATCGCGCAGGCGTTCCAGCCAGCCAGGCGGCACCAGCGTGTCGCTGTTCAGCAGGATGACGTCGTGCCGGGGGCACCGCGCAATGCCGGCATTGGCGGCGCCGGGAAAGCCGAGGTTGCGGAGGTGGCGGACCAGACGAATGCGTTTCCTGCTCGCCAGTTCGTCCAGCGCCTGGGCGAGGTCCGGCTCGGGCGACGCGTCATCGACCACCACCACCAGGTTTGGTGGCCGCACAGTGGCGAGCACGCTGTCGAGGCAGGCGAGAACCGTGTGGCCCCCGCCATGGACCGGGACGACCACCGCAACCGGACGCCGGCGTGGCCGGGACACCGCGGCCGGGCGCTGCCCGACGATGTCGGCCGGCATGGCCGGTGGCGGGGCCGGCGAGGGCATTGGTCGCCGTTTGACGCCCGCGGGATACAGCCGGCTCAGGGACATGGCGGCGGCGGTCGTGGCCAGCGTTTCCCCGGCGGGGTCAAGCGGACTGCCCAGCAGGTCGCGGTCGTCGCTTCCCCGGACGTGCAGCAGGCCCTCGTAACCAACCAGTGCTGCCGCGGGCACTGTGAATCCGCGCGGGCGGGCCAGAGCGCCGGCCCATTGCAGCCCATCCACGATCTCGCTCGCTTCGATCGAGAGGCTGCCACGGCCGCGCGCCGAACGAATTGTCAGTGCCACGGCGCTCTCGGGATCGCCGGGATGCCAGGCCCAGCCGCGCAATCCACCCGCATGGGCTTCGACGAAACCGACGCTGCGACGGATCGCCGCGACGTCGAGCGGGCTGCCGATCAAAGGCCGACCACCCACCTCCACGGTCAGGCGGTGCGCCCGTTGCCAGTTCTCCGGCAATCGGTCGAAGCCACAGCGGCGTCCGTCGAGCCGGATGTTGGGCCGCGCGGCGTTGGTGGTGCGAACGACGAGCTGGCCGTCGCTGGACAGGCCGCACCAGCCGGCGGCCCCACTCGCGCGCACCACGTCTTCCGCCACCGAGCTGCCGGCCGCGGTGAGACGGGCTCCAGGCGCATGCCGATGCAGCGCCTGGGCCAGCGCCTGTGCGGCGGCGGGGTGCCTGCCACGCCGCAGATTCGCTGCCGCCAGTCCAAGCCAGGCTTCCCGCACGTCGTCCATCCCGGTAACGCGGGTGAACAGCGCCGCCGCGCGTTCCGGATCACGGTCGAGGCAGGCGGTCGCGAGTGCGACGGTCAGGGTCCGGTCGGTCGGTGCCAGGCGGCAGGCCCGGTCGAGCCAGCGCATCGCGGTTGCCGTGTCACCGGCGGCGAGCGCCAGCTGACCGTGGATCAGCGCATCCTGGGCGAGCCGGACGGTGTCCGCGCCTTCCCCATTCGCGGGTGGCGCAAGGATCCAGTCTGTCCGGGAATCGGTCGGTTTGGGGCTGCCCGGGGAGGCCACGTTCAGCGGGCAACTGCCCGTGTTTCGCCTTCGGCCGCGACGGCGGCAGCGGCCGGCAGTGACGCCAGATCGCTGCGCGCATCCTGCAACCCTTGCGCCACGGCCCGTTCCAGCCAGTAGCGGGCGCGTTCGACGTCGCGTGCCCCGGCCAGGCCGCGGGCCAGATAGCGCCCCAGCATCATTTGAGCGAAGGCGTGGCCGCGTTCGGCCGCAGACAGGAACCAGCGCTGCGCTTCCGGACGATTCATCGGCACCTCATGTCCGCCGCCCTTCATGGCGCCAACGGCGAACATGGCCCCGACATGGCCGCGTCCGGCCGCCAGTTCGAACAGGCTCAGGGCCGCGGCATGATCCTTCGCGCCACCGCGTCCGTTCAGCAGCATCTCCGCCAGCAGCACTTCGGCCTCCGGCATGCCGATATCCGCGGCACGCTTGACCCAGGCGCGGCCCTCCTGAGGGTCGGCATCGACGCCGCGGCCCTCGATCAGCATGCGCCCATACCGGTCCTGCGCATTGACCACTCCGTCGGCGGCCTTGCGCAGCCACTCCGCGGCCTTGCGGTCGTCCCGCTCCACACCGACGCCTTCCGCCAGGCAGACGCCGAAATTGAACGCAGCGACCAGGTCGCCGGACGCAGCCGCCTGTTCGAACCATTCCCGCGTGTGGACCGAATCCTCCTCGCCACCGAGGCCCTTCAGCAGCAGGTTGGCCAGATCGACACGGGCACTCGGATCGCCGGCCTGGGCGGCGACGCGGAACCATTTCGCGGCCTCCTCCTGGTCCCGAGCGACGCCGGCGCCGGTGAGATGGAGCATGCCAAGTGCCCGCGCGCCGCCGCGATGATTGGCTTCGGCGGCGCGGCGGAACCAGATCGCCGCCTCGGCATAGTTGGGCGGCAGCTTGCCGCCCTTGGCATAGAGGTCGCCGACCAAGGCGGCCGCTTCCGGGTCACCGGCGAGTGCGGCGCGGCGCAGCCACGATTCGCCCTCGGTTGGATTGGCCTCAACGCCGCGGCCTTCCAGCAGCGCCAGGCCCCAGCGCGCCTGGGCGCTGCGATGTCCCTTCTCCGCCGCCTGGCGATAGGCCTGGCTGGCGGCGGCGCGGTCGGCGGGCAGGCCCAGGCCACGCTCGGTGATCATGCCAACCAAGTACAACGCCGTCGGTAGGCCGGCATCGGCCGCTCGGCGCAAATGCTCGGTGACCTTGGCCTGCTTTTCGTCGCTGGTCGCATCGCGGGCCAGTGAGAGGGCGTAGCCCAGATGGCCCTGCGGATTGTTCGCCTCGGCCGAACGCTCGTACCACTGGAAGGCTTCGTCCGGATTGCGCAGCGAATCCGGGCCGGAGGTGAGGATGTAGCCAAGCAGGGCCTGCCCGTCGGCGGAACCCCCGTCGGCGGCGCGGCGGGCCCATTTGACCGCCGAGGTGAAGTCCGGAGCGGCGGTGCCGGCATTGCCGCTGAACAGGCCGGAGTCGGCGTCGGCGCCGGTCGCCTCCGCCGCGAACCCGTGCAGGTAGAGCGTGGCGAGCAGCACCTGCGATTCGACGAAACCCTGGGTCGCGGCGCGTTCGAGCCAGCGCACGCTTTGCACGCGGCTGACGGGAACGCCGGTTCCTTCCAGATAGCAGCGGCCAACCCGATGCTCTGCTTCGGCGATACTGCTGCGGGCCGCGCGCGACAGCAGCGGGAACGCCCGCTTCATGTTGCCCTGGTCGGCGAGTCTTACGCCGCGCCGCAATGCGGCCCGGGGTGAACTTGCCCTGACGAGCCGATCCAGCAAGGTCATCCAGCCGGCATCCCGGCCGGTCGACGCGGATGTCGCTGCAGGATGCTCACGGCTCCCGCATGCCTTCTGAGGCGACGGGGAGGACACGGCCGAGCAGGTACTCGAGTATGGTCCGCTTACCGACCTTGATGTCGCTGGTCACCGGCATACCCGGCATCAAGCGGAAACCAGTGGGCACGCCGTGCAATTTTACGTCGTCTATGGCGATGCGGGCCCGGTAGGTCCGAGTTCACCGTTGTTTGGCAGCGGCGTTGCGCCAGTTGGGTTGCGCTGGTCATCCTGCGAGGTGAAGCTGTCGGCGCTGATGACCCGTACCGTTCCGTGTGCAACTCCGTAACGGGTGAATGGGAAGGTGTCGAATTTGATCGTGACGGGATCACCGACATGGACGTAACCGTCATCACGACCGGCGATATTGGATTCGATTTCCAGCGGCGCATCGGAAGGCACCAGGGTGATGAACTGCTGACCGGATTGCAGCACGGACCCCACGGATACTTTGGCGACCGTCAGCACCGTCGCATCGTGTTCGGCCCGCAGCTCCACCAACTGCCGGCGCAGCTGCGCCTTGTTCATCGCCTCGCGCGCGTCGGAGAGTTTGCTGGTCGCATCGGCCAGTTTTTCGGCGATTTCGGCGTGCCAGTTCTGCACATAGGCGTCACGTTCCGCCACCTGGGCGGCGAGGTCGCGTGAGGCGGACGCCGCGGCTTCCTGCGAATTGGCCAGGTTGCGTGCCATCTCGGCGCGATTATCCATCGCGGCGAGGGTGTTCAGCCGGCTGCCCACCTGCATCTTCTCCAACTGGCGGCGCATCTGCTCGACATCCTGCGCGACGGCGAGGCGATCGCGATAGCCTGCCGCATCGCCTCTGGCGCGGGCGATCGTCGCGATCAGGCTGTCGGCCTTCTGCTTATAGTTCTCCAGCCGGAAATTGTACATCCGCCTGGCGCTGGGCATAGATCGCTGCCTGCAACGACAAATTCGGGTCCAGACCAGAGTAAGTAAAGGGCCGATTTTCAACTTCGGCCTGCATCCGCGCAACCTGCGCCTGCAGGCTGGCGACCTGCGCGGTCTGCGCGCCCAGGTCGGCGGCGGCGAAGGTTGGATCCAGCCGTGCCAGCACCTGGCCGGCATGCACGGCTTCACCTTCACGCACATCAATCGAGCGTACGATGGCGGTCTCCAGAGGCTGCACCACCATCGTGGGCGCCTTCGACATGATTTTACCTTGCGCGGTGACGACCTGATCCACCTGGATTGTGCCGGCCGCCACGACGACCGCGACGAACATGCTGCTGATGACCCAGACCGCGCCGCGCGCGGCGCGCGGAACCGGCGCATTGATGACCGCGGTTGAAGGTGATTGAAATTCCAGGATCGCCGGCAGGGTTGGATCGTCCCGCTCGGCGAGGGCGACGGCGCGACTAGTCGCCTGGGACGAGAGCTGGGGCGAGCGTGGCATGGCGGGGACCTTGGCTTTCCATGTGACGGGTCTGCTGCGCCCAGAGCTGGCGATAGACGGTGCAGCGTTCGAGCAGAACGCGGTGCGACGCACAGTCCATCACCTTGCCCTGATCCAGCACCAGGATCTGGTCGCATTCGGTAAGCGAGGACAGACGATGGGATACGATGACCATCGTGCGTCCGCGCGCAATCCGCAGCAGGTTTGCATTGACCAGCGCTTCGGATTCCGGGTCGAGCGCGCTGGTCGCCTCATCGAGGATCACGATCTTCGGATCGGTGATCAGTGCGCGTGCGATGGCGAGGCGCTGGCGCTGGCCGCCCGACAGGTTCGGCGAACCTTCCTCGATATAGGTTTCATAGCCGTTCGGCATGCGCTCGATGAATTCTTCCGCGCCGGCAAGTCGGGCGGCCCGCACCGCATCATCCAGGGTCAGGCCGGGCCGGCCCGCCAGGATGTTTTCCCGGATCGATCCGCGGAACAGGAAGTTCTCCTGCAGTACCACGCCGAAGCTGGACCGCAGGTGGCGCAGGTTGATTTCCCGCAGGTCCGCGCTGTCGATCTTCACGTAACCGGCGTAGTCGCGGTTGATGCCCTGCAGCAGGCGCGTGATGGTGGATTTGCCGGAACCCGACCGTCCCACGAGGCCGAGCATCGTGCCGGGCGGGATCGAAAAGCTGACGCGATCCAGTGCCGGTGTTTTGGTGCCGGGATAGGTGAAGGTCACATCATCAAAGCTGATGGCGCCCTCGAATTTCGGCCGCAGACCGCCGGAGGCCGCGTCGACTTCCAACGGCCGATTGAGCACCGATGCGGCTTCGCTGACCGAGGAGGCAACCTCCTCGTAATCCTCGATGAGCCGCGCCAGGCCCACCAGCGGCTGACCGACCCGCTGTGACAGCATCATGAACGCGAACAGGCCGCCGATCATGTAGCCTTGGGTATCGCTCAATGCGAGATAGGCGCCGATCATGATCACGCCCATCCACATGAAGCGTTCGACTGGCGTGACCAGGGTTTGCGGCCAGTTCGACAGCTTGGCGAATGCGAGGCGCCACTTGCCCGCTTCGGCGACGCGTTCATCCCACAGGGACCGGCGTTGCGGCTCCAGTGCCAGCGCCTTGACGGTCTTGATGCCGAAGATCGTTTCGCCGATCGCGGAGTGCTTGTTGGTTTCGGCGGCGACCACCCGGGCGAATACGGTGCGGAGTGGGCGTAAATACGCAAGGATTATCAGTGTGATGATGCAGGCGCACGCCACCACGAGCCAGGCCAGTGTCGCATTGAGGTAGAACAGGAACGGCAGCAATACGCATAGCGTGATCAGGTCGAGGAAAGTCTTCAGCAGCTTGCCGGTGATGAACTCACGCACGCGATGGATCTGTGTGATCTTGTACATCGTTTCGCCGGCAGGGTGGCGCTCGAAGTAGTCGAGCGGCAGGCGGACCAGCCGGTTGAACACGTGCAGGTTCAGACGCGAATCGATGCGCACGCCGATGACGGCGATGATCAGGCGTCGCATGAAGCCAAGCAGAAGTCTCGTAGATCACGGCAATGGCGAGGATGCTGCTGAGCAGGATCAAGGTCGATACGCTGTGATGGACCAGAACCTTGTCCACCACCATCATGACCAGGAACGGTGGAAAGATGGTGAGGCAGCTCAGCGTGAACGACGCGATGCCGACATCACGCAGCGAGCGCTTCTCCCTGAACACAAGGCTGACCAGCCAGCTGAACGAGAAGGGCGCGTCGGCCTCGGTGTGGCCGCGCTGAGCGCGCAGCAGGACGGCTTCGCCGGACCAGACCTCGGCGAGACGCATCTCGTCCACCGGGACGGCGGCTTCCTCCGAGGAGCCGCGCGGGTCCTTCAGGAAGACGACCTTATGTTCCGTGTTGATGCCGGTGAGCAGCCCGGCTGTCCCGTCGGTGAACAGCAGCACCACCGGGCCGGTATTCTGGAAATGCATGAGGTGGCGCCAGCGCAGACGCACCGCGCGCGACCACATGCCGGAGCCCTGCGCCCAGGCGGACAGTGAAGCGGCCGAGGGAATAGTTTCGCCTACCTGGCCGCGGAACTCCTGCGGGTCCAGCTCGATGCCGTGGTAGCGACCGGCCATCACCATCGACAGCAGGCGCGGATGCACCGCTGCCTCACGCGGACGGCCGGCATCACCCGTCGATCCGGTTGCCGCGCCTCCTCCGCCCGCTTCGCTTTGCGCGCCTGCGGGCGGGCGATCCTGCACTGAAGGAGCGCTGATCGAACCGTCAGTTATATCCACGAGCAACCCCTTCTGGACGCCGGTCGGGGGCCCGCGTCAGCGCCATGAGCAGTGTATGTTCTTGCTCCGCGCACCGGCGCAAGTCCCCACGCGCTCACCGCGGGAGAGACTTCCCGGTCGCCACGTCCTTCGGCCACCTGCCTGGGCGACCGATCCTTCATCCACCAAATATGCCCTCTGTCGTTGTTGTTGTTCAACAAGGGAGTTGATTTCGTCGCCGCAGCGGCATGTCTGGGAAAATCAATCAGTGCGTTCACCAAGCATTTTTGCAACTAAGCTGCCAGCGATCTCGTGGCATCGTCAGCCCGAGCCGCTTCCGAACCGCACCGCGCCGTGGCGTCATCGGCCCGAGCGGGCTTATGACACAGGTGTAAAGCGAGGACAAAGTTAATATGGTCACGGACACTGTCGGAGCATTCGTCCCCGGGCCACCCATAGAGCGTGCCCCGCTGGGCACTGGGCGCCTGTCCGGCCTCAGCTTTGCCGTCAAGGATTTGTACGACATAGCCGGCACGGTCACCACTTTCGGCAACCCCGACTGGGCTGCCTCCCACCCACTCGCCGTCGCCACGTCGCCTTCCGTGCTGGCCCTGCTGCAGGCGGGCGCCCGCCTTCTCGGCAAGACCCGTACCCAGGAACTCGCCTACGGTCTGACGGGGGAGAATATCTGGCACGGCACCCCGGTCAATCCGCGCGCCCGTGACCGCTTCCCCGGCGGATCCAGCTGCGGTTCGGCGGCGGCCGTAGCGGCGTCATTGGTCGATTTCGCGCTCGGCTCCGATACCGGCGGCTCGGTGCGCATCCCGGCCAGCTATTGCGGCCTGTTCGGTATCCGGCCCAGCTACGGCGCGATCAGCCTTGCCGGCGCCTGCCCGCTCGCCCCCAGCTTCGATACTTGCGGCTGGTTCACCCGCAGCGCCTCGCTGCTGGCCGGAGTTGGGGAGATCCTGCTGCCCGACAGCCGACACGGTGCGGACGGTCCGCTGCTCCGGCCGGAGGAACCCTGGGTGAACGCGCAGCCGGAAGTCGCCGAGGTGCTGCGTCCCGCGCTGGAGAAGCTCGAGCAGCTGCGCGGCCGGTCGGTCGGCCTTCGTGTCGTGCCGGAAGGCGTGGACAGCCTGTTCGACCATTTCCGCACCGCCCAGGCCGAGGAAGCCTGGGCCACGCTCGGCCCGTGGATCGAAGCCACTCACCCCAAGTTCGGCCCCGGCGTGGCCGAACGCTTCGCCGCCGCCAAGGCGACCGATCCCGCCATCGCCGCACCGGGCCGTGCCTTCCGCCGCGTGCTCCAGGCGCGCCTCCGGCCCCTTCTGGCGGGCGGGGCGGTCATGGTATTTCCCACCAGCCCGTGCGTCGCGCCGCTGCTGACAGCCAGCCTCGCCGAGCAGGACGTGGTGCGGCAGGCCACCATCGGCGTCACCGCCATCGCCAGCTTTTGCGGCCTGCCCGAAGTGACATTGCCGGTCGCCACCGCCCATGGTGCACCGGTGGGCTTGTCGCTGGTCGCCGGTGTCGGCCAGGATCGCGCCCTGCTGGCACTGGCATGCGACGCCGCCGCGGTGCTGGGATTGCCGGTCTGAGTCCAGAGGAGCCAATGGAGATCCGCAAAGCCACCGAGGCCGACCTGGCCGAGATTCAGTCGATCTACGCCCACCATGTGCTGACCGGCACCGGCACCTTCGACGAACAACCCGCCTCGGTCGAGGAATTGCGCGAGCACTTCCACGATGTGGTGGACCACGGCTGGGCCTGGCTGGTCGCAACGGATGCATCCGGCGTGCTGGGCTACGCCTATTATGCGCAGTACCGCGACCGGTCCGCCTATCGCTGCTGCGTCGAGGACAGCATCTACGTGCGCGACGACGTGCGCGGCCAAGGGGTTGGCAAGGCCCTGGTGGCCAGGCTGATCGAGGATGCCACCGCGCACGGCATGCGCCAGATGATCGCCGTGATCGGGGATTCCGAGAATGTCGGCTCGATCGGCGTGCACGCCAGCCTGGGCTTTCAGAAGGTCGGCGTCCTGCGTGCGGCGGGGTTGAAGTTCGGCCGCTGGCTGGACGTGGTGTACATGCAGCGGCCGCTGGGCCGCGGCGACGCGGACGTTCCCGCCTGATATCCGACCAGGCCGACACTGTAGAGGTCGCCGACGCCGAACCCCGCGCGCTGACGGATCGGCGGGTGTGGCTGATGGGCGCCTATGGCTTCGTCGCCGGGCTGCCCCTGCCGCTGTCCGGCTTCACCTTGCGGCTGTGGCTGTCGGAGGGCGGGGTCTCGCTGGCGCTGATCGGACTGACTGCGAATATCGGCCTGGCCTATTCGCTGAAATTCCTCTGGGCCCCCCTGCTTGACAATGTGGCACCGCCTGGGCCGCTGCGCCGGCTGGGCCGACGGCGCGGCTGGCTGGCCGTGATTCAACCGGCCTTGGCGCTGGCGGCGGTGCTGCTGGCGACCAGCAATCCCGCGGCCACCCCGCTGCTGCCGATCGCGGCGGGTGGCCTGGTGGCCTTCCTGTCAGCCAGCCAGGATATCGTGATCGACGCCTGGCGCATCGAAACCTTTCCGCCGCGTCGCCAGGGCACCGCACTGGCCGCCTATGTCTGGGGCTACCGGCTGGCTTTGCTGATTGCCACCACCGGCGTCATCGCCACCGCCGCGCGACTGGGCTGGCACAGCGCCCTGCTCGGGCTGGCGGCCTTGATCGCGCTGGGCCTGGTGCTGACGCTGCTGGCCCCCGAGCCCGCCCTGCGCATGGCCTCCGCCGCGGCGAGTGCGGGTTCCGGCCTGGGCGCGCGCCTGCGCCATGCCGTGGTGGAGCCGCTGACCGACTTCCTGGCGCGTCCAGGCGCCCTGCTGATCCTGGCGTTCGTCGCGCTGTTCAAGCTGGGTGAGGCGATGGCCGGCATCATGACCGCGCCGTTCTATCGGGCCCTCGGCTTCAGCCGCGATGCGATTGCCGCGACCGGCCCGTTCTCCCTGACCGCCACCCTGGCCGGGATCACGCTGGGCGGCTGGCTGGTCGCACGGATCGGCGTGGGGCGCGCATTGCTGTGGACCGGTTGGGCACAAACCGTGGCAATGGGCATGTACCTGGTCCTGGCCCTGTCCGCCGGGGCGCATGACGTCTTGTATGGCACGGTGGCCACCGAGGCCTTCGCGCAAGGCATGGCCGACGCCGCCTTCCTCACCTACCTCTCCGGCCTGTGTTCCATCGCATTCAGCGCCACCCACTACGCGTTGCTGTCGTCGCTGGCGGCGATTGCGGTACATACGCTGGGCGGCGTGTCCGGCGTGCTGGCCGCCGCGCTGGGTTGGGCTCCATTCTATGCGATGTGCATGTTGGCGGCCCTGCCCTCGATGGCGCTGATGTTGGTGTTGCTGCGACGCTATCCGCCGGCCGAACGACCGGCTGCGACATGACCGCTCGGGATGCGTTCTGCTCCGGAGCAGGTGGCACCGGAATCCGGGAGCCGCTGACCGACTGCCGGCTTGCCCGGTCGGCCGCCATCACGCTGAATACGGGCACTGCACGCCTGGGGGCGTCAAAAACCAACCCCTGTCGACGGAGCGACCGCTTCCCCGTGCGATGTGTCTCACTGCTTTGTCTCTGCCTGTTGCTCTCCGACTGCACTGGGCTGCGGACCTGGCGCGACGCCATGCGGTCCGACAGCGCCAACTCTACCCCTCCCGCAGAGAGCCTGGTGCAGCGTCGCGCCGAGGGCCAATCCGTGTCGGTCCCCGCCCTGCTGCCCGAGCCCGGCAATGTCTGGCAGGACGTCCTTCCCTCCGACCCGGCGCGCGCGCCGGCAGGCCGACGGCCCGAACCACCAATGGAACGCGGCGTGGCGGAGCGGTCGCCACCCCTGCCGGCAGAACATGCCGCGGTCGCGCCGCCGGCGTCTCCATCCCCGCCGCTCCATTCCGCAGCGTCTGACCCGGTGTCCGTGCAACTGGCTGCCGGGGAGATGCGTCCTCGGGTGGAGGCCACCTGGCGGCGGTTACACGCGCGCGAACCGGGATTGCTGGGCGGGCATAGCCCGATCATCAGCCCCGCGGATGTCAAAGGGCGGAGGGTCTGGCGGTTGCGCGTGGGTGGGTTTGCCGGCGTTGCACAAGCCAATGATTTCTGTGCGCGGCTTGCGGCGAGCCGTCTGGCCTGCTGGGTCGTCGTCAATTCGGTCGGCTCATGACGCCGCCAGCCGCTCCGGCTGTCGTCCCGGTTCCGCAGTCTGCGCCGCGCATCCACGCGTGTGGTGGGATGCGGCAAGCATCGGGGGCGTTGCCCCCGAACCCCCATCAAGGGGTGCCGCCCCTTGAATCCCCGCCAAGGACCCGGCCCTTGGAACCGACTCTGTTTGGGGCGGGGAGGGGGCCGGTCGTGATGATCGTTTGGCCCGAGGCGGTGGCGCCCCCTCCCCGCCCCACACCAAATCCGATTGCAAAGGCTGTGCCTTTGCTGGAGGTCCAGGAGGCAAAGCCTCCTGGTGGGGTTCGGGGCAAAGCCCCGATACTTCGCGCACCCCGCTACATGCGTGGATGGGTGGGACAGGCTGCGACCAGCGACGCGAGGACGCGATGACCGCCCCGCATCAGCTCGCACTCAGGTTTCCCTACCAGCCGAGCTATGCGCCGCACGACTTCCTGCGGGCCGCGTCCAACGCGCTGGCTACGGCCTGGCTCGCCCGTGTCTCGGAGTGGCCCGAGGGCCGCCTGGCGCTGTGGGGGGAGGCTGGCTGCGGCAAGACGCATCTGCTGCATATCTGGGCACTCCGCAGCGGTGCGGCGTTGCTGACCGGTCCCGAACTCGATGCGCGTCCCGACGGTCCGCCAACCGCCGGGGTCGCGATCGACGACGCCGACCAGGCGCCGGAAGCGCCTTTGCTGCATCTGCTGAACGCGGCGCGGGAGGCGCGGCTGTCGGTGCTGCTGAGTGCCCGCACGGCGCCGGCGCGATGGATGGTCCGGCTCCCGGATCTCGCCAGCCGGCTGCGCGCCATCACTGCGGTGGCAATCGAGCCGCCGGACGATGCGCTGATGCAGGCGCTCCTGCTGCGCCTGCTGGCGGACCGCCAGCTGATCATGCCACCCGCCTTGCAGGCCTGGATGCTGCTGCGCCTGCCGCGCTCGCCGGCGGTACTGCGGGAGGCGGTCTCCCGGCTGGATCATGCCAGCCTGTCCGCCGGGGGCCGTATCTCCCGCACCATCGCTGCCGAAATTCTGGCCGCATTGACGGTGGAAGAAGAAAGCTCCGGCCTGCCGTCGGGCCTCTCGCAGCCGCCGCCCTCTGTCCTGTAGGATTGTCGCATGAGCAAGTCGTCCCTCCATGCCGCGCCGGCCTCGACCGGCGTGGCAGAGCTGGTCGCGCCGCGCACCTCGCGGGAGACGGCTTCGATCGCCACCCAGCCGGCCATCGAGCCGGACAGCCCGGAGCGGTTCATCAACCGCGAGCTGTCCTGGCTCGACTTCAACCATCGCGTGGTGGAGGAAGCGGAGAACCACCGGCATCCGCTGCTGGAACGGTTGCGCTTCGTGTCGATCAGCGCGTCCAACCTGGACGAATTCTACTCCGTGCGTGTGGCGGGGCTGGTCGGTCAGGCCAAGGCAGGGCTGACCGCGATCTCGCCGGATGGCCGCGCGCCGGCCCAGCAGCTCGCCGAAATCCGGCTGCGGGCGGAGACGCTGCTCGCGCATCAGCAGCTTGTGTGGCGGGAACTGCGCGGCCTGCTGCGCAATGCCGGCATCGAGGTGTGCGAGCCGCCCAATCTGACGGATGACGACCATCGCTGGCTGGACGCCTGGTTCATGGAGCGGGTCTTCCCGGTGCTGACGCCATTGGCGATCGACCCGGCGCATCCGTTTCCGTTCATTCCCAACATGGGCCTGGTGATGGCCCTGCTGCTGCTGCGGGAGGAAGACGGCCAGGGCATGCGCGGCCTGATCCCGCTGCCCAGCCAGGTGGAGCGCTTCATCCGCCTGCCGGCGACTGGTACGCCACCTGCCGGCGCGACCACCGAACCGATCCGCTTCGTGATGCTGGAGGACCTGGTCGGGATGTTCCTCGACCGGCTGTTCCCGGGGTTCCGCGTCACCGGCCAGGGCAAGTTCCGGCTGATCCGCGACACCGACGTGGAGTTCGAGGAAGAGGCCGAGGACCTGGTGCGGTCCTACGAGACCGCGCTGAAGCGGCGGCGGCGCGGCGTGGTGATCCATCTGGGGATGGATGCCGCCATGCCCGACGAGCTGCGGGCGCTGGTGGCCGACCAGCTTGCCGCCAGCGAGGAGGAGATCCACGTCGCCGACGGCATCCTGGGCGTGGCCGATCTGCGCCAGCTGATCGTGGACGACCGGCCGGACCTGCTGTTCCCGCCCTACACGCCGCGCTTTCCGGAGCGGATTCGCGATTTCGGCGGCGACTGTTTCGCCGCGATCCGTGCCAAGGACATCATCGTCCACCATCCGTTCGAGAGCTTCGACGTCGTGGTGCAGTTCCTGCGCCAGGCCGCGCAGGACGCCAATGTCATCGCGGTGAAGCAGACGCTGTACCGCACCAGCCGCGACAGTCCGATCGTCAAGGCACTGATCGAGGCAGCGGAAGCAGGAAAATTCGTTACCGCGGTGATCGAGCTGCGGGCGCGGTTCGATGAGGAGATGAACATTCGTTTGGCGCGCAGCCTGGAAGCGGCCGGGGTGCAGGTGGTGTTCGGGTTCGCCGAACTGAAGACCCATGCGAAACTGTCGGTGGTGGTGCGGCGCGAGGGTAACTCGGTCCGCTCCTACGCGCATTTCGGCACCGGCAACTATCACCCGATCACCGCGCGCATCTATCAGGACCTCAGCTTCTTCACCTCCGATCCCACGCTCACCCGGGATGCGGCGCGGCTGTTCAACTTCATGACCGGCTATGCGCGGCCGGCGAAGATGGAGGAGATCGCGTTCAGCCCGCTGACCACGCGCGCGGTGCTGTTGGAGCTGATCCACAAGGAGATCGCGTTCGCCCATGCCGGCCGGCCGGCGGGGATCTGGATCAAGCTGAACTCGCTGGTCGACGTGCAGTTGATCGACGCGCTGTATGAGGCATCGCGCGCCGGGGTGAAGATCATGGCCGTGGTGCGAGGCATCTGCTGCCTGCGCCCGGGTGTGCCGGGTCTGTCGGAGAATATCCGCGTCAAGTCGATCGTGGGGCGGTTCCTGGAGCACAGCCGGATCTGCGTGTTCGGCAACGGGCATGTGCTGCCGAACCGTCACGCGCGGGTCTTCATCAGTTCGGCTGACTGGATGGAGCGCAACATGGACTGGCGCGTGGAAACCCTGGTGCCGATCCACAATCCGACGGTGCATGCCCAGGTGCTGGACCAGATCATGGTGGTCAATCTGAAAGACTCGATGCAGTCCTGGGAGCTGAAATCCGAGGGTGTGTGGCGGCGCGTGCCGTCCGGCCGCAAGCCGGTCTCCGCGCATGATTACTTCATGACCAACCCTTCGCTGTCGGGCCGCGGTTCGGCGTTGCACGGCCCGGCTGTTGCGTCGCCGATCATTTCTCACCGCCGGCAGGATCGCGTGAACCAGGACTGATCGCATGCCCTATGCACCGCCTCCCGACCTGCCACGCTGCGGCGTGGTGGACCTTGGGTCGAATTCGGTGCGCCTCGTCGTCTACGAGGGCGCCTGCCGCAATCCCGTGGTGATCTTCAACGAAAAGGCGGTGCTGCGCCTGGGCCGCGGCCTGCAGGGCACCGGCCGGCTGAACCAGGACGGCATCGAGCAGGCCTTCACCGTGATGCATCGCTATCATGCGGTGGCGCGTGCGATGGGGGCGTCGCCGTTTGAGGTGCTGGCGACCGCGGCGGTGCGTGACGCGGAGAACGGGCCGGACTTCGTTGCCGGGCTGCAGGACCGCCTGCCCGGCGTGCCGATCACCGTGATCTCCGGTCTGCAGGAAGCGGAATATTCTGCGGAGGGCGTGCTGTGCGGCATTCCCAGTGCCGACGGGATTCTCGCCGATATCGGCGGCGGTTCGCTGGAAGTGGTGCGGTTGAACGCCGGTACGCGAGGCCCGTCGCAGACGCTGCGCCTGGGCGTGATCCGGCTGGCGGAACGGTCGGAGAATGACCCGGTGCGCGCCCGGGCCATCGCCGAGGAAGACATGGCGGGGGTGCCGTGGCTGAGCGAGGCTGCCGGGCGGGACCTGTACCTGGTCGGTGGCGCCTGGCGCGCCCTGGCGCGCATCCACATGGCGCAGACCGGTTATCCGCTGCAGATGGTGCATCATTACGCGATCAACCGCGAGGAGGCTCGCGATCTGACGGCATTGATCGCCTCGGCCGGACGCCGGGCGCTGGAACGCCTGCCGGGGGTGGCGCGGCGTCGCATCGACGACCTGCCGTTTGCCGCGGTGACGCTGCGCCGGCTGCTGCGGGTGACCGGCGTGCGTCGCGTCGTGTTCAGCGCCAGTGGACTGCGCGAGGGTTGGTTCATGCAGCGCATGCCCGCGCGGGTCCGCCGCCAGGATCCGCTGTTGGCCGCCGGCCAGGAACTCGCTGCGCGGCTGGGCCGCGATCCGACGCTGCCGCCGGCGCTGATGGGATGGACACAGCCGCTGTTCCCGCAGGAGACGCCGGAGATGCGCCGACTGCGGGAGGCCGCCTGCTGGATGTCGGATATCGGCAGCCACGACCATCCGGAGTTCCGTCCCGAGCAGTCCTTCCTGCGCGTGCTGCGCCAGCCGGGGATCGGGCTGGACCACCATGCGCGGGCCTTCCTCGCCCTGGCGATCGCCATGCGCTACGAGGCCGATACCGACGCCGGTTTCCTGCGTCCGGCGCGCCTGTTGCTGGATGTGGCGAGTGCCAATCGCGCCGAGGTGCTGGGGATTGCGCTGCGGCTAGCGTACACGCTGTCGGCCGGCACGACGGATCTGCTGGGCGGCACCGGCCTGTCCCTGCGCGGCACGCAGCTGGTGTTGCGGTTGCACGAGGATAGCGGGGTGTTCGCCGGCGAGAGCGTGGTGCGCCGGCTGGACCGGCTGGCGCAGGCGGTTGGCCTGGAGGCTGCGACCGAGGCGACCGTCGGGCAGGCCGCATAGGGAGGACGGGGATGGAAGGCGACGCGGCGATCAGGCCCGCCCAGGCCCAGGACATGACGGCCGTGCGCGATCTGGTCGATGCCGCCTACCGGCCCTACATCGCCCGCATCGGCAAGCCGCCGGGGCCGATGCTGGATGACTATGCGCAGCGCATCGCCAACGGTGAGGCCTGGGTGCTGGAAGCCGGCGGCACGGTCCTGGCTGTGCTGGTACTGGAGATGCAGCCGCAGGGACTGCTACTGGACAATGTCGCGGTGCATCCCGACCACCACGGCAAGGGCCTCGGACGCGCGCTGATCGCGTTCGCTGAGGCGGAGGCGCGGCGGCGTGGATGCGCGGACATCCAGCTCTACACCCACGCACTGATGACCGAGAACCGGGCGCTGTATCGCCGGCTTGGCTTCGTCGAGACCGCACGCGTGCAGGAAAAAGGTTTCGATCGCGTCTACATGATCAAGCCGCTCGGCTGATCCCGGGACGTCGCGAATTTCCCTGTCTCCGCCAGCAATCTCGTGCCGCAATCCGCGCGGCGTAGGCATGTTGCCAACGTTACCGGTGTGCATCCAGTCGCCTGGTGCAGGATGCCGCCGGCTTGCCGCCGCCCCGCGGCAAGGCCAGACTGGACACAGTCACAGAACGGCAACAGCCGATTGCCCAGCCAGGGGAACATGTCCACCAATGCCCGACACAAACGCACCAGCCGGCAGTCGCTTTTCCGGCCTGACTCCACTTCTGGCACCGCGCTCCGTCGCCGTGCTCGGCGCGTCCAGCGATCCGACCCGCATCAGCGGCCGGCCGATCGCCTACATGAAGGCGCAGGGTTTCAAGGGCGGGCTGTATCCGATCAATCCCAACCGCGGCCGAGGTGCAGGGGCTGAAAGCCTATGCCTCGGTCGCTGATCTGCCGGAAACTGCCCGATGTGGTGATCGTCGCCGTCGCCGCCGAAGTCGCCGAACAAGTCCATCGAGCAACTCGCTGCGCGCGGCGTGAAGGCGGTGGTGATGTTCACCGCCGGCTTCGCCGAAATGGACGAGGCCGGCGAAGCAGCCCAGGACGCGCATGGTGGCAACGGCGCGCAAATACGGCATGCGCATCCTCGGCCCGAACTGCCTGGGCGTGTTCGACGCGCGCACGGCGTACTACGCGACGTTCTCCTCATCGTTCGATTCCGGATGGCCGGTGATGGGCCGCATCGGCATCGCATCGCAATCCGGCGCCTACGGCACGCATCTCTATACGCTGGCGCGCAACCGCGGCATCGGCGCATCGCTCTGCATCATGACCGGCAATGAAGCGGACGTGACGGTCGGCGAATGCATCGGCTGGCTGGCGGAAAATCCCGAAGTCGATGTCATCGCCGTCTATGCCGAGGGCATCCGCGAAGCGCCCGGCCTGATCGCCGCGCTGCAAGCCGCACGCGCCGGCGAAAAAGCCGATCGTCATGCAGAAGGTCGGCCGCAGCGAACTCGGCAGCAAGGCCGCGAAGTCGCACACCGCTTCGATCGCCGGCGACGACGCCGTGACCGAAGCGGTGATGAGCGAATTCGGCGTGGTGCGCGCGCGCAATTCGGAGGAGATGCTGGACATCGCCCATACCGCGACCCGCAAGATCTATCCGGCACGCAACACGCTGGGCGTCATCACCGTGTCCGGCGGCGCCGGCGTGCTGATCAGCGACACCGCCGAAAGCGTCGGCCTGGCGATGCCGGAAATGCCGGTCGGAAACGCAGAAGCGTCCTGCGCGAGCTGGTGCCGTTCTGCGCGCCGCGCAATCCGGTGGATGCGACCGCGCAGGTGTCGAACGACGTCACGCTGATCAACACCTTCACCGAGGCGATGGTGCGCGACGGCGGCTACAGCTCGGTGCTCGGCTTCTTCAGCATGACCGCGTCGTCCCGCCGCTGGCCGTCGATCCGCGAACAGCTCAACGTGGTGAAAGGCGAAATACCCGGACCGGCTCTACGCGTTGTCGGTGATCGTGCCGCCGGAACGGCGCGACGAACTGGAAGCGGACGGCTGGGTGGTGCATGAGGACCCGACCCGCGCCGTGGTGGCGATCGACGCGATGGGCCGCTTCGGCGCCGCCTTCGCCGCACCGACTGGCGAAGCGGCCGCCGACGGTGCACGCGGTAACCCTGCCGGACGACGACGCCATCGGAGGCGGAGGCAAAGCGCCTGCTGGCCGCAGCGGGAATCACCTCCGCGCCCGAGCAGACCTGCGCCAGCGCCGAGGAGGCGGTCGCCGCAGCGGAATTGTTCGGCTTCCCGGTGGTGATGAAGATCCTGTCGCCCGACATTCTGCACAAGTCGGAGATCGGCGGCGTGCTGCTGGATGTCGGCCGACGATGCGGCGGTGCGCGACGGCTACGACCTGCTGCTGGCGCGTGCGAAACGCGCCGCGCCCGAATGCGCGCATCGAAGGCGTGCTGGTGGCGAAGCAGTTGCAGGGCGGCGTGGAGTGCATCCTGGGCATCCATCGCGACCCGGTGTTCGGCCCGATCGCCATGTTCGGTCTGGGCGGCATCTTCGTCGAGGTGATGAAGGACGTGGTGTTCCGCCGCTGCCCGTTCGGCGCGGATGTCGCGGAGCAGATGATCCGCTCGATCAAGGGCGCACCGCTGCTGCTCGGCGCGCGCGGCCGCCCGAAGGCGGATGTGCGCGGCGCTGGCGCAGATGCTGGCGCGGCTGTCGGCCTTCGCCGTCGCGGCGGGGCCGCGGCTGCAATCGATCGATCTGAACCCGGTGTTCGCAATGCCGGAAGGCCATGGTGCGTTCGCCGTCGACGCGGTGATCGAGGTTGGGGACTGAAGGCATTCCGATCACGACAATGCCGTGTGCGGCGGGCCCAGGCCCATCGTTGTGGTGACCGCGGCACCCGGTACCATCCCGCCGCGAGCGTCATAGCGCGCAGGTCGGGCGTACCGGGTGACGCCGTTGTTTCCGTGATGGCCGCAAGAGGTTCATGCACGAGGCAATGATGGCGGCGAATACCAGATTGCCCAGATTTGCCGTCCTGATCGACGCCGACAACACATCACCGCGTATCGCCGGAGGGTCTTGGAGGTCGCCTCCGTGTCGGACAACCACGCATTGCGGTCTCTGTGCAGCGGGAATACCTGTCTCTGCGCCTGCCTACCCGGCGCAGGCGGCCGGAACCGGAGTCTCGCCCGATGCTGATCTGTCAGCTCACCGACCTGCATGTTCGCCCGGTCGGCAAACCCGCCAATCGCGTGGCGGAGACCAACATGTTCACCCAGCGCGCATTCCAGACCGTCGCCGCCTTCACGCCACAGCCGGACGTGGTGGTGCTGTCGGGCGATCTGACCGAATGCGGGCTGGAGGAGGAATACGCCCATGTCGCACGGCTGATCCAGCGCTACCTCCCGATGCCGGTGTTCGTCATTCCGGGCAATCACGATCGGCGGGATATCATGCGGCAAACTCTGGCCCATCTGCCCGGGGTGACGCGTGATCCGCAGTTCGTGCAATACGCGGTGGATGACTACGCGGTGCGGCTGGTCATGCTCGACACGCTGGTTCCCGGCGCCGGCCACGGCGAATTGCAACCGGTGCAGCTGGACTGGCTGCATGCCATCCTGGCGGCGGTGCCGGACAAACCGACGCTGATTGCCATGCATCACCCGCCATTCGCCTGCGGCATTGCCCACGCCGACCGCATCATGCTGCGCAACGCGGCGGAGTTCGCAGCCGTGGTCCGGCGGCATCCGCAAGTGGAACGAATCATCTGCGGCCATCATCATCGCGCCATCACGGCGCGTGTGGCGCAGGCCACGGCATCGATCTGCCCCTCGGTGGCGCATCAGATCGAAATGTCGCTGATGCCGGCCGATCCGGCCGGATTCGTGTTCGAGCCGCCGGCATTCCAGTTGCATCGCTGGACCGCGGCAGACGGGCTGGTGTCCCACACCGTCTATGTCGAACGGTTCCCCGGGCCATTCCCGTTCGTGCGGGATTCGGATTATCCCGGGATGGTCTGACGCCGAACGCGGCACGCCGGCGGGCGATGGCCGGCGCAGCCTCCGGCCACGACCCGGGGTGACGCCGGTTCAGCCGAACAGCGCCGCGATCTGCTGCGGTTCGACATCCTCGATGCTGGCTGGCCGCCAGTTCGGCTTGCGGTCCTTGTCCACCACCATGGCGCGCACGCCCTCGGCGAAATCCGGATGCGCCATGGTCGTGCGGGTCAGCCGGAATTCGGCATCCAACGCCTGCGGCAAGGTCAGGTCGGCGCCATGCTGCAAGGCGGTCAGCGTCCAGCACAGGGCCGACGGCGAGACGCCGCGCAACTGTCCCAGCGCCTGGCTCGCCCATTCGCCGCCATCGGCCTGCAGGCAGGCCACGATGTCCGGCACGGTCGCCGCGCCGAAGCAGCGGTCGATCGCCGCACGCTGTTCGGCCATGGCAAACGCCGGCAGCGGAGCGGCGAACTGCGCGAGCGCGGCGGCGCCCTCCGCGGCCAGAGCCTGCGACAGGTCGGCAAGCTGCGCGCGCGGTGTGAACTGGGTGGCGAATCCGGCATGCACCGCATCGGCACCACGAACGCGCGCACCGGTCAGGCCCAGATAGAACCCGATCCGTCCGGGCAGCCGCGGCAGGAAATACGTGGCGCCGATATCGGGGAAGAAGCCAATCGCGGTTTCCGGCATGGCGAACATGGCGTGCTCGGTTGCCACACGATATGCGCCATGCACCGACACGCCGATGCCGCCACCCATGCAGATCCCGTCGATCAGCGCGACATAGGGCTTGGGATAGCCGGCGATCAGCCGGTTCAGCGCGTATTCCTCGGAAAAGAACGCCTCGACCGGGCCACGATCGCCCTTCAGCTGGTTGTCGCGCAGGGCGCGGATATCGCCACCGGCGCAGAAGGCACGATCGCCGGCGCCTTCGATCACCACGACATGCACATGCGGATCGTCTCGGAACTGTTCCAGCGCGTGTGTGAATACGCGGATCATGTCGAGATCGAGCGCGTTCAGCGCGGCGGGCCGGTTCAGCAGGACGCGGCCCGCGCGCCCGTCGCGGCGGACGATGACACTGTCGTCGGTCGGCATGGCAGACTCTCCGGAAAGACCGGGGCTGCTCTAATCGGTCAGGCTGCCGGGGGCAACGCCACAATCAGGCTTCCAGGAAATGGCCGAATGCGCGCAGCGGGCGCAGGTCATCGCAGACGATCTTGGTGATCGCCATCATTGGCACTGCCAGGATCGCGCCGGGCACGCCCCACATCCAATACCAGAACACCAGGGCCAGGATTACCGCCACCGGGTTGATGGTGAAGCGGCGGGCCAGCAGCATGGGGGTGATCAGCTCGCCCTCGGCGACGTGGATACCGAAATACAGTCCGACCGGCAGCAGTGCCCACCAGGTGACGCCCAGCGACAGCACGCTCGCCATCAGGAAGATGACGATGCCGACCATCGGGCCGAGGAACGGGATGAAGTTGAGCAGGAACGCCATGGTTCCCCACAGCAGCGGATTGGCGACGCCGCAGAGCCACATCACCACGAAGGTCAGCAGGCCGACGACGGCGTTGATCAAGGTGACGGTGATCAGGTAGGCGGAGATATTGCGCTCGATATGCAATGAAATTTCCACCGCCTGTCGCTTGCTGGCGAAGCGGGGCAGGATTTCCACCAGCCGGCGCAGGAAGGTTTCGCCGGAGACCAGCAGATAGAACAGCACCAGCAACGTCTCGAACAGGCCGGCCGCGACCGCCGCGGTGCCGGTGAACACCATGCTCAGCAGGTTCGGCCCCTGTTTCGCTGACGGTGCGGCTGCCGCCGGCGGGGCGGCTGAGTCCGGTTTTGTTTCCGCGCCGCCATGCGTGATACCCTGCAGCGTCTCCCAGGTGGACTGCATCATGCCGATCGGGCGATGCAGGATGGCGAGCTTGTCCTGGATCTGCGGCAGAGCCTGCGGCAGCTTGCCCGCCCAGGACGTTGCCGGCCCGGCCAATGCACTGACCAGCCCGGCAAGCACACCCATCAGCAGGATTATCGCCAGCAGCGCGCCGAGCCCGCGCGGCACGTGACAGCGGTCCAGCATACGCACGAAGGGCTGCAGCAGCAGTTTCAGCACGATCGCCAGGATGATCGGCAGCATGATTTCGGAGGCGGCGTAGAGTGCGGCGAGCAGCGCCAGGAAGAACAGGCCGCCGAGGAAGATCGTACGTGGGTCGCTGGGCAGCGGCATCTCCTGCCCGTCATCCCCGGTGTCCGGCGTATCTGTCCTGACCGCCTCGATCTCTTCCTCGACCACGTCCGCGATCGGATTGCCGGTGTCGTTCATGTGTGTGCCTTAGACAATCGGTCCGCTGATTTCACGCGTCAGCTTATGCTTCATGGCTTCGGCAAAATCTGGGTAGTCTTTGCACGTTACCGCGAAGGCGCCGGGCCCCCCGATCACCTCTGCGGTATAGGACTGCAGCAGGTCCGGCTCCTCATGCAGGATACACAGGCCGTTGATGGTGATCCCGGCTTCCACCATGCGGTCGCGGATCGGCTCAGGCGCGATTCCGTCGTTGCAGCGGCCGTCGCCGATCACGTTCACGACGCTGCGCGTGGGCGTCGCCGGAACGTGGCTCAGCAAGGTGAGCGATGCGAGCAGAGCTTCACCAATTGCGGTCTGGCCGGCCTGGACGGTGCGAGGCATGTTGTCCACCTCATCCGCGAAGGCGCGCGCGTCCGTTTCGCTGGCGATGCGGGTCCAGGCGGTGATCACGTCTTGCGCGCCGGCACCGGACCACAGCAACAGGCAGGCATAGCTGATGTGCGCCGGCCCGCCGATCAGGCCTGCGATCACCACGGGATCGCGCAGGGCCGCGGCCATGCCGCCGGCGATCAGGCCGAATTCGTCGTAGGTGACGCTGGCCGAACCATCGACCGCCAGTACCAGAGCCAGATCCGCGGTTTCCATGGACGGCAGTGAAGCGCACATGGCACAGCGTTGCACGCGTACCCTTGAGTGAGCGGCGATTGCGGCGGAAGATCGATGACGGACGGAGGAGATATCACGATGCCGGAAAGCCCGCTCGACAAATCGATGCTGACCGAGACCCGCATGCCGCTGAACGGCATCACGGTGCTGGACCTGACCCTGGCACGCGCGGGCCCCACGGCGGTGCGCCACTTTGCCGACTGGGGCGCCAATGTCATCCGCATCGAGCCACCGGCAACGGATGGTGAGGACGTGGCAGGGCGGCGGCACGGGTTCGATTTCCAGAACCTGCATCGCAACAAGCGCGCCATCACGCTGAACCTGAAGACGCCAGAGGGCCATGCCGCATTCATGCGTCTGGCGAAGACCGCCGACGTGATCCTGGAGAACATGCGCGCCCAGGTGAAACACCGCCTGAAAGTGTCCTATGACGACGTGAAGGCGGTGAACCCGCGCATCGTCTATGGCAGCATCTCGGGGTTTGGCCAGGACGGGCCGTACGGCCCGCGCGCCGGCGTGGACCAGATCGCGCAAGGGATGGGCGGGCTGATGTCGATCACCGGCGAACCCGGCCGCGGCCCGATGCGCGTCGGCATCCCGATCGACGACCTCACCGCCGGCAACCTGCTCGCGCTCGGCTGCATGATGGCGATCTTCGACCGCGAACGCACCGGCGTTGGGCGCTGGGTGACCACGTCGCTGCTGGAGGCGCAGATCTTCATGCTCGACTTCCAGGCCAGCCGCTGGCTGATGGAAGGCGAGGTTGCAGGCCAGGCCGGTAACGATCACCCGACCGGCATCCCCACCGGCGTGTTTCCCACCAGCGACGGCCACATCAACATCGCCGCCAGTTCTTCCCGCGTGTTCACGCGATTCTGCGAGGCGATCGAGCGCAAGGACTGGCTGCAGCGGGAGGATTGGAAGACCCAGGTCGGGCGCAGCAAGGATCGCGCGGCGATCAACGCGGCGATCGGCGAGATCACCAAGACCAAGCCATCGAACCATTGGATCGAACTGTTCGAGGCCAACGGCATTCCCTGCGGCCCGATCTACTCGATCGATCAGGTGTTCGCGGACCCGCAGGTGAAGCATCTGGGCATGGCGCGCAAGATGCACAGCCCGGTGGTTGGTGACGCCGAGGTGGTGGCGTCCGCCATCAATATTTCCGGGTTTTCCAAGGATATCCGCGAGGCGACGCCGGATGCCGGCCAGCACACCGACGAGGTGCTGTCCGCGGTCGGCTACAGCGCAGAAGAAATCGCCGACATGCGCAAAAAGGGAGCGATCTGAGATGCTGCCCGAGCATGCGGAAACCAGGCCCTTCGCCGACGGCAAGATGCTGGCGGCGAAGGATGACGGCGTCGGGCTGATCACCTTCAACCAGCCCGAGAAGCGCAACGCCATGTCGATGGAGATGTGGACGGGGCTGGGAGAGATCCTCGACGAGTTCCGCGAGGACAGCTCGGTCCGCGTGGTGGTGATGACCGGTGCGGGCAACAAGGCGTTCGTGTCCGGTGCCGATATCAGCCAGTTCGCCAAAAACCGCTCCAACGCCGAGGCGCAGCAGGAATACGACCGGGCGACCGGCGTCGGCCGCGGCAAGCTCAACGCCTTCCCGAAACCCTTGATCGGGCGGATTCGCGGCTTCTGCCTGGGCGGCGGGCTGGCGATTGCCATGAGCACCGATCTGCGCATCGCCGCCGTGGACAGCCAGTTCGGCATTCCGGCGGCGCGGCTGTCGATCGCCTATGCGCCCAACTCGGTGAAGCGGCTGATCGACCTGGTCGGGCCGGCGCATGCCCGCATGATCCTGTACACCGCACGGCGGATCGATGCGGCCGAGGCGGAACGCATCGGGCTGATCAACAAGATGGTGCCGGATGAGGAGCTGACCGACTACGTGCTCGATCTGGCGCGCACCATCGCCGACAACGCGCCACTGTCGGTTGCGGCATCGAAACTGACGATCAACGAGATGCTGAAGGACGAAAGCCAGCGCAATGTCGGTGCGATGCGCGAGCAGATGGAAATCTGTTTCAACAGCGCCGACTACAAGGAAGGCCGCACAGCGTTCATGGAGAAGCGCGCGCCGCGCTGGGTGGGGCGATAGCTGCTTCGTCTCCCTACCGTCGCGACGGTAGGGAGACGTCTGCGCGGGTGTCGGAAGCGCGCGCTGCGTTCAAGCGGCGTAGCGTGCGATCGCGGCCGGATCGAAACTGAATCCCCAGCCTGGCCGATCCGGCACGATGGCGTGGCCGTTGGCATCGAGTTCGATCCGCTCCCGGTAGATCGGCTCGAACCACGGCATGTATTCCAGGAAGTTGCCGCCGGGCAGCGCCGCCAGCAGGGCGAGGCTCATCTCCGGGAACAGATGGCTGGCGCAGGGGATATGGAACGCCTCGCACAGATGGCCGGCCTTCAGGAACTCGCTGGGACCGCCCATGCGCTGCAGGTCCGGCATCAGCACGTCGGCGGAACGGGCTTCCAGCATCTGCAGAATGCCGCGATGGGTGTAGACGGTCTCGCCGGAGGCGATCGGCGTGTCGAGCGCGGCGGAGATTTGTGCTTCTCCTTCGTGGTCGTGGCAGATCACCGGTTCCTCGAACCAGGTGAGGTCCAGCTCTTCCATCATGCGGCCGATGCGGATCGCCTGCTTGACGCTCATCTGCTGGTTGGCATCGACCATCAGCGCGATATCGGGTCCGATCGCTTCCCGCACCGCGCGCACGCGTTCGACCATGCGCTCTGGTTCGGCGGGTCCGACCCGGGTTTTCATGGCGCGGAAGCCGCGTTCGAGGAAGCTGCTGGCCTCGCGTTGCAGTTCGTCGATGGAGCTGCCGAGCCACAGACCGCCGGAGGCGTAGGTGGGCACGGCGGGGCGGCAGGCGCCGATCAGATGCGCAACGTTCAGACCGGCTGCCTTGCCGCGCAGGTCCCACAGCGCGTTGTCGAGCGCGGCCAAGCCGACGATCGACACGCCCTCATAGCCGAGGAAGTTCAGCGACGACCATGCGCGTGCGTTGAGGCTGCCGCCAAGCCGCGGGTCCAATCCCATGACCAGGTCTTCGAGGCTGCGGATCATTTCGTGAATTGGCGCGAGGCGGCGGTTGTTGATGGTCATTACCAGGCCTTCGCCGGTGATGCCCTCGTCGGTATCGAGGAAGGTCAGCACGCAATCGGCGCTGCGGATATGACCGAGGATCGCGGTGAGGATCGGCGGTTCGATGGGCACGTGCACCACCTGGGTGCGCAGTGCGGTGATTTTCATGGCGGACGGTCCTCTTTCTGAAGCGAGCGGGCGTTATGATGACGCGTGTTCGCCCCAAGCATGCAGCGCCGCGGGCGTGAAGGCCACCGAGCGGCGAGGCGTGACGCAGAAGGCGGAGCGCATGGCCCCGAGGCGCGAGGCCGACCCCGCCGGCCGCGCTCAGCTTCTCATCATGATGGTCTTGACGCGTGTCGCCAGTTGTTCGACCGCAAACGGCTTGGTGAGAATATGCATGCCGGGCTCAAGATGGCCATTGCCGATGGCGGCATTCTCGGCATAGCCGGTGATGAACAGTACCGGCAAAGCGGGCCGCTTCTGCCGTGCGGCATCCGCCATCTGCCGTCCGTTGAGGCCGCCCGGGAGACCGACATCGGCGATGAGCAGATCAATGCGTGCATCCGATTGCAGGACCTTGAGGCCTGCAACGCCGTCCTCCGCTTCAAGCACGGTGTAGCCAAGCTCCTGCAAAATCTCGCTCACCAGCATCCGGATACTGGCCTCGTCATCGACCACCAGCACGCTCTCCCCCGAGGTGACGCGGGACGCTTGGACCGGTTCGGGGATTTGGTTCTCTTCGGCCGGGTCGCCCCAGTAACGCGGCAGATAGAGCCGCATCGTGGTGCCTTGCCCCACCTCCGAATAGATCCGCACCTGGCCGTTGGACTGGTTGACAAAGCCGTAGATCATCGACAGGCCGAGGCCGGTTCCCTGCCCGAGGGGCTTGGTGGTGAAGAACGGATCGAAGGCACGCGCCATCACATCGGGCGGCATGCCCGTTCCGGTATCGGTCACGCAGATGGCGATGTATTGGCCGGGCTTCATGTTGCGCTGACGCCCGCCCGGCTCGTCGAGCCAGGTGTTGCTCGTTTCTATCGTCAAACGCCCGCCATCCGGCATTGCATCGCGGGCATTGATGCAGAGATTGAGGATCGCACTTTCGAGCTGGTTCGGGTCGCACAGGGTCGGCCACAGCCCGATCGCCAGCACGGTCTCCACCTCGATGGCCGGGCCGACTGTGCGCCGTACCAGCTCTTCCATACTGGCGACCAGCTTGTTCGCGTTGGTTGGCCGCGCATCAAGCGTCTGCCGCCGGGCGAAGGCGAGCAGCCGATGCGTCAATGCGGCGGCCCGCCCTGCGGCGCCCTGGGCGGTCGTGATGTAGCGCTCCAGTTGGTTGATCCGCCCTTGGGAAAGCCGCGCCCGCAACAACTCGAGACTGCCGGTAATGCCGGTCAGCAGGTTGTTGAAGTCATGCGCCAACCCGCCGGTAAGCTGGCCAACGGCTTCCATCTTCTGCGCATGGAACAGCTGCTCCCGCGACTGCTCCAGTTGAATTTGCGATTCACGCCGCTCCGTCAGGTCGCGCGTGATCTTCGCGAAGCCGATCAGCTCGCCCGCTTCGTCATGGATCGCATCGACCACGGCGCTGGCCCAGAAGCGGCTGCCGTCTTTCCGGCAACGCCAACCCTCCGCCTCGTACCGGCCTTCGCTGCGCGCCACCTCCAACGCCTTCCACGGCAGACCCGCTTCACGATCCTCCGGCGTATAGAACCGGGAGAAGTGCTGGCCGATAATCTCGGATTGCGTGTAGCCCTTGATGCGAGCGGCGCCGGCATTCCAGTTGGTCACATGCCCATCGGGACTGAGCATGTAGATGGCGTAGTCTGTCACACCCTGGACGAGCAGGCGAAACCTGCGCTCGCTTTCGATCGCGACCAGTTGCGCGTTGCGCTGCACAGTGATGTCGCGCGTGACCTTTGCGAACCCGGCGATCCGGCCGTCTTGCCGGACGGCATTGATCACAACCATCGCCCAGAACTGGCTGCCGTCCTTGCGAACTCTCCAGCCCTCCGTGATAAACCGGCCGGTCTCGGTGGCAATCCGCAGCGCCTCCGCCGGCACGCCCGCGTCGCGGTCCTCCTCGGTGTAAAAGCAGGCGAAATGTCTGCCGATGATCTCCTCGGCGCTGTAGCCTTTGATGCTCTGGGCGCCCGGATTCCAGCTCACCACATGACCTTTCGGGTCGAGCATAAAGATCGCATAGTCGGTGACGCTTTGGATGAGCAGCCCATATAGGTCAGCGGCCGAAACCAGTTGAGCTTCCTTCTGACCCGTCATCGTACGCCCGGTCTGCTCGTTCGTTAATCGGATCGCGTCGCTCGGTATCGGACGCATTGTCCGGCCGGGCAAGCGCAAACCGATTGCCTGAGGCGCGGCACGCGACGATCCATCCCTGCCACGACGCCGCAACTTCGCGTTGTATGACCCACGCACTGGCCGGCCGATACCGGATCGCCGATCCCGTTGGCTGCTTCGGCAGAAGGACTATTCAGCAGATCCGTTGGGTCACAGGCACCGGTTGCTGAGTTGTAACAGTCCACCATGCACGCGCGGATGCAGCAACGATTGCCGCTGATCTCGCGAGGATGTGAATCGGAACTGGACGCCGTAGTCGGCGCCTCGCGTGGCAGCCCATCGCTTATGACGAAGTGCAAACGCATCGCTGCCAGCGCGGGCCGGTGGTCTCGTCGGCGTGGCCGCGCTCGCTCGAGGTCGCCACCAGCGCATGTCAGTCAGCCAAACCAGAGCGGCAAACCCGCAGGGCGAACCAGAGGGAGAGTGGAAGCCTGCAGCATCCCCGACAGGCCGACGGAGCGCGGCTCGTCATGGCGAAACCCGGTCAGGCCCGATGCACTGTCGGCTCCGCGAGCTGGTAGCGCTTGATCACCGCCGGATCCGGATCACGTCCCAGGCCGGGTCCGTCGGGCAAGGTCACACGGCCGTCCTTCGCCATCACCAGGTCGTGGTACGGACTAGCCTCGAGGTCGATGAACAGCCGCTCAAACGGCGCGTCCGGCGCGATGGTCGCATTGACATGCAGCGACGCCAGGTAGCCGGGGCCGAAATAGGCATTATGCGGCACCACCCGCACGCCGAACGCCTTCGCCAGGGCCGCGATCTCCAGCATGGCGGACGGTCCGCCGATCTTGATCACGCTTGGCTGCGCGACGTCCTGAGCGCCGGCCTCGAACGCGGCGCGGAAATCATGCAGGCCGGCTGCGTTCTCACCGGCGGCGATCGGCACGCCGCCCTCACGCCGCACCTGTGCCAGGCCGTGGTGGTCGCCAGGCGGGAATACCGGTTCCTCCAGCCAGGTCAGGTTCTCCGCCTGCATCGCCTGCGCCATCTCAATCGACTGGCCGACGGTCCAGGGGCAGTTGGTATCCACCATCAGCCGCGGCCCGTCTCCCAGCGCCTGCCGCGCGGCGTGGACCTCCGGCACGGTGATCTCATGCAGCTTCACGTCGCGATAGCCGCGGGCCGCTGCACGCTCACATGCGGCGGCGACCATGCCGGCCTCGCCATAGCGCAGCAGGCTGGCGTAGCTGGTCATCGACCCGACCGGGCTGCCGCCCAGCAGGCGCCACAGCGGCAGGCTGGCCGCCTTGCCGGCGATATCCCACAGCGCGATGTCCAGGGCGGACAGGGCGAAGACGTGCGCACCATTACGGCCGAAGCCGTGGAAGGCCTTGGAAAGCCGCGCGCGCAGCCCGGCGATATCGCGCGCGTCCTGTCCCAGCACCGCCGGGGCGAGCTGGGTGTCCAGCACCGTCTTGGTGACCGCGGCGGAGGCATGGCCAAAGCCCTCGCCCCAGCCTTCCAGCCCCTGGTCGGTGACGATACGGAGCCAGACGGTGTTCATTGTCTGCCAGTTCAGCCCGCCTGCGACGGCAGGCTGGCCACCCATGTCGAACGGGATGCGGGTCCAGACGGTCTCGACGGCGGTGATCTTCATGTGCCGTTCCCCCCAAATTCAGACGCGCATCCTGCGCAGGCCGGGGACATGGCGCCAGAGACTTTCTGGCCCACAGGCTTTCTCACCCACAGACTTTCTTACCCACAGGCTTTCTTGCCCACAGGCTTTCCGATCCAGCAGGGAATTCTAAAGCAGGCGGGAGAATGGGGCCGATCCGCCGGCGAAGGGACGGCTGGCTGGCAAACTGCGCCAGATCGCAGTGTGGCCCGACGGTGCGCGGCCCACACCGGCCGGCGCACGGAGCGCCTGGCCGGTTGCCATCGTGGCGATCAGGCGGAGCGCGCGAACGAGCCGGCAGTGCCGCGTACGGGTTGTACCGGATTGCTCCGACCCGCAATTTGTCCATCACGCTGAGACAGTTCGGCCAGCAGTGACCAGATCCGGGACGGCTGCATGGGCACATCCGGATCGTTCAACAAGCGGTCAAGTTCATCCAGTTTTTGTCCGTATTCGTCATCGTTCATTACGCACCTCGTCCGCTTCGGGCCGTCATCCGGTTTTCGCCATGGATGATGGCGGTCGTTGGCCACAACTATGTTGGGACAAAGGTTAAGCGACTCTTGCCAAAAGACCGTTATCACGCTCGCGCGTCCGACAATCACACCGACGATAGCACCGCCGGTGCCAAAGCCGCCTCGCGCGCCGCGGGATGGCCGGGATTGCGGAACCGCAGTTCGCCATCGGCCACCGCATCGGGCTCCGGCAAACCGAACAGCTCCAGACGCGAGGTGCAGGTGACCGCGACCACCGGGCGTGCCGCGGGATTGGCAAGGAACTGTCGCGCCTCGCCTTCCAGTTCCAGCCGCTCACGCAGGCCTCGCCATTCGCCGCGATCGGTATCCTCGACGAACATCGCCAGGATTCCGGGGCGGCGGCCGGTCAGTCGCTTCGGGGCAATCGCTGCCATGCGGCGGCGGATCGCGACCGCAATCTCGTTTTCCCGGCCGGCCCGCGCCGCCATCACGAATACGCCAGGGCCGGCGGTGGTGACCGACAGATGCGCCTCCGGCCCGAACTGGCGCCGCAGCGAGGACAGCAGCCCCAACTCGTCGGCCTGGGCACCGGCCAGCAGCAACGGGTCGAGCCGCAGCACCAGCGCTTCGTCATGATCCTGGCGCTGGCGGCTTTCCAGCAGCGTGCGGATGCGCTGATGCAGCAGCGCGAGGGTGTCTTCCTCCGGTCCGCACAGCCCGCCCTGCAGCCCGTTCGCGAGGGTCATCTTCAGCAGATAGCGACCGGGATGCGCGGCGAGCCAGGTCTGCAGGTCGGGATCGATGCGGTCGGCGAGGCGGAACCAAGCCCCGCGATGCACGCCGCGGCCTTCCTCAGCCGAGACCACCTCGCAGGCGACCTCCGCCTCCACCCGATCGCGGCGCAGCAACAGGTCGAACGGGGCGCCGTCCTCCAATCCGGAGAAATGCACATTGAACCCGCGGGAGCGCTGCAACGCCGCGGTGCGCAGCAGGTGGAACAGCGGCACCAGGGTCTCTCCCCCGGTCAGCGCGGTGCGGACGGCGGCGACCAGCCGCTCACGCCCGGTGGCGCTGAGGCCGCCGGAGACCAGTACCGCCTCCGCAACCAGCGTCGCAATCAGTTGTTCTGCGGCGGACAAGGCGCGTTCGGGCTGACGCCGCAGCCGCTCCAGCATCAGTTCGATAGCGTGGCGCTGACGCAAGGCCTGGGCGGCACGCGGACCGGCAACGCCATGCCGACCGATCTCAGCCAACCGCGCCACCCAGACAGGCGGGCCAGCAAGCGAGACAAACGCGTCCAAAGCGCGTGACGGTGTGAGGGACGAGAGCATGGCGGGAATGATCACGTCGAAGGGACGCACATTGGCGGCCGCTTATTCCCGACCGTCAAGCTCGGCTATTGTAACCCGACGGTTACGGAGCGGGTCCTGCCGGCCTTGGCAAGAGCCTCGGCATGCCCGGCAACCTATTGAAAATCATAGCAGTCAAGCGAAACGGCTGGAGAATGCTGCTTTGCGGCACATTCCAGCCATGCGGTTGACGCTGCGCTGCAACATATCCCAGCATCCCTCTCCACGCAGCTCACCCGGCCCAACACGCTCATCCGCGACCTGCCCAACTGAGGGCGCGTTCATCCGCCGGGGCGCTGGTCGGGCGGCATGGCTCGGGTGGCATGGCAGGAGCGTGCGGGGCCGCAACGCCTCCCGCTGCGCAATCAGATCACCTTGCGCTCACGAAACTCGCGGACCTGATCCGGGCTGTAACCGAGGCGGGTCAGCACCTCCTCGTTATGGGCGCCCAGTTCTGGCGCAATGCCGATCTGCGTCGGCGTCTCGGAGAAGTGCCAGGGCGTGCCGTGCACCTTCAGCGTCTTGCCGTGCTTCGGATAGGTGACCTCGGTGACGTAGCCGTTGGCCAGCACGTCGGGATCGTTGCTCGCCTCCAGCAGGGTATTGATCGGCGCCGCCACGATATCCGCCGCGCGCAGCAGCGCCACCCATTCCTCGCGGGAGCCGGTGGCGAACAGGCCGTCGAGCGTTCTCAGCAAGGTGGACCGCCGCTCCTCCGAGTTGATGATCACGCCGAGGTCGCCGAACCCCGCCTGTTCGAGCGCATCGTAGAAGCCGAGCGCGGTCATGGCGGTCTTCCAGGTACGGGCGCCGTTGAGTTGGAACACCAGCGGCTTCCCATCGCCGTCATTGAAGCTGGCACTGAGGCCGGGCCGTTCGGGTGTGCCGGTGACGCGAGCCTGGCCGGTCACGGGGTTGCGATCGCGCCACATCGTGGTGGTCAGCGTCCAGCCCATCAGGCGGATCTGGCCTCCCAGCAGCGAGCAATCCACTTTCTGGCCGATGCCGGTGGTGCGGGCGTAGGTCAGGGCGGCCAGGGCGCCGCCGAAGGCGAGGATGGCGCAGGTCTCGTCGGCGACTGAGACGATGCCGGTGCGCAGCGGCTGCCCGGGGTTGGAATACGCCTCGGCAATGCCGCCCAACGCCTGGGCCATCGAATCCGTCCCCGGCAGGCTCGCGTGCGGTCCGTTCGGCCCGTAGCCGGAGATCGACATGTAGACCAGGCGCGGATTGACCTTGCGCAGGTCCTCGTAGCCGAAGCCGTTCTTTTCCGCCGCGCCGGGTCGGAAATTCTGCCCGAACATGTCGGCGTCGGCGACCATCCGATACAGGACTTCCCGGGCTTCCGGTGACTTCAGATTCAGCGTCACGCTCTTCACGCCGCGATTGTTGGTTTCGAAATAGGTGCTGGGCATTCCGGGCAGGATGCTGGTGCCGCGGGAATTGTCGCCGCCATCCGGCACTTCGATCTTGATGACCTCGGCCCCGAGGTCGGCCATCAGCATGTAGGGCACGGTGCCGGCCTGGGCGGTGGAGCAGGCGACGACTTTGACGCCCTGTAGTGGTCCGTGGGGTGCAGCCATGACGAATGACCTCCTGAGTTCCCCCGGCCCCGCGGTTCAGGCGCCGGCGTGAAGATGACAGGCTACGAGATGACCTGGCGTCGTTTCATGCAAGACCGGTTCTTCCTGCGCGCAACGCGGCATGGCGAACGGGCAGCGGGTATGGAAGTGGCAACCGCTGGGCGGATTGAGCGGTGACGGCACCTCACCGGCCAGCACGATCTCCTCCTCGCGCTGATCCGGGCGCGGCGGCAGCACGGCGGAGAACAGTGCCTTGGTGTAGGGATGGCGCACATCGTCGAACAGTGCGTCGGTCGGTGCATATTCGACGATTTTGCCGAGGTACATCACCAGGGTCTGGTCGGCCATGTAGCGCACCGTGGCGAGGTCGTGCGCCACCAGCAGATAGGCCACGTTGTCGCGCGCCTGCACATCCTTCAGCAGGTTCATCATCTGCGCGCGAATCGAAACATCCAGCGCGGAGACCGGTTCGTCCAGCACGATCAGGCGCGGCTGCGAGGCCAGCGCGCCGGCGAGTGCGATACGCTGCCGCTGACCGCCGCTGAACTCGTGCGGGTAGTGTGACGCCTGTTCGGGGCGCAATCCCACCTGCATCAGCAATTCGCTGACCCGATCGGCGATGCGCGCGCGTGTGCCCCAACCGGTGACGATCAATGACTCGGCGATGGTGCGGCCCACCGTCATGCGCGGATTGAGCGATGACCACGGGTCCTGGAACACCGCCTGCACCTGGGCGCGATAATCGCGCAGTGCGTCGCCCTGCAGACCGTGGATCGGCTTGCCCTGCAGTCGGATTTCACCGCGAGTCGGTTGTTCCAGGTTCAGGATCAGTTTCGAGGTGGTGGTCTTGCCGCAGCCGGATTTGCCGACCAGGCCGAGCGTCTCGCCGGCAGCGATGGTGAAGGAGATGTCGTCCACCGCCTTAACCTGGCCCAGTTCGCGGCTGAACAGCAGGCCCTTGGAGACCGGATAGTGTTTGCGCAGGTTCTGCACCCGCAGCAGCGGGTCCGCTGTCATGCTCATGCCGAAGCGAGCCTCCAGCAGCTTGCACTGTGCTGTGCATCGATATCGAACGTGTCGGGGTAGGCATCCAGGCAGTGCTGCATCGCATGCGGGCAGCGCGAGGCAAAGCGGCAACCGACGGGCAGGTTCAGCAGGGATGGCGGCTGGCCTTCGATGGTGGTCAGCCGGCCGGTGGTGCCGGTCATCTTTGGCACCGAGGCGATCAGCGCCTGGGTGTAAGGATGCGCTGGAGCATCGAACACCTGCTGCACAGTGCCGCATTCCACGATGCGACCGGCATACATCACCGCGACCCGATCGCACATGCGCGCCACCACGCCGAAATCATGGGTGATGAACAGGATCGCCATGCCGCTTTCCTGCTGCAGCCGCTTCAGCAGTTTCAGGTATTGCAGCTGGATGGTGACATCGAGCGCGGTGGTAGGTTCGTCGGCGATCAGCACCTCGGGATGGCCGCTCATGGCGATCGCACCCACCACGCGCTGCTTCATGCCGCCGCTCATCTGATGCGGATACTGCCCGATGCGCTGGTCCGGCGCGGAGATTTCGACGTGACGCAGCGCGGTGACCGCTTCCTGCATCACGGCACGACGGCCGGCATGGGTGCGGCGGACGATCGCCTCACGCAACTGATCGCCGATGGTGAACACTGGATTGAGTGAGGTCTGTGGATCCTGCAGTACCATCGAGAGCCTGGTGCCGCGGATGGCGCGCATCTCGCGTGGTGTTTTGGTGAGGATGTCTTCGCGGCCAAGCCGAACCTCACCCTGTACGGTGCGTGCGATGCCTTTCGGCAGCAGCCGCATGATCGACAGGGCGGTCATGCTTTTGCCGCAACCGGATTCGCCGACCAGGCCGAGCACTTCGCCGCGACGGAGTGCGAAGCTGACGCCGTCGACGGCTTTCAGCACACCACGGCGCAAGACGAACTGCGTGTGCAGGTCGCGCACATCCAAAACGATGTCGCCGGCTGCCGCGGGTTCGTCGCGGATAGGTGGATCGAGTACGACTGCGCCGGTCATAGCTGCCTCAATTGCGGATCGAGCCAGTCACGCAGCCAATCGCCGAACAGGTTGACCGACAGCACCAGCAGGGTGATGGCGATACCGGGGATCAGCGCGACCCACCAGGCATCGGCGATACGGCCGCGGCCTTCGGAGATCATCAGCCCCCAGGTCGGCGTCGGCGGCGGAATGCCGGCGCCGAGGAAACTGAGCGACGCCTCGGCGATGATCACCACGCCGATGTTCAGCGTGACCAGCACCATGAAGGTGTTCAGCACGTTCGGCAGGATGTGAGTCAGCATGATGCGCAGCGACGAACAGCCGCGCACCTTGGCGAGCGCGACAAAGTCGCGGTGCTTCAGCATCAGCACCTCGCCGCGGATGACGCGTGCGAAGCTGGCCCAGAGCAGCAGGCTGATGGCGATGACGAGCGTGAGCAGTCCCTGGCCCATCGTCACCGCGAGAAGCAGGGCGAACAGGATGGCCGGAAAGGTGAAGGCAGCATCGACGAGACGCATCAGCAGGCTGTCGACCCGGCCACCGACATAGCCGGCCAGGATGCCGATCGCCAGGCCGACGCCGCCGCCCGCGGTCAGCGTCAGCAGCGCCACCAGCAGGCTGACCCGCGCGCCGTAGATCAGGCGGCTCAGAATGTCGCGTCCGAACGCATCGGTGCCCAGCAGATGATCCATCGTGCCACCATCCATCCAGAACGGCGGCACCAGCCGATCACGCAGCGTCTGGTTGATCGGTGAATAGGGCGCCAGCAGCGGCGCGAAGATCGCCATCAGGATCATCGTCGCGATAATGCAGATCGGGATCCACGGAGTTCTGCGCATCGCGTTCTCCTAGGTCAGCCGGATGCGGGGATCGATATAGGCGTACAGGATGTCCACCATCAGATTGATCCCGAGGATCAACACGGCCTCCAGAACGATGATGGCTTGCAACAGCGGGAAGTCGCGATAGATAACCGCCTCATAGGTCAGACGGCCGACACCCGGCCAGGCGAACACGGTTTCGACGACAATGGCACCGGTGATCAGATGGCCGATGAACACGCCCCATAACGTCAGCACGGGGATCAGTGCGTTGCGCAGGCAGTGCTTCCATACCACGACCCATTCATTCAGACCTTTGATGCGTGCCAGCTTCACGTATTCGCTGCCCATCACCTCCAACATGCTGGATCGCACGATCCGCATGAAGCCCGCGATCAGGAAAGCGGCCAGGGTAATCACGGGCAGAACGAAATGGTCCGGCCCGCCCATGCGCCCCGACGGCAGCCAGCCCAATTGAATGCTGAACACGAAGATCAGCAGCACACCCAGCCAAAAGCTGGGCATGGCAATGCCGAACACGGCGATGGTTCCGGCGGCACGATCCAGCAGATTGCCGCGATTGAGCGCAGCGACCACGCCCAGCGGAATGCCGACCGCCATGGCGAGCAGGATCGCCCAGGGGATGATGATGAGCGTGTTGGGCAGGCGGGAGAAGAACACCTGTACCGTCGCCTCGCGCATATGGATCGAGGTGCCGAGGTCACCATGCAGCGCATTGCCGATGAAAGTGAGGTACTGCAGATACCACGGGCCATCCAGCCCGAGTGCCTTGATCAGCGAGAGCCGATCCTCGGCGGTGGCGTCCTCCGGCAGCATCAGATCGACCGGATTGCCTGTCAGTCGCCCCAGGAAGAACACGATGGTTGCGATCAGGAACAACAGGACGATGCCCTGGAGCAGCCGATTGCCGATGTAGCGCTTCATGTCGGGATCTCTTCGCGACCAAGGCGGTACGGCCGCTGCATCATGCGGCGGCCGCGCGCGATCCTACTTCTTAGGCCACGGCGCCTCCTCGGCCCGCGGAATCCGCTCGAACACATCGCCGAGTTCATGCCGTCCGGGGATCGCCGCGAACTGCCCGACCAGCCGCTTGTTGATCGCGTAATACCCCATGCCTTCGATGATCGGGACCGTCAGCCAGGTGTTGTTGATGAGTTCAACCATGCGGTCGGTCAGCGCGGTTCGCTTCTCCGGATCGCGTTCCGCGAGGAGCTCCCTGACGACTTTCTGATACTCCTGGCAGGTCGCATCGCACGCGCCCTTCTCACCAAGCAGGTGCTGGTCGCTCTCTACCTCGAACGAGCCATTGTAGCGCCAGGGCACGTCCGGTCGTCCGACTGTGCGATACATCGACACACCGCCCACCAGAGGCGCCTGGTCGCCGCGGATGATCGGTGCGAACGAACCCCACTCATAATGTTTGAGATGCACCTTGACGCCGATCTTGGTCCACATGTCGGCGACGACCGTGCCGATATCGACCATGAACTGCGTGCCGGGCAATGCAGTGTTCGCGAAGTTCAGATCGAAGCCGTTGGGATAGCCCTCCTCAGTCAGGATCTTCTTCGCCTGCTCCGGATCGTAGCGATAGGCTTTGCGAGCCCACTGCTCCCACCGGTCCGCACTGAAATATTCGGTGTAGCTGAAGGTGGCGAACGGATACGGCATGCCGGCGAGACCATTCATGACACTGTCGATGATGGCCTTTCGATCGATCGCCAGCGACAGGGCCTCGCGGACCCGCGGATTGGCCACCGGGCTGTTCTTGAATTCCGGGCGATAGGTGCCCCAGAACTGATACAGCGCCTGCATGGTGGCCGGTACCGACAGCACTTCCAGGCCGCTGCGTGAGGCGCTCAGCATGGTGTCCGGGCCGATCGAGGAGATCGCCACCTCACCGGTACGCACCATTGCCATGCGCGTGCTTTCCTCCGGCACCTGCAGAATCTGCAACTGCTTGAAGTGCGGCGTTCCGCGCCAGTGCGGATAATCCACGGCGGCGTACTCGATGCGATCACCCGGCACGCTGCGCACGAAACGCCAGGGTCCGCTACCGACCGGCTTGCGGCGGAATTCTTCTTCCCCGACCTTCTCGATATAATGCTGCGGCATCACCGCGCCTTCCGGCGCCACCGCGCGGCTGAGTGATGGCGGCAGGCCGATCTGCGGCGAGTTGGTGTTGACCCGGACGGTCAGATCATCCACCACGTCGATGCTCTTGATGGTGCGGCGGAAGGTTGCCGCCGCGGCAGCCAGTGAATTCGGCGCCATCTGGCGCTGCAGGCTGAACTTCACATCGTGCGCAGTCAGCGGGTCGCCGTTATGGAATTTCTGGCCGGGACGCAGATGGAACGTCCAGCTTAATCCGTCCGGAGCGAGTTCCCAGCTTTCCGCAACACCTGGCCCGATGCCGCCTTTCTTGAAATCGAAACCGACCAGCAAATCGTACATCGGCGCCTGATAGATGGCGTTACCGGGCCGAGCTTCCAGAATTGGATCCATCGTTTGCGCGCTGAGCGATTCGACGGCGAAGATCAGTGTGCCTGTTTGAGTTTGCGCGGCAAGCGGATTGCACACTGACGCCGTGAGCCAGAGTGCCAGTCCCGATGCACCGAACAATGCGCGATGAGCCATTGATCGCCTCCCGAGAGGTTGTTGTTTGCTGGACGTTTTTTACGCGATCGACGGGCAGTATTTCGGGAGCCGGAATGGCTGTCAACCGACACGCCAGACGGTTGTCGAGCGATCAATGACTCGTTGTTGGTACTGTGCGCCTGCAGCATAGCGGATGGAGGTTGTACTTCGGGTATTGTGCTGTGAGTCGCACAGCACTGTCCGGAAACAGAATTTCCACAGCGGTCGAGTAGGGTTGGCGTGCCGATTTCTCCAGACGGCACTGCGTGCAACGTGACGCATCAGGAGAAAAGCTCCGCCGCCAACAAGGCTGCATTGCGGGTGGCGTCACGTCGGCTGGTGTGGTCGGAGTGTTTCGGACGCTCATGCGAGGAAAGCCACGCGGTATCGCGTGGCCTGGGCATGATTCCGCTGCATTGATCCCGAACTGACGCCGCAGCATTACCAGGCGGCGAGGCAGACCTGCAGCGGCGGCGTAATCCGGTTCGCGCGGCTTATATCTCGCCGCAGCAACGTCATCAGACGATCCGGCAGCCTGTGCGTGCAAACGGCGGAGCGCTGAATAGACATAGAATTATTTCACGAGGGGAGATCGTTGGGAAATCGGCCTCGGTCGGATAGGGAACACTGGGTCCGATCAGGACCATCGCGGATCAAAGCGGCAGCCGACTTCCCGCGGCGCCGGCGCAAACCGACGCGCCGGGCCACACGCTGAACCGTCACCGACCCATCAAAAAATCGGGCACACGCACGCGTCGGTCGTCCACCGATCCCAAGGCGCGGCAGCCGTAAGTGCCGGTGTCGCCCGCGCCTCAGCGCGGGCTCAGCACCATCACCATCTGGCGGTTTTCCATCCGCGGCATCTGTTCCACCTTGCTGGATCCGTCCATCTCGGTGCGGATGCGTTCCAGCACCTTCACGCCCAGATCCTGGTGGGCCATTTCGCGGCCACGGAAACGCAGCGTCACCTTGACCTTGTCCCCCTCCTCGATGAACGACTTCATGGCGCGAAGTTTCACCTGATAATCGTTCTCGTCGATGTTCGGGCGGACCTTGATCTCCTTGATTTCGATGACCTTCTGCTTCTTCTTGGCCTCGTTTTTCTTCTTCTGCTGTTCATACTTGAACTTGCCGAAGTCAAGGATCTTGACCACCGGGGGATCGGCGTTGGGACTGATCTCCACCAGGTCCAGGCCAACCATGAAGGCGCGATTCTGCGCCTCGCGGATGGTCAGCACACCCTGCATCTCACCATCCTGATCGATCAGGCGCACCTGGGGGGATCGGATATCCTCGTTCACGCGTGGCCCGTCACGGGTTGGTGCAGCGGGCATTGGTCCTCGGGCTATGGGTCTCTCCTGTCGATATTGCGGATGCGGTCGGAGCGGAACCCCGACCGGCTGCCAGTGTGGCCGAACATTCTGCCACTTATCAAGCTGGCCGTCGCCGGGTTGCCACATTCTTAAGATCGGGAGGCGTGGCCTCATCCGCAAGCCGATCCACCGCTTCATTCAGCGGCAGAATTTCCTGCGACGATCCACCGAGGCGGCGCAGCGCGACCGTGCGGTTCTCCGCCTCCTTGCGGCCGACCACCACCAGCACCGGCACATGCGCCAGGCTGTGCTCGCGCACCTTGGCGTTGATCTTCTGGTTGGTCAGGTCGGTCTCCACCTGCAGCCCGGCGCCGGACAGGGCCTCGGCGACCTCCCTGGCATAGTCGTCGGCGTCCGACACGATCGTCGCCACCACCGCCTGCACCGGAGCGAGCCAGAGCGGAAAGCGGCCGGCGTACTGCTCGATCAGGATGCCGAGGAAGCGCTCGAAGCTCCCCAGGATGGCGCGGTGCAGCATCACGGGGCGGCGGCGGCTGCCGTCCTCGGCCACATACTCGGCGTCCAGCCGCTGCGGCATGTTGAAGTCCACCTGCAGCGTGCCGCACTGCCAGTCGCGGCCGATCGCGTCGCGCAGCACGAACTCCAGCTTCGGCCCGTAGAATGCACCTTCGCCGGGGTTCAGCTCGTACTCCACGCCCGCGGTGGCACAGGCCTCCTTCAGCGCCGCCTCGGCCTGGTCCCAGACCTCGTCCGCGCCGACCCGCTGGTCGGGGCGATCGGCGAACTTCACGCGGAACTCCGGGAAGCCGAAATCCCGATAGATGCCGGCGAGGAGTTCGACGAAGCGCACGGTCTCCGGGGCAATCTGCTGCTCGGTGCAGAAAATATGCGCGTCGTCCTGGGTGAAAGCGCGCACCCGCATGATGCCGTGCAGCGCGCCGGACGGTTCATAGCGATGGCAGGAGCCAAACTCCGCCAGCCGCAGGGGCAGCTCGCGGTAGGAGCGAATGCCCTGGCGGAAGATCTGCACATGGCACGGGCAGTTCATCGGCTTCACCGCGAGGACCTTGTCTTCTTCCTCCACGGTGGCGATGAACATGTGCTGGCGGAACGTGTCCCAATGCCCGGAGGCCTGCCACAACGCCCGGTCCACCAGTTGTGGGGTCTTCACCTCCTGATAGCCGGCTGCGTCCAGGCGACGACGCATATAGGCCTCGGCGGCGCGGTACAGCCGCCAGCCCTTCGGGTGCCAGAACACCGAACCGGCGGCCTCCTCCTGGAGGTGGAACAGGTCCATCTCCTTGGCGATGCGGCGATGGTCGCGCCGTTCCGCTTCCTCCAGCCGGTGCAGATAGGCGTCCAGTTCCTTCTGGTCGCGCCAGGCGGTGCCGTAGATGCGAGACAGCATCGCGTTGCGATGATCGCCGCGCCAATACGCGCCGGCCACCTTCATCAGCTTGAAAGCGGTCCCGACATCGCCGGTCGAGCGCATATGCGGGCCACGGCAGAGATCGACCCACTGGCCCTGGCGATACAGGGTGATGGTCTGGTCGGCCGGCAGGTCCTGGATGATCTCCGCCTTGTACTTCTCCCCCTTTTCCTGGAAGAAGCTGATCGCCGCCTCCCGGTCGATCACCTGGCGCTCAAACTTTTCGCCGCGACCGATGATCTCCCGCATCTTCGCCTCGATCGGCGCGAAATCCTCCGGGGTGAACGGCTCGTTGCGAGCGAAGTCGTAATAGAATCCGTCGGCGATCGCCGGCCCGATGGTGACCTGGGTGCCGGGATAAAGCTCCTGCACCGCCTCGGCCAGCACATGGGCGGCGTCGTGGCGGATCAGCTCCAGCACGTCGGGGTCGCGGCGGGTGACGAACACCACGCTGGCGTCGTTTTCGATGGTGGAGGTCAGGTCGACCAGCCGGCCGTCCAGCTTCATGGCGAGGGCGGCGCGGGCCAGGCCGGGTCCGATCGCCTCGGCCACCGTTGTGCCCGTCACCGGCGCATCGAAGCGGCGCACGGAACCGTCGGGCAGGGAGATGGCGGGCATGGCAGTCGGGTCCTCTGGTCAGGATTGCGCAGGGGATTGTCTATGGCGTCGCAACGGTGCCTCGGCAAGGCCGAAAGCCCGGCGAGGCACCGCGAGCCGTCGGAAGCCGGTGCGGGCAGGCCGTGGGCCTTCAGGCGGCCTTCGCCAGTTGCACCCCGCAGGCATCGAAGGTGGTGAAGGCCTGTGCCTGCTGCTCCGCGGTCAGCTTCAGATGCGGCGGGCGTACGTTCTGCCAGCGCGGATCGCCGGTGTTGCGTGCCACCAGTGCCTTCAGTGCCGGGATCATCGGCACCGAGATCACCGCCTTGCGGGTCGCGCTCAGCGTCTCATGCGCCGCGGCGCCGGCCGGTGTGTTCCAGCCGGCATAGACCGCCGCCGCGATGCTGCAGTTCACATTGGACGCCGCGGTGATGCAGCCGGCGCCGCCCTTCTCCAGCAGGGGCTTCAGCAGCGTGTCGTCGCCCGCATAGACCTCGAACCCGTCCTGGGCGAAGGCCTTCACATAGGACAGTCCGTTCTCGTAATTGCCGCTGCTGTCCTTGATGCCCTTCACCTTGCCGGCATAGGTCTTCAGCAGGCGCGCAATGAAGTCCACGCTGAATGGAATCGCCGATTGCTGCGGAAAGTTGTAGAGGTAGACGCTGATATTGCCGCCGACGCGCTGGATCACCTGGTCGAAATAGGCGAGCAGCCCGTCATCCGTCGGGTTCTTGTAGTAGAACGGCGGCAGCATCAGTGCACCACGGCAGCCCAGCGCTTCCGCGCGTCGGGTCAGCAGGACGGTATCGGTGATGGCGGTGGTGCCGGTGCCCGGCAGCATTTTGTCGGCCGGGATGCCGCGCGCGACCAGGCCTTCCAACAGCGCGATGCGCTCGCTGATGCCCAGGCTGTTGGCTTCCCCGGTGGTGCCGAGTACGGCCAGGCCGTTGCAGCCGTTGGCGAGCAGCCAGCGGCAATGCGCGGCCATGCGGTCCAGGTCGATCGACAGGTCGTCGTTCATCGGCGTCAGCACAGCGGCATTCACGCCACCAAACAGGGCATCTTTCATCATCGCTCGGTCTCCTTGCGGTCAGTCGCGGCCGGCGCCGCTTGGGTGTCGGTCGCGACTGATGCCGCGGATGAGCCAGACGCCGCCTTGGCCGTGGACTCGGGCCGGCGGGTACGCGGGTTGCGGCCAGGCCAGTCCACGATGTGATGCTCGAACGGACCCGCTTGCCGTTCTCCTACCGAGCGGTCCCGCACCGAGACGCCGGCCTGATGCACGGTATCGGCGTCGCCGGATACCAGCGGATGCCACCAGGCCAGCCCCTTTCCCTCCGCGACGCGGCGATAGGCGCAGGATGGCGGCAGCCAATCCACCTCGCGCACCGTGGCGGGGGTGAGCTGCACGCAGTCCGGCACGCGGCGGCGGCGGTTAGGGTAGTCGCTGCATTGGCAGCTATGCAGATCCAGCAGCCGGCAGGCGACATTTGTGAAGGACAGCAGGCTGGTGTCCTCGTCCCGCAGCTTGTGCAGGCAGCAGCGGCCGCACCCGTCGCAAAGGGATTCCCACTCCGCCTGGTTCATCTCCTCCAGGCGCTTGGTTTTCCAGAATGGCAGATCCTGACCCATCGGCCGGCAGATTATCGTGCGACCCGGTGTGTGGCCAGGGAGTGCCGATCGGGCCTAAGCTGCCGCTCAAACCAACGGGAGGTCAGCCATGGATTTCGGCGCAGCGATGTTCTTCACCGACTATTCGATGACCGCCGCCGAGCTGGCGCAGGCGCTGGAAAGCCGCGGCTTCGAATCGGTCTGGGCGCCCGAGCACTCGCACATCCCGCTGTCGCGCCGCTCCCCCTGGCCGGGCGGCGGCGAACTGCCGAAGCAGTACTACGACGTCATGGACCCGTTCGTAACGCTGACCGCGGCGGCCATGGCAACCAAGACGCTGAAGGTCGGCACCGGCGTGTGCCTGGTGAACCAGCGCGATCCGATCCAGACCGCGAAGCTGGTGGCCTCGATCGACCAGGTGTCCGGCGGGCGCTTCCTGTTCGGCATCGGCGTCGGCTGGAACGCCGAGGAGATGGAGGACCACGGCACCGTGTTTTCCTCCCGCGCCAAGCTGGTGCGCGAGCGGGTGGAGGCGATGAAGGCGATCTGGACCCAGTCGAAGGCGGACTACCACGGCGAATTCGTCAACTTCGACCCGATGATGACCTGGCCGAAGCCGGTGCAGAAGCCGCACCCGCCGGTGATCGTCGGCGGCGCCTTCCCGCATGCCGCTCGGCGGGCAGTGCGCTACGGCGAAGGCTGGATCCCGCTGGCCGGCCGGCCTGGGCAATACGGCGACGTGTTCGAGACCGTGCCGAAATTCCGCGAAATGCTGAAGGAAGCCGGCCGCGACGCCGGAGAGCTGCCCGGTCACCATGTTCAACGCGCCGGAAGAGGCGGACACGCTGAAGCGCTACCGCGACCTGGGCGTGGTGCGGGTCAGCGTCAGCCTGCCGGCTGCGAAGTCGGATGTCGTGCTGCCGATCCTGGATCGCTGGGCGGACCTGATCCGGCAGGTGGACAGCCTGACGCCGGTGTGGCGTTCGGCATAGACGCGGGTGAACTCGGCGCCGAGCAGGAAGATCTGCGCCGAGTAGTAGATCCACAGCAGCACGGCGAGGACGGAACCGGCGGCGCCATAGGATGAGGCGATGCCGCTGCGGCCGATATAGAGCGCCGATCAGCAGCTTGCCGATGGTGATCAGCACCGCCGTCACGAGTGCGCCGACCATGACGTCCCGCCAGCGCAGATGCCGATCCGGCAACACTTTGTAGATCGCCGCTGACCATGCCGGCCAGGATGGCAAGCGAGACCACGAGGTTGATCGCCTGGAACAACAGCCCGGCGAACGGCATCACCGCGTCCAGCCGGGTGTGTAGCGCGGAGATCACGCGCCGTCAGCACCCCCGTCGCGATCAGCACCAGCGCCAGGCCCAGCACCAGCGAGAGGCTGAGCATCCGGTCCCGCACCAGCGCCCACATGCCGGAGGCATGTGGACCGGCCCGCCAGATCGCATTCAGTGCGGTCTGCATCTCGCCGAACATGCCGCTGGCGGTCATCACCAGCGACACCACGCCGATCATCGTGGCGACCACGCCGGAGCCGTGGCGCCAAGCGCTGCCGATGGCGGTCTGCAGGAATGCGGCGCTTTGCCTCTCCCATCGCATCGGAGAGTTTGCCGATCAGCGCGCCGCGCGCGGCTTCCTCGCCATAGGCCAGGCCGGCGACGGCGACCACGATCAACAGCACCGGCCCCAGCGAGGTGACGGCATAAAACGCAATCGCCGCCCCACGGCTGAGGGCGCCGTCCTCGATGAAGGCGAGGACGCTCTGTTTGGTAAGTGACCAGGCGGCGCGCAGCATCAACGCCGCTGCGGGGTCTCGGGCTTGTTCTTTTCCACCGGGCGCGCCTCGTCGCCGCCAGGCGGGATCGGATCATGGCCACCCGAGGTGCTTTCATTGCCCACGGAGATGCCGGTATCGGTGCCGGAGCGGCTGATGCGGCCGCTCTCGTTGTCGGAGTCGGCGTTGGTCGGGCGGACTGGTTGTTCCTTCATCGATCTGTCCTTTCAGGCCATGGTCGAATGAAGGTCCAACGCGGCGACACGGAAAACGGTTTCGTGACGGGATCAGGTAGATGCGCCGAAGCGGGCGCTGGAGAAGGCGGCGAGGCTTTCCGGCAACGTGCCTTCCAGGATGGCCGGTGCGAGGGCCATGGCGTGTGCGCCGGCGAGCGTGACCCCGCTATGGCAGGTCGCGGCGAACGCCCCCGGGTAACGCTGCGACTGCTCATAGATCGGGAAGCCGTCCGGCGACATGACCCGCAGCGCGGCCCACATGCGGACGATCTTCGCATCTTTCAGCGCCGGGAAGACCTGCACATTGCGATCGGCGATCCGCTGCAGCACGGCGACCCGCGTGCTGATATCGAATCCCACGTCCTCCTGGCTGTCGCCCAGCATGACCGAGCCTTCCGCAGTCTGGCGCATGATGTGGGTGGCGTAGGACAGGAACGGCCTCACCCGCTCGGTGATGATGATCTGCCCCTGCAACGGTGACACCGGCATGGATAGGCCGACCATCGGTGCCAGGGTCCGGCTGCCCAGGCCGGCGGCGATCACCAGCTTGCCGGCGGTGAAGGTGTCGACGCCACTATGCACGGTAAAGCTGTGCGGCGCGGCGTCGATCGCGTCTGCCGTGCGGCCGGGGAAATAGTCTCCACCTTGCGCGCGCAGCCCGGCGTTCAGGCCGCGCAGCAGGGTCAGCGGATTGGCGTGGCCGTCGATCGGGCAGAACGCGGCGCCCACCACGCGGTCGCCGAGGCCGGAAACCATCGTCCGGACTTCGGCCCGGTCCAGCATGCGGGTGCCGATATCGCCGCTTTCGTTGTGCATGCGATGGAGCAGAGCGGCGCGATCCTCGAATTCCTCGTCACTGAGGCAGAACGCCAGGCCGCCGCGCTGATCGAGTGCCGGATCGACACCGGTACCATCACGCAGGGCCTGGGCGAGTTGCGGCCACAGTTCGGAGGAGCGGCGGGTCCAGTGCGCATAGGGCGGCATGCCGGCACCCTTGCTCTGCACCCAGACCAGGCCGAAATTGCCGCGGGCGGCGCGGTAGGCGAGGTCGCCTTCGTCCAGCAGCGCGACGCGGGCGCCGCGTGCGGCCGCCCCCCAGGCGATGGCGCCCCCCACCAGGCCGCCGCCGATGACGATCAGGTCGTAGGGGTTCGGCATGTCAACGCATCCCCTTCACAAATTCCGGGCGTTCAGACTGGCGATGATCGTCTCATCTCGCGCCGCGACGATGCCGGCGAGGCGGGTCTGGATGTCCGCCAGAATTGTCTGCGCCTGCTTCAGATAGGCGTCCCGCTCCTGGGTCACGACCTGTCGCAGTTCGTTGCCGAGCTGAGCAGGCTGATAGGAGTGGAGACGATCCGGTCCGTAGGAGAGGATGGAGTCCTGACACTTCTGCAGGATCGCATCGATCGAGCGGTCCTCCGCGCTACGCAGCCGGCCAATCGCGTCGCGAAACATGGCGCGCGCGTCCTGCATGTAGCTGTAGAGCCCGACATAGGCGGATTCAATCTGCTCATCCATGAACCGCTTCCGATGCAGCAGGCGGGCCGCCGTCACGCTCTTCCAGAAGAAGTCGCGCGCGATGGGGGCATCGCGCCGTTCCGCAAGCTGATCGGTGGTGTCGATGATGATCGGCTGGAGGTCGTCGAACAGCAGTTCCGTCAGTTGATTGACGCGCTCAAGCTTGGCCAGCGTCGCTGCCGCGGCTTTGCGCACCTCGGTCGCCTGCTCGCGTTGGCGCGAGTTGATGTCCTTTTGCCAGGTCCATCCCAGGCCGGCCGCCGAAATGACGATCGACAGGAACGTCAGCAGGTTCCCCAGTGAGATCTTCCAGTCGAACTCGATCACGCGCGCGCTCGGGCCATGGGTGGGACCAGCGTCAATCGAACCCGATGAAGCCTGGCGCCTCCGACAGCGGGCGCGCGGCCTTCAACTTCGCCAGGTCGGGGATGGGGCGGGCGGTGCGGGGGTCGCCGGTCAGCATCGATTCCAACGCGGCGGCGACGGACAGCACGAAGGCATCGCCGCCGCGCGGGCCGACGATCTGCAGTCCGAACGGCATGCCGTTGCCATCCAGCCCCAGCGGCAGCGACACCGCGGGATGGCCCGGCAGCGTCACCGCATAGGCCAGTGCCAGCCAGTGGAAATAGGTGCGGGTCGGCTTGCCGTCGATCTCCGCCGGATACAGCTCCCGCCAGGAGCGCGGGCTCACGGTGATGGACGGAGTCAGGATCACGTCGAAATCCTGGAAGAATGTCTGCCAGCGGCGGTAGAGCGCGGTCTGCATCACCTGCGCACGCGCCACATCGGCGGCGCTGTAACCCTGTCCCTCGGCCACATTGGCACGGACGTTGGGGCCGACATCCTGCGGGCGGGTGCGCACCTTCTCGGCATGTGCGGCCAGGAAGTTGAGCGCGCGCAACACCTCGAACGCCTCATCGGCGCCGGTGCAGTCGGGCGTGGTGTCCTCGCCCCGGGCGAAGACGTGGCGGAACAGGCCGGTCTTCTCGGCGAACTGGTCGGCGATGTGCCGCTCGGTCGGGGCGAAGCCGAAATCCGGCGTCAGGGCGACGCGCAGGCGCGACAGGTCGATCGGCGCAGGGATGGCGTAGTCTGCGGGCCGGCGGATCGTGTGACCGTGCACTGTGGTGGCCAGCGGATCGCGCGGATCGTCACTGACCATGCTGGGGAGCAGCAGGCACAGATCGGGCACGGTGCGCGCCATCGGGCCGGTGACCGACAGGTTGTTCCAGCCGAGGCCGCGCATTTCGTTTGCCACCAGACCTGGCGTTGGGCGGAAGCCGACAATGCCGCAGAACGAGGCAGGGTTGCGCAGGCTGCCACCGGTGTCGGACCCGGTGCAGATCGGTGCCATGCCGGTGGCGAGCGCGACGGCCGATCCACCGGATGAGCCCGCGCAGGACTTCTGCGGATCGAACGGATTGCCAGTGGCGCCATATACCGCATTGCGTGTGTTGGCGCCGGCGCCAAATTCCGGTGTGTTGGTCTTGCCGATGACGATGGCACCGGCCTCGCGCACCGCGGCGACGATCCTTTCATCGGCCGCAGGGACGTTGTCGCTGAAGATCGGGCTGCCATAGGTGGTGCGCAGACCGCCGGTTGCTTCCAGGTCCTTGATGCCGATCGGCAGGCCGTGCAGCGGCCCGAGTTGTTCCCCCCGCGCAACCGCGTCGTCCGCCTGCTTTGCGGCGGCGCGGGCGCGGTCGAAGTCGCGCGCCACCATGGCGTTGACCGCGTGATCCACCGTCTCGATCCGGCCAATGCAGCTGGTCAGCAGCTCGCTCGGCGCGAGCCGCTTCTGCCCGATCAGGCGGCGGGCTTCGATGGCGGTGAGGTCGCAGGGTTCGGTCATGGTGGTTCCGCAGTCAGTGGGTTCGATCGGAGTGTAGGGGTTCCACGGGGACGCGGGAATGCCGGGCTGTGCCACGCATGTCGTGGAGAAGCGCCGGGGTCCGGCCCTTGGAACCGCCTCAGTTTGGAAGCCGATTGCAAAGGCGCGCCTTTGCTGGAGGTCAAGGAGGCAAAGCCTCCTGGTGGGGTCCGGGGGCGATGCCCCGACGCTTGCGCCCCGTCAGTACCCTAGCGCCAACCCGTCCTTGCGCGGCTCGGAGCCCGCCACCAGGCAACCACGTGCCCGGTCGATCCAGATCGCCTGGCCGCCGCCATGCGGGCGCTCCACCAGCTCCGGCTCGTGGCCCATGCGGGCCAGCCGATCGACCACGTCGGCGGGAATGCCGCGCTCGATCTGCAGCTTGCCCTTCAACGGCAACATGCGCGGCAGGTCAATCGCCTCCTGGATGTCGAGCCCATACTCCAGCATGTTGGTCAGCAGCCAGGAATGGCCCATCGGTTGATAGTGTCCGCCCATCACGCCGAACGGCATCAGCGCCTGACCATTCTGGGTCAACATGCCGGGGATGATGGTGTGCATCGGCCGCTTGCGCGGGGCGATGCAGTTCGGGTGGCCACGCTCCAGCCGGAATCCGAAGCCGCGATTCTGCAGCATCACGCCGGAGCGTTCCGCCAGGATCGCGGAGCCGAATCCCTCGAACAGCGAGTTGATGAAGCTGCACGCGTTGCCGTCCTGATCGACGACACAGAGATAGACGGTGTCGCGATGCGGCGGCATCAGCGCCTCGCCGGCCAGCGGCAGGTGGCGCATCGCCTGGTCGTCGCGGATCAGCCCGCGCAGCGACGCCAGGTATTCAGCGGACAACAGCTTCTTCACCGGGACGTCCACCTGGGACATGTCGGCCACGAAGGCGTCGCGGTCGCGATAGGCCAGGCGGGCGGCCTCGATGTGGCGGTGCATGCGGGTGACGCCGAGCGGCCCGTCGGGTGCGGTGTCGAGCCCGGCGAGCATGCCAAGGATCATCAGCCCGACGATGCCCTGGCCGTTGGGCGGGATCTGGAACACGTCATAGCCGCGCCAGTTGAGCTGGATCGGCTCGACGAAGTCGGCGGTGGTCAGGCCGGCGGCCATGTCCGCTTCGGTTTGCAGTCCGCCGCGGGCTCGCAGCGTGGCCACGATGTCGGCCGCGACCGGGCCTTCGTAGAACGCCTTGGCGCCGTTCCTGGCGATGCCGCGCAATGTCTCCGCCAGCGCCGGCTGGGTGAAGCGGTCTCCCGGCTTCGGCGCCGAACCGTTCGGCAGGAAGGCATGGGTGCCGTTCTTGCGCAGCTTGGCCTCCAGCCGCTGCCAGTCCCATGACACTTTCGGGTGCACCGGCCAGCCTTCCGCGGCGTAGCGGATTGCCGGCTGCAGCAGCTCGTCCAGACCCTTGCGGCCATGCGCGGCCAGCAGCGTCTCCCAGGCATTGATTGCGCCGGGAATGGTAACGGCATGCGCCGAGGTATTCTCGATCGCGGTCATGCCCTGCTGTTCGTACCAGTCGATGGTGGCCGCCTCGGGCGCGCGGCCGGACCCGTTCAGCGCAACCACCGTGCCGGAGCCGGCGGGGGCATACAGGCAGAAACAGTCGCCACCGATGCCGGTGGATTGCGGCTCGATCACGCACAGCACGGCGCAGGCGGCGACCGCGGCATCCAGCGCATTGCCCCCCGCCCGCAGCACGTCCAGCGCGGTCAGCGTCGCCGCCGGCATCGAGGTAGCGGCCATGCCGTGCGTGGCATAGACCGGACTGCGGCCGGGGAGATGGTAGTCGCGCATGCAGGATGTCCTCGAGGGTGATCGAAACTCAATTTTAACACTGAAGCCTGCCCTCGGTATTGGCAATGTGGTCCGGCATGGCATGATCCGGCGCCGCGGAGGGGCCAGCCATGCCGGACACGATCAGCTTCCAGGATTTCGAGCGCGTGGATATTCGGGTGGGCACCATCATCGATGCCCAGCCCTTTCCGCAGGCCCGCAAGCCAGCATTCAAACTGGTGATCGATTTCGGCGCGGAGATCGGCACCAAACGCTCCTCCGCGCAGCTCACGGTGCACTACCGGCCGGACCAGCTCATCGGCCGGCAGGTCTGTGCCGTGGTGAATTTTCCATCCCGCCAGATCGGCCCGTTCATAAGCGAGGTGCTGACCCTGGGCATGCCGGACGAAGACGGCGCGGTGGTGCTGATCAAGCCGGACTTCAAAGTCCCCAACGGCGGCAAACTGTTCTGACGGCCGGCATCAGTCGCGCCGGCCGGGCCGCACGTCCTCCTCTACCAGACGCAGCCTGGGGCGGAATTCCAGGCCCTCGTACAGGTCGATCAGAGCAAGGCGCAGGGCCAGGTCCGGGAAATCCAGCGTCGTGTCGAGCCCGTCGAAGCTTTGATAGCCCCACTCTTCCGGCACGGAGCGTGCCCAGTGAACCACCTGCGGTTCGTCGGGATTGACGATGAGGACGTGCCGCAGCCCGGGGACCGTCTTGTACTCCTCGAGCTTGGTGAACAGGTCGAAGTCGCGGGTCGATGAGGGCAGCACCTCGATGACCAGGGCGGGAGCGGCGGCGGCGACCGCTTCGTCCTGAAAAGCACCGCAGTCCACACCGGCATCCGGGAAGCGGATATTGCCGGCCGGTATCCGCACCGTCGTGTCGGCGGAGAACGGACGGCATGGCGTCCGGCGGAGCTGGTTGCGAAGCTCCCCAAGCAGATTTACCACGACCTGGTCGTGGCGCCGCTTCGCCCCGGCCATGGCAACCGGCACGCCATCCACCAACTCGTAGCGATGCTCCTGGGTCTGGATCCAGGTGAGAAATTCATCCTGCGTCATCGGCTGAACGGCTTGCCGCGGCATCCCGCAGTCCTGTCTCCTGCGTCACCGCGATCCTATGCGAGTTGCGGATGCGCTGTCTTGCGGCCGCTTGAACCTGCGCCCTGCAACCTTCACCATCGCGGCATGGCACAGCACTACTACACCGTCACCTGGGACCAGTTGCATCGCGACGGCCGCGCGCTGGCCTGGCGGCTGATCGAGCGCGGCCCGTTCAGCGGCGTGGTGGCGATCACCCGTGGCGGCCTGATCCCGGCGGCGATCGTAGCCCGCGAGCTGGACATCCGGCTGGTCGAGACCGTTTCGGTGCTGACCTATGGCGGCGAGCGCACCGGCTCGCTGGTGGACGAGCAGACGATCGGCGCCCCGGTGGTGCTGAAGCCGCCGGCCGCGGCTGGGGATGGCAGCGGGTTCCTGATCGTCGACGACCTGGTGGATACCGGCGCCACCGCACGGGTGGTGCGCGCGCTGCTGCCGGCGGCGCATTTCGCCTGCGTCTACGCCAAGCCGGCGGCACGCGACGTGGTGGACACGTTCGTCACCGAGGTCTCGCAGGATACCTGGATCCTGTTCCCCTGGGACACCGAGCCTCAATTCATTGCGCCGCTGGCGAAACGCGGCAACGGCGGCTGAATTCACCCGGCCAGCAACGGCCGCACGAAGTCCAGCAGGTTGCCGCCAGGAAACAGATGCCCGGGCACGCCGGCAGCCCGGGCCGCCGCCATATCGGTCGGCTGATCGCCGATCATCACGCAGCGCGCCGGATCGAGTTCCCAGACACGGATCAGGTCCAGCAGCATGCCGGGCTCCGGCTTGCGCCATGGATGCGCCTGGCGATACGCGTCGACCGTCGCGCCCTCGTGATACGGGCAGTAGCGGGTGTCATCGATGGTGCCGCCGGCGCGATGCGCCTGCTCGCCGATCCAGTCCAGCAACGACCGCACCGCCGCCTCATCATACAGGCCGCGCGCGACGCCCGACTGGTTGGTGACCACGAAGACGTGCCAGCCGGCCTGGGTGGCGCAACGGATCGCCTCCAGCGCGCCCGGCATCCACTCGAACCGGTCGCGCGAGCCGACCCAGCCGTGATCCACATTGAGCACGCCGTCTCGATCCAGGAACAATGCCCGACGGTGCAGCAGGCGCGGAATCTCCTGTTGCGCACTGGCGAAATCCTCCGGCACGCCGATGTCGCGGAAATACCCGTCTGCCAGCGTGCCGCGCAGCGCACCCTGTTCGGCCAGGCGCGGCATCACGTCGCGTTCCAGCGAGCAATCGGGCTGCAATGCGTCCAGCAGGCGCCGGTTGAACAGATAGATGCCGCCGTTGATCACCCCCGGCGTGTTCGGCGGCGGGCGTTCCTGGAACGCGGTCACCCGGTCGCCCTGCAGCGCCACGACGCCGAAACGCGAGGCGTCCTGCAAGGGACGCAGCACCATGCGGCCGATCACCGAAGCGTCGTCCTGCGCCGCCGCCGCCAGCAGGTTCGCCAGATTGCAATCAAGCAGCGAGTCGCCATTGCACAGCAGGAACCGTTCATCCAGCCGGTCGCGGGCGTGAAACACCGCGCCGCCGGTGCCAGCCCGCATCGGCTCCCGTGCGATCGCAATGCGGGCGCCATGAGGCAGCGAAGCCTCGATCTCACCCGCCACACGTTCCACCTCGGTCGACAAATGGCCAGTCAGCAGCAGGAACTCTTCCGCGCCGAAGCGGACAAACTCGCGCAGCAGCCAGGCAAGGAACGGCCGGTCGCCGCACGGCAGGATAGGTTTCGGCGTGGTGGCGGTCAGCGCGCCCAGCCGGGTGCCGAGACCGCCAACCAACACGGCGCATTGTTTGACGGTGGCGGTAGTCATTGCGGATTCCAATTCGCCTGCGCAGCTGCCCGATGGCGTGGGTAGATCACTCGCAGCGGGCAAGTTCAAGCGGGCAGCGGCCTCCCGCATTGACAGGGGCAGCGAAGTTCAGCCCACTCCGCCATCCTGACACCTAGGGAGACGCCAGATGCCGCAATGGGAAAAGCGCCAGCTCGGCCGCACCAAACTGCAAGTCACGAGCCTGGGGCTTGGCACCGCGACCATGGGTGGCAGCCGCATTCCGGTCTCCATGGCGGAAGGCGAGGCAATGGTGCGGGCCGCCTGGGCAGCCGGCGTGCGCTATGTCGATACGGCGCCGTTCTACGGCGTGGGCGCGGCGGAACGGCGGGTTGGCGATGCGCTGCGCGACGTGCCGCGCGACGAGTGGGTCCTGTCCACCAAAGTGGGGCGGCTGCTGCGGCCCGGCGTCAATGCCGCCGCAAGCGATGGGCGGCTGTCGCCGATGCCGTTCCATGTGGTGTACGACTATTCCTATGACGGCATCATGCGATCGGTGGAGGACAGCTACCAACGCCTGGGCCTGGCGAAGATCGACATCCTGTATGTCCACGATATCGGCGTCTACCAGCACGGCGTGGAGGAGAATGCACGCCACATGAAGGTGCTGCGTGACAGCGGCTACAAGGCATTGGCAGAGCTGCGCCAAAGCGGGACGGTCAGTGCGATCGGCATCGGCGTGAACGAGAAGGAAGTCTTGATCGAGGCGCTGGGCTTCGGCGACTGGGACGCGTTCCTGCTGGCCGGGCGCTACACATTGCTGGAGCAGGGACCGCTCGACGACCTGCTGCCGATGTGCAGTGCACGCGGCACGTCGATCGTAGTGGGTGGCCCGTTGAACTCTGGCATCCTGGCCGGACGCGATACCTGGAACTACGCTGCGGCCCCCGCCGAAATCGTCGAGCGCGTGACACGCATCCGCGCGGTCTGTGACGCGCATAAAGTGCCGCTGGCCGCAGCCGCATTGCAATTCCCGTTGGCGCACCCTGCGGTCTGCGCGGTGATCCCCGGGCCGCGTTCGGCTGCGGAGTTCGATGCCAACCTGCCGCTGCTGACCATGCCGATCCCGGCTTCGCTATGGGCCGATCTGCGCCAGGCCCAGCTCCTGCACCCCGAGGCGCCGACGCCGGGGTAGCGCGGGGAGCGGGAGATCGCCGCGCCGTCCCGGTCCGGTTACAATGTCATGAGGTCGTGCGAGGCATCGGGCAGTCGATCGGGATGAGCCGGTGCCGTATTCGTGCGACGCGCAAGCACAACGTCCGACCTGCAACAGGAGAGAATCGCAATGGCCTTCTACGAACTCCGCCAATACAAGGTATTTCCCGGCAAGCTCGACGGCTGGGTCAAGATTATGGAGGAGGAGATCATCCCCTTCCAGGTCTCCAAGGGCATGGTGATCTGCGGCAGTTTCCGCGGCGAGACCGACGAGTCGGTCTATGTCTGGATCCGTCGCTTCGACAGCGAAGAACAGCGGGTCGCGCTGTACAGGGACGTGTACGAGAGCGACTACTGGAAGACCAAGATCGCGCCGCGCGTGCCGGAGTATCTCGATCGTCCGAACAACGTAGTGACGCGGATCGTGCCGACACCTCGCTCACCAGTACAGATAGCCGGCCGGCAGCACGGGGTCAGCATCCTGCCGACCTCGTGCTGCGCTATCCAGGCGTTCAGCAGATCGCCGGCACACGCCAGCGCCGCGCTGCGTCAGTTGCGGAACCGGGTCGGAATCCCGGTCTTCGCGGTCAGCCCGCCATCCGCCACGACCGCCGATCCGGTGACGTAGGACGCCAGATCGGATGCCAGGAACAACACCACATTCGCCATCTCCTCCGGTCGTCCCAGCCGGCCGATCGGAATTGCGGCGTTGGTTTCATCGGCAAAGCCTGGGATCGATAGCGAGCGCTGCAGCAGCGGCGTGTCGATCGCACCCGGACAGATGCAGTTGCAGCGAATGCCATCGCCGGCACACTCGATCGCCACGACGCGGGTGAAGTTGATCACCGCCGCCTTCATCGCGTTGTACACCGCGATGCCGTAATCGGCGAACAGTCCGGAGATCGAGGCCGTGTTGACGATCGCGCCGCCGCCCTGCTGACGCATCACCGGCAGCACGCGCCGGGTCGCCTGCATCACCGCGGTCAGGCCGACCTGCATCGTATAGTCCCAGACCTCCTGGTCCAGCGCATCCACGCGAGCCATCCGCGCCCCTTGCAGCGATGGCGGCACGCCGAATGCGTTGTTGTGCAGCACGTCAAGCCGTCCGAACGCGGTCACGGTGCGCGTCACCATCGCATCAATGTCGGCCACCTGCGTCATGTCCGCCGATACCGCGATCGCCTTGCCGCCGGCACGGGTGATCTCTGCCACCACGCTTTTCGCGGCGGCGAAATTGTTGTCGGCAACCGCGACGGCGCCGCCACGTTGCGCGAAGCCGATGGCGGTGGCGCGTCCAATTCCCGACGCGGCGCCGGTGATCAGCCCGACTTTGTTGTCGAATCGCATGGTTCCCTCCCTGCAGCAGACAGTGCCGCGGCAGGATAGGGAGGATGCGCCGCTACGTCACCGCGGCCACGCCGTCACAGCGCGGCGTCGCCTTCCTCGCCGGTGCGAATGCGTTGGGCGCGCTCCACATCCAGCACGAAGATCTTGCCATCGCCGATGCGTCCGGTATGGCCGGCGGCATGGATCGCCTCCACCACCGCGTCGGCCAGCGCATCGGGCACCACCAGCTCGATCTTCACCTTGGGCAGGAAGCTCACATGGTATTCGGCGCCGCGATAGATTTCGGTCTGGCCCTTCTGCCGGCCGAACCCTTTCGCCTCAGAGGCGGTCAGTCCCTGCACGCCCAGCGGCAGCAGCGCCTCCCGGACGTCATCCAGTTTGAAGGGTTTGATGATTGCGATGATCAGTTTCATGGCGATGATTGATATCAAGAACCATGCCATCAGCGGGCTGTTGCGGTGGGGCGCGGCGCAGGCGAGTGTGCCGCATGATTGGGCAGGGAATTCTGCTCGTCTGGCGAGCACCTGCCTGCGGTGCGTCGCCGTGCGTGGCCGGCATGTTGCCTAAAATGCGGGCGGCACAGCATGTGAGGTGGGAATGACGGAGAGTCTGTCGGCCGAAATCTGCATCATGGGCGCCGGTCCGGTGGGTGGCACCCTGGCCTGCCGCCTCGCAGCCGCCGGCGTGTCCACCGTGGTGGTCGACCATGCCGCGCTGCCGCCGATGGAGCACCCGGCGTTCGACGGCCGCGCCTATGCCATCGCCGCCGGCTCGCGTGACCTGCTGGACGCCGCCGGACTGTGGGATCGCCTGCCGGAGCCGCCCTGTCCGATCCTCGGCATCCGGGTCAGCGATGGCCGTCTCGGCCGCCCCGCGTCCCGCCTGCATCTGCATTTCGATCATCATGAGGCCGGCGATGACGCCGGCCCGTTCGGCTGGATGGTGGAGGCGCGCAGCCTGCGCCGCGCGTTGAACGCCCATCTGGACACGCTTCCCGGACTGCGCGCCTTCGCGCCGGCCGAGGCCACGGTCGAGCGTCGGCCCGACGGCGTGACGGTGCAGATCGCCGGCGGACCGGTGGTACAGTGCCGCCTGGTGGTCGCGGCGGAGGGGCGTAACTCGCCGTTGCGGGAGGCGGCCGGCATCCCGCTCACCCGCTATCCCTATCACCAGACCGGCATCGTGGTGGCGATCAGCCACGAAAACCCGCATCACAACATGGCGCTGGAGCATTTTCTCCCGTCAGGCCCGTTCGCCCAACTGCCGATGTCACCGAGTGGCGACGCGGAAACGGGCGGTGCGGAAAATGTGTCCGCCGTTGTCTGGACCGAGCGAACCCCGATCGCGCAACACATGCTGCGGCTCGACGATGCCCGCTTCGCCCGCGAGATCAGGCGTCGGCTGGGCGATCATCTGGGGGCGGTGCACACGATCGGGCGTCGCTGGAGTTACCCGCTCTCCGCCATGCTGGCGCATCGTTATGTCGCGACGCGCCTGGCGCTGGCGGGGGATGCGGCGCACGGCATTCACCCGATCGCCGGGCAGGGGCTGAACCTGGGATTTCGCGATGTCATCGGCCTGGCGGACCTGGTGATCGCGGCCGTGGGTCGCGGTGAGGATCCCGGCGCACCGGCGCTGCTGGCGCGCTATCAGCGGCTGCGGCGGCCGGACAACATGCTGATGCTGGCCATGACGGACGGGCTGGACCGGCTGTTCAGTTCCGACAATCCGGTGCTGCGGCTGGTGCGCGATGTCGGCATCGCGGCCGTCCACCGCGCGCCACCGCTGAAACGCATGTTCATGCGGCGGGCGATGGGTCTGAGCGGTTGAACCTGACGGGCTGGCGGCATCGCTTCGATTGGCGCGGCGGCACCGGACGGCCTCGGTCGGGTCTGCATCGCGGTCGCTATCGGTCAATCGTGCCGGTAATGGCATGGACCGTCACACCAGCCCTGTCGTGGCGTGAACCTGCCGGCACCCACCTGCCTGCGCCACGCCTGCGCCACGCCTGCTGTGCCCCTGGGCTGATCGCCGGCCCGCCGCTATCCTTCTCCACAGGCCAACGCAAAAGGGGAAACGACCATGGCGTCCAGGATTCTCGTCGCCGATAACCCGCTGAACGACAACGATATCGCGCGCGAGTTGGCGCCGCCCGGCTTCGACACGGTGATCGCTCGTCCCGGTTCGCCCGAATTCACCGCGGCCTTGCCCGATGCCGAGTTCATGGTCGGCTTCGGCGACAACAGCATGAACGACGCGTTCTATAAGACCGCGTCCAAGGTGAAGCTGGTACAACTGCTGTCGGCCGGCTACGACCGCTGCGATATCGAGGCCGCGCGCCGTGCCGGCGTGCCGATCTGCAACAATGGCGGCGCCAACGCGATCGCGGTGGCAGAGCATGCGATGCTGCTGATGCTCGCCGTCAGCCGCCGGCTGGTGTGGCAGCACGACAATGTCGCCGCCGGCCGCTGGCGCGGCAACAACTGGGCTGAGGTGAAGCTGTATGAGCTGTATGCCCGCAAGCTGGGCATCATCGGTCTGGGCACGATCGGCAAGAAGGTCGCGCGCATGGCCAAGGCCTTCGGCATGGACGTGCAGTATTACGACATCGCCCGGCTGACCGAGGACCAGGCCGACTCGCTCGACGTCCGCTTCCGGCTGATGGACGAAATCCTGCGCAGCTCCGACATCGTCTCGCTGCATGTGCCGCTGACCCCGCAGTCCCGCCACATGATCGGCGCCGAACAGCTGAAGCTGATGAAGCCGACGGCGTATCTGATCAATACCTGCCGTGGCCCGGTGGTGGATGAGCAGGCACTGATCGAGGCGCTGTCCAACAACACCATCGCCGGCGCCGGGCTCGACGTGTTCGACCAGGAGCCGCCGCCCTCCGACAACAAGCTGTTCGGGCTGCCGAACGTGATCCTGACAGCGCATTTCGCCGGCCCGACCTGGGACAACCAGTATGCCCGGTTCCGCAATGCGTTCGACAATGTGCAGCGCGTGGCGCGGGGCGAGAAGCCGCTCTGGGTCATTCCCGAATTGCGGAAGTAGCCGCATCGCGGAGGTGTGACCCGGCGGGCCGCCAGCAAGTTGTGAGCGGACCTCCATCCTTCTGGCAACCGCCGGCGACGGCATTAACTGTTTGGAGACAGCGCTATGTCAGACAGGCGCTATGCGAAGCGTCTGCCGTAGTCCGGCCTCGCAATTTTGATCAAGAACTGGCCTGGAGAGTTTCAGTGAGCGCCTCGGTCCGACCCGCCCTGCCGACCTTGTTGCGCAGCCTGCGTGTCGGCACGGACGTCACGGTCGTGATTCGGCGAATGGTGCATCTCGCAGCCGCCAAGATCGAGGATCTGGAGGATCAGGTGGCGCGTCTGGCTGCCGAACTGCACGACGCGACCGCGTATCGGGAGACCGATCAGACCGGCCATGCTTCGGGTCGCGATCGCAGCGCGGCGGCGATGAACTGACTGCCCGGCCGCTATCGATCTTGTGGCTGGGCTGGTTTCCTTGGCGTGGTCGGCACGAGTGTGCCGGACCTCGGGGGGGCCGGACGCTATCAACTCGTGCCATGCGCGGGGCGTTGCTGTGGCGCTGCTTTGAGGTTGCCTAGCCACGATCCAGACTGAAGCGGCCGGCACCGTAGGCCCATAGCTGCAGGAAGCCGCCGGCCATGCACAGGTTCTTCATGAAGTGGATCATTTGGCCATTATCTCCGGGGTGCCAGTGCGCGATCAGCGCAGTGGCGAGGCACCACGCAGCCAGCAGCGGCGCCACCAGGCGAATGCGCCAGCCGAGAGCGGTGGCCGCACCGCCGCCAAGCTCGATCACCACGGCCAGGGCGTAGGCCGCGCCGAGCACGGGCAGGTGGTTGCGGCCGAACATGCCCATGGTGGCGGCCGGCGCGAGCAGCTTGTCGATGCCGCTGCGGATGAAGATCGCGCTCATCAGCAAGCGGCCCAGCAAGGCGACGGCCTGCATCACGGGCGGGACCTCAGCCGACGATCTCGGTGCCGGCAAAGAAGAAGCTGATCTCGGCCGTGGCATTTTCCGCGCTGTCCGAGCCGTGCACCGAATTGGCCTCGATATCCTCGGCGAACTGGGCGCGGATTGTGCCCGCGTCGGCCTTCTTGGGATCGGTGGCGCCCATGGTCTCGCGGTTCTTCGCCACCGCGTTGTCACCCTCCAGCACCTGCACGACCACCGGGCCCGAGGTCATGAACTTCACCAGGCCGGCGTAAAATGGCCGTTCCTTGTGCACGGCGTAGAACGCCTCGGCCTGTGGCTGGGTCAGCTGGAGCCGCTTCTGCGCGACGATGCGCAGGCCGGCGGCTTCCAGGCAGGCGTTGATCTTCCCGGTCAGGTTCCGCCGCGTGGCGTCGGGTTTGATGATGGACAGCGTGCGCTCGGTGGCCATGTGAGGCTCCTTGGTCGAATGTGCGAAACGGCGAATGCGGGCGGGTGACTAGGCGGTCCGGCCGGGAAGGGCAAGGCCGGGGGCAAAGGAGCAGGAATGATTGAGAGCATCAGCGCGATTACGCTCGCGACGCACAATATGGCGCGCGCGGCGGCGTTCTATCAGGCGCTTGGCTTTCCGCTGAAATACGGCGGGCCGGAGGCCAGGTTCACCAGCTTCCATGCGGGGGCGGGCTACCTGAACCTGACATCGGTGCCGGCGGACCGGCCGCTGGCCTGGTGGGGGCGGGCGATCTTCTATGTCGATGATGTGGATGCGCAGCATCGGCGCGCGGTTGCGGCCGGTCTGGCCCCGGAATTTGCGCCACGCGATGCGGCCTGGGGTGAACGCTATTTTCACATCATCGACCCGGACGGACACGAACTCAGCTTCGCACGCCCGCTCTGACACCACCCTCCGCTGCCGCTTCGGTAAGGCGCATCCCGCCTGGATGCTCTTGCTCAATCATGGCTGCGCACACCCCGCCTCCGCCACGCCTGCTCCGTCGTGGCGGGCGCACGGCGGTGCCACGATACCATACAGCGTCGTGCCAGCCGCGGGCCCGGCATCCACGACTGACCGGGGGAACTCGGGGCATCGTGATGTCGGCCGGCGCGAAATGCCGGTGTGTTTGAAGCCGATCCCGGGTGGCGAGCCTTCGCCCGCCAGGACGTGGTTGGCATCCTCATCGGCTACTCAGCGAACGGGGCGAAGGCCCGCCACCCACGGATTGCCGGAGGGGCACGGAAACACCCGCGGACGCCCAGCTTGGTCCGCATGACGAAGCCTGAGCCGGTCGAGACCAGTCCCTCGGCCGCCTGGCAGAGGGGGCGGTGCCGGATTCCGGCTTGACCAGGCCGCCCAACCCGCCTGATCACTCGCCGCCATGTCCCTTCTTGTCATCACCGGCGCCACCCTCCGCCTGGGCGGCCGCGCGCTGCTGGACGGCGCCGACCTCACCGTGGAGCCTGGCCGCCGCATCGGGCTGGTCGGCCGCAACGGCGCCGGCAAGTCCACCCTGTTGCGGGCCATCGATCGTGAGCTTCCGCTCGACGGCGGCACCATTCGCCTGGCCACGCGCGCCCGTCTCGCCACTGTCAAGCAGGAAGCACCATCCGGCGCGGCGTCGCTGCTGGATACCGTGCTGCAGGGCGATCCGGAGCGTCTTGCCCTGCTGGTCGAAGCCGAGACCGCCGATCCGATGCGCCTGGCCGAGGTCCACGAGCGCCTGCGCGCCATCGGCGCCGAATCCGCCCCCGCGCGCGCCGCCGCCATCCTCGCCGGGCTCGGCTTCGACGAGGCGGCCCAGGCGCGCCCGGTGGACGAATACTCCGGCGGGTGGCGAATGCGCGTGGCGCTGGCGACCGCGCTGTTCGCCAATCCGGACCTGCTGCTGCTGGACGAGCCGACCAACCATCTGGACCTGGAAGCGACGCTGTGGCTGGAGGGCTGGCTGGCCCGGTTTCCCGGCGCGGCCCTGGTCGTCTCGCATGACCGCGGCCTGCTGGATCGCGCGGTGGAGGCGATCGCCCACCTGGACCGCGGCAAGATCTCTCTCACCCCCGGCGGGTTCGACGAGTTTGTCCGCATCCGCACGGAGCGCGCCATGCAGCAGGTCCGCGCGGCAGAGCGCATCGCCGCCGAACGCGCCCATATCCAATCCTTCATCGATCGGTTCCGCTATAAGGCCAGCAAGGCCCGCCAGGCGCAGTCACGCATCAAGGCGCTGGAACGGCTGCCGCAGATCGATACCGTGATCGAAGACGCGCCGACGCGCTTCGACTTCCCGGAGCCGGCGCGCATCGCCCCTCCCATCCTGGCGATGGAGCGTGTCAGCATCGGCTATGACGGCACGCCGGTGCTGCGCAATGTCTCACTGACCGTGGACATGGATGACCGCATCGCCCTGCTGGGCTCCAATGGCAACGGCAAGTCCACCTTGGCGAAGTTGCTCGCCGGCCGGCTTGAACCGCTGTCCGGCGAGGTGCGGCGCGGGCCGAAGCTGCGGGTCGGCTATTTTGCGCAGCACCAGACCGAGGAGTTGGTGGCCGAGGAGACGCCGGTGGACCACATGGCGCTCGCTTTGCCACGCGCCACGCCGACGCAGCTACGCGCTCAACTCGCCCGGTTCGGGTTGGACGCGGATCGGGCCGACACACCGACGGCGAACCTGTCCGGCGGCGAGAAGGCGCGATTGTTGTTGGCGCTCGCCACGCGGGATGCACCACAGCTGCTGATCCTGGACGAACCGACCAACCACTTGGACATCGACGCCCGCGAAGCGTTGGTGAAGGCGCTGGCGGACTTTCAGGGCGCGGTGCTGCTGATCACCCACGATCCGCATCTGGTGGAGCTGGTGGCCGACCGGTTGTGGCTGGTGGCCGATGGCACGGTGCGGCCGTTCGACGGCGACCTCGAGGAGTACCGGGCGCTGCTGGCTGAACGCGCGCGGCCCGTCGACAGCCAGTCGACGGCGACCCGGCGTGATGAGCGGCGGGAACGGGCGGAGGCACGCGCGGCCCTTGCACCGCTGCGCCGACAGGCCAAGGACGCCGAGGCAAGACTGGGGCGGCTCAATGGGGAGCGGGCCGCCGTGGAGGCGAAGCTCGCCGATCCGGCCCTGTATGCGCCCGGCCGCGCCGGGGAGATCACCGCCGCCAACACGCGGCTGGCCGCGATCACGCGGGAAATCGCTGCTGCGGAAGCTGTGTGGTTGGCCGCAGAGGAGGCACTGGAGGCTGCGGGCTAGAGGTTCCGATATCGTTCCGTAGCTCCGTGCAGCTGCGATCGAGCGCGGGTAATTCTGCTTGCATGCCGTTATAATTATGCAAGAGATTGTACTCGCATCAGACGGCGAGGCTCCAATGAGCACTTTCACCTGGATCGCGCCCAATACGGGTGACTGGCAGGCTATGCGGTGATCACCACCATCGGTGGCGCGGCGCTGCACAGCAACATGATATTCACCATTGCGCTGAACGAAACGGCCGGGCTGGGCGAGGTGCAGGAAGATGCGATCATCAATCTGCTGAGTGCCGCGGCCACCGATTGGGGCCGATACATCACCGGTCATGCGCCGTTGCACGTGGCACGCGGATAGACACCCCGGACGGCGCCGTAGCGCTTGAGGACCTCTCGCAAGGCGACGAGGTGCTGACGTTCAACGGCATCGCGCAGCAGGTGGTGTGGATCGGCCGGCGCCGGATCGATTGCACGCGGCACCCGGCCGCGCACCGCGTGCATCCGGTGCGGATTTGCGCCCATGCGTTCGGACCGAACCAACCACGGCGCGATCTGTTCCTGTCGCCGCAGCATGCGGTCTTCATCGAGGACGTGCTCATTCCGGTGCGCTGCCTGATCAACGGCAGCGCGGTAGCGCAGATGCCGGTCGGCAGCGTCGAGTATTTTCATGTGGAACTATCGCGGCACGATGTGGTGCTGGCGGAAGGAAGACCGGCGGAAGCCAATCTCGACTGTGGTGACCGGAACCTGTTCGACAATGGCGGTGCGCCGCTGATGCTGCATCCGGACCTGTGGGCGTCCTGGCGCGAGGGCGGAGGATTCGCGACCCTCAAGTTGGTCGGTGCGGAGGTCGACGCAGTGCGGCGTCGGTTGGCGGAACGAGCCTGTCGACTGGGAATGGCGCCCCATGCGCGGGCCGCGTGATCTTGCGAATTCGGCAACGCGCGGGGCTGGCCTAACGGGTTTGCGCTATTGGCGGCTAAAAATGGTGCTGCTGGAGGGGATTGAACTCTCGACCTCTCCCTTACCAAGGGAGTGCTCTACCACTGAGCTACAGCAGCGCCGAACCCGCTCGGGCAGCGCCGTATAGCCCCCGCATGCAGTCCCGCGCAAGCCACACGCGCCCACACGCACCCCGCCGTCGCAGCGGAGGCGGCGCGGCATGGGTCTCCCTGAGCCGTCGGCTGACTTCCAGCCCGACGATGCCGAAGGTCCAGGACAGGTGCTCGTCCCTGCAGACGCAGTCGTGCCGGTCGGGCCCCAGAGCGCGGTCGTTCGGTGCGATCACGTCGAACGCCCTGGGCCCGCGCACCGCGTCCAGGGTGGCGGCCCCGAGCATCCGCAGTCCAACCCGGTTCATGTCCCCTAGAGATCGGCGGTTCTGGCCAGGTCTTGACGCGCGGCGTGGTGCAGCGATTGTGCGGTTCATGCCGGAACAGAGCCCTCCAGAATCGCCGCGGCCATCCCCGCCGCCACCCGCTCAATCCAAGGAGGCCCGCATGGAACGCGAGGCAGCGGCGTTGCGGGCCAATCTGCACAAGCGCAAGGACCAGGCTCGGGAGAGGGCCGCGAACTGCGAGCCACCGAAGCCGGACTGATCGTGGCAGCGCCGACACCAGGGAGGGAGAACGAAACGTAGAGCGGCACACTTTCCGCTGAGCAGCGCACCTCCCGCGTCTTGGCCGGACTTGACTCTGCCACCTAACCTGCGAACAGAGCATGCAGCGCGGGCTGCGCGGCCCGATCGCACGGGTGTAGACAGCCGAGCAGGCCCGGCCACGATGAAAATCGGACCGTCCATGACACGAACCGGGCGTGCTCACCTCGCAAATTCGGCGCGCATCGGTACCTGCGCCTGCCATGACGGGGTATGCCGCACGGATCGCTATCACATCCGTTTGCCGCGCCCTGCATCGCTGCGCTAGACCCATACGCCTGCACAGCCCGGAGTTCGCCCGCCCATGCCCGTGATGTCCGATCGCTGGATTCGCCGCATGGCGCAGGATCACGCCATGATCGAGCCGTTCGTCGAGGCGCAGAAACGCGACGGCGTGATCAGCTACGGCCTGTCCAGCTACGGCTACGACGCGCGCATCGCGGATGAGTTCAAGCTGTTCACCAACATCGAGTCGGCGGTGGTCGATCCGAAGGATTTCGCCCCCGGCAGCTTCGTCGACCGCCAGACGGCGATTTGCATCATCCCGCCTAATAGTTTCGCGCTGGGCCGCACGGTGGAGTATTTCCGCATTCCGCGCGACATCCTGGTGGTGTGCCTGGGCAAGTCCACCTATGCGCGCTGCGGCATCATCGTGAACGTCACGCCGCTGGAACCGGAATGGGAAGGCCAGGTGACGATCGAAATCTCCAACACCACACCGCTGCCAGCGCAAATCTACGCCAATGAGGGCATCTGCCAGTTTCTGTTCCTGCAAGGGAACGAACCCTGTGAAACCAGCTACGCTGACAAGGCGGGCAAATACATGCGGCAACGTGGCGTTGCCCTGCCGAGGCTTTAGCTCATGGACCGCATTCGAATCCGCGGCGGCCGGCCGCTCTCCGGCGAAATACTGATCGGTGGCGCCAAGAATGCCACGCTGCCGCTGATGGCGGCCGGCCTGCTGACGGGTGACCGCCTGGTGCTGTCGAACGTGCCCCGTCTTGCCGATATCGAAACCATGGCGCTTCTGCTGGCACAGCACGGCATTGCCGTCGAGCCCATGGCCAACGACGGCCGTGCCCTGTCGCTCGGCGGATCGATCACCAATACCGAGGCGCCCTACGACATCGTGCGCAAGATGCGCGCTTCGGTGCTGGTACTCGGCCCGCTGCTGGCCCGCGTCGGAGAGGCCCGCGTGTCGCTGCCCGGCGGTTGCGCGATCGGCACCCGTCCCGTCGATCTGCACCTGAAAGGGCTGGAGCAGATGGGCGCCCGGATCGTGCTCGAGAGCGGCTACATCGACGCGCGGGTGGAAGGTCGCCTGCGCGGCGCCACGATCGTGTTTCCATTTATCTCGGTCGGCGCGACCGAGAATCTGTTGATGGCGGCGACCCTGGCCGAAGGACGCACGACACTGGCCAATGCCGCCCGCGAGCCGGAGATCGGCGACCTGGCGGAATGCCTGGTGGCGATGGGCGCGCGGATCGAGGGCATCGGCACCGACAAGCTTGTGATCGACGGCGTGGAGCGGCTGCACGGCGCGGAGCATCGGGTCATCCCGGACCGGATCGAGACCGGCACCTATGCCTGCGCCGCGGCTGTGTCCGGCGGGTCAGTGTTTCTGCGCGGCGCGAAGCTGGATCATCTCGGCGCGGTGGTGCGCACCCTGCGCGAGGCGGGGGTGGAGATTGTCGAGCAGCCCGATGGATTGGAGGTGCACCGGCTGAACGGACTGCACGGCGCAGATGCGATGACCGAACCCTATCCCGGCTTTCCCACCGACATGCAGGCGCAGTTCATGGTGCTGATGTCGGTCGCCGAGGGCGCCGCGATGGTGACCGAGACGATCTTCGAGAACCGCTTCATGCACGTGCCGGAGCTGAATCGCATGGGCGCGCGGATCAATGTGCACGGCGCGTCGGCGATTGTGCGGGGCGTGCCGTCGCTGTCCGGGGCGCCGGTGATGGCGACCGACCTGCGGGCGTCGGTGTCGCTGGTGCTGGCAGGGCTGGCGGCGAAGGGAGAGACGGTGGTGAACCGGGTTTACCACCTGGACCGGGGCTACGAGGCGGTGGAGCAGAAGCTCGCGGCCTGTGGGGCGGATATCGAGCGGATCGGGGGCTGACAGCTTTCTGGGTCATCCAGTCCCCATAGCGTTCTGGAAAGGTCGCGTGGCGCAAACACCACAGGTGGAAGCAACTGTGTTGGATTTGCCACGACGGGGGCTTCCGGAACCTGCCCGCGGATGGCAGGGTCGTGGCGGTTCAATTCCATCATCCGGTGCGTGCCGGGAGCAGGCCGACAAGCCTAGACGCTTGACCCGGCACGGTTACCGGCAGGCAGAGGGCAGCGAACAAGCAATGAAACACTGGCGGATCGAGGAGATTGCCTGGGACCGGTTCGACCCAAGCAAGGTCGATCCCGCGGTCGTTCCGCTGGTGAAGGCGGCGGCCATGGTGGAGCGCAATGGTCGCGACTACGCGCGCTATCTGTGCCAGGTGTTCCCGGACGACCCGGATTTCCGCCAGGCGGCGGAATACTGGGCCGAGGAAGAGATCCAGCACGGCGACGCGCTGGGGCGGTGGGCCACTATCGCCGATCCCGAATGGAACTATGTGGCGGCGTTCGAGCGCTATCGCGCCGGCTACCAACTGCCGCTGGACGCAGCGGCGTCGGTGCGCGGCTCGCGCACCGGCGAACTCATCGCCCGCTGCATGGTGGAGACCGGCACATCCTCCTATTATTCGGCTTTGGCCGAGGCGACCGACGAGCCGGTCCTGAAACAGGTCTGCAAAAACATCGCGGCTGATGAGTTTCGCCACTTCAAGCTGTTCTACGACCACATGAGGCGCTACCTGGCCCGCGAGAATATCGGCGTGGTACGCCGCCTGCGCATCGCGCTGGGCCGGATCGGCGAGAGCGAGGACGCCGAACTCGCCTATGCCTGGCACTGCGGCAACGAGGCGCCCGACGAGGTATTCGAGCACGGCCGCTGCACCGCTGCCTACATGTCCCGCGCCATTGGCTTCTACCGCTTTCGCCATATCGAGCGCGGCATGGGCATGATCTTCAAGGCGGTTGGTCTGAAGCCGCGCGGCCGGATGTCCGATCTGTCAGCCCGGGCGGCCTGGCGGCTGATGAAGTGGCGGCAGCAGCGCTTCGTGCAGAAGCTGGCCGCGTAGCGGCTCCGCCTGGGGCGGCCGCCACCGCACGACTCACCAACCTCATCATGCCGACGCAGGTGCGCGTCCGCGTCTCGCCCGATGCGCCTTGCGATAGTCGATGGCGAATGTCGACCACGTCGTGGCGGGCGCAGGCGCGCCACCCACGACCGGCTTGGACACACCGGTATTTCGCGCGTGCGATATCAGGAACCGGCGTAGCATTGGCGCTGATCGCGCGCCGAACAGCGATGCCCGTAGTCCCAAGCCCCTAGTTGTGGGGATGCCGAGCCTGCGGCCGGCGCGACACTGTACGGCCGGCCAGCGGCTGCCGTAACGTGTATGGGCGCGGGCGCGCCACCGCCACCTGTGGTCCGAACTGGAGGCAGGCGTTGGCTGTCGATCCCGCGCATGCTTCCGGTGTGATGGGATCAGGAACAAGCGGGGCGTGGCCGCAAACCTCTCCGCCATGGCCGGGATTGACCCAGCCATCGTCCTCTCAATGGCAGTGCGCGGTTCCTGAGCCGTGGCACGGTTGTCCGCGAACCCAGGGCCGGGTCACGCCCGGCCCCGCTCGCGGAGGTTCGGCCGACCCCACCAGGCGTGAACCGGTGGGACAGGTTGCGAACGGCGGCTTCAGGCGGACAGGGCCTGCGGCTCCGTGCGCTGGCGCTTCACCAGCAGCTTGTTCAGCGCATGTACATAAGCGCGGGCAGAGGCAACGATCGTGTCGGTGTCGGCACCCTGGCCGTCCACCATCTTGCCGTTCTCCTCCAGCCGAACCGTCGTCTTGGCCTGCGCATCAGTGCCCTGGGTCACCGCACCGACCGAGAACAGCACGAGGTTCGCGGTATGGGGAAAGATCTGCTGGATGGCCGCGAAGGTCGCGTCGACCGGGCCATCGCCGACGCTCTCGGCGCGCTTGACCTCGCCGTCCACCTCCAGCTCCATCTCGGCCCGTGCCGGGCCCTTCGATCCGGCATGCAGGTCCAGCGACACGAAGCGGATGCGCTGGTGGTCGCGCATCACCTCATCATCGACCAGTGCCACGATATCGTCGTCGAATACCACCTTCTTGCGGTCGGCCAGGTCCTTGAAGCGGCGGAACGCATCGTTCAGCTGGTTATCGCCAATCGTGTATCCCAGCGCCTTCAGCTTGTCGCGGAACGCCGCGCGACCTGAATGCTTGCCCATCACCAGGTTTGACTTGGTCCAGCCGACGCTCTCCGGCGTCATGATCTCATAGGTTCCGGCATGCTTCAGCACGCCGTCCTGATGGATGCCGGCCTCGTGCGCGAAGGCATTGCGGCCGACAATGGCCTTGTTCGGCTGCACGTCGAACCCGGTAATGGTGGACAGCAGCTTCGACACCCGCAGGATGTTTTCGGTCTTGATGCTGTTCTTGTAAGGCATCGCATCCGGCCGGGTGCGGATCGCCATGATCGCCTCTTCCAGCGAGGCGTTGCCGGCGCGCTCGCCGATGCCGTTGATGGTCAATTCGATCTGCCGCACGCCGACCCTTAGCGCGGCCAGCGTATTTGCCACCGCCAGGCCCAGGTCGTTGTGGTTGTGGGTGGACAGGATCACCTTGTCGGCGCCCGGCACGCGAGTGCGGACCATGGTGAAGATCCGCTCCATGTCCTCCGGCAGCGCATAGCCGACGGTGTCGGGAATGTTGATGGTGGTGGCGCCGGCCTTGATCGCCTCTTCCACACAGCGGCACAGGAAATCGGCCTCGGTGCGGGTGCCGTCCTCGGCCGACCATTCCACATCATCGGTGTACTGGCGCGCCAGGGTCACCGCGGCGACACCGGCTTCCAGCACTTCCTGCGGCTCCATCCGCAGCTTGTATTTCATGTGCAGCGGACTGGTGGAAATGAAGATGTGGATGCGCTTGCGCTTGGCGGCCCGCACGGCGTCAGCGGCGCGTAGCACGTCCTCCCGCCCGGTGCGTGCCAGGCCGCAGATCACCGGGCTGTCATCGCGCTGGCCGATGCTCTCGCTGATCGCCTTGACGCTCTCGTAGTCGCCGGGGGAGGCGATCGGGAAGCCGGCCTCCATCACATCGACGCCCAGTTCGGTCAGCGCCTCCGCCATGCGCAGCTTCTCGTTCAGATTCATCGAGAAGCCGGGCGACTGCTCGCCGTCGCGCAGCGTGGTATCGAAGATGATGATGCGGTCGTCGTCCAGCGTGCCGAAGCTGGGATGGGTGATGCTCATGGGATCGGTCCTCGGTGGGATTGCACGAACTCTGGCCTCAGGGGTCCCCCTGAGCGATGCCGGCGTTCAACGACCCGGCGCGACGCTCAGGGGCGGCTAAGTCGAAGGAGGAGGCCGAGGGCAATCGAGGTGGCCAGCATGCGCGCGGAGCCACGCGCGACGGCGCGGGCGGTGCGACAGGCGAGGTGCAGGCCACAGAACATCACCTACCTATAACCTGAAGCGTTCATTCGCGGCAACCCGCAACCGAAAGGTGTGATTGGCGGAACCCGGGGCAGCCCCTTTATCCTGCGCGGCCCCGACCAGAAGGCAACCCGATGTCCAGTCGCCACAGCGTCGCCAGCCGCCACAGCCTGCACAGCAGGACCGGCTGAGCCATGCCGATCTGTGAGGTCGACCCCTGGCGGTTCCAGTACTTCGAAGGGATTCCCTGCCCGGAGGATGTCCGCATCTCCACCGAGGATGCCGATTCCTGGGTGTGGTATCCGCAGCACCGCTGGATCTACGACAAGCTGGCGGTTGCCCTGTCGCAGGGGCTGGACGCAGCGCCGCATGGGGTGATGCCGCCACGCTTCCCGGTATTCTCCAAACCGATCATGAATTTGCGGGGCATGGGCACCGGCAGCCAGCCGATCCATTCGGCGGAGGAATACCAGGCCGCGCTGACCGCGGGGCACTTCTGGTGCACCCTTTTGACCGGCGCGCATGTCAGCACGGATGTCGCATTGGTGAACGGTGAACCCCGCTGGTGGCGTCACACCACCGGCGAGGCGACATCGGGTGGCACGTTCGACCACTGGACCATCCATGCGGGATCGCTGCCGGAGGTCGAGGATTGGTGTGGCGCCTGGGCGGGTCGGCATCTGCGCGGCTATACCGGCATGGCGAATTTCGAGACGATCGGCGGCCGCATTATCGAGGCGCATCTGCGCTTCGCCGACCAATGGCCGGACCTGTACGGCGCCGGCTGGGTTGAAGCGCTGGTGCGACTCTATGCCACGGGCACCTGGGATTTCGCGGACGCCGACCGGCGTGACGGCTACAGCGTCGTGTTGTTCGCCCCGCATGGCCGGCGTTATCGCCACCCCCCGCCGAAGCTGGTGCAGGCGGTGCGCGAGATGCCCGATGTCTCCAGCGTGCAGATCACCTTTCATGAGGAGCGTGAGCCCGGGCACCACGCCATGCCCCCCGGTGGGTTTCGTGTGGCGATCGTGAATGCGACCGACCTGGCCGCAGGGCGAGCGGCGCGCGCGGTGTTGCGCGAGGTCTTGATACCGGCGCAGCCATCATAATGCGCCCGGCAGCCAGTGCTGTTGGTGGTGTGATGCAACGACCTGCCCGGTCTGTGCGTTCGAGTGTCGCGCTACGCCCCTGCCATACATCGAGCTGATGCCGAACAAACCCAGCAATCTCGAACGTCGTCCGGCCCAGGTGCCGCCGGCGGAAACGCCCGGCCTGTCCGGCCTGCTCACGTTGGCGGTGGGCGTGGTGGTCGTCGCCGGCCTGTACCTCGGCCGCACCGTGTTGATCCCGATCACCCTGGCGGTGCTGCTGTCCTTTCTGCTGGCGCCCTTGGTCAATTTGTTGCGCCGGGCGCATCTGCCGCGCGTGCCCTCCGCCCTGCTGGCAGTGATCCTGGCACTGGGGGTCATCCTCGCGGTGGGCACGCTGATCGGCACCCAGATCGCCGATCTGGCCGCTGAAGTGCCGCGCTATGCCAGCACCATTCAGCAGAAGGTGGAAACGGTGCAGCAGTTTGCGCTGGGCCGCATGCAGTCGGTGATGAGTGGGCTGGGGCGTCAGCTGGACGGTACGACACCACCAAAACCCACCGAACCGGGGACGCCGGCCGAACCCCCGGGCAATGCGGCTCCGAAACCGATCCCGGTGGAGGTGCATCAGCCCGATCCCACCGCCATTCAGCTTGCCGAACGCATCGTCGCCCCGGTGGTCGATCCGCTGTCCACCACGGCGATCGTGTTTCTGGTATCGATCTTCGTGCTGTTGCAGCGCGAGGACCTGCGCGATCGCCTGATCCGCCTGTTCGGTTCGTCCGACCTGCATCGCACCACGATCGCGATGAACGATGCAGCCCGTCGCCTCTCGCGTTACTTCCTCACCCAGCTCGCCATCAATACCGCCTTCGGCGTGATCATTGGCACCGGGCTGTTCTTCATCGGTATTCCATCGCCGGTGCTCTGGGCAGTGGTCGCGATGCTGCTCCGGTTCGTGCCCTATATCGGGGCACCGCTCTCGGCCGTGCTGCCGTTGACCCTTGCGGCCGCGGTCGATCCAGGCTGGCACATGGTGCTGTGGACCGCGGCACTTTATTTGGTGACCGAACCAATGATGGGCCAGGTTGTGGAGCCGCTGATGTACGGCCGCAGCACCGGCCTGTCGCCATTTTCGGTGGTCGTCGCGGCGACATTCTGGACCTGGCTCTGGGGGCCGCTCGGCCTGATCCTGTCGACCCCGCTGACGCTGTGCCTGGTCGTGCTGGGCCGGCACGTGGAGCGGCTGGAGTTCTTGGACGTCATCCTGGGCGATCGGCCGGCGTTGACGCCTGTGGAAAGCTTCTATCAGCGTATGTTGGCGGGTGACCCGGACGAGGCGCAGGACCAGGCTGAACTGCTGCTGAAGCGGCGGCCTTTGTCGTCCTACTACGACGAGGTGGCACTGAAGGGCCTGCAACTCGCCGCCAACGATGCGGCGCGTGGTGTGCTGACGGCGCTGCAGATCGACCGGATCGAGGAGGCCAGCTTCGAATTGATCGAAGACCTGGCGGAACATGACGACATCGATCCGCCGGAGTCGGAGCGGGACCAGGATGTTGCGGCACCGTCACGCGCCGAACAGGATCTGCCGCGGCAACCGGCACCGCGCGGGCCGGCGGAGCCTTTGCCGCAAGCGTGGCAGGACGGGGCAGCGGTCCTGTGCATCGCCGGAAGAGGCCCGTTGGACGAGCCGGTCTCCGCCATGCTGGTGCAATTGCTGGGCAAGCACGGGATCGGTGCCCGAGTGGTGCCGCACGACGCGGTGTCGCGCAGCAGCATTTCCCGTCTGGAGGCGGATGGCGTGGCAATGCTCTGCATCTCCTACCTGCATCTCGACGGCAGCCTGTCGCATCTGCGCTACCTGATCCGCCGCCTGCGCCATCGCGTGCCCGGGGTGCCGGTGATGGTCGGGCTGTGGCCAGCGGACGCGGAGATCCTGCGCGACGAGCGGCTGCGCAGTGCCCTGGGCGCGGAATATTATGCGAGTTCGCTGCGCGAGGCAGTGGAGGCCTGCGTGGACGAGGCGTCTCGCCTCTCGCCGTCCGATATTGGGCCGGTGGCCGGCGAAGGCGTCCCCGACAGCGAAGCCCTCTCGCTGTAGAACCGGGAACGGCCAGTCGCGCTTGCCGGCTGGCAGCACGTCGACCACTTCTGGGGTTCCGAAAACAAGCCCGCAGCCTAAACGAATCAATTGGCAAATCGCGGTTTCTTCTCCATCAAGCGTCGTCCAATCAGGACGTTGTGGGGAGGCGCGGATGCGGGCTGTTCTGCTGAGTGGCGTGATCTGTGTGGCGATGACGATGGTCGCCCAGGCACAGACTGCGCGTGGTCGCTATATCGTGGAGCAGGTCGGCATGTGCGGCGACTGCCATACGCCGCGGGACACGAAGGGCGAGCTGGTGACGGCTGAGGCGCTGCATGGCGCACCGATCGGGTTCCGTCCGTTGCATCCAATGCCGTTTGCCGAACATGCGCCGCCGTTGGCGGGGCTGCCGCATAACTGGACGGCTGCCCAGACGGCGATTTTCCTGCAGACCGGACAGCGCCCGGACGGCTCGCACCCTTTGCCGCCGATGCCGCCCTACCGCATGTCCAAGGAGGATGCCTGGGCGGTGGTGGACTACCTCAAGTCGATACCTTAGCCTAACGGGATGCGGGCATGGTGGGCGGCTGCATATCTGCGGCAATGCGGGGCGACGGACCTGCGGGAGCCGTTGCCGCGGGCCGAAGTCCCAGACGCCATGGATCTGCTGCGGTGAAGCACTGTATCTGGCTGGTGCTGATCTGTCTGTCGGCGACCCCATGCGCGCAGGCAGCCGAGTTGAAGGTGGCCACCTGGAACCTCAACTGGCTCACCGAGCGTGCGGCCGGTGATCGAGCCCTGCCAGCCGACGTGCATCCGCGCCGGCAGGAGGATTTCGACCGGCTGCGCCAATATGCGCTGCAGCTCGATGCCGACCTGGTGGCGCTGCAGGAAGTGGACGGCCGCGCCGCCGCGCTGCGTGTCTTCTCGTCCGATCGCTATTCGGTGCATTTGACTCACGAGCGGCGGGTGCAGCGTGTCGGAGTTGCGGTGCGTCGCGGGCTGAATTACGACGTCAATCCGACCTTACAGCGCTCGCGGGTGATCCGTCGTCACAGCTCCGCAGCGGGGCCGATATCACGCTTCACCTGCACGAGGGCGCCTTGCGCGTTCTCGTCGTGCATCTCAAAACCGGCTGTCCCGAGCAGCAACTCAATCGCAGCACCCGTCGGTCCTGTACTACGTTGCTTGACCAGATCGCGTCATTGCAGGACTGGATCGCCGCGCGTCAACGGGACGCAACGGCGTTCCTGCTGCTCGGCGATTTCAACCGCACGATGGAGGGTCGTGACCAGATGTGGTCTGCGCTGCAACGCGCTGCACCACTGGTGCGGGCAAATGAGGGCCACTCAAGCCCGTGCTGGGGACATGAGGCCTTCATCGACCAGATCATTGCGGGGGGCCCCGCGCGCGTCTGGCTGCAGCCCAATTCGTTGCGGGTCCTGGTTTATCAGGAGACCGATCCGGTGTGGAAGCAACGCCTGTCGGACCACTGCCCGGTGTCCGTGCGTCTGCACATCCCGGAATAGCCCGAGGGTCTTCTCGTCCGGTCACCGTGGTTTCGTCTGCGCGGTTGGTGCACCGGCGCGGAGCCGAAGGTTCGATCCGGGCGTTGCTGCCGGTGGGGGAGGCCGCGCTCGCGCTGGCCCGCTACCAGGTCCGGGCGCCGGCTTTCACCACATCAGCCGGTTCGACTTCCGGCTGGCGGGCAAAACGCGGATGACCCGGGCGAGCTCCGTCGCTTCTGGCTGTGTAACGCCATGGCAAAGTTAATTCCGGTATCGTTGCTACAAAGCAAGTTCCCCGGGCAGGATGGCTCGGTCGAGGAATTTGACGATCGTCCGGTCCGCTATCGTGCCAATATCGACCGGCAGGATCCGCCCTTCCATCGCAGGGCTGGTGAGAAGCCCGCGATCGCCGGGCAGGAGGAGCGCGACATCGTCGCCTTTCCCGGCACCTTGACCGACGTTTTCCGGCCCGGCAGTCCATGGCGGGCGGGGCCGCGCGCCGGCCTTGGCGTTCCGCATCGTGTGCCGCCCGACAGGTCCAGGACTTGGTCACGCCGCCGAACGGCTAGCCAGTGCACGACCCGGCACCATTGACAGTTTCTTGAACCCGCGGTTACGCCCCGGTCATCACCGCAGCGCCGAAACCGCAAGGAGCCTAATCGGATGCCGGTTCACGCCTTCATCTTCCCCGGACAGGGCAGCCAGGCCGTCGGCATGGGGCGCGACCTCGCCGCCGCCTTCGCGCCGGCACGCGAGGTGTTCGAGGAGGTGGACGAAACCCTCCACCAGAAGCTCTCCCTCCTGATGTTCGAGGGCCCCGCGGAGGAGCTCACCCTGACGGAGAACGCCCAGCCCGCCCTGATGGCGCACTCGCTTGCCGTCCTGCGGGTGCTGGAAAAGGAAGGTGGGTTCGGGCTGAAGCAGAAGGCGGCACTGGTGGCGGGGCACTCGCTGGGCGAGTACAGCGCGCTCGCGGCGGCAGGGGCGTTCTCGCTGGGCAACACCGCCCGCCTGCTGAAGCTGCGCGGCCAGACCATGCAGAAGGCAGTCCCCGCCGGCACCGGCGCGATGGCCGCGCTGCTCGGCGCGGACATGGCGCAGGCCCAGGAAATCTGCGAGGCAGCCGCCCCGGTGCCCGACAGCGCAACCAACGAACGCCAGGTGGTGCAGCCAGCCAACGATAACGGTGCCGGCCAGGTGGTGATCTCCGGCCACCGTGAGGCGGTGGAACGCGCGGTTCCGATCGCCAGCGCCATGGGCATCCGCCGCGCCATGCTGTTGCCGGTCTCTGCCCCGTTCCACTGTGCGCTGATGGCGCCCGCGGCGGATGCCATGGCTGAAGCCTTCGAATCGACCCCGCCCACCGCGCCGATCGTCCCGCTGATCGCCAACGTGACGGCCGCCAAGGCGACCGACCCGGCGGAGATCGCCGATTTGCTGGTCCGCCAGGTCACCGCCACCGTCCGCTGGCGCGAATGCGTGGAGACCATGATATCGCTCGGCGTCGACAGCTTCCTGGAACTGGGCGCCGGCAAGGTGCTGTCCGGGCTGATCCGACGCATTGCCCCCGAAGCGAAATCCGCCTCGGCCGCCACTCCGGCGGAGATCGAGGCGGCGTTGAAGACCCTCTGATCGAGAGGCCAAGATCATGTTCCGCCTGGACGGTAAAGCGGCGCTGGTAACCGGCGCTTCGGGTGGCATCGGTGCCGGAATTGCCCGCGCTCTGCATGCGCAAGGTGCGTCCGTGGTGCTGTCCGGCACGCGGCGGGAGGCGCTGGACACACTGGCGGTCGAACTGGGCGAGCGGGCGCATGTCTGCCCAGCCGACCTGCGTGATGCGGCCGCGCCGGACGCGCTGCTGGAAGCCGCGGAAGTGGCGGCCGGGCCGTTGCACATCCTGGTGAACAACGCCGGCTTCACCCGCGACATGCTGGCGCTGCGCATGAGCGATGACGACTGGCAGTCGGTGCTGGAGGTGGACCTGTCTGCGCCGTTTCGCCTGAACTCGGGCGGCGCTGCGCGGCATGCTCCGGCGGCGGGCGGGGCGGATCATCAACATCGCATCGATCGTGGCCGCGACCGGCAATGCCGGCCAGGCGAATTACGCCGCCGCCAAGGCGGGTTTAGTGGGCATGACCAAGGCTTTGGCGCAGGAAGTTGCCTCGCGCGGCGTCACGGTCAATGTGGTGGCGCCGGGCTTCATCGTAACCCCGATGACCGACAAGCTGTCGGAACAGCAGAAGGCGAAGCTGACCGGCGCGATCCCGCTGGCGAGGCTCGGGCAGCCGGCGGACGTGGCCGCGGCGGTGGTCTATCTCGCGGCTGACGAGGCGGGGTGGGTCACCGGCGCCACACTGCACGTAAATGGCGGAATGGCCATGGTGTGACCCGGGGTTCGCTTTGCGGGCGACCTTTCTCGGGTAGGGAAACCATGCTAAGCGGCCCGAAGCTTCGTCCGGCACGGGTGCGGCGGCACCGATCGGGTCCTGCCCGGCGGCCAATCGAACCGGGCGAGATGTGTTATGCGGGACCCTAATCCAGGAGTGGCTGAGCCGATGAGCGAGATCGCCGATAAGGTAAAGAAGATCGTGGTGGAGCATCTCGGCGTCGAGGAGTCCAAAGTGACTCCGGAGGCTTCCTTCATCGACGACCTGGGAGCCGACAGCCTGGACACCGTCGAGTTGGTGATGGCGTTCGAGGAGGCCTTCAGCGTCGAAATTCCTGAGGACGCCGCCGAGAAGATCAGCACCGTGAAGGATGCCATCGACTATATCGAGAAGCAGAAGGCCGCCTGAAGCGGCGCCTACCGGAGGATTTGCAGCTGATGCGGCGTGTGGTGGTGACGGGCATGGGCATTGCCTGTCCCCTGGGGATCGGGGTCGAGCATGTCTGGCAACGCCTGATCAATTCGGAATCGGGGATCGCGGCGATCCAGTCCTTCGATACGAAGGAGCTGGCTTGCAAGGTGGCCGGCCAGGTGCCCCAGGGCGCCAAGGCCGAGGGCCGGCTGGATATCGCTGAGTGGATCCCCGTAAAGGACCAGAAGAAGATGGATCGGTTCATCCATCTGGCGATGGTCGCGGGCGCCCAAGCGGTGGAGGATTCCGGCTGGGTGCCGGAAACCGAGGAGGAGCGCGACGCCACTGGCGTAATGATCGGCTCCGGAATCGGCGGTCTGCAGACGATTTTCGAGGCATCGATCCAGGTGCACGAAGGCCGCGCCCGGCGTCTGTCGCCGTTCTTCATCCCATCGGCCCTGATCAACCTGGCCTCTGGCAATCTGTCGATCAAATACGGCTTCAAGGGGCCGAACCACTCGGTGGTGACAGCTTGTGCGACCGGCGTGCACGCGATCGGCGATGCGTCGCGGCTGATCATGCTGGGCGATGCCGACGTGATGGTCGCCGGCGGCGCCGAGGCGACCGTCTGCGAGCTTGGCATTGCTGGATTCTGCGCCTCACGGGCGCTGTCTACCGGCTTCAACGATCGGCCTGCCGAGGCGTCTCGCCCCTGGGACAAGGATCGAGATGGTTTCGTAATGGGCGAGGGCTCCGGCATTCTGGTGCTGGAGGAGTACGAGCACGCGAAGCGGCGTGGCGCCAAGATCTACGCGGAGATCGCGGGTTACGGCATGTCTGGTGACGCCTACCACATCACCGCTCCGGCGGATGGCCATGACGGCGCCTTCCGCTCAATGAAGGCGGCGATGAAGAATGGCGGCGTCGATCCGGCCGACATCCAGTATGTCAATGCGCACGGGACCTCCACGCCCCTGGGCGACGATCTGGAGCTGGAGGCGGTGGAACGCCTGTTCGGCAACTCCGCGAGTGCTCTGGCAATGTCCTCTACCAAATCCGCCACGGGTCATTTGCTTGGTGCGGCCGGCGCGGTGGAGGCGATCTTCTCCATCCTGGCAGTGCGCGACAATGTTGCACCGCCGACCTTGAATCTGGAGCAACCGAGCCGGGAAAGCCGCATCGACCGGGTGGCCAAAACCGCGCAGCAGCGCAAGATCGAACTCGCTCTGTCCAACAGTTTCGGCTTTGGCGGCACCAACGCCTCCGTCATCTTCCGCGCCGCCGCCTGACGCAGGGCAGCCCGAGGCACGCGTTGCTCTGCTCCGGGTCTGCCTGGCGCTGGTGGTTGTGGCTGCATGTTTTGCGGCGGGCGCTTGGGGCGGACGTTATGCGATGGATCGCCCCGGACCGTTGCCGGATGAACGCGCCGTCGTCATTCCCCGCGGCGGTGTGACCGACGTGGCGGCCACCTTGCAGGCGCAGGAGATCATCGCCGCCCCGTTGCTGTTCCGGCTCCTGGTCGCGACCAGCGCTCGGGAAGGACCGGTGCATGCCGCGGAACTGCAATTTCCAGCCCACGCGTCCATGCGCCAGGTGCTGTCGGTGCTGCGGACGGCGCGACCGGTGGAGCACTTCCTGACCATTCCGGAGGGGCTGACGGCACATCAGATCGCGGCCTTGCTGGCAGGTGCCGACGCAGCAACCGGATCAGTCTCGGTGCCGCCGGAGGGCAGCGTTCTGCCGCAGACCTATGCGTATGAGTACGGCACCGCACGGGCCGCCATTCTGGCCCGAGCCGAAGCCGCGATGACCAAAGAACTCGCCGATGCCTGGGCCCATCGCGCGCCCGGCCTGGGTTTGGCCACCGCTCGCGAGGCGCTGATTCTCGCCAGCATCGTGGAACGCGAGACCGCCGTTCCGGCCGAGCGGCCGCATGTCGCGGCGGTGTTCCTCAATCGCCTGCGGGCCGGCATGCGGCTGCAGGCAGACCCGACCGTCGCCTATGCGGCGAGCGACGGGCGTGGCGCGCTGGATCGCAAACTGACCCGTGGCGATCTGGAGCGCGACGATCCATTCAACACCTATCGGAGCGCCGGGCTGCCACCTGGCCCGATCTGCTCGCCGGGCCTCGCGTCAATCCAGGCCGTGCTGCATCCCCAGGCGAGCGACGACCTGTATTTTGTCGCCGATGGCACTGGTGGCCACGTCTTTGCCCGCACCCTGCAGCAGCATGCACGCAACGTGGCGCAATGGCGGGCAATTCAATCGCGTGACGGAACCACGCGCTGACGTTACCGGCGGGCCGTCAGGCTGCGATGGCCAAAGTGCCGCCATTTCCCGGACGGGCGCGAGGTTCTGGTCTCGATCGGCTGGGCTCCATCCGTCATGCCGGGCGAAGGCGCGGCATCCACGGATTGCCTTCATCCGTACCGCCAGAGATCACGCCCGCCCACCGTCGCCCACTGTCCCGGTGAGCGCCGACCGAGCCAGACGCTACGTGACGGACCGCGTCATCCCTCCGGCCGGAATCCCATGATCCGCTCGAAGCGGTCGCAGTAGGCCGGCCACACCTCGGGATTGATCAGCCGCGGGGGGCGCTTGCCGTCCAGGATGTCCAGTACCTGTTCGGCGGCGAACCGAGCCATGTTCTCACGCGATTCCTCGGTCGCGCCGGCCGTGTGCGGGCTGACCAGCACGTTGTCGAACTTCAACAGCGGATGATCATGCGGCGGTGGCTCCTCTTCCCACACATCCAGGCCGGCGCCGGCAATCCGCTTTGCTGAGAGCGCTTCTGCCAGCGCCGCCTCGTCGTGGATGAAGCCGCGCGCCGTGGTGACGAAATACGCTTCGGGGCGCATCTGCGCGAAGGCGCGCGCGTCCATCATCCGCCGCGAGTCCCGGGTCAGCGGGCAGTGAACGGAAACGAAGTCCGCCTGCCGCAGCAGGTCGTCGAGTTCGACCTTCTCCGCGCCGCGCTGTTTCACCTGCTCCGCTGTCAGCAGCGGGTCGTATGCCAGAACCCGCATGTTGAACAGGCCGCGGCACAGTTCGGCGAGGCGGCTACCGACATTGCCGATGCCGATAACGCCAACGGTGCGGTTGAGCAGCTCGCGGCCGATATAGCCATTGCGTGGGATGTCCGGGCCGGCGCGCATCCGCCGGTCGGTCTCGATGATGCGCTTCGACAGCGTCAGCATCATTGCCAACGCATGCTCCGCGACACCTTCCTTGTTGCCGCCGGACTGATTCACCACCGCCAGGCCCTGATCTGTGCAGGCATCCACATCGACCGGATCATAGCCCGCGCCGTTGGAGGAGACCGCGACCAGGTTCGGCGTGCGTCGCAACAAGGCCGCGCTGACATGGAAATGCGGTGCGATCACCTGGCGCGACGCGCCGACCTGAAAGACATGAGCCGCTGACAGGATCGGTGCGACCTCGTCGTCTGGACTTTCATTCTCCAGCCGGTCCAGCTGCACGTCCGGTCGCTGTGCCAGGATCTGCGCGTAGAGTGGTGAAGACAGGTATTTCACGTAGAACACGCGCTTGGTGTTCGGTGCCATGGTCGGTTCCCCCATTTTCGTCGTGGCAGGTTATTCGCGGTGCGAGTCCGGGGCGAGTCGGGTTCAGCCACGCCCGGGCGAGATGAATTCCCAGGGCGCGAACTCCTGGGTGATATCGGTCTGCACCTCGATCAGTGCCGGCGCGTGCGCGGCCAACGCTTCCGTTAACGCCGTGCGCAGCCCGGTTGCGTCGCTCACCTGCCAGGACGGCACGCCGAAACTCCGCGCGTACGTCTGGAAATCGGGATTGCGCAGGCTAGAGCCGGACTCCCGGCCCTCGAACAGCCGGCGCTGATCGCGCAGCACGTTGCCGTAGGCGCCGTTATTGAACAGCACGGTGACCAGGTTGATGCCGTGCTGCACGGCGGTCGCCAGTTCCGAACCGCCGAACAGGAAGCCACCATCGCCGGTCAATGACACGACGGCCCGGTCGGGACAGGCCACTTTCACGCCGAGCGCGGTGGGAAATCCCGCGCCGAGCGTGCCGGAGAAGCCTGAGGTGATTAGAGACCGGGGCGTGTGGAACGGAAAGCCGAACCAGGATACGTAGCCTGCCTGCGTCATCTCATCGCAGAGAATGCCGTCCTCGGGCAGCACGGCACGGATCGCCTCCAGAAATCCCATTTGCGGTTGCACCGCCTGAATTGCTTCCGCCGCCTCGGTTTTGGCGCGGGCGATGGCGGTGCTGCGGGCTGGATCATTGCGCGCCGACACGGCGGCGGTGAGCGCACGCGCTGCATCGGCGCTGTCGGCGACGATGCCGATATCCACTTTCAGCCGACGCATTTCCGCCGGATCGATGTCGACCCGCGCGACCTTCATCCCGGCCGGCATCGCGCCCCAACGCATCGTCGGCACTTCCAGCCGCGTGCCGAATCCGATCAGCAGATCGGTGTCCCGCCACAGCCGATAGGCCGCCGGAATGGTCAGCCCGAGCGCATCGCGGTCGTCGATGATGCCACGGCCACCGCGGAAGGAGACCACCGGTGCACCGATCCGCTCGGCCAGCGCGCGGATTTCTGCCGCGGCGTGCAGCGCACCACCGCCGACCCACAGCATGGGCGAACGCGCACCATCGATCAGCTTGGTCAGCGCTTCGACTTTGGCGGTGTCCGGCACCGGGTTCGGATACACCGGCAGCGGGTCATGCGGCGTGACATCGGCCACTGCTGGGAACTGGTCCCAGGGCATCTCCAAAGCGACCGGACTGCGCCGCCCAGACTGCATTTCCTGAAACGCCCGCGCCACCAGATACGGTGCCTGGCTCGGGTGTTCGATCCGGTCGGCCCATTTCAACAGGCTGCGCAGTGTCGCAAGCTGGTCCGGCAGTTCGTGCAACGAGCCTCGGCCGCGACCGATCAGCGCACTCGGCACCTGGCCGGTCAGGCAGAGCACCGGCGCATTCACGCCCCAGGCAGTGGCGAGTGCCGCGGTCGTGTTCAGCACTCCAGGACCGGGAACGACGGAATAAACGGCGGGACGGCCGGTCGCGCAGGCATAGCCAAGGGCCATGTATGCGGTGGTCTGCTCATGCCGTGCGTTGATCAGGCGGAGCCGGTTGGAGGCGCGCGCAAACGCGTCGAACAAACCATAAACCTGTACACCGGGCAGGCCGAACACGGTGTCGATCCCGTGCCTCAGCAGACTGTCGACGATCGCCTCTCCGCCGGTCATCCGTGCCATGCTACGCTTCCCTCTCTTCGTTCGCCGGAGAGGGAGAAGCAGATGCTCGGTCTGGTCAACACCCCCGATGGACCCGCACCGGTGATGCTGCGGGACCTGGCTGAGCCAAAACCGGCCGCGAATGAGGCGCTGGTGGCCGTGCGTGCATTTTCCCTGAACCGAGGTGAACTGCGATCCTTCGGCAACAATCCGGAAGGCTGGGTGCCGGGCCAGGATATCAGCGGAGAGGTGTTACAGCCGGCGGCGGACGGCAGCGGCCCGCCGGCTGGAGCCCGGATCGTCGCCCTGACCGATGATGGCGGCTGGGTGGAGCGTGTCGGGGTGCCGACACACCGGATCGCCATGCTTCCGGATAGTGTGAGTTTCGCGGCCGCTTCGGTGCTGCCGGTGGCTGGCCTGACGGCGCTGCGTACGCTGCGGCATGGGGCGCCGTTGCTGGGTCGGCGCGTATTGATCACCGGCGCTGCCGGCGGCGTCGGCCATCTGGCGGTGCAGCTTGCGGCGCGTTCCGGGGCATGGGTCACGGCGGTGGTCGGTTCACCATCTCGCGGCGCCGGGCTGCAGGACCTGGGTGCGGCGGAAATCGCCGTCGGCATCGATGCCGTCCAGCGCCGCTTTGCCCTCATCCTCGAATCCGCCGGGGGCGCATCCCTGACTGCCTCTTTGCGGCTGATCGAGCCTGGCGGTGTGATCGTGGTGTTCGGCAACTCTTCCGGCGAAACCAGCGCGCTGAGCTTTGCCGATTTTCGGGCGGCACAGAACGCCAGGCTGCAAAGCTTTTTCTATTTCACTTCCGGGCCGGAGGAGCAGTTTGCCCCCGACCTTGCCTTGCTGGTTACGCTGGTCGCCACCGGTGCATTGCGCCCTCGCATCGGCTCGGAGCGAAGCTGGCGTTACCTGGCCGAGGTCGCGACCGCCTTGCGCGAGCGTCGTATCGGCGGCAAGGCGGTTTTCCACGTTTCGGGTTGAACCGCCTCCGGCAGAGGAACGGTCGAGGCCAAGAAAGAATTCTGCCCCCCTGTGCGCAGGATTTATTAATCCTGACGGAGCCGATTGACTGGCCGGCATCGTTCCTTTCTCGGGATAAAACCGTTCGGAAATGCCGTGAATTCCTTGACGTATCATCACACTTACGCGATAGTTCCGTAGCTCAGATTCAAAGCGCGCGCGAAATAGAGGCGAATGGTGAAGCATAGGGGGGACGACCGGCACGTGCGCCGGACAGCAAGCTTGGCTGCACCTGTGAAATATGGGCTTTGGGGGGTTCTGCTCGCTGGCAGCATGCTGATGCATGGCGCGATGGCGCAAACACCGGGTGCAGTGCCGCAGCAACAGCTTCGACAAGTGCCGCAGGGTTCGCCGGTGCAGCGCGTATTGCCGCCGGCACCGCCCGCCGTCGCACCGGGCGCAGCGTTGCCCGCCTTGCCGCCACCGGGCGCCGAAGTGCCCAACCGGATGGTGCGGGTCTCCTCGGTCTCGGTGGATGGCGCCACGGCGTTTCCTGTCAGCGCGTTTGCCACGAATCTCGATGGCCTGACCGGCCCCGCAGTGCCGCTGCCGAAGATCGATGCCGCGCGACAGGCCATCCTGAAGGAATACCGCGCCGCCGGTTACGTTCTGACCACCGTCTCAGCCAAGCTGGATGCCAGCGGCCACCTACGCTTCATCATCACGGAAGGTCGCATCGCGAGCGTCAAGCTGGACGGCGATATCGGCCCGGCCGGAACCCAGGTTCTGCGATTCCTGCACCGGCTGACCGAAAAGCAGCCGATCGATGCCGCAACCCTGGAACGCTACCTGCTGCTCGCTCAGGACGTTCCCGGAGTCAGCCTGCGCGCGGTACTGCAGCCCTCAACCGACGAACCGGGTGCGTTGAACCTGATCGCGCAGGTCACGCGCCGCAAGGTTTCCGGTGTGGCTGCGTTCGATAATCGCGCGTTCGATCAGACCGGTCCGATCGAGGCGCTCGGCGTGCTCGACTTCAACAGCTTTTCCGAATTCGGCGAGCGCACTGAGTTCTCCTATTATCACACCTTCCCGAACAGCCAGAATTTCGGTCAGTTCTCGGAAGAAGTGTTTCTGGGTGGCTCCGGGCTGCGTTTTCGCGTCTATGCAGGCACCGGCATCGCGGTTCCCAGCGGCGGCGGCAACAGCGGCCTCGCTCTGCTGGATTATCACGGCACCACGTCCGTGCTTGGCGGCGTGCTGACCTATCCGGTGATCCGGTCGCGCCGCCAGACCTTGAACCTCTATGTCTCGCTCGATGCCATCGAGTCGGAGGTCAAAACCAACTCCTCCGGCAGTCTGTCTCGGGCCAGCTTCGATTCGTTGCGGGTCGCGCGGCTCGGTGAAGATTATGCGCTGTCCGATCTCTGGTTCGGCGCGAACCGGGCCGCCGTGAATGCGGTATCGCTGCGGCTGTCGCACGGTCTGCATGCGTTGGGTGCGCAACCGAATGATGTCGCAGGCTCGCGCCTCGCCCCGCGCACCAACGAGAAGACCGACTTCACCAAGGTCAACTTCGAAATCAGTCGCACGCAGACGCTGTTCTCACCCTGGGAGGGGGCGACGGTTTCGTTGATGGGTTTGCTGACCGGTCAGTGGAGCAACGATATTCTGCCGCCCGCAGAACAATTCTATCTGGGCGGCGCACGCTTCACCCGTGGTTACTATGCGGGCCAGATACCAGGCGACAAGGCATTGGCCACGACGGTCGAGCTGCAACTGAATACCGGCACGGACCTGTCTGTCTTTGGGTTTTCGGCCGATATCTCAACCCAGTTCTATCTGTTCTACGATTGGGGCCAGACTTGGCAGAATCAGGCCAGCGATGCACCGATGCATGTGGCCTCGGCCGGTGGCGGCGTTCGACTGCAGGTAACCCGCTACACCGAATTGGACTTTGAGGCGCTGGGCCGTTTCAACAAATACCCCGGCGGATCAGGGCCCAATATTTCCGGGCTTAATGGAATTGGATTGTACTGGCGTCTGCTAGGGCGCTTCTGAAATGCAGGGCGGGTGCGTTGCGATGAGCGCTGCGACCACGCGGACCCCGGGAGACTGATCGATGGCTAAGGCGCGACGCAAGGAAACGGTGAAGCTGGTCGGCCTGATGCGCCGCAAGCGCGCCGTCCTGCTGATGAGCACGGCCCTGCAGGCGACGGCAGTCATGGTCGTTTCTTTTCCGGCGCTTGCGCAGCCTGCGCCCAACGCCCAGCCGACCGGTGGCAGTGTGGTCGCCGGCTCCGCCGCGATCAGCCAGTCATCGTCCCAGACGACGATCAACCAGGCGAGCAATCGCGCTGCGCTCAACTGGCAGAGCTACAATGTTGGAAGCCGGCAGCGCGTTCAATACAACCAACCTTCCAGCAGCGCAGTCACGCTGAACCGCGTTGTCGGACCGAATCCGTCGCAGATCGCCGGCCGTATCGATGCCAACGGTCAGGTCGTGCTGATGAACCAATCCGGCGTGACCTTCTACAAGGGTGCGCAAGTCAACACCGCCGGCCTGATGGTCACCGCCGCCAGCATGTCGGACGGCGCCATGAAGGCATTCGTCGGTGGCGGGCCGATGAATTTCGACCAGGCGGCACTGCCGAATGCCCGGGTGGAGAACCAGGGCCACATCACGGTCAAGGAAGCCGGCCTCGCGGCCCTGGTGGCGCCGCAGGTGGCGAATTCCGGCACGATCACCGCCCGGCTCGGCCACGTGGTGCTGGCCGGCGCGAGCAGAACCGCGCTCGATCTTTATGGCGACGGGCTGCTGTCGATCGACGTCAGCAGCCAGGTGACTCAGGCTCCGCTTGGCCCGGACGGCAAGCCGGTAAGCGCGCTGGTGACCAACACCGGGGTGATCCGCGCCGATGGCGGCACGGTGCAGCTGACCGCACGGGCGGCCGATGGCCTGGTCACGACACTGGTGAATGCCGGCGGGCAGATCCACGCCAATACGGTGGGCGGCAAGGCCGGCGTGGTTGCGCTGAACGGTGTTGGCGGCGGGATCGTGGTGGAGGGTCAGCTCTCGGCGGCCGGAAACGCGCCTGCGACGATGGGTGGCACAATTGCCATCGCCGCCACCGGCAACGTCTCGGTGACGGCGCCGGCGAAGCTGGATGTTTCCGGCCGAACGGGTGGTGGAACGATTCGGGTCGGCGGTGGCAATGCCACGGTGGCCGGAGTTGTAACGGCGAATGGGACCGGTGCCGGCGCCAAGGGCGGCGCGATCGAGCTGAATTCGACCGGTACCTTGACCGTGGCATCGACCGCCAAGATCACCGCTTCCGGCCCGGCCGGCGGCGGTAGCGTTGCCGTTGGTACCACCCTCGCGCGTGCCAAGGGCGGGCCATCGGTTTCCGGCGAGAAGACGGCGCACACGACGCTGGTGAAGCAGGGCGCCACCATCGCCGCCGATGCTACGGTCAACGGCAATGGCGGGATCGTCACCTTGCTGTCGTCCGACACCACCAGCATGGATGCGCTGATCTCGGCCAAGGGCGGCCCGCTGGGCGGCAATGGCGGCCTGGTCGAGGTCTCCGGCACCCATCTCGGCATGACCACTGGTCAGGTCGATACCTCCGCGCCATTCGGCAATATCGGCACGATCCTGCTCGACCCGGACACGCTGATCATCGCCTCGGGCACCGGCATTGCGTTCGGCGGGACAGTGCTGGCTACCGATGATGCCGGCTCCACCGACACCTTGCAGGCCAGTGTGCTGGACGCGTTCGTCGGCGACGTGCTGCTGCAGGCGAAGAACACCATCGACGTACAGAGCTCATTCAGCATCGGTGCCGGCGGCCTGACGATGGAGGCCGGCAATTACGTCCAGATCGGCCTGGGGACGAGCGTTACGGCCAGCGGAGACATCATTCTGGCCACCGGCGGGGCGGGACCCGGCACGCCGCCGGCCGCCGGCGGTTCGCCCATCGTCGCCGTTGCCGGCTCGCTCAGATCCACCGGCGGCTCGGTCAGCCTGCTGGCCGGGGAAGGCGGGCAGATCGCGATCGCCAATCAGGGTGTCATCACCGCGCCGACGGCCGGCAAGGCGATCATTTTCCAGGCCGACACCCTGTTCAACCAAGGCGTGATCCAGGCCGTATCGGGCACGGTGGAGATTGCGCCGGCCACCAAGGGTCTCGCAATCTCGTTCACCGGCGCCAGCGCCGGCACGCTGGGCATCGCCACTTCGGACCTGGCCGGGATCAGCGCCTCGGTGCTGCGCATCGGCGGGGCGACTGTCAACGGCGCGCTGAGCACCACCGCCGGGGCCATCGCCTTCGACAACAGCGTCAACCTGACCGGCATCGCCAGCACGCTGGACCTGCATGCGACCGGCAACATCAGCCGCACCGCCGACACCAACCTGCTGACCGTCGGCACGCTGACCGGCAGTGCGGGCGGCGACCTCAACCTGGCCGGCAGCAACAGCAACGGCAATTCCATCGGCACGGTCGGCAGCTTCTCGGTCGGCTCGGGCAATTCGTTCTCGCTGCTGACCACGGGCGGCGTGACCTTCGCCGGTCCGGTCAATGCCGGCACCGCGTTGTATTCCGGCAATATCGGCGGCGGCGATGTCAGCATCACCGGCTCGGTGGGCGCGACCAACAACGCCCAGATCTACGGCGTGGGCGGCGGCACGATCGCCGTGTCCGGCAGCCTGATCGCACCGAGCATCACGCTGGGGCAGTCGGGTGCCGTGGCGATCATCGGCAGCGGGGTGGTCGGCCAGGCCGGCGGCACGCTGTCCGTCAGCGCATCCACCGGGTTCACCGAGGCCAATACCGCCTCGATCCTGGCCGCTACGGTGGAATCGGCGTCCGGCCTGTACGGTCTTGGCTCCGTCAGCCTGTTGGGCACTGGCAATGCGATCACGACGCTGGGCACCTTCAGCAGCAGCGGCAATGTCGTGCTGGTCAGTGGCAGCGCGCTGACGGTTACCGACTCGCTGACGGCCACCGGCAACGTCTACCTGCAGGACAGCCACGCCGGCGGCATCACGGTCGGCGCCGCGGGGGTCATCACCGCGGGCACCGCCTCCACCGCCAGCCTGCTGACCGACAAGCTGATCAACAGCGGGGCAATCAATGCCGGCACCGTCGAGCTCGCGCCCAACACCAGCGGCACGACGGTCGCCCTCGGCTCCGGCTACCTGCCGTCGCTCGCCGGCATCAATGCCGGCCTGGTGCGGGTTGGCGCCATCACCTCGGGTGGCACGATCCAGACCCCCACCGCCGGGTCGATCAATGTCGCCGCCAATTTCGGCGCCGGCACGGTTGCGCTCGACCTGCGCGCCACCGGTGCGGTGATCCAGGGCCTGGGCAACGCGCTGACCGCATCCACCTTGACCGGCGTCGCCAACACCATTTCGCTCGGCGCCACTTCCAACAATATTGGCGCGCTGGGCGATATCACGACCAACGGCAGCCTGCTGGTCGCCGCGAACACCATCCTGGTGGCGGGCACGCTTTCTGCCGGCACGGTCGGCAGCACGCCGAACATCGCCAATAACACCACAGTCGGGCTGGCCGCGACGGGCGGGCCGTTGCAGATCGGTGTTTTGGCGGGCCAGGCCGGCGTGCTGAACAGCGGCACCGTCCTGCTGATCAGCTCGACCAATGCCATCACCGAGCCGAACGGCACGATCATCGCCAACCGGCTGACCGGCGTGGGCAGCAACAAGGGCGGCATCACGCTGGACAGCTCGGCGAACAATGTCGGGTCCGTCGGCGCCTTCTCGGTCAGCGGCGGCGATTTCAACCTGACCAGCATCGGCAGCCTGGCCGTCGTCAGCTCGATCACCGCGCCCAACATCGCGCTGAACACGGGAACGGTCGCCATCGCCGGAACGCTGAACGCCGGTACTGTGCTGGCGCTGGGGGCAAGCGCCGGGGGCATCACCGAGAGCGGCAAGATCATCGCCGGCACGCTGACCAGCAATGGCGCCGGCACCGGCACGATCGTCGGCGGCGCGACGCTGACCGGGTCGAACACGATCGGCACATTGGGGACGCTGGCGGTCAGCGGCGGCGATTTCAGCCTGGCGAATACCGGCAGCCTGTCGGTGGCAGGTCCGGTCGCCGCGCCGAACATTTCGCTGAGAGCGGGCACGATCGGCATTGGTGGTGTAGTCAGCGCCGGCACCGTGCTGGCGCTGGGTGCGAGTGCAGGCGGGATCACCGAGACCGGGACGATCATCGCGGGCACGCTGACCAGCAATGGCGTCGGCAGCGGCACGATCGTCGGCGGCGCGACGCTGACCGGGTCGAACACGATCGGCGCACTGGGGACGCTGGCGGTCAGCGGCGGCGATTTCATCCTGGCGAATACCGGCAGCCTGTCGGTGGCAGGCCCGGTCGCCGCGCCGAATATCTCGCTGAATGCGGGCACGATCGGCATTGGCGGTATGCTGAATGCCGCCACCGTGCTGGCGCTGGGTGTGAGTGCAGGCGGGATCACCGAGACCGGGACTATCGTTGCGGGCACGCTGACCAGCAATGGCGTCGGCAGTGGCACGATCGTCGGTGGCGCGACACTGACCGGGTCGAACACGATCGCCACGCTGGGCACGCTGGTGACCAGCGGCGGCGATTTCAGCCTGGCGAGTACCGGCAGCCTGTCGGTGGCTGGTCCTGTTGCGGCGCCGAATATTTCGTTGAGCGCGGGCACGATTGGCATTGGCGGCGTGCTGGATGCCGCCACCCTGCTTGCGCTGGGCGCGAGCGCGGGCGGCATTTCGGAGACCGGTACCATCCTCGCCGGTACGCTGACCAGCAGCGGCACGATCGTCGGCGGTGCGACATTGACCGGATCGAACACGATCGGCGTACTGGAAACGCTGGCGGTCAGCGGTGGCGATCTCGTCTTGACCGATACCGGCAGCCTATCGGTCAGCGGCGCGGTCGGCGCGCTGAACATCTCCCTTGACGCGGGGACGATCGGGATCGGCGGCGTATTGAATGCCGCCACCGTGCTGGCGTTGGGCGCGAGTGCCGGGGGCATCACTGAGGCCGGGACGATCGTTGCGGGTACGCTGACTAGTAACGGTGTCGGCAGCGGCACGATCGTGGGCGGTGCGACGCTGAGCGGCTCGAACACCATCGGGGTGCTGGGGACGCTGGCGGTGAGCGGTGGCGATCTCGGCCTGAACACCACCGGAAGCTTGTCGGTCGCCGGCTCGGTCGACGCGCCGAACATTGCCTTGAATGCAGGTACGATCGGCATTGGCGGCGTGGTGAACGCCACCACCGTGCTGGCGCTGGGGGCGAGCGCAGGTGGGATCACGGAGACTGGAACTATCATCGCCGGCACGCTGACTAGCACCGGGGCTGGCAGCGGTACGATCGTCGGCGGTGCAACTCTGACGGGGTCGAACACGATCGGCGTGCTTGGACCCATGGTGGCCAGCGGCGGCGACTTCAGCCTGGCCGACACCGCCAGCCTGACACAAACCGGCACCCTCGTTGCACCGACCATCTCCTTGAACGCGCCCGGGCTGGTGCTGAACGGCGCCTTGGATGCCGGCACCTTGCTGGCGATGGGGGCCAGTGCCACCGGGATAACCCAGCCGACCACCGGCACGATCTCCGCGCCGACCCTGGTCAGCATTGGCTCGATCGTCGGCGGTGTGACCTTGGCCGGCACCGCCAATGCAATCGGCTCGTTCGGCGACTTCAACTTCGGTGGCACGCTTGCGCTGACGGACACCAACCCGCTCAGCATCGACGGCACCCTGTTGGCCGGCACCGGGGACTTCATCTCGCTCGATGCCACAAGCGTCAATGTCGGCAGCGTCGGCGTGCTGAGTGTCGGCACGATCGCGATCAACACCAGCAACGGCGGGGTGAGCGAGTTCCCCACGGGTACGATCATCGCGGAGTCGCTGTCCATCGCGACCACCGGCTCTGGTGACGTTGCCTTGCTGAGTCCGGCCAACCAGATCAAGGCGAGCACCGGGATCACCGTTGCCAACGGCGACCTCGTGCTGATCGATGACCCAACCCTGACGCTGACTGGAACCCACAGCGCAGCCAACCTGTTCTTCCAGGTCACTCAGGCCGGCGATACCATCGCGTTGGGCGCAGGGACGCCGGCAGTGTTGGTTGCCGGCAGTGGTGGTCGCATCTCGCTGATCGCCGACAACCTGACCGAGAACGCCAGCAGCACCGTAACTGCACCTGGCGGGACGGTGGAGATTGCACCGTTCTCGGCCACTGTGGCGGTGGATCTGGCCGGCGGGAGCCAGCTTGCGATCGATCCCACTCTGCTGGGGAATATCAGCACCGGAACCGGAACTCTGGTGGTCGGGCAGTACTCCGACGTCACCAACGGCGGCACGAATACGATCACCGCGGCCGGTATCTCAATTGACGGCGCGGTCGACTTGACCGGAACGGCTGATACGCTGGTGCTGGCCTCCCTCGGCTCGATCACCGAGCCAGCGGGCCTGCTGACGGTCGTCACGCTGACTGGAACGGCCGGCGCCTCCGGCACCGGCGCGGTTGCGCTGAACCAGACCACCAACAACATCGGGACTTTGGCGGCGTTCGGGGTCACCGGTGGTGATTTCAGCCTGCGCAACCTGGATGCGGGCAAACTCACGGTGGCTGGCACGGTCAGCGGCGACAATGTCAGCGTCACGTCTGGTACGCTGGCTGCGACGTCGCTGATCAATGCGGCGACCGGTGCTGCAGGTCTGATCGCCACCTTTGGCACGCTGAGCCAGTCGGGTACGGTCACCGCAATCACCGGCGGAACGCTGACGGCGGCGACCGACCTGACCAATACGGGTACGGTGCTGATCAGTGCCGGCCCGGCGACGTTGTCGGCGACTTCGGGCAATCTGACCCAGAGCGGTTTGGTGCGCGGCAACAGCGTGGGTGAGACGGCGGGTGGGTCGCTGACCCATAGCGGTTCGACCGACGCGACGGTGACGACGGCGAGCCTGATTGCCAATGGTTCGACGCTGGACCAGAGCGGTACGGTGACGGCGATCAGCGGCGGTACGCTGACGGCGGCGACGGACCTGACCAATACGGTCACGGGCGTTGTCACGGTCAGCAGCGGTCCGGCGACGTTGACCGCAACCAAAGGCGAGCTGACCCAGAGTGGCTTCGTGCAGGGCACCAGCGTGGCTGAGACGGCGGGCGGGTCGCTGACGCATGGCGGCTCGACCGATGCAACGGTGACGACGGTGAGCCTGATCGCCAACGGCTCGACGCTGGACCAGAGCGGCACGGTGACGGCAATCACTGGCGGCACGCTGACCGCGCAGAGCGACCTGACCAACAGCGGCGTGGTGTCGGTCAGCGGTGCGAGCGGCGTTGCGGCACTGACCGCCAACACCGGCACCATCACGCAGAGCGGGACGGTGCAGACCACCGGTTCGGCGGGGACGGTGACGGAGACGGCGACCCTGGGCGATTTCACCCATAGCGGCCTGACCAGTGCGGGCTCGGGCGGAGCGACGCTGGCGGCGACGGCGGGTACCTTCACCCAGAGCGCGGGGACGATCACCGCGGTGAACGGCACGGTCGATATCACGGGCGGGACCGGGATGCTGCAGAGCGGCGGCGTGATCCAGACCACGGGGGCGTCGGCGACGGCGATCCTGCTGACCTCGAACGGCACGGGCGCCAACGGCATCACGCAGAACGCGGCGGGTTTGATCCACGCGTCCGACACACAGGGCAGCGTGACGCTGGTGTCGAAGGGGACGATCGACCTGGCGGGCGCGGTGAGTGCGATCGACAGCACGGTGGGCACGATCAGCGCGGACGCGCAGGGCAGCACGCTGAGCAACACCGGCACGCTGACCGCAGGCAAGCTGGCGACGCTGACGGCACAGACCGATCTGACCAACAGCGGCGCGCTGTCGGTCAGCGGCGCGAACGGCATCGCGGCACTGACCGCCAACACCGGCACCATCACACAGAGCGGGACGGTGCAGACCACCGGTTCGGCGGGAACGGTGACGGAGACGGCGAGCCTGGGCGACTTCACCCATAGCGGGCTGACCAGCGCGGGCTCGGGCGGAGCGACGCTGGCGGCGACGGCGGGTACCTTCACCCAGAGCGCGGGGACGATCACCACGGTGAACGGCACGGTCGATATCACGGCCGGGACCGGGATGCTGCAGAGCGGCGGCGTGATCCAGACCACGGGGGCGTCGGCGACGGCAATCCTGCTGACCTCGAACGGCACGGGCGCCAACGGCATCACGCAAAACGCGGCGGGTTTGATCCACGCGTCCGACACGCAGGGCAGCGTGACGCTGGTGTCGAAGGGGACGATCGACCTGGCGGGCGCGGTGAGTGCGATCGACAGCACGGTGGGCACGATCAGCGCGGACGCGCAGGGCAGCACGCTGAGCAACAGCGGCACTCTGACCGCGGGCAAACTGGCGACGCTGACGGCGCAGACCGACTTGGCCAACACTGGATCGGTTCTGGTCACCAATGGCCTGGCGACGCTGACAGCGACGGGCGGCAACCTGACCCAGAGCGGCCTGGTGCGTGGCACCAGCGTGGGTGAGACGGCGGGCGGGTCGCTGACGCATGGCGGCTCAACCGATGCGACGGTGACGACCGCGAGCCTGATCGCCAACGGCACAACTTTGGATCAGAGCGGCACGGTCACCGCAATCACCGGCGGAACGCTGACGGCGGCGACCGACCTGACCAATACGGGTACGGTGCTGATCAGTGCCGGCCCGGCGACGTTGTCGGCGACTTCGGGCAATCTGACCCAGAGCGGTTTGGTGCGCGGCAACAGCGTGGGTGAGACGGCGGGTGGGTCGCTGACCCATAGCGGTTCGACCGACGCGACGGTGACGACGGCGAGCCTGATTGCCAATGGTTCGACGCTGGACCAGAGCGGTACGGTGACGGCGATCAGCGGCGGTACGCTGACGGCGGCGACGGACCTGACCAATACGGTCACGGGCGTTGTCACGGTCAGCAGCGGTCCGGCGACGTTGACCGCAACCAAAGGCGAGCTGACCCAGAGTGGCTTCGTGCAGGGCACCAGCGTGGCTGAGACGGCGGGCGGGTCGCTGACGCATGGCGGCTCGACCGATGCAACGGTGACGACGGTGAGCCTGATCGCCAACGGCTCGACGCTGGACCAGAGCGGCACGGTGACGGCAATCACTGGCGGCACGCTGACCGCGCAGAGCGACCTGACCAACAGCGGCGTGGTGTCGGTCAGCGGTGCGAGCGGCATCGCGGCACTGACCGCCAACACCGGCACCATCACGCAGAGCGGGACGGTGCAGACCTCCGGGTCGGCGGGGACGGTGACGGAGACGGCGACCCTGGGCGATTTCACCCATAGCGGCCTGACCAGTGCGGGCTCGGGCGGAGCAACGCTGGCGGCGACGGCGGGAACATTCACCCAAGGCGCGGGGACGATCACCGCGGCGAACGGCACGGTCGATATCACGGCCGGCATGGGAATACTGCAGAGCAGCGGGGTGATGCAGACCACGGGGGCGTCGGCGACGGCGATCCTGCTGACCTCGAACGGCACGGGCGCCAACGGCATCACGCAGAACGCGGCGGGTTTGATCCACGCGTCCGACACGCAGGGCAGCGTGACGCTGGTGTCGAAGGGGACGATCGACCTGGCGGGTGCGGTGAGTGCGATCGACAGCACGGTGGGCACGATCAGCGCGGACGCGCAGGGCAGCACACTGAGCAACAGCGGCACTCTGACCGCGGGCAAACTGGCGACGCTGACGGCGCAGACCGACTTGGCCAACACTGGATCGGTTCTGGTCACCAATGGCCTGGCGACGCTGACAGCGACGGGCGGCAACCTGACCCAGAGCGGCCTGGTGCGCGGCACCAGCGTGGGTGAGACGGCGGGCGGGTCGCTGACGCATGGCGGTTCGACCGACGCGACGGTGACGACCGCGAGCCTGATCGCCAACGGTTCGACGCTGAACCAGAGCGGCACGGTGACCGCTGTCACCGGCGGAACGCTGACGGCACAGACGGACCTGACCAATACGGTCACGGGCGTTGTCACGGTCAGCAGCGGTCCGGCGACGTTGACCGCAACCAAAGGCGACCTGACCCAGAGTGGCTTGGTGCAGGGCACCAGCGTGGGTGAGACGGCGGGCGGGTCGCTGACCCATAGCGGCTCGACCGACGCGACGGTGACGACGGTGAGCCTGATCGCCAACGGCTCGACGCTGGACCAGAGCGGCACGGTGACGGCGATCACCGGCGGAACGCTGACGGCACAGACCGACCTGACCAATACGGGTACGGTGCTGATCAGCGCCGGCCCGGCGACGCTGACGGCGACCGCGGGCAACCTGGCCCAGAACGGCCTGGTGCGCGCCACCAGCGTGGGTGAGACGGCGGGCTGGTCGCTGACGCATGGCGGCTCGACCGATGCGACGGTGACCACCGCAAGCCTGATCGCCAGCGGCTCAACGCTGAATCAGAGCGGTACCGTGACCGCGATCACAGGTGGGACGCTGACGGCACAGACCGACCTGGCCAACACAGGTGCGGTGCTGATCAGTGCCGGCCCGGCCACGTTGACCGCGATTTCGGGCAATCTGACCCAGGACGGCCTCGTGCGCGGCGCCGGCGTGGGTGAGACTGCGGGGAGTTCGCTGACCCATGGTGGAGTGTCGACGGCGAACACCAGCAGTGCGACGCTTGTTGCGAACACCGGCGCGCTGAACCAGAGCGGCACGATCAGTGCCGTGACCCTTGCCAGCCTGACGGCGCTGACAACTCTGACCAACAGCGGAATCGTGGTGCTGACCGGGGGCAGTGGTGTCGCCAACCTGACGGCGGGCGAGATCGCAATCCCGGGCCTCGTCAATGTCGGATCGGCGGGCACCCTGTCTCTTGTGGCCAATACCGGCTCGATCGACGAAACCGGCACGTTGATCACGCAGCTGTTGTCCGGCAGTGCGGCAGGGACCGCAAACCTGGCGGGAGCTTCGGCGACCGCGAACCAGATCGGCACCATCTCCAACTTCACGGCGTCCGGCTTCAACCTGAATGATGGCCAGGCCCTTTCGGTCACCGGCGTGCTGAATGGCGGTAGCGGCGCGAGCATCACCGACAGCGGTGCATTGATGATCGGTGGTACCGTGGCGGCCTCCGTGATTGACCTTCGGGCCGCCGACATCGCCATCCCTGGCCTGGTGACCGATGGCGGCTCCGGGAGAGTGTCCCTGATCGCAACGACAGGGACGATCAGTGAGACCGGCATACTGGTTGCCGGCACGCTGTCCGGCAGTTCGGCGGGCGTGACGACACTGGACGGTGCGACTGCGTCAAGTAACCGCGTTGCCGTCTTGAACGGCTTCACCGCACCACGGTTCTCGCTCAATGATGGGGTCGACCTGCTGCTGTCCGGCACATTGACCGCGACCCGCATCAACATCGATGACGGGCTGAACCGGATCACACTTGGCAACGGCGCGGTGATCGCGACCGGAGGCATCACCCGCCCGCCCGGGATGATCGCCGCCAGCGAGTTGCCGACCAGCCTGACCACGGACGGCGCCTATCTCCAGGCCGGCAATTTCGACCAGCTCGGCGACAGCACGATCAGCGGTGCCCCGAGTATTTTGCGCATCGACGTCCCCGGCAACGGTGCCATCAACTTCAATCCGTCGGGCAGCCTGCACGCCCCGGACACCTGGTTGATCCTCAGCCTGGGCAGTGGGCACATCGGAGGAGCGATTTTTGTAAAGGCGCTGGATGTCACCTATTCCGGGCCGGGCGGCTCCGCTGATCTGAGCGGAACGATCAACAACTTCTCCGGCCAGCCTGCCGCGGGCGTGGCGTTCATTCAACCAGGCACTAACCCGAGCTTCCGTGTCAACGCATGTCCGATCCATTCGGTGAACTGCGTGCTGTTGCCGACTTAGGGCTTGCCGCAGGCCAATCCGTTGGACGACATCTTCATCGGATCCTTCTTCAATCCGGACGACGAGGGCGACCTGCTGCTGCCCATCGTCTCAGACCAGGACTATTGACCATGCGCTCCGGCGTCATTGTCCTGTTGCTGAGCCTGCTGTCACTGGCGGCGTGCGAAAAGCCGCCGCCAGAGGCATTTGCGCATGGCGTGGTTGGCGTCTCGCGATCCACCGCACAGGTGGCGATCGGCAAGAACGCGGTGGGCGAGGACTGCACGCAGAATGCGGCGCAGGGACGATCCGCTGAAATCTTTTGCGGCACCTGGCAACAGCCGAGCGCGCGGGTCCGTGAAGGCAGTGCGGCGACCGCGGGGCAACTGGCGCAGCTGGCGACGGCGAGCCCCTGGCGAGCCGGCATCGACACGCGGTTTCGGTGTGAGCAGCCGGTTGCGACCAGCATCCTCGGCAGCAATCCGGCCGAACTCATGCAGTGCACCCGTCTGGTCGGTGGCTGGGCGCATGTGGCCATGGTGGCGCTGGTCAATGGCAACACCTGGTATGCCGATGGCGTGTTGCCGGCTGCGAAGGTGATGGAGCGGTCGATCGGGGTGCTCTCCGGTGTGTCCCGGGCCGATGCGGCGCCGGTCAGTTCGGCTGCGGATGCGCTGCTCGCGAGCCGGCTGGCGGCGCAGGCATTCAGCTCTGGCGATATCGGGCAGTTCGACGCACTGATGTCCGCCGGCACCCGCGCCAATCTCGCGGATAATCCGGGCGCTGCGGAGAGTGCATTTCGCGCCGCGCTGGCGATCCAGCAGAAGGCGCTGGGCAAAACCAATCCGAACACCGCGACGCCGCTGATGTCGCTGGCCCTGCAGCTTTCCAACGAAGGCCGTTACGCCGAGGCTGAAGCCCTGTTCGCGCAGGCCGAGAGGCTGGTGGCTGGGTCAGCCGAACCAACTGCGCGGGCACGACTGGCCCATTACCGCGGACTGGATGCGCTCAATCAGGGCAAGCTGGAACCGGCCTTGGCCCTGCTCAATCAGGCTGATGCGCAATACGCGAGCCAGGTGCCGGTTTCGGCACTGAATGCCAAACCGGTGGCGCCGGTGACCAATCGCTTCCTGCGCACGCAGGCGCGGCTTGGCGATCTGATGCCGAGCCAAGAATTGCTGACCGATCCGCGGGCCCAGTCGGCGCTGCTGGGGTTGGTGGAGACGCGGCGCAATCGCGGCGTGGTATTGCGTCTGCTGGGTCGACCGGAGGAGGCCGATGCGGCACTGGAATCGGCGAGCGATCTGGCGCGTGGCAATGGCTTGGCGCGTCCCTTGCTGACCGCAAGACTCTACCGGACCAGTGCGTTGAGCGCGGCCGCCCAGGGACAGGACAAGCAGGCACTGGACGATCTGATCCAATCCACCGCGGCCTTCAGCCGTTCGCTTCCCGGATCGAAGCCGTTGGCCGACACCTTCTTGCTGCATGCTCGAGAGCTGGTGCGCTTCGGCGACGCGGCTGCTGCCTTGCCGATCTGCCGCAGCGCTGTGCAGGCATTGGCGGCGCTGAAGGCGGGCACGACGCCCCAGCTCATGGCGCCGTGTCTGGACGTGTACGGCGCGGCAGCCGAACGACAGACCGATAGCCGCCAGGAGTTGCTGGAGGAGATGTTCACGGCCGCGCAATTGGCGCAAGGCGGCATCACCAGTCAGCAGATCGCCCAGGCGAGCGCGACCCTGGCCGAGAACTCGCGCGACCCGAAGGTTGGTGAGCTGATCCGCAAGGAACGCAATCTGAAATCGCGACTGGATGTGCTGTACACCAAGCGCGACGACCAAACCCAGGCCAAGCGGCAGGGGGCCGTGGTGCCGGATGCCCAGGCCGCCGAACTCGACAAGCAGATCAGCGACGCACAGGCGCAGTTGGCGGACGCCGATGCGGCGCTGCAGGCCGCATCTCCAAACTATGGTCAGCTGGTGCAGCAGGTGGTGGCAGCGCCCGAGGTCTACGCGGCATTGCACCCCAATGAGGCGTTTGCCGCCATCGCCTTGTCGGACACCGACGGGTGGGTGTTCCTGTTGCGCGACAAGACTGTGAAGGTCGCAAAGATTGCCGCCGGGCTGAAGGATATCGCGGGGCTGGTGCAGCGGGTTCGGGCTGGCATCGAGCTCAACACGGCGGGCTTGCCGCAATTTGACATTGCCGATGCGCAGCAGCTCTACAAGCTCACCTTGGCTGGATTGGGGACGTCGATGGACGGCGTGAAAGCCCTGGTTGTGGCGCCGAGCGGGCCGCTGCTGTCATTGCCGTTCGAAGTGCTCCTGACCGGCCCTGCGGAGCAGGCGAATCTGGCAGACGCACCCTGGCTGGCGCGCAAGTTCACCATCGCTCATGTGCCGGCGCCCAGCAACTTCGTTTCACTGCGCAAAATCGCGGGCGGCTCGCGGGCGGCCCGGCCCTGGTTCGGTTTTGGCGACTTCCGACCAGTGACGCTGGCGCAGGCTCAGAAGAGCTTCCCCGGCGCCACCTGCGCTGACAGTGCACAGTTGCTGGCCGGCTTGCCGCCACTGCCCTATGCCCGCAAGGAGCTGGAAGCGGCGCGGGCGTTGCTGGATGCCAGCCCCTCCGACGAGTTGCTGGGACCGGCCTTCACCGCGGAACAGGTGCTGAAGACCAGCCTGAAGAACTATCGTATCCTGCAATTCTCCACTCACGCACTGCTGCCGACCGAACTGCGTTGCCAGAGTGAGCCCGCCATTGTCACCTCCGATCCGCCGGGCGCGACCGACGCCAAAGGGGCGCTGCTGACTGCCTCACAGGTGGTGCGGCTGGAGCTGGACGCCGACCTGGTGATCCTGTCGGCCTGTAACTCTGGTGGACCGGGCGGCACAACGGCCGGCGAAAGCCTGTCCGGCCTGGCGCGTGCCTTCTTCTACGCGGGCGCCCGTTCGCTTCTGGTAACGCACTGGTCGGTGAACGACCAGGTTGCGGCCTTCCTGGTTGCCGACACGCTGCGGCGCATGCGGGAGAATCCGGGCCTCGGCATCGCTGGCGCCTTACGGGACGCGCAGATCGCCATGCTGGCCGATGCCGGAAAGGGCCTGCCGCTTGAGATCGCTCATCCGTTCTTCTGGGCCCCGTTCACCGTTATCGGGGACGGCGGCCAGCGGTTGATGAATGTCCAGCGGATGGTTCCAACGCGGCGTGTCGCGGGACTATGATCGGCCGGCAAGGCTGCAGGCGGATTTATGGAGACAATTGAGACCCTCGGCAAATACGAGGTCAAACGGACGCTCGGGCGCGGTGCTATGGGCACCGTGTACGAGGGCTGGGATCCGATCATCGCGCGTCGGGTCGCCATCAAGACGGTCAAGATCCCAGATGCCGACGATCCGGAAACCGAGGAGCAGCTTGCTCGCTTCCGACGCGAGGCGCAGGCCGCGGGCCGGCTGACCCACCCCAATATCGTCGGCGTGTTCGATTACGGCGAGACCAGCGACCTCGCCTACATCGTGATGGAGTTCGTAGACGGACCACCGCTGAAGTCGCTGCTGGACAAGCAGGAGCGATTCGCCATCCCCGATATGATGCGAATCATGGAGGACCTGCTGGCCGGACTGCAGTTCAGCCATGATCGGGGCGTGGTGCATCGCGACATCAAGCCGGCCAACGTGATGCTGACGAGCGGCGGCCAGGCGAAGATCGCCGATTTCGGCATCGCCCGGATCGAAAGCTCGTCCATGACGCAGGCGGGCACAGTGCTTGGAACGCCAGCCTATATGTCGCCCGAGCAGTTCATGGGCCAGGTCGTCGATGCGCGCTCCGACATCTACTCGTCAGGCGTTCTGCTCTACCAGTTGCTGACCGGCGAACGTCCGTTCGAGGGCGGCCTGTCGGCGATCATGCACAAGGCGCTGAACACCGAGCCGCCCTGGCCGTCGCAGATTTCAGTTACCTGCCCGCCGGCATTCGACGCCGTGGTGCGCAAGGCGATGGCCAAGCGCCCGGAAGACCGGTTCCAGTCTGCCGGTGCGTTTCTGGAAGCGCTGCGGGTGGCCGCATCAGGCCAGGCGGCGCCGGCTGCCGAATCGGCGGATGAGGCCACCATGGTGGTCACTCCCCGCACCGAGAGGCCGCGGGCCGGGCCGGTGATGCCGACCGCGCCCGCTGCGGTCACCCCGACCAAGCGCTCGTCTGTGCCGATGCTCGCGGGGCTGGTGGTGGTGCTGTTGTTGCTGGTCGGAGGAGGAGCCTGGTTCGTCCTTTTGCGCAGCCCGGCGCCGACCCAGTCCGCCTCGACCGGCGCGGAAAGCACCTCGAGCGGCTTATCCGGCGCGCAGCCGGTGATTGGCTCCGACGCGCCGGCGGTATCCGGCAGTCCATCATCCACCCCGTCCGATTCTGCCGACACCAGTCAGTCCGGACCGGCCGCGCAGCCTGCTGCATCGTCACCGGTCACGCAGCCTGCCGCATCGTCTCCGACCACTACCGCGTCGTCGCAGCCGGCGCCATCGCCCGCATCGGTCCCGGCATCAGCATCATCGGCCAGTCCGGCTCCGCAGACGACCGCAGGCAATTCGCCCCAAGAAGTTGCTCCGACACAACCCGCGGCGGCGCCGGCGACACCACCGGCTGAGTCGCAGCCGGCCGCGAACTCAGCCGACCACCACCGATACCGCTGCCAATGCCGGACGCCAGCAGGTCGCAATCGCCAGTCTCGATGCATTACGTCGTCAGGTCGCACAGGTTGTCGCGGAGCAACGGTGTGCGACGGTCGATGGCAATGTGCGTGACGGAGGGACAGTCGCGCTGGATGGATTGGCGGGGCCATCGGCTGTGGAGCGGTTGCGCCAATCGCTGACGGGCATTGTCCCACCCGGGTCGGTCGACTGGAATGTGAGGGGGGTGGATTCCTTCTTCTGCCCCGCGCTCGACATCGTGCATCCGATCGTTCACGGCTTCGGGGCCGGCGCCGCACAGCTCGGCTTGGATTTGGTCGGCAGCAACACGCGCCTGCGTGATGGTGAGCACATCCTGCCGCGGCTGGTGATGCCGAACTTCCGCGGCCAGTTGCGCGTCGACTATGTGGCGCATGACGGTGTGGTGCTGCATCTGTATCCGCAAATTGCCGACCCGAACCAGCGGATGACGGCCGATCCGCCTCGTGTTTTTGCTGCGGGGGAGACGGTCAAGCTGGGAGACCCCAGTCCCGGCCATCCGGCCTGGGAGGTCGCGCCGCCCTATGGTAGCGACATGATCATTGCCATTGCTTCGACGCAACCGCTGTTCAGCCGGCCGCGCCCGAGCAATGTGGAGACGGCGACGGATTACCTGCGCGAATTGCAGACCGCGGTTGATGAGGCACGCAGTCGAGGGGTCAAGCTGGCCGGCGGGGCGCTGGTGGTGGACACGCTGCCGAAATAGCAGGCCGGCCCCAGCGAAGCGATCGTGACGGGATTGCGGCGAAGGCCGTTCGTCCCCGGACAAGGCGACGAATTGAGGTTCCCGGGCACGGGAGCAGGGGGATCGCGAGGCAGCGGAGCATGCCGGAAGGCGCGCCCTCGATAGATGAAGCCGCTCCCGGTCCGGATGGTGTGCCAAGGCCAGGGAGATGTTTGCTGTGGCTGAAGGCTTCGAACGAAGTAACCATGCCACGCAACCGCAGCCGGCGGTTCGGCATTCAACCAGCAAGGCAGAGGGCGCGCAGTTCAGGAGACCAGGGTTTGGGCATGCACGGAAGGCTGGATGTGAACAGGGGCGAGGGGTCGATGCTGCTCCGGTGGGGCCGCCTGACCGACGATGAGCAGGCGCGGGCGATTCCATGCTTGGGCGCGGGGTTGCAAGATCCGGTCGGATCACTCGGCCTTCGGGTCGGCGTCCGCGTCATGCTGCTGTCCGACCCGCCGGCTCCCCCCGGAGAACCGCCGGAAGGGCCTGATCCCGACGAGCCACCGCCGGTCCAGGAACCGCCGGCGCCGATCCCCATTCCCGGCGACCCGCCACCGCCACCCCTGCAGGCCGCAGGGCAGGCGGGATGCGGCTAACCCCCGCTGCGAAGCGAGGGAGAGGGCCCTACCGCCCAGCACTGGGGCTTCGCGTCCGATCCGACTGATGGCTCCGACACCGCCCGGCGCGCCATGGCATCGATGACGCTTCCCCGTTCCTGCTCGATTGGTGCACGGCCATAGGGCTGTGCGCACCAATGTGATACGGCGTCCTCTGAAATCGGATATCCGGCCACCGGCAGCGCCGGAACCGCATGGCCTGGATCGGCCCGACGGTTGGCGAAGTCCGCCATCTGTTGCCCTCCGCAGTGGGTGATGGAGCCTCGACCCAGTGCTGGAGCGCGGTTGTGCCAGGCTGCGTGCCTGGTGGTATTTCCCACGGACCGATCATCCGGTGCTGCCCAACCGGCAGCGCTATAGTGGTGAAGCGCTGCCGATGCTGCTAATCCTGAGGCAATAAACAGGGGAGATTCACGCATGATGTTCCGGGCAGCGCTGCTTGCTTCCGTGCTGGCCTTCGCCACGCCGGCGATGGCGCAGTCAGCCGATACTCTCCGGGTCGGTATCGCCGCCCAGGATATTGGCCAATTGGATCCGCACTTCGCCGTCACCACGATCGACCGCATCGTCGCGGCATGGATGTTCAACGGGCTGGTGCGGTTTCCGCCCGGCAGCAACGATCCGGCAAAGCTGGAACCGGATCTCGCGGAGAGCTGGGATAGCTCGCCGGACGGCAAGACCTGGACCTTCCATCTGCGCCACGGCGTGCAGTTTCATGGTGGCTACGGTGAGCTGACCGCCGATGACGTCGTGTTCAGCCTGAAGAAGGCGGGCAACGCCAAGACCTCGGCCTTCTCATCGGCACTGCGGTCGTTCCAGACCATCGAGGCGATCGATCCCTACACCGTGCGGATTGTGCTGGCGAGCAACGTCCCGAGCCTGCTGGGCATCGTCACCAATTATTCCCAAGGCTTCATCGTCTCAAAGAAGGCAGTGGAGGCGCTGGGGGACAAGTTCTCCCGCCAGCCGATCGGTACTGGTCCGTTTGCGTTCTCGTCGGTGACGCCGAACCAGTCGCTGGAGCTGGTGGCGCATGAGGGGTACTTCCGCGGCGCACCGAAGATCAAGAAGATCAGCTATCGGTTCATTCCGTCCGACGCGTCACGCGATCTGGCGTTCCAGAACGGCGAGCTGGACCTGGATTATGGCCGCGCCGACCAGGCCTGGGTGAACCGGACGAAGGCACTGCCGCATACGATTGTCGACATCTTTGAGCCGGCCGAGGAGGCGCAGCTTCACCTGAACACCACGGTGAAGCCGTTCGACGACATTCGCGTTCGCCAGGCGATTGCCTATGCGATCAATCGGCCGGAACTGGTGAGCTGGCGGGGTCACGACGTCAGCCGTGAGGCGCAGAGCGTGGTGCCGCGCGGCTATCTCGGATTCACTGCCGATAACGGCCTGCTGCCGCATAACGTGGACAAGGCGAAGGAGCTGCTGAAGGAAGCCGGCTACCCGAATGGATTGACGGTGAAGATGATCCAATCGCAGCTGCCGGAGATGCTGACAGCGGCGCAGGTGATCCAGGCCGAACTGAAGAAGGCCGGGATCAACCTGGACATGCAGGTGGTGGAACACGCGACATTCCACCAGCAGATCCGCCAGGATCTGAGCCCGATCGTGTACTATTCGGCGGCTCGTTTCCCGGTGGCCGACGTGACGCTGACGCAGTTCTTCCACTCGCGGAGCATCGTGAAGACGCCGACGGCGGTGACCAACTTCAGCCACTGCGACGTGGCGGACAAGGAGATCGACGCGGCGCGAGTGGAAACCGACCGGGCCAAGCAGCTGGCACTTTGGGCAGAGGCACAGAAGAAAATCGTTGCCCAGGTCTGTTCGGTGCCGATGTTTGAGACCCTGTTGGTGTTCGCGCGGCACGACAATCTCGACTACGGGTACAAGCTGGAAGGGTCGCTCTCGCTCGGCCCGCAGATCATCGAGACCACGCACTTCAAGTAAGGTCTGGCTGCAGGAGGAGCCGCTGCGCGGCGGTTCCTCCTGCGATCATCAGATGCGCCGTCAGGATGCGTGATGCCCATCACGGGTGGCATCCCGAGCGGAGGAGGGCTGATATGACGAACGGACGCAAGCGACTGCTGCTGGTTCAGGCGTTCACGCTGGCGGACTCGTCGCCGCATTATCTGCGGGTCAGCGACGGCTCCAAACAGGCGCAGCTGATGAATTATCCCGACATCGCGCCCCTGCTGGCGGATGTGGAGTGGGACCTGCATCCAGGGCCGATCTCTCCGATCGGGGATTCCTACGTGGAGACGCGTGAGGAATTCGCGCTGGTTGGTGCCAAACGTCTGCCGATTGTGCGCGAGGCCTGCGAGTTGGGGCGCTATGACGCAATTGTGCTGCTCGGCGGCGGCGATCCCGGCTTTACCGAGGGACGCGAAATCGGCCAGCGCCACAACATCCCGGTGACGGCCTGTGCCCATGCACAGATGCATATTGCGGCCATGCTGGGCAACAAGTTCAGCGTCGTCGATATCTCGGAAGTCCACAATATGCACTACTACAATCTGGTGGTGCAGTATCGGTTCACCGACAAATGCGCGTCCATCCGTGACATCGATTGCCCGCTGCCGCGCCCCTCCCGGCCAGGAGCGCCGAACATTCAGGCGGAAAAGGCACAGGCAGAGCGTGGCGAACGATCCGAGATGCTGGAGCGCTCGGTCGCCGAGGCGGTCGCCGCGATCGAGGACGATGGAGCGGAAGTGATCATCCTCGGCTGCTCCGCCGCATTCTGGATGCAGCCCTTCCTGCAACGCCTCCTGCAGGAAATCGGCTGGGAAGTCCCGGTGCTGGAGGGCTACCGGGCGGCGATCGAGATGGCAAAGCTGTTGGCCAATCTGAATGTCTCGGTCAGCGGCATGGCCTTCCCGCGTGACAACCCACGCAAGTGGCGACGGCGGAAGGTGTTCTGACCAGCGCGCCTCAACGCCCTCGATAGGCGTCCAGCAAGGCGTCATCCAGCGAACGCCCTGTCGCGTAGCTGTTCAGGCCTTCGGGCCGACCGACGTCCGGGACAAGCCGGAGGCAGGGCTGTGCCGGCCCCAGCACCTGGTGGACCGGCAGAACGGCGCTCCATATCGGCAGGGCGTAATCCGCCTCGTCATCGACCACGCCGGTGGAGCGGATTTTGGCGGATGCCTGCTCGATTTCCATCACCACGAAGGTTGTTGCCTTAATCTCCTGCTTCGTCGGGGCGCGCAATGTTGCTGAACGACCGGGGAAGAAGCGGTCCACGAAACCGTCGATGGCCCGTCGCTTTTCGCTGGCATCCTCCACCATGCGGGCGGTGCCGAAGGCCATGACGGCGCGATAGTTCACCGAATGATGGAAGTGGCTGCGCGCCAACACGATCCCATCCAGATGCGTGACCGTGGCACAGACGGGCACGCCGCCAGATTGGCTCCTGATCATCCGGCTGGCGGATGATCCATGCCAATACAGCCGATCGTCCTCACGCCAGAATCCGGTCGGTGTGCAATACGGCAATCCATCGATCAGGTAGGCGAGATGCACCACCATGGCCGCATCGAGCACCTGATAGACGGTCGCTTTGTCGTAATGCCCGCGTTCCGGCCGACGGCGTACCCGATTGCGATCCTCGGTGGGAAATCGGTCAGATGGTATGAACTTGTCCGGCATAACGGCGCCTTTGCATGGGACCATCCGCAGCATGGCGCGCCGTTCTGCACTCCCCGAGTACCATTTGGACCAATGTATGCCGATCCATTTCGGCAGGTAGGCTGGTCCAATCAGGCGGGGCGTAGGCAACCCAGCAAGCCTTCCGCCCGCCTGCGGACCTGACCGATCCGACCCACCCCGGCCATCCGGCGATCCAGGAAGGCCAGCGTGGCACCGTGTGCCTCGCTGCTGTCGCGCAGCCAGAACAGCAGCGTGCTGGCATAGACGGCTGTGAGGATGGCGCGCTTGGTGTACCAGCTGAAATCGGTCGACCGATCCCCCGCGGCGTGCCAGATCGCGTCGACGGTACGGGCGGTGCATCGAGACGCCGTGCGCGCATGGCGCGGCAGTGCCAACACCGCAACGGCGCGACGCACCGCTTCCTTGTGCAGTTCATTCTGCTCCAGCCGCAATTTGATCACTCCACGCACCCGAGCGGGCAGACGAGCCCCGTCCCACGCCTGTGCTGCCGCGGCCTGCTCCATATGCCGATCGGCCAGATCACAGAACGCCTCCACCATGTCGACTGACCCGCCGGGGAACAGCAGGGCAGCCTCCTCGGGTGAGGCCCCAATTGACGCCAGGCCCCGGCGCAACGCCCGGTAGGTCCAGCCATCGAATGGCACGTGCGGCAATGCGGCCTCGATTGCGGCGTCCCGTTCCGGGCTGCGTTCCGGCGGCGCGATCATCGAGCCGCCGCCTGTTCCGCCGCCTGCTGTTGCGCCAGGGCGACTCGATTGAGTTCCTCGTTGAAGCCGAACAGGGCGAAATTCTGCATGCGCATGGGATAGAGAATGCCATCCAGATGGTCGTATTCGTGCTGGATCACACCGGCGTGGAAACCCGACACCTCGCGCGCGATGACGTTGCCGTCGCAATCCACGCCGCGATAGCGAATGCGGGGCGAGCGCGGCACGCCCGCCCGCAACCCCGGGATCGACAGGCACCCTTCCCAGCGCAACACCCGGTCCTCGCTCAACAATTCAACCTCCGGGTTGATCAGGACCGAGTTCGCCACCGGCACGTCATCCGGATCCGCGCCGGAGCGCTCGCCCGGGATGCGGAACACGAACAAGCGCAACGGCACGTGAACCTGCGGCGCGGCCAGCCCGACGCCCGGCGCATCCTCCATCGTCTCGATCATGTCGGCGACCAGCCGGCGGATTTCCGGCGCTCCGGGGTTCTCGACAGGCGCGCATTGCTGCAGCAGCACCGGGTGGCCCATGCGGGCGATCTTGAGAATGGCCATGTGCGCTCCGAACTGGGGTTGCAAATCCGCGTTGGCGAGGGGGCGGAGCCATGTTATAGCGCCGCTTCCCGTGCCGGGCGACCCGGCGGCGGGTTCCGAGGCGTGTCCCCGATGCCCGGGGACCTCAAGGCAAAAGGAGAAGGCGGCCAAGTGCAAGTTCTCGTTCGCGACAACAACGTTGATCAGGCGCTCAAGGCGCTCAAAAAGAAGATGCAGCGGGAGGGCGTTTTCCGCGAGATGAAGCTGCGTCGGCACTATGAAAAGCCGTCGGAGCGTCGGGCCCGCGAGGCTGCAGAGGCGGTTCGGCGGGCTCGCAAGCTTGAGCGCAAGCGCCTCGAGCGCGAAGGGTTCTGACCGCTCGCGGCAGAACCGGTTCATCCGGATAACGATCGGTCGCGGCTAGTGCAAGCTACCGCCTGTCTCTGACCGCGTCCTGCGTACATGACGACTTGTTGCGGATGCCGGTTGGGCTTACGGTCCAATTGGACCCGCCCCGAAGCCGCATGTATCATGCTCGCACCAGACCAAACCAGGCAGCAGGCCGTATTCGATCGCCTTCGTGAGGGAATCCTCAGCGGCGCACTATCATCTGGCTCCCGCCTGCCGCCGACCCGGGCACTCGCAACCGAACTTGGTGTCGCGCGACAAACGGTGGTGCTCGCCTACGAACGGTTGGCCGCGGAAGGCTACGTGCGCGGCCGTACCGGCAGTGGCACCTATGTCGCCGGCGACCTGCCTGACGCGGCGCCGATCCGCGCCATTCCTCCCCCGATCGCGGCGCACGCTCTGTCGCAGCGAGGCATGCAACTGGCCGCGGTGCCGGTTGTCGCCGTCGCGCGTGATCCCACCGCGGGATTGCTGCTGGGCGGGGGCCTGCCGGCGCCGGATCTGTTTCCGGCAGCAGCCTGGGCGCGTTGCGCGAGCCGGGTCCTCAAGGCCTTGCCAAACGAATTCGCCACCTATCCGCCGCCCCAGGGGCTGCATGTGCTGCGCGGTCAGATCGCCGCCCATCTGGCAGCCACACGAGGTCTGGTGGCTGATCCCGGCTGCATCGTTATCACCGCAGGTACCCAGCAGGCTCTGCGCACCGCCGCCGAGTTGCTCCTCGATCCGGGGAATGCCGCGTGGGTGGAAGACCCGGGCTATATCGCCGGTCGCGGCGCGTTGCTCGCGGCCGGTGCTGTGCCTGTCCCGGTGCCGAGTGACACGGACGGGCTGGATGTTGCTGCCGGAATCCGTCTCGCCCCCACGGCCCGCCTGGCGCTGGTCGCGCCGTCCCACGCCACCCCGCTCGGCGGTCCGCTCCCGATCGGACGGCGTCTGGCGCTGCTGGACTGGGCCACGCGGGCCGATGCCTGGGTGCTGGAAGATGACTGTGATTCCGAATTCCGCTGGGAGGGGCGGCCGCTGCCACCGCTCGCCAGTCTCGACCAGTCCGGACGAGTGATCTATTGCGGCACCTTCAGCAAGACCCTCGCGCCAGCTCTCAGGTTGGGCTTTGCCGTTGTCCCAGCTCCGCTGGTGCCGGCTTTCGTCCGGTTGCGTACCCTGATGGATCGGGGCACCGACGCTCTGGGCCAGGCGGTGCTTGCGGAATTCATGCGCGAGGGCCTGCTCGCCCCGCATATCCGGCGTATGCGAACTGAATACGGCCGCCGCCGTGCCGCCGTCCTGGCCGCGCTGCAGCGCCACGTGCCGTCGGTAACCCCGATCCCGGCGCTGGGTGGATTGCACATGGTCGCCCGACTGGCCGACGGTACCGACGAAGCGGCAGTGGTCGCCGCCTGTCGGGCCAGGGAGCTGGCGGTCGCGCCGCTGCGTGCTTACTACTGCGGCCTGCCGCGCATGACCGGCCTCGTCCTGGGCTTTGCCACCACGCCGGTGTCCCTGGCGCCGGAAGCGGCTCGTCGGCTCGCCGCCGCGGTGAAGCTGGTCGGATGACTCTCCGGCCGCGTTGGCCCTTGTCACCGGAATGTCAGTCCGATGCTGGTGTGACCACGCTGATCTGAGTGGACTCACCAGCCTGCGCAGGCGATGAGTGGCGCGTCCTGCCAATGATATGACCCGAGGTGCCCTCGACAATGCGGACCTGCAAGCCCTATCGCCTGCTCCTCATGTCCGCTGTCACGGTTGCGCTGCTGCAAATCCTGCCGGGCTCGGAGGCCGTCGCCGCGCATCAAGGCGCAATTCAAGTGGCGTCACGTCCGTTGGCGTCGACATCCTTGCTGCCGCCAGTGACGCCCGCCTGCATTTCTTCGCCCTACGGACCGCGTATCCTCCCCAACCGTCCGTTAGCCGGTACCTTCCATAACGGCATCGATCTACCGGCTCCGGCCGGCGCTCCGGTGCATGCGATCGCAAGCGGGGAGGTCATTCGGGCACAGCGTCGCGGTCCCGGAGGGCTGGAACTGCTGATCCAGCATAACGGGTTCATCGGGATCTACAGCCATCTCGGCTTGGTTGCTCCGGCCATCGCCGAGGGCCGGCGCAATGTGCAGGCTGGCGAGAAGATCGGCGTGGTCGGGCATAGCGGCGTCACCTATGGTATGCATCTGTTCTTCGGCATGATCCGGAACGGGCAGTTCGTAGACCCCGCGCCGTTTCTGGCGGTCGCTCAATGTGGCGTCACGCACCGCACGAAGGCGGATATGCTGGCGGCTGACGGCAAGATTCCCCCCACCCGGTCCTATGGCCCGCGTTCGGGCCGACATTACGCAGAGCGTTAGTCGACGGTTCATCCCGGCTGCTCTAGCGTCCACCGATGCATGTGGTGCTTTTCCTGCTCGCGAGCTGCCTGGCCGTGCCGGCGCAGGCCATCGAGTGGCGCGGTGCGATGGTGATGCCGCCCGCGACGCTGAAACATATGGAGGCACTGGCACCGGGGTCCGTGGCACGGGAATCCGGGCGCTGCGATCGATAGCGCGGTCCCGCCCCCTAAAGCAGCGTCAGCCGAAAGCCGGTACGGTCAGTCCCGCAACGCGGGCACGGCGTAGGCGCCAGGGGCATCCGGGGTGGTCCATCGCAAGCTGCCGGCCAGGCCGCAGGACGGACAGGCAGGCACCCAGCTCCGACGTGACGCGCGACAGGCGGTGCATTGCCAGATCGGGTCCGGATCCGCACTCGCCGCATGACGCAGGGCCTCGCGCTGAGCCTGTCGACCGGCCTCGCTGTCGCCGTGTTCGGCCTCCTCGATGTCAGCCAGCAACAGCCACAGCCGGCGCTGGTTCAAGCCTGCGGCGCGCGCTGCTTCGGCGTGGTGCCGGGCCTCGCCGGTCAGTCCAGCATCCAGTGCCGTGCGTGCCAGCAGCAGGCGGCTTTCGGCATGCTCGGGATTGGCCTGAGCGAGACGTTGCGCCGCCTGAACGCGCGCCAGCGGTTCGGTGATCCGCGCCAAGGCCAGTGCCGCCAGGTCAGGGTGCGGCGCCAGCGTCCAGCTGTGGCGAATGACTGCCTGAGCCCGGCTCTCTCGGCCGCCGGCACGCAGACGTTCGGCATAGGCCAACGCCGCGGGTGTCAGGCTGGCATCCTGCTTCCAGGCCTGCCGCGCGAGTTTCAATGCCCGCCCGGAATCAGCTTCCGCCTCGGCCGCCGCGGCGGCAAGCGCGGCCCTCGGCCCGTCGCTGTCCGCCAGTTCCAGGGCTTCCGCCCAATTGGTTGCATGGACCGCGAGCAGGAAGCGTTCGCGTCGCAGCCAGGCCGCGCCCGGCTGGTACGGCTTCCGCCTGACGAGCCAAGGCCGCGGCCTCGGGCCAATCTTCCCGCGCCACGGCCTGACGCAGCAGGCCGCGATAGCCCAGGAACGCCGCATCCGACCGTTCGGTCAGCTGCCGGAAGGCGGTCTCGGCTTCATCGTCACGTCCGCCCAGGCGGCCGGCCTCGGCCACCAGCAGCAAAGTCTGCCCGGTATCGCCCAGAAGGTGGCGTGCGCGGCTGGCCTCTCGCCGCGCATCCGCCTTCTCGCCCGCCGCGAGGGCGACAAGGGCGCGCGTGACGGCGGCATCCCCGGCGCGTCGGCGGCGGCCGGTGCGCCAGCCGGACATGATCTGGGGGATGCCGAGCAGGGCGGCCAGGAGACGGAACAGGACGGCGAGCACGGCCAGCAGCAGCAGCAGCGCCAGGGCGACGACCGGAGTCGCCGCCTCCACCGTGATGTCGCCAAACTCTGCGGTGATCCGACCTGGCAGACCGGCCATGAACCAAGCGATGGCGAGCACGATGATGCTCGCCACCAGGACATAAATGATCCGCCGCATCAGCTGTGTGCAGCCATGTTGGCCAGGGCCGCACGAGCGGCCAGCAGCGCCTTGGCCTTTGCGAGCCAATCAGCCATTGCCTCCGCAGGTGGGCCGGTCAGGTCGGAGACCGCGGCCACCGCGCCGGCGAGATCGCCGGCCTCAAGCGCGACGCGAGCGCGTGCCAGTACCCCGGCTGACTGATCGCCCACCAGGACGTGATCGCCTTGGCGAACCGTGACCAGGTCCTCTGCCCGCGCCAACACCCGCGCCAGAAACGGCTTGTCCTGCACGTCCGGCTGGCTCACTGCGATCGCCTTGCGTTCGGCCGCTGGGAATGCGAGCCGCAGAGCAGCCTCGGTTGGCGGCTTGGCGGCGGCGTAGCGTGTTAGGGCGGATGGTGCGCCCGGGATTTCACCCAGCGGCTGGCCGGCATCCAGTGCCACTCCGGCCGCCTGCAATTGCGCCAGGCGGTTGGCTCGGTCGGTCAGATTACTGAGCTGTGCCGCGGCTTTCTGCAATTTGGCCAGCTGCGCCTCGTCCGCATCCAAGCGCTGCCTCAACGCGTCATTGGCCTGCTGGTCCTGCCCGGTCAGGGATTGCACCTTCTGGGCAAGCGAGTCGATCTGGTCGGACAGGTGGGACACCCCTGCGACCTGCTGTTCGACGGCGGCAATGCGTCCCTGCAGCCTGCTCAGATCGGGGGGTTGGCGCTGTTGCAGGGTCGTTACCTTGTCGGCGAGCGACTTCACTTCGGCCGATTGGGTCTGTGACGCCTGCTCCAGTTGCCCGAACCGATCGGCCAGGCTGCTGATCTGCTGGTGTAAAGCCTGGAATTCGGCGGCCGAGCCGTACCGGTTCTGTTGCTGCCACAGATAGGCGATCGCTCCAGCAAGCACGACGAACCCGATGACCGTCAGGATCACAGTGGTCGGCCGCGATCTGCTCGGCTCCGGGGAAGTGGTCGGTGCTTCAGGCTCGCGCGCGACCGGTTCCGTCGCAACCTCGTGGTTCGACGGGCTGTTGGGATCGCGGTCGGATGGGGGCGTGGTTTGATCTGTCATCGCAGCAGCGCGAGCATCTCGTCCTGGTTAGGTCGTGCGGCGACGCGGATGCGACGCCAGGGAAGCGCTTCTAATGCCACGGCGGCGGCCTGACCGATAGCCACGGCTTCGACACTGCGCAGTGACGCGGCAAGGCGAGCCCGGCCGGTGAGTCTCACAAACTGGCGCGCGCTCTCCGCCGAAAAAAACAAGGCGGTATGAACCTGCCCGTTGCGCAGCGCGGATGCCGCTTCCGGAGCCAGCACAGGTTCCGGCTCCGTCCTATAGACCACGCGGCGAAGCACGCGATAGCCAGCGTGTCGTAGTTGTTCGGCCAATTCTCCCCCATGGCGCCGTCCCACCGCGAGCAGCAACAGGCCGGCGGCCGGATCAATCAAGCGTGTCGCGCAGGCCGCCAGATCGGCCGCATCTCCGTCGGCGCTGGTCACCTGGGTGAAATCTGCCTGACGTGCCAGGCGTGCAGTCGCTTCCCCGACAGCAAGGACTGGTGTCGCGTGGTACACATCAGGCAGAGCGGGGACTGCATTGCCGCTGGTCAGCAGAATGGCGGCGAGGTCGGCAGCCGGTGGCAGGCTGGTCTCGATCGACCGGACGGTCAGCACCGGGCAAAGCACCGACCGGAAACCCAGCGGCGAGAGACGAGCAGCAGTCTCGCTCGCACCGGGTTCCGGCCGGGTCACCAGAATGGCGTCGCGTGATTGCTCGGGTGCGGCGCCTATCGAGGTTTCAGACGTCTCAGGCAAACAGATCGTGCGGACTATCGGCACGCAGGCTGGCGCCCAGCTCCGTGCCCAGGCGCCCCGCCTCCTGCGCGCCACCATGCAAGGACCGCTTCAGCAGGAACGATCCGTCCGTTCGCGCCACCAGTCCGGTCAAATGCAGGGTGCCGTTCGGCAGCAGGCGCGCATGGCCACCGATGGGCGTGCGGCAGGAGCCATCGAGCACGGCCAGCATGGCTCGTTCGGCCGTGGAGACCGCCTTGGCCTCCGGATCCTCGATCGCGGCGAGCATCTCTCGCAGCTCCACGTCGTCTTCCCGCACGGTGACACCGACAATTCCCTGGCCGGCGGCCGGCACCATGGCGTCCGGGTCCAGCACGACCGAGGCGCGGTCTTCCAGTCCCATTCGCCTCAGGCCGGCCAGTGCCAGCAGCGAGGCGCTACAGTCGCCGGCTGCCAGCTTGGCGAGGCGGGTCTGCACATTGCCGCGGATTGTGGCGATGGTGAGGTCAGGACGGGCGTGCAGCAGCTGAGCCTGGCGCCGCACCGAGGCGGTACCGATTACCGCGCCTGACGGAAGGCAGCCGAACGGGTCGGCAGGGTCGATGTCCGGACAAGGTGAACCCAGGATCAGCGCATCCCTGGCATCCTCTCGGCGCAGGGCACAGGCCAGTACAATGCCCGGCGGCAGCTCGGTTTCCAGATCCTTGAGGCTATGAACGGCGAAATCGATCCTGCCATCCGCCAGTGCTTCATGGATCTCCTTGGCGAACAACCCCTTGCCGCCGATCTCTGCCAGACGCCGGTCCTGGACCATATCGCCGGTGGTGCGTATCGGATGTTCCTCGAACACGTTCATGCCGCGTAGAACCGGGCAGAACGTGGTGAGCAACTGGAGGAAGATGCGCGTCTGCACCAGGGCAAGCGGCGAGCCGCGCGTGCCGACCCGCAAGGGCAGCGAGCGGGTATGCGGCTTCACCCGAGGGTGGCGCAGGTCGGACGGGGTGGCCTGGTGTCCAGGCGGCGTGGCGGCGTTCATGCGCCCGTCCTATTACTGTGCGCGTCCCAGGGAAAGATGGGGATTGTACTAATGTCGGCGGTTCTCGGAATCGAAGCCTCGTGTGATGAGACTGCCGCGGCAGTGCTGGACGGCGACGGGCATGTCCTCGCCGATTCGGTGCTGAGCCAGGAACATGCGCACGCGCCGTTCGGCGGCGTGGTGCCGGAAATTGCGGCCCGGGCACATCTGGCCGCACTGCCGGCGATGGTGACGCGAGTCATGCAGCGTGCCGGTCTGAGCCTTGCGGATCTCGGTGGTGTGGCGGCAAGTGCCGGCCCTGGCCTGATCGGCGGCTTGATCGTGGGCAGCCAGTTCGCCAAGGGCGTCGCGCTGGCTCAGCGCCTGCCCTACGTCGCCGTCAACCACCTGGAAGCGCATGCACTGACGGTGCGGCTGCCAGGGCTGGTGGAAGGCGGGGCTCCGTTCCCGTATCTGCTGCTGTTGCTGTCCGGCGGTCATTGCCAGTGCGTCGCAGTTGAGGGCATCGGCCAGCATGTCCGTCTGGGCAGCACGGTGGACGACGCGGTCGGCGAGGCCTTCGACAAGGTGGCCAAGCTGCTAGGCCTCGGCTGGCCGGGCGGGCCGGCATTGGAGCGGCTGGCCGCGTCCGGCGACCCGACGCGGCATGGTTTTCCCCGGCCGATGCTAGGGCGGGCCGGATGCGATTTCAGTTTCTCCGGGTTGAAGACCGCGGTCGCACAGACAGTGGCGCGGCACTGCGAGGGCGCACTGCCGATGTCCGTGGCGGCGGACATCGCGGCAAGCTTCCAGCGCGCGGTGGCGGAGGTGCTGGCCGATCGTGCGCGCCACGCGATGACAATGATGAAGGGTCGGAGCGCCGCCGCGCGGCTGCTGGTGGTGGCGGGCGGTGTGGCGGCGAACGGCGCAGTCCGGGATGCCTTGCAGCAGGCGGCAGAGGCCATGGGGTTCCGGCTGGTCGCGCCACCGGTGCGGCTGTGCACCGACAATGCCGTGATGGTGGCCTGGGCCGGGATCGAGCGGCTGCGCCTCGGGCTGACGGACGGGCTGGATTTTGCGCCCCGGCCGCGCTGGCCGCTGAGCGAGCTTGCAGCGGCCGCATGAACTACCGTCACGCCTTCCACGCCGGCGGCTTCTCGGACTGCATGAAGCACGCGGTGCTGGTCTGGCTGCTGGACGCGTTGCAGGTCAAGCCGGCACCCCTGTTCGTGCTGGACACCCATGCGGGAGCCGGCGGCTATGACCTGGACTCAGGTCCAGCGCAGCGGACCGGCGAGTGGCGCGCCGGCATCGACCGACTGCTACAGCAACCGCCGCCGCCCCTTGCCGCCTATGTCGGGTTGGTACGCCGTCTCGGCCTGTATCCCGGCTCGCCGGCGCTGCTTCGTGCGATGCTGCGTCCGGAGGATTGCCTGGCGTGCTCCGAGGTGGAGGCCGACGCATTGTTCGAGCTGCGTCGCCGCTTCGCTCGCGACCGTCAGGTGGCGGTGCATCAGCGTGATGGGTGGGAGGCGCTGGCTGCGCTGTTGCCACCGAAGGAGCGGCGTGGATTGGTATTGATCGACCCACCGTTCGAGGACCCGCAGGAATTCTCCCAACTGGCCAATGGCCTGGCAACGGCGCATGGCCGGTTCCCCACCGGCGTGCTGGCCGCCTGGTATCCGATCAAGCACCGCGCCCCGGTGCGCGGCTTCCATACGGCGATGCAACGCAGCGGTATCCGCGATGTCGTCGCGGCCGAATTGACGCTGCGGGAGCCGCTTGATCCGGCACGGCTGAATGGGTGCGGGTTGCTGGTGGTCAACCCGCCGTTCCGCTTCGAACGCGACGTTCCGAAGCTTCTGGAGGCACTGCGCGAACGGCTGGCCGATGGGGCGCGGGATGCACAAGCGGCAATATTGCGGATCGCCGATGAGTGACCTCAGCGTCGTAGGGGCGGGCGCCTGGGGTACGGCCCTTGCGTTGCAGGCTCTACGGGCGGGCAATCGGGTGCGGCTGTGGGCGCGCGATCCGACGCGGGCTCGGGTGATTGCCGCCAGCCGAGTGAACCCGCGCCTGCCGGGAAGCCACCTGCCCGCCGAACTCGACATCATCGATGATCTGGCCAAGGCCGACGGGCTGCGGCTGGTGGCCGTGCCGATGCAGCATCTGCGCTCGGTCCTGGTGCGGTTGCCTCCTGGCCCATTGGTGATCTGTGCCAAGGGATTGGAGGCTGTCACACTCCGCCTGCCGCTGGAATTGGTCGCCGAACTGCGACCGGATGCGCCGGCCGGCATTCTGACCGGCCCGAACTTCGCGCATGAGATTGCCGCCGGCCTGCCCGCCGCAGCCGTGGTCGCCGCCAGTGATGTGGGGCTGCGCGACCAGGTGACGTCCTGCCTCGCGACCCAAGGATTCCGGCTCTATGGCAACGACGATCCGATCGGTGCGCAGGTCGGTGGCGCCGCCAAGAACGTGATCGCAATTGCCGCCGGAGCGGTGATCGGAGCCGGCCTGGGTGAGAATGCGAGGGCGGCGCTCATCACCCGGGGGCTGGCCGAACTGGCGCGGCTGGCGCAGGCGCTGGGAGGGCGGCGGGAGACGGTGATGGGACTGTCAGGCCTTGGCGATCTGCTGCTGACCTGCACTGGCGCGAGCAGTCGGAACTTCAGCCTGGGTGTCGCGCTGGGCCGGGGCGAGCGCCTGGCCGAGGTGCTGGCCGCCCGCAACGTGGTCACCGAAGGCGTCGCCACCGCTCCGGCCGTGGTGGCACGCGCCGCCGGTCTCGGAACGGCCGGGGGCGTGGACATGCCGATCTGTCGGGCGGTTGCCGCTTTGCTGGAGGGGCATACCAGCCTGCAGCAGGCCATGGCGGAGCTGCTGGCGCGCCCGCTGCGGGACGAATGAGGTGTCGATCAGTGCTGACCTGCGCGAGGCGATGCAGCTTCACCAGGGGGGCAGTGGGACCGTGCCGCCGCGCTCTATCGCGTTGTGCTGGCGGCGGACCCCTGCAACCCCCACGCGCTGCAACTACTCGGCATGCTGGCGGCAGCACAGGGCCGATTCCGTGAGGCAGTCCCCTGCCTGCAGCGCGCGCTTGCCGCCGGAGCGGCTAATGGACCGGTCCATCGCAATCTCGCGGACGCGCTGAGGGCCGAGAATCGGCTGGACGATGCCTGCACGCATTACCAGCGAGCGGTGGAGCTGGAGCCCAGCAACGCCGTGGCCTGGCAGTCCCTGGGCGATACCCTGGCGGCTCTTGGGGAAATCCAGACCGCGATTGCTGCACTGCACCGAGCGGTGGCAATCGATCCTGGCCTGACGGCAGCCCGTTGGTCGTTGGCGATGGCGGGCGATGCGGACGGTTTGACGCCGTTGGAGACCCTGCTCGCTCAACCGGATCTGCCGCCGCATGACCGGATCAATGTGGGATTTGCGCTGGCGAAGCTCATGGACGGCGTCGGGCGCTACGACGAAGCGTTTGCCCATGTTGCGGCCGCCAATTCGCTGCTGCGAAAGAACCACGCCGCCGCGGGTCACGTGTTCGACAGCGTCCGCTTGCGCGACCACATCGATCGGCGGATCGCCAATTGCACGCGAGATTTCTTCACCCGGATGCAGGGAATCGGATCTGACTCGGACCGGCCGGTCTTCGTCGTCGGCATGCCGCGATCCGGCACCACGCTGGTCGAGCAAATTCTGGCCAGCCATTCCCAGGTGCGCGGGATCGGCGAGCGGCACGATATTGCTGCACTGGTCACCGAACTCAATGGCCACGCCGAGCCGGACGCCTATGGCGCCTGGGATGAAACCTTCTGCCGCCAGCTGGCCGCCAGCCATATTGCCCGATTGGAGGGAGTCGGCGGCGGCGTTCGTCGAGTGGTCGACAAGACGCCGGACAATCTGTTCCATCTGGCCGCCATCGCCGTGTTGTTTCCGGCGGCGCAGGTCATCATCTGCCGGCGCGATCTGCGGGATATTTGCCTGTCCTGCCATTTCCAGTCGTTTGCCTGGCCGGTACCCTACGCCACCGACCTCACCGAATGCGCCCGGCGTGCGCAACAGGTCGATCGCCTGCTGGCCCATTTTCAAGCTGTATTGCCGCTATCGTTGCAGGTCATCCAGTATGAAACCCTGGTCGCCGACCCCGAAAATGAGACGCGCCGTCTGCTTGCCGGGCTGGGTCTGGATTGGGAAGTCGGCTGCCTGGATTTCCATCGCACCCGGCGCACGGTGCAAAGCGCTAGTCTGTGGCAGGTGCGCCGCCCGCTCTACGCCAGCTCGGTCGGCCGGTGGCGGCACTATGCAAATCATCTGCAACCCCTGCTGGATGCGTTCGGGCAGGACTAAATCGGCGCGCTGCGCTACAGGGGACGATGCTTCGAGGTATATTGACCGTCGGCAGCTGGACTATGGCGAGTCGCGTGCTGGGCTTCGCGCGCGACATGCTGATCGCGGCAATGCTGGGTGCCGGGCCGGTTGCCGACGCGTTCTTCGTCGCGCTGAAACTGCCCAACCTGTTCCGCCGGTTGTTTGGCGAAGGGGCGTTCAATGCCGCCTTCGTCCCCGCCTTCTCCGGCATGCTTGCCACCGAGGGACCCCTGGCGGCTCGGCGGTTCGCCGAACAGGCCTTCGCGGTGATGACATTCTGGCTGGGCCTGCTGACGATCGCCGGCGAAGTGTTCATGCCGCAGCTGATGTCCGTGCTGGCGCCTGGCTTCGCGGCCGACCCGACGAAATTCGCACTTGCTGTGACGCTGTCACGCATCACCTTCCCCTACCTGATCCTGATCTGCCTGGCCGCGCTGGTCTCTGGCGTGTTGAACGGGCTGGAGCGGTTCACCGCCGCCGCCGCTTCCTACGTGCTGTTCAACGTGATTTCGATCGCCTGCATGCTGTGGTTGACACCGTATGTGCCGACTGCCGGGCATGCGTTGTCCTGGGGCGTCACCGCGTCCGGCGTGGCACAACTGGGATTGCTGATGTGGGCGCTGCAACGGGCCGGTATGGCGCTGCATATTCCCCGCCCGCGCCTGACCCCGGAAATGCGGCTGCTGCTGCGGCGCATGGCCCCCGGTCTGGTCGGCGCCGGGGTTACACAGTTGAACCTGGCAGTCGACGTGATCATTGCCAGCCTGCTGCCGGCGGGCACCGTGTCGCTGCTGTATTACGCCGACAGGGTCCAGCAACTGCCGCTTGGCGTGATCGGCACCGCGGTCGGCACCGCATTGCTGCCGCTGCTGTCCCGCCAGGTTCGCGCCGGCGAGGCAGCGGCGGCGCGAGGCACGCTGAACCGCGCGATCGAATACGCATTGTTTCTGACGCTGCCGGCAGCAATTGCACTGATCGTTTCGGCCTATCCGGTCATGTGGGCATTGTTTGGCCGCGGCGCCTTCAGCGCGGAGAGCGCGCATCTGTCCGCTCAAGCGTTGATGGCGTACGCGATCGGGCTGCCCGCCTTCGTCCTGGTGAAGGTGCTGGCACCTGGCTTTTTCGCCCGCGGCGATACGGCGACACCGGTGAAGATCGGGATTGCGGCGGTGGTGCTCAATCTCGGGCTGAATGTCGCGTTCATGGTGCCGCTGCGTCATGTCGGGCCGGCGCTGGCGACCAGCCTGGCAGCGATGTTCAACCTGGGTGGCCTGGCCATCATGCTGCGGCGGAGTGATCATCTGCAACTGGATGCCACGCTGCGGCGGCGGAGCGTACGGATGATTGCCGCGTCCGCGGTCATGGCGCTGGCATTGCTGGGCACGCAGCATGTGTTGTTCGTGCCGACGCTGCATGGCTGGGCGCGAATCGGCGCCTTGGTCGTGCTGGTGGGGGTGGGACTGGTGGTTTACGGGGCTGCAGCAATGGCGTTTGGTGCGGCTGATTGGCGCCAGGTCGGACGCCTACTGGGACGGCGGGTGCCGGGGTTAGCCCGTAGCACTCGCCCGTGACAGGGCGGCGGGTGTCGGGCAGTCAACCATCGTCGAGGCTGGGCTGTTCCCCCAGCCATCTGAAATCAGGCGCCGCCGGCTGACGCAGGCTCGCACAGGACCGATCTGCAGCTTTGCTACCGGTTGAAATGACCGGCCCGCACTGCCATCCCGATCATGTTGACGATCAGGCGTCCCGCTGTGATGCAGGTGATCTGGTTCACGTCGTCACGCGGCGTGATCTCCACCACATCCATACCCAGAACACGTCCCTTGCGCACCAGGCCGTGGATCAGCTTGCGAGCCTGCTCGAAGGTCACGCCGCCCGGGCACGGTGCTGCCACCGCCGGCGCGATCGCCGGGTCCATCCCATCCAGATCGACCGTAAGGTAATACCGCCCACCGTCCGGAATCCGCGCCAGCACGGCATCCATGCCGACATCGTGCAGCTCCCAGGCGGTGATCAGATGCGCACCATAGGCTTGCGCCGCCTCGACCTCCTCGGTGCGGGCACTGCCGGTCGCGCGCAGCCCGATCTGAAAGATCTCACCGATATGCGCCATCTCGGAGGCGCGACGGATCGGACTCGACAGCCCCTGCCGCACGCCGTTCACCTCGTCGCGCCAGTCGATGTGCTGGTCGATCTGGATCAGCGTGATCGGGCCTTCGCCCTCGAACGCGCGCAGCACCGGGATCGGCACGCCGTGGTCGCCGCCCAGCACGATCGGCATCGCGCCGGCGCGGAGAATGGAACGCACCGCCTGCTCGGTGTAGCGCATATGCGCCGCCGGATCGCCCAGTTCGGTACGGATGTCACCGCAATCCACCGCGCGGATCGGCTTGTCGGCATAGAGCGGACCGCCGAGATCGAAGTCATAACGTTCGATCGAGCGGATGATCCGGGTCGAGGCCTCCCGCATCGCCGTCGGTCCGTTGCTCTGATCGTTGGTGATATCCTCGTAGCTGTACGCCTGCGCATAGGGCACGCCGAGGAACGCGATATCGGCCTGCAATCCTTCCAGCGTCGTCACAGGCTCGGAATAGAGAAACGTGCCGGGCGTGCGCCGCGGCGGTTGGGTTGGCGACATGACAATTCCCCTCATTCAATCGTGCAGATGGTCGCGCAAGGTGGTGCCAGCATAGTCGCGCCGGAACAAGCCACGCGCCTGCAGCACCGGCACCACGGCTCGGCACACCTGCTCGAACATGCCCGGCATCAGGGTCGGCGTCATGACGAAGCCGTCGCAGGCCTGCGCTTCGAACAACTCCTGCAACTGGTCCGCGATGGTCTCCGGCGAGCCCACGACCTGCGGACATAATTCGCTGGTGGCGAAGCGGCGCGCCGCCTCCCCCAAGGTCAGGCCCTGCGCCTGGGTTCCCTGCAGGATCACATCCAGCGAGCCGCGCGATCCCGCTTCCAGTTGCATGTCCGCCAGAGGCTGATCGGCCGGATAGCGCGACAGGTCGACACCGATATGACCGGACATCTGCGCCAGCCCGGCCTCGGTCTGCACCAGGTCGTTGACATAGGCCTGGCGCTCGCGCGCGATCGCATCCGTCTCACCAACGATGATGTCGATTGAAGGCAGGATCAGGCAGTCCTGCGGCGCGCGTCCCTGCGCGACGACGCGCGTCTTCAGGTCCTGGTAGAACGCCTGCATGTCGGACTTGCTGTGTTGCAGGGTGAATACCAGCTCCCCCCAGCGCGCCGCGAAGTCGCGGCCGCGCGATGAAGACCCCGCCTGCATGATCACCGGTCGGCCCTGCGGTGAGCGCGGTACCGTCAGCGGCCCGCGCGTCTTGATCCAGCGCCCCTGGTAGTTGGCGTAATGCACCTTGTCGGGATCGGCGTAGATGCCGCGCTGCTTATCCAGCACCAAAGCGTCCGCATCCCAGCTTTCCCACAGCCGGCACACCGCCTCCACCACCTCATCGGCGTAGTCGTACCGCGAATCCCGGGCCGGCAACTGGTCCAGTCCGAAATTCTGCGCTTCGAGATGTCCGTGCGAGGCGACAACGTTCCAGGCAACTCGTCCGCCGCTGAGCAGATCGAGCGTGCCGAGCGCACGCGCGAGATGGTATGGGGGATAGAAGGTGGTGGAGAGCGTTGCACCAAGCCCGAGATGGCGGGTGACGCGCGACATGATGGAGAGCAGCGGGATCGGATCGAGCAATCCCATCTGTCCGCCGCAGCGCAGGCTGGTGGCGAAGCTGCCGCCGAACAGGTCGTACAACCCCAATATGTCGGCGAAGAACAGGCTGTCGAATTTTCCCTGCTCCAGCACCCGCGCGATGTGCTCATGCCATTCCGGCGTGAACACGGCCAGATCGGCCTCCGGATGACGCCAGGCACCGTGGTGATGCGCAGTGGGACCTGCCAGCAGGAAGGCCACCAGATGCATCTTGCGTTTAGCTGTCATGCTGCCTGCACCCTGTGCCTGGACAGCAGCACCACGCCGGCGGTTCGCATCATCGGTCTCTCCTACGCTTATCCTGGATTTTGCCGTAGCCTGTCGGCCCTGAGCAAAGCAAAACTGCGTCGCCACGACTGACAGGAGCAGATCATGCAGAGCGATCCCGTCGTCATCACGGGCGGCACGGTCCTCGCGACCGGCGAGACCTCGGCCCGCCCGCTCGACATCGTCCTCAACGGCGACAGCATCGCCGCAATCGTTGCACCTGGAACCGTCCCGGTGCGGCAGCGCATCGACGCCAGCGGGCGGCTGATCATTCCCGGCCTGATCAATGCCCATACCCACGGTCATGGCGGACTGGCGAAAGGCATCGGCGATCGCTGGTCGTTGGAACTGCTGCTGAACGCCGGTCCGTGGATCAATGGCGGCCGCAACGATGACGACCGCTATCTGTCCACGCTGCTCTCCGCGGTGGAGATGCTGCGCAAAGGTTGCACCGCCTGCTACGATCTGTCGGCGATGCTGCCGGTGCCGACGGTCGAAGCCCTGCACGATGTTGCCCGCGCCTATGCCGATGTCGGCATGCGCGCCGTGATCTCACCGATGATCGCCGATCGCAGCTTCTATCAGGCGATTCCCGGTCTGCTCGATGCGTTCCCGGCAGAACTGCGCCCGTTGGCCGAGGCCATGCGCACCGCCTCCGCCGACGCCATCCTGGCACCGATCCGCGAGGCCGCCGCGTCGTGGTCGTATTCCCGCGACAGCATCCGCCTCGGCATCGCACCGACCATCCCGCTGCACTGCTCCGACGCATTCATGCTCGCCTGTCGTGACATCGCGACCGAGTTCGGCCTGCCGGTGCAGACCCATCTCGCGGAATCGCCGGTGCAGCGGGCCGGCGCACAACAGCGCTACGGCACCACCCTCACCGCCCATCTCCATCAACTCGGTCTGCTCGGCCCCAGCTTCAGCGGTGCCCACGCCATCTGGATCGATGACGCCGAAATCGAACTGCTCGCCCGCCACGGCGCCGCCCTGGCCCATAACCCGGGTTCCAACCTTCGGCTTGGCAACGGTATCGCCGATATGCGCCGCGCCATCGCCGGCGGCGTCACCGTCGGGGTCGGCACGGACGGTTCGTCATCATCCGACAATCAGAACATGTTCGAAGCGACCCGCCTGGCCGCCTTCGTCTCCCGCGTGTTCGATCGCCCGCCGGAAGACTGGATCGGCGCGGCCGAGGCGCTGCAACTCGCAACCGAAGGCAGCGCCGCGGTACTCGGCATGGCCGATCTGATCGGCCGCATCGCACCGGGATACAAGGCGGACCTGGTGTTCCTCGATCTCGACCACGTCAATCTGGTGCCGCTGAACAACGCCGTGCAGCAACTGGTGAACACCGAAGACGGGATTGCGGTGCGCGACGTGATGGTCGGCGGACGGTTCGTGCTGCGCGACGGCGTGCTGCCCGGTCTGGACTGGCCGCGCATCGTTTCGCGCGCGCGAGAGGCCGCGGCGCGACTGACCGAGGCCAATGCCGCCTCCCGCGCGACCGCCGAACGCCTGGCGCCGGTGGTCAATCATTTCTGCGTCGGTCTGGGCCGCTGCGCGCACGACCTGCCGCGCCGGCTGCGGGCAGACCCGGTGGGGACGTAACGATCGGCCTGGCGGGGCAGCCACGCCGCCCGCCCCCGCCCCCCGGCGGGCGAGGCCTGCGCCGGTCTCACCCCTACACCCCGGCCACACACGCCAACCTCACGGCCGTCGTACAATCACCTCGATCGGGGTCGGTCCGAACCCGGCCGCCGGATTGTTCTGCTGCGGGCAGTTTGACAGCATCGCAATCACCGGCATCTCGGCGCGCAGCTCGACATAGTCACCCGGCTTCGACAGACCAGCCTCGATCGCCATGCCGCCATCCTGCCGCACCGGCACGTTCATGAAGAAGTTCACATTCGCCACCACATCGGACGGCGACAGCGACCAGCTCACCAGTTCCGCCACAAAATTCGCGTGGCAACCCGGCGTGTCCCGGATCCCGTAACGGGTCAGGTTGCTCCAGGCACTGCAGCAGCCGCCAATCGTATCATGCCGACCCACCGTATCATCCACGATGGTCAGCAGCACCTGGGCGCGCTCGGAATACAGCTTCGTGCCCTTGCCCAAATAGACGTTGCCGTTGATCTTCATCGTGTTCGCCGCGTTGTAGCGATCGACCGGCAGCGCCGCGGAATAGGCGAGGAAATCCACCGCCTGCTGGCCGTCCAGATCGACGATGCGCAGCAAATCCCCGGTCTCCAGCCGGACCGAGAACCGGCCCCCGGCTTCGATGGTCCGGCGCAACAACTCCGTCACCGCTCAGGCCGCCAGCAGCGCCGGGGACGGGATCAGCGGGCTCTCCGCCGCCACCACCTTGCCGGCACGGATCGCATAGACCGGGCGCAGCATCTCGGACGCGATCACCGTCTCGCCGCCATTGTCGGTCAGTCGGAACCGCCCCGGCATCAGTTCCAGCACGGAGACATCCGCCTCCCGCCCGACTTGCAGCGACCCGATCGTCTCCTCCATCCGCAGCATGCGCGCCGGATTGATGGTAACGGTCGCAACCACCTCTTCCAGCTTCATGCCCAGGGTCAGCAGCTCCGTCATGGCATGGGTCAGGTTGAACGGCGCCACGCCGAAGAACGGATTGGCGCTGCGGCCGGCTTCGTCGCCGCCACTGGGAACGCGCACGTTGTAGCCGTGCATGTCGGCGCCCAGCGTGTAGGGACGAATGCCGGCGGCCAGCACGCGCCGCGCCATCTCGAAGCTGAAATGCGAGCCATGCCCGACATCCACCGTCACACCGCGTTCCAGCGCCGCCCACACCACCGGGTGGACCTCCCCGGTTTCATCGGAAATAAATCCGCCGGGATGGCGGGTGAACGGATGCGCCAGCACGTCGCCCGGCTCCATCAGCGGCATCAGCGCCTGCACCACCTCGTCGGCATTCACCTCGGCGCCCGGCTTCACCGGCCAGAGCTGGCCGAGATGGATATACAGCGGCAGCCCGGCCTCGCGAGCGATCTGCTTGCTCAGCTTGATCACCTCCAGGCCCCAGCGAGACACCCCGCCGGTCTCCGCATGGCCCTTCACGCCGCGCACGATATCCGCGTTCGCCCGCGCCGCCCGCACCGTCGCGCGCACATCCACCTGCCCCGGCCCGTACAGCTCGGGATACAGATGGCCCTCCAGACCGCCGACCAGATAAGCGGAAATGAAGCACAACGCGCGCGTCTCTGCCAATTCCGCAACAAAATGGCGAAACCCCGGCAGCGTCACGCAGCTCGGCCCGCCCTGATCCACCACCGTGGTCACACCGGAGCGCACACCAACCATGTCTGCCTCCAGCCCGAACCGGCCGGTGACGTGGCGATACACATGGGCATGCGTGTCGATCATGCCGGCAATCACCAGCTTGCCGCTGACATCGGTGGCAACGCGCGCCGCGTCCGCCGGGATGCCAGCCTCCACCGCGACAATGCGGCCGTTGGTCACCGCCACATCGGCCGGCCCGTCGAACCCGGTCGCCGGATCGATCACCCGGCCGCCATGCAACAGCAGATCGAATTTCGCTTCCATCATTCGTGGCTCCCAGGACCGGTGATTGCACGCCAGCGGATTTCGTCAGTATACAGATGAATGACAGGCTGATTGCAAGCGTGGAGGCAGCGGGTTTGGACGGTCAGGGCATTGGACACGCCGTCCCGCGGCTGGAGGATGACCGGCTGTTGCGCGGCCGTGGCGAATTCGTCGCCGACATCCGCCTGCCCGGCATGCGTGAGCTGGCCTTCGTGCGCAGCCCGCTCGCCCATGCGCGCATCCGCTCGGTGCGCAAGCCGGACGGTGCTGCGGATCGCGTCTTCGTCGCCGCCGATCTGGTCGGCGTGCAGCCGATCGTCGCCAATTCGGCGCTGCCTGGCTTCAGGACCTCGGCCCAGCCGGTGCTGGCGCAGGACAAGGTGCGCCATGTCGGGGAGCCGATCGCGGTCTGCGTCGCGGACAGCCGAGCAGAAGCGGAAGATTTGGCCGTGGCGGTGGAGATCGATTTCGAGGAATTGCCGCCGGTGGTGGATATGCGCGCCGCGCTGACCACGCCGACACGGGTGCACGAAGCCTGGCCGGACAACGTGTTCCTGGAAACCTTCGTCACCACGCAGGCAGAACGGTTCGCCACGCCGTCCCCCATCGTCGTGCGTCGCCGGCTGCGCACCGCTCGGCAATGCATGTCGCCGATCGAGGGCCGCGGCGTCGTCGCAATCTGGGACCGGCGGCTGGAACAATTGCTGCTCTACACCTCCACCCAGATGCCGCACATCGTGCGCACCGGCCTGTCCGGCTGCCTCGGGCTGGACCAGGCGCGCATCCGCGTTGTGGCGCCGGATGTCGGCGGCGGCTTCGGCTACAAGGGCATTCTGCTGGCGGAGGAAATCTGCGCGGCGTTCCTGGCCCGCCACCTCGGCTATCCGCTGCGCTGGATCGAGGACCGCCGCGAACAGCTCACCGGCAATGCCAATTGTCGCGAGCATGACTACGACATCACCGTCCACGCCGAGGCGGACGGCACGCTGATCGGCATCGATGCCGAGGCGATCGTCGATGCCGGCGCCTATTCCGCCTATCCGTTCTCCGCCTGCCTGGAAGCGGCGCAGGTCGCCAGCATCCTGCCCGGGCCTTACGTCATGCCGGCCTATCGCTGCCGCACCTTCTCCGCCGTCACCAACAAGCCGCCGATCCTGCCCTACCGCGGCGTCGCCCGCGCCGGGGTCTGTTTCGCGCTGGAAGTGATGCTGGACGCGGTCGCGCGCCAGGGCGGGCTCGATCCGGTGGCGGTGCGGCTGCGCAACCTGGTTCCCGCCGATGCGATGCCGTTCGACAATATCACCGGCAAGCATTTCGACAGCGGCGACTATCCGACCTGCCTGCGCCGCGTCGCCGCCGCGATCGACGTGCCCGCGGTGCGCCGCCGCCAGGCGGAGGCGACCGGCACGCATCGCATCGGCCTCGGCTTCGCGGTGTTCTGCGAGCAGGCGGCGCACGGCACCTCGGTCTATGCCGGCTGGGGCATCCCGATGGTGCCGGGCTTCGAGCAGGCCGTCGCCCGCATGACTCCCGATGGCGGGCTGGAACTGCGCGTCGGCATCCAGTCGCACGGCCAGGGGCTGGAAACCACGCTGGCCCAGGTGGCGCACGAAATCCTCGGCATCCCGCTGCAACAGATCCGGGTCGTGCACGGCGACACCGCGATGACCCCCTACTCCACCGGCACCTGGGGCTCGCGCTGCATGGTGATGGCGGGCGGGGCCGTTGCCACCGCCTGCACCGAACTCGCCACCCGCATCGCGCGGATCGGCGCGCATCTGCTGCAGGCGCCGCCCGACGCGGTGCAGGTCGGCCGCGGCCGCGTCACCGGTCCGGGCGGCGAGGTGAACATCACCGACGTGGCGCGCACCTGGTATCTCCGCCCGCAGGACCTGCCGGACGGCGTCGCCCCCGGCGGGCTGGAGGTCACCACCGGCTACAAGACCACGCGCGATTCCGGCACGTTCAGCTATGCCGCGCATGCCGTCGTGGTGGAGGTCGATACCGAACTCGGCGACGTGCGCATCCTGGACTACGCGGTCTGCGAGGATGGCGGCCGGCTGATCAACCCGATGATCGTGGACGGCCAGGTGGTGGGCGGCGCGGCGCAGGGCATCGGCACCGCGCTGTACGAGCAGATGTCCTACGACGCCTACGGCCAGCCGGAAGCCGCCACGCTGGCCGACTACACGCTGCCTGGCGCGACCGAGGTGCCAGACATCCGCATCGACCACATGGAAACGCTGTCGCCGCTGTCGTTCTTCGGCCAGAAGGGCATCGGCGAGGGCGGCGCAATCGGCCCGCCCGCCGCCATCGCCAACGCGGTGAACGACGCGCTCGCCCCGTTCGGCGTGGAGCTGACCGAGCTGCCGATCACCCCGCGGCGCATCCTCACCGCTTTGCTCGCGCGGCGCGGATGAAGCCCGCCCCGTTCGATCTGGCGCGGCCAGCCAGCCTGGCCGAGGCGACCGCGCTCCTCAGCGACCCCAACTCCCGCATCCTCGCCGGCGGCCAGTCGCTTGGCCCCATGCTCAACCTCCGCGTCGCCCAGCCGAAGCGCCTGGTGCAGATCAACCACCTGCCCGACCTGGCTGGCGTGGCGGAGGATGCCGGCAGCGTGACACTCGGCGCCTGCGTCACCCATGCCACGATCGCCGCCGGCCGCACGCCGGACCTCGCCTGCAGCATCCTGGCGCGCATCGCCGGCGGCATCGCGTATCAGGCGGTGCGCAACCGCGGCACGATCGGCGGCAGCCTGTGCCACGCCGACCCGGCGGCGGACTGGGTCACCACACTCACCGCACTGGACGCCGAGGCGGTGCTGCAAGCCGCCACCGGGCCACGCCGCCTGCCGGTCGCGGCCTTCGTTACCGGCGCCTATGGCACCGCGCTGTCCACGGGCGAGATGCTGATCGCGGTGCGCATCCCCCGCCCGCCGCACGGCGCCGGCTGGGGCTACGTCAAATCCTGCCGCAAGCCGGGGGAATTCGCCCATGCCATGGCCGCCGCATTGCTGGCCGGGCCGGTCCGGCGGCTGGTGATCGGCGCGCTGGGCGGCAGACCGCTGCTGCTGACCGGCGCCGATGCCAGCCTGGCCGGCGCGCGCGCGGCATTGGCCTCGGTCGCAACCCTGGATGACGTCGCGCGGCACATGCAGGTGACTGCCGTGCGCCGCGCCCTGGACGAGGCCGCCGCATGCACCGCGTAAGCCTGACCGTGAACGGCAAGCCGACCACGGCCGAACTGGCGCCGCGCACCCAGCTCGCCGATTTCCTGCGCGAGCACTGCCTGCTGACCGGCACCCATATCGGCTGCGAGCACGGCGTGTGCGGCGCCTGCACCATCCTGCTGGACGGCGCGCCGGCACGGTCCTGCATCGCCTATGCCGCCGCTTGCGAAGGCAGCGATGTCCGCACCATCGAGGGGCTGGAGGACGATCCGGTGATGCAGCGCCTGCGCGCCGCCTTCACCGCCGAACACGCGCTGCAATGCGGCTATTGCACGCCGGGCATGCTGGTGACCGCGCGCGACATCGTACTGCGCCTGCCGGACGCCGATGAGGCGCGGATCCGGCTGGAGCTGGCCGGCAATCTGTGCCGGTGCACCGGCTATGCCGGCATCGTGCGCGCGATTCGCCGCGTGCTGGCCGAACCCAGGCCGCACCCGGCCGCGCTCGCCGCGGTGCCACCGGCCCTGGCACCGCCGAACCTGGTGCCGCCCGCCCTGGCACCGTCCCCCCTGGCCCCACCGACCACAGTCCCACCGAACCTGGCGGCACCGACACTGGCACCGCTGCCCCTGGCGCCGCTGCCCCCGGCACCGCCGAACCTGGCACCGTCGCCCCTGGCCTCGCGGACCACAGCCCCATCGAACCTGGCGACACCGATACTGGCACCGCTGCCTGCGGCGACGCAGCCGAACGGCGCGGCTCATGGCAGGGCAGCCTCCGTCGCGCCGGCGGCCACGCCGTCTGGCCCATCCCTGACATTGGCGATAAGCATCGGCCGCGAGCGCGCCGAAATCTGGTCGGCGCTGCACGACCCCGCGCTGCTGGCCGCCTGCGTGCCAGGTGCGCGGCTGGTGTCCGTCTCGGACGGGCAGATCGAAGGTGAGATACAGGTCGCATTGGGTCCGATCACGTCCGTTTTTGCCGGCTCCGGCCGGCTGCTGCTGGAGGAGGCCGCCCACCGCGCGACGCTGTCGGGCGACGGGCGCGACGCGCGCAGCGGCACCCGCCTGTCCGGCACCGCCTCCATCGTGCTGGAGGAGGCCGGCGCCGCGGCCACCACCGCCACGCTGTCGGTCCGCTACGCCTTGCGCGGCCCGCTCGCGCAACTGGCGCGCGGGCCGGTGGTGCAGACCCTGGCCGCCGGCATGGCGGAGGCCGTGGCGCGCAACCTGGAGCGCCGGCTGGCGGGAGAAACCCCGGTTGCCGCCCCGGCCCGCCTGTCCGCCGCCGGTCTGCTCGCGCGCGTCATCTGGCAGCGCCTGCGTGCCTGGCTGAGGCTGCCGTGAACGACGGCGAGGATGACGCGGCGTATCGCAGCCTGGTGCGGCGGCCGGGCTTCCTGATCCGCCGCCTGCACCAGATCCACCTGGCCCTGTTCGCCGAGGAATGCGCCGCGTTCGGCCTGACCCCGGTGCAGTACAGCATCATGACCGCGATCGCCGGCCAGCCCGGGCTGGACCAGGCGCGGCTATGCGAGGAGGTCGGCATCGATCGCGCCACCATGGCCGACGTGCTGGCGCGGCTGGAAAGCCGCGGGCTGGTGTCGCGGCGGCGCTCCGGCACCGATCAGCGCATGAAGCTGGTCTCGGTCACGGTGTCCGGCCGCCGCCTGCTGGCGCGGATCGATCCGCATGCGCGGCGGGCGCACGAACGCACGGTGGATGGGCTGCCGCCCGAGGAGCGGGCGGCGTTCGTGGAGAGCCTGACACGGCTGGTGGAGGCCAATCACGGGCTGGGGCGCGCGCCGATGCGGTTCACCCCGGCCGCGGTCGGCGATACGGGAACCGTGCGGCGCGCCAGGGGACCACGGAAGCTGGGGTAGCGGCCGGCCGAAGCCTATCGCCGCGCGATCATGTCGATCTCCAGAATGCCGCCGCGGGCCAGTGCGGTGACCCCGATCGTGGTGCGCGCGGGCAGCCGGTCGGCCGGGAAATAGCTGGCGTAGATTTCGTTGAACGCGGCGTAGTCGCGGTTGAAATCGACCAGGAACGCGCGCACGCAGACCACGTGCTCCAGACCCGCCCCGGCGCCGCGCAATGCCCGCTGCAGATTGTCCATCACCTTGTGGGTCTGTGCCTCGATCCCCTCCGGGATCGGCGTCGCGTGGTCCGCCGGGTCGGTGGCCAACTGGCCGGTGACGAACAGCCAGCCGTCCTTCTCCACGACGTGGCTGTAGGGCGCGACCGGCTTCGGTGCGTCGGCGATCAGATGGAACATGGCGTCGGTCATACGGGCAACCTGTTGAATGGAGAACGGGAAAGGCCACCGGCGTAGCGGGCGAGGAACTGCCGCGCGCGTTCGGTGCGGGGTGCGGTGAAGAACTGTTCCGGCTCGTCTTGCTCGACCAGCCGGCCGTGATCGATGAACACGATGCGGTCCGCGGCCTCACGCGCGAACCCCATCTCATGGGTCACCACCAGCATGGTCATGCCGTCGCGCCGCAACCCTTCCATCACCGAGAGCACCTCGCCCACCAGCTCCGGATCGAGCGCGCTGGTCGGCTCGTCGAACAGCAGCAACTCCGGCTGCATGGCGAGCGCGCGGGCGATGCCGACGCGCTGCTTCTGGCCACCCGACAGGCGGGAGGGGAACGCGTCGCGCTTGTCGGCGAGCCCGACCTTCTGCAGCAGCGTCTCCGCCTCGGCGCGGATTTCCGCACGCGGCCGGTGTTGCACGTGCAGCGGCGCCTCCATCACGTTCTGCAGCACCGTCAGATGCGGCCACAGCGTGAAATGCTGGAACACCATGCCCATCCGCGTGCGCATGCGCGCCAGTTCCGCGTCCCGCATCGGCAGATTGCCGCCGGCGCGAATGCCGATGCGCGCGCCGGCCAGCCGCACGATGCCGTCATCCGGCTTTTCCAGCCAGTTGAGGCAACGCAGCAACGTGGATTTGCCGGAGCCGGACGGCCCCAGGATGCACACCGTTTCGCCGCGCGCGACCGTCATGTCGATGCCGTCGAGCACGAGGTGATCACCGAAGCTCTTGCGCAGGCCGGCGACCTCCAGCAGGGCCGCGGTCATCGCCGCTGCTCCGCGACCCGTTCCACCCGGCCGACCAGATGTTCCACCACCAGGCAGAGCAGCCAGTACAGCAGCACGGCGGAGACGAAGGAGGCGAACGGCACGTAATAGGTGGACTGGATGCTGGCGGCGGCGTGGGTCAGCTCCTCCACCGCGATGATCGTCAGGAACGCGCTGTCCTTCACGATCTGGATCACCTGGTTGCCGATCATCGGCGCCGCGGTCAGCACCACCGGCGGCAGGATGATGCGACGGAACACGGCAAAGCCATGGAAGCCGAAAGCGTGCGCGGCCTCGATGGTTTCCCGCGGCAGGCCGCGCCAGGCGGCGGCCAGCAGCTCCGCCATGTAGCCGGTGTTGTACAGGATCAGGGCGGACAGTCCGGCCGACCAGTTGTCCAGCGTCAGCCCCAGCGCCGGCAGGCCGTAATAGACGAAATAGGCGAGCAGCAGGAACGGCATGCAGCGCATCACGTCGACGAACAGCGCGGCGATGCGCGCGGGCGCACGACGGCGCGACATCAGCGCCATCGACAAGGCGGCGCCCAGCGCCAGCGAGGCGAGGGCGGCGACGGCGGAAATGAACAGCGTGGTCTCCAGCCCGGCCAGCATCTCGGAGCGGTGCTGCCAGACGATGGCCCAGCCGCGCATCATGCCAGCGCCGCCTGCCGCGCGCGGCGTTCCGTCATGCGTTGCAGGATGACGAACAGCAGGACGAACAGGCTGTACAGCACGAGCGCGACCATCATCGGCGGCAGCGGCTCGTAGGTATCGGCGCCGATGCGCACGGCGGCGCGGGTGATATCGACGATGCCGAGCACGGCGACGGCGGGGCTGGCTTTCACCAGCAGGGTCATCTCGTTGATCAGTGCGGGGCGAACCGTGCGCAACACCTGCGGCAGGATGATGCGGCGGAACCGCAGCATCGCCGGCATGCCGAAGGCGAGTGCCGCCTCCAACTGGTCGCGCGGGAAGGCGAGCAGGCCGCCGCGGAAGATCTCGCAGTCGAAGGCGGAGGTGGAGATAGCGAGGGTGGCGATGCCGGCGGGGATCGGATCGATCTCGATGCCGGCGCTGGGCAGGGCGAAGAAGATCAGCAGGCCCAGGGTCACGGCGGGTGCGGCGCGCACCATGCTGACATAGAGCGCGACGAGGGGTGCCAGCACCGGCACGCGGGTCCAGCGGATCACCGCCAGCAGCAGGCCCAGCGGCAGGCCGATGGCGATGCCGGCGAGCGACAGCACCACCGTGATTCCGGCGCCTTGCAGCAGGGACAGCCAGTCGTAGCCGGACACCGGTCCCGCGACGCTACGAGGTGGCGGTCCAGCTCGTCGGCATGTCCTCGAAGGACTGGCCGAACCACTGCTTCTGCAGCGCGTACATCTGCCCGTTCTTGCGTTCCTGCATCAGGAAATCGTCGAGGAAGCCGAGCACGCTCTGGTTCCCCTTCCTCACCGCCCAGCCGATATAGGTCTTGCTGGAGACCGCCTGACCGAGCGCGAAGACCTTCGGTTTCTCCGAGACGATGGTTTTCAGATTGATGACGGTATTGACCACGTAGTCGACGCGGCCGAGCGCCAGGTCTTGGTAGGCTTCCGGGTAGGAGACGTATTGCACGACCTTGCCCATCTTGCCGCCGACCTGCTTCAGCATCTCCTCCAATTCCGGCAGCCGCGCCAGCATGGCGCTGCCGGCTTCCACGCCGCAGGTCTTACCGCTGAGGTCCTTGATGCTGTTGAGGCTCTTGTCGTTCCGCCGCTTCAGATAATAGTCGGTCGCCTCGGCGATCGGGCTGGTGAAATCCAGGAAGGCCTGGCGTTCCTTGGTGATCAGCGCGGCGGTGACGGCGGCGTCGTATTTCCCGGTGCTGACCCCGGCGAGCAGCCCGGTCCAGGGAATGATCTCCTGGCGGATTTCGAATCTCGACGATCTGCGCAGGATTTTCAGAAGTTCGCTGTCGTAGCCGGTGGGTTTGCCGTCCTTGACGAACTCGAACGGGCGGAAATCGTCTTCCGTCGCCACCACCATGTAGCCGCGCTGTTTGATCTCATCCAGCGTGGCGGCGCGGGCCGGACGGATCAGTCCGGCGGAGCTGAGGCCGATCGCGGCGGCAGATCCGGCGGCGCGGCGCAGCCATGTGCGACGGGTTGTAGTCATTCCTTTGGCTCCTCGTCGAAAGTGAAGCCGCGCGCGCGCAACCAGGGGGGGAACGCCGCGCCTTCCGGACGTGCGGCCTGCCGGGCCTTGTCTTCCGACCAGCCGTAGAACGCAGCGTAGCCGAATACATCCGTTGCACGCTGCTTGTCGCGAGGAATGGAGAAGCGCGCGTCACGCGCGCGGTCGTAGGCGTCGATCAGCTTGGGCAGGCGCCGGTCGTCATAGCGATCGCGATGCAGCGTCAACGCCGGCGGCAGACGCATGCTGATATAGGCGTCGCGGCCGGGCCAGCCGAGACACAGGCCGGCAACGGGAAACACCTTGTCGGGCAGGCACAGCGCGGCGCCGACAACATCCACATGGTTGCGCAGCACACTGATCGGGCAGCAGCCCAGCCCGACGCTTTCCGCCGCCAGGATGCAGGTCTGCAAGGCCAGCGCGGCATCCACCGTGGCGTTGAAGAAGCCTTCCAGATTGCCGTTGGATTGCGGATGGCCGCGCAGCGTGTTGATCCGTTCCAGCCGGCGCGCATCGCCACAGAACACCAGGAACGCCGGCGCCGAACCGATCCACGGCATGTCCGGGAACGGCGCCGCAATCGCCGTTCGGCGCGCCGGATCGGTGACCTCGATGATCGACGCCTGCTGGAAGTCGGATTTCGCCGAAGCCGACAAGGCTGTCAGGCACAGCAGACGCACCAGTTCCGGCGCGACCGGCCGGGTGTCATAGGCACGCTGGGTGCGGCGACGCAGCACCTGGCGCAGGAACGCATTTTCCGGCCCCGAGGCATTGGTCGGCGCGGCCGGGCCGAAGCGATCCTGCAGGTCCGCGCTGTAATCCGCCTCCACGAGCCCTGTCTCCTCCCAGTCCATTTTGTACCAAGTGATTGAGCAACTGGCAGTCGGGGACAGCAAGCGGCGTGCCAGGAGAATCCGGTTCGTATACTGACGAGACCGCGCGGGCTGCGTACTGATGCATGCATGGGAATCGGGCAGCGACACATTCGGTTGGTTGAAAACTGTGCATGACCGTGTCGCTGCACGCGGGCTACCATTGGATCTGCACGCCGAGTCCAATCCGGCCTATGCTAGTCGCCGGACATGACCGGATTCTGGCAGCAATTCGAACCATCGGCGCCCATCGATACGATCGCAGTATCGGACCAATTCGTGGCGCGCATGCCCGACGGTTCCGGACTTGCGCTGCCGTTGCGGGACCTTGGCGAGACGGCGGTGGCCGGGCTGATTGCCAACCAGGCGTCGTTCGAGGTCGTGGAGCGGATCGCCGGCTGGATGGCGGATCGCGCCGCGCCGGTCCGGCCGGACATTGTTGCCGGGCTTCCCACGCTGGGGCATATCTGCGCGTTCCTGCTTGCGCGCCGCCTGGGTCATGCCAACTGGATCGCATTGGGTACGACCCGCAAACTCTGGTACGACGAAGCGCTGTCGGTGCCGCTCGCTTCGATCACGTCACCGATCGCGGGACGACGCCTGTGGCTGGATCCTCGCCTGTTGCCGCGGCTGCAAGGGCGCCGCGTGCTGCTGGTGGATGACGTGATCAGCACCGGCAGCTCCGCGCAGGCGGGCCTGTCAGTGCTTGAGGCGGCCGGTACGCGTCCCACCGCGTTATGCGTTGCCATGGTGCAGGGCAATCGCTGGCAGGCCGTCTGGCCTGCGGACATTCCTGTGCTGGGGGCCTTCGCGACCCCCTTGTTCACGCGCGGCCCTGCCGGATGGAGCCCTGTGCCGGGAAGCGCCGTGACGGATTGCTGCGGCGTGCCGACAACCGATGCGTAGACGGTCCTGGGGCCTAGCTTGCAGTCTCATAGATGCCGAGATGCAGATCAGTTGGATACCAGCCGGCGACCGGATTGAACTCCTGCGGGCAGGCGGACAACGCAACGATACAGTCGATCCACGCTTTGAACATGACGCGGTCGCCAGGCTTTGACGGGCATTCGCCAGTCTCCACCCGCCCGTCTGGCAGCACCATGACATTCATGAACAGGTTCACCGGCTGTGGCACGAAGAGCTTGCCGGGGACGAACGGAGCCATCGCCCGCCTGAAATTCTGCGTGCAACTCGGGTGGTCTCCCTGCACGCCATACAGCCGATAGCGATGCTCGTCGCAGGCCGCGGTCAGCAGGTCGTGGACGCCGCAGGTGTCTTCCATCAGCTGCAGGATCGGGCGCCGCTGGTTGGTGTGGAAGGATTCGCCCGGTCGCGGGCACAGTCGGTTGACCCAGACGCGCGTGTGCATTGCCGACAGGTGCTCATCCGGATCGGCGGCGTTGAACGCCCAAAAGTCGCCGGCTTGCTTGCCGCAGGGATCGACGATGCGGAGATACTGACCTGCGTGCACCGTTTCCGCCCAGCCGGTGGTCGCCGCCACGATCTGGGAATGCACCAGCACCAGCGGTAGACGCCGTTTGCCGTTGAGATCGACTTCCAGTCGTTCCGGCATGACCGGTTCGCTCATCGCACGCGACCTCTCCTGGGCCTGGCGTCGATGCAGTACGCGGCTGCGCTGCCAGAGCAGGGCCGGAGGAACAGGTTCATGTGGTCAGTCTAGCAAGCCGCGTGCCGGGACCAAAGGGCAGTGGCTTCACGAGCCCTTAAGCATGTCTCCGCTAATCAAGCTCGTAGCGTCTAGGACCCATGCCGATCGAAACACCGGATCAAGCCGCCGCCATGCTGACCCCGGCCGCCATTCAGGCCGAACAGGGATTCCTTGCCGCGGGTCAGAGCCTGGAAGCTGCGATTGAAATTCTCGACCGGCTGAGCCGGCGGTTTGCCGCCTATGTCGGCGCCTTGACCGATGGGGCACTGGATCAAATGGGCCTGGACCTGGCGACAGCTGGCGGACAGGTTACCCAGCTTGCCAAAACCCATGCGTCCGAGGCGGCGATATTGGGTTCGTTGACCGAGATCGTCATCGAGATCCACCGGCGCATCGCCGATCTGCAACCGGTTACCCGCGACGTGGAAATGCTGTCGTTGAGCGCCCGGGTGGTCGCAGGCGGAATGGGTGCAGCCGGCGCCGATTTCTTGATGTTCTCCCAGAGCATCCAAGATGCCGGTCAGCGCGCGCGGTCTAACCTGCAGCAGATACGGGACGAGCTAAGCCGCATGGATGGCGATCTGGCCTCTGCGTGCCGCGACACGACCGCGTTCACGGACCGGCACGGCGACGCCATGGAGGCAATTCCCGCACGTCTGACCGCCAATCTCCAGAGTCTGAGCACCCAGCAGCACCTGGCGGCCGATGCCGCCGTCGCCGCGCAGCAAGGGTCCCAGGACGTAGGTCAGCGTGTCGCCGAACAAATTGTCGCATTGCAGCTTGGGGATATCACGCGCCAGCGTCTCGAGCATGTCCGGCATGCCGGCGAAGCGCTGTCGCGTGCCGGCCTGCAGTCCCCAATCATCAGCCGACTGCTGGCCGCGCAATTGCGGGATGCGGCCGATGAATTGGGACGCGAGGGTGAGCTGATCGAGGCCGGCCTCACCCAGCACTCAACCACCGCGCGCGCCATCGGCCAACTCGGCCTTCGATTGCACGGCGAGGCCAGCGATCAGCGTGGCAACTTCGTCGCTGCATTGGAAACCGATGTCCGGCAGACCGCTTCCCTGCTTGCCGAACTGCGCGGTGCCGACGCCGACATGGATCGTCGCATGGGGACGGTGCTTGAGACTGTGGGCAGCCTGCTGAAACGCCTGATGCGGGTGCAGGCGGTCGAGGAGGACATCCGCATCATGGGTCTCAATGCGACCCTGAAATGCGGACGCCTAGGTATTGTGGGGCGGCCCCTGGCGGCGGTCGCGCAAGAGTTGCGAGCCTGCAGCGCGCGGTTCGCCGGCGATGCCGCTGCCGTGCTACTCGACCTGGACCGCCTGCGAACGATTGCGAGCAGCTTGCTCGACCCCGAGCGGGAGGCGCGGCACGTGGCATTGGCGGAAGCGACATCTCGCATGTTGGCCGCGCTGCAGCGGCTGAGTCAGCTGGAAAGCGATCTGGATGCGGCACTTGCGCAATTGCAGGAGGATACTGGCGAGACCGGCCAACTCGTCAAAGAGGCGGTGGCACAGTTTTCCGTCCGCCACCGGGTGTCAGCGACCTTGCTTGAGGCGGCCGACGCATTCGCGGCCTGCGCCGGCGATCCGCCGCGCAGTCGCCGCAGGCCGCCGGGTGACAGACGGGACGTCATCGCCTCGTCGGGAATCAGCAGGGCGCCGCCATCAGGCTCGATCCATCCGTCGACGTCTGAGCACGCCATGCTGGATAGTATCGCTGCCAACTACACGATGGCACGGGAACGCGAGGTGCATTGCCGTTTCGTCCCATTGCCGGAAGCGCAGGGCGGTGAGCGGACGAATATTGCCGGCGACGACTTGGCGGATATCCTATTCTGATCGCGTTCTCTGGCCGTTTTCAGGCCATGCCGACCGGCACGGCGATGGTCTTCGGCGGTGCTACCGACGATGCAAGTTCGCGCACCATGACGCGGCCGATTGAGGTGTGGAACCGGATGAACAGGCCGCGCTGACCACCCGTCCGCCGTGCCAGTATCGGAATGCCGTAGCGGCGCAACGCTTCCAGTGCCATGTTGACGTTCTGCGTGCCCACCGTCTCGGATTGTGGGCCGAACGGCAGCACCGCAGCGCCGCCGAACACCTTGGCACGCAGGGCCGTCGGCTGGCAGCCAAGCCGCACCATTGACTGAACCAGCCGGGCGACCGCCACATCACCGTAGCGTGGACTGGGCGTGGACGGACCGCAGCGTGGCAGCAGGAAGTGATTCATGCCGCCGCAGGCCGAGCCGGCGATCCCAAAGACAGACGGCGACGCAGGATCCCAGTATCGTGCTGACCACGGCAGGGTCTGCAGAACAGTAGATGGCTCCCGGAGAAAGGAAGATCGGGGTCGTCACCGTCCGGCTCGCACGATCTCCGCCGCCAATCGGTCCAACGGCAACACTTTGTCGGCCGCGCCCAGGGCGATCGCCTCCTTCGGCATGCCGAACACCACGGAGCTGGCTTCGTCCTGCGCCACGGTCAGCGCGCCGGCTTGCTTCATCTCCAGCAGCCCATGCGCACCGTCGTCGCCCATGCCGGTCATGATGATGCCCACCCCGTTCGGCCCGACGCTATGCGCGGCAGAGCGGAACAGCACATCGACCGAGGGCCGATGGCGCGAGACCAGCGGTCCGTCCTTCACTGTCACATAGTAGCGGGCGCCGCTGCGCTGCAGCAGCACGTGGCGGTTGCCCGGGCGCGATCAGCGCCCGGCCGCGCAGTACCGGCGTCGCCGTCCGCGGCTTCCTTCACCTCCAGCTCGCACAGCCCGTCGAGCCGGCGCGCGAACGCCTCGGTGAATTTCTCCGGCATGTGCTGCACGATGACGATGCCGGGGCTGACGATGGGCAACGCCTCCAGCACCACGCGCAGCGATTCGGTGCCGCCGGTGGAGGCGCCGATGCAGATCACTCGCTCGGTGGTGCGCGCCATGGCATGGCTGCGACGTGGGCGGTGGCAGCATCACGTCGGCGCTGAGCTTGCGTGCCGGAGATCCTCGCGGGCGAGCCGCGCCGGCGGCAGCCGTTGCAGCCGCGCCTGCGCGGCGGCCTTCACTGCCTCGCAAATGCGGGTCTTCGATTCCTTCAGGAACTGCGGCCGTGCCGACGCGCGGCTTCAGGATCACATCCACCGCGCCGGCTTCCAGCGCCTGCATCAGCGTCTCCGATGCCCTGTTCGGTAAGCGAGGAACACATCACCACCGGGATCGGCCGCTGCGCCATCAGCTTGCGCAGGAAGGTGATGCCATCCATGCGTGGCATCTCAACGTCCAAGCGTGATGACATCCGGCAGTTCGGCCTGAATGCGTCGCGCCGCAACGAACGGATCCGATGCGGTGCCGATCACGGTGATATCCGGATCGCTGGTGAGGATCGACGCGAGCGTCTGTCGCACCACGGCCGAGTCATCCACGATCAGGACCTTGATTGGCGGTTTCATGGTCAGACTCGTCGAAACACGGTATTGGCGAAGGCGCGCAACGGCAGCTCCATGCCGGCCATGGATTCCGAGTGGCCAAGAAACAGATAGCCACCGCGGCGCAAATGCTGGCAGAGCCGCTGCAGCACCGCGCTGTTGTGTTGGCTTATCGAAATAGATCAGCCCATTGCGGCAGAAGATCACGTCCATGTCGCGGTCCGCCGGGATAGTCGGGTCGCATCAGGTTCAGGCGCGCGAAGCTTAAGCCAGGCGCGCAACTCCGGCACGATGCGCACCAGACGGCGGGATCGGTCGCGGCTGCGCAGCAGATAACGCCGGCGGAACTCCGGTGGCACCACGTTGACCATGCGTTTCCGGATAGATCGCGCGCCGGGCGGTGGCGAGCACATCGGTGGACAGGTCGGTGGCCAGGATCGAGACGCGAAGCCCGGGCTGCGCGCCCGCCAGTCAGCGACACCATGGCAAGGGTGTATGGTTCGGCGCCGGTGGAGCAGGCTGCGCTCCACAGCTTCAGCTGTGTGCGCGTTCGCCGGCATCGGTCGTTCTGCCAGCCAGCGTGGGCAGCACCTGCTGGGCCAGGATGCGGAAATGCTCGGGTTCGCGGAAGAAGTCGGTCTTGTTGGTGGTGACTGCGTCGATCAGATGTGCCTGAGGAGACATTGTCTGCAGCGCCCATGGTCTCTCTCACCAGTTGACGCATGCGGAGCACCATTGCATTGACGTGGCCAATAAGATCCCCGATCTCGTCGTGCGGCACACGTGCGACCGTCTGGGTCAAGTCACCACTGGCAACCGCTCGGGTTAGTTCTCCTGCGCGGTGCAAACCCCGTCCTATGGCCAAGGCAATCCAGCAAGCCGCGCCGGCACCGAGCACAAGCGCCAAGCCCAATATGGCGATCATGGTGTTCTTGGCGGTGTCGAGCAGATCGTTTGCCTGTTTCTCTGCCTCCACCATCTGTTGCTGGCTGATGGCTTGAATGTTATCGAGTTGCACCGTGGCCGCGTCGATCAGCCGCCTGCCCTGCGTTTCCGACAGAACAATTGCCTTCGCCCGCGACTGATCGGTCGCAAGTGCAACAAGCTGCTCCTGCAGCTTTGACCAGGTATCGAATTGGCTTTCGAGATCCCGCACAATGGATCGCTCTCCCTCCGGTGCCAGTGGTGCCAAGCGCTCGATCATCTGCCGCACGTTACCGCGCTGTGCAGTAAGTTGCGCAGCATAGCGCGGGCCGAGCGTCCCATCGCCGGCGAGCAGGACGTCCTTTTCCAACCGCTGTAATGATGCTGCGGCGAATAGGATTTCGCCGATCAGTCCTGGGGCATTGGCGTGGTCGCCGATGTTGGTCGAGAGCAGTCGGTTGAAGAGTTCGTGCAGGGGATCGGTGAAGGTGCTGTAGGCCTTCTGGGCGGCGTTCAGCGAGAGATCACGTGCCCTGGCTTCGGAATTTAGTCTTGCCAGCTCACGTACCTTGTCTTCATTGGCAATGTATTGCGTCAGGATCGGGACAAGCCGATCAAGATCCTGTCGTAAGGCATCCTGAACCGCGCCGGGTTTGCCGGAGGCTCTGAACCTTGAGAGGTTGGAGCGATGGAGAAGGCAAAGACGGCGAACCGCTACTCGGCCGAGGTGCGATCGCGTGCGGTCCGGATGGTGTTGGAGCACGGGGCGGATCACGCCTCGCAGTGGGCGGCGATCGGCTCGATTGCAGCCAAGATCGGTTGCACAGGGGAGACGTTGCGCGGCTGGGTGCGCCAGGCGGAGCGCGACCAGGGGCTGCGGGCTGGTCCAACCAGCGATGACCGTGAGCGCATCAAGGCCCTGGAACGCGAAGTGCGCGAACTGCGCCAGGCCAACGAGATTCTGCGCAAGGCGTCGGCGTATTTTGCGATGGCGGAGCTCGACCGCCGGTCCAAGCCATGATCGCGTTCGTCGACGATCATCGCACTGCCTACGGGGTCGAGCCGATCTGCCGGGTTCTGCCGATCGCCCCGAGCACCTACCATGCGCACGCGGCAAAGCGCGCCGATCCAGGCAAGCTATCCGCGCGGGCGCGGCGCGATAGGGCCTTACAGGCCGACATCAGGCGGGTCTGGGAAGCGAACTTCCGGGTCTATGGCGTGCGCAAGGTCTGGCGGCAGCTCCGGCGCGAGGCCATCCCAGCGCCCTGCTGTCAGGTGGCGCGCCTGATGAAGCAGATGCGCCTGGCTGGCGCGGTGCGCGGCAAAACAGTGAAGACCACGCACAGCGACAAATCGGCGCCGAGCCCGCTTGACCGTGTGAAGCGGCAATTCCGGGCGTCAGCGCCCAATGTTTTGTGGGTTTCCGACTTTACCTACGTCGCCACCTGGCAGGGCTTCGTCTATGTCGCTTTCGTCATCGACGTCTTTGCCCGGCGCATCGTCGGCTGGCGCGTATCGCGCTCAGCACGAGCGGACTTCGTGCTCGATGCGCTCGAGCAGGCATTGTGCGATCGTCGCCCGGTCCGCAAGGGCGGCCTTGTGCACCACAGCGACCGTGGCGCCCAGTACCTCTCGATCCGCTACAGCGAGCGCTTGCTTGAAGCTGGGATCGAACCTTCCGTCGGCAGCGTCGGCGACAGCTACGACAACGCGCTCGCCGAAACCATCAACGGCCTATTCAAGGCCGAGGTGATCCATCGGCGCGGCCCGTGGCGCGGCGCGGAAGCCGTGGAATTCGCCACCCTCGAATGGGTCGACTGGTTCAACAATCGTCGCTTGCTCGAACCGATCGGAAATATCCCGCCCGCCGAGGCCGAAGCGCGCTACTATGCCCAAGCCAACGAGCACGCCATGGCGGCATGACTCAAACCAAACAGCCTCCGGCAAACCCGGCGCGGTTCAGCAGCGCCGATCGGGGCAGTCGCCGCCTTCGCGGGGTTGATCAGGCGGGCAAGGATCCGCCCCATGTCGAGCACAGCGATGAAGGCACCGTTCCGCTTGCCGATGCAGGTGATTAATTCGGGGTCCCAGCGGAGGCCGATCCGTGGCGTTGCTTCCAGAGAGGCGGCGGCGAGCTCCGTCACTTCGTTCACCCTATCGGCGCGGATGCCGATGATGACCGGGTCTCCGTCGATTTCAACCTCGATCACCACGATACGCGCGTCGACGCCGACTGTTTGGTTCGACATGCCGAACATCAGCCGCAGATCCGCGAGTGGCACGACCCGGCCACGTACGTTGATCAGCCCGTTAACCGCTTGATCCGCGCCGGGTACCGCGGTGATCGGCACCGGATCGAGGATCTCTCGCACATGGACTGTCTCCAACGCGAAACTTTCACCTTGAAGTTCCAGCGTCAGCACCACCAGCGGCTGCTCGTTCCGATCAAGCATTGTGATTATTCCGCTGCCTGCAGGCTCGTGTCGCAGGACTGTCCTTGCTCGACCAGATGTGCGACCTCCAGGATCAGTGCGACTGTGCCGTCACCCAGAATGGTGGCGCCGGAAAAGGCCGGAACGCCGGCATGCAGCTTCGACAGCGACTTGATAACGGTCTGGTGGTCGCCGATGACCTGATCCACAACCAATCCGACGCGCTGCTCTCCGGCGGAGACGATGACCACCTTCTGGAATGGATCGGGGGACGTTCGTGTAGCGAACACCTCGCGCAGGCGAATGAAGGGCACCAGGCTGCCGCGAATGTTCAGGAACGTATGGCCGCGCGAGCGGGTGTCGTCCGTCGCACTGAGTTCCACGCATTCCTCGATGGCGGAAAGCGGAATAACGTAGCGACCATCGCCGACGCGGATCAGTAGTCCGTCGATGATAGCCAGCGTCAACGGCAGGCGCAGAGTGATTTCGCTGCCCTGGCCAAGCGAGCTGGCGATGTCGATGCTGCCGCGCAGCGTGTCGATGGCGCGGCGCACCACATCCATGCCGACGCCGCGACCGGATACGCTGGTCACTTCTCGTGCGGTCGAAAACCCGGGTTGCAGGATCAGCTGGAACAGTTCGCTGTCAGACAATCGGGCCCCGGATGCGATCAGGCCCTGTTCTTCGGCCCGCTGCTGAATGCGTATGCGATCGAGCCCGGCCCCGTCATCCGTGATGGTGATCAGCACCTCATGCCCAAGATGGCGGGCGGCCAGCGTGATACGGCCCTGGCGAGACTTACCGGTGGCAGTTCGCTGCTCCGGTTTTTCCACGCCGTGATCCACGGCGTTGCGGATCAGGTGGATCAGCGGGTCCGCCAGGCGCTCGATCAAGGTCTTATCGAGTTCGGTGTCCTCGCCCACCAGGAGCAACGCAACTTCCTTCCCGAGTTCATGGGACAGGTCATGTACCAGGCGTCGGAAGCGACCGAACAGTTGACCGATTGGGACCAGACGCGCACCCATGGTGGTATCGCGCAGTTCCAGCGCGAGACGTTCGAGTTCTTCAGCGATCGCCTTGACCTGCAGATCATGGCTGGCGGCGGCAACCTGCTTCAGCCGTGACTGGGCAATGACCAGCTCACCCACTTGGTCCATCAGCGCGTCCAGCCGTTCCGCCGGCACACGAATGCTGCTGGCAGTGCGGTTAGCGGCAGTCTCGACGCGGGGCGGAGGGGCTTCTGGCTTGACTACGACCGGCGGTTTGTCATGGGAAGCACCGGACGTCATAACCGGCGCGGGGGGGAATGGCAGGGCTGCGGCCGACTGCAGTTCCTCGATGTCGAGCTGCATGTCGTCGAGCACGAACAGGAATACTTGCTCGATCGCGCTACGGGGCTGGTCGGTCGCAAGTATCACCTGCCAGCCGATGTAGCAGGCGGTTGGCTCCAGGGCCTCCAGCGGCGGGATGGCTGAGCTGTCGGCGGTAACGCTGCAGGTGCCGAGCGCCCGCAATTCATCGAGCAGCAGCAATGGGTTGGTGCCCATCGCCATGGCGTCTTTCGGTAGCGCGATCCGCAGCCGCCAAGTTGTGGCGGCGGCTTTCTGTGTGACCGCCGGGGCCGGGGCAGGGGCGGCGGGCGGCAGGTCGTCAGACGGAGCCAGGATTTCGTGCAACCGGGCCAGGATCGCCGCACCGTCGGCGTCGTCGGTACGGTCCGGCTGCTCGATCAGGCAGCGGATCTGGTCCTTCGCGGCCAGTGCGATCGCGATCAGCTCCGGGCTGGCGGTCGCGTCACCTCTGCGGACCCGGTCGAACGCGGTCTCCACATGATGGGTGAAGTCGGCGACGCGATCGAAGCCGAACATCGCGCCGGAGCCTTTGATGGTATGCAGGGCTCGGAACGCGGTGTTCACCAGGTTGGCATCACCGGGCGCGTGCTCCAGATCGAGTAGTGCCTGCTCAAGCTGCTCCAGCAGGTCGGTGGCTTCCTGGCGATAGATCTGAGCCGGATCCGGACTGGTCATGCACCGATCACCTTGCGAACGACCGCCAGCAACTGGTCCTGCTGGAAGGGTTTGGTGATCCAGCCGGTAGCGCCGGCGGCCTTGGCTTCCTGCTTCATGGCGGCTGCCGACTCGGTGGTGAGGAAGACGATCGGCACGCCAGTGCAGTGCGGGAGCTTGCGCAGCTCCGGAATCATGGAGATGCCGTTCATCACCGGCATGTTCAAATCGGTCAGCACCATGTCGATACCGCCGGCTCGGGCCTTGGCCAGGCCTTCGGCGCCGTTATTCGCCTGGACGACCTGGTAGCCGCCTCCGGTCAGCGTCAGCTTCACCATCTGCAGCACGCTGGCCGAGTCATCGACGCTGAGGATGGTCTTGCTCATGCGGCACCGGTCCAAAACCCGTCCGTCGCCGTCTCAGGCCCGTCTTCAGACGGCAGCAGCCCACCCTGCAGCAGCGTGGCTCGCAGCGCGCCACTGGCCGGCGCGGCCAGGGTGAACGGCTTATTGAGCCGCGCCGCGCTGAGCCGTGCGGCCAGCAGCAATTGGATGAACCCAAGGTCCACAGTTTCGGCGGCGTCGCAGTCTATTGTCAGTGCCGGATGTTCCGTCAGCGCCTGCAACAGCTTGATTCGGATGGCCTGGACGGTACGGATGGAAAGTACGCCGTCGAGCACAACGCGTTCAGGATCTGACCCCATGTTTCGCAACCCGCGTTCCTGTGCGTTGATGATCTGTCGCCGGAGCAACGCCCTGGCCACGCACAGTTCTCGCACTGCAGGATTAACAAACCGTCTCTGGCGAAGAGGAGATGGCCAGGTATGCTGCAGTGCAGCAGCCAGGCGGCCCCGTCGGCTGATGGGGGTCGCTCAGCCAATTCGCAGCAGGCGCGTGCCTTCGGTCCGCAGCCAAGGAACTGCCGTGGCAGTGTGGGGGGTCAGACGTTCCACCAACGCCCAAAAACGCTTGCCGTGGTTCATGTGTCGCAGATGCGCGACCTCGTGTGCGGCGACGTAGTCCTGCACGAATGCTGGAGCCATGACCAGGCGCCAACTGAACGAGAGCGATCCATCGGCCGCGCAACTGCCCCAGCGGCTTCGGGTATCTTTCACGGTCAGCCGGCGTGGATGTAGATCGGCGCTCTGCGCCTTGGCCACGGTGAGCGCCGCCAGTCGGCGTCGCGCCTCGGCGCGCAGGAAATCCTTGACCCGGCGCGCCAGGAATTCCGGCCGTCCAGTCACGAACAGTTCGCCGTTGTCCAGCCAAGCGCCGCCGCGCGCCTGTGGTAGATGCCGGATGCGGTGCGGGACGCCGCAGATCGGCACCAACGCGTCATCGGTCAGCGCCACGGCATCGGGGAGGGCAGCGAGCCGATCGGAGACCCAATCGGCATGATTGGTCAGCAGGGCGATGCCGGCACGGACCCCCACGCGCAACGGCAGGGTGACCACCACGGTGCCGCCGTACGGGTCGATGCGCAGGCTGATGCGGCGGGCACGGGCACTACGTCGCCACTCGACCCGGGCCACGCCGGATGGAAGCTGGAGCGAGTCGGGCAGGATGGTCTCCACGCCGCCACAGAGACCGGAGATACTGGTGATTCGTCAAGCGTGCCGGCGTACCAGGCTCCTGTCAGTTGGCCGCGGTGCCGGTCTGGCGCGTAGCCCTCAGGAGTGGCTCAGGCCTCCTTCTCTGCCCGCCGAGCGGCGGCTTCCTCCGCCGATGAGACACCGCCATGTGCGGCGGACCATGTCACCGGGTTTTCCAGGAACTTCCGCACCTCACTCAGCGCCGCCTCAGAGAAATAGGGCCGCTCCTGGCACGCCTCCAGCACGTCCCACCAGGTGCACAGATGGTGCAGGGTGATGTCCATTCGCGCCAAGGTCTCAAACGCGCCGGGGAACACGCCGTAGAAGAACACGACAAAGGTGTGGTTCACGATCGCGCCCGCGTCTCGCAACGCCTGGGCGAAGCGGATCTTTGACTGACCGTCAGTGGTCAGGTCCTCCACCAGCAGCGTGCGCTTGCCCTCAGGCACGTCGCCCTCGATCAGCGACTGGCGGCCGAACCCTTTTGGCTGCTTGCGAACATAGGCCATTGGTGCGGCCATTCGATCGGCGATCCAGGCGGCGAACGGGATGCCTGCGGTTTCGCCGCCGGCCACCGCCTCGATTGTCTCGTAGCCGACGTGACGGTGGATCTTCTCCACCGCCAGCTCGCAGATCTTCGCTCGCACCCGCGGAAAGTAGATGATCCGCCGACAATCGATATAGACCGGAGACTTCCAGCCCGAGGTGAAGGTATATGGCTCCTCGGGTCGGAAGTTGATTGCCTTGATTTCCAGCAGCATCCGCGCGGTCAGCAGAGCCGCATCGCGGTCCCATTCGCTGACGCTGGTCTTCGGCAAGACGGGGGCTGGCTTGGCCATCGCGCGCGGCTCCTCTACTGATCGCCGGAGTTGCATAACGGATCACGGGTTAAGGAGACAGTCCCATGGCGCGCACCCACCGCATTGCGGTCATCCCCGGCGACGGAATCGGCAAGGAAACCGTGCCGGAGTCGCTGAAAGTGCTGGACGCCGCGGCGCGCCGCTTCGGCTTCGACCTGGCGTTGACCCACTACGACTGGTCCTGCGAGACCTACAAACAGACTGGCGCGATGATGCCGTCCGACGGTCTGGACCGGCTCCGCGATTCGGACTCCATCCTGCTCGGCGCGGTCGGCTGGCCGGGCGTTCCCGACCACGTGTCGCTGTGGGGTCTGCTGATCCCGATCCGGCGCGGCTTTGACCAATACGTGAACCTGCGGCCCTGCAAGCTGTTGCCTGGCGTCCGCACGCCGCTGGCTGGCCGCACCGAGGCCGACATCGACTTCTACGTGATACGCGAGAATACTGAAGGTGAATACTCCTCGGTGGGCGGTCGCATGTTCGAAGGCTCGGACCGTGAGTTCGTTACACAGCAGAGTGTATTTACCCGCAAGGGGACCGATCGCATCCTGAAATATGCGTTCGAGCTTGCGCGGTCCCGGCCGAAGAAGCATCTGACCTCTGCCACCAAATCGAACGGTATTACTTTCACCATGCCGTACTGGGATGAGCGATTCGCCGACATGGGCAAGCAGTATCCGGACATCCGCACTGATCAATTCCACATCGACATCCTGTGCGCGCATTTCGTCCAGCACCCGGATTGGTTCGACGTGGTGGTGGGGTCGAACCTGTTCGGCGATATCCTGTCTGATCTGGGCCCGGCGGTGGCGGGGTCGATCGGTATTGCCGCAGGCGGCAACGTGAATCCGGAACGAGAATTTCCCTCGATGTTCGAGCCGGTGCACGGGTCGGCGCCCGACATCGCCGGGAAATTCATTTGCAATCCGATCGGCCAGATCTGGTCGGCGGCACTGATGCTGGAACATCTTGGCGAGGCAGCTGCGGGCAAGGCGATTGTCGATGCGATCGAGACGCTGCTGCGCGAGAGCGGGCCGAAGACGCGCGACATGGGCGGCCAGGCAGGCACTGCCGATGTCGGCAACGCGATCGCGCAGTTGGTGGGTGGCTAGCGCCGCGTAGGGACGCAGCAAGCAATCGGGGCGTTGCACCCGCTGGCTTGCCTGCATATCCGGCGGACGCAGCTCACCCCTTGACCGCGCCCGCGGCGAGGCCCTGTACCACGAATTTTCGCAGCAGCAGCACCAGGATCACGGAAGGTGCCATTGCGATCAGGCAGATTGCCATCATCAGGTTGAAGAACACGTGCACATCCCCGACCAGGCTCGCGATCACCACCGGCAGCGTCATGAACTCGGCGCGGTTATTGAGGATCAGCGGGATCAGCAGATCGTTCCACGCGATAATGAAGACGATCGCGCCATAAGAGGCGAGCGCGGGTGTGGACAGCGGCAGCGTGATGCGCAGGAAGGCGGTGAAGCGCGTGCATCCGTCGATGCGTGCCGATTCATCCAGTTCGCGCGGGATGGAGGCGAAATACGGTGCCAGGATCAGGATGCCGTAGGGCAGCAGGAATCCGGTGAGGGCGATGATCACGCCCCAGATCGAGTTCAGCAGGCCAAGCCGGCGGAACAGGACGTAGAGCGGAATCATCAGCACGATCGCCGGCACGAACCGCGCAAAGATGTTGATGTTCATGAGCCACTTGACCCAGCGTCGCTCCAGCCGCGTCACGGTGAAGGCGGTCAGTGACCCGAAGGTCAGGGTCAGCACGGTGACGCTGGTCGCGATCAGCGCGCTGTTGGCCAGCGCGTAGTAGATCTTCTTGACGTTGTCCGGCAGATAGGTCGCCTGATCGAAGATGGTGCCATGCTGCGCGCCGCCCGACAGAATCACGCGAAAATTGTCCAGCGTCCAGACGTGCGGCAGGATCGAGCGGGTTGTTGCCTGCAGGCTCTTCTCGGATTGCAGCGCACCGATGGTGACGGCGATCAGCGGCAGCAGGAAGAACAGGATCACCGCGACATTGGCGAGATGCAGCAACAGCCGCGTGGTGCGGGAGGGGCGCATCGCTTTACCTTTCAGCTCACGCGGCGATAGACGACGCGCACATAAAGCAGCGCCAGCACACCGATCACCAGCGCCAGCACATAGGCCGACGCAGCGCCGACGCCGATATCGAACGGGGGGGCGAAGCTCTTCTTGTAGCTATACCAGGCGGCGACCCAGGTCGCATCGCCAGGTCCGCCCTGGGTGATCGCCAGCACTTCCTCGAACACGGCGAAGGCGAAGGAGGTGCGCAGCACCAGGATCACCACGATGATCGGTCGCAGCAAGGGCAGGGTAATGTGCCGGAAGCGCTGCATCGCGCTGGCACCGTCCACCGAGGCCGCCTCGTACAGTTCGGCGCTGATCCCCGCCAGGGCGGCGTGCACCAGCAGGATGGCGAAGGGCAGCGTGCGCCAGATATAGGGAACGGCAATCGCGAACAGGGCGGTGGATGGATTGCCGACCCAGTCGATCGGTTCGTGCCACAGACCGAGGGTGAGCAGGATACGGTTGAGAAAGCCGAAGTCGAAATTATACATGAACGACCAGATCAGGCCGTTCGCGATCGGCGGCACGGCGTACGGCAGCAGCATCAGGTAGCGCGTGATGCGTCCGGTCCAGACGTGCTTCTGGTCGATCAGCAGGGCGATCGCCACCGCCAGCGCCACTTCCATCGTGACCGAGAAGGCGGTGAAGATCAGCGTGTTCTTCAGCGCCAGCAGGAACATCGGATCGCTCAGGATCCGCTGATAATTCGCCCAGCCGACGAACGGAAACACGCCGTGCCGCAGTTGCGCCAACGAAACCTTATGGCAGGACAGGTACGCGGCGTAGAACAGCGGGTAGGCCAGCACCAGTGCCATGGTCAGCAGGGTCGGGATGTTCATCACCACGCCCAGCGGGCCTGGCGGAAGCTCCCAACCGAACCGTCGCCAACGGGCCGGAGCGGCCTGGGCGCTGACCGCGCCCAATGAGGCCACCGCACGCATTACCGTGCACTCCCGTCAGGTTTTCTGCACTTCCTTGATCGCGCCGATCAGCGTGTCGCAGCACTGGTCAGCGGTCGTCTGGCCAGTCAGCGTCTTCTGCACTTCGATATTCAGCCGGTCGCTCCAGGCGAAATGCCACGGCTTGTAGATGGAGTTGCAGACCTCGCCGACATAGGTCGCCTGGTCCCAGATCGCGAGGATCTTGTTCGGATCGCCCCAGGGCTTCCAGCCTTCGGTGATGACCTTGCTGTTCATCACCGACTGATAGCCGGATCCCAGCATGGCGTCCCGCGCCAGGTTGTCGGCCTGGGTGTACTGCCCGTCCTTCGTCTTGCCACCGAGATATTGCAGCAGTTTCCAGGCCCATTCCTTGTCGCGGTTGGCCGAGCACAGGAAGTAGACATGGGTATCGCCGATCGTCTTGCCGTCATTCGGCGAGCCCAGCACATGCACCTTGCCGGCGATCGGGGATTGCGACTTGTCGTTGACGATGTTCAGTCCGTAGTGGTGGTTCGGTCCGCGATACAGATTCTTGCCGGCGCCGAAGGTCTTCGCGGAAGACGTGAACTGCACCTTCAATGATTCCGGATCGGCGAGTTCCTCCTTGAAGGTGGTGGCCCACCATTTCAATGTTTCGCGCGCGATCGAACCCGGGCCAAGCTGATGGTTGCCGGCCTTGTCGAAGAACACGCCGCCGCGGTTCCAGGTCATCTGGTACCAGGTGCCCGGCAATTGTTCCAGCCCGACACCGGCCACCCACAGGACCGGGTATTCGGAGATCTTGTCCTTTTTCGCCTTGCGGCATTGCTCCAGGAATTCGTCATAGGTCTTGAACGGCTCGAACCCCGCCTTCTCCAGCAGGTCGCTGTAGTAGTTCCACACCCACACCGTGGAGAAATACGGCAGCCCCATCATCTTGCCGTTGTACACCGCGACCTGCTTGGCCGATGGCGTGAAGTCCGCAAGGTATTCCTTGGCGCCCGGCAGGTCGTCCAGCGGCTCGACCAGCCCCTGATCGATGAAACTCGGAAACGAGAATGGTGACGACTGCGATACGTCGATGGTCTCGCCACCGGCATACATCGTCATCAGCTTGGTCGGGTGATCGTTGAACGAGGAAATCGTGGCGTCTACCGGAACGCCCCAGTCGGCATCGAACTTCTTCGAGATCTTCGTGTAGATGTCGCCATAGGTCCAGACGACGAAGTTCAGCTTGTCGACCTTGCCTGGTGGGCGTGCCGCCCAGGGTGCATCTGCCGCGAATGCGCGTCCGATGCGGCGATTCGCCATCCCCAAACCCAGTGCCGCGGAAGAACCCAGAAGAGCGCGGCGTCCGATGCGGCCGTGCTCGTTGTCCCGTTCTGTCACCCAGAAGCCTCCTGCGAGATCGAAGGTGTTCCTCCCCGGTGCGATTTTTCGCTGTCGCACCCTCCGATGCAGGTCCGTTGATGTCAACAAGGATTTTGATCATGCGGCAGTACGGCGTTCCTGCGCCGGATCGCGCGCCACGCTCGCGGTCCCGGCTGGACCGTTGCGTCACCTGCATCCTACCATCCGCCCAACGACAAAGGGACGGGGAAATGTCACGCAAGACCGCGCTGTTCCGTCAGTTGAGCGAAGCGCCGGAGATCCTGATCCAGCCGAACATGTATGACGGCTGCTCCGCGCGGCGGATGACCGGCGCCGCCATCCAGGGCATGCGCAACGCCCTGTCCGTGTTGCAGCAATCGGCTACCGAAGGCCACGTGATCGAACGTCTCGACCGGGCGGTGTCATTTCTGGAGATCAACGACCTGATCGGCCTGGCTACCATCCGCGCGATGGAGCAGGGCTTTCTCACCACGCAACAATTGCCGGTGAAATACGGCGACCCGGCGCAGGCGGTCGCGTGATGACCGATCCCGCATCCGACGCCGTGTTGCAGCACCACGCCGATGGCGTGTGCCGACTCACCCTCAACCGTCCGCGCGCCGCCAACGCCATCGACACCATCCTGGCCGACGCGCTCGCCGACGCCTTGCGGCAGGCCGCGGCGGACGCGGCCGTGCGCGCGGTGGTGCTGACCGGCGCCGGCGACCGCGTGTTCTGCGCGGGCGTGAACATCCGCAACGGCGAATTGGCGGACCAGCGCCGTCGCAACCTGCGTCTCTGCCTGGCGTCACTGCTGGAATTCCCCAAGCCGCTGGTCGCCGCGATCAACGGCGTGGCCAGCGGCGGTGGCTGCATGCTGGCGCTGCTCGCCGACCAACGGGCGATCGCCGACGACACCGCCTTCGTACTGCCGGAGATCGACCTCGGCATTCCGGCATTTCCGGCGCTGGCAATCCTCAGCCAGTCGCTGGGCGACGCATTGGCCGCCGACCTGGTGCTGAGCGGCCGTCGCTTTGCCGCGGCGGAAGCCGAACGCTGGGGGCTGGCCGTCGGCACCGCACGCGACGCGCTGATCGCGGACGCCACGGCCAGCGCCCAGGCACTGGGTGCGAAACCCGCCGACACCTATCGCCTGTGCAAGGCCTGGCTGAACCGGCGGATGCAGGCGGCGATCGACGACGCGACCGCAACCGGCGAACGGATGCGGGCCGAACCGGCCGGCTGATCCGCGGGTTCGGACATGACGCGCGGCGCCGCGAGTGCCACACTGCGCGCACTCTCCACCAGCGGTTTCCCGATCCATGACCTTTCGTACCCGACTTGCCGTCGATATCGGCGGCACCTTCACCGATCTCGTCCTCGCGCTGCCTGATCGCACGCTCTCCTCCAAGCTGCTCACCACGCCCGACTCGCCCGACCAGGCGGTGATCGCCGGCGCCCAGGCCATCCTGCAGGAGGCCGGCATCGATGCCTCCCAGCTCGACCTAGTGATCCACGGCACCACGCTCGCCACCAATGCGCTGATCGAGCGCAAGGGCGCGCGCACCGCCCTGATCACCACCCAGCGGTTTTCGCGATTCGCTGGAGATCGCCTACGAACACCGGTTCGAGCAGTACGATCTCTACATGGAACGTCCCACCCCGCTGGTGGAACGCGACCTGCGGCTGGAAGTGCCGGAACGCCTCGCCGCCGACGGCACCACACTGCTGGAGCTGGACGAAGCCGCGCTGGACGCGCCTGGCGCCCATGCTGCAACGCCACGGGATCGAATCGGTCGCGATCAGCTTCCTGCACTCCTACATCAACCCGGCGCATGAAGACCGCGCCCGCGCCCGCCTGGCACGCGCGCTGCCCAACCTCGCCGATCACCATCTCCGCCGAGGTCTGCCGCGAAATCCGCGAATACGAGCGGACCTCCACCACCGTCGCCAACGCCTACGTGCTGCCGCTGATGGACCGCTACCTGGCCCGCATGCAGCAAGGCCTGCGCGACCTCGGCGCCGACTGCCCGCTGCTGCTGATGATGTCCTCGGGCGGCATCTGCACGGTGGAAACCGCGCGCCGCTTCCCGGTGCGGCTGGTGGAAAGCGGCCCCGCCGGCGGCGCCATCCTGGCCCGCCACGTCGCCGCCCGCGGCGGCTACGACCGCGCCATCTCCTTCGACATGGGCGGCACCACCGCGAAGATCACGCTGATCGACGATTTCACCCCGCAGCAGTCGCGTCATTTCGAGGTCGCCCGCACCTGCGCGCTTCGCCAAGGGCAGCGGCTTTCCGGTGCGCATCCCGGTGATCGACATGGTGGAGATCGGCGCCGGCGGCGGTTCCATCGCCCGCGTCGACGCGCTGAAGCGCATCGTGGTCGGGCCGGACAGCGCCGGCTCCGATCCCGGCCCCGCCTGCTACGCGCCGCGGCGGCACCGACGCCGACCGTCACCGACGCCGACGTCGTGCTGGGCCGCATCGATCCCGCGCCTGTTCGCCGGCGGCAAGATCGCGCTGCGATCCCGCGCGCGCCGAACAGGCCGTCGCCGCCAGCATCGGCACGCACGCTGGACATGGCGCTGGCCGAAGCCGCCCGCGGCATCGCCGAGATCGTCGATGAAACCATGGCCAGCGCCGCCCGCGTGCACGCGGTGGAGAACGGCAAGGACACCGGCGAGCGCACGCTGATCGCGTTCGGCGGCGCCGCGCCGCTGCACGCCGCCCGCCTCGCGCAGAAGCTCGGCATGCCGCGCGTGGTGATCCCGCCGGATGCCGGGGTCGGCTCCGCCTTCGGCTTCCTGGAAGCACCGGTCGCCTACGAAGTGGTGCGCACCCGGCTGCTGCGGCTGGACGCGCTGGACCAGACGGAGATCGACGCGCTGTTCGCCGAGATGCGCGCCGAGGCGGAAGCCGTGGTGCGGCTCGCGATGCCCGCACGGCGCGCTTGCAGGAGACCCGCACCGCCTACATGCGCTACCGCGGCCAGGGTCACGAGATCGCCGTGCCGCTGGGCGACGGCGCGCTCGATCCCGACACGCTGCGCGCTGGCGTTCGATGCCACCTACGCGCGGCTGTTCGGCCGCATCATCCCGCGGCTGGAAATCGAGGCGCTCACCTGGACCCTGGCCCTGTCGCAGCCGCACGACCTGCCCGCCCGCGCCGACGACGCCGCCCGATGCCGGCGCGGCCCAGCCAACCGGCACGCCGCCGCATCGTCGAACCCGGCATCGGCGAGGCGGTGGATGCCGCGGTGTTCGCCCGCGCCGATCTGCAACCCGGCGCCACGCTGCACGGCCCGGCGGTGATCGTCGAAGCCGGCACCGCCACCATCGTCCCTACCGGATTTTCGGCGCGCATCGCCGCCGGCCAGGAAATCGTCATCGAGGAGTCCGCCGCATGACCCGCATCATCGGCGAAATCGAACTGCAGATCATGTGGAACCGCCTGCTCTCCGTGGTGGAGGAGCAGGGCGCAGACGCTGGTGCGCACCGCGTTCAGCACCTCGGCGCGCGAGGCCGGCGACATTTCCGCCGGCGTGTTCGACCTGCAAGGCCGCATGCTGGCCCAGGCCGTCACCGGCACGCCCGGCCACATCAACACCATGGCGCGCTCGGTCGGGCATTTCCTGGAGGTGTTCCCGGTCGGCGCAGATGCAGCGAAGGCGACGTCTACGTCACCAACGATCCGTGGAAGGGCACCGGCCACCTCTACGACCTGGTGGTGGTGTCTCCCACCTTCATGGACGACACGCATCGTCGCGCTGTTCGCCTGCACCACGCATCTGGTGGATATGGGCGGCGTCGGCCAGACGCCGGAGGGACGGCAGATCTACCACGAGGGCCTGTTCATCCCGCTGCTGCGCCTGGCCCGCGCCGGCGAGATGAACGAGGACCTGCTGGCGATGATCCGCGCCAATGTGCGCGAGCCGGTGCAGGTGATCGGCGACGTCTATGCGCTGATCGCCTGCAACGACATCGGCAGCCGCCGCCTGGTCGCCATGATGCGCGAATTCCACCTGCCGCGACCTCGACCAGCTGGGCGAGGAAATCATCACCCGCTCCCGCCGCGGCATGGCGGAGGCGATCGGCAAGCTGCCGCAAGGCGCGTGGTCGGCGCGTCGATGCGCATCGACGGCTACGAGGCGCCGATCGACCTGGTCGCCACGCTGACCATCGGCCGCGACCGCATCGACGTGGATTTTTCCGGCTCCTCCGGCATGTCGTCCTACGCGATCAACTGCCCGCTCTGCTACACCGAGGCCTACACGACCTTCGGCGTGAACTGCGTGGTGGCGCCGCATATCCCGAACAACACCGGCACGCTCGATGCGGTGCGCGTCACCGCGCCGGAGGGCACCATCGTCAGCGCCACCCATCCCGCCGCGGTCTATGCGCGCTCGGTGATCGGCCACATGCTGCCGGATGTGGTCTATGGCTGCCTCGACCAGGCGCTGCCCGGACCGCGTGCCGGCCGAGGGCACGTCCAACCTGTGGACGCTGAACCTGATCGCCGGCCACGGCCTGACCGGCATCGGCCGCAAGGCCGGCACGCCGTTCATGGTCAACAGCTTCCACTCCGGCGGCGCCGGCGCGCGTCCGCGCCAGGACGGGCTGTCGGCCACGCCCTTCCCCTCCGGCGTGCGCAACGTGCCGGTGGAGGCGACCGAGGCGATCACCCCGCTGGTGATCTGGCGCAAGGAGCTGCGGCAGGATTCCGGCGGCCCCGGGCGGTATCGCGGCGGGCTGGGCCAGGTGATGGAGATCGGCTCGCGCGAGGATGCGGCGTTCGGCATCTTCGCCCGGTTCGAGCGCGTGCATCACCCGGCGCGCGGCCGCAACGGCGGCGGCGCGGGCGGAGCAGGGCGGCTGTCCCTCGCCTCCGGCGCGGAGCTGCGGCCGAAAGGGCTGGCGTGGTGCCGCCCGGCGACCGGCTGGTGGTGGAAATGCCCGGCGGCGGCGGCATGGGCCCGCCCGCGACGCGCGATCCCGACAGCGGTGCGCCGCGACGTGCGGCTGGGCTACGTGTCGCGGGAGGCGGCGCAGCGCGACTACGGCATTACGGTCGAGGACTGACACCGGATCAGCCTGATGCGGCGTAGTGGAACAAAACAAAATCAACCATCTCCTCGCCCTCCCCTTGCTGGAGGGGGAAGGGGGGAGGGGAGCGAGCAATCGCAGGTGAGTGGGGCAGCGCAAACCAAAGAGCAGAGCGCGCAACCTCCAACTCAGCCGGCACTTCGCACCCTCCTGGCCAACCCGAGCTTCCTTCGCCTGTGGTCGATCGGCGGCTGCGTGAACGCGATGCGCTGGTTCGAGGTCCTCGCCGCAGCCCTATTCACACTGGACATCACCGGCTCAGGCTTTGCCGTCGCGGTGGTTTCCGCCGCTCGCACCATGCCGATGCTGCTGTTCGGCGCCTTCGCCGGCGTGATGGCGGAAGCGGTCAACCGCAAGCACGTGCTGATAGCTGGTCAGTTGATCACTGCTGCAGCCTCCGCCTCCGTCGCTACGCTCGGCATCTTCGGCGTGGCGCGGCCCTGGCACGTTGCGCTGGCAGCATTGCTGGCGGGCACGGTCTGGTCTACCGAAATGGCCACCCGGCGCCGCATGGTGGGCGAGAGCGTGCCGCCGGCACTGATACCTCGCGCCCTCGCACTCGACACCACGACCAATTCACTCACACGCATGGTGGGCCCGATCGTCGCGGGCACTCTGTATCAGTTCGCCGGCCTCGCCGGAGCGTTCACCGTGTCGGCGGTATTCTACCTGGTCGCAGCCATCCTGGGCATCGGCCTCGCACATCGACAGGAACGACGCCGGCTCGTGCTGTCTCAGGTGCCGCGCGACTTGGCGGAGGGCCTCGCCTTCGCACGCATCCATGTCGTGGTGGGCGGTGTGCTGATGGTCACGATCGCCATGAACCTGCTGGGTTTTCCCTACGCAGCGCTGATCGCGCCGATCGGCCAACTGCATTTCAGGGTCTCGCCGGTGCTGGTCGGCATGATGGCGGCATCCGAATCGTTCGGCGCCTTCCTCGGCGGGCTATGGCTGGCGCGTGGCGATCCGCCCGGCAGTGGACGGCCGCTGATGGTGGGAGGCTCGCTGCTGTTCCTGGTTTGCGTCGCGCTGATGCCACTGGCGCCGGTGTTCCTGATCGCTTGTTTCCTCCTGGTGGCCGGCGGGTTCGGCTCCGCGGCGTTTGCCAACATGCAGACCTCGCTGATCATCACCCACGCCCCACCGCATATCCGCTCACGTCTGATGGGGCTGCTGACTGTATGCATCGGCATGGGACCGATCGGCATCCTGCTGGTCGGCGCCCTCGCCAGTATCCTGGGTCCGATGCGTGCGGTGGATGTGATCGAGCTGACCGGCTTGATCCTGGTCTCATTGGCCGGCGGGGTCTGGCGTCGGCGTGAGCAGCGCCAGCCCACGGCATCCGGGACCATGCTGCCGGAACGCGGCTGACGCGTTTCCCTGGCAGGGCACCGGGCCGATCGCCGATGTGATCGCCGCCAGACGGTTCTATGTACCTGTGCCTGATCGCGCAGGCGGCGACCATGATCCGGCACTGGCCGTCTGCGTGCATGCCAAGCGTCGTAACCGGAGTAAGCTGTCCCGATGTCGAGGCCCAGGGTCCTCCGTCGGAGGAGGCCCCGCATTTGGGGGGAAACAATGGATCCGATTGTGGAGACTACGAGCGGCAAGCTGCGCGGCGCGTTGATCGAGGGTGTCGCTGCCTTCAAAAGCATCCCGTATGGCGCGTCGTCTGCCGGCGCCAATCGATTCCGGCCACCGCAGCCGCCGCAGCCCTGGGCGGGGGTCCGCGATGCGCTGGACTATGCCGGCCAGTCGCCGCAGTCGCGCCTGGGGTTTCCGCAGCGCGCCGAACTGGCGGATTTTTCCGGTACAGCCGACAATACGCCGGAGACCGAGGATTGTCTGACCCTGCATGTCTGGACCCAGACACTGGATTCGGCTGCGCGCCGGCCGGTCATGGTGTGGCTGCATGGCGGCGCGTTCTCCTTTGGCTCCGCCAACAGTCTCCGATTGCAGGGCATGCGGCTTTGCAAGCGCGGCGACGTCGTGCTGGTGACGGTGAACCAGCGGCTGAACATCTTCGGCCACCTCGATCTGTCGCAGATCGGCGGGTCGGAATATGCGCAGTCGGGCAATGCCGGCACGCTCGACATGCTCGCCGCACTGCACTGGGTGCGCGACAACATCGCCCGCGTTTGGCGGAGATCCAGGCAGGGTTACGATTTTTGGTGAGTCCGGTGGTGGCGCGAAGGTCAGCACGCTGATGGCTATGCCGGCCGCACGTGGCCTGTTTCACCGGGCCATCGTGCAGAGCGGGGCGGCGGTGCGACTGCGCACGCAGGACCGTGCGGCGAAGCTCACCGACGCGGTGCTGCACGATCTGGGTCTGGCGCCTACTGCGCTGGCGGAACTGCGGACGATCCCGATGCGTCGGCTGCTTGCCGCGATCGCGCCGGCACAGAAAGCAATCGGGCCGTCGCTCTGGCCGTTGCTGGACCGCTACCCGTTCGGGCCGGTGGTGGATGGCACGCTGCTGCCGCATCAGCCATTCGATCCGGAGGCTACCCCGGTCTCCGCTGACATCCCGTTGATCATCGGTGACACGACGCATGAGGCGGCGTTGTTTCTGGCGAGCGACGACAAGGTATGGCACGACACGCTGACCGAGGCGGAGTTGCGGAGCCGCATCCGCACCGTCGTTGGCAACCAGACCGATCGGGTTCTGGCACTGTACAGACGACGGCTGCCGGAAGGCAGTCCGGCGGAGCAGCTGATCAGCGCATTGACCGATGGCACGTTCCGCCTGCGCTCGCTGCTGATGGCGGAACGCAAAGCGCGCCAGGCGGCGCCGGTCTGGATGTATGCCTTCGCCTGGCAGACCCCGCTATTCGACGGTCGGCTCGGCGCGCCGCACGCGATCGATGTGCCGTTCACCTTCGATACTCTGGATTTCACCAACGCGACCGACCGCAGCGCCGGCGCGCATGCATTGGCGGCAACCATGTCCGCCACCTGGGCAGCCTTCGCGCATACGGGCATCCCGCGCCACGCGTCGCTGCCGGACTGGCCCGTGTTCACCCCACAGGTTCGGGCAACCATGGTGCTGGACACGAAATGCCGGGTGGTGCGCGATCCCGGTCGGGAATCGCGGCTGATTTGGAGCGAGCTTGCCGCCGCTTGACCACGGCAGGACAGGCATATCGTTTCCGATCAGGCAATCCATGATTATCCAGTGGCTTTGGTGGGGGTCGAAATCGGATCATATCAAAGCGCTTTTCTATCTTGATCGATATGATCAGCTGATGGCCTCGGGTCACAAAATTAAGTACTGACGAGGGATGTCATGGCTTTCCCCCCGCTCCGCTGGTTGTTGCCATTGCTTGTCCTGCTCACGGCGACTCCCGAGTTCGGCCAAGCGTAGCAGACCACGCCCGCGGCCGCCGCGACAGAGGCGGTTACCCTGCCGTCCTATCTGCGGCAAAGCCGGTGTCCGAAATGGATCGACGCGAAGGCGCAGATCACATGGCCGCCGCATGACGGCTGCGTGACTACTCCTGTCGCGGAGCTCCTTGCCCCTGGTACGGTGATCGATCGCTTCGGCAGCGAGAACGGGCGGTTTTTCAGGCCGCGCGGTGAATGCTACGCCGGTCGTGCCGTGCCTTACGTTTGCAGCCGGGTGGTCTATACCGTCGATCGCGTGGTGAGGGCGTTACAGGTGCAGGCCTGTAAGGCGGCGCCGTGGTTCAACGAACCGGGTGGCGCAGTGCAGTACCAGACGGAGGAACCTGCGGCGAAGCTGCGCGAGACCGTCTTCATCGAGGTGGCGGCGAATGACAATACGGGAAATGGCAAACCGGTTTCGCCGTGCGGGAGTCCCTGACCACTTCTACGTGCTGGTTGGCGGGGATGGGGGCGGGCGAATGTGTCGGGCTGGAACCGACCGCCGACGGATGGTCGGCCTACTACAGTGAACACGGCCGCAAATCGCGGCTCGATGCCTGCCCGGACGAGGATGGTGCGTGTCGTGCCATGATCGGTCGCATCAACCTGATGATGCGGCAGTCGGGATTGGCCGATGTCTGACCGGCCGGCCTCGTCGCCTTCGGTGCCGATGGCATAGCCCGCAGCAGGCCGCCGAGCGGGGTTACCAGCCCTGGCGGGGCGGGCTACATCCACTGACATGGCCGCATCGCTTCGTCGTCCCAGTGCAGAAGGTGCTTCCCCCGCCATGGCGCAATGGTTCGCCATGAAGGAGCAGCATCCCGATGCGCTGCTGTTTTTCCGCATGGGTGACTTCTACGAACTGTTCTTTGCCGACGCGGAATCCGCCGCCGCCGCACTGGACATCGCTCTCACCCAGCGCGGCGAGCATGCCGGTGCGCCGATCCCGATGTGCGGCGTGCCATTCCACGCAGCCGAGGCCTATCTCGCCCGCCTGATCCGCCGTGGTTTCCGAGTTGCAGTGGCGGAGCAGATGGAGGATCCGAAGACCCGTACCGGCAAGGCGCCGATCCGGCGGGAGGTCGTCCGCCTGATCACACCCGGCACGATCACCGAGGAGGCGCTATTAGAAGGTGGTCGTGCCAATCTGCTGGTCGCGCTGGCACAGGACCGTGAAGCGGTGGGCGCAGCTTGGCTCGATGTCTCCACCGGCCTCTTCGAGACCGCCGCGGTAGCCGCCGGTGAACTCCCCGCATTGCTGGGCCGGCTCGAACCGGCCGAGGTCCTGGCACCCGCCACGTTGAAGCTGCTCGACTGGGAGGACAGGCGGGCGCCGGAGCCGATGCCCTCACCGCCATTGGTCGCTCGCCGCCGGTTGGCGGAAGCATTCGGCGCGGCCAGCTTGGATGCGTTCGGCAGCTTTTCCGACGGCGAGGCGGTCGCGGCGGCGCTGGCGCTGGACTATGTCCGCGCGACCCAGGCCGGGGCCTTGCCGCGGCTTGCCCGACCGGCTCCACAAGGGCAGGCCGGAGCCATGGCTATGGACGCCGCCACGCGTGCCAGCCTGGAGATTCAGCGTGCCCGCGACGGCTCTGGCCAGCATACTCTATCAAGCGCCGTGCAGCGTACCCTCACACCAGCCGGCGCGCGCATGTTGGGGCACTGGCTCGCCGCCCCATTGACCGATCCCGCGGCGATCGCGGCCCGGCAGGACGCCTGGTCGTGGCTCCTCGCCAATCCGGACGCAGCGTCGCGGCTGCGTGCTGCGCTGCGCGGTGCCCCGGACATCGCCCGCGCCCTTGCGCGTCTGTCCCTCAATCGTGGCACACCGCGCGACCTGGCAGCCTTGCGCGACGGGATTGCGGCAGCCGCTGTGGCCGCGCAGGCATTGGAGGGTCCCTTGCCGGCAGCCCTCGGCACCGCGCGTGCTGCACTCATGATGGATCCGGCGCTAGGCCAGCAGCTGGCCGATGCCCTGGCCGACCCTGCGCCGCATCGGCTGGACGACGGCAATGTCATCCGCCTCGGTTTTGACGCGGAGCTCGACGGCGAACGCGGTATGCGGGACGACAGCCGGCGGGTGCTGGCACAGCGGCAGCTTGATTACGCGCAGCGCTTCGGTGTCGCCAGCCTGAAGATCAAGCACCACGCCCAGCTCGGCTACGTCATCGAAGCGCCCGCCGTGGCGGTGGAGAAGCTGCGGGACTTTCCAGAGCTGACCCTACGGCAGGGCATGGCGAACGGCGCGCGGTTTACCACGCCGGACCTGTCGGAGTTGGACCGGCGCATCACTGAGGCCGGCGACCGTGCCGCACGGCGTGAACGTACCATTTTCGCCCATCTGGTCGCCGGCACATTGGACCACGCCGAGGCGCTGGCCGACTGTGCCGCCGCCTTGGCTTTGCTGGATACCGCCCAGTCCGCCGCCAGGCTCGCCGAACCCGGGACATGGTGCCGCCCGCTGGTCACCGATGGCGACGATTTCCTGGTGCAGGCCGGCCGCCACCCGGTGGTGGAGGCGGCACTGGCCGGCCATGCCAGCTTCGTGCCGAACCATTGTGACCTCTCCGCGGACCGCCGGGTGCTGTTGCTCACCGGCCCCAATATGGCAGGTAAGTCCACCTACTTGCGACAGAATGCGCTGATCGCCGTGATGGCGCAGGCGGGTCTTCCGGTTCCGGCCGAGGCGGCGACGCTCGGCGTGGTGGACCGGCTGTTCAGCCGGGTCGGTGCTGCGGATGACCTGGCGCGCGGCCGCTCCACCTTCATGGTGGAAATGACCGAGACGGCGGCCATCCTGCACCAGGCCGGCCCACGCTCCCTGGTGGTGGTGGACGAAATTGGCCGCGGCACCGCAACCCTGGATGGACTGGCGATTGCCTGGGCGGTGTTGGAAGCGCTGCATTCGGCGATCCGCTGCCGTGCGATTTTCGCAACACATTTTCATGAACTTGCCGAACTGGCGGATCGGCTGCCACGGTTGAAACCGCACACGATGCGGGTGAAGGAGTGGAAAGGCAGCGTGGTGTTTCTGCACGAGGTGGCCGAGGGTGCGGCCGGACGATCCTGGGGCGTGCATGTGGCGGAGCTGGCCGGAGTGCCGGCGCCGGTGGTGCGACGCGCCGCTTCCTTGTTGGCGGCGCTGGAAAAGCAGGGTGGGCCACTGGCGGTTGGGGCACCGCTGGGGGCACTGCCGCTGTTCGCTGCCTCGGCGCCCGATGAGCCGTCGGAGAACGCTGCGGGGCTTTCGGAGGAGTTGGCTCCGGTGCTCTCTGCGCTGGCCGACCTGGACCCGGACCGGATGACTCCGCGTGAGGCACTTGAAGCACTTTATCGCTTGCGGGCGTTACTGGCTGTTTCCCCGGAAGGCGCCAGCTAGTACCATCACCGGCAATGCTCAGTCCCATCACTCTGCCGAAGGCGCCCGAGGCTGCTGCCGCGATCCTGTCGGACTCACTCGCAGCACTGGCTAGCGAGCAGGGAGAAGTGCCCCGCGACGCTGCACTAGGCGCGTTCCGCCGCCATCTGGCGCGTATCCAGACCTATGTTCGAAACGCCTTTGAACAGGAGCAGCTGACTGGGCTGCAGGCGGCTCGGCTATTGGGTCGGCTGGTCGACGGCGTGATCGCTGCGCTGCACGCATACGCCACGACTGATACCAGGTTGCAGGGATTCGACCACCTCAGTGTCGCTGCCACCGGCGGGTATGGCCGCGGCGTCCTCGCCCCGTTCAGCGACATTGACCTGTTGTTTCTTACCGCCGCGGAGCCGTCACCGGCGGTGATGCAGGTGGTCGAGTTCATGTTGTACTTTTTGTGGGATTTGGGTCTGAAGGTCGGGCACGCGACGCGCTCGATCGACGACTGCCTCGTTGAGGGCGCCAAGGACACGACCATCCGCACCGCGTTGCTGGATGCACGCTATTTGGCGGGCGACGCCACGCAGTTCGGTGCTTTTCATCAGCGGTTTCGTGCGGCCTGCGCTGAAGCTGGAGTTGCCGACTATATCGTCGCGAAACAGGCTGAGCGGGCGGCACGTCATCGGAGATATGGCGACAGTCCATTTCTGGTGGAACCGAACGTCAAGGAGGGCCGCGGCGGACTACGTGACCTGCAGACGCTGTATTGGATCGCACGCTATGTGTACGACACCAAGACGATGGGCGAATTGGCTGATGTCGGCGATGTGCTGAGCCAGGCCGAGGCGCGTCATGGGCGGCGCGCCTGGGAGTTCCTCTGGACCGTGCGGTTCCATCTGCACTACGTCGCCGGCCGCGCCGAAGAACGCCTGACGTTCGATCTGCAACCGGTGGTCGGCGCGCGAATGGGCTATACGCGCCACGGCATGCAGGAAGGCGTCGAGCGCTTCATGCGCCATTATTTTCTGACCGCTCGCGAAGTCGTTCGTCTGACCCGCGTGCTGGAACCCGGCATTCTGCGCGATGCGCTGGGCCCGCCGGCCGTGGCTAAGGAAACCGATCAGGCACTGATCGCTTGTGGCTTTGTCCTGGCGGAAGGCAAGCTGATGCCGGTCAGAGGCCGTGACTTTGATGAAGAGCCGCTGCAGATGCTGCGTATCCTGCAGGTGGCGCGGAACCGTGCACTGGAGCTGCATCCGCTCGCCCATCGCTCGTTGATCCAGAATGAGCGTCGCGCGATCGGACTGCGCGGCAATCCGAAAGCAGCCGCGATTTTCATGGATCTGCTGTGTGGGCAGGAGCCGGATCGTCACCGCAGTGGCCCGCATACCGGCGGCTGCAACGCCGACGGCGCCCGCTGGCTCTCAATCCTCAACGAAACCGGTCTGCTGGGCCGCTTCCTCCCCGACTGGGCGCGTATCGTCGGGCAGATGCAATTCGACACCTATCATGTGTTCACCGTTGATGAGCACACGATCGAAGCGGTGCGCGTGCTCAATGCCCTGGAGCGCAAGGAGCTTGCGCAGATCGCACCGGTCGCTTCCGACCTGGTAGATCATCTGCAGTCGCGGCGTGCGCTGTACCTCGCAATGCTGCTGCATGATATTGCCAAGGGGCGAGGCGGCGATCATTCGGTGATCGGTGCCGAAGTGGCGCTGGAAGTCGGGCCGGCATTGGGGTTGACGGCGGAGGAAACGGAAACCGTTTCCTGGCTGGTCCTGCACCATCTTCTGCTGAACCAGACCGCGTTCAAACGCGACATCGACGATCCGAAGACGATCCTGGACCTGGCGGACACAATTCAGTCGCCAGAGCGGTTGCGCCTGCTGCTGATCCTGACGGTCGCCGACATGCGCGCGGTCTCCGCCAAGGTGTGGAACGGCTGGAAGGCTACGCTGCTGCGTGAACTGTATACACGCGTCGCCGAGGTACTGGCTGGTGGGTTGTCCACCACAGAACGCGATGTGCGCGTGCAGCGCGCCAAGGAAGCTGCGGCGGGGTTGCTGATCGACTGGTCGCCTGCCGACATCATGCGGTTCACCGAGCTCGGATATCCTGGCTACTGGTTATCGTTCGATCCGGAAAGCCACGCTCGGCACGCAAGGCTGATTCGCGACGCTGAGGCCCGCAATGCACCGTTGACTGTCGATACACAGCCCCTGCCGGCACGGGCTGTGACCGAAGTGACGATCTATGCCGCCGACCACGCCGGACTGTTCAGCAAGATCTCAGGCGCGCTGGCGGTGGCCGGTGCGTCCATCGTTGATGCGCGCATTCACACCATGACCAATGGCATGGCTCTGGACACGTTCTGGATCCAGGATGCGGCGGGAGGCACCTTCGATGCACCGCATCGCCTGGCGCGTCTATCAGTGCTGATCGAGCAGGCACTGTCGGGTCGGCTGCGCCTGGCGTCGGAGATCCGCAAGCTGTCTAAAGTGGTGGTGGGCCGTCGCATGCGCGCGATCCACGTGCCGCCACGCGTGGTGATCGATAATCACGCGTCTAATACCTATACGGTGCTGGAGGTAAATGGCCGTGATCGGCCGGGCCTGCTGCATGATGTCACTGCCGCGATCAGCGATCAGGGCATGCAGATCGCGTCGGCCCATGTCACCACTTATGGCGTGCGCGCGGTGGACGTGTTCTATGTGAAGGATGTGTTCGGACTGAAGGCGGAAAACGAACGCAAGCTGGCGAACCTGCGTGACGCGCTGCTAAAGGCTTTGGAACCGCCGCCCGAAGAGGGTTCGCCGCCGATGCCTCTGCCGGTGCCGGCACGCAAGCGCCGGCGTGCCGCGGCGGGCTAAGCCGGGGCCGCGGCAGACCCCGCGCCGGTCTGACGTTCCTGGGCAATGCAATCGGACGGGCGCGGCGCATAGCCTCGATGCTTACTGCATTGGATCGCAGCGCCTCGGCCCATCGGCAGCGATGCTACCCCGCTAGTTCGTGCCGGACCATCGCCGCGCCCTCGGCCAATGCGCGCAACTTGCCGAATGCGGTCGCCCGCGGGAGGTATTTCATGCCGCAATCGGGTGCCGGGATCAGCCGTTCCGCCGCCACATAGCGCAGGCCTTCGCGAATACGCGCTGCCACCTGTGCAGCGGTCTCCACCGTCGCATCGCCGAGATCGATCACACCGAGCATGATCTGCTTATTTGAAAGGTCCCGAAGCACGCCAAGGTCGAGCTTCGGTTGCGCGGCTTCAAGCGATATCTGTTGAGCTACCGTATCGGACAGTTGTGGCAAGAAGCTGTAGCCGCTGGGCTTGTTTGTCACCACCGCAGCGTAGCCGAAACATAGATGAATGACGGTTGGACCCTCGATCCCTTCCAGCGCGCGGTTGATCGCGCGGATGCCGTAGCGGATTGCCTTGTCGGGGGCGGTGCGCACCCAGGGTTCGTCCAGCTGCACCACGTCCACGCCGGTCGCTTTCAGCGTTCGGAGTTCTTCATTGACGGCGATGGCGTAATCCATCGCCATCTCTTCTTCGTCGGCATAGAACTCGTTGCGAGCCTGCTGCGACAGGGTGAAGGGGCCTGGCAGCGTGATTTTCGTCGCATGGTCGGTGTTGGCCAGCAGGAACTGCGCGTCGCGCAGCTCCACCGCTTCCCGCCGACGGATCTTGCCCACGACCCGCGGCACCGGGGTGGCACGTCCGGCCTGCGAGCGCACCTCCCCAGGATGCTCCGCGTCGATCCCTTCCAGCGCCAGCGCGAACCGGTTGGAGTAGCTTTCGCGCCGTACTTCGCCATCGGTGATGATGTCGATCCCCGCGCGCTCCATGTCGCGCATTGCGAGAACGGTTCCGTCATCCTGCGCCTGTTCTAGCCAGGGTTCGGCGACACGCCAGACATCGGCGGCGTGCGTGCGCGGCACGCCATGCGCGTGCAGGGTCGCGCGGTCGACCAGCCAGTCTGGCTGCGGGTAGCTACCGACGACGGTGGTCGGCAGCAGGTGAGTCGGGTACGACATGAACTGGCTTCCTCCCGCAAGCGCCTGGCGGGATTATAGCACGGCTATCGGCATGTTGCTCTGGTGTGAACTGGTCGGAATGGCGCGTTCGCCTCCTCAGTCCAGCGGCAACGCCAACGGGATGAATGCAGCAATTTGCTCAGGTTTGCGCCCGCCGCTGCCCTCAGCTCGGCATCGCGTGGATCCGCCGCAGGAACTCTTTGGAGCGTGTGTGTTGGGGATTGCCGAAGAACGTCTTGGGGTCTGCGTCTTCCAGCACGCGTCCGCTGTCCATGAACAGGATGCGGGTGCCGACCTCCCGGGCAAATTGCATCTCGTGCGTGACGACTAGCATCGTCATGCCGTCCTCTGCCAAGCTGCGGATCACTTCCAGCACTTCGCCCACAAGTTCCGGATCCAATGCCGAAGTCGGCTCGTCGAACAGGATCAGCACCGGACGCATGGCCATTGCGCGGGCGATCGCGACGCGCTGCTGCTGGCCGCCAGACAACTGCGCGGGCCGTTTCATCATGTGGTCGGATAGCCGGACGCGGGCAAGTTGCTCGCTGGCCATTGCCCTTGCCTCGGCAGGGCGCATGCCCAGGACGCGGCGGGGACCGATGGCCACATTTTCCAGCGCGGTCAGATGCGCGAACAGGTTGAAGCGCTGGAACACCATACCGATACGACGGCGCTTGCGTGCGGTGCCGAGCGGCGAGTCGGCGACGAGCCTCCCGTCGCGCCGCTCGCCCGCCATGTTGATGCCCTCAAGCAGTACTTCGCCTTCAGACGGCAGCTCGATTCGGTTCACGCAGCGCAGCAGCGTCGATTTCCCCGCGCCGCTGGGCCCAATAATCATGACGATCTCGCCCTGCATCACCTGCAGGTTGACCCGATCCACCACCGGGATGTCGCCAAAGATCTTCGACAGGCTGTGGATGCTCAGCAGCGGCGCGGCGTTCATGCCAGGCGCTTCTCCAGGTATTCCGAGCACCACGACAGCACCGAGATGATGACCAGATAGTAGACGGCCAGCGCGGCGTACAATTCGAATGGCACGAAGCGTTCCGCGATGATCACCTGGGCAGAGCGTGTCAGTTCAGTGATCGAGATCACCGACAGCAGGGAGGAGCTCTTGACCAGCGTGATGACTTCATTGGTCAACGGCGGCGTGATGCGGCGCAGTGACTGCGGCAGCAGAATGAACAGGATGGACTGACGGTTGGTCATGCCGATGGACAAGGCTGCTTCGGTCTGACCTGCATCGATCGATTGCAGACCAGCACGCACGATTTCAGCGATGAAACCGGCGGAGTTGAAGGCCAGCGCAACCACGCCGCTCCAGAAAGCGGACAGTTCAAAGCCGATACGGGGCAAAGCGAAGTAGACCAGAAAGATCTGCACCAGCGCCGGTGTGCCGCGCACGAAATACACATAGGCGCGGATGATAGCTTTCAGCACACCGAGATCGGAGGCGCTGATCAAGCCCATGATCAGGCCGACGAACGACGCCACTGCCATGGCGCAGAGGGAAATCTCCAGGGTGACGACGGCACCCTGGAGCATGTACGGGACGGCATACCAAATGGCGCCCCAGTCGAAGTCACCCATTTTAGCGCGATATCAGGGCAGCACGTCCGGCACTTTGTCGGGTGTGGGCATGGTGCCACCGAACCATTTTTCCTGCAGCTTGGCGAGTGTGCCGTCTTTTTTCAGCTGGCCGAGCTGATCACTGAAATAGTCGCGCATGGTGGCGTCTTCCTTGCGGAAGGCCATGCCGAAATAGGCGGTGATATCGGAAATGCCTGGCAGGATCTTGAATTTTCCTGGGGCGTCATGCATCACGACCATCATGGTGGATTTCGAGTTCACCACGGCATCAATGCGCTTGTTGAGCAGGTCCTGATAGGCTTCGGGGTAGTGCTCGTACTGTTTGACGTCCTTGTAGCCAGGCTTGCCTGCGGCTTTCAGCTTGGCTTCGAAGGCCTTGATCACGCCGGAGGCGGCGCTGCCGATCTGCACGCCGACGACTTTGCCGGACAGATCGTCGGCCGCCTTGATGTGCGTTTCACCGGCGCGCAGCAGGATGACGTTGCTGGCATCCGCATAGGGCATAGTGAACAGCACCTTCTCCGCCCGTTCCTTGGTGATTGTCATGGCGGAGATGATGCAATCGAACTTCTTGGCGTAGAGCGCGGGTATGATGCCGTTCCACGCGGTATCGACCAATTGCGCCTTCACACCAAGGTTCTTGGTAATGATCTCGATGATATCGGGATCGTAGCCGATGATCTTGCCGTCCTTGAAAAATTCGTACGGGTACGTAGGCGGCTTCCATGCCGACGACCAGCGTGCCGCGCTTTTTCACCTCGTCCAGAGTATCAGCATGGGCTTGGCGGGTGGAGGATAGGCCGATCAGACCCGCCGCGCCGGCACCGGTCAAAAGCGATCGTCGAAACATGAAGCAACCCCTGGGTTGGTATTGATTTGCCTGGGACCAAGCAACCGCCGTGCCAATAGTGGTGCAGAGATCGGTGGGCCGCGGGGCGGGGCGTCGCAATCGAACCGCGGGTACTGGCATAGAATTTGCTGCCTCGAAGCGTGGCTTTCCAGACAACACAGACGAGGGTGAACGATGACCAGCAAGCCGCTGCATCTGGGTTGGTTCATGAATTTCACCGCCGGCGAGTGGGATCATCCGCTATCTGTCGGCGGGTCTCCGTGGGACGGCAGCTTCTATGTAGACATGGCGCGGGCGTTGGAACGGGCCTGCTTCGACTACATCATGATTGAGGACACGCTGATGGTGTCCGAGATATATGGTGACAGCGCCGAGGCCGCCTTGAAGCACACGCTGCAGGTGCCGAAGCACGATCCATCGCCGCTTGCAGCCATCATTAGCGCGGCCACACGAAACCTTGGTGTGGTCGCCACTTTTTCCACCCTAGCATACCCGCCGTTCATGCTGGCGCGACTGTGCACGACGTTGGACCACATGGCAGGAGGGCGCTTTGGTTGGAACATCGTGACCAGTGGTGAGGATGCGGCCGCACAGAATTTCGGCATGGACAAGCTGCCACCGCGTGAACAGCGCTACGCGATGGCGGACGAGTACGTCGACCTAGTCTGCCAGTTGTTCAATTCCTGGGACGCGGACGCCGTGGTGATGGACCGCGAGACCGGCACCTATGCGGATTATCGCAAGGTCCATCCGGTCAATTTTGAAGGTCAGTTCTTCAAGGTGCGTGGACCGCTGAACACGGTGCGGTCGCCACAGGGGCGTCCGGTGTTCGTGCAGGCCGGTGGATCGCCGCGTGGCCGGGCATTCGCGGCGCGGCACGCGGATTCGATCATCGCGACCGCCAACGGTGTCGCCGGAATGAAGGCGTATCGCGACGACGTGCGGAAGCACGCGGCCTCGTTCGGACGCAATCCCGATGACATCAAGGTGCTGTTTCTGGTCTATCCGGTGATCGCCGAGACCGATGCTGAGGCCTATGCGAAGCGTGATCGCATGATCTCGTCGCCAGGGTTCATAGAGCGGGCCCTCGCCAGTGTTTCCACCGTTACCGACATCGACTTTTCTCAATTCCCGCTGGATGAGCCGTTGCCGCACCTCACCACGAACGGCGAGCAGGGCTCGCTGGATAAGTTCGCGCAATGGGGCAGCGGCAAGACTTTGCGGCAGCTTGCAATGGATCGATTCAGTACGGTGGATGTGGATCTGATCGGTTCACCAGACACGGTGGCCGAACGCATGGGCCAGATTGCGGAGGCAGTGGGCGGTGATGGTTTCCTCATCAGCACACCGTTCCAGCGCACGAGCCGGCGCTTCATCAATGAGGTGACGGAGGGTCTGGTGCCGGCGCTGCAGCGCCGTGGGCTGGCGCGCACCGCCTACTCGGGCGGGACATTGCGGCAGACCCTGACAGAGTTCTGACAGCGATCGCTACGGCTTCGGCAGGCGTCTGGACCGGAGCTCACCGCAAGCGCTCTACGCGGCTAGGCCGAGCCCGCATGAGCGCACAGAATTTGATCACTATACTGCTCATAAATCGGGCTATTCGGGATATGACTCACTCCATTTGCCCTCAAACCGGTCCGAGTCGCCACTTTGCCACGCATAGAGCCGCGCTCGTCTGAGTGCCAGGAGTGCAGCTTACCGAGGCGTTAACCACTGGCCCCCGCTTGGCCGCCTGTCACAACGAGGGTTTTCCCCGGGGGTGCAGGGGCGGGACAGGAGGACGGCTCCGATCGCCTCCGCCGTTGTCAGTCTGCTCGGATTGCGTCAGGCGATCTGGAAGTGGGCCTCTGTAGGTTTGCCGGCGCGGCCGTTGATCGGCAGGATATCCTGCGGACAGGCGGAGAAGGCGATCACGAGGTCGATCTCTGCCCGTAGGAGGATGTAGCTTCCTGGGGTGGAAACCGGTGGATCGAACGACAACGTCCCTTCCATCGTCCATGGAATATTCATGAACAGGTTCAAAGGACTCGGAGTTTCAGGCGCGGTCAAGCCTATGCCGCGCATCGCCTGCGCCAAATTATCTGTGCAATTGTCATGGTAGTCGGTGCAGCCCAGCCCGTGGTAACGATAGATGTCGCAGGCGGCCATCAACGTGTCGTGGATGCCGCCGGATGTGTCCTCCAGCACGGTGAGGATCTGCCGGCGGTAGTTGGTCAACAGCACGTCGCCTACTCTAGGGATCAGCCGCTGCATTCCCGCCCGGGTGTGCTCCATTGACATGAATTCGTTCAGGTCGAAGCGGTTGAACGCCCAGGTGTCCACCACCTGCTCACCATGCGTGTTGATGACCTTGATTGTCTGCCCCTGAGCGACGAACACGGCCTTGCCGCTGCGGGCCGGGATGGTAATCAGGCTGTCAGACATGCGAGAAGCTCCCTGTTGAAGTCAGGCAACGGGCGTTGCGATTTGCGGGTCGGGCCAATGGGTGGTCGGGGTCCAGTCCAATCTGGCCTGCGCGGCGGCGTGGCTGATGGGTGAGGCGCGCGGCAGCCGCTCAAACAGTGCGGTGTCACGGACCGGGATCGATAGCCCGTACAAGGCTTCCAGCCGTGTTACAGTCGGTTCGGTTGCGAATGAGTCGGCGGCTGCCAGGAAGAAAGTCTCGAAACCGCGGTAATCAAGGGTAGCGGCAGCGGCGAAGGCACGGGCGCAGTCTTCCGGCCCGACATAGGCGCGCAGATAGGGTATCGGTTCGTCACGCCCCTGCGGGCCTGGCTCGCCGGCCATGAACGCCGCCATGTCAGGAAAGGCGACGAAGCAGGGACGGATCACCAGCACCTCCATCCCGCGACGGGTGAAGCTCTCGGCAATGCGTTCTCCGCACAACTTGCTGAGTCCGTAGGCATCGGTCGGTCGGGGCGGATGCGCCTCATCGATCGGCAGATAACACGGCGGCATGTGGGGATTGGTATGATCCTGGCCGGTGACCGAACTGCTGGAGCAGTGTATCACCCGCCGAACACCGACCTGCAGGCTCGCTTCGAACAGGTTCCAGGTGCCGATCGTGTTGACCTGCATGGTGGCGGCGTCGTCGGTGGCAACCGAGCGGTCGATACCTCCGAGATGCACGACCACCTCAACACCATCGAGTGCCGCGATCAACCCGGCACGGTCGAGCAGATCGGCCTGTCGATAGGCGCCGTCGGTACCATTGGCAGCGGCCAGATCCAGCACGCGCGGGGCATGATCCGCGAGCGCGCGAACGACGTAACGGCCGAGCCGTCCGAGACCGCCGGTGATTGCGATGCGCATTGATGCTGTCCTTCAGATGATCAGATCATCAGCATACAAATGATTGCCGATTGAGCGCTATGGCGAAGTTTACGGCAGCGCGGTGTGGGTCCGATCGATAATGCGGCATCTTTATCCGCTTTCCAGCGACTTCTCGGCTCGCCAGCTTTGGTACGTGCCTTGCTTGTTGGCAGATATCGCCGACGGATTGACCGGCTCGCTGGGTGAAGGACGCTGCATGATCCAGACGGCCAAGGATAAGACAGGATCGACTAACGGAGCCGATGTCCTCGTGCGGTTGGATCATGTCTGGAAATCCTTCGGCCGGATTGAGGTGCTGACCGACGTCTCCCTGTCGGTGCCGAAGGGCGAGGTGGTCTGCATCATCGGCCCGTCCGGGGCCGGCAAGTCGACACTGCTTCGCTGCATCAATCACCTGGAGAGTCTCGACGAAGGCACGATCTACTTCGAAGGACAGCCAGTGTACCGGTATGTCGCGAAAGGCAAGACCGTGGTCGATCCAGATAAGCGCATCGAGGCCGTGCGCACCCAGATCGGCATGGTGTTTCAGGCCTTCAATTTGTTCTCTCATTTAACCGCGCTCGGCAACGTCATCGAGGCGCCGATCCACGTGCTGGGCGAAGCGCCGGCCGAAGCGAGAGCGCGCGGACTTGCCATGCTGACCAAGGTCGGCCTGGCCGAGAAGGCGAACGCGTATCCGCATCAGCTCAGTGGTGGTCAGCAGCAGCGCGTGGCGATCGCGCGTGCGCTGGCGATGAACCCGAAGCTGATGCTGTTCGATGAAGCAACCTCGGCACTGGACCCGGAGCTGGTGGGCGACGTGCTGCGCGTAATGCGGCAACTGGCGCGCGAAGGCATGACGATGATTGTCGTAACGCATGAAATGGATTTTGCCCGCGATGTCGCCGACCGCGTGGTGTTCATGGATCAGGGCAACATTGTCGAGGACGGACCGCCCAAAGAGGTGTTCACCAATCCGCGCAGCCCGCGGACTCGGCAATTCCTGCAATCGGTCTTGAACAGAAATGGCGAAACCGAACCGCCGGCCCAGCATCGCCCGGACGCCGTTCCGGTAACAGGAGATACCATCTTATGACTGAGAAGCCTCTCGCCGACCGATCGGACCGCGGGTTCGGCCGACGCGGTCTGCTACGTGGCGGTGCCATCGGTGGCGCCGCTGCGCTGCTGACGGCCGGCACCGGTGCTACCGCGCACGCCGCGCCGCCGCCGGTGGACGAAAAGGACTACCCGGACTTCACGCTGATCAAGATGAATGGCGGCGACGATTCGCTGGCTAAGATCCAGAAGAAAGGCCTCGTGGTCGGCACCTCCAACGACTGGCCTTATTCGTTCCTCGATCCTAAGACCAACGAATGGACCGGGCTGGACGGCGACATCCTGAAATACGTCGCCAAGATGCTGAAGATCGACAAGATCACGGTGCAGACCGTGACGTTCGACGGTTTGATACCCGGCTTGCTGGACGGGCGGCTCGATATCATTGGTGATTCGATCCACTACACGAAGAACCGCTCCAAGGTGATCAACTTCTGCTGGGGTACGTATTACTACGCCGAGGCGTTGGTGGTGCCGAAGGGGAATCCGCACAACCTGCACCAGCTCAGCGACCTCAAGGGTTATACGGTTGGCACGATGCTGGGCACCAACTATGCCGAGTGGATTCAGGCCGTGCCCGGGGTGAAGTTTCAGGGCTATAAGGACTGGGCGCAAATCATTCCGGAACTCGCGATCGGCCGCACCGATGCGGCGCTGTTTGACCAGCCGGTAGTCGCCGCGCTGATGAAGCAGCATCCGGAATGGAAGATCGAATTCGCGACAGACTACGACCCGCACACATTCAAGAATCCGGTGGGCTATAGCAGCTACGGATTCCGCCAGGGCGACATCGAATGGACCACGGCCGTTTCATCGGCAATCCAATGGATGGAATACAACGGGAAGATGAAGGAAATACTCTCGAAGTGGGGACTGACCGGGTATAACAATTAAATGCGAAATGCGCTGTGTAAAGAACGGCAGCACTCATGATCTTCTCGCTTGACGACATGATCAGCTTCCTGCCGTCATTGCTGCAGGGCGCACTTCTGACCATCACCGTTTCTCTGCTGGCCTTCTCGCTTGCCATGATATGTGGTTTGGCGATCGGCATTGCGCGCATCTCTCGAGTGGTGCCGCTGCGTGTGGTTGCCGCCTGCTATATCCAGTTCATCCGCGGTACGCCGTTGTTGTTGCAGCTGTTCTTTATTTACTATGTGCTACCCTATGTTGGCATCGTTCTGTCGCCGTTCATCTCTGGTGCGCTGGGGCTGACCATCAACTACGCAGCCTACATGGCGGAGGTGTTCCGCTCCGGCATCCAGGCGATCCCGAAAGGGCAGTGGGAGGCCGGGTCCTCGGTCGGCATGTCGCGCCGCCTGCTGATGCGACGTATTATCCTGCCGCAGGCGATCCGCATCATTATCCCCGCAATCGGCAACTTCTTTGTGTCAATCTTCAAGGACTCGGCGCTGGTGTCGGTGATCACCATGCGCGATCTGATGTTCGCCGGCGAGTTGCTGGCATCCGCCACCTACAAGCACTTCGAGATCTTCGCGATGGTGGCGGTGATCTACTTCCTGATCAGCTACCCGACGGCGAAGTTCGTCGAGTGGATCGAGGTGAAAGTGGACATCACCCGCAGGCCCGTTGTTGTGGGCATGCGCGGGTAGCGGCATGGCCATGCCGCGTGCCCCGGCCGGATTTCCCCTGTCGCAGCAAGGAGGCCTCGCATGAACAGACGATTTACGCGTGTAGGCACGGCTGTTGGCGAATGCGCCGGCACGGCCCTGCTTGCGTGCCTCGTTGCCAGCCTGCTCGCGGGTGCCGCGGCGGCGGCGGCATTTATTAGCACCGTCGAATTCGGTCCGCGCGTGGGCGACATCCTGGCATTCCGCACCGAGGGCTACATCTCGCCCAATTGGCAGATCGACGCTGTGCGGGCGGCGGACGGTGCGCATTGTGCGCTGGAACCGGCGGTGATGAGCACTGGCGGTGGCAGCATCGTCGTGGAGCAGCGGCTGGCAGATGCCTGGACCTATCGTGTGCACTGGGCTGGGACGCAGACCGGGAACGGTCCAGGCGGCTGCGGCAGCAAGGCCGATCTAATCCTGGCCCTGACATCACTGCAGGCGTTGGTGAACATCGCGGGCAGTGGTGTACAGCGCTGGCCCTTCATTGCGTTCTGAACCGGCAGATTTCGGGGGTGCAGGGGTCGTTCCGCGCGGTTACTCGGCCCGCGGGCCTGCCGCTGCCGGCCTCTCGGCGCACCAGCGATATAAGACGGCGGACAGCAGCCACACCAACAGAAACGCACCGATGATCGTCAGCCCGAGCCAGGTGCCGTCATTGGCAAGCGCTTTGACCCGCGACCAGACGCCGCCATTCAGATCCAGTCGGTCGGCCAGAAGGCCCAGCGCCTCGATGCCACCAATCAGCACCGCCACCACGACCGAGGTGGCGGTCAAAGTTAGATCGTACCAAAGCTTGCGTCGTGGCTGCTCGAGCGCCCAGCCATAGGCACCGACCATCAACGCGCTGTCGGCACTGTCCACCAGCGCCATGCCAGCGGTGAACAGGGCAGGGAACACCATCACCAGCCAGGGCGATATGCCTTGCGCGGCCTGGGTGGCGGACAGGCCAAGCAGGCCGACCTCGGTGGCGGTGTCGAAGCCGAGGCCGAACAGCAGGCCCAGCGGAAACATATGCCAGCTTCGTGTCACCGTCCGGAACACCGGCCGCAGCAAGCGGGCTAGCAGTCCGCGCCCGGCCAGCAGCTTGTTCATCTCTGTGGCGTCGAGGGGCACGCGACGGGTGGCAGCGCGGAAACGCCGCCAAATCCCGCACAGGATGCCAATGTTGAGCAGGGCGATGGCCAGCAGGAATGCCGCCGAGACGGCGGTGCCGATTGCACTGCCCAGCATCGGCGTCGCCTGGAGCGGGGCCTGGAACGCCGCGGCGGTGGCGGCGACCGTGGCCGCGGCGAGCACCACGACGGTGGAGTGGCCCAGGGAGAAGAAGCTGCCGGCCAGGATCGGTTGCCGCCCGTCATGCATCAGCTTGCGCACGACGTTGTCGATGGCGGCGATGTGATCGGCGTCCACTGCGTGACGCAGGCCCAGGATCCAGGCCAATAGGGCCGTACCCAGCATTGACGGCCGGTCGGCAAAAGCGGTCCAGGCCCACAGCCAGGCTAAGACATTGGCCGTAAGCAGGGCTGCGAACAAAATGGCGAGCCGGACCGGCGTCACCGCGGCAGAGTCGTCGAACATGGGGCCGGCTTCAATGCGAGAACCTAGATCATACATTCCCGCAAGATCGTCATACAAGGTGACGCTTGCCATCGTGCCAGTTGGTGCCGGTGAAGCAATGGCGGCTCACGCCGCCGCGGCTGATTTGGCAGGCGCCGCGACCGCTGGATTAGCGGGATTTTGTAACCGTGATGCGACCACTCGGCTCCAGCACCACCAGATCTATCTCGACGATCTGATGGATTCCAGCCACGCGCAGCGCCATCATGAGCGTCATCGCGATCATAATGCCACCGAACAAAGCAGTGCCGGTTATGACGTGGCTCAGGCTGGAGCCGAGGACGACGGAGACGGTGATATCGAGTGCCGAGCACTTGCCGAAGGTGCGACGGCCAGTGACGCGGAAGAGCGCTAGGCCGTAGACGAATACCGCCATCGCGCGGGCGCACTCCTGCCATCGGGTCAGATGAGAACTCGTCCCGAATAACAGCTGTAATTTATTCACGGCAGGGGCGGATGATGACCGTGCGGTGCATTGAGGCGCTGAACTGGCAAGATTTGGAGTCGGTTGCGCCTGATGGCGACCTTGTCAGCCCCAGCCCCAGCCCCAGCCCCAGCCCCAGCCCCAGCCCCAGCCCCAGCCCCTGGCGGCTCAGCGCTAGGAGCCTGTCCGAGTAACCGCTTGCCCGACGCGAATCGGGTATGATTCGCTGTGTCCATGACGAAGACCTTCCGACCCTGGAATGTGGATCAACGGTGGCTGTTGCCGCCGTCGGTTGATGAGTTCGTGCCGGCTGGACACGTGGCGCACTTCATCCGCGACACAGTGCGCGAGGCGCTGGATCTGTCGGCGATCCTGGCGAGCTACAGCGAGGAACGTGGTTACCCGCCGTATCACCCGGGCATGCTGGTGGCCCTGCTGCTGTATGGCTGCAGCCGGGGCGTCTATTCGTCGCGGCAGTTGGCGCGGGCGTGCGAGGAGCGGGTGGACTTCATGGCGGTGACGGGCCTCAACCGGCCGGACTTCCGCACCATCAGCGACTTCCGCAAACGGCATCTGAAGGCCTTGGAAGAGTTGTTCGTTCAGGTGTTGCATCTGTGCCGGTCGGCTGGGCTGGTGAAGCTCGGGCACGTGGCGGTGGACGGCACCAAGCTTCGCGCCAACGCCTCGCGGCACAAGGCGATGAGCTACGGCCGCATGAAGCAGGCCGTACCGAAGCTGGCGGCCGAGGTGGCGGGCTGGCTGGCACAGGCGCAGGCGGCCGATGATGCCGAGGACGCGCAGCACGGGGCCGACCGTCGCGGCGACGAGATGCCGGATTGGGTCGCGAACAAGCAGCAGCGGCTGGAGCGCATCCGGGCCGCCCGCGCCGCGCTGGAAGCAGAGGCTCGTCTGGAGCCAGGCGACCTCGATCCCGACGGCCCCGGCCCATCCTCAGGCATGCAGGACCACGGCAGGCCGCAACGGGCGGCGGATGGCGGGCCGCCGGACCGGGCGCAACGCAACTTCACCGATCCGGACAGCGGCATCCTGCCGACACGGGATGGCTTCATCCAGGGCTACAACGCTCAGATTGCGGTGGATGCCGCGCACCAGATCATTGTCTCGCAGCGCCTGGTCACCACCGCGGCCGACTATGGCGGTCTGGTTCCGCTGGTCGAGGCGGCGCACGCCACCCTCAAGCGCAAGCCGCGGGAAGTCTCCGCCGACACAGGCTTCGCCACCGAGGCGAACCTGGCGGCGATGGCGGAACGGCGGATCACCGCCTACCTGCCGCCCGGCCGCAGCCGCCACGGCAGTGGCCATGCCGCCGGACAGCGTGACCTCAAGCAATGTCCGCGGATGATCGCCATGGCGAGCAAGCTGCGGCGTGCCGGGCATCGCAGCCGCTACCGATTGCGCAAGCAGGTGGTCGAGCCGGTGTTCGGACAGATCAAGCAGGCCAGAGGCTTCCGACAGTTCCTTCTGCGGGGCCTTACCAACGTCCGAGCGAAGTGGGCGATGATCTGCGCCGCCCACAACCTCCTCAAGCTGGCCGCGGCTGCGGCCTGACCGGGCCGCTCACCTCCCACAGCCTCGTACCCCGGCTGAAACATACAAGCGCACGGGATTACTCGGACAGGCTCCTAGTCTTACTGTGTCATAAGTGTATCTGTCGACTTTGACGTTGACAGCACGGGCAACGCGCGATGGAACGCGCGAGAGCGCGGGCGATGACAAGGCGCATGGAGGCGATGGAGTTTTCGACATGGCGTTCAGGCCGGATCGGGGGCTCCGCGCGGTCGGTAACCGTCGGGTAGCTGAGATACCGCGAGGCGTAAGGTGTTGCGTGCTGCTGAGGGGGGAATCGCTCCCCTCTCGGCGATCAGATATCCGTAGGCGGCGATGCACAGCGTTGCGTGGTGATGAAAGCCTCGCCATCCTCGTCCCTCGAAGTGGTCGAGGCCGATCTCCTGCTTGAGTTCCTGGTAGTCGCGCTCGATCCGCCAGCGCAGCTTGGCGGCGGCGACGAGTGCGCGGCGGCTGGTGTTCGCAGGCGAGGTGGACAGCCAGTATTTCGTCGGTTCCGCTTTGTCGGCGGGCCACTCGATCAGACACCATTCTTCCGGCCGCGGTGTGGGGCGGTTGTAGTCGCGATGCGCCGGTCGGATGCGCACGGCGGCGAAGCGGGACGCGAGCTGTGTGTTGCTGCCCTCGCGCCATGTGACCCTCCGCCAGGCTTTCCGGGGCAGTCCGAGGGCGAGTTCCTTGGCCGATACCGGCTCGTGTTTGGCGTCGCGACCGATCAGTGAGGGGGGACGACCGCGGCCACTCCAGCGCTTTGGTGGCAGCGGTTCCGTCCCCGGCGGCCAAAAGCTGGTGGAGGACTGAATGCCCACGACATAGGCCAGGCCGAGTTCGGTGATCCCGTCGCGGAAGCTTGTGTCGACCCCGTAGCCTGCATCGGCCAGCACCATGGCCGGAGCGACACCGGCATCGAGCGCCGTCCGGATCTGCGCCAGCGCGATCTGTGGCTTGGTCTGGAACGCCACGTCATCCGGCACACCAGCCTTGCCACGCCGGGCGGGGTCATTGGCCCATGCTTCGGGAAGATACAGGCGGTAGGCGATGGGCAGGCTGGCGTGGTCGTTGGCAACCGAGAGGCTGACCGCCACTTGGCAGTTGTCCTGCTTGCCGAGTTGGCCGCAGGACCGACGTGCCACACCGACCGAGTGCGTGCCTTTCTTCGGGAATCCGGTATCGTCAATGATCCAGGCGCGAACCGCACCGTGCCGTTGGATCGCAGGCATCACCTGCTGGCGCACGGCGGTGAGCATGGCCTCATCGGACCAGTCGCCCTTGGCGACCAGATGATGCAGCGACTGGTGTGTGGCCTGCACCCGAGCGGGTTCCACGCGGGCGGCCATCGGCTCGATGCTCTTGCGATCCCCAGGGAGCAGCAGTCCGGCGCAATAGGACCGAAACGGTGCGGCACGATCGGCATGACCCAGCGTCCGGCTCAGCGCCTCGACATAGGCGGTGAACCGTGATTCGCTGCCCCGACTGACTGACGCGAGACCCACAACCCGCCTCCATGGGTGAGAATCTCCATCAAAGACAAATTGACGTCGAGCCGGGCAAGGTGTTTATGACACAGTAAGACTAGGGGACCGGAACAGACGGGCAGTGCCTGAACTACGGTTCAGGCGGCGTTCCGCAGGGCCGGTCCGACGACCGCTTGCAAGGCTAGATCGACGCGAGCCAGCGTGACCGGGTCCTGGCGGAATGCGAAAGCGAGCATTCCGCCATCGGACCGAACCAGGCGGGCCGCTGTAAGGGTCTCGCCACCTGGCAATGCGATTTGCACTTCGCTGCCCGGTTCCGCTTGCCATTCGCCGCGCAATGCGACACCGCCTCGCGAGATATCGCCGATCAGGACCTGGACCGGTTTGCCGCGCTGCGGGTGGAGAATGGCAGGTGCGCCGCGGCCTGGAATCCGTTCATACAGCCGCCGTTCCTCGTCATCGACTTTCGCCATCACGCCGAGGAACAGGTCGAGTTCGCTGCGCAACTTGTCGGCATTGCTGCCGACCTCGTCGGCACCAGCAAGTACGCTGAGGCTTGCAGCATCGGTCCGTTCCGACGCTTCGGAAATACCCTGCATCGCTTCGGCGGCGCCAGTTGCAGCAACCGACACATTCTGCACGTTGGCGACGATATCATGAGTGACTGCAGCCTGCTGCTCCACTGCTGCAGCGATCGCGGCCGCGACCTGATCCACCTCCACGATGGAGCGGCTGACGGTCCGGACGGCTTCGACGGCGTCTGCGGTTGCAGTGCGAATGCCGGCGATCTGGGTTGAGATTTCCTCGGTCGCCTTGGCGGTCTGCGCTGCCAGGTTCTTGACCTCACCTGCCACGACAGCGAAGCCCTTGCCGGCTTCGCCAGCTCGTGCCGCTTCAATGGTTGCGTTCAGCGCGAGGAGATTGGTCTGGCCCGCTATCGCCGATATGAGCCGCACGACATCGCCCACGCGCTCTGCCGCGCTGGCCATTCCGGCGACTTTTGCATCCGTTGCGGCAGCACGTTCCACCGCCTGCTGCACGGCTTGGCTGGCGCGTGCAACCTGCTGCCCAATCTCGTTGATGCTCGCCGACATTTCTTCTGCCGCCGCTGCCGCGGCACTGAGGTTACGGGACGACTCTGACGCCCCTTCGAATGTCGCGGATGCGTCGCCACGCATCTTGCGCGCCGTGGCCGACATGGCTGTGGCGGTCTCCCGCATGCTGGCTGATGACTGCACCAAGCCGGCCATGACGCCGGCGGCGGAAGTGCCGAAATCAGTGGTATGGCGATCCATGGCGGCCTGACGCCGGTCCTTCGCGGCCCGCGCGCGCTGCGCAGCTTCCTCCAGGGTTCGGGTCTGCTGCGCGCTATCGCGGAACACGAGCAAGGCGCGCGCCATATGGCCCACCTCATCGGTACGGTCTGTCGCTGGTGGATCGAATGTCAGGTCCCCGCTGGCAAGTCGCCGCATAGCCGCAGTCATTGCCACGATTGGCCGCGCGATCAGACGCCCGAGCCACAGCGAGGCGGCCATCGAGAGCAGAATTGCCACTCCGGTGCCAATCGAGATGGTGATCCAGCCGCGGTCCAGCAGTCCGGCCATGCGGTGGTCCAGACTGGCTGCACGGCTCGCTGCAGCCTCAGTCAGCGCCGACATCGCCCCCTGCGCGGCAGCAAATTTCTGCTCCGCATCCGACATAAACATGGTGGCATTGAAGGCATCCTCCTCGACGAAGGAAGCCGACTGTGCGGCCGCGTCGGCATAACCGCTTACGGTCTTGACTGCATCGGTGGCAACGCTTGGGTCGAATGACTGTGCCGGTACGTGCAGCGAATTGAGCAAGGCCTTTGCGCGTTGCAAGGCTTGCAGCGCGTCAGTCTTGGCGGTCCGCACATGGGCCGCTTCAACGTTCTGGGTTTTAAGGCTGATTGCGCGATACAGGGCGGCATGAGCGCGTGCCATATCCAGCCAGGCACGTTGAGTCTTGTCACTCAGCTCGGTCGCGACCCTCTGCGCCTCATCGGCCCGATGGATCTTGGCGAAGCTCACCAGTGCCAAGGTGGCGAGGCCGAGCAAGAACAGACTGCCCAGCAGGGTCAGGATCAGCGACTTGGTAGCGACCGACCTGTTGTTCAGCATGGTCATAGTCATCGGACCTCGATGTCGGCGACGGGGCGGCTGCGCGGCCTGGGCGCACGGTCAATGCACATAGGCGCCGACACCGATTAGGTAGGCGCCGGCGCGGACGGTATATTGCTGTTTCAGCTCGACGGATTTGGTGATCGGATTCTGCCACTTGAAGCTGATCCAGCTCTGATCTTGAACCGCCTGAATCTCGCGATTGAACGGCTTGCCATCAACGTCGCGCAGATCGAGCACCGACCGCCCGATCAGACCCGTGTTGGTGCCATGTGCGACCATGACTCCTTTCGAGTCCTGTACCGTGACGTAGAGGTCACGGTCGTGCCATGGTCCATCCTTCGCGCTGAACGCCGGAAGTGCGCGTTCCGGCCCCACCTCCTTCAGGTAGGCGGACGCCTTGAGCGCCATCGCTTTTGCATCGTCAGGCGTCGCCTGGTCGGCCGCATAGACCTCGCCTGCCGAAAGTAGGCCAGCCATGAGAAAGAGCACTCCAAACCATGCACGCATCGCGATTTTCCCAAAGATTGGTCCGCGTCAGTAGTATCGCCCCCGACTATTACTAACCAGACGCACAAATAGGTATCCTCCCGTATGGGAATCGGTTATGCTGTCGTCATGCCGTCGGACCATGATTTCCGCAAACTCCCGTCCTCAACCCAGGCCGAACTGCGACGTGTCGCGGTAAACATGGTGCTCTCCGGGACAAACCGGATCGATGTGGCCAGGGCGATCGGGGTCAATCGACGCTTCGTTGGGGAATGGGTTCGTGCCTTTGAGGCCACGGGAGAAGCGGCGTTGGCCGGTGGGCGGCGCGGCCGACGGCCAGGTGAGCAAAAAGCCCTCAACCGGCGCCAGGAAGCGACGATCCGTCGGCTGATCGTCGGGCGATGCCCCGATCAATTGAAACTCCCCTTCGCACTATGGACCCGCGAAGCGGTTGGCCAGCTGATCGAGCGTAAAGCCGGTATCCGCCTGTCCCCGACGGCCATCGGTACCTATCTTTCGGCCTGGAATCTGACCCCACAAAGGCCGATCCGGCGGGCGATGGAAAGGAGCGAGGCGGCGATCCAGACATGGATGAAACGCGAATACCCGGCGATCGCGAGACGAGCCCGAAAGGAAAAAGCTGAGATCCATTGGTCGGACGAAACTGGCATCTCGAACCAGGCCAATTACGGCCGGAGCTTCGCGCCGGCGGGCAAGACACCGGTGATACCGCGTCCGGCCACGCGATTTACCCAATCGATGATCTCCAGCGTGACCAACCAGGGCAAGTTGCGCTTCATGATCTATGATGGCGCACTGAATGCAGCGATTTTTCTGAAATTCCTGCGCCGGTTGATCAAAGACACGGACCGGAAACTGTTCGTGATCGTCGACAATCTACGTGTGCATCGGGCCAGGACCGTGGCGGCGTGGGTCGAAGAGAACAAGGATCGAATTAAACTTTTCTACCTGCCGCCGTACGCGCCGGAGCGGAACCCAGACGAATACGTCAACAACGACGTCAAACAAGGCATGGCACGGCGTGGCACGCCAATGAACAAGGCCGCGATGAGGGCTGGGCTGACAGCCCATATGCGCGGGCTACAGGGCAGGCGACATAAGGTGCGCGCATTCTTCCAGGCACCCGATGTCCGCTATGCCGCGTAAGCGCATCCGTGATACATATTTGGCCGACTGGTTAGTAATATTGGCTTATCAGCGAGACGCGGGTGCACGGGACGGCAGCGCCACGGAAGTCTTGGCCACTAGGTTGTGATGGCGCCACTCGGTTGGATGCGCGGTGGACGCATCGCGTAGCCGAGCAGTAAAGGCATCGGCCGCGACGGGCGCCGCGGCATCGCTGCATCAGATCGCAACCGAGCGCCTGCAATGTCTTGGCTTCGAGCGAAGTCTCCGTGCAGGGGCAGGGGCTCGAACCGCTGAGCTTGGCGTGCAGTCGGCTCGGCAATCGTGCTCAGGCGTGCGCTGCCCGAGTCCGCCGGCTGTCGGTGCGCAGTTGGCCGCAGGCCGCGAGGATGTCGCGCCCACGTGGCATACGCACCGGGGAGGCATAACCTGCGTCGTTGACGATGCGGGCAAAGCGCTCGATCGCTGCCGGCGTGCTGGTCTCATACGGAGAGCCAGGCCAGGGATTGAATGGGATTAGGTTGACCTTCGCCGGCATGCCGGCGATCAGCCGCACCAGTTCCCGCGCATCCGCTTCAGAGTCGTTCAGGTCGCGCAGCATGACGTATTCAAAGGTGATTCGCCGTGCGTTGCTGGATCCCGGGTAGCGTCGGCATGCGGCGAGCAGTTCTCGGATCGGATATTGGCGGTTCAGCGGCACCAGCTCGTCACGCAGATCGTCCCGCACCGCATGCAGCGAAACCGCCAGGTTCACTCCCAGTTCCGTCCCCACGCGATCCATCATCGGCACTACGCCGGAGGTCGACAGCGTGATGCGCCTGCGCGACAGGCCGATGCCTTCGCCGTCCATCACAATCGTCATCGCCTTGGCGACATTGGCATAATTGTACAGAGGTTCACCCATGCCCATGAGCACAATCGTCGACAGCAGCCTTGGCGTCTCTCCCTTTGGACTCGGCCATTCGCCATAGGCATCGCGCGCTGCCATGAACTGGCCCACGATCTCCGCCGCGCCCAGGTTACGCACCAGGGTCTGAGTACCGGTGTGACAGAACCGGCAGGACAACGTGCAGCCCACTTGGCTGGAGATGCAAACGGCGCCACGATCTTCCTGCCGATCAGGAATGTAGACGGTTTCCGCCTCCTGCCCGTCGCGAAACCGGAACAGGAATTTTCGGGTCTCATCCGTGCTGGTCTGCGTCACCACCGTGTTCGGTCGGCCCACGATGAAGCGTCCCGACAGCTTCTGCTGCAGCGGTCGCGCAATTGACGACATCCGGGCGAAATCTGTGACACCTTGGTGGTAGATCCAGTGCCAAAGCTGTTTGGCGCGGAATTTTGCCTCGCCGATGGCGGCCAGTTCAGCGATCAGCTCCTCTCGCGTAAGCCCGACCAGGTCACGCCGCCCGTCGGCCAACTGCACCGCCGGCGGATCGAACAGGGCCGACTTCGCCAGGATGCGAGTCCGCTCCTCCGCTGTCAGGTCGCCCGATCCGCTCATGATTTGGGTGGCGGGCACGCCTTCACAATCGCGGCATAGGCGGCCGAGAACCCCATCAGACTGAACGTATCGGTCACCTGCTTATCGTGCGGCCCAGGCGAGCGGGCGATGGCGCGGGCGCCCTTCTGGAACGCCGATACCGCCGCCTTCCCGTCGCGCGCGAAGGCATTGCGTTGAGCGGTGTAGAAATCCAGCCCCGCCTGGTCCACCTGGACGATCACTGTGGCGTTGGGCGCGAAGTTGAAACCGGCTTCCAGCGCTACCGAGTCACGGCCGGTGGGGCGTTCGGTGACAGTCAGGATCACCGGGCCGCGGCCAGGCACTGTGGGGGCGGAACTTTCCGCACGGGTGAAGGCGTAACAGACCGTCTGCCCGGCTTCCTGATGCGTGGCGGCGGTCCAGTCATCAAACTTGTCCAGCTGTTTCGGTGCAGCGCTGGCTGCAGCCGGATGCACCGGCTTATGCGCCGTTGGTGCGGCGACAGCCGAGACGGCCAGGGAGAGCATCAGAACGGAGACCAGGGTGAGAAGAGCAGGGCGCATGACGGCAGAGATACGGCGGGCAGCGGCGGCGAACAAGTACTGTCGGCCTAGGAAAACCGGGGTGAACTCTGGTTGATCGGTGGGGCCGCGGAATCCAGGCGCGGCTACGCCTCCCGGGCTTGCCGCTGCTCGAAAAATTCGGTCGCAGTCGCAGCGCCACGTCCGGGAGCAACGGCCCGACGGGTCAAATGCACCGACGGACTTGGAATCGTGTCCGCTTGGGAGTTTACCCGCAGTGGCGGGGGTGCGTGCCCACGACGACAAGCCGCTGTTGGCAGTGCCGCCACGCTATTCATTAGGATCACTCCAACTGCCACATGCCGAGGCGGTTCGGCAACGTGCACGACGCTCGGGCATCAGCGGCACCCGCCATGTCGACGGCTTGAACCGCGTGGCTGGCACCGCCGTCAGACCGGACGGATGGATGCATTAGCAGCCAGCAAATCCGACCGTGTCGGAAAGTCGCGGGATGCAAGCCGGCGAGCGCCGCCGAAGCCGAGTGCCCCCGACCTCCGTTATAGGAAAAAAAGGCTTGACCAAATGCCCCAAGGTCAGGTATAAGTTCGGGTAACATGAGGCGTTGCGCGTTTCCGCACCCTCCTTGCTCGGCGGCGCTAATTGTTGCCGCGTGGGCATGATCCCGAGGTCTTGGGCGAGCTATCGCAGGGATATTGTGTTGCGGGCCATTGCAGTCAAGATTATTCACTACAATTCCAATCCGCTCGGACTTTGAACCTTATGCAGAGGTTGCCCGAAGATGGTTCGGGGCTTGAGCTAACTGGGTTTCCTCACGAAGACCTGGTCGAATGGGCGGAAGTCGCGGCACAGTCACGCGGCCACAACCTGGCGCCACACCACCGATTGTTGCTGCACGAACTTCATGGCCTGGCTCAGGGAAGATTTGACCGGCTAATGGTGCTGATGCCGCCAGGTTCAGCCAAATCCACCTATACTTCTATCTTGTTTCCGGCATGGTGGTTTCGGCAGCACCCTGCAAGTTCCGTCATTGCTACCTCGCATACGGCGAGCCTGGCCACTTACCTTGCTCGCCAGGTGCGGCAGTTTATCGCGTCATGGAGCGACTCGTTAGGGTATCATCTGGAACCCCTGGCCCGTGCTGCGGCAGAATGGCGTACGTCGAGTGGCGGAGAGTGACTTTTCAGCGGGAATAAGAGGACCAATAACAGGGCGTCGTGCGGACCTGGCCATTATCGATGATCCCGTAAAGAATCAGGCTGAAGCAGATAGTCTCCGGCTCCGGGATCACATTTGGGATTGGTACCGGCATGAGCTTACGACACGTTTGAAACCTCGTGCTCGGGTGATCGTAATCATGACCCGATGGCACGACGACGATCTTGCCGGGCGTCTTCTGGCTCAGTCTGAAGGCGAATAGCGGTGCCTCCGGCTTCCTGCGGTGGCCTCCGACCACGACCCGCTGGGTCGCCCGGCGGGCGCGCCGTTGTGGCCCGAGTGGGAAGATGAGGCCGCTTTGGCGCGCAAGCGGACCGTTGTCGGAGAGCGGGCATGGTCGGCGATGTTCCAGCAGTCTCCCCGGAACCGCAGCGGCTCATTATTTAAGGGTACGGCTTGCGAGATCGTTGACCAAATTCCTGCTACGATAGTTCGCGCAGTGCGGGCCTGGGACCTCGCGGCGACGAGCAGTGCAGAAGCAGCAGATCCCGACTGGACTGTAGGCGTCAAATTACTACGAGATGCGGCGGGTCGCCATATTGTAGCAGATGTGGTCCGAAATCAGGGGAGGGCCACGCGTAGTCGAGCAGACCCTGCTTTCGACCGCGCATCTCGATGGGCCCTCCGTCACGATCGGTCTGCCGGAGGATCCTGGCCAGGCTGGCAAGAGCCAGACTGCGTATCTTAAACGAGTGTTGGCCGGCTACGTTGTGGTCTCCTCGAGGGAAACAGGCGCAAAAGAGACACGTGCAGCTCCCGTAGCCTGCCAGGTTGAGGCCGGAAATATTCTGATGCTTCGCGGACCGTGGAACCAAGCCTTCTTGAATGAGCTTAGTGAATTTCCGATCGGGCGTAAGGACGATCAGGTAGATGCACTGGCACGAGCATTTTCCTTGCTTAATGAAGCTGCGTCAGTAACTCGGGTAATGCGGGTTCCTTACCTATCGAGATAGTTATAAACAGCGGCGGCAAATTGTACCACTGAACCGGTGTTGAGCCGGCGCCGTGATGGCGGCGCCAAAGTGTACCGGTCCTGATAGGCCTTCTCGATGTCCGTGCGGGGCATGGAGGGGCCGGAAGGATGTTGACAGTGGAACTCTATGCCAGGATCCGGCGCGCGGTGATTGTGGACGGGTTGAGCCGCCGAGAGGCGGCGAAGCGGTTTGGCGTTCATCGGAACACGATCTCGAAGATGCTTCAGTATTCTGTTCCGCCGGGCTACCGACGGGGCGAACGTCCGGCCTCGAAGAAGCTGGGGCCGCACATCGCGTGGATCGACGCCATCCTCGAGACGGATCGTGGCGTGCACAAGAAGCAGCGCCACACGGCGCAACGGATTTTCGAACGTCTCCGGGATGAGCGGGGGTTTTCCGGCGGGTATACGATCGTGCGTGAGTATGTGGCGGAAGCAACGTCGCGATCACGCGAGATGTTCGTGCCTTTGAGCCATCGTCCTGGTCACGCGCAGGCGGATTTTGGCGAGGCTGACGGCTACATCGCGGGCAAGAAGATCCGGTTCCACTACTTGTGCATGGACCTGCCGCATTCGGACGGCTGCTTTGTCAGGGCTTATCCGGCCGAGACGGCGGAAGCCTTCTGTGATGGTCACGTCGCGGCCTTCGACTTCTTCGGCGGCGTACCGCGATCGGTCCTGTATGACAACACGCGCCTGGCGGTAGCCCGGATCGTGAAGGGTGGCGAGCGGCTGCGCTCGCACATGTTCGCGGAACTGCAGAGCCACTACCTGTTTAACGACCGGTTCGGCCGACCGGGCAAGGGCAACGACAAAGGCAAGGTGGAGGGGCTGGTCGGCTATGTCCGACGCAACTTCATGACGCCGCTGCCCGTCGCGGACAGCTTCGACGCGTTGAATGCCCGGTTCCTGCGTGCCTGCACCCGGCGTGGCGAGGCGATCCTGCGCGGCCATACCAGCTCGATCGCCGAACGGATGCGGGCCGACCTTGCTGCGTTCATGCCGTTGCCGCCGGCGCCGTACGATGCCTGTCACAAGATCGCCACGCGCGTCTCGTCGCTGTCACTGGTGCGTTACCGGAACAACGATTACTCGGTGCCGACCCGCTACGGTCATCAGGAGGTTCTGGCGAAGGGCTATGTCGACCGTGTCGAGATCGTCTGCCGCGGCGAGACCATCGCCACTCATGCGCGGAGTTACGACACGGCCGACTTCGTCTACGATCCATTGCATTATCTGGCGTTGCTGGAACGCAAGAGCAAAGCCCTCGATCAGGCGGCACCATTGGACGGGTGGCAACTCGCGGAATGTATTCATCGGCTGCGGCGGCTGATGGAAGCCCGGATGGGGAATGCCGGACGGCGCGAGTTCATTCAGGTCCTGCGTCTGATCGAGGACTTCCGTCAGCATGACGTTGAACAGGCCGTTGCGCATGCGTTGCGGCTTGGCGCCATCAGTTTCGACGCGGTGAAGATGTTGGTGCTGGCCAAATTGGAGAACCGCCCGGCCCGGCTCGATCTGACTTTCTACCCCTACCTGCCGGCCGCCACGGTCGGAACCACGGATCCGAGCGCCTATCTCGATCTCGTCGCCAATGCACGTTCAGCATCGATGACAGCGGGAGTTCCGGCATGACCATGTCCCACGATACCACGGCGCTGACCGCCGTCGCGCCCCAGGTGCTGCTCGGCAATCATCTCAAGGCGCTGAAGCTCCCCACGTTCGCGCGTGAGTACGAGAAGGTGGCCATGGAATCGGCCCAGGATCGCGCCGATTATCCCCGCTATCTGCTGCGTCTGTGCGAACTGGAGCGCATCGACCGCGAGCGGCGCAACATCGAGCGCCGGATCCGGGCGGCACGGTTTCCACAGACCAAGAGCCTCGACACGTTCGACTTCACCGCCCAGCCGTCACTCAATAAGGCGCTGGTCCTCGAACTCGCGCGCTGCGAATGGATCGATAGGCGGCAGAACTGCATCGCGCTCGGGCCGTCCGGCACCGGCAAAACCCACATCGGCCTGGCACTGGGACTGGCCGCCTGTCAGAAAAACCAGAGCGTCGCATTCACCACGGCCGCCGCTCTCGTGCATGAACTCATGGAAGCGCGCGATGAACGCCGGCTACGGGCACTGCAAAAACACCTCAACACGGTCAAACTGCTGATCGTCGACGAACTGGGATACGTGCCGTTCACCGCTGTTGGTTCGGAACTGCTTTTCGAGGTGTTCAGCCAACGCTATGAGCGCGGCGCCACGCTGGTCACCAGCAATCTGCCATTCGATGAGTGGACCTCGATCTTCGGTTCAGAACGACTGACCGGCGCGCTGCTGGATCGGCTCACGCATCATGTCCACATCCTGGAAATGAATGGCGACAGCTTCCGGCTGGCGACCAGCAAACGAGCTCAGCGACGGCAGGGCCAGACGCTGAACACGACAGCGAAGCAAACAACGGAAGGAGCGGCCAATACCGATACATGATGCGACGCCGCGTGCTGGGAGCCGCGCTGAGCCTGGCGAAGCGCGGCTCCCAGCACGGGCACGATAGTCAACAGGGCTTCGCGGCCCTTTTCTATTAACCTGACTGGTACACTTTCACGCCGCTATCTGGCACAATTTGTCTCCGCCGTTGACAATAGTAAGCTGCGACGCGTGTCGCGCGCTTCGGACGCTACACGCGCCAGAAAAATATGACCGATTGATGGAAGCAGCTTCCACAGCGTCGGAATCGATGTGAAATCTGAGAAATGCAGACGGCCCCTGGGCGGAGACGCTTAACCTTCCCTATGGCCGCAGTTCTACCATGAAATTGTCCATCTTCGTGCGGAATCATTATGTTCGAGACAATCTGCGACCTCGTCCCACGCGATCTGGAGTTGCCACCTCGTACGCGAGCGCTCGATATCCTCACCAGAGTCTTAAACGGAAGTCTCTATGACGTCCTTCCGTTCCAATTTCATGAGGAGCGGTCGGTTGGTGGAGAATATATCCCATTGCGCCGCCGTCGACCGAGTGTAAGATATAACATTTGTCGAATTGTGGTAGAAGATAGTGTTGCGCTCTTATTCAATGAAGGACATTTTCCTTCTATTGACTGTGTGGATCATGATCTACGCGCGACACTCGCCGCGATCGCTAAGAGCCTGACTCGAATTGTATTTCCAACGTGCGACCGATTTGGATTTACTGGATGATCGTGAGGTCGATCGGTTCATGTGGCTGCGAGGCGACGGGACATCAGCTTGACGCTTGCGATGTAAAGCCAGGTGACCGCGCTTTCGACGGTGGCCTCGAAATCCTTGGCCAGACGGCGGTTGCGGTTAAGCCAGGCCAGAGTGCGTTCAACCACCCAGCTTAGTGTCCTGAGTCCTAAATCCGTCGCATCAGCAATTCGAAAACTGCACTGCGGTCAATTCGGCGTGACTTGCGAGGCTCTGTCGTCTTGGAGACGGAGAGCAGGCATGGCGGGACGCAGGCTGGAAGCGCTGAATGTAACGGATGCGGAGAGATCTGAGCTGATGGCGCTGGCCGCCCGGCCCAAGACCTCGCAGGCTCTTGCGGCTCGTGCCCGCATCGTTCTGGCCTGCGCCGAGGGTCTGGAAAACCAGGCGGTTGGTCAGCAGCTTGGGGCGCATCCACAAACCGTCGGCAAATGGCGCCGCCGGTTTCTGGCGCAGCGGGTCGAGGGTTTGCGCGACGAGCCGCGGCCCGGAGCGCCGCGCACGATCGAGGATAAACGGATCGAAGCGGTGATCACCCGCACGCTGGAGAGTAAGCCCGAGGCGGCGACCCACTGGAGTTCGCGTGGCATGGCGCGAGACACCGGCTTGTCGGTCAGCACGGTGCAGCGGATTTGGCGCGCCTTCGGGCTGAAGCCGCATCGGCAGGAGACATTCAAGCTCTCCACTGATCCCGACTTCGTGGCCAAGGTGCGCGATGTGGTGGGGTTGTATGTTTCCCCTCCCGAGCATGCCGTGGTGCTCTGCGTTGACGAAAAGTCGCAGATCCAGGCGCTGGACCGCAGCCAGACCGTGTTTCCGATGCGACCTGGTCAGCCTGAGCGGCGCAGTCACGATTACGTCCGGCACGGTACGACCTCGCTGTTCGCGGCACTTGACGTCGCTACCGGAGCAATCATCGGCAAATGCTATCCGCGCCACCGCGCGACCGAGTTCCGTCAATTCCTGGACGAGATCGAGGCTGCGGTACCGACCGGGCTGGATGTGCATCTGGTCTGGGACAACTACGCGACGCACAAGACCGCGCTGATCCGCGACTGGCTGGCAAAGCGCCCGCGCTGGCATGTCCACCTGACCCCGACAAGCAGCTCCTGGCTGAACCAGGTCGAGCGCTTTTTCGCACTGCTGACCGACCGGAAGATCAGGCGCGGCGTGCATCGCAGCGTCGATGAGCTGGAAGCTGCGATCAACGCCTTTCTCGATCACCACAATGCCAACCCAAAGCCATTCCGGTGGGTCAAATCCGCCGACGACATCCTCGACGCCATAGAACGATTTTGCACCTACAACACTTCAACGACATGATGCGGTGGTCTTATGGTTCAGGACACTAGCCGAGAAACACACGCACAAGGCGGGTCAGTTCTCGGTGGAAAACCCGGGTCACATCTCAGCGGAAATCAACACACCCAGAGCTGATTGGGGCGTTCGGCGGTAAATTTGCGATCGACGAGGTCGGGTGCTGGCCGGGCACCCTGATCACGTCGCGTCGTCGTCGGGCCGCTGCCACGGTGACAGGCGCCGACCAGGCCGGCGGCGCGCATCAGTCGGGCGATCCTTTTGCGGCCGTGCCTTCCACCGTCTGCGCGGAGCTGGGCATGCACACGCGGCGCGCCATACAGGTGCCGCGACGTTGTGTGGATGGTCCTTACGCGCGTCAGCAGTTCGCTGTCAGCCTGCGCATGGGCCGATGGTGGGCGTCCACGCCAAGCGTAATAGCCCGCTGTGGAGACGCCGAGCACGCGCGCCATGGCGGCAACGGGGAACGAGGCCTGGTTTGTGCTCATGAACCCGAAGATCCGGACGACACTGCGCCGGTCTCGCGTGCAAACCAGGCCGCGGCTTTTGAGAGGATGTCGCGCTCCAGCCGGAGTTGGCGCACCTCGCGGCGGAGCTTGATCAACTCATCGCGTTCCGCGCTGGATGTCGGCTCGGCCTTCTCTTCCCGACGGCCTTCGCTACGATCGGCCTGAGCGACCCAGTTGCGGATCGACTGCGAGGTTGGTTCGAATTCGCGGGCAAGGTCCTCCGGATCTCGTCCGGCGCGAACCAACTCGACCATCTGGCGGCGGAATTCCGGCGCATAGGGCAAACGGGTCTTGGGCATGGCGACACCTTGGGTTCAAAGCTTCAGGGTGTCCACGAAGGCGGGGCAATCCCAATCCCAGTTTTGCATGCGGGCTAATGCTGGTTAAATCCGTCCACACGGATTAGTGAGAGTATTGCGACCGACCGGCGACCGTATCATGAGATTTACGGGGAGAGGAACCATGAGTTCATCAGCGTGGCGGACGGCCAGTTTGTTGTACGGTGCGGCGGCCATCCTTGTCGGTAGCTCGACGCTTGTAGCAAAGGGCGCCCCAGCCATTCCGGATCCTTGCAAGCTCATCACTGCTGCTGAGCTCGAGCAAATCGCGGGGCCGATGAAGGGAGCCCCAAAACGAGGCGACATCGCCTCCGGTGACGTCTCTTGCGAGTACATGTCCGTCAAAGCGAACACCAGGATCGACATCAGCTTGCATCAGGGCGAACTCAGTTACTGGCGGAAACGGAACGGCGGGCCAAACCCCTTGCCGTTGCCCAAACTGGGAAAAGACGCATTCGTGAACCCTGATTTCGAAGGTTCTGCAGACCTGTATGCCGCGAAAGGCAGCCTAATTCTGAGAGTGAGCATGCCGAAAGCAGCCGCCTCGGTCGATATGGTCGTAGCTATCGCACAGAAGGCGTTGCCGCGGTTGTAAACACTTTCTCTGATTCACAGCTGTCTGCTGAACGGATCCTTGCCGAGTTGCTGCTGTGCCAGCGATGCCAACCCGTCGAAACCCTTGCGCATCTATGGACGCCTCCCGCCCTGCAAGGACTTTCTCCACGCTCCGGCATTTGGCTGCTGCCATCTATCCGGCCTCTGCTGCGGCAATTTCGCCGCTGGCCCCGATGAGATCCGCCGACCAGCGCCCCATCATATCGTCGAGCGCGAAGCTCGATGCGCAAGGCGGGGTGTGCCGGTCCCGGGTCTGCCCGGTCATGCCATCACGTGCTGATTGCCCTCACAACCAAGAAACTTCCCTCAAGCCAGCGTTGGCTGGCTACTCTTTGTCGTTACGCGGCCTCGGGCTGAACCGCCCCGGGTTTGCCGGAGGCTGTTTGGTTTGAGTTATGCCGCCATGGCGTGCTCGTTGGCTTGGGCATAGTAGCGCGCTTCGGCCTCGGCGGGCGGGATATTTCCGATCGGTTCGAGCAAGCGACGATTGTTGAACCAGTCGACCCATTCGAGGGTGGCGAATTCCACGGCTTCCGCGCCGCGCCACGGGCCGCGCCGATGGATCACCTCGGCCTTGAATAGGCCGTTGATGGTTTCGGCGAGCGCGTTGTCGTAGCTGTCGCCGACGCTGCCGACGGAAGGTTCGATCCCAGCTTCAAGCAAGCGCTCGCTGTAGCGGATCGAGAGGTACTGGGCGCCACGGTCGCTGTGGTGCACAAGGCCGCCCTTGCGGACCGGGCGACGATCGCACAATGCCTGCTCGAGCGCATCGAGCACGAAGTCCGCTCGTGCTGAGCGCGATACGCGCCAGCCGACGATGCGCCGGGCAAAGACGTCGATGACGAAAGCGACATAGACGAAGCCCTGCCAGGTGGCGACGTAGGTAAAGTCGGAAACCCACAAAACATTGGGCGCTGACGCCCGGAATTGCCGCTTCACACGGTCAAGCGGGCTCGGCGCCGATTTGTCGCTGTGCGTGGTCTTCACTGTTTTGCCGCGCACCGCGCCAGCCAGGCGCATCTGCTTCATCAGGCGCGCCACCTGACAGCAGGGCGCTGGGATGGCCTCGCGCCGGAGCTGCCGCCAGACCTTGCGCACGCCATAGACCCGGAAGTTCGCTTCCCAGACCCGCCTGATGTCGGCCTGTAAGGCCCTATCGCGCCGCGCCCGCGCGGATAGCTTGCCTGGATCGGCGCGCTTTGCCGCGTGCGCATGGTAGGTGCTCGGGGCGATCGGCAGAACCCGGCAGATCGGCTCGACCCCGTAGGCAGTGCGATGATCGTCGACGAACGCGATCATGGCTTGGACCGGCGGTCGAGCTCCGCCATCGCAAAATACGCCGACGCCTTGCGCAGAATCTCGTTGGCCTGGCGCAGTTCGCGCACTTCGCGTTCCAGGGCCTTGATGCGCTCACGGTCATCGCTGGTTGGACCAGCCCGCAGCCCCTGGTCGCGCTCCGCCTGGCGCACCCAGCCGCGCAACGTCTCCCCTGTGCAACCGATCTTGGCTGCAATCGAGCCGATCGCCGCCCACTGCGAGGCGTGATCCGCCCCGTGCTCCAACACCATCCGGACCGCACGCGATCGCACCTCGGCCGAGTAGCGGTTCGCCGTCTTTGCCTTCTCCATCGCTCCAACCTCTCAAGGTTCAGAGCCTCCGGCAAACCCGGCGCGGTTCAGGGCTTCTCCCAGGTCGTTCCATGTGCGCACATCGACCAAGCAATCCGGGCCAGCTTGCTGGCAACAGCCGCGACGACAACGTTGAACGGGCTTCTGCTCAGAAGCCGGTTCGTCCAGCTCCAGAGAACGCCGTCACGCCCAGGCGCTACGCGGACAACCGCACGAGCACCGTTCACGAGTTGTCGGCGTAAGTAGGCGTTGCCGCGCTTGCTGATGCCGAGGCATCTTGTCCTTGCCGCCGCTGGAGTGCTGCCTGGGCGTCAGGCCAAGCCATGCCGCAAAATGCCGCCCGGATGTAAAATGGTCAGGGCATGGAAAATGGTAAGACCGCATGTCCGTCCTGGACCGGGGTGGCTCGCCCCATACTGCGCCGGCGAGGGTTGCTCGCGCAGGGCGAGCCTATCCTCAGCGTAGGGGACGAGCCGTGGAACAGGATAGCCAAGTTTTCGTTGGATTGGACGTTGCGAAGGCCCGACACGCAGTGGCGATCGCAAGCCTTGGGCGATGTTCGATTAATACCAACCGCCCTAGATACTGACCGTTGCCCAATCGCGATCTCCGATGGACTGGATGCGGTGGGGATCGCCGACGAACCAGTTCCAGGCATCGGCGCAGGCGCTGAGGATTGCCTCATAGCTATCCCAGACCGCGGCGGAGAGCTTGTTGCCGCGGAGGTATTGCCAGACATTCTCCATCGGGTTCAATTCCGGCGCGTAGGGCGGCAGATGCAGCGGCACGATGTTGCCTGGCAGAATGAGTTCGCCGCCGGTCTGATGCCATCCAGCCCGATCGCAGATCAGCACGGCGATCGCACCGGGAGCGACCTGCTCGCTGATCTCGGCGAGATGGAGGTTCATGCATTCGGTGTTGGCGGCCGGTGTGATGACCGCCGCGCCGACCGCGCGGGCCGGGCAGATCGCGCCGAACAGGTAGGCGGTGTCGTGGCGGTTATCACGCACCATCGGCGGGCGGGAGCCTATCGGCGCCCAGACATAGCTGAGCGAGCCCTTCTGTCCGACCCTGGCTTCGTCCTTACATGAGGGTTCGCTTGTCAATGGTTTCTGGGATGGCACCTCCTGTTTCACGCTCATCGTGGTGAGGCACGCTTGGGCCCGGGGCGGTCCTGTATCGCAGCGACTGCTGCGTCACCTTACATGCGGTCGGGGCCGTAGAGGCGCCCGCACCATAATGCCTCTTGCACGAGGCTTTGCCCCAGTGAGACGCGACCCACCTGAAACGCGGTAGCGCGGAGCTACCAAAGAAGAAGACGGTCGCGCTCCCCGTATCGCCGCTGACGGCTCCTCGCCTGCGGCAATCTGGTTGATTATGCTGTGACTGCGGTCTCTGCGCTGAGCGTGCTGCCGTCGGGCACCACCCCGGTCTCCACGTAGCGCCACAGGGCGATCAGAAGCTTCCTTGCCATCGCCACAATCGCGATCCGCCGCGTGCGCCCCTTCAGTGTGCCGACGCGCTCGCGGAACCACGTGGCCAGCGCGCTATCGGGCTGATAGCGCAACCACAACCAAGCAAGCTGGATCATAGTCGTGCGTGCCCGAGGATTGCCTGCCCGGCTGATGTTCCGGTCGCGATCCATCCCGCCGCTCTGGTAGGGCATCGGTGTGATGCCGACATAGCTGGCGAGCTGACGGCGGTTGGCGAAAGAACGGTAGAACACCTCGCGGACCAACACGGCTGCGAAGTTTTCGCCAACACCGCGGATCCTCTGTAGAGCGATGATCTTGCTAACCACCGTGTCGGCCGCCTCTGTTTCTTCCAGAATTTTGGCACGGTCAGCCTCCAGTTCGCGAATCAACTCCAATACCAGGGTGAGCCGCCGGCGGAGCCGATCAAGCTCGATCCGCAACAACTGCGGAAGAGCACGTCCATCACCCGTTCGCAGCTCTGCTACGTCGCGCTCCCAAGAGCGCAGTGACGGCCTTCCCCGGATACCCTGCGTGAACAGCAGCGCTTCGATCCTGTTCTCGATGCGCAGCTTGTCTTGCACGAGGTGTTCGCGCTCGCGGTGAGGACGCTTGGCGTCCTCCTCGTCCGGCGAGGGTACGCGCACCATGCTGCACACCTGGCGATCGCCGCCCAGCCAGGCGGCAAGCACGCGAAGCATGCCCTCGGCATCGAGCCGGTCAGTCTTGGCCCGCCGGGCACGGCGGTTCACCAGAATGCTGGTCGGCTCGAGCACGTAGGCGACGACGCCATGTGCCGTCAGCAGTCGATGCAGCCAGAACCCATCCCGTCCTGCTTCGAAACAGCACGCCACATCCGCGGGGCCGCCCAGCTTGGCTGAGGCGCGCGACCGAACCTCAGCGATGACCCTGAGCAGCGCGGCCGTGTCGCCGCCCTCCAGGCGATGCAGCCGCAACTTCTCAGTATTTGGCAGGCGTGCAGCAACAAGCCACGAAGCAACGCTGAGTTCGATCGAGACGTATACGATGTTTTCGGACGGCATGGCAGGCTCCCTGGTTTATTGCGGACCCTACCAGTGTTGCCAAGCAGCCGGGGCGATGTCCTGCCTCATAGCATCTGGAACCACAGCTCAACGGGCGTCCCGGACCATGTGGCATGCAAGGCTTGCTTCAGGCTGGTACTGAAGTTTTTTTAAAAGCCTGCTGCGCCGCGACATCCTTCTTCGGGTGATACGGACGCGGCTGCAGCCGGGTCAGCTTCAGCTTGCGCAGCCACTTGCCGATCGTGCGGTCCGGTACCGTGACTGCGAAGCGCCGTGCCACTTCCGCACGCAGATCAACGCAACGCCAACGGACCACCTTGTGAACCTGCGGATCGGGGCCGTTGACCACCAGCTCCCGCAGCTCGGCCATCTGCCCCGGGGTCAATTTAGCCGCGGCGCCCGGCGCCTTGCGCGACACCAAACCGTCGACGCCGCTGACGTTGTATCGATGGACCCAATCGCGCAGTGTTTGCCGATCCATGCCGGATTGGCGTGCCGCATCAAGCCGTGTGGCGCCATCCAGCACCATGGCAATAGCCAGCAAACGCCGCGCCCGCGCTGCATCGGAGGTTCCCGCTGCGATCGACCGCAGCTCCGCCGAGCTGTGCTCCTCGCGGGTGATCGCAACTGCCGCACTCATACCGCTCTCCTGTTCAGGGAATTGTCAACCCTGGCAGAGCGAATCGTACTTTCACCAGGTTGGGAATCGGGCGTGAGTTGGACTCAGCGGCGGTTGGTATAACATGGCAGAAACACGATATGGCTTCAATCGACCCGATCGCGAAGCACGCATCATCATACTCGACGCTGAACCGGTCTACTTTTTCTCAAATTGTGCGAGACAAAGACTTGTTCATTGGCCAAACGCCGCTACACCAGGGAGAGCGACTGCGCGACAAGATCGAGGCACAGCTTGACCGGATCAAGCAGGCCCCTCGCCTAGTCCGCTCATTCTTCCAAGCTCCAAGTGTCGTCTATATTACCGACCGGTGAGTAAAAAGTTCGTTGGTCCTCTTTTCTTCGATCTTGTTGGGCCCGTATTGGGTCAGTCTCTTCTTCGCTTCGGCCTGGCTGAGGTCGTCCGGCGACGAACCCAATTTTTCTCCACCTCCGCCATGGGCAGGGACTTCAAATCGTCCTTCGCATCGGGCTTCGATGCCGCCTTCGACTCCGGAGCTTTCGGTCCGTCCGCATTGGAGTTCATGATCCGCGTCCTTATCTGTCCGTCCTACTGCTCCGGGAGTTCGGGCGTTGCCAAGCACCAGTCGTCATTGGCGACTGCTTTTGATTACGACATCGCATTCGCCACACCATACAATTCCGTTGCAGCTGGCTCGATGATGCGGGACTTGTGGTGCCGCCAACGCCATGCTCCCGGCTTGCGGCCTCGCAACGCCGAGGACCCAGTCAAGCGGCAGCCGCTCGCTCGCCCGGCCAGATCCCTTGACAACGTAACTCTGGCTGCGAGACCGACGCCCGATCAGGGCTGGCCAGTCGCCCGGATGTCGCCATAGTGGTCATGGAAACGCTTCTCATAGGCTCTATCAATTGTTGTAGATGCATCGTATGTCGGGCTGTCCTTGACCCTTTGACGATCGACATTGAGGTTCACCAGCTTGTCGTCCCAATTGATCGATTGCGCCGAGCGCGGCGCGATCAGGACCTTCTTCCCGGGCCACCAGTTTTTTGTATCGACGACGAGGAAGTGGATGCTCCAATCGGTATCGTCCACCAGGAAGTCCTCGACGTGACCGATCTCGCCGTCGGTGGCATGGATATGGTATCCGGTGACCGCTTCGATGCTGCGGAGATGCGGATCGCCGTCATTCCGATGCGTATCGGGAATGTGTTGCTGACGCCGTCCGGACCCCATGGGGGATAATCCCATCATGGGGCCGCCCAAATAGCCGAAACCACCCATGTAAAGGCCGGTACCCCAATACGGATACCAGCCATAGTAATCGTAAACATGGGTCTCCATCTGCCGCGACACCGGCCGATCGCAGTCGATCTCCGGGCTGTCCTTGACCTGCTGTTTGGTCAATCTCACCGCAAATTCGTGTTCCGTTGGATGCAGGTGTCCCAGGACCAAGGGCGGCAGAAGGACTTTACGACCGGCGAGCCAGTTGCCGGTATCGACAACCAGCCAACGAATCAACCAGCTAGCGTCGTCAAATAGAAAATCGCTCACGGTTCCGAGCCGGCCATCGCTTGCCGCAATGGCGTAGCCTTTGATCGCCGATGCATTCCACAACATTGTGCGCTCCTCTTACGCTTGGGTCTCACGCCAATCGACGGGACCGGACCAAGGGATCCACCGTTGGATCATTTGCTGCCAGTGATCGTGGTGATATGTGCCTTCCAGTAGGCATCCACCTTCTGGCTCTCCTGATCGAAGTGACCAGTGGCTCCGAATTGGTCACGGCTCACCTGCGGGGCGGTGTCCATGGCAGCCTTGGTCGTGTCCAACACGAGCAGGTTCGCGGCCGGAGTTACTTTGAAGGCCGCCCAGGGGACCGGAACGTATTTCTCGTCGATCCCGAAAATCCCGCCCCGGCCGATCACCAGATAGGCGATCGCGCCTGTCTGCGGGCTCATCACCAGGTCTTCGACGCTACCGAGCGCGTCCCCCTGCGGGGTGCGCACGTCGGTGCCGACCAACTCGCCGGACCGGTACGAGGTGTTCGTGACTGTGACCGGTTGCGCAGCGGCGATCTGGTGCTGCCGCCAGCCCGGCACGTCCGCCGTCGGCATTCCCCGGCGATGCATGTCAGCCATGTAGAGCTTGTAGATACCGCGCGCAGTGGCGAGCTCGTTCTGACACGCCTGCTGCTGGCCATGTCGGGCGAGAATGTTGGCGGACGCAACCAGGATCCGCACCTCGTAGCCCGGTCGCGCGTCCTGGTAACCCCGGGAAGCGGTCGCAGGCGTCGCTGGGCGGACGCCGATCGGATAGCCGTTTTCGTAGCCATAGCCACCCATCGGATAACCGTAACCGTAGCCAGAGCCGCTCAGCCAGTAGCCGTCTTTCCCCATCTGGCTGTCGAAGGCGCGCAGGTCTCTCAGACACTTCTCCGCGGGCCTGGTACCGGCGGAGACTGTCATCTTGGCGGCCGGCGGTTGGTTCGCCGTGGCGGCTGCCGGGGGATTAGCGGCGAGCAGCGGGGCGGCCGCCAGGGTAAGCCAAAAGCATGCTGCCACGGAGCTGGCCAAGCTTGTGCGTTTCATGCATTTTGTCTCCTGATTGCTGGGTTGACTTGGTAACGTCCGGAATTGTCGCTGCCTGATCTACGAATTATGTTGGAGTAGGTGCCGGACCGCGGGCGACATTGGCGTGGGTCGCAGATCGCCTCTGCTCGTCTGGGTCGCTTCCTCATGCGCTCAATGGGACGATGTCCTTCATCAGCGGGGTACGATCGGCGCCATTCGCGCCAGCCGGCTTGCCGGGTCTCTCAAGCAGCTCGAGGAATGGCTTGATGATGTCGATCGGCATCGGAAACACGACGGTCGAATTCTGTTCGCGGCCGATCTCCGTCAGCGTCTGCAGGTAGCGCAACTGCATGGCGGCCGGAATACTCGAAAGAATCTTGGCGGCGTTGACCAGGGTTTGCGAGGCCTGGAACTCGGCTTCCGCATGGATAATCTTGGCGCGCCGGTCGCGCTCCGCCTCCGCCTGCTTGGCGATGGCGCGTACCATGTTTTCGGTGAGCTCAACGGTTCTGATCTCGACGTTGCTGACCTTGATCCCCCAGGTTTCGGTCTGCGCGTCCAGAATGCTCTGGACGTCGATGCTGAGCTTTTTTCTTTCCGAAAGCATCTCGTCCAGCTCATGCTGTCCCAGCACGGCGCGTAGGGTTGTCTGAGCGAGCATGTTCGTCGCGGGAAGGTAGTTCTGGACCTGAATGATGGCCCGTTCGGGATTGACCACGTTGAAGTAAAGCACCGCGTCAACCTTCATCGACACGTTGTCGTGCGAGATCACGTCCTGGGTCGGTATCTCAATGACCTGGATGCGCAAGTCCACGCGCACCATTTCCTGGATGAAGGGAACCATCAACATCAGGCCAGGTCCTTTGACCCGCTGAAAACGCCCCAGGGTGAAGACCACCGCTCGCTCATATTCGCGCAGGATCTTCACGCTCGCCGTGATCAGGAAGAGAACTACGATCAGGACGGCCGGAATAACTGCCAGGGATAAGAGGTTCATGGTATTGCAACTTTCAGAGCGGGAGAAAATGGATTCTCATCGCAGCAGCCGGGACATGTATGATCGCACGATGTAGGCCTCCGATGTGGCTGCGCCAGGATCGGAAACTACCTAATACCCTACGTCATTGACTCAGCGGTTAAACTTCGAATCGATGCCCTGGCAATGACGGAGCCGATTCGTGACAAGGAAACAGACTGCCAGGAAGCACATCGTCAGACTGAGCGATGATGAGCGCGATCGGCTGAACGCGCTCATCGCAACAGGCAAGCATCCGGCACGCAAGCTTCTCAAGGCGCGTATCCTGCTGAAGGCCGACGTCTCCGAGGCGGGCGAGGGATGGCCCGACAACCGGATTGCCGAGGCGTTGGACACCAGCACCGACACGATCCTTCGGACCCGCCAGCGGCTTGTGGAGGAAGGCCTGGACGCGGCCCTGACACACAAATATTCGCCCGCCTCGGCCCGGCCACGCATCTTCGACGGGGCCGCCGAGGCCAAGCTGATCGCCCTGGCGTGCGGCGAGCCGCCAAGGGGGCGGTCGCGCTGGACCCTTGAACTGCTGGAAGAACAGGTCGTCGAACTGAAGATCGTCGAGCGTGCCAGCGACAACACGATCGGGCGGACGCTAAAAAAAACGCTCTCAAGCCCCACCTGCAAGAACAATGGGTCATTCCGCCGGACGCCAGCGCGGCCTTCGTAGCCGCCATGGAGGACGTACTCGAAGTCTATCAGCGCCCGCACGACCCAGCGCGCCCGGTGGTTTGCCTGGACGAGACGTCAAAGCAACTGATCGCAGAGACGCGCGTGCCGATCCAGGCGAAGCCAGGGCATCCCTCGCGCGTCGACTACGAGTATGAGCGTAACGGCACGGCAAACCTGTTCATGCTGTTCGCGCCGCTGGAGGGATGGCGGCACGTCAAGGTCACAGACCGCCACGCCGCCGCCGATTACGCCCAGGTCCTCAAGGAGGTGTCCGACATCCACTTCCCTGGCGCCGAGAAGATCGTTCTGATCCAAGACAATCTCAGCACGCACAAACCCGCGTCGCTGTACGAGGCCTTTCCGCCCGCGGAAGCCCGCCGGCTCGTGGAACGGTTCGAGTGGCATTACACACCCAAGCACGGAAGCTGGCTGGATATGGCCGAGTGCGAAATCAGCGTGCTGTCAAGACAATGCCTGGACCGGCGAATCCCCGACAAACCGACGCTGACCCAAGAGATCGCCGCATGGCAGCAGAACCGCAACAAAAGGCACGCCAAGGCCGATTGGCAGTTCACCAACGCGGACGCCCGCGTCAAGCTCAAGCGGCTCTACCCGCAATTTCAATGACTCGGGGTACTAGTGTCCTGAACCATAAGACCACCGCATCATGTCGTTGAAGTGTTGTAGGTGCAAAATCGTTCTATGGCGTCGAGGATGTCGTCGGCGGATTTGACCCACCGGAATGGCTTTGGGTTGGCATTGTGGTGATCGAGAAAGGCGTTGATCGCAGCTTCCAGCTCATCGACGCTGCGATGCACGCCGCGCCTGATCTTCCGGTCGGTCAGCAGTGCGAAAAAGCGCTCGACCTGGTTCAGCCAGGAGCTGCTTGTCGGGGTCAGGTGGACATGCCAGCGCGGGCGCTTTGCCAGCCAGTCGCGGATCAGCGCGGTCTTGTGCGTCGCGTAGTTGTCCCAGACCAGATGCACATCCAGCCCGGTCGGTACCGCAGCCTCGATCTCGTCCAGGAATTGACGGAACTCGGTCGCGCGGTGGCGCGGATAGCATTTGCCGATGATTGCTCCGGTAGCGACGTCAAGTGCCGCGAACAGCGAGGTCGTACCGTGCCGGACGTAATCGTGACTGCGCCGCTCAGGCTGACCAGGTCGCATCGGAAACACGGTCTGGCTGCGGTCCAGCGCCTGGATCTGCGACTTTTCGTCAACGCAGAGCACCACGGCATGCTCGGGAGGGGAAACATACAACCCCACCACATCGCGCACCTTGGCCACGAAGTCGGGATCAGTGGAGAGCTTGAATGTCTCCTGCCGATGCGGCTTCAGCCCGAAGGCGCGCCAAATCCGCTGCACCGTGCTGACCGACAAGCCGGTGTCTCGCGCCATGCCACGCGAACTCCAGTGGGTCGCCGCCTCGGGCTTACTCTCCAGCGTGCGGGTGATCACCGCTTCGATCCGTTTATCCTCGATCGTGCGCGGCGCTCCGGGCCGCGGCTCGTCGCGCAAACCCTCGACCCGCTGCGCCAGAAACCGGCGGCGCCATTTGCCGACGGTTTGTGGATGCGCCCCAAGCTGCTGACCAACCGCCTGGTTTTCCAGACCCTCGGCGCAGGCCAGAACGATGCGGGCACGAGCCGCAAGAGCCTGCGAGGTCTTGGGCCGGGCGGCCAGCGCCATCAGCTCAGATCTCTCCGCATCCGTTACATTCAGCGCTTCCAGCCTGCGTCCCGCCATGCCTGCTCTCCGTCTCCAAGACGACAGAGCCTCGCAAGTCACGCCGAAATCGACCGCAGTGCAGTTTTCGAATCGCTGATGCGACGGATTTAGGACTCAGGACACTAGAATTGACAGGCGATCATGACCCGTCGTCGCTCGCTCGGTGTGTCCCGAAGGCGGTGTTGCAGGTCGTACCTCGTGCGGCAGCATTTTTCGGTGGCGGCCGGTCAGCAAAGCCGGGTCAATCTCGACCGAGATGCCAGCTTGTCTGGCGCGGGACAGGGTGAACGCGTGCACGGAGACTACACGGGACCGACGGTGCCATCGAAACTGAGTGTCAGACAGGCAGTCTTCGGTACAGGAGCTTTTCATGGAATGAGGGCCAAGGCCGCTTAATAATCTGCTGACGGCGGACGATTGTCTGGGCATCCACCTAACCCTGTTGGGATACCGATGACGTTGGGCGAGCCGCGGTGTTCTGATGGGTCTGCCGCTCGGCCTCTCCGTTGATCTCGGCTCCAAACATGACGACGAACACCGACAGCCACATCCAGGTCAGCAAAATCAACGGCAGGCCCAACGAACCGTAAGTCCTGTTGTAGCTGCCAAAGTGGTAAATATATGCACTGAATAGGACCGATCCGAGGACCCATAGGATTGTGGCCGCGATCACGCCGAGGGAGGTCCATTTCCACTTCTGCTTGCGCCGGTCGGGCCCGTAGCGGTAGATCAATGCCACCATTCCCATCACGAACACGATCAGGAACGGCCATTCGACGATCAGACCGATCCAACGTCCCGATCCGTGGGCAACGCTTCGGTTCAGGGCTACGGGCAGGCCGGCGACAAGCGCGAAGGTGATCAATCCACCGATAACCACCACGACGGTCAGCGCCAGGGCAGTCGCGTTGAATCTGATGAATCCGCGTTGTTCCGGTTGATCGTAGGCGATGTTGAGCGCCGTCATCATGCCGGTCATCCCGCGCACGCCGCTCCAGAGCGCGATCGCGATGCCGATGACGGCGCCAAGGCCTAAGCTCTGGCTCGACGCGGAGGCGAGTTGGGTGAGTTCATCGCTGACCAGTTTGACAGTCGACGGCGGAAGCATGCCCGACAGGGACTGAACGCTCATCCCCACATCCGAGGGGTTTGCGACCAAACCATAAACCGAAACCAGCGCGGCCAGGCCGGGGAACACCGCCAGCAGCAGGTAATAGGTCACGCCGCCCGCAACCAGCGACAGATTTCTCTCGGCTGTCCCTTTCCACGCCCGGTGCAGGATATCCGCCCAACCACCCACCGGTATCTGCCAAGGGGCGTCAGCATTACGACCGCGGTCCTGCTCCATCCCGTCCAGTCCTTTCGGTGAAAACCCAACTCTAAGCCAACGCCCCTTCGTGCTTGCCCGACTTTGATTGTCTCTTCTACCGGTTTCAAACCACCGCATTCATGCAGTATAATGGGATTGGGATTGCCCCGCCTTCGTGGACGGTTGACTGGTTTGGGGGCTACGTGGTCACGGTAAGTTCTTGGGCGATCTGCTGCTCATAGTGGATGGGCGACTGGTATCCAATGGCTGAATGCAAACGGACCGGATTGTAGAAGCCCTCAATGTAGCTGAAGCAGGCGATCTTTGCTTCAGCCTGGGACACGAATTTCCGGCGAGAGAGGAGCTCGCACTCGAGCGTCGAGAAGAAGCTCTCGCACATGGCATTGTCGTAGGCGTCACCGACCGACCCCATGGAGGGCCGAACGCCGACCTCGCGGCAGCGACTGCCAAATGGCAAGAGACGTGTATTGGCTTCCCTGGTCCGAATGATGAATGATATCGTGCGGCTGCCTACATGACCCAGTGGGCATTTCCAGAGCGTCGAGCACAAGTTCCGTGCGCAGGTGGGCCGCCATCGACCAGCCGACGATCCGACGGCTACAGGCATCGAGCACCACGGCGAGATAGAGGAAACCAGCTGCGGTTGGCACGAAGGTTATATCCGCGACCCAGAGCTGATTGGGGCGTTCGGCGGTAAATTTGCGATCGACGAGGTCGGGTGCTGGCCGGGCATCCGGGTCACGTCGCGTCGTCGTCGGGCCGCTGGTGGGCGTCCACGCCAAGCGTAATAGCCCGCTGTGGAGACGCCGAGCACGCGCGCCATGGCGGCAACGGGGAACGAGGCCTGGTTTGTGCTCATGAACTCGAAGATCCGGACGACACTGCGCCGGTCTCGCGTGCAAACCAGGCCGCGGCTTTTGAGAGGATATCGCGCTCCAGCCGGAGGTGGCGTGCGGATTGAACGAAACCGCTCCGCGGTAATGTCTAGCGGCTGACTTTGACGAGAAGGTCCTCCTGTCTGAGAGGCTTCGGGTTGTCCGACCCGCCCTCACCAGACAGGAGCTTCCGATGGCTGAAGTCAGCCCTCTGCGCCGGCGTATGATCGAAGACATGACGATCCGCAACCTCTCGCCGGCGACACAACAATCCTACACCTACGCGGTTGCCAAATTCAGCCGCCACTGTGGCCGCTCACCGGACCGGTTGGGGCTGGAGGATGTGCGTGCCTACCAGCTGTATCTCATCGCGCAGCAGCGGTCGTGGTCGCACATCAACCAGGTGGTCTGCGCACTGCGTTTCTTCTACGGCGTCACCTTGGGTCGCAGCGATGCTAACGAGCAGATCGTCGCTGCGCGCGAACCGCAGCGACTGCCGGTGGTGCTCAGCGGCGACGAGATCGTACGGTTCCTCGAAGCTGTTCCCGGCCTGCGCAACCGGGTCGCCTTGACCACCGCCTATGGCGCCGGCCTGCGCGTCGGCGAGGTCGTTCGTTTGACAGCAGCTGCCATCGACAGCAGCCGGATGCTGATCCGTATTGAGCAAGGCAAGGGCGGCAAAGATCGCTACGTCATGTTGTCGCCGCAACTGCTGCAGATCCTGCGCGCCTACTGGCGCCTGGCTCGGCCGGGTCGGTGGCTGTTCCCGGGTCAAAATCCGGCGGAACCGGTCAGCGTGGCCACACTGCAGGAAGCCTGCCGCCAGGCGGCACGTCAGGCCGACCTGAGCAAGGTGGTGACAGTCCATACCCTGCGGCACAGCTTTGCGACGCATCTGCTCGAGGCCGGGACCGACATCCGCATCATCCAGGTGCTGCTCGGTCATGCGCGCCTATCAACGACCGCCCGTTATACCCAGGTTGCAACCCATCTCATTGCAGATACCACCAGTCCGCTGGACCGTCTGAGCATAGCGGTGACACCGCCGAGCTAAGGCCGCCTCCTCATGCGGCCCGCGCTGGAGGTGGCGGATGTGTTCCGCCGCCACGGTGCTGCCTATCGCGCCGACCATGCTGCCACCCTCTCCAACCGGCAGCGTCGGGTCATGGCCGCCATTGAGGCGTGCCGCACCCCGGCGCTCGGCGGCCATGTCGAGCAGTGCGACGACTGCGGGGACGTGCGCATCGCCTACAATAGCTGCCGCGACCGGCACTGCCCCAAGTGCCAAGGTCTGGCTCGTGCGCAGTGGCTCGCCGACCGACAGGCCGAGTTGCTGCCGGTTACCTATTTCCATGTCGTGTTCACCGTGCCCGCGCCGATCGCCGCTATGGCCCTGCAGAACAAGGCCGTTGTTTACGACATCCTATTCAAGGCCGCGGCGGAGACGGTGCGTATCATCGCTGCGGACACCAAACATCTCGGCGCGGAGACCGGCATGATCGCGGTGCTCCATACTTGGGGCCAGAGTTCTCGTCCATCATCCGCATGTCCACTGCATCGTCCCCGGTGGCGGCTTGACGCCCGACGGTCGTTGGGTGAGCTGCCGACGTGGATTTTCTTGTCAGTCCGAGTGCTTTCAAGGCTCTATCGCCGGCTGT